>NZ_BMKQ01000001.1:1985555-2435885 GCF_014644415.1 Marmoricola endophyticus
ACTGCCGGCGACTCCACCACGGACGAGAACGTCGACCGCACCGCCGACGACGCCGACACCTCCACCGAGACCGACGAGGCCGAGGACGAGGCCGAGGACGAGGCCGAGGACGAGGCCGAGCCGAAGACGGAGGCGGTCGAGCCCGACGCGAGCGCAGCGAGCAAGGACGACGAGACCACCGACACCCAGGCAACCGCCCCAGCCCCCGCCACCACCTCCGGCACCGTCTCCACCCCCGCCACCGAGATCCCCGACGGCGGCTCCCTGTTCGACCTCGAAGCCACCGAGACCGACGCCCCCGCCACGGCAGCACCGGCCGCGCAGGAGACGAGCAACGACGAGGACGAGCCGGAGGACACTGCCGGCGACTCCACCACGGACGAGAACGTCGACCGCACCGCCGACGACGCCGACACCTCCACCGAGACCGACGAGGAGAAGGCACAGGCCGAGACCACGGTGGTCGAGCCTGTCGAGACCAGCGCGACCACGTCGGGCAAGAAGTACTCCGGCGGCGGCTCGATGTTCGACATCGCCCGCTCGGGCTCCCCGGCGACGAAGTCCGAGCCGACGCAGGAGGCGACGTCACAGCCCGAGCCGGAGGTCGCGACCACGGAGACCGAGTCCGGCGCGTCGGACGACGACGAGGGGTCGGGCTCGTCGGCCGGCACCGAGCCGACGTTCCGCTCGCTGCACGACATCAAGAAGGGCGCGGCCGGCGGGTCGTCCACCGAGGAGCCGGAGAGCAAGGAGCCGGAGGACAAGGCCGGGGACTCGACGACCGACGAGACGGTCGACCGCGAGGTGGACGACGCGGACACCTCGACCAACACCGTCGAGGAGAAGGCCGAGTCCACCGACGACACGGACGAGCCGGCAGAGTCGGGCGGGCAGGAGCAGGCGGAGAGGCCGAGGCCCGCGTCGTCCGGAGAGGCGCATACCCCCCGTACCGACGTCGAGATCGGCGAGGAAAGCTCCCTGTTCGACCTCTGAGTCGCACCGCTGTCGAGGCGTCGGCCGTTCTGCGGAACGGTCGGCGCCTCGTGCGTTGTCAGGCCGGAGCCGCAGAGACCCTGGTCGCGCGGAGCATCGCCGCGCCGAGAGCGAGGAGCAGCACGAGGTAGACCGCGCTCTGGGCGTACTCCGCCAGCGTTGCGTCTCCCGTCTCGCTCAACGACACGATGCCGATGACGGTGCGCTCGAGCACGAAGCCCATCACGAGGGCCGCCGAGTGACGCTGGCTCCAGCCGACGGTCCGTACGCCGCGAGCGACGAACGCGGCGAGCACCGCGAGCACCAGCACCAGCACCCCTAGCCCGAGCCAGCCGGGCGGAGTGAAGTCGGCGACCATCAGCAGCAAGAACGACGTGACACCGACGAGGGTGGCCCACGGCGTACGACCGCCGCCGGTCCGAGGGAGAGGTCTCCCCCAGGGAGTGAAGGCCGCGCCGGCGAGGCCCGCGATGACGACGCCGGCCACGACGCGCTGCGTGAGGGTGGCGGACACGGTTCCCTCGGGGTCACGGTGGAGGAGGACGACGACCACCGCCATCGCGATCAGGAGGGCCGGGCCGGTGATCCAGCCGAGCCAGGGGCCCGAGCGTCGCGTGACGGTCTCGGCGATGACGGTCGGCGCGGCGATGCTCAGCAGCATGTGTCCGGCCACCCAGGTGACGGCGGGGTAGAGCCCGATCCCGCCCAGCGACGCCGCGTGCACCAGGTCTCCCCACCCTGCGATGTCTGCGCGGTTGGCGATGAACAGCGACTGGTCGACGTACGTCGGCATCGCCACGCCGAAGGCTGCCGCCAGCAGCAGCCGCCCCGGCCAACCACGACCGGTACGCACGCAGACCTCGCGGATCAGCAGGGCGGCGCCGCCGTAGAGCGGCGCCAGGAAGATCACGAACGAGACCAGCCCGAGCGGGCCACCGAGGTCTCGCAGGTACGCCTGGAGCAGCTCGGCCGTCACCGGCGCGAGCAGCAGCACCACCACGATGCCGACCCAGCGCCGATCCACCCCGCGCAGACTACGACGAATTGAGGTCGATGGTGCCGCCTCGGGTGTGGAGGTAGCTCTGGCCGTAGCGGTCGGTCCAGAGGTGTACGCCGGGTTCGATGGTGGTGCAGGTCCAGCCGGCGTGGGTCTTGAGGCGGTGGTGTCGCCGGCACAGGGGCGCGAGGTTGCAGGGGCAGGTGGGTCCGCCGTCCGCGGGGTGGTCGTGGTCGAACGCCTCGCGGTGGTCGAGATCGCATCGTCGGGCCGGCCGGTCGCACCAGGGGAAGATGCAGACGGGGTCGCGGGCCCAGACCACGGCTCGGTCATCGCTGCTGGGTGCGTAGCGGTCGAGGTCGACGTGGGTCGCGTGCTGGCCGGGTCGGATCGTGCGGGTGTTGGTGGTGTCGTGGTCGCAGTCGGCGCATCCGCCGCAGTGGACGATGCCTTGGACGTGGACCTTGAGGTCGGAGCGGCCGACCCAGCGGTGCAGGACGTCGATCAGCCAGGCCCGCTGCTGGTCGTCGGAGGCGGCGGGGTTCATGTTGAGCAGGTTGGTCTCGGTCAGGTGGGCGATGAGCCCGAAGACACGTGTGCGCTGTGAAGCGATGCCGGTGGCTTCTGCGTCGGCGAGCATGGCGGCGGCTCGTGCAGGGTCGGCGAGGACCCCGAGGGCTATGGACCGGCGTGCCTCGAAGGTCTCGTACCGCCCGTCCTCCCCGGCGCGGCCGAGGAGCCGGGCGATGTCGGAGCAGGTGGCGTCGAACGCGGAGAGGTCGGCCCAGTCGCCACGCACGACGAGCTCGGCGATGCCGGTGTGGTTGATGCTGGTCTCGTCGAGCTTCACGAACCGTTTGTCGAGGTCCTCGAGCTGGGCGCTCTCGCGTTCCTCGGGATAGAGGTCGAGCATGGCTGCGTCGATGAGCTTGTCCAGTCCGGCGAGGCCGATCTTCTCCGCGACGGGGGCGGTCTTCTGGTCGAGGTAGGTGCACACGTCACGGGGCGCACCGACCGCGGCGGTGGCGACCCGCCGTGCCCGCCACACCGGGACCTGTCCGGCCAGGACGCGGTCCCAGACCAGCGGCAGCCGCAGCGACAGGACCAGCGCGTCGCGCAGCAGCGTGTCCCCCGCGCCGGTGGACAACCCGAGCGCGGTGGCGAACGAGGCGCCGGCGTGCCAGACGATCTCGGGCAGCCCCAGACGCTCGAAGGTGTCGATCGCGCTCTCGGACCCCTGCCCTGAGGGCTGCCTCTCCAGGTGCGACACCTGCCGCGGCTCGGGCTCGGCCGGGGCGATCACGTGCCGGTGCGCCCACTCCAGCGCGAGCTCGATGATCCGCACCTCCTCGGCGTCCCTGGCCGCCCGCGAGGCTCGGACCTGGTCGAGCAGGCCCGTCGCACTCAACGCCGCTGTGGGCGCTGGAGCGGTGGAAGAGGTGGTCACGGACATCATGGTATCGAACATGTGTTCGAGGAGCAAGAGTCGGCGGTTCGGAGTCCTTTTCCGGGTGCGGGGGTCTCGACGTCCTCCTTCGCTAGGGCTCAGTCAGGCTCGACCACCGGTGGTGGTTGTCGCCGGTTTGGTCTCGACCTCCGCGGCAACCGGCACCACCGGGTGCGGGACGCGGGCTGAGCATGCAGCCCGAGCGGGACGGGAGGGACGAACGGCACCGGTTCGCCGACCCAGGTCCACTTGCTACGAGGCGGCGCGGTGTCGTCGGCGGCGCGCCCCTCCCACGCCACGTCGTCGGGCGATCGCCACGGTCGCGGTGGCGCGCTAGTCGCGCGCGGCGGTCAGGAGCGCAGGCTCGGCGCCGCACGACAGCCCTACAACCGGGTCGCCCTCACCCGGCGCCAGCGACCTACTGGATCCGCGTGCGGTGGAAGTTCGCGAAGGACCGGCTCGCGGTGGGACCGCGCTGCCCCTGGTAGCGCGAGCCGTACCGCTGGGAGCCGTACGGGTGCTCCGCCGCGGAGGAGAGCCGGAAGAAGCAGAGCTGGCCGATCTTCATCCCCGGCCACAGCTTGATCGGCAGGTTGGCGACGTTGGCCAGCTCGAGGGTCACGTGCCCGGAGAACCCGGGGTCGATGAAGCCGGCGGTCGAGTGGGTCAGCAGCCCGAGCCGACCGAGCGAGGACTTGCCCTCGAGGCGGGCGGCGACGTCGTCGGGCAGGGTGACCACCTCGTACGTCGAGCCCAGCACGAACTCGCCCGGGTGCAGGATGAACGGCTCCTGCCCCTCGGGTTCGACCTTCCGGGTCAGCTCCTCCTGCTCCTCGGCCGGGTCGATGAAGGCGAAGCGGTGGTTGTCGAAGACGCGGAAGAACCGGTCCAGGCGTACGTCGACGCTGGAGGGCTGCACCATGCCCGGGTCCCACGGGTCGAGCACGACCCGCCCCGAGTCGGCCTCGGCCAGGATGTCACGGTCGGAGAGCAGCACGGCGCACAACCTACCCGCGACGTCGGGTACGCTCGCACCCGTTGCCCGCGAGGGCACGCGCGGATGTAGCTCAGCTGGTAGAGCGCGACCTTCCCAAGGTCGATGTCGCGAGTTCGAATCTCGTCATCCGCTCCACTCACACCGTCGCCGGCTCGGGCTCCGCCTCGTGCTCCTCGGTCGATCGCGAGTCGCTCAGCGTCAGCGCGCCGAAGCCCGCCACGAGGCCGACGACGACAGCCAGCGCGGCGTACGTGATCCGCTCGCCGGAGAAGAACGACGAGACCAGCGCGTCGCTCCACACGCCGGCGGGCAGGCTGGCGGTCACCAACCCAGCGATCAGCGTGCCGACGACCGCGGTGCCGACGCTGGTGCCTACCTCCTGCGCCGCGTCGTTGAGCGAGGCGGCGAGCGAGGTGCGGTTCTCCGGCATCGCGTCGACCAGGGCGATCGCACAGGTGGTCATCACGGTGCGCAGCCCGATGGTGAAGGTGACCATGAAGACCGCGATCGCGACGTAGCCGTGCTCGACACCCCACGCCATGCCGGCCAGCGACCCGGCCAGGAAGCCGGCACCGACGAGGCACGCGACGCGGTGACCCCACCGGGTCACCAGGGTCTCCGAGAGCGGGGTCGCCAGGATCATCGTGATGATCAGCGGGAGGTTGGCCAGGCCGGCGCGGACGGGACTCCAGCCGTAGGCGTACTGGAAGTGCAGGATCAGGCCGAACATCACCCCCGCCATCGCGATCGAGGTGCCGATCTGCGCGATCGCGGCGCCGCGGACGGTGCTGCCGCGGAAGACGGCGAGGTCGAGCATCGGCTCGGGGGTGCGCCGCTCGTGCCACACGAAGGCAGCGAGTGCGAGGACGGCGCCGAGCACCGACCCGACCGTCGCGACCGAGAGCCAGCCGTTCTCGACACCGCTGGTCAGCGTCCAGCAGCCCAGGCCGATGGTGGCGATGGACAGGGCCGCGCCGGGGAGGTCGAGCCGGTCGGTGGTGAGGTCCTCGGGGCGGTCGGCCGGGACGCCGAGCCGGACCCCGACGTACGCGATCAGGGCGATCGGTGCGTTGACGAGCAGCAGCCACTCCCAGCGGACGTGCGCGAGTGCGGTACCGCCGAGCAGCGGGCCGAGGATGAAGCCGCTCATCCCGACGATGATCATCACCGTCATCGCCTTGCGGCGCAGCTCGGCGCCCTCGAAGAGCCGGAAGACCAGCGAGTTGGTGATCGGCGCCATCGCGGCTGCGGCGACGCCGAGCGCGGCCCGCAGCGCGATCAGCTCACCGGCCGACTCGACGAGGGCGACGAGCAGGCTGATCAGCCCGAAGGCCGCCAGACCGACCATCAGCACGCGTCGGCGGCCGAGCCGGTCGGCGGCGGAGCCGGCGGTCAGCAGCAGCCCGCCGAAGGTCAGGGAGTACGCGCCGGTGACCCACTGCAGCGCGGTCGTGCCACTGCCCAGATCACGGCCGATCGTCGGCAGCGCGATGGTGAGCAGGGTGTTGTCGACCATCTCGACGAAGAAGGCCAGGCACAGGGCGAGCATCGGGATCCAGGCGGCACGCAGCGACGGGTACGTCGTCCGGGGCGAGGCCGATCCGCGGGAAGAAGTCGTGGTGGTGGAGCTCATGGGGAACACCTCCTGAGAATTCGAACATCGTTCGTTTCTCGAACGACGTTCGAAGACTAGAACATTGTTCGGTGCATGGCAAGATGGCCGCGTGCCTCGTTCCTCCGCCGGACCCCGACGCCGCGCCTCCCACTCCCTGGAGACCGTGCTCGACGGTGCCGTCGCCCTCCTCGACGAGGCCGGCGAGCAGGCCCTGACCTTCCGCGCGCTGGCCGCGCGGCTGGGCGGTGGCGTCGGCAGCATCTACTGGTACGTCACCGGGAAGGACGAGCTGCTCGAGCGGGCCGCGGACCACGTGCTCGCACCACTGCTGCACGCCGTCGAGGAGCAGCCGAGCACCGCGGACCCCCTCGCCGACATCCGGGCCAGCGCGCTGATGCTCTTCGCCACCGTCGAGCAGCGGCAGTGGCTGGCCGGCTACTTCCTGCGCAACACGACCGTCCAGCCCCACGCCCTGCGCCTCTACGAGCTGGTCGGCGAGCACGTCATGCGGCTGGAGCTCACCCCGCGCCAGAGCTTCCACGCCGTCTCCGCGGTCTTCGGCTTCGTGATCGGCACCGCCGCCGACCTCGGCCAGCGACCCTCGCAGGAGATGCTCGACGGCGCGGTCGACCGGGACAGCTACCTCGAGCGGACCGCCGAGGCGTGGCGCGCGCTGGACCGGGCGGACTACCCGTTCCTGCACCACGTGTCCGGGGAGTTCGTCGGCCACGACGACGCCGACCAGTTCGAGGCGGGCCTGGACCTGATCCTCGCCGGCCTGCGCCAGCAGGCGGGACGCTCATGAGCTTCGAGGGCTTCCCGGTCGCGGCGCTGGACTTCTACGACGACCTCGAGATCGACAACACCAAGTCGTTCTGGACCGCGCACAAGCAGACGTACGACGAGGCCGTGCGCGCGCCGATGGAGGCGCTGACCGCCGCGCTCGAGAAGGAGTTCGGCCCGGCGAAGATCTTCCGGCCCTACCGCGACGTGCGCTTCGCGAAGGACAAGACGCCGTACAAGACCCACCAGGGCGCGTTCGTCGCGGCGGGCCCGGCCACCGGCTGGTACGTCGAGATCGGCGCACCGGGGGTCCGCGTGGCCGGCGGTTTCTACCACGCCGAGGCCGACGCACTGGCCCGGATCCGCGCTGCGATGGACGACGACCGCACCGGCCCCCAGGTGCTGCGCATCGTCCGCAGGCTCGAGCGCGCCGGCTTCGAGCGGGCCGGCGACCGGCTCAAGACGTCACCGCGCGGGTACGCCGCCGACCACCCGCGCATCGACCTGCTGCGCCACCGCTCGCTGAGCCTCTCGCGCAGCTACGGGTTCGAGCCCGTCATCCACACCGGTGAGCTGCTGGAGCGGGTGCGGGCCGACTGGAAGGCGCTGCGACCGTACGTCGACTGGGTCACCGACCGCACCCGTTGACGTGACCACAGCCACACCCGATCGTTGAGCCCGGCAACAACGTCCCTTCGTGGAAAGTCGGTCCATGCGCCCGTCTCGTGTACTCGCCGGCGCCGTCGCGGCACTGTGCGTCGCTCTCGGCCTCACCACCGCACCCGCGCAGGCGGCGAGCGGTCCCGCGTACTCCGTCCCGGCCGGTGACCTCGCGGCCTCGCTGCACTGCGTCGGCGACCCGACGAAGGGGCCGGCCCCCGTGCTGCTGGTCCCGGGGACGACGCAGAGCCCCGAGGCGAACTTCGACTGGAACTACGAGCCCGCGTTCACCGCGCAGGGCCGGGCGTGGTGCGCCGTACGTCTGCCGGCGTTCGGCATGGGCGACATCGCCGTCGCCGCCGAGTACGTCACCAACGGCATCCGCACCCTGCACGCGAAGGCGGGCCGGAAGGTCTCCGTCGTGGGCTTCAGCCAGGGCGGGATGGTGCCGCGCTGGTCGCTGAAGTACTTCCCCGACACCCGCGCGATGGTCGACGACATGGTCGGGATCGACCCCTCCAACCACGGCACGCTCGACGCGTACGCCGTCTGCGCCGTCGGTGGCTGCGCCCCCGCCTTCTGGCAGCAGCAGACCGGGTCGCGCTTCCTGAAGGCGCTCAACGCCGAGCAGGAGACCTACGCCGGCATCTCGTACACGCAGATGTACACCGCGACCGACGAGATCGTCGTCCCCAACCTCGGCCCCGCGCCGAGCAGTGCGCTCACCACCGGAGCGGGGGCCAGGTCGAACACCCTCGTGCAGTCGATCTGCCCGGTCCACGTCGCCGACCACCTCACGATGGGCACCAGTGACGCCGTCGGCTACGCGCTGGTCCAGGACGCGCTCGGTCACGCCGGGCCCGCCCAGGCCTCGCGGGTGCCGCGCAGCGTGTGCGCGCAGCCGTTCCTCCCGGGGGTCACCGCGGTGTCGTTCGCGAGGAACTTCCCGCGGGTCGCCGGGCTGGCCGTCGACCAGGTGCTCACCGCGAAGCACGTGCCCGCCGAGCCGGAGCTGCCGGCGTACGCCCGCTGAGTCGCGCGAGGCGTACGCCGGTCCGGCTCACGACTCGCTGGGCTGACGCTGCGTCGGCGGCGTCGGCGCGGGCTTGCCGTCCTTGCCCGCAGCCGGCGGCGTCGGCGGCGTCGGGGCGGCCTTCGCGTCCTTCCCGGGTGCTGGCGGCTTCGGCGCGTCCTTCCCCGGCGCGGGCGGCTTCGGAGCCGCCTTGTCGTCCTTGCCCGCTGCGGGCGGCGCCGGCGGCGCCGGCGGCGCCGGCGCGTCCTTGCCGTCCGGGCCGCAGGCCGGCCCGCCGTTCGCGTTGGACGAGGCGGACTCGTCGTCGTCGCTCGAGGCGACCGGAGCGGGCGTCTCGCCGGACCCTCCCGTACGCGCCTGGCTGCTGACCGCGGCGGAGTCGCCGCTGCCGCTGGCGAGCGCGGGGACCGCCACGGCGGCCGCTCCGCCGGCCAGCACCCCGGCGGCCAGGCCGCCGATCAGCAGCCGCCGGCCACGTCCGGGCCGCGGGGTGGTGGCGAGCTCGGTCGTGTGCCCGTCGCTCTGCTCGACCGGTCGGATCGGTCGGGTGTCGTCGTCCATGCTGTGCTCCTCGTGTGAGTGGGGTGTCCTACGCCCCAGAACCTGACCCGCGTACCTGAAGGCGACCTCAAGAAGCCGCTGTCCACCCCGCTTCTTGAGGGTTCCTTCAGCCTCGCGACGGCAGACTGGGCAGGTGCCCACCCCTCCCCGCGTCCTCGTCGTCGAGGACGACGACGTGATCCGCGAGGCCCTGGTGGCGACCCTGACCGGCAGCGGCCTCTCCGCGAGGGGCCTCGTCGACGGCAGCGACCTCGAGCAGGCCCTCCAGGACGAGCGGCCCGCCCTCGTCGTGCTCGACTGGATGCTGCCGGGCCGCGACGGGCCCGCGCTCGTCGAGGTGGTCCGCTCGCGCAGCGACGCCGGCATCGTGATGCTCACCGCCCGCGAGGGCATCGAGGACCGGCTGCACGGCTTCGACCTCGGCGTCGACGACTACGTGGCCAAGCCGTTCGTGATGGAGGAGCTCCTGGCGCGCGTCCGCGCGGTCCTGCGGCGTCTCGGCGCGGTGCCCAGCGTGCTGCGGATCGGCGACCTCACCCTCGACGAGGGCGCCGCGCGGGTCGAGCGCGACGGCCACCCGATCACCCTCACCGCGACCGAGTTCCGGCTGCTGCTGTTCCTCGCGTCCCACCGCGACCGGGTGCTCTCGACGGCGCAGATCCTCAGCCAGGTCTGGGGGTACGACGCGTACGCCGACAACCTCGTCCAGGTCCACATCAGTGCTCTGCGCCGCAAGACCGAGGCGTACGGCGAGCGACTCATCCACACCGAGCGCGGCCTCGGGTACGTCCTGCGCGCACCCCGGGTGACGCCGTGAGCGCGCCGCTCCCCTCGCCGTCGCTGCGGCGGCGGGTCACCGTGATGGCGGTGCTGCTGATCGGAGTCCTGCTGCTGGTGCTCGCGGTCGTCACCGACGTCGTGCTCGGCGACCGGCTGGAGGGTCAGCTGCGCCAGCGGCTCGCCGACCGGGCCACGGTCGCCTCGGCGCTCGTGGACCAGGTCGACGCCCGCGACCTGGCCCGCCGGCTGGAGGGCGACGGGGTCTCGGTGGTCGTCCGCACCTCGGGCGGGCAGACGTACGCCGAGGGCCCGCTCGCCGGCGGGACGACCCGGGTCGAGCCGCCGACCGACCGCCCTGCCCCGGTTCCCCCGACACCGCTCACCGGGCCCGCCGCCGGCAAGGACGTCGTGCAGACCGGGGACCGGCTGAGCCTCGTCACCCGGCTGGCCGGCGGCGACACCGTGACGCTGCTGGCCGACGCCGCGGACGTACGACGCACCCAGGACCAGGTGCGCCTCGCCCTGGCGATCGCGGCCGCCGTGGTGCTGGTCGCCACCGCGGTCGGTGTCCCCCTGGTGGTCCGCCGCGCGCTCCGCCCGCTGGAGCAGATGACCGCGGTCGCCCGGTCGATCACCGCCGGGGACCGCGAGCGACGGCTGCTCCCCCGCTCCCCCGACACCGACCTCGGACGCGCGGCGAGCGCCTTCGACGACGCCTTCGACGCCGTGGTCGGGGCGGAGACACGGGCGGTGGCGTCGGAGGAGCGGCTGCGCGGGTTCGTCTCCGACGCTGCCCACGAGCTCCGCACCCCGCTGGCCGGCATCCAGGTCTCGGCCGAGCGGGTGCTGCGCGACGAGCCACCGCGGGCGGAGCGGGAGGAGGCGATGCTCGGCCTGGTGCGCGAGACCCGGCGGGCGGGCCGGCTGGTCGAGGACCTGCTGACCATGGCGCGGATCGACCAGGGCCTGCCGGTCGACGGCGAGCCGCTGGACCTGCACGAGGTCGCGCGCGACGCCGTGGCCCGCGACGCCGTCCGCCACCCGGAGGCGGAGGCGACGTTGGGCGACAGCCCGTCGCTGCCGGTCCGGGGTGACGCGGACCGGCTCGCCCAGGTGCTGGGCAACCTGCTGGACAACGCCCACCACGCCGGCACCTCGGTCCTCGTCGAGCCGTGGGCGGACGGTGAGCGGGTCGGGGTCGACGTGGTCGACGACGGCCCCGGCGTCCCCCTGGCCGACGCACACCGGATCTTCGACCGGCTGGTCCGGCTGGACGCCTCCCGGGCGCGGCACGCCGGTGGCGCCGGGCTCGGCCTGCCGATCGCCCGCGGGCTGGCCCGCGCCCACGGCGGCGACCTGGAGCTGGTCGACCCGGGCGCCGCCGGTGCACGCTTCCGGCTCTCGCTGCCGCGCAGCGACTGACGTACCGTCTCCCGTGTGGACCTCCTCCTCGTCGTCGGCGTCGGCCCCGTCTCGGCCGCGCTGCAGCCGATGGCCGAGGTCCTGGGCTGGGAGTGCCGGGTCGTCGACGACCTCGAGCCGGCTCTCGCCGAGCTCCCCGCCGCGTCCGCCGTCGTCGTCACCAGCCACCACGAGGGTGTCGACGCGCCGGTGCTGGCCGCCGCACTGGGGACCGGCTCGGTGACGTACGTCGGCGCGATGGGGTCGCGCCGTACCCAGCAGCGCCGTCGCGACTGGCTCGCCGCCAACGACGTCCCCGAGGCCCTGCAGCAGCGCATCCACGGCCCGGCCGGGCTGGACATCGGCGCGGACGGCCCGGCCGAGATCGCGCTGTCGATCCTCGCCGAGCTGGTCGCGGTCGCACGTGGTCGCGATTCCGCCGGCTCGCTGAAGGACTCCGCCGGCCCGATCCATCCCGAGCTGGGCCCTGGCGAGGCCTTCTGCCCGGCGGGGTGAGCCCGCGATGAGCGCCACCGGCACCGACCGCATCTGGATCATCGGCACGACGGCGATCACCCTCACCGGCGTCGACTTCGCCGACCCTGCGCTGGCCGGCGAGCCGGACGTGCGCGAGCGGGGGGCGCGCCTGGAGGTGCGCCCGCGGACGAGCAGCCGCACCGGCTCGGTCTACGCCTCCGACCCCGTCGCGCTGGGTCCCGCCGTGGTCCGGGTGGACCTGCTCGAGTCGGCCCCGGGGGCCGCGGACCGGATGCACTGGCACCCGACGATGCACGACGGCGAGCCCGGGGACCGGACCTTCGACGTCACGATGCCGCAGGACCCGGCCGGCTGGCTCCGGGCCTTCCTCGCAGACCTGGGACGCTGGAGCGCCGACGCCGGGGCGGTGGCCGACCTCGCCGACGAGATCGCCGACGCAGCCGGCCGGGTCCTCGAGACCGCGCGTCGTCCCTGGCCCGTGGCGGCCCACGACGAGCGCGGCCTGGCACCGCTGTCCTGACCCGTCGACCCGCCGACACCCGGAGTTCACCGACTCGTCGGCTCGGTGCGGGAACCTGGACGTATGGCACGCCGCAGGATCTTCTGGCACATCGGTCCCGACGACGTCGGTGCCGCCTGGATCGGGACCGCGCTCGACGCCTCGCGCGCCGCACTGGCCGAGGCCGGCGTCCACGTCGCCGGCACCGCCCCGGAGCGTGAGCGCGTCACCGCCGAGCTGCGCGGGACCGCGCACGACCTCGGCCTGCGCTGCCGTGACGTCGAGGGCGCCAGCGCCCGCCTCGTGCACGAGCTGTGGAAGCACCGCGGCACCACGATCGTGAGCCTCCCCGGTCTCGCCGGCGCCACGCCCGAGCAGGTCGCGATGGCGATGGACGGCACGCGAGGCGCCGAGCACCACGTGGTGCTGGTCGAGCGTGACCTCACCAGCCAGCTGTATGCCGGCGCCCAGGCCTCGCTCGAGCGTGGCACCAGCACCCGCGCCGACCAGTACGTCGCCCGTGCGCTGGAGGAGGCGGACGGCGTCGGCGACCTCCCGGGGATCCTCGGCCGCTGGACACGCCTGGTGTTCCCGGAGAACGTCCACGTGGTCGCCGAGGCCTCGCCGGACCTGATCTGGAAGCGGCTGGTCGGGCTGCTCGGTGCCGACCTGCCGCTGCCCGAGGGCGCCGTGCGCAGCGACCTGGGCCCGAGCCAGCTGACCGTGCTGCGGGAGGTCGTGATCGGGCTCGAGGGCCGGCTGAGCGAGGCGGAGCGTCGGACGACGCTGCGCGACTGGCTCAGCCGCGCGGTGCTCGCCCGCCAGCCCGGCGGCGGGTTCGACAGGCTGCCGGGGGCTCTCGACGACTCCCTGCGAGCGCGGGCCGCCGAGTGGACCGACTTCTGTCACCGAGAGGGGTACGACGTGCAAGGCACCCTGCGCACCGACCGCGAGGACGGCGGCCGCCGCCCGATCAGCAGCCAGGAGTCCGCCTCCGCGGCGCTGGCCGAGGCACTGGTCGAGGTGGCTCGTCTGCGCGAGCAGAACGCCGATCTCGAGGCGCGCAACGAGCACCTCGACAAGAAGCGCCGCAAGCACAAGACGCGGGCGAAGAAGCTGGCCGAGAGGCTCGACGACCACCGCTAGGGCGGCCCGCCGCAGGTCAGTGCGGCTGCCAGGCGTCCTCGTCCAGCGTGCGCGCCCGGACCGTCTCCGGCAGCGACGACTGCGCCAGGTCGCCGATCGAGACGCTCTCGAAGACGTCGCGCAGGCTGCTGCGGGCCGCGATCCACACCAGCTGCAGGATCTCCGCGGACCCCGAGTAGTCCACCGACTCCGGGCGGAGGCCGTAGACGCTGACCAGCGGGCCGTCCACCGCGCGGATGACGTCGGCCACGGACACCTCGGAGGCGGGACGTGCCATCCGCCAGCCCCCCGACTGCCCGCGCTGGCTGACCACGATGCTCGCCCGGCGCAGGTCGGCGAGGATCGCCTGGAGGAAGCCGTGCGGGATGTCCTGGGTACGCCCGAGCTCCTCGGCGCTGACCGGCTTCGCCCCGTCCCGCCCGGCGATCTCGATGAGCGCACGCAGTGCGTAGTCGGCCTTGGCAGAGACGCGCATGCACCGAGTCTGTCAGATCCAGCGGCTCACACGTGTTTGCCTCGTACGGCCGGCACCTCGTCGACAGGCTCGCCGACGGTGAGCACGGCGATCGCGGTGGTGATCGGGACCGCGAGCACCAGGCCGATCGCGGAGGCCAGCGTCCGGGCGACCTCCTCGGCGAACTGCTCCAGCGAGAGCAGGTCGTCGGCCGGCTGACGGTAGATGTAGACCAGCAGCAGCACCGCGAGCGTCGCGCCCGCGTACGCGAAGACGATGGTGTAGATCGTCGAGGCGATGTGGTCCCGGCCGATCCGCATGCCGCGGGAGAACAGCTCCCGTCTGGTCAGGTGCGGCGCCACGCCGCGCAGCTCCCAGACCGCGGAGGCCTGGGTGATGGTGACGTCGTTGAGCACGCCGAGCCCGGCGACGATGACCGCGCAGAGCAGCAGGCCGCGGAAGTCCAGGTCGGGGACGAAGGTGGTCAGGAAGGCCGCGCCCTCGTCGGCCACTCCGCTGAGCCGGGCCTCGCGGATCATCACCAGCCCGATGCCGCCGGTCAACGCCACCCCGACCAGGGTCCCGGCCAGCGCGGCGCTGGTCCGCAGCGACGGCCCGTGGGCGAGGTAGAGCACCACGAACATGATCGCGGTCGACCCCACCAGGGCCACCAGCAGACCCGAGGAGCCCTCCAGCAGCGCCGGGATCATGAACCTCACGAGCACGAACGCCCCGAAGGCGAGGCCGACGATCGCCAGCAGCCCCCGGAGCCGCGCGACCAGCGCCACGACGATCACGAAGATCGCGGCCAGCACCCCGAGCGGCACGTTGCGGTTGACGCTCTGGAACGAGTACGACGGCGGTGTCCCCGGCGTCTGCAGCACCTGCACCTCGTCACCTTTGGCCAGCCCCGACTCGGCCACCTGGGGCGGGACCTGCACGGTCGCCGGCGTCCCCTTCTCACTGCCCTCGAGCAGCCGGACGCGGAGCTCGGCACACTCGGGCGCCCCGTCCTGCGTCTGCTGCCCCGCGCAGCTGTCCTTCACCGACGTGACCTCGGCGTTGACCAGTCTCGCGCCATCGGCGATGTACTTCGCGTCGATGTCCGGGCGTCCCGGCCACATCACCACCATCGCGACCACGGCGGCCACGCCGACGACCGCGAGGAAGCCCAGCAGCAGTGCCGCGGGCCACGGGCGTGCCCGCACCGGCGCGACCTGCTCGTCGAGATGACCGTGCCCGTGACCAGCGCCCACGAGGCCAGACGCTACGCGAGTGGCCGGAACCGTCGCAGGCGCAGCGAGTTGAGGACGACCGCGACGCTGCTCAGACCCATCGCGAGGCCGGCCAGCATCGGGTTCAGCAGGCCGGCGGCCGCGACCGGCAGTGCGGCGACGTTGTAGCCGAACGCCCAGAGCAGGTTCTCCCGGATGGTCGCGTGCGTACGACGCGAGAGCCGCAGCGCGTCCACGGCCACCATCAGGTCGCCGCGCACCAGCGTCAGGTCGCCGGCCTCGATGGCGGCATCGGTGCCGGTGCCCATGGCCAGGCCCAGGTCGGCGGTGGCCAGCGCCGCGGCGTCGTTCACCCCGTCGCCGACGAAGGCCACGCGGCGGCCCTCCGACCGGAGCCGGCGCACGGTCTCGACCTTGTCCTCGGGAAGCACCCCGGCCACGACGTCGTCGATGCCGAGCTCGACGGCCACCGCGCGGGCCGCCCGCTCGTTGTCGCCGGTCAGGAGCATCGGTCGCAGGCCCAGGGCGCGGAGCCGGCGCACCGCCTCGGCGGAGGTGGGCTTCAGCTCGTCGCCCACGACGAGCACGCCGCGCGCGGCCCCGTCCCACCCGACCAGCACGGCGGTGGCGCCGGTGTCCTCGGCACGGGACAGCTCGTCCTCGAGGGCCGGTGGCAGCTCAAGCCCGCGCTCGCGGAGGAGCCGCGGCCGACCGACGACGGCCTCGCGCGACCCGACCCGGCCGGTCACCCCGAGACCGGCGAGCGCCTGCGGGTCGCCGACCCGCGCGGTGTCCTCGGGCGCGACGCCAGCCGCCACCGCCCGTGCGATCGGGTGCTCGGAGGCCGACTCCAGCGCGGCGGCCACCCGGTGCACGTCGGCCCGGTCCTCCCCCGGGCCCGCGACCACGCGGAGCAGGCTCATCACCCCGGTGGTGACCGTCCCCGTCTTGTCGAGGACGACCGTGTCGACCGTCCGCGTCTGCTCGAGCGCCTCGGGGCCCTTGATCAGGATGCCCAGCTGCGCCCCCCTGCCGGTGCCGACCATGAGCGCGACCGGCGTCGCCAGCCCCAGCGCGCAGGGGCACGCGATGATCAGCACCGCGACGGCCGCGGTGAACGCCTGGGTCCAGGTGCCCCCGAGCAGCACCCACCCGGCCAGCGTCGCCACCGCGAGCGCGATCACCGCGGGGACGAACCATCCCGAGACGCGGTCGGCGAGGCGCTGCGCGGCACTCTTCCCGCTCTGCGCCTGCTCGACCAGCCGCGCCATCCGGGAGAGCTGGGTGTCGGCACCGACCCGCGTGGCCCGGACGACCAACCGACCGCCGGCGTTGACCGTCGCCCCCACGACGGGGTCACCGGGCCCGACCTCGGCCGGCACGGACTCACCGGTCAGCATCGAGGCGTCCACCGCGGAGGAGCCGTCCTCGACCACGCCGTCGGCGGCCACCGTCTCCCCGGGGCGTACGACGAACGCCTCGCCCACGGCGAGCGCGGACGCGGGAACCCGCACCTCGCGACCCTCGCGCAGCACCGCGACGTCCTTGGCCCCCAGCGAGAGCAACGTACGCAGGGCTGCCCCGGCGGTGCGCTTCGAGCGGGCCTCGAGGTACTGCCCGGCGAGGAGGAAGGTCGTGACCCCGGCCGCTGCCTCGAGGTAGATGTTCCCCGCGCCGTCGCCGGCCCTCCCGGTGAGCTCGAAGCCGTGCCGCATCCCCGGCGCCCCCGCGGTGCCGAGGAACAGCGCCCACAGGGACCAGCCGAAGGCGGCCAGGACGCCGACCGAGACCAGCGTGTCCATCGTCGTCGCGCCGTGGCGCAGGTTCGTCCACGCGGCCCGGTGGAAGGGCAGCGCACCCCACACCGCCACCGGCGCGGCCAGCGTCAGCGAGAGCCACTGCCAGCCGTCGAGCTGCAGCGGCGGCACCATCGCCAGCAGCACCACCGGCAGGGTCAGCACGGCGCTGACGACCAGCCGCTGGCGCAGCAGCCCGAGCCGTACGTCCTCGGGGTCCTCACGCTCCTCGTCGGGCTCCGCGGCCGGGACGGCTGCGGTGTAGCCCGCCGCCTCGACCGCGGCGATCAGCTCCTCGACGGGGACGTCGGTGCTCACGGTCGCCTTCTCGGTGGCGTAGTTCACCTCCGCGGTCGTCCCGGGCAGCTTGCCCAGCTTGCGCTGGACGCGGTTCGCGCACGACGCGCAGGTCATCCCGCCGATCTCGAGCTGGAGGTCGCTCATGGCTCAGTCCAGCGCGTAGCCGGCTTCCTCGACCGCCACGCGCACCTCGGCCTCGGGGAGGTCGCGGTCGCTGCTGACGGTGAGGGCGCCGGTGCCGAGGTCGACGAGGACGTCGGTCACGCCGGCGATCTCCTCGACCTCCTCGGTGACGGATGCGACACAGTGCTCGCAGGTCATGCCGGTGACGGTGTACGACGTGGTGAACATGCCTTCTCCTCCTCGAGGCTGCAGATCAGGAACGCACCAGGCGACCGACGGCCGCGGAGACCTCGGCCAGCTTCTCCTCGGCCTCGGGGCCACCCGCCCTGGCGGCGTCGACGACGCAGTGCGCCATGTGCTCGTCGAGCAGGCCGAGCGCGACCGCCTGGAGCGCCTTGGTGACGGCGGAGACCTGGGTGAGGACGTCGATGCAGTACTTCTCCTCCTCGACCATCCGGGCGATGCCGCGCACCTGGCCCTCGATCCGGCGCATGCGGCGGGCGTAGTCCTCCTTGCGCTCGGAGTAGCCAGGGGTCACGGCGGTGTCGGTCTCCACACCGTCGACCATACCCCCAGGGGGTATGCCGCTCAACCGGTCAGCGCAGACCCCGCGCGATCACCATCCGCTGGATCTGGTTGGTGCCCTCGAAGATCTGCATCACCTTCGTCTCGCGCATGTAGCGCTCGACCGGGAAGTCCTTGGTGTAGCCGGCGCCGCCGAGCACCTGGACGGCGTCGGCGGTCACCTTGACCGCGTTGTCGGTCGCCACCAGCTTCGCCACCGACGCCTGCTGGCCGAAGGCGAGCCCGGCGTCACGGCGCCGGGCCGCGGCGAGATACGTGGCCCGCGCCGACTGCACCGCCGCCTCCATGTCGGCCAGCAGGAAGGCCAGTCCCTGGTGCTCGATGATCGGCCGGCCGAAGGTCTCCCGCTCCCGGGCGTACGACACCGCCGCGTCGAGCGCGCCCTGCGCGACGCCGGTGGCGACGGCGGCGATACCGAGCCGGCCGGCGTCCAGGCCGGCCAGGGCGATCGGCAGGCCCTGCCCCTCCTCGCCGAGCCGGCGCTCGACCGGCACCCGGACGTCGTCGAAGTTCATCGTCGCCGTGGTCGAGCCGGTCAGGCCCATCTTGTCCTCGGGTGCCGACGCGGACAGCCCCTCGGCGTCGGCCGGCACGAGGAAGCAGGAGATGCCGCGGCCGCCGTCCTCGGAGGTGCGGGCCATGACCTTGTAGAAGTCGGCCTCGCCGCCGTGGGTGGTCCAGGCCTTGGCTCCGGAGAGGACGTACTCGTCGCCCTCGAGGACCGCCTTCGCGCGCATCGCGGCGGGGTCGGACCCGGCATGGGCCTCCGAGAGGCAGTACGCGCCGAGCTGCTCGCCGCCGAGCATGTCGGGCAGCCAGCGCCGCTTCTGCTCCTCCGTGCCCCGGGTGAAGAGTCCGAAGCAGGACAGCGCGTGGACCGAGACGCCCACGCCGACCGACGCCCACGCGCTCGCGATCTCCTCGAGGACCTGCAGGTAGACCTCGTACGGCTGGCCGGCGCCGCCCACCTCCTCCGGGTAGGGCAGCCCGAGCAGGCCGGCGCGGCCGAGCGTTTGGAACACCTCGCGGGGGAAGGTGGCCGAACGCTCCGCCGCGTCGACCTTCGGGCGGAGCTCCTTGTCGACCAGCGAGCGGGTGAGCTCGATCAGGTCGCGGGACTCCTCGGTGGGCATCATCCGGTCGACGGGCATGCCCTCACCGTACGACCGTCCGCGTGCGCCTACCTCACACTGCGGGTCGGTGCTCCTCGACCACGGTCAGGTCGGGACGGAACCCGTGCTCGATCGCCCACAGCACCGCCTGGGTGCGGCTCTCGACGGCCATCTTGCGGTAGGCCGAGCGGATGTAGGACTTGATCGAGTTGATGGAGAGGAACAGCCGCTCCGAGATGTCCTGGTTGCACAGACCGTGCGCCACCAGGAGCAGGATGTCGGACTCACGAACAGTGAGTCCTTCGTGCCGTCCCGGCCAGTCCTGACCGGGAACGGGGTGGTTGCTGCGCAGCGGCAGCGTCGAGAAGGAGTGCACATCAGTGAACATGTCGTCACCTCGGGTGCCGGATGATCCGGCGGGTCGTGCCGCGTCGGACGATGTCTACACCCGACGGAGAAGCGCGACGTCGACGTGGTTTCCGCCGACACGCGGTGACCGGTCACGGGCGACCGATCGACGTCCTTACCATAGCGCGGGCAACCCTCGCAGGGGTGAGATGTGACCTACAGACCAGCGGGGGTCTTGCCGTTGACCAGGTCGATGGCGAGGTCGTAGACCTTGCGGCCGGTCTCCTGCGACGTCCGTCGCAGGACCTCGAAGCCCTGACGGGCGTCCAGCCCGTAGCGCTCCATCAGGATGCCGGTCGCCTGACCGATCATCGTGCGGCGGACCAGGCCGAACTGCATCGACTCGTGATGCATCACCGTGCCGAGCGCGACCGCTGCGTGGGCCGCGATGCCCAGCAGCTCCGCGGCCGCCTCGTCGCCGAAGGCGTGCGGCCGCGTCGAGAAGACCTGGAGCGCACCCAGCTCATGCTCCTCGTGGGTGAACAGCTGGACGCAGACCAGGCTGCGCAGCCCGAGCTCGTCGGCGACCGCGGGGCTCCACCGGGGCCAGTGGCCGTCGACCGGGAGCTCGTTGGCGCGGACCAGCGGGTGGTCCCACCCCGTGTCCACGCACGGGCCCTCGCCGTACTCCTGCTGGAGCCGGTCGGCCGCCTCGGCGAGGCCGTTGCCCAGCGAGGCCCGGGTCTCGACCGCGCCGTCGTCGCGCGCCAGCGAGATCGCCACGTCGTCGCAGCCCTTGACCATCTCCGAGGTCGCCGTGACCACGTGCTGCAGGGTGCTCAGCGAGGAGCCCTCCGAGCGCAGGGCCCGGGCCAGCTCGCCCATGCGGGCGCCGTACTCAGTCATCAGCTGCGGGCTCTCGGTCGTCACCATGCCTACCTCGGGGGCTGGGGGAGCAGGTCGTCCATGACGCTCGAGCCTACCCGGGCCGGACCGTGCCGCGGGAGCCGAATCGGCGCAGGCACCCGGGCCTGCCGCAATGCCGCTCGCCTTGCTGGGGTTACTCGTCGGTAGGTAGGCTTCCTACCGCTCAGTAACCACTTCTCCCGCAGAGAGGGCATGTCCCGTGACGCACTACAAGTCGAACCTCCGCGACATCGAGTTCAACCTCTTCGAGGTGCTCGGCCGCGACGAGGTCCTCGGCCAGGGCCCGTTCGCCGAGATCGACGGTGAGACGGCCCGCTCGATCCTGGGCGAGGTCGACCGGATGGCTCGCGAGGAGCTCGCCGAGTCGTTCGAGGACGCCGACCGCAACCCTCCTGTCTTCGACCCGGCCACCGGCGAGGCACCGCTGCCGGAGTCGTTCAAGAAGAGCTACCGCGCCTGGATGGACGCCGAGTACTGGCGCCTCGGCACGATGGCCGAGCTGGGCGGGACACCCGCCCCCTCCAGCGTGCAGTGGGCGATGGGCGAGCTGGTGCTGGGCGCGAACCCCGCCCTGTGGATGTACGGCGCCGGCCCGATGTTCGCCGGCGTCATCGCCCGCAACGGCAACGAGCGCGACAAGCAGATCGCCCAGCACGTCGTCGACCGCGAGTGGAACACCACGATGGTGCTCACCGAGCCGGACGCGGGCTCCGACGTCGGCGCCGGTCGTACCAAGGCGACCCCCAACGCGGACGGCACCTGGAACATCGAGGGCGTCAAGCGCTTCATCACCTCGGCCGAGTCCGACCTGTCCGAGAACATCATGCACCTGGTGCTGGCCCGCCCGGTCGGCGTCGAGGGTGCGGGCGGGCCGGGCACCAAGGGCCTGAGCCTGTTCCTCGTCCCCAAGCACCACTTCGACCTGGAGACCGGCGAGCCGACCGGCGAGCGCAACGGCGCCCACGTCACCAACGTCGAGCACAAGATGGGGATCAAGGTCTCCAACACCTGCGAGGTCACCTTCGGTGAGAAGGAGCCGGCCGTCGGCTGGCTGCTCGGCGAGGTGCACGACGGCATCGCGCAGATGTTCCAGGTCATCGAGAACGCCCGGATGATGGTCGGCACCAAGGCCATCGCGACCCTGTCGACCGGCTACCTGAACGCCCTGGAGTTCGCCAAGGAGCGCAAGCAGGGTGCCGACCTGGCGAAGTCGGCGGACAAGACCGCCCCGCGCGTCACCATCACCCACCACCCGGACGTGCGCCGCTCGCTGATGACGCAGAAGTCGTTCGCCGAGGCGATGCGCGCGCTGGTGCTATACACCGCCACCTGGCAGGACCGGGTCGCGATGGCCGAGCACGCCGGCGAGACCGACACCGACGAGGCCCGTCTGGCCATGAAGGTCAACGACCTGCTGCTGCCGATCGTCAAGGGCTACGGCTCCGAGCGCTCCTGGGTGCTGCTGGGCACCGAGTCGCTGCAGACCTTCGGCGGCTCCGGCTTCCTCGCGGAGTACCCCATCGAGCAGTACGTGCGCGACGCCAAGATCGACACGCTGTACGAGGGCACCACCGCGATCCAGGGCCAGGACTTCTTCTTCCGCAAGATCGTCAAGGACCAGGGCGCCGCGCTGGGCCACATCGCCGGTGAGGTCCAGTCGTTCGTAGACAGGGGAGCCTCCGAGGCGGACGGCGCCGTTGATGGCCGGCTCAAGGTCGAGCGTGAGCTGCTCGCCACCGCGCTCGACGACGGCCAGGCACTGGTCGGCCACCTCATCACCACCCTGATGAGCGCCGACGAGTCCGCCGAGGGCGGCGACATCCGCAACATCTACAAGGTCGGGCTGAACACCAGCCGCCTGCTGATGGCGCTCGGTGACGTCGTCTGCGCCTGGTTGCTGCTGCGCGGCGCCGAGGTCGCGCTCGAGAAGCTGTCCGGCGAGGTGTCCGAGAAGGACAAGGCCTTCTACGAGGGCAAGGTGGCCGCGGCCCAGTTCTTCGCCCGCACCAACCTCCCCCGGCTCACGGCCGAGCGGCAGATCGCCGAGGCGACCGACCTGTCGCTGATGGATCTCGACGAGGCCTCCTTCTAGGCGCAGGCGTCCGTACGACGGCCGGTCACCGCAGCTGCGGTGGCCGGCCGTTCGTCGTACCGGCTAGCCGACCGTCTGGAGAGCAGGCCGCTTGGCGGCGTGGCCGGCGGTCGGACCTCTGCCACGCAGCTGGCGGTAGAGGAACGGCGCGACGAAGGTCGCGACCCACCAGGCGTCGCGCGCGACCGCACGCAGCGGGTCGACGCGGGTGCCGGGCGGGTCGGCCCACGTGGGGTCGCTCCCGGGGAGCCCGAGCAGGGAGGCCATTCCGTCCGCGATCCGGCGGTGTCCCTCGCTGCTGCCGTGGATCCGGTCGTGGCTCCAGATCACCGGGTCGCCGCACATGGCCAGCGGGAACAGGTCGAGCACCGGCACGTCGTACGCCCGCGCGACCTCGACCAGACGCGCGTTGAGCCGCCGCTCGCGGGGGCGCAGCCACGCCATCACCGGAAGCATCCGGCCCACGTCCGGGAAGGTCATCGTCACGACGTCGCACCCGGCCCCACGCAGCGCCGCCACCACCGCCTCGACGTCCGCGACGACGGAGTCCTCGTCGTAGTCGTGCCGGAGCACGTCGTTCATGCCGACCACCACGGAGGCGAGGTCGGGTGCGAGGTCGAGCGCGACCGGGAGCTGCTCGCGGCGCACGTGGGCGGCCCGGCAGCCGTTGACGGCGAGGTTGGCGTACGCCAGTCCCGGACTGCTCGTCCCGTCGAGGTGCGTGGCCAGCCGGTCGGCCCACCCGACGGCGTTGCCGTCGTCGTCCCAGTCGCCCGTCCCCTCCGTCTGGCTGTCCCCCAGCGCGACGAAGCGGCGGTAGGACGTGGGCACGCTCGGAGACTAGCCCGCCGGCGGAACCCTCAGGCCTGGACCACCATCGAGCGGTAGGACTCGATGATCGCCATGAACTCGGCCGTCTCCGGCTCGGGGACGCCCAGGTAGTGCAGGGTCGCCTCGATCTCGAAGTAGACCGCGTTGAAGCCGTCCTCGTCGATCGAGAGGTGCTCGTGGGCCACCTGCATGTCGTGCCCGATGTAGCACTTCGGGCCGCCGGCCGCCTCGATCGACCACGCCGAGACCAGGAACTTGTAGCCCGCGGCGTTGGCCGGGTTGCCGTGGTGCTCGTGCACCTTCTCGTTCGCGTTCACCTTGACGTTGGCGAAGAGCCGGTCGACCAGGACGTCGACGGCCCCGCAGATGCCGTACGCACCGCCCAGGCGCTCGTACAGCGTCGCGGTGCCGCCGTGGTCGGGGGCGGTGGCCGGGTCGGCCTCGGGAGCAAGTCGGCGGGTGTCGGGCACGGTCTGGGTCATCGGTCGCCTCCACGGCAGTGTGACCCACAACACATCACGCGTGAGTGAACGCGTCAACCCCTACTTGACGGCGAGGAGCCCCGGAACGCTCAACCGGTCCGCGAGTGCGAGCAGCTCCTCGCGCATCCGGGCGCGCTCCTCCGCGTCCAGGTCCGACGCGCAGGCGACCTCGGTCTGGACGGCGACGGCCTCCTGCTCGAGGTCCCGGCCCTGCTCGGTCAGCGACACCACGACCTGGCGGCGGTCCGACCCACGCACCCGGTCGACGAGCCCTGCGGCGACCAGGCGGCCGACCAGCGGGCTGACCGCGTGGGAGTCCAGCTGCAGGCGGGCAGCGATCTCCCCGACCGTCCCCTCGCCGTCCTGCCACAGCGCGAGCATGACGAGGTACTGCGGGTACGTCAGCCCGAGGTCGGCGAGGAGCGGGCGGTAGACCCGGGTCACGGCGTTCGTCGCCGCGTACAGCGCGAAGCAGAGCTGGTCGTCGAGCCGCACGTGGCCGGGCTCACTGTGCTGCGTCAAGGGATCACCGTTCCGTGTGCTGTGATCCCCGACACCTCACATGCGACAGATCACGTCAATGACCCGTCCGAGGGTAGTCGATGCGCGGCCTCAGCGGGCGCCGACGGCGAAAGGCACCGCGGGCTCGCTCTGCCCGGTCTCCGTGTAGCGACCCGCGTCGGGCGCGTTCCACAGGCCGCGCTCGCCCAGCCGCGGCAGCACCTCCTCCCCGACGCGCAGCGACTCCTCGAGGTGGGGGTAGCCGGACAGGATCAGGTGGGTGATGCCGAGGTCGGCGTACTCCGCGATCCGGTCGACGACCTCGTCGTGCGAGCCGACCAGCGCCGTGCCCGCGCCACCGCGGACCAGGCCGACGCCTGCCCACAGGTTCGGGGCGACCTCCAGGCTGCGCACGTCGCGCGTACGCCCCGCGTGCAGCTCGCTCATCCGCCGCTGGCCCTCGGACTGGCTGCGCGCGAGGTTCTGCTGGACGCGGTCCACCTCGGCGGGGTCGATCCCCCGCAGCAGCCGGTCGGCCTCGGCCCAGGCCTCCTCGGAGGTGTCGCGGGAGATGACGTGCAGGCGGATGCCGAACTCGGGCGTGCGGTCCTGCCGTCGGGCCAGGCCACGGATCCACTGCAGCTTCTCCGCCACCGCGGGCACCGGCTCGCCCCAGGTCAGGTAGACGTCGGCGTGCCGCGCGGCCACCGGGCCGGCCTCCGCCGAGGAGCCGCCGAAGTACAGCGGCGGCACCGGGGCCGGCCGCCGCTGCAGGCTCGCGCCACTCACGTGCTCGTGCTCCCCCGTCACGGTCAGCGGGCCGTCCTCGCGCCACAGCCGGGTGACGATGTCGAGGAACTCGTCGCAGCGGGCGTAGCGCGCGGCCTTGTCCAGGTCGTCGCCGTACGCCGCCTGCTCGTGCGCCTCGCCGCCGGTGACCACGTTGAGCAGCAGCCGCCCCTGGGACTGCCACTGCAGCGTCGAGGCCATCTGCGCGGCGAGCGTGGGGCTCATCAGCCCGGGCCGCAGCGCCACGAGGAACTTCAGCGTCGAGGTCGCCTCGGTCAGGAGCGCCGCGGTGACCCAGGCGTCCTCGCACCACAGCCCCGTGGGGATCAGCATCGACTCGAAGCCGGAGTACTCCGCCGCCTGCGCGAGCTGGCGCAGGTACGGAAGCGTGCCGACGCGGTCGCCCGCCATCCCGGTGCCGTGACCGCCGGCGATCAGCCCGCGGGAGTCGCCGTACGTCGGGAGGAACCAGTGGGCCGTGATCGTGCCTCGACGCCCGGTCACGCCGCGCTCACCCGCACCACGTGCAGCGCCTCGAGGAAGGCGTCCACCACCTGGCCGAGCCCGGGGGCCGCGTCGTCGTGGATGGCCGCCGGCCCGGTGGCGGTCGGGGCGTCGATGTAGCGGTCGAGGACGAGGAAGCCGTTGACCACGTGGCGGGCGTTCATGGAGGTCAGCACCGGGCGCAGCGCGTAGTCCAGCGCCAGCGCGTGGGCGGCGCTGCCGCCGGTGGCCAGCGGGAGGGCGACCTTGCCCTCCAGCCCGAACTGCGGGGCGAGGTCGAGCCAGGTCTTCAGCAGGCCGGAGTACGCCGCCTTGTAGACCGGCGTCGCGATGACGACGGCGTCGGCCTGTGCGAGACGGCCCATCGAGGCCGTGACGTCGGGGTGCTCGAAGTCGGCGAGCAGCAGCGCCTCGGCCGAGAGCTCACGCAGCGAGAGCTGGTCGATGGTGTGGCCCTGGGCCGCGAGCAGCCGGGCGACGTGGTCGAGCAGGATCGTCGACCGGGAGACCTCCTTGGGGCTGCCGGAGACGGTGAGGATGCGGGACATGCGGGCTCCTGGTGGGGCGTCGGGGAAGGGTCAGATCGTGCCGTGCGAGGGCGGCAGGGCTCCGGTGAGCGCGTGCCGGCCGAGGTGCTGGATCTTCCAGCGCACGGGGTCGTGCAGGGTGTGGGTGCGCGCATTGCGCCAGTAGCGGTCCAGCGCCTCCGGGCCGGCCGCCGACCGGGTGCCGGAGACCTCGAAGAGACCGCTCGAGACCGACAGCGAGCTGCGCTCCCCGACCACCTTCGCCGCGGCGACCGCCAGCGAGGCGGCGGCGGCGAGGTCGCGCCCGGGTGCGGCGAAGACCGCGTCGACGGCGCGGCCGGCGCGCTCGAGCAGGGCGTCGGCGCCGGCCACGTCGACCGCGAGCTCACCGAAGCGCTGCACGGTGAACGGGTCGTCGACGGCCTCGTCGACCTCTGCCTCGAACCACGGGCGGCTCTTCGTGCGGACGAACTCCGCCGCCGCCTCGAGGGCGCCGCGGGCGATGCCGACGTCGATCGCGGTGTGCAGCAGCTGTGCGTACGCGCCGTACCCGCCGGGGTCGTCGAAGGCCTTCGCGCGCGTGATCACCTGGTCGGGGTGGACCTGGACGGACTGCAGGGTCACGGTGCCGCTCGCAGTGGTCCGCTGGCCGACGGCGTCCCAGTCGTCGCTGATCGCGAGCCCCGAGCTGGTGGCGTCGAGCAGCACCACGTGGTCGCCCTCCGGCAGACCGCTCACGCCCCGCGGGTCGTCCAACCGGGTCAGGGTCGGGACGATGTCCGCGAACAGCGTGCCGGTGCAGTAGTACTTCGTGCCCTCGACCACGAGCGCGCCGTGCCCGTCCGGTGAGAGCGTCGTGCGGATGTCGGTGAGGGTCTTGCCGCCCCGCTCGGACTGGGCGTTCGCCAGCAGCGCACCGTCGAGCACCCGGCCGAAGAGGCGGCGACACTGCTCCTCCGTGCCGGCGACCCGGACCAGGTTGAGGTAGACGAAGTGGCTGTGCGGGATCTGCGCGAGGTTCGGGTCGGCGGACGCGAGGACCGCGAAGACCTCCGCCGCGACGCTCGGGGGCAGGCCGGGACCGCCGTACGCCGTGGGGACGGCGATCGCGAGCAGCCCCGACGCCTTCAGCCGGTCGACCTCGGCGTGCGGGAGACGGCGCTCCTGGTCGCGTCGTACGGCGCCCTCGGCGAAGACCGCCGCGAGCCGATGCGCGGTCTCGAGCGCCTCCTCGCGGGTACGCAGCACCCGCCCCGCCCGCTCCAGCGCGGGCGCGCTCATGCCGAGACCTCTGCGGCCGCCTCGGCCGCCTCGAGCTCGCGGACGAGCGGGATGACCCGCTCGCCGAAGTACTCCAGCTCCTCCTGGAAGTGCAGGAAGCCGAGCAGCAGGGTGGTCACACCGAGCCGCTTGTAGGTCATGATCCGCTCCGCCACCTGCTCGGGCGTCCCGATCAGGCCGGTACGGAAGCCGTCGTTGTACTGCACCAGGTCCTCGAACGTGGAGTCCTGCCACATGCCCGACCCGTCGGCGGTCGACCTGCCCGCCTGCGTGACCGACGCCCCGAAGCCCTCGACGGCCTCGTGGTCGGCCTGGTCGATGATGTCGGCGAGCACCCGGCGGGCCTCCTCCTCGGTGTCGCGGACCAGGGCGAAGCCGTTGAGGGCGAAGCCGACCTCTCCGGCGCGGCCGGCGTCGGCGGCGAGATCGGCGACCCGGTCGATCTGCCCGCCGATCTTCTCCGGGCTGCCGCCGTTCATGAAGTAGACGTCGGACTCCCGGCCCGCCATCTCCTGCGCGGCGTGGGAGTTGCCGCCCTGGAAGATCGTCGGGTGCGGGTCCTGCAGCGGCTTGGGCTTCAACGAGAAGTCCTTGATCCGGTAGAAGTCGCCGGCGTACGTCGCGCTCTCCTGCGTCCAGATCTCGCGGACCGCGGCGATGAACTCCTCGCTTCGCCGGTAGCGCTCGTCGTGCTCGAGCCACGGCTCGCCGAGCGCGGTGAACTCGCCCTTGAACCAGCCCGAGACCACGTTGATCGCCGTCCGCCCTCCGGAGAGGTGGTCGGCGGTGGCGATCCACTTCGCCAGCACCGCCGGGTGCCACAGGCCGGGGTGGATCGCGGTGATCACCTTCAGCCGCTCGGTCGCGAGGAGCAGCGCGAGCGAGAACGCCGTCGACTCGTGCTGGTTCTCCGCGCCGTACGAGGCCATGTACCGCACCTGGGTGAGGGCGTACTCGAAGCCGACGCGCTCCGCGGTCTGCGCGAGCCGCTTGTTGTAGTCGTAGCCCCAGTCGGTGCGCTGCTCGATCTTGCTGACCACGAGGCCCCCGGAGACGTTCGGGACCCAGTAGGCGAAGGACAGAGGAGAGGTCATGGCGTTTAAACTAGCAAGTCACTTTAGTTAAGCAAGTTGGGCGTGCAGCGAGTCGCTCCCCGGATCGCCTAGGTTGGCCGGCATGGGCGATCAGCTGAGCGACCTGCTGGACCTGGGCGAGCAGGCGGTGGGAGACCTCGTGTCGTTCGTCCGCTCCCTCGAGGAGTCGCAGGGCGACCTCCCGACCGACCTCGCCGGGTGGAGCGTTCGCGACGTCGTGGCCCACACCGCGCACCTCGAGGCGGTCCTCGCCGGGGCGCCCGAGGAGACCGTCGAGGTCCCCGAGGACCTGGAGCACGTCCGCGGGACGATGGGCACCTACACCGAGCAGGGCGTGATCGCCCGCCGCGACCGGAGCCTCGCGTCGCTGGCCGACGAGATCGAGGACGCGACCGCTCGCCGGACCTCCGCGCTGCGCGCCGACCCGCCCGACCTCTCGTCCCCGGCACCCGGCGGCTTCGGTGCACTGGGCTGGACCTGGCAGGTGCTGCTCGGCAACCGGCCGCTGGACGTGTGGGTCCACGAGCAGGACCTCCGCCACGCCGTCGGCCGGTCCGTCAACCTCGACTGCGCGGCCTCCCGGCACGTGGTCGCCACCTTCACCGGCTCCTTCGGCCTCGTCGTCGCGAAGCGGGCGAAGGCCCGACCCGGCCAGGTCGTGGCGCTGGAGATCACCGACGACCCCGAGCGCGTCGTCGTCACCGTGGACGAGAACGGCCGGGGGGTCGCCGCCACCGTCGACACCGAGCCGGACGTCACGCTGCGCATGGACACCGAGACGTACGTCCTCCTCAGCGCCGGTCGACGCGACCCTGCCGCGCTGGACGTCGAGGTCTCCGGGGACGACTCGGGGCTGGCCGAGCGGATCCTCGGAGCGATGGCGCTGACGCCGTAGCGGTTCACCACTGGGCGGCGAAGGTGCCCGGGGCGCTCTCCGAGGTGAGGTTGGTGGCCCCCGAGTAGTAGATGACGGTGCGGCCGTCGGCACTGATGAAGGGCCAGTCGGCATCGGCGTCGGCCTGGTCGCCGCCGGTGGCCACCGAGAGCACCCGGGTCGTGCCCGCGACGCGGTCGTGCACGACGATGTCGGCCTTGCCGTTGTTGTCGCCCTGGACCAGCATGCCGCTGGCGCGGTACACGACGTAGCGGCCGTTCGCGCTGATCTGCGGCAGCGTCGAGTCGCCGTGGTAGCCGTAGGTCCTCGGCGCGCGGACGCTGACCTGCTGGGTCGACCCCGTGGACCGGTCCCACACGAAGACGTCGCGGCTGGCCTCGCTGTCCCCTGCGCCGGGCACCCGGTAGCTCGGCGCCTCGAACGCGACGACACCGCCGTCGGCGCTCAGCGACCACGTCACGACGGCTCCGGCGAGCTCGAGGTAGGCCGGCACCCGCTGGATCGCCCCGGTCTCCCGGTCCGCGAGGAAGACGTCGATCGCTTCGTCGTCGTCACCCGGGACGACGTCCGGCGCACCGGAGGCGAAGCTGACGACTCTGCCGTCGGCGCTGATCACCGGGCGCACGGTTCGCTGCGAGCCCTCCCAGGAGTCGCGCTCGGTGAAGATCGTGCGGGTACTGCCGGTCGTGCGGTCGGTGACCACGACGGACGAGTGCGTGGTGTCGCTCGGGTCGAGGTTCGAGGCCCTGGTGGCGTAGGCGACGTAGCGCCCGTCGCCGCTGATCGAGGGGTACGTCGAGGATCCCTCGGCCTGCGACCCCTCCGCGAGCGGGGACACGCGTTCGACGCGGCCTGTCGCCCGGTCGAGGACGAACACGTCGGTGGCCTTGTTCGTGTCGTCCGCCACCAGGTTGGTCGCCGTGGACGAGAAGGCGAGGTAGCGGCCGTCCGCACTGAGCGACGGGCTCCCCGACGGCTTGTCGGGCAGCGCCCCGCCCAGGCCGGTGACGGGATAGGTGCTCTGCCCGGTCGAGCGGTCGGTGACCCAGACCTGAGTGGTGTGGTTCACACCGGTGGAGGCGAGGACCTGCGCATCGGCACTGATCGAGGAGCCGTACGGCTGGAGCAGGCCCGGGACCGGGACCTTCGTCGTCCGCACCCCGCCCACCGGCGCGAGGTCGACCACGTCGACGTGGATCCGCGGGGCGGGGGCTGCGTCGTAGGTGTACCCGTCGCCCGGGATCAGCCGGATGTCGTAGTCCTTGCTGCTGGTCACCTGCATGCGCCTCGAGAGCGTGAACGAGCCGTCGGCCGAGACGGGCACGGTCGCCTCGACGACGTGCCAGCGGTCGTCCGAGCGGCGCCAGAGCTGGATCCGTGCGCCGGGAGGCGGTGGAGAGACCGTGCCGGTGATGGTGAGCACGGTCCCCCGACCGAGCAGGGTCCCGTACGAGTCGAGGGTCACCAGGCACGAGCGGAGCACCGTGAGCGTCTGCGTCATCGACACCGCCGCCGGTGTCGTCCTGCTCGCAGCGATGCGGGCGCGATAGCTCGTCGGGCCGTAGCCCGGAAGTGGGACACGGACGGCGTACTCGCCCGTGGACGACGTCACCGCCCTGCCCGCCGACTGCCAGCGACCGGAGCCGACGTACCGCTCGATCAGGACCGGGTACCCCGAGGCACGAGGGAAGACACGTCCGGTGAAGAGCTTCGATCCCTGCTTCGGGACGGCGTCCCCGAGCTGGTTGAGCTGGAGGGTGTCGATGCGGCGCGCGGCCGCGGCCGGTGTGGCGAGCAGCCCCGCGCCGGACACGCAGAGGACGGCCGCCAGCACGACGGCGAGCAGCAGTCGGCCACCCCGAGGAACCGCGATCATCATTGCCTCCACGCTCGATCCGCCAGGGGGAGCGTAGGGGCGAATGCTCCTACTGTCCGATCAATCCGGCCATCTCGTCCAGCTCGGCCTTCTGCGTCTCGATGATCTCGCGGGCGAGACGGATCGCCTTCGGGTTCTCACCGTCGTCGATCTCGGTCTGCGCCATCGGGATCGCGCCCTGGTGGTGACCGACCATCCGGGACAGCCAGAGCCCTTGGAAGGCCGGGTCCCCCGTCTCGCGCAGCTGGTCGAGCTCGTCGCTCGAGAGCATCCCCTGCATCCGCATCGGGGAGTCCTCCGCGGGGACCTTCTCCCCCCACCCCTTCAGCCAGCCGACCATCTGGTCGATCTCGCCGCTCTGGGTGCTGCCGATGGCGTCGACGATCCGCTGCACCTCCGGATCGAGGTCGTGACCCTTCGTCATCTCGACCATCGCCACCGCCTGCCGGTGGTGCGGGACCATCTCCTGGGCGAAGGTGGCGTCGGCGGCGTTGTGCGGTCCGGCGTCGACCGCCTTCGCGCTCGAGCCCGAGCCGGCCTGGCCGTCGCTCGACCCGCAGGCGGCGACCGAAAGCAGCAAGGCGGCCGAGGCCAGGGCGAGGGCGGTACGTCGCATGCGCGCCAGCCTAGGCTGGCCGCTCCATCCGGACGTGCGGCCCGATGTCGGGGTCGACCCAGGGCTCGCCCACCGCGACGAACCCGGCACGCTCGTACAGCGAACGGGCGCCGGTCCGGGCGTGGCACCAGACCGGGCCGCCGCCGCTCGCCGCGACGTGCGCGAGCAGGCCGGCGAGGACCTCCGCGCCCACGCCCCTCCCCCGGTACGCCGGCTCGACGGCCATCCCGCGCACCCGCCAGGAGCCGTCGGGCAGGGGGCGGACGTTGCCGGAGCCGACCAGGAGCTCGCCGTCGTACGCTCCGAGGTGCAGGCTGTGATCGGCCGGGTCGTCGCCGAGCGGCGGGTGGTCCTTGCCGCCGCGGAGCACCTCGCGGCGGAGGTCGGCGGTGTCCGCGGCCGTGACCGTGCGGACCGTCCAGGTCGTCATACCAGGCCCACCAGCCAGTCCGCCGCCCCGAGGATCACCAGGAACCGCAGCCAGCGGCCCACCAGGCAGGTGCTGACGAACAGCCAGATGTTGACCCTCAGGTGCCCCGCGAGGACGGCGATCACCAGCAGCGGGGGGAACCCGAGGCCGGAGGAGGCCAGCAGCAGCAGCGCGGTCTGGGTCGGGTGCTCGGCGATCCGGGTCTGCCAGCGCTCGTACGCGGCCGTCCACTTCGGCCCGGACATCCGCCTGCGCATCCACGGCAGCGCCATGACGCGGTCGGCGGCGTAGTAGAGCACCACCTTGCCGGCGGTCTGGCCGACCGCGGTGACGAGGGAGACGACCGTGACCGTCACCGCGTCACCACCGAGCTGGGCGACCCCGATGCCGCCGAGGTAGGCCTCGATGTTGATGAACGGCAGGAGCGCCGACCCGAACCCGACCAGCAGGCTGGTCAGGATGAGCTTCACCGGTTCGAGCCCGCGGTCTCGGCGGCCCCGTCGTCGGCCGGGTCGGCGTTCGGCAGGTCCGCGGTCGGCATCGGCAGACCGAGCCGCATCAGCTGCGCGGTAGCCAGGCACTTGTACGCCAGCAGCGCCACCGCGATCGCGCCACCGAGCCAGACGCCCCACCACAGTTCACGGGTCAGCAGCAGGAGGACCCCGAACAGCGCCGAGTTGACCGCCTTCGCGGGCTTGGACCAGTTGAAGCGCCAGATGGTGCGGTCGACGACGTAGAAGTAGTTGGGGCTCGTGATCGGCCAGAAGAGGAAGGCCAGCGAGATGAAGCAGTCGACGACGAGGAACTCGGCGAGGTAGATCAGCACCGCCGGCATCAGGTCCGGCTGCAGCCAGGCGAGCCCGATGTAGAACGCGGCCAGGTCGAAGCGATCCGAGAGGATGTCGAGGGTCGCGCCGGTGCGGGTCTCGCAGTCGCGCACCCGGGCCCACCAGCCGTCGATGGAGTCCCCGACCCAGTGCACGACCAGTGCCGCGACCAGGAGCCACAGCTCGTGGGAGTACGCAGCCGCCCCGGCCAGGGCGACGCACAGGATCGTACGGACGACCGTGACCACGGTGGCCTCGGTCCAGATCCGCTCCCGCGCCGGGTCCGCGTGGATCCGGCGGGACAGGGTCAGCGCCATACCTGCACGCTAGATCACGGACAACAGCTGCACGGTCCCGAGGCCGATGAAGGTGCCGAGGAACGAGCCGATCAGCGCGAACAGCACGCCGACCGGCACCATCCGCTTGTCGTACGCCCCGGCGACGACCGGGGCGGAGGCGACACCGCCGATGTTGGCGGTGCTGGCCACGGCGAGGCTGAACAGCTCGGTCCGGGTGAGCTTGGCGTACGCCACCACGACCACGGCGTGCACGACCAGCACGATGGCGCCGAACACGAGGTAGAGCGGCGCCTGGGCGATCGAGGAGAAGTCCGAGCCCGAGGCGATGATCGCGATGATGACGTAGAGCATCACCTGGCCGACGTCCTCGGAGCCGGGGACCTTCCCGACCGGGGTCGTCGCGGCGACCAGGCCGAGCACGCTGACGATCAGGATCGTCCACGTGGTCTGGTCGACGACGTCACCGAAGGTCGGCAGCAGGCCGCCGACCTGCGAGGCCATCGCGGAGACGAACAGGCTGAAGCCCACCAGGGTCATCAGCTGCACCAAACCGGTGCGCCTGCCCCCGTCGTCCACGCCGATGCCCTCGGCCTCGAGGTCGCGGTCGAGGTACGACGTGTCCGCGCGCGTCCAGCGGTTGAACCGGTCGGAGATCCCGACCGAGCCGAACATCACCAGCAGCCAGACCGAGTACATGATCGTGTCGGTGATCAGCGCGTACCCGAAGAGCGTCTGCGGCGCCTCGACGACATCCTGGACGGCGACCATGTTGGCCGACCCGCCGGTCCACGAGCCGGTCAGCGCGCCGAGCGCCTTGTAGGCGCCGGGATCGAGCGCCGCCTGCAGGACGAGGTACGCTACGACGAACCCGACGACGATGGAGAGCGTCGCGACCACGTAGGTGAGCAGCAGCTTGGGACCGAGCCTGACGATCTGGCGCAGGTCGCAGCGCAGGAGGAACAGCAGGATCATCGCCGGCAGCAGCGCCCCGCGCACCTCGGAGCCGATGGTCGTGACGGCGTCGGAGTCGCCGAAGAGACCGACCGTGTTCAGCAGCGCCGCGAGGATGTAGAGCAGCACGAAGCCGGGGACGTAGGCCAGTGCCTTCCACTGCACGCGCTGCTTGAACAGCACGATCGCGGCGGCGAGCCCGAGCAGGACGCCGAGGTAGGTGAATCCGTCGTCGATCATCGCGGCACTCAGAGGTAGCGCTTGGCGCCGGCGTAGTCGCCGCCGAGTCGCACGGCGGTCTCGCGCACCGGCTCCTCGGAGCTGTAGGCCTCGATCATCCGGCCGTCGCCGGCGTACATCGCGACGTGGTGGATGTGACCCGGCGTGCCGTAGAAGAGCAGGTCGCCGGGCTTCAGGTCGGAGTCCGCGACGGTACGCCCCAGCGGGGAGTCCATCTGGGCGCCGGAGTCGCGCGGGAGCGTGATGCCGTGGGTCTGGTAGATCGTGCCGGTGAAGCCCGAGCAGTCGAAGCCGAAGCCGGAGCGGCCCGCCCAGACGTACGGCCGGCCGAGGAACTGTTTGCCCCAGCGCACCAGCTCCGCGCCGGTGGCCTTGGGGATCTGCGCGTCGCTCCGGTAGACGCCGACGGCGCTCGCCGCGAGCCAGGCCGGGCCGTCGCCCGGCGTCGCGACCAGGACCCGGCCGTGCGCCTGCGCGAGCACCGGGAGCCGGGTGTTGGTGCTGACCCGCAGCAGCCGGTGGCGCAGCGCCGGGTCGCGGAACAGCGTCGTGTTGCCCTCGTCGACCAAGGCGAAGGGACGCCGGTCGGCGACCGCCTCGTACGCCCGGTCGGTGGTGAGCTGGGTCGTCGGGATCCAGCCGGGGTAGCCGAGGTCGTTCTTCGGCGTCGGCTGCCCGGGCACCGCCACCTCGGTCCAGTCACCCTGCCGCTGCAGGACGTGGACCTCGGTGCCGTACAGCGCCTGGGTCTGGGTCACGTTGCTCTCCGACAGGTCGAGCTTCTGCGCGAGCGTCATCGCGTTCGCCCACCGGGTGGGGTGCGCCGGGTCGCCGAGCGCGGGCGCGTCGACCGGGCGCGGGCTGTCCGGCGAGGTCCACACGGTGGCCACCGACACGTCGACGACGGCGGTGTCGTCACTGTGCCCGTCGCCGGGCCGGCCACCACCGGGCCCGTCGGCCTGGGCGGGGGTGGCGAGCACGCTGGCGCCGAAGGCGGCCGTGATGACGGCCGCGGCGAGTCGGGCAGGGGTTCTCATCGGTGTTCCTCCTCAGTGGGGTCCGCGAGCACGGCGGACGCCGAGCCCGGGCTGGTCGGGGAGCTCCACGGACGCGCCGACGTACCGGGCGCCTGCGTCGAGGGGCGAGTGCGTGAGCCACCACGCGGAGTCGAGGTCGGTGACCGGCAGGACGGCGGGCGAGGCGGCGACCAGGGCGGCGGCAGCACCGATGGCCAGGTGGGTCTCCATCATCGCGCCGACGACGACGCCGAGACCGGCGGCGTCGGCGACGGCGAGGAAGTCGCGGGCGGGGCCCAGGCCGCCGCACTTGGTGAGCTTGAGGTTGACGAGGTCGGCCGCGCCACGGCGGGCCACCTCCAGCACGTCGGCGGCGGTGCGGACCGACTCGTCGGCCATGACCGGTGTGGCGACGGCCGCCGTCACGCGGGCCAGACCGTCGAGGTCCTGGGCGGCGACCGGCTGCTCGACGAGCGCGACCCCGAGACCGGCGTCCTCGATCGCGCGGATCGTGCGCACCGCCTGCTTGGGCGTCCAGGCCTGGTTCGCATCGAGGCGTACGTCGACATCCGCGCCGACCGCCTCGCGCACCGCGCGGACGCGGGCCAGGTCGTCGCCTCCTCCTCCGACCTTGAGCTTCAGCGCCGGGAATCCTTCGGCCACCCGCTTCACCGCGGCGTCGGCCATCGCGTCCGGGGTGTCGACGGAGAGGGTGACGTCGGTGGCGACCGAGCGGGAGGTCCCACCCAGCAGCCGGGTCAGCGGCACGCCCAGGCGGCGAGCGGCGAGGTCGTGAAGGGCGACGTCGACGGCCGACTTGGCGGCGGTGTTTCCGACGACCGCGGCGGCGACCTCGCGGCGCAGGGTGGTCAGGTCGTCCGGGTCGCGGCCGAGGACGACGGCGCTCAGCGGACCCGTCACGGCGGCGGTGATGCCGACCAGGCTGTCCCCGGTCACCCGCCACGACTCGGTGCCCTCGCCCCAGCCGGAGACGCCATCGGCGTCGACCACCTCGACGAGCACCGCCTCGACCTCGGTGGCCCGACGGACCGCGGTGACGAACGGCTCGCGCAGCGGCACCCGGACAGGGTGGGTCCGCACGTCGACGATGCGTGTGCTGCGGGTCACCCCTGCACTGTGGTCCAGAAATGGTCAGATGTCCAGACCCTTTACGTGATCGTGATGCCGCCTGAGAGCATGGCGCCATGCCGCCCGAGATCGCTCCGGTCACCGTCCGGACCGCAGTCGACGAGGTGGTCGACCGGCTGCTCACCACGATCGCGTCGGGAGAGGTGTCCGTGGGCGAGCGGCTGCCGGCCGAGCGCGAGCTGGCGCGGATGCTCGGGGTCAGCCGGCCGACGGTCCGCTCGGCGGTCGCGCACCTGCGAGGGATCGGTGCACTCGAGGTGGTGCGCGGGCGCAACGGCGGGCACGTCGTGCAGGCCAGCTGGGCCGAGGGGTCCGAGGAGGCGGTGCGCCGCACGCTCGCCTCCCGCTGGGACGAGGTCGAGGACCTGCTCGACACCCGCTGCCTGGTGGAGTCGCTCGTGGCGCGGACCGCGGCGGAGCGTCGTACCGACGACGACGTCGCGGCCCTGCGCGAGGCGCTGGCCGCGAACGAGGCGGCCGAGGAGCCGGCCGACGTACGCCGCGCCTCCGCGGCCCTGCACGCCGCCGTCGACACGGCGGCGCGCGCGGGACGACTGGCGACGTACAGCCGCCAGCTGCTGGCGCAGGCCAACCAGGGCCTGCCGGTCGAGCCCTACCTCGGCCGGCTCACCGACCGCTCCCGCGGCGAGCACCGCGACCTGGTCGAGGCCGTCGTCGCCGGCGACGCCGACCGTGCGGCCGAGGTGGCGCGCACCCACTTCGCGATCACCGCCGAGAACCTGCGCGCACTGGCGGGGCGGTAGCCGCGGGCCCCGTCAGAACAGCAGCGCGGTCCCCGGGTCGCTCATCACCCCGGCGACGTCGGCGAGGAAGCGCGAGCCCTTCTCCCCGTCGATGTGACGGTGGTCGAAGGACAGCGAGAGCGTGCACACGTCGCGGATCTCCAGGCTCTCCGCGCCGTCCGGGCCGGTGACCACCCACGGCTGCCGCTTCGCGGCGCCGAAGCAGAGGATCGCGGACTCGCCCGGGTTGATGATCGGGGTGCCGCCGTCGACGCCGAACGGGCCGACGTTGGTGATCGTGAAGGTGCCGCCCGACATCTCGGCGGGCTGGGTCTTGCCCGCCCGGGCGGTGTCGGTGAGCTCGTTGAGCGCGCGGGCCAGGTCGGGCAGGTCGAGGGAGTCTGCGTCCTTGACGTTGGGTACGACGAGGCCGCGCGGGGTCGCCGCGGCGATGCCGAGGTTGACGTAGTGCTTGAGCACGACCTCCTGGGCCGCCTCGTCCCACCACGAGTTGATCTCGGGCGTACGACGCACCGCCAGGCACACCGCGCGGGCCAGCACCAGCAGCGGGGAGAGCCGCAGGTCGCGCATCCGCGGGTGCTTGCGGAAGCGGTCGACCAGCTCCATCGTCGGCGTCACGTCGACGCTCACCCACTCGGTGACGTGGGGGGCTGTGAAGGCGGACTCCACCATCGAGGCGCCCATCATCTTGCGGACGCCCTTGATCGGCTCGCGCGTCTCGCGCTCGCCACGCGCGACCGGCGCGGGAGCACTCACCGGCTCGGCGCCCGACGCCGCGCCCTCGACGTCCTCGCGCGACACCGATCCGTTCGGGCCGGTCGCGGTGACGCTCGCCAGGTCGACACCGAGGTCGCGGGCCAGCTTGCGCACCGGCGGCTTGGCGAGGACCCGAACGTCGGAGGGCGCCGACACAGACGCCGGCGCAGCGGGCACCGGCGCCTCCTCGACAGAGGGGGCGACCTCGCCCGACTGGGCACCACCAGGCGAGAACGCCCCCTGGACCTGGAGCTGGGTCGCCTCGCCCGCCGGGCTGGCGGGAGACGCGGACCCGTGGCGGGCCCGGCGTACCGGACCCCGGTCGGCCTTGTTGCGGCCGACGAGGCTCTCGCCCTCGCCGCCGCCGCTGGCGGCCGGGTTGGAGAGGTCGATGGTCTCGGCAGGCTCGACCGGCTCGGACGCCGCCTCGGCACCGGCCTCCCCGACCCGGATGATCGGGGTGCCGACCTCGACGGTCTCCCCCTCGGCGACGAGGATCGCGCCGACGACGCCCGCGAACGGGCTGGGGAGCTCGACGACCGACTTCGCGGTCTCGATGTCGACGATCACGTCGTTGACGGCGATCGTGTCGCCCTCCTTGACGTGCCAGGCGACGATCTCGGCCTCGGTGAGGCCCTCACCGACGTCGGGGAGCTTGAACTCAGGCATCCGGGGTTCCTCAGAAGTCGAAGGTGCGGTCGACGGCGTCGAGGACGCGGTCCAGGTCGGGCAGCCACTCCTCCTCGATCCGGCTGGCCGGGTACGGCGTGTCGAAGCCGCCCACACGCAGCACCGGCGCCTCGAGGGAGTAGAAGCACTGCTCGGTGATCCGGGCGGCCAGCTCGGCGCCCATGCCGAGGTTGACCTGCGCCTCGTGGGTGACGACGGCGCGGCCGGTGCGGCGTACGGACTCGACGACCGGGCCCATGTCCAGCGGCGAGAGCGTGCGCAGGTCGATCACCTCGACCGACCGCTCCCCCTCGACCGCCTCGGCGGCCGACAGGCAGGTGCGGACCATCGGCCCGTACGCCAGCAGCGTGACGTCGCTGCCCGCACGCACCACGCGCGAGGTGTGCAGAGGCTCCGGCGTCGCGGAGGTGTCGACCTCGGACTTGGCGCCGTGGTACTGCCGCTTGGGCTCGAGGAAGATCACCGGGTCGTCGGAGGCGATGGCCTGCTGGATCATCCAGTAGCCGTCGACCGGGTTGGAGCAGGCGACCACCTTCAGCCCCGGGGTGTGCGCGAACTGCGCCTCGGGCGACTCCGAGTGGTGCTCGACGGCTCCGATGCCGCCGCCGAACGGGATCCGGATGACGATCGGCATCGCGACGCGGCCCTGCGTGCGGAACCGGATCTTGGCCACCTGGCTGACGATCTGGTCGTAGGCCGGGTAGACGAAGCCGTCGAACTGGATCTCCACCACCGGGCGGTAGCCGCGCATCGCCAGCCCGACCGCGGTGCCGACGATCCCGGACTCGGCCAGCGGGGAGTCGATGACCCGGTCCTCACCGAAGTCCTTCTGCAGCCCGTCGGTGATCCGGAAGACACCGCCGAGCTTGCCGACGTCCTCGCCCATCAGCAGGACCTTCGGGTCGTCCTCCATGGCCTGGCGCAGCCCGGCGTTGAGCGCCTTCGCGAGAGTCATCTTCTCGGTCATCAGTGGGCCCCCTCGAAGGACGCGAGGTACTCGGCGTAGCCGTCGCGCTGCTCGGCGAGCTCGGGCGGCAGCTCGGCGTACACGTGGTCGAAGACCGACAGCGGCGACGGGTCGGCCAGCTCCTTGACCCCGGCCCGCAGCCGCTCGCCGAGCTGGTCGGCCTCGACGGTGAGCGCATCGGTGAACTGCTCGTCGATCAGCCCGTTGCGACGCAGGTAGGCCTCGACGCGCGCGATCGGGTCCTTGAGCTTCCAGTTCTCGACGTCGTCGGAGAGCCGGTAGCGGGTCGGGTCGTCGGTGGTGGTGTGGGCGCCCATGCGGTAGGTGTACGCCTCGATCAGCGTCGGCCCGGAGCCCTCGCGGGCGCGCTGCAGGGCGGCCTGGGTGACGGCGTACGTCGCCATCACGTCGTTGCCGTCGACGCGGACGCCGGGGAAGCCGAAGCCCAGTGCGCGCTGGTAGAGCGGGATCCGGCTCTGCCGCTCGAAGGGCTCCGAGATCGCCCACTGGTTGTTCTGGCAGAAGAACACCACGGGCGCGTTGTAGGACGCCGCGAAGATGAACGCCTCGTTGACGTCACCCTGGCTGGAGGCGCCGTCACCGAAGTAGCCGATGGTCGCCGCGTCGCGCTCGGGGTCGCCGGTGCCGACGGCACCGTCGCGCTGGATGCCCATCGCGTAGCCGGTCGCGTGCAGCGCCTGGGCGCCGATGATGATCGTGTACGGCGCGAAGTTGGTCTCCGCGGGGTCCCAGCTGCTCTGGTCGACGCCGCGGAACAGCCCCAGCAGCTTCAGCGGGTCCAGCCCGCGGCACCAGGCGACGCCGTGCTCGCGGTAGGTCGGGAAGGCGAAGTCCTGCGGCCGGAGCGCGCGCCCGGAGCCGATCTGCGCGGCCTCCTGGCCGAGCAGCTGGGCCCAGATCCCGAGCTCGCCGTGGCGCTGCAGCGCCGTCGACTCGGTGTCGATGCGCCGGGTGAGCACCATGTCGCGGTAGAAGCCGCGCAGCTGCTCGGCCGAGAAGTCCATGTCGAACTCGGCGTGGTGGGTCCGCTCGCCCTCCGGCGTCAGCAGCTGGACCAGCTCGGGGCCGCCGTCGCTCTGCTGGGGGCCGAAGACCTCGGCCAGGTCGGGGCCGAACTCCCCGTCGGGTACGTGCGTCACCGTACGGCTCCTTCGCTCTTCGGGCCGTGGAGGTCGTCGCGGGCCCGGAGGTGGTGGGTCGCGGGCTCCTCGGACCGCAGGGGTGGCGCGGTGACGAGGGAGCCCCGAGCGCTCCTGTGATCGGGGCCACAGGCGACGCTCGGGGTGAACCTACCCCTCGCCGTCGGCGGGGGCCAATCAGCTGGCCCGGGTCCTGCCGGGAGGGACCCACGGCAGGGTGCGATCGAGGCGAGGAGGACCGCGACCTCCGGTTCGGGGCTGCCGTCGGGGTCGGTGTCGACATGTGTGCCCCGACCACCGGAGGATGTGGCGCGTGACGGTGATGCCTCGACCCCTGCGACTCGAGCCCCTGCGGACATCGAGCGGCGTCCTCGACCGCCTCCGGGCACTCGGGGGCAGCCCGCTGATGACCTTCAGCGCGGTCCTCCTCGTGCTGATGGTGGTGGCGTTCGCCGGGGTCCTGGCCTTCGTGGTGGCCGGCGGCCACGCAGACGAGAGCGTCACCTTCTGGCTGATGCCGGCGTTCTTCGTCGTGGTCGGGTGCTGGGGCCTGACCTCGATCTGGCGCACGGTGGGAGAGGCGGGCTCCCTCACGCGGTTCGCGCGCGAGAACCACCTGCTGACCGTGGCCGGCACCCTCGCGCCGGACTACGCCGGCAGTCTCTTCGCGACCCGCGTGGCCGCGGTGGACCGCAGCGTGCGCACGCGCGGCCGCGACTTCGTCGAGGTCGGTGACCGGTTCCCCGTCGCCGGACGCCTCCGCCTCGACGCACTGACCACCGCTCCGGGCGCGCTGGCCGAGCGCGAGCTGTTCCTGCGGGCTCGCCTGGCCGGCGGCGCCGCAGGGGATCGCGCACTCGGCGCCCGGGTACCGGCCGATCTCGCCCAGCGGCTCCGACGGTTCGCAGGCGAGCGCTACCGGGTCGAGCTCGCCGCCGACGAGCTCACCGTGTTCGGCAGCGAGCCCTTGGGGATCGATCACCCCGTCCGGATGCGCGAAGCCTTCGACCTCATCGACGCACTGGCTGCCGCCAACTCCGCAGAACAGGCGTCCACGCTGGACACCACGCCCACCTCGACCCCCCGAGGGCGCGGCCCGCTGCGGGTGGTGCTCGGTGTCGTCGCGATGCTCGTCGTGGTCCCGATCGGCTTCGCCGTCGTCATGTCCGCCGCCGATGCGCTCCTCGGTCACGGCAGCCTCGCCGGCGCGCTGGTCCTCGCACTGGTAGCGGTCATCGCCATCGTGGTCGGGCTGGTCGTCCGGCACCTCCTGACGCCCACGGTGCCGCCCGCCGAGGAGACACCGCGCCCCTGAGCCGGCGACGCCGGCAGCACCTCCGGCAGCCCGTCCAGGGCTACCGGAGGGCGTCGAGCTCTTCGCTCGTCACCCCACGCCCTCCACGGCGTGTGCGCGTCGCTGCCGCGACGCCCACGACGGTGACGACCAGCCCGGCCAGCTCGCGGGCGTTCAGGGTCTCGTGGAGGACCAGCCACGAGAGCAGCGCCGTGACCGGCGGCATCAGGAAGAACACGCTCGCCGCGGCGCCGGCCCCGCGGGCGCGGACGAGGACGCCGAGCAGGAACAGCCCGACGATGGAGTTCACCACCGCGATGTAGACCAGCGAGATCCCGGCCGCCGCCGGGTCGCTGACGATGTCGTGGGTCCCCTCGACGAGGAGGGCGAGCACGAGCACGGGCGGGCCGGACACCGCGAACTGCAGGGCCGCCGACCAGAGCGGGTCCGGGCTCGTACCGATCCAGCGCTGCCCCAGCGTGCCGGTGCTCAGGCCGAGCACGCTGAGGACCATCAGCGCGACGGCTGCCAGCCCACCCACGGCCCCCACGTCGGGGCCGAGCACGAGCACCACGCCCGCGACCCCGATGAGGAACCCGACGACCTGCAGCGCGGAGAGCCGCTCGCCGAAGACCACCGCGGCCAGCAGGGCCGTCAGCACGGGACTCAGCGAGTGCGCCAGGGAGGCCAGCGTCCCGGTGAGCCCGGAGTCGAAGGCGAGGTAGATCGCGCCGAACTGCACCGCGTTGAGCATGAAGCCCGACGCCGCCACCCGCAGCGCCGTGCGGCGGTCCATCGTCCGCGGCCGCTTGAGCACCAGCGCCAGGCCCGCCGCGAGCACCGCGGCGAGCAGGAACCGGCAGGCCACCAGCCACAGCGGGGCCATCGCGGAGACGCCGTACGGTCCGGCGATGTAGCCCGCCGACCACACCAGGACGAACCCCGCCGCCGGAAGCAGCGGCAGCCCCCGAGACGTCTGCGCCACCCGGGCGACGCTAGTGCCTGGACCTCACACCTGGTCGGCGGTGCTCGCCTCGTGGTCCGAGAGACGGGCCTGCATCAGCGACTCGAGGAGGTCCGTCGGGAGCTCACGGTCGTACGGGAGCTTGACGAAGCCGGCGCCGGAGTCGAAGCCGGCGGCCTCCACCGCGGCCTTCTGCGTGGCGAAGAAGTCCGGCGAGAACCGCAGCGAGCAGTGCTTGGTGAAGTTCTGCAGCATCCACAGGTTGGTGTTCTTGTCGACGACGTACACCGGGAGGTTCCACTTCAGCTCCTCGCGCGCCCCTGGGGCCGCCACGAGGCTCATCCGCCGGAGATCCTCCAGGTGCGGGCGCTGGACGTCCTCGAGCTGCGCGAAGTAGTCATCGACGCTGGCGCGCTTCGGCATCGGCATCTCGCCATGCTAGATCCACGCCGGCTCAGACGGCGGTGATCAGCTGCACCAGGAGGGCGATGAGCTCGTCCCGCTCGTCGTCGGTGAGCACCTGCAGGCAGGGAGCACCACCGCCGACGGCGAGGTGGCGCGCCTTCGCTAGCGCGGCGCGCGCCCGGCGGGTGAGGTGGAGGACGTACGTGCGCCGGTCCCCGTCCAGCGAGCGGCGCTCGACCAGGCCGCGGGACTCCATCAGGTCCACGATCGGCACCATGGACGCGCCGGTCATCCCGAGCACGCGAGCGAGCTCGGCCTGCGAGGCCGGCCCGAGCGCGGTCAGGGCGATCAGCGAGCCGAGGAACCGCGGCTCGAGACCGACCGGCTCGAGCATCTCGCCGAACTCGCGGTGGGCGCGCTGGTGGACCCGGGTGATGAGGAAGCCGGTGCTCGTGCGCAGTGGCTCAGGAGTGTCGGGCGCGAGGTCGGGCTCGGCGATGCGCAGGAGCAGTGACCGAAGACGGTCACGGCGGGTCGCGGTGAACGACGGCGTCAGCGCGGCCTCGGTCCGCTCGACGTGGGCTCGCCACTCCTCGGCGGCGCGCACCCCCGCCTCAGTCCGGGAGAGCGCGTAGGAGCGACGGTCGCCCGGGTTGCGCACCCTGGTCACGAGGCCCTCGGCGGCGAGGTCGCCGGCGACCCTGGTCATCGTCGTACGACTGACGCTCGTGGTCTCCGCGAGCGACTGCTGGGATCGCGGCGCCCCGTCGGAGAGCGCGAGCAGCACGGAATAGCCGTGGAGGTCGACCCCCTCGGGCAGGGTGTCCGACACCGACTGACCGACCTTGGCCGCGCAGCGCCACAGCAGGTGGCCCAGCGAGCGCGCCAGGTCAGGCAGCAGCTCGGTCGAGTCGGTGACCTTCCCCACGTTCATCCCCTGGTTGATCGTCAGTCGCTTGACGGTTGCCCGATCAAGAGTAACGTACCTGATCGTTAGCCACGTGACGATAGGACCCGCCATGACAGAGGCACCCCCGCAGACCACCGGCCGCGACCCGAAGTGGTGGACTCTCGCAGCGGTCCTCCTCGGCGTCTTCATGCTGCTGCTCGACGTGACGATCGTGAACGTCGCCCTGCCCGACATCCAGACCGAGCTGGACGCCTCCCTCTCGGACCTGCAGTGGGTGATCGACGCGTACGCCCTCAGCCTCGCCGCCCTGCTGCTCACCGCCGGCTCGCTCGCGGACCTGTACGGCCGGCGGCGGGTCTTCGCCATCGGGCTGGTGCTGTTCACGCTCGGCTCGATCGCCTGCGGCGCCGCCCAGGACATCCTCGTGCTCAGCATCTCGCGCGCCTTCCAGGGCATCGGCGGTGCGGCGATGTTCGCCACCGCGCTCGCGCTGCTGGCGAGCGCCTTCCACGGCCGCGACCGCGGCATCGCCTTCGGGGCCTTCGGTGCCGTCACCGGCGTCGCCGTCGCCGTCGGGCCGGTGCTCGGCGGGATCCTCACCACCGGCCTGTCCTGGAGGTGGATCTTCTTCGTCAACATCCCGGTCGCCCTCGTTGCCGTCGTCGTGGCCCAGACCAAGGTCCGCGAGTCCCACGACCCGCGCGCCGGTCGCCCGGACTGGATCGGGTTCGTCACCTTCAGTGCGGCCCTCGGCGCACTCGTCTACGGCCTGATCGAGGCCGGTCAGCGCAGCTGGGGCGACGACCGCGTCGTCTGGTCGCTGGTCGCCTCGGGCGTCCTGCTGGTCGTCTTCGTGGTCAGCCAGCTCGCGCAGAAGGACCCGATGTTCGACCTGTCGCTGCTGAGGAAGCCGACCTTCACCGGCGGCCTCGTCGCGGCGTTCGCGGTCTCCGCCTCGATCTTCGCCCTGCTGACCTACCTGGTGATCTACGTCCAGAACGTCCTCGGCTACAACGCGATCCAGACCGGCCTGCGGTTCCTGTTCCTCTCCGGCGCCTCGTTCGTCGTGGCGGCGGTGGCCGGCCGGCTCACGGAGCACATCCCGGTCAGGTGGCTGATCGGTCCCGGCTTCCTGATCCTCGGCGTCGGCCTGCTGCTGCTCCTCGGCATCGAGGACGACTCGTCGTGGACCCACCTCATCCCCGGCCTGACCGTCGCCGGCGTGGGCATCGGGCTGATCAACCCACCGCTGGCCTCGACCGCGGTCGGTGTCGTCGAGGTGGCCCGCTCCGGCATGGCCAGCGGCGTGAACTCGACGTTCCGGCAGGTCGGCATCGCCACCGGCATCGCGGCGCTCGGCTCGATCTTCAGCCACGAGATCCTCGACTCGGTCCGTCCGGCACTGTCCGGCAAGGTCCCGGCGCAGGCTCTCGAGCCGCTCGGCGCGGCCCTGTCCGGCGGGCAGGTGCGGATCGCGGCCGGCGCGGCCCGGCAGGCCGCCGACCAGAGCGGCGGCGACGGCGCCTCGGCGTACGCGCTGGTGCAGCGGGTGGGCACCTCCGGCGTCGTCGACGCGCTGAACCACATCATCCTCATCGCCGCGATCGGCGCGTTCGTCGCCGCGGTGATCTGCCTGGCGCTGATCCGGCAGAAGGACTTCGTCGCCGCCGGACCGCCGGTCGCCGCGGCCGACGGCGAGACGCTCGGCAAGCACGCGGCGACCCCCGAGCCGGAGCCGGAGGCCGCCGTGGCCGTCGGTGGGGCCCACGCCGCCGGCGCGCACGCGGGTACTCCTCACGAGGCGGACGTGCCACCCTCGGAGGATGCCGACCGTCGCTGACCTGGCCGAGGAGCCCTTCGTCTCGCTGACCACGTACCGGCAGTCCGGGGCGCCGGTGGCGACCCCCGTGTGGGTCGCCGCCGACGGCGACGGGCTGGCGATCACCACGATGGACGGCAGCGGCAAGGTCCGGCGGGTGCGTCGGGACCCGCACGTCACGCTGCGCCCGTGCGACCGGCGCGGCCGGGTCGAGGACGGCGCCCCCACGGTCGAGGCGCGCGCCGAGGTGGTCGAGTCCCCCTCCGGGGTCGAGGCGCTCACGGCGCGCGTCAAGGCGAAGTACGGCCTGCAGTTCCGGTTCGTGATGGGCATCGGCGCGGTCCTGGGCGGGCGCCACGACCGGGTCGCGCTGCGGGTCGTCGACGCCTGAATGATGAGCCCGGGCGATGAGTCCGCGCCGCGCAGGCGGTCGTACCGGACATGAGCACCACCGGAGTCCTCGCCCAGTCCACCGTCACCGACCTCGACGCCGCGCAGAAGTGGTACGCCGCGCTGCTCGGCCGCGGCCCCGACGCGACCCCGATGCCCGGGCTGCTCGAGTGGCACCTCGGGGAGGGCTTCGGCATCCAGGTCTGGTCCGAGCCCGACCGCGCCGGACGGTGCTCGACGGTGCTCTCCGAGTCCGACCTGGACGCGGCCGCCGAGCGCCTCGCCGCCGCGGGAGTCGCCCATGACGGACCGGAGCAGGCGAGCTCGTCGCGGATCCTCCGCCTGAGTGATCCCGACGGCAACCGGGTGGTGCTGGTCGGCGTCTGAGCCTCAGCCGTCGAGCTGCCGGGCCAGCGCCGACGGCACCTGCACGCCGCGCCGCACGAGCCGCTCGGTGAATGCGCCGGCCAGCACGTCAGCGGTGCCCGGGCGCAGCACGACGAGGTCGCGCGACAGCGGCGGGGCGAGGCGGCGCACGGCGCCCCCGACGCCGGGTGACAGGGCGCTGGTCGGCACCAGCGTGGCGCCGAGCCCGGCGACGGCCAGCGCAGCCGCGGACCCCGGCTGCCCGGTGCGTACGACGACCTCGGCCGCGGCGCCGCGTGCGGCCAGCGCGGCCTCGATCCATCCGGCCAGCCCGTGCTCGGGGTGCAGGCCGACCACCGGGTGCCCCGCCAGGTCGTCGGCGCAGACGACGTCCAGCTCGGCCAACGGGTCCTTCGCGCCGGCGACCACCACGACCTCCTCGCGTCCGACGACGTCGACCCGCCCGGACCACTGGCTCGGCCGGGGGCACAGCGCCAGGTCGAGCGCACCGTCGGCGACCCGCTCGGCCAGGGCGTCGGCGCTGCGCTGCTCGTCCAGCAGCACCTCGACGTCGGGGTAGCGGCGCCGCCACGCCCGCAGCACCGGCGCCAGCACGGCGCCGGTCAGCGTCTCGGCGCACCCGATCCGCAGCCGCCCGGCCGTACCCCGCGCCACCGCGCGCACCGCGGCGGACGCCTCCTCGGCCGCTGCGAGCGCCGCCCGTGCGGGCGGCAGCGCCGCGCGGCCGGCGGCGGTCAGTCGTACGCCACGGGGCAGCCGCTCCACCAGCGGCGCCCCCAGCTCGCGCTCGAGCCCGGCGAGCTGGTGGGAGACCGCCGGTTGCGAGGCGCGCAGCCGCGCCGCGGCCTCGGTGACCGAGCCGGTGTCGGCCAGGGCGACCAGGCACTCCAGGGCCCGCAGCGTCGGCATGAGCTGAATCTATGGCAAAGCACGAAAGCCTTCATTGCAGGACGGGATAGATGTGTCCGTCCCCGTCGCTGTGCCGGGTGTCCGACCCACTCGACCAGGAGGTCACCATGAACGCGACACCACTCTCCGGCTCCACCGTCCTCGTCGTCGGGGGCGGCTCGGGCATCGGGCGGCAGGTCGCCACCGATGCGATCGCCGCCGGCGCCGACGTCGTCCTCGCCGGGCGCCACCTCGACACGCTGCAGGACACCGCCGACGCCCTCGGCGCCCGTGCCGTACGCCTCGACCTCGCCGACGAGACCAGCATCGCCGCCGCGGCAGCCGCGCTCGGCGCGGTCGACCACGTGGTCGCGCTGGCCGCCGACCACGCGAACGGGCCGCTCGCCGACCTGGAGCGCGAGGCGATCGCGGGCGCCTTCGACGCCAAGGTCGTCGGGCCGCTGCTGCTGGCCAAGCACTTCGCACCGATCACCAGCGGCTCGTTCGTGCTGTTCTCCGGGGTCGCGGCGTGGAAGCCGGCACCGGGGCTGTCGGTGATGGCCACGACCAACGGAGCGGTCGCGTTCCTCGCCGAGGCGCTCGCGGTCGAGCTGGCGCCGCTGCGGGTCAACGCGGTCTCCCCCGGCATCGTCGACTCCGGCGCCTGGGACGCGATGGACGACAAGGCCGGCTTCCTCGAGCAGACCGCCGCGAGCAACCCGGCACGGCGGGTCGGAACCCCCGAGGACGTCTCGAGCGTCGTCCTGCTCGCGCTGGTCAACCCGTTCGTCACCGGGACCACGCTGCACGTCGACGGCGGCGGGCGGCTGGCATGAGGGTCGTCGTACTCGTGGTCGCCGCGCTGCTGCTCGCCGGCTGCGGGAGCACTCGACCCGAGGCGCTGGTCGATCACACGCAGGGACTGGTTCGTCCCGGCAGCATCCACGTCGAGAGCAGTGCCGACCACGACCGGGCCGAGCGGGTCGTGCACACCGCGCAGGAGCTCTACACGTTCTGGGACACCGGCCGAACCCGCTGACTCGACCATGCGGTCGACGCCTCGTTCCGCGACCGGACGCTGCCCGTCGGCCGCCCCCAGGGTCCGGCCGGACCGGTCGCGGCGTCGAAGACGTTCCGCGCCGCCGTACCGGACCTGCACTGCCAGCTCGCCGACCTCTACGTCGCCGGCGACACCTTCACCGCACGGCTGGTGTTCACCGGCCACTTCACCGGCACCTACCAGGGAACGCAGGGCAAGGGCCAGGACATCCGGTTCGACGCCATCGACATCCAGCACGTCGGCAACGGCCGCACCATCACCGAGGACTGGCACCTGGAGGACAACCTGACCTTCCTCCAGCAGGCCGGGATCGTGAAGAGCTGACCCAGCACCTACCCGAGCGAGGCCCGGTCGTGCGGCTCCAGCCACACAGCCGGGTCCGGGCCCTTGGGCACGATGCCGGTCGGGTTCACGTCCTTGTGCACGACGTAGTAGTGCTGCTTGATCTGCTCGAAGTCGGTGTTCTCGCCGAACTCCGGGATCGAGTAGAGGTCGCGCGCGTAGCCCCACAGCGCCGGCAGCTCGGTCAGCTTCTGCCGGTTGCACTTGAAGTGGCCGTGGTAGACCGCGTCGAAGCGCGCCAGCGTCGTGAACAGGCGTACGTCGGCCTCGGTGATCGCGTCGCCCATCAGGTAGCGGCGGTCGCTCAGCCGCTCCTCGAGCCAGTCCATCGCCGTCCACAGCCGGTCGTAGGCGTCCTCGTACGCCTCCTGGGTGCCGGCGAAGCCGCAGCGGTAGACGCCGTTGTTGACCTCGGTGAAGACCCGCTTCATCACGGTCTCCATCTCCTCGCGGACCTCGGCCGGCCACAGGTCGGGCGCGCCCTCCTTGTGGTGCTCGGTCCACTCGAAGAAGAGGTCGTGGGTGATCCACGGGAAGTCGTTGGTCACGACCGCCTTGGACGGCACGTCGACCATCGCCGGCACGGTGATGCCGCGGGGGTAGTCGGGGATCCGCTCGAAGTACGCCTGCTGCAGCCGCTCGTAGCCCAGCACCGGGTCCACCCCACCGGGGTCGAGGTCGAACGTCCAGCTCCGCTCGTCGTGGGTCGGACCCGGCATCCCGAGCGAGATGACGTCCTGGAGCCCGAGCAGCGCGCGCACGATGATCGCCCGGTTGGCCCACGGGCACGCCTTCGCCGCGACCAGCCGGTAGCGGCCCGGCTCGACCGGCCAGGTGGTGTGCTCCACGTCGGGTCCGGCGACGCCCTGGTGAGCCAGCGTGTCGCGCGACTTCCCGGGCTCGGCGGTGATCCGGTCGGGGATGTAGTTCATGTCGCGCTCGAACGAGCTCTTCTCGACGTAGGCCATGGGCCGAGCCTAGGCGGCCGCCTGGCACGCTGGCGGGGTGCGACGTCCTCTGCTCCTGGTGCCGCTGCTGCTGCTCTCCGCCTGCGCAGGCGAGACCGCACCGACCGGCTCGTCACCCTCGTCCTCGGCCCCGTCGGCTCAGTCGCAGGCACCGTCCGCAGCGGAGGCGGCGTACGACCGCATGACGCCGCAGCAGCGCGTCGGCCAGCTCTTCGTCCTGGGCGTGATGTCCACCGGCGCGACCGAGGAGCAGCTGCGCCAGCTGCAGCAGGACTCGGCGGGCAACGCGTTCCTGCGCGGTCCGACCGACCTGAGCGTCGAGGACACCCGTGCGGTGAGCGACGCGATCGCCGAGGTGACGACGTACGCCGGTGTGCGGCCCTTCGTCTCCGCCGACCAGGAGAGCGCCAACGCGCAGAGCCTCGACGGCGACGGCTTCTCCGCCATGCCCGACGGGTTGGAGCAGGGCGAGCTGCGCCCGGCCCGGCTGCGCCGCGAGGCGAAGACCTGGGGCGAGGAGCTGAAGGCCGCCGGCGTCACGCTCGACCTCGCGCCGGTCGCGGACGTCGTGCCCACCGACGTGGGCACCGACAACGACCCGATCGGCTACTTCGAGCGGCAGCTCGGCAGCGAGCCGACCCCCGTCGGCCGGCACGCCGCCGCGTTCGTGCGCGGCATGGCCGACGCCGGTGTCGCCACCTCCGTCAAGCACTTCCCCGGCATCGGCCGGGCCTCGGGGAACACCGACTCCGACCCTCAGGTGAGCGACCCGACCACGCGGAACGACCCGCTGCTCGGGTCCTTCGAGGGTGCGCTCGCCGGCGACCCGGCGATGGTGATGGTCTCCTCGGGCTTCTACCCGAAGATCAGCGACGGCCCCCGCGCCTGCTTCAACCCCACGATCATCAAGGGGATGCTCCGCGGCGACCTCGGCTACGACGGCGTGATCGTCTCCGACTCCTTCGGGTCCGCGAGCGTGGCCGGCGACCCGCCGGGCAAGCGCGCGCTGAGGTTCTTCCGTGCCGGCGGGACGCTGCTGCTGGACACCAACTCCGACGACCTGCGACCGATGGCCCGCGCGGTGCTGCGCGAGACGCAGGACGACCCCGCGTTCGCGAAGACCACGAAGGCCAACGTCCTGCGGGTCCTCGAGGCCAAGGAGCGGTTCGGGCTGATCGGTTGAGCTCAGCCGCCCCCGGCGGCCTCGATCAGCTCGGCCAGGTCGCCGGACAGCTCGACCGAGACCTCGCCGACGTCGTTGCGGCGCGAGAGCTGCTCGATGCCTGAGGGGCGCCACCAGTACAGCTCGGGAGAGACCGGGCCGGCGCCGTCGGAGAAGCCGAGCTCGGCCCAGCGCAGCAGACCGGAGAAGACCGTGGCCCAGGCGTCGTCGCCTCGCCACGGGTGGAACGCGACCTGGTTGCGGCAGGCGACCACGAAGAACGCTCCGCGCTCGGGGTCGATCGGGTCCCCGACGGCGTCGGCGATCGATCCCAGCTGCAGCGCGGTGGTCGCCGTGAACACCGAGTCCCCGAACACGCAGTGGAACGACGAGTCCTGGGCCGGCACCACCTCCGCCTCGTCGAACGTGATCTCGCGCAGGTTCTGTCGCGCCGCGTCGTAGAGCGGCCCGGCCGGCCCCAGCCGCGGGAAGACCTTGTCCGTCAGGTAGGCGACCGTGTCCGGCTGGTCGAGGCACAGCACCTCGACCAGGTCGTCGGCGACCTCGCGTGCGTAGGAGAACAGACGCGGGTCGGCCCGGTCGCGTCCGACGAGGCGCGGGTAGACACGGCGGCGCAGCTCCTCGGGGACGATCGTGTCGAGCTCGCTGGGCTGACTCATGCGCGCGACGATCCGACGGACGTGGTCGGCGACGAGCCCGGGCCAGCGCCCGGCCTCCTCCTGGTGGCAGGTGGCCGCGAGGTTGGCGAGGCCGTACTGCGTGCCGGCGTCGTCCTCCACGTAGTCCGGGTGGAGGGACACCTCGATGCCGCGCTCCGCGAAGGTGGTCAGGACCAGACCGCGCAGGTGCGAGGCCTCCTCGGTGCTCAGGAAGGGGAAGGCGTCGTCGGGGCGACTGTCCGGCCGGGGCCGGCGGGAGAAGAGACCCACCCCGACATCAGACCACGTCAGACCGCGTCTCGGGCGATCCGCGCTCTCGTCACCAGGGTCGAGACGAAGTCCAGCTTCGTCAGCACCGGCGCGGGGATGACGAACGGGTAGAGGTCGTCGTTGCCCATCGAGCGGTTGATCTGGTTCAGCGCCGTCGAGGTCGGCAGCCACACCCCGGAGACGAGGTCGCGGAAGCTGCGGAAGGCGGTCGGGTTCACCGCGGTCAGGCCGAACTCGGCCGCGGTCTCGACAGTGTCGGAGATGTGCAGGAAGTGCGCCCAGGTCTCGGCGAAGTCCTCCCAGGGGTGCATGGTGGCGTACTCCGAGATGTACGACTTCTTCCAGTCCGCGGGCGGGCCCTCGGAGTAGTGCCGCTTGATCTCGGCCTGGTAGTCGGCGGTCTCGTCGCCGAACAGCTCGCGCGCCTGCGCCACGGTCTCGTCGTCGGTCACCAGCTGCCACTCGACGTAGTGCCCGACCTCGTGGCGGAAGTGGCCGAGCATCGTGCGGTACGGCTCGGCGAGCTTGGCGCGCACCCGCTCGCGGTAGGCCGCGTCGGTCTCGGCCAGGTCGATCGTGATCACCCCGTCGGCGTGCCCGATCACCACGTTGTCGGTGGCCTCGGACATGCTGGAGATCAGGTCGAAGCACAACCCGTTCTCCGGGTCCTGCTTCTTGCTGCGCAGGTCCAGGCCGTGACCGTCGAGCTCGAAGACCAGGTGGCGCTTGGCCTCCTCGGCGCGGTGGTACTGCTCCAGCGCCATCGCGTCCTCGTCGTTGGGCCGCGTCCGGGTCAGCTCGCAGGAGAAGCAGTAGCCCGTCTCCGCCCGGGTCAGCCAGGTGCAGCCGGACAGCGTGAGGTTCCGGCAGACCCGCCACTCGCCCCCGTCGGCGTCGACGTAGCGACCCTCGTCGTCGACCGGGACGATCGCCCGCTCCTCGCGGGAGAACCCCAGCCGGGTGCCGCAGTGGATGCAGCGGGAGTTCTCGAAGTACAGCGCCGAGTCGCAGACCCGGCAGCGGAAGGCCTTCATGCCGCGACCCTCTCACCCGACCCCTCCGGGTGAGCCAGTCGGCCTTGGCCCGGAGCCTCAGCCCGGGGCGACGTCGACCTCGACCTTCAGGCTCGAGGACCTGGCCTCGGTGAAGATGATCCCGCGCACCGGCGGCACGTCGCCGTAGTCGCGGCCACAGGCGACCGTCACGTAGCGCTCGCCGGCGGGCTGGTCGTTCGTCGGGTCCAGCGCGAGCCAGTCGCCGCCGCCCTCCGAGCCGGGCAGCCAGACCTCCACCCACGCGTGGGACGCGTCGGCGCCGACGACGCGCTCCTTGCCCGGGGGTGGGGTGGTGGCGAGGTAGCCGGAGACGTACCTCGCCGCGAGGCCGTGCGCGCGCCAGCCGGCCAGGAACAGGTGCGCGAAGTCCTGGCAGACGCCGGCGCGCTCGGCCAGCACGTCGTCGAGCGTGCTGGTCACGGTCGTCGCGGTCTTGTCGTACGCGAAGTCCTCGTGGATGCGGTGCATCAGGTCGTACGACGCCTCGCCGAGCGGTCGCCCGGGAGCGAGGGACGCGGCGGCGTACGACGCCGCACCCGCGTGGCGGGAGACGCGCGGCGACGGCAGCGCCAGCTCGATCGCGCGCCAGGCGTCGGGCAGGTCGCGCCGCTCGGCCGGTCGGGCCCGCTCCCAGGGCACGGCGAGCACGGCGTCGTCGTGGACGCGGTCCTCGACCTCGACGGTGCTGTCCGCACGGACGACGAGCTCGGTGTGCGGGGTGCGCACCTGGAAGAACGTCGTCTCGTTGCCGAAGTGGTCGACGTCGGGTGCCGCGTCGCCCGGCACCGGCGTGAGCGACAGCTCGTGGTCGAGCACCCGCTGGTACGGCAGCGACCGCGGCCTCAGGTGCAGGACACCGAGGCTGTCGGTCACCTCGTCGTCGTAGGTGTACGTCGTCCGGTGCCACAGGGCCCACCTCATGGTCCGGCCACCACGAGGTGCGGGAACGGTCGCGGCGCGGGCCCGGTGGAGAAGTGCAGCTCGGCGATCGCGTCGGCCGTCCGGGACAGCTGGGCGAGGACCTCGTCGAGCAGGTCGGCCAGGTGGGGTCGGTCGACGCCGCCGATGGCCACCAGGGTCGCGGTGTCGGTCTCCTCGACGCGGGTGAGCAGGTCGGCCACGAGCCGCTCGGGGCGGGTCGACCCCGTGGACCCGGCCAGCCCGGAGAGGTGGTCGGCCAGCGCGACCAGGGCGAACCGCAGCGACCGGGGGTTGGCACGGTCGAGGAGCAGCAGGTCGACGACGCTCGCCGGACGGACGTGGCCCCGGAAGCGACGCCGGTGCGTCACCGACGACTCGGTCGCGACCAGCACCGCGTCGAGGACCCGCCGGTCGACGTCGAGACCACGTCGTACGCACGTGGTGGCGCGCAGCAGGTGGGCCAGCTGCAGGGCCCGCTCCAGGCACCGTCCGGCCTCGATCACGTGCCACGTCTGGTCGCGCATCATGCTGGCGACGACGCCGTCGACCGACAGCACGCCGGTGAGCATCCGGCCGGCGCCCTCACCGAGCTGGTGCCGGTACGGCGAGTCCGTGACCAGCTCCGCAGCTCGGTCGAGCACCCCGAAGGCGCGCCAGACGTCCGCCGAGAGCTGGTCGCGCACCGACTGTGCCGCCTCCCGCATCCCGGCGACGGCATGGGCGGCGGTGCCGACCCGGCGTCCGTCGAGCAGGACCGAGCGCAGGTCGGTCTCGGGTGAGGACCCTGGCCCGGGACCGGCCAGCCGGTGCACGGCTCCCCTCACGACGGCGAGCGCCTGGTCGCCCGCCGTGGCGGGGCGCGCCTCCTCGGCCAGCGTGGTCGCGGCGAGGGTCAGGCGCAGCGCCGCCTCGGCCCGGTCGACGTACCTCCCGAGCCAGAACATGTCCTCCAGCACGCGCGGCACGGTGACCTCCGGCGCCCGCAGCGTGGAGAGCGGGAGCACCTCCGCGAGGCCCTGGTCGGGGTCCTCCGGCGAGGCCTTGAGCACCCAGACGTCCTTGCTGGAGATCACGCTGCGGTCGTCGCCGAGCACCGAGGCCAGCCCACCGACCATCGGCCGGTAGGCCCCGCCGTGCTGGAGCGCGAAGGTCCGCAGGCTCACCGGGCGCGAGTGCACCGCGCCGCTCGGCCCGACCTGCGGGGACCAGGAGAGGTCGGCGGGCTCCTGGCCGACGTACCTGCCCGGGTCCGCGAGCACCCGGTCGCGCAGGTCCTCGGCGGGCAGCCGCAGCGGCGCCGGGTCGTCGACGGTGCGCACCACGAGGTCGCTGCGGTCCAGCAGGGCGGCCCGCCCCTCCTCGGACCCGCCCCACCAGGTCGGCACCGACGCGAGCCTCAGGTCCTCGTCGAGCAGGTGCCGGCAGGCGGCCGGGAGGTACGGAAGCAGCGCCGGGCTCTCCAGCACCCCCGAGCCGAGCCCGTTGACGACCCGTACGCGACCACGGCGCACGACCTCCGTCAGCCCGGCGACGCCGAGGCGGGAGTCGCCACGCAGCTCCAAGGGGTCGGTCCACTCCGCGTCGACGCGGCGCAGGATGACGTCGACCCGCTCGAGGCTGCCGGCCGTGCGCAGGTGGACGTACCCGTCGCGGACCACGAGGTCGGCGCCCTCGACCAGCGGGAAGCCCAGCGTCGAGGCCACGAACGCCTGGTCGTACGCCGTCTCCGAGCCGGCGCCCGTCGACAGGACCACCACGCGGGCGTCGGCGGTCTCGCCGCCCCCGGACTGCATCAGCACGGACCGCATCGCCGAGAAGAACGGCCCCAGCCGGTGCAGCCGCGCCTCACGGTAGAGCTCGGGCAGCACCCGCGAGACCACCCGACGGTTCTCCATCGCGAAGCCGATCCCGCTGGGCGCCTGGGTGCGGTCGCCGAGCGCGAGCCAGGCGCCGTCCGGCCCACGTCCGAGGTCGGTGCCGGTCACCAGCAGCGGGTGCGGGTCGACGTACGACCTCCGCGCGAGCGCACGGACGAAGCCGGGGTGGGTGTGCACCACCTCCGGGGGTACGACGCCCTCGGCCAGCAGCGTCTGCTCGCCGTAGAGGTCGACGAGGACCGCGTCGAGCAGCTCGGCGCGCTGGGCCAGCCCGACCTCCAGCGACGCCCAGTCGGCCGCGTCCAGGACCAGCGGCACGGGGTCCAGGCGCCAGGGCACCTCGCCCCGCCCGTGCGGCCGGACGTAGGTGACGCCGTCGTCGGCGAGGAACCGTGTGACGTCCCGGCCGACCCGGGCCAGGTCGTGCTCGGTGAGGCCGACGGCGACGGAGGCCAGCGCCTTCCAGGGCGCGCGGAGCCCCCCGTCCGGGCCGACCATCTCGTCCCACCGGGTCGGGGAGCCCGAGGGGTCGGACAGCTCGGGTTGGTTCACCCGATCGGCGTAGTCGCGCAGCGCGGTCATGGCACGAACTTCGCGGCGACCTCCACCAGCCGGTCGTTGGCCTCGCGCTCGCCGATGCTGGCCCGTACCCCTTCACCGGCGAACGGGCGCAGCACGATGCCGGCCTCCTCGGCGGCGGTGACCAGGTCTGCGGTGCGCTCGCCGGTGGCCAGCCACACGAAGTTCGCGTGCGTCTCGGGCAGGTCCCAGCCCTGCGCGGTCAGCGCCTCGACCACCCGCTCCCGCTCGGTGACGATCGCCTCGACCCGCTCCATCAGCTCGGCCTCGTGCTCGAGCGCGGCCACGGCCGCGGCCTGCGCCGGCGCCGAGACCCCGAACGGCAGCGCGCACGCCCGGATCGCGGCGGCCACGTCCGGGTGCGCGACGGCGTAGCCGACCCGCAGGCCGGCCAGCCCGTACGCCTTGGCGAAGGTCCGCATCACCACGACGTTCGGGTGCTCGGCCAGCAGCGCGACCCCGTCGACGGCGCCCTCGAGCCGGACGAACTCGCGGTACGCCTCGTCCACGACGACCAGCACCTCGCCCGGCACCCGCGCGAGGAAGTCCTCGACCTCCCCGTGGGTCAGCGCCGGGCCGGTCGGGTTGTTCGGCGTGCAGAGCACGACGACCTTCGTGCGCGGCTCGGCGGCCGCGGCCGCCATCGCGTCGAGGTCGTGCCTCCCGTCCGCGGTGAGCGGCACCTGGACGGGCTCGGCCGCATTGATGCCGATCGCGATCGGGTACGCCTCGAAGCTGCGCCAGGCAGTGACCACCCGGTCCCCGGGGTCGCAGAAGGCCTGCAGCAGGTGGTAGAGCACCGCCACGCTGCCGGTCCCCGCCGCGAGCTGCTCGGTGGCGACGCCGAGCCGGGCGGCGAGCGCGGCGTACAGCGCGGTGCTGCCGGCGTCGGGGTAGCGGTTCATCCGCGCGGCCGCCCGCGCCACGGCCTCCTCGATGCCGGGCAGCGGCGGGAAGGGGTTCTCGTTGGAGGACAGCTTGTACGTCGTCATCCCCGGCCGGGGCGTCGGCGGCTTGCCCGCGGCGTACGCCGGGAGTGCACCGAGGGTGGCGCGCGGTCGTGGAGCCGGTGCGTCAGTCACGCCCGCGAGCGTAGGGGGTCTCTACGGTGGGCGCGTGCAGACCCGAGGAGTGCCGCTGGTGGTCCTCAGCGCGCTGTGCCTGGTGGTCAACGCCGGGGTCTCGCGGGTCGTGCTTCGCGCCGGCGTCGATGCGGGCCTGCTGACCACCGCGCGCGTCACCGGCACCGTCGTGCTGCTCCTCGCGGCCGCCGCCGTCTGCCGGCGCTCAGCGCTCGTCCCCCCGGGCGGACGACTGCTGGTGCTGCTGGTCGTGCACGGCGCGATCGGGGTGGCCGCGCTGCAGTGGACGTACTTCGTCGCCGTCGACCGGCTGCCCGTGAGCCTGGCGCTGCTGCTGGAGTACCAGGCGCCGGTGCTGGTCGCGCTCTGGGCACGGCTCGTGCAGCGCGAGTCGGTCCGCCCCCGGCTGTGGTGGGGGCTCGCTCTCGCGGTGCTCGGGCTGGCCGCCGCGACCGAGGTCTGGCAGGGCGCGCGCTTCGACCTCGTCGGCGTGCTGGCCGGGGTCGGCGCGGCGCTCACGTTCTCCGCGTACTTCCTGCTCGGCGAGGCCGGCGTCGGCGCCGTGGACCCCGTACGCGTGATGCTCTGGTCGTTCCTCGTCGCCGCCGTCGCGATGAACCTGCTGGCGCCGCTGGGCGCACTCGACCCCGGGCTGCTCGGGCGGACCGCGCCGATGCTGGGCGCTCTGGACGGGCTCTCGGTGCCGGTGTGGGCCGGGCTGGCCTGGATCGTGGTCGTCGGCACGCTCGTGCCGTTCGGGCTGATCCTCGTCGCGCTGACCAGCACCCCCGCCACCACCGTCACGATGGTGGCGATGCTCGAGCCGGTCGGTGTCGCCGTGCTCGGCTGGGCGTGGTTCGGCGAGAGCCTGAGCCCCGTGGCGATCGGCGGGATCCTCGCCGTGGTCGTCGGCATCCTGCTGGCACAGTCCGCCCGCCGACCGCACCTGCAGACCGAGCCGCCGTCCCTGGTCTGAGGCCGGTGGCCGGGTCAGCGGGAGACGGGCCGCTTGCCGGTCAGGCTCTCGGCCGTGCCGACGAGGAGGACAGCGACGACGATGGCGACGATCGCGCCGAGGATGTTCAGCTCGCCGATGCTGCCGGTGCCGATGAGGCTGGCGACGATGCCGCCGACCAGCGAGCCGACGATGCCGAGCCCGAGGGTGGCGAGGATCGAGAGGTTCTGCCTGCCGGGCTTGATCAGCCGCGCGACGACGCCGACCACGAGGCCGAAGACCAGGAATCCGATGATGCCGAACATGGCTGAGCGTCCCTCCGCTCCTCGACCACGCGACGACGCGTGACCTGGGATCTCCAATCTCCCCCGCGGAGGTCCGCGAGGCAAGCGGCGCCGCGCTAGACCACCGTGCCCGGTTGCGTGGATCGGCGCACACGCCCCTCGTCGTCCGATGAGAGTGCACACGTGTGCACGGCACCCCCGCCCCGCGCACCGACCCGAGGAGCGCCATGACCACATCCCGTCTCACCCGTACGGCGACCGCCACGGCCGCCACCACCGTCCTCCTCGGGCTGGGAGCCGGAGCGGCGCACGCCGCCCGCTCGCCCCAGCCCGCCACCGGGACCACCACCTTGCAGTTCGGCGGCCCCGCGCTGAAGCCGCTGACCAGCAACGGCTGCGGCGGCCTCACCGCCACCGCGTCCGGCGACGCGACCGTACGGACGACCGGCGCCGGCAAGTTCCAGGCCAACCTGGGCGTGACCAGAATCGTCTACACCGACGCGGGCAACAGCCGCATCGAGCACGCCGGCAGCTCGATCACGCTGAGCAACTCCTGCTACGAGGTCACCTTCGCGGGCTTCTTCGTCGGCAACCTCGGCAACCACAACAGCGTCGTGCTCGACGTGACGGCCAAGACCCGGTCGAGCGACGAGTCCGGGAGGCGGCTGGAGATCTTCCGCCTCGACGCCTCCGGCGCGACGACCTCCGTCCTCACCCGACGCGGCACCACCCAGACCCGGACGACCTCGATGAACCTGCTGCTCGGCACCGAGGGTGCCCGCGAGCTCAACCAGCTCGTCACCGGCAGCGAGGACACCGGACCGTTCGTGACCGGCCAGCAGCTCGGCAAGGGACGGACGACCGTGAAGGTCCCGGCGACCGCGATGGTCAGCACCGTCGACACGACCCCGCCGCCGGCCCAGCCCGCCCCGGGGACGACGCCGGCCGACCCGCCCGCCACGGGTGACCCGACCCCGTCCGACCCGCCCCCTGCCGACAGCGGTGCCACACCGCCGACGGAGGGCTGAGCCCGCTCCGTGCCGCCGGACCTGCCGGGCTCGCCCGGTAGGTTCGACCGCGTGCGCATCCTCAGCTGGCTCGTGGTCAACGTCGTGGCCCTCGCCGCCGCGGTGTGGCTGGTCGGCGGGATCACGGTCACCGGCGCCACCCAGAGCGACCGGGTGCTCACCGTCGTCCTCGTCGGCGTGATCCTCGGCGTCATCACCTCCTTCGTGAAGCCGGTCGTCACGTTCTTCGCCTTCCCACTGATCCTGGTGACGCTCGGGATCTTCCTGCTCGTGATCAACGCGCTGCTCCTGATGCTCACCGGCGCCGTCGCGGGGTCGGTGGACCTGGCGTTCGACGTCGACGGGTTCGGCTCCGCACTGCTCGGGTCGATCGTCATCTCGGTCGTCTCCTGGCTGGTCGGAGCGGTCCTCCCGGAGACGGCGCGACGGTGACCGCGAGCCTCCCCACGGCCCGGGAGCCGGGCACGGCGTACCGGATCGGCACGGTCTGCCTGGGCAACATCTGCCGCTCCCCGATGGCCGCCACCGTGCTCGGCGAGCTGGTCGACCGTGCCGGTCTGGCCGACCGGGTCGAGGTCTCCTCCTGCGGCACGGGCGGCTGGCACGTCGGCCAACCGATGGACGAGCGGGCCGCCAGCACGCTGCGGGCGGCCGACTACGACGGCAGCGACCACCGGGCGCAGCAGCTCGGCCCGGGCTGGCTCGCGTACGACCTCCTGCTGGCGATGGACGAGGACAACCTGGCGGGCGTCCACGCGCTCGCCGGCGAGGTCGACCCGGCGCGGGTCCGCCTGTTCCGCGACTTCGACCCGGTGGGTCCGGGCGAGGTGCCCGACCCGTACTACGGCGGCCCGCAGGGGTTCGCCGACGTCCTCGCCATGGTCGAGCGGACCGGCGTCGCGATCGTCGCCGCGCTGGAGCGGATGTAAGACGCTGCGATGAGTTCGCGGAGCGGACCCGGTCAGCACCTTCACAGTCCCTCTCCCGGCCCCTAGGGTCGAGAACCCTTGCACGAGGAGCCGACCATGACCGCTCAGCAGGTCCCGCCCGCACCCAGCACGGACTTCGACGCGCTCATCGGGCAGTACCGCCGCGAGCTGGTCGCCCACTGCTACCGGATGACCGGCTCGGTGTACGACGCGGAGGACCTCGTGCAGGAGACCTACCTGCGGGCCTGGCGGGCGTACGACAGCTTCGAGGGCCGCTCGTCGGTGCGGACCTGGCTGCACCGGATCGCCACCAACGTGTGCCTGACGAACCTCGAGGGCAAGGAGCGCAGGCCGCTCCCGACCGGTCTCGGGACCGCGGACTCACGAGCGACCGACGAGCTGGTGGAGGCCCGCGAGGTGCCCTGGCTGCAGCCGATCCCCGACACGTCGGTGGACCTCGACGCCGGCACCGACCCCGGGCAGGTGGTCGCCGCCCGGGACAGCATCCGGCTCGCCTTCGTCGCCGCGCTGCAGCACCTGCCCGCCCGCCAGCGCGCCGTCCTCGTCCTCCGCGACGTGCTGCGGTGGCCGGCCAAGGACGTCGCAGAGGTGCTGGACACCACGACGGCGGCGGTCAACAGCGCGCTGCAGCGTGCGCACGCCCAGATCGCGGAGGCCGGGCTCACCCACGAGAACGTCCGTGAGGACGGCCTCGACGCGGGACGCCAGCAGCTGCTCGACCGCTACGTGCAGGCCTTCTGGGACAAGGACGTCGCCACCATCGTCTCGCTGCTCAAGGCGGACGCGGTGTGGGAGATGCCTCCGTTCACCGGCTGGTACTCCGGCGCCACGACCATCGGCGAGCTGATCGCTGCGCAGTGCCCCGGCGGCGAGCACGACATGCCGATGATCGCGACGCGCGCGAACGGGCAGCCGGCCTTCGGGCTCTACATGCGGCAGGCGGACGGCAGCTTCACGCCGTTCCAGCTCCAGGTGCTGACCGTCGAGGACGGCGAGGTCGCCCACGTGAGCGCGTTCTTCGTCGAGGGGCTGTTCGAGACGTTCGGACTGCCCGCCCGGCTGCCGGCCGACCATCACCTGGAGTGAGTGCCGTGCTCGTGCCCACCGACGTCGCGGTGGGTCTGCTCGAGCGCGCCGTGGCGCACACCCGTGGCTGCCTCGCACTCGTCGACGACCCGCTGCTCGACCGTCCCACACCGTGCACGGCGTGGGACCTGCGCGCGCTGCTGACGCACATGGACGACAGCCTCGCCGCGATCGCCGAGGCCGCGGCGGGCGCGGTCTCACCGCGGCCGGCGGTGCCACCGGGGGTGACGCTGCCTGCCGACCTGCTCGTGGACCGCCTGCGGGTGCGGGCGTGCGACCTGCTCGCGGCCTGGGCCCGGCCGCCGGCGTCCTCGGCCGTGGCCGGGGCACCGGTCGACGCCCGGGTGCTCGCGGGGGCCGGCGCCCTGGAGATCGCCGTCCACGGCTGGGACGTCGCTGCGGCGTGCGGTGCCGTCGTACCCCTGCCGGACGGGCTGGCCGCCGACCTGCTCCCCCTCGTCCCGGCGCTGGTCGCCGACGTCGACCGGCCCGTACGGTTCGGGCCGCCGCGCACCGCCTCCGACGACTCGGCGTCGTCGCGGCTGCTGGCGCTGCTCGGCCGCTGAGCTCCGGACCACGAGGGGCAGGCGTCACACCCGAAGGGTTGGTGCGGACCGCTCGCGCGCGGAAGACTGGCCCTCGTGCCGACCAAGCCGATCATCGCCCAGCGCGCCGAGACGCTGCTGGGCGCCCCGGTCGTGTCCACGACCGCGGTGGCGGGCGGCGACATCTGCACGGCGACCAGGATGCGTCTCTCCGACGGCCGCACCGTGCTCGCCAAGACCCGACCGCACCCGCCGGCCGGCTTCTTCGAGGCCGAGGCCCGCGGGCTGGGACGTCTCGCCGCCACCGGTGCCGTCGCGGTGCCCGACGTGCTCGCCGTCGACACCGACTGCGTGATCCTGTCCTGGGTCGAGCCCGGTCGTCCCGACGTCGAGTCCGCCAGCACGCTCGGCCGGTCGCTGTCGACCCTGCACGCGGCCCCCGCCTCCTTCGGTGCCGACGCGCCCGGCTTCGTCGGCCTGCTGCCCCTGCGCAACGACCCCGCGACCAGCTGGCCGGAGCTGTACGCCACCCGCCGCGTCCTGCCGTACCTCAAGCTCGCCGTCGACCGCGGCCAGATCGAGGACCGCGACGCGAAGGCCGTGGACGCCCTCATGCACCGGATCACCGAGGTCGCCGGCCCCGCCGAGCCGGCAGCCCTGCTGCACGGCGACCTGTGGAGCGGCAACGTGGTCTGGGCGAAGGACGGCCCGCCGCACCTCATCGACGCCGCCGCCGTCCACGGCGGCCACCGCGAGAGCGACCTCGCCATGCTCGCGCTGTTCGGGCTGCCCCAGCTGCAGCGGGTGCTCGAGGCGTACCAGGAGGCCACCCCGCTGGCCGAGGGCTGGGAGGACCGGGTCCCCCTGCACCAGCTGCACCCTCTGCTGGTGCACACCGCGATGTTCGGGGCGTCGTACGGTGCCCGCGCCGGCGACGCCGCACGCCGGATGCTCTGAGGGCTGCCGATCATCCTGCTGACCGAGAATCGGCCGCACGACGCTGGAGCGTTGTGCGCACTGCACATGGGCGTGTCCGCGTTCTGGTGAGAAATCAGCTCCTGGGCGAGCACGCCTTTCCCTCGTCGAGAAACCCGAGGGCAACGCGCTCTCGAGAGTCGGCCACAAATGCGATGCCTTACGTCCGCCGGAAGATCAGTCGTCCGTGTTTGGAGATGGATATCTCGTGGTGTCCGGCGTGGATCATCCGGTGGTGCCTGGGGCAGAGCAGTCGGCCCTTGGCCACCGAGGTGTGGCCGCCCGTGGACCAGGGGTCGTCGTGGTGCACGTGGCACAGACCGGGTGGGTAGTCGCAGCCCTCGGCGGTGCAGGTCTTGTCGCGTAGGGCGATCGCGACCCGTTGGGGTCGGGTGTGGAACCGGGACCGGCGCCCGACGTCCAGCACGCTGGAGGCTCCGCCAAGAACCGCCGGGACCAGGTCGGCACCGCAGGCCAGCCGTCGCGCCTCACCGGCGGTGATCCGGGTGCCGAGCCCGGTCTCGACCACCCCGGCCGCGTCGAGGGCGTCGACCAGCTCGCGGTGGGTCATCGTGACCGTGACGGTCGCCGCGACGCCACCGTGCTCGGGCAGGACATCGGCCGGATAGCGCTCGACGACCTCCATCAACGCCCGGCCCTGACCACGTGGCCCGTCACCCAGGTGCGGTGTCCACACCGCCGCCAGCATCGTGCGGAGCATGTCCCCGTGCAGCGTCGGCAGCGTGAACCGGCCGTGGACCTGACCATGACCATCGGACGACATGGTGAACCGGGCCGCCGCGGCAGCGGCCTCCTCCTCACGCTGCAACGCGGCACGTTCGGCCTCCTCCCCGACCTCGGGTGCGACCACGTCCAGGATCCGCCGACCCAGCACCCGCAGCTCGCGCGGCGGGTGCTCGCCGGCCAGCCGGACCAGGTCCTTCTCGGCCCGCTCCACGATGCTCGCGTCGATGTCGACACCCAGCACGGACGGGATCTCTTCGAGTGCGGCGACCGCGTCGACGATCACCCGCGCCTGGGCCTCGGAGACCTCACCACGACACATCGCCTCCCGCGTCACCACACGTGGCCCATCCAGCGCCCGCGCGAGATCGGCACGCCGCTTGGCCACCGCCCGGTCCTGACACGTCGCGCTCGACCACAGCACCGCCGCCGACGTCGCACCGGCATCGCCTGCGATCCCGGACGCCTCGGCCTGGAACACCAGCCGCAGCTCCAGCTCCGCGACCTGCGCGGCCAGCACCGCCAACCGACCCAGATCTGCAGCGATCTCCGCACCCGGCAGCGACCACACCGGCGACTGCGCGACCTCACCCAACGCCACCTGTGCGGCAGCGATCGCCGCGCTGACCGGGTGGGTGGAGGTCGTTTCCATGACCCTGATTCAACCCGTCGCCACCGACAGTTTCTGCACTACAGAACTGCTGACGCTCACAATGTGGACCACAATCAACGACGTTCTCGACCAGCGCCAGAAAAAGCGCGAGAGCCGAGCACTTCGGTCAGTCGTGCGTACTTCGCGAGGGGTCTCGACGTCGCTCGTCGCTACTGCTCCTCACGGCTCGACCACCGGTAGTTGCGACCACCACAGGTTCGGTGCCGAGCGCCGCCGCGACGCGGCCCTCGTAGACCGCGTAGGAACGTGCGAGAGCTCGACTCGCGCTGCCACCGGTGGCACGAGGTCACCGAACCCCGTCCCACCAGCAGAACCAGCAGCCGTCGCTCGAGCCAACGACCGCCAGCGACTTCTCACCCCCGCCTCAGGTGGTCGTGGCAGGCTCTGCGGCTGTGAGCCCTGCCAGCCCCGAGAGCAGCGAGCAGCCCCTCGTGCTCGTCGTCGACGACGACCGTGCCGTCCGCGAGTCGCTGCGGCGCTCGTTGGAGTTCAACGGCTACCGCGTCGACGTCGCCGAGGACGGCGCGGCGGCTCTCGCCCGGATCGCGGCGCTGCGTCCCGACGCGCTGGTGCTCGACGTGATGATGCCGCGGCTGGACGGGATCGAGACCACCAAGGCGCTGCGCGCGGCCGGCAACGACGTGCCCATCCTGGTGCTGACCGCCCGCGACTCCGTCGGCGACCGTGTCGACGGGCTGGACGCCGGGGCCGACGACTACCTGACCAAGCCGTTCGCGCTCGAGGAGCTGCTGGCCCGGGTGCGTGCGCTGCTGCGCCGCTCCGCGCCGGCACCCGAGGACGCGGACGAGGTGCTCTCCTTCTCCGACCTCACCATGGATCTCGCCACCCGCGAGGTGCGCCGCGGCGAGCGGTCGATGGAGCTGACCCGTACGGAGTTCTCGCTGCTCGAGCTGTTCCTGCGCCGACCGCGGCGCGTGCTGGACCGCTCGTACATCCTCGAGGAGGTCTGGGGCTTCGACTTCCCGACGACCGCCAACTCCCTCGAGGTGTACGTCGGCTACGTCCGCCGCAAGCTCGAGGCCGATGACGAGCCGCGGCTGCTGCACACCGTGCGCGGGGTCGGGTACGTCCTGCGCGAGCAGGACTGATGCCGCCGGTCTCCCGGCTGCGCGAGGCCGTGCACTACCGGCGCTCGCTCGCCAGCCGGGTGACGCTGCTGACCACCATCGCGGTGGGGCTCGCCGTCGCGGTCGTCGCGGGGGCGGCGTACTACACCGTCCAGCGGACCTCACAGAGCACGCTGGACAGCTCCCTGCGCAGTCGGGCTTACGCGGCCGCGCAGTTCGACGCGTATCAGACTCTCGACCCGCGCGACATTCCGTCGATCGTCTCCGGTGCCTCCGACGTCCGCATCGTCCTGATCGACCTGCGGATCAACACCAGCTTCTTCTTTCCCGACAAGAGGGTTCGACCGGGCACCAGCGAGCTCGCTGTCGCGCTCGGCAAGTCTCGTTTCTCCAAGCGCACGATGACGGTGGGGGGCGAGCGCTACCGCGTGATCACCGTCCCGGGTGCCTCTCGCGGCACGGCCCTGATGCTCGCCCAGTCCATGGAGCAGACCGACCAGCTGCTCTCCCGGCTACGCACCGTCACCTTCTCCCTCGGCGCCGTCGGCATCCTCCTCGCCGCACTGGCCGGCTGGGGGGTCGCCCGCAACGGGTTGCGCCCGGTGCGTCGGCTCACCACGAGCGTCGAGGAGATCGCCCGCACCGAGCGGCTGGACCCGATCGAGGTGGAGGGCAAGGACGAGATCGCCCGGCTCTCCGCCGCCTTCAACGAGCTTCTCGGATCGCTCTCGGCCAGCCGGGACCGGCAGCGGCAGCTGGTCGCGGACGCAGGGCACGAGCTGCGCACGCCGCTCACCTCCCTGCGCACCAACCTGGAGCTGCTCAGCCAGTCCGAGCGCGAGTCGGGTCCCACCCTGTCGCCGCAGTCGCGGCGCGAGCTGCTCGACGACGTCTCCGGCCAGATCGGCGAGCTCACCACGCTGATCGGCGACCTGGTCGAGCTGGCCCGCGACGAGGAGGCCGGCTCGGTGGTCCACACCGTCGAGCTGTCCGGCATCGTCGAGACCGCGCTGACCCGCGTACGGCGTCGCGCGACCGGCCCCGACGGGACCGACTTCGACGTCCACCTCGAGCCGTGGTGGCTCACCGGCGACGCCACCTCGCTGGAGCGGGCGTTCACCAACCTGCTCGACAACGCGGTGAAGTGGAGCCCGGACGGCGGCACGGTGACCGTACGACTCGCCCAGGGCTCGCTGGTCGTCGACGACGAGGGCCCGGGCATCGCCGAGGAGGACCGGCCGCACGTCTTCGACCGGTTCTACCGGTCGAAGGAGTCGCGTGCGCTGCCCGGTTCCGGGCTGGGCCTGTCCATCGTGCACGCGGTGGCCGAGCGCCACGGCGGCACGGTCTCCGCCGACCGGGCGCCGTCCGGCGGCGCACGACTCACGTTCCAGGTGCCCGGCTCGCAGCAGGACCCCACCCCCGCCGACGACGCCGCTGTCTTCCCCAGCTCGTAGCCGGGTCACAGCCCGATCTCAGGCGAGAGGGACAGACTGGTCGCCATGAGCAACCAGTGGACGCCCTTCCCGAACGACGACCAGCAGCCCTCCGGTGACCGGTCGAGCACCCCGGGGCAGGACGACACCCAGGCGATCAGCACCGGCTCGTCGACCGGGCCGGCACCGGCGGCATCCTCCGGGCAGACCACCGCGTACGCGCCGATCCCACCGGCCCCCGCGCCGCAGCAGCCCCGCCGCACCGGCCGTTCCCTGACGGCCGCGGTGCTCGCCGGCGCACTGGTCCTCGGCGGAGCCGCGGGTGTCGGCGGCGCCGCCGCGTACGACGCCTTCAACGGCGACGGTTCCAGCACGTCGGCCAGCGGACCCGACATCACCGCGAGCAACCGCAACGCCTCGGCGTCGAACACCGGCGGCTCCGCCGAGGCGGTCGCCGAGAAGGTGCTGCCCTCGGTCGTGCAGATCAACGTCACCGGCTCCAACGAGTCCGGCTCCGGGTCGGGGATCGTGCTCAGCAAGGACGGCCTGATCCTGACCAACAACCACGTCGCCTCGGTCGCCGGGAACAGCGGGCAGATGCGCGTCGACTTCGACGGCGGCACCTCCGCCCCGGCCAAGCTCGTCGGCGCCGACCCGGTGACCGACCTCGCTGTCATCAAGGCCTCCGGCGTCGACGACGCCGTACCCGCCGAGATCGGCAAGTCCTCCGGCCTCAAGGTCGGTGAGAACGTCGTGGCGATCGGCTCGCCGTACGGCCTGGGCGCCACCGTCACCAGCGGCATCGTGAGCGCGCTCAACCGCGCCGTGTCCGTGCAGAGCAGCGAGGGCGACGACAGCGGCGGCCAGTCGCAGCAGCAGGAGGACCCGTTCGGGCTCGGCCAGCTCCAGCAGCAGAGCCAGTCGCAGGACCAGACGACGACGTACCCCGCCATCCAGACCGACGCCGCCATCAACCCGGGCAACTCCGGTGGCCCGCTGGTCAACCTCCAGGGCCAGGTCGTGGGCATCAACTCCTCGATCCGCACCTCCGGCAGCGGCTCCAGCGGCTCGATCGGCCTGGGCTTCGCCATCCCGATGGACGAGGTGCTGCCGATCGTCAACCAGCTCAAGGACGGCGAGACCGCCACCCATGCCCAGCTCGGCGTCTCGGTCCGCGACAACCAGAGCTCCTCCCGCCCGGGTGCGCTGGTCGCCACGACCACCAACGGCGGGTCCGCGGCCGAGGCCGGGATCGAGAAGGGCGACGTCATCACCAAGGTGGACGACGTCGAGGTCAGCGGGTCGGACTCGCTGGTCGCCACCATCCGCGGCCACCGCCCCGGCGACGAGGTGAAGATCCAGCTCTACCGCGACGGCAAGGAGCAGACCGTCACCGCGAAGCTCGGCTCCGACGAGGGCGGCTCCGACTCCTAGGCCCGGGTCAGCCGAGGAGCTCCAGCAGCAGGTCGCGGAGCAGGTCGAAGCCGTGCTCGGTGAGGATCGACTCGGAGTGGAACTGGATGCCGCGGTAGTGCGGTCCGCGCAGGGCGTCCACGTCGCCGGTCCCGGCGTTCACCGCGAGCTCCAGGCCCTCGGGCAGCGAGGTCGCGTCGGCCGGCTGCCGGGCGGCGAAGGTGTTGTAGAACCCGACCCGCTCCGTCCGGCCGAACAGGTCGACGTCCGCCTGCGTGCCCTGGAAGACGATGTCCTTGAAGGCCAGCGGCAGCCCGAGCCGGTCGCTGAGCACCTGGTGACCGAGGCAGACGGCGAGGAACGGCCGCCCGGAGCCGAGCAGCGCGTCGACGGCCTGGCGGTACACCGCGATCTTCGGGTCGTCGTCGGCCCTCGGGTCCCCGGGCCCCGGTCCGACCACGACGAGGTCGTGGTCGCCGCCGAGGACCGCGCCGGCGACGTCGCCGGGTGACGAGGGGTCGAGCGCGTCGTGGCGTACGACGCTGGCCCGCATCCCCAGCACCGAGAACACGTGGCACAGCATGTTGACGAAGTCGTCCTCGCCGTCGAGCACCAGGACGCTGCGCCCGGCCAGCGCCGGGTGCTCGGTGGCGTCGGACTGGTCGGTGAGCCAGAAGCGGGACAGGCGCTGGTTGCGCTCGGCCAGCGCGAGACGCACGTCGTCGTCCTCGACGAGTGCGCCGACCCCGACCGCCGCACGGCCGGCGCGAGGCACCAGGCCGAAGGCGGACAGGATGCCGCCGGCCTTGGCGTGCGTCTCGGCCACCTCGTACGTCGGATCGGAGTCGCGCACGAGCGTAGCGCCGGCGGTCACGGTGAGCGTCCCGTCCGGGCGGACGTCGGCGGAGCGGATCACGATCGGTGAGTCCATCCGGTGCGCCCCGTCGGCGTCGCGCCCGAACAGGGCGAGCGCGGCGCCGTAGTAGCCGCGTCCCTCCGACTCGTACCGCTTGATCAGCCGGCAGGCGTTCTCCACCGGCGACCCGGTGACGGTGGCGGCGTACATCGTGTCGCGCAGGATCTCGCGCGGGTCGCTGTGGCTGCGGCCGGCGAGGAGGTACTCCGTGTGCACCAGGTGGGTCATCGGCTTGAGGAACGGCCCGAGGACCTGGCCACCGTCGTGGCACAGGTCGCACATCATCTTCAGCTCCTCGTCGACGACCATGAAGAGCTCGTAGATCTCCTTCTCGTCGGACAGGAAGTCCAGCAGCCGCCGCTTCAGCTCCGCGTCGCGCCGCTCGGGCGGCGCCTCGTCGAGGTCGCGCGGGAGCCGGAAGGTGCCGCTGATCGGGTTCATCCGGACGTCGCCGCCGGCCACGCTGACGTGCCGCTCGGGCGAGGCACCGATCAGGTAGCGGTCGCCGGTGAAGAACGCGTACGTCCAGTAGGCCCCGCGCTCCTGCTCGAGCAGCCGGCGCAGCACCGTGAGCGCGGTGTCCGGGCCCCAGTCGGCGATCCGGGCGCGGTAGCGACGCCCGACCACGAGGTTGGCACCCTCGCCGTGCCCGATCTCCTCGGCGATGATCTTCTCCACCACGGCGGCGTAGGCCTCGTCGTCGGTCTCGAAGCCACCGGCGTCCGCGAGCTCGACGGGTACGTCGGGCAGCACCTCGAGCAGCTGCTCGAGCGGCACCTCGTGCTGGACGTCGATGTCGACCACCGCCAGCGGGGCGCCGTCGTCGTGGGCCTCGAAGCCGCGCTCGGCGACCTGTCGGTACGGCACCGCGACCAGCCGGTCCCAGGCCCCGGGATCGGTGGGCCGTCCCTCCTCCAGGGGGATGTCCAGGAGGCTCTCGACCTGGCTGAGCGTGCCGCCGACGAGCGCCACGGTGGCGGCGTCGCGCAGGCGTACGACGGCCCACGCGGGCCGCTCCAGGACGGCGCGCAGGGCGGCTTGCGGGGAGGTCCCAGGGGCAGGCTCGGGCACGGCCGCACGCTACCAACGCGCCGGTTCGGCTGACCCGCTGCGGCCGGCCGGTGAGAATGGCTCCATGTCCGGCCTCTCGAACGCCGCCCTGGACCGCTTGTACCAGGTCCTCACGCGCATCGACGCCGGCCGCGACCTGGCCGAGGTGCTGCAGGCCGTGACCGACGGCGTGGTCGAGGTCTCCGGGTTCACGGTGGCGGCCGTCTCGGTGCCGCGCGGCGACAGCGCCATGGAGGTCGTCGCCGTGAGCGGGACGTACCCCGGGCTGCCCGACCTGGTCGGACAGCGGTTCCCCCGCCGGGTCCTGGACGAGTCCTGGCAGCGCGGGGAGTCCAGTGGCCGATTCGTGTTCCTCGCCGGCCAAGCAGACGAGGACTCGTACGACGGCCCCGGCGTCCTGGTCCCCGACTTCGAGCCGCTGGACCACCCGGACGCCTGGCACCCGCTGGACGAGATGAGCGCACCCCTGCACGACCCCGCTGGCGAGCTGCTGGGCTCGCTGTCGGTCGACGTCCCGGGCGACGGGCTGCGCCCGCCACCCGACGTGATCGAGGTGATGGAGGTCTTCGCGATGCAGGCCGCGCTGGCGATCAGCCAGGCGATGCAGCGCGAGCAGCTGCGCGAGGAGCTGTGGCTGCGCGGCATGGTCGCCGAGCTCTTCGCCGCGAGCGGTGAGGGCACCCTGCAGGACGTCCTCGAGTCGGCGCTGCCCACGGTGCGCGCGGAGATGGCCGCCAGCGACCTGTGGCTCGAGGTCTTCCCGGCCGCCGACCAGACCTCAGGTGCCCGTCGCTCGTGGGGCGGCGGGAGCGTACCGACGGTCCGCGCGGCGCTCTCCGCCCTCGGCCCGCGCCTCACCGAGCACGCGCGCCGGGCAGAGGCGCCGGTCGTGTTCGGGGTGGACGTCACGGAGGACCGGCACCTCGCCCCGGAGGAGATGCGACCCGCGCTCGCGCGGGCACTCGACACGGACGGAGTGAGCCGGATCCTGCTGGCACCGCTGACCCAGGCGCGCCGGACGATCGGGCAGGTCGCGCTGGTCCGGGAGGACGGCCGGGCGTGGAGCGACGCCGAGCGCGAGGTCGTGCTCGACGTCGGCCGCGCCCTGTCCTGGGCGGTGCAGCGCGAGCGTGCGCTCGACGAGGTGACCGCCGCCCACGCCGACGTCGCACGGCAGCGCGACGAGCGTGCCCGGATGCTCAGCTCGCTGGCGCGTCAGGTCCGCGGCGCGATGTCGGTCGTCGACGACCACCTCAGCGCCGAGGACCTTCCCTCCGACCACCCCGCCCGGCGGGCGATGAGCGACTTCTGGACCCTGTTCGGCAGGGTCAGCCGGATGTCGGGCTACCAGGCCAACCCCGACCCGACGCGGAGCGTCGTCGACGTCGCCGAGTTCCTCGGGTCGAGGTGGGCGACCTTCCAGGCCCGCGCGGAGTCGTACGGGGTCACGCTCCTGCCACTGGAGCGCGCCGAGGGCGGCCCGACCCTCGCGCTGACCGACGGAGCGCAGCTGGAGTGGCTCGTCCTCGTTCTCGGCGAGGACCTCTTCGAGGGCACCGAGGACGGCGGCTCCATGCGCGTGGTCGTCGTCCGACGGGAGGACCGGGTCGTGCTCTCCTGCCAGGTCTCGGGGACCGACGACGACCCGCCTCCGGCGCGCGGCCGCGAGGCCCGCCCTGCCTGGTGGATCACCGGGGCGCAGTCGATGGTGGCCGCCCTCGGCGGAAGGCTGACCTTCCGCGACGGCCCCGCGACCCGACGCGTCGTGATCCTGGACCTTCCTGCCGCGCCCTGAGGCCGCTCAGCCCGTTTGCAGCACCGTCATCAGCTGCGTGGCGCGGGTGAGGACGACGTACAGCGTCGCGCGACCGGTCGGCGACTCCGCCTCGATCTCCTCGGGCTCGACGACGACGATCGCGTCGAACTCCAGGCCCTTCGTCTCCAGACCGGTGAGGACGGCCAGCCGGGCCTCGGCGCCGCCGGCGAGGTCGTCGGCGACCTCGGGCCAGCCGGCCACCCACGAGCGCAGCTCGACCTGCCGGGCAGCGGCGCCCACGACGCCGATGGTGCCCTCGACGCGGCCGCGCAGCTCAGCCAGCGCCTCGCGCAGGCCCGTCTCGAGGTCCGTCGCCACGCGCTCGACCGGCGCCTCGCCGGTGGTGCGGACCGCCTCGGGCAGGTCGGCGGCCAGCCCGACCCGCTCGGCGTAGTCGGCGGCGAAGTCGTAGATCTCCGCGGAGTTGCGGTAGTTCTTCGACAGGTGGAAGGCGTGGACCTCCTTGGTCCGCCCGCTCGGGGAGAGCAGCGCCCGCTCCCGCGCGGTCTCTGCCTCGGCCGGCTGCGGCCACGACGACTGCGCCGGGTCGCCGACGATGGTCCAGGTCGCGGTACGCCCCCGCCGGCCGACCATCCGCCACTGCATCGGGGTGAGGTCCTGCGCCTCGTCGACCAGCACGTGGGCGTAGCCGTCGTCCTCGACCCGGACCGTCGGCGCCTCCCAGCCCCGCGGGCGCGACTCGGCCCGGTCCTCGGCCAGCTCGGCCCGGGTGTCCTGCAGCGCCACGTCCGCGAGACCGAGGGCCTCGAGCTCGGGGTCCCTGAGGGTGTCGGCCATGCTGTCGGCGTCGACCAGCGGCGGGTCGCCGAGCAGGTAGCGCAGCTCGTCGACCAGCGGGACGTCCTCCACACTGGCCGGCTGCTCGCCCGCGCTCCACGACTTCGCCAGGAGCCGCTCGGACTCCTCGTCGAGCACGCCGGCAGCTGCCCGGTGCAGCACCTCGGGGTCGCGCAGCCAGCGCAGCACACCACTGGCGTCGAGCACCGGCCACCAGGCGGCGGCGAAGTCCAGGAACCGGTCGTCGTCCCTGACCTCGGCGACGAAGTCCCCCTTCGTGCGCTCCAGGGCCCGCTCACCGCGGACCTGGCGCCACATCGCGTCGAGCAGCGCGGACGCGACCCGGGTCGTGGTCCGGTTGCGCGGACCGCCACCGAGGAGCTGTCGGCGTACGCCGTCCAGCTCGCGGCGGCCGAGCACGATGACGTCGTCGCGGTAGAACCAGCGCAGCTCCTCCGGCCCACCCGGGACCGGCTCGCGCACCAGACGGGAGAGCAGGTCGACCATCCGGCTGCTGCCCTTGACCTCGGCGACGGCAGGGTCGTCACGGCGCGTGGCCCGGAGCCCGTCGACCACCTCGCCCAGCGACCGCAGGGCGACGGCGGTCTCGCCGAGGGAGGGCAGCACCCGCTCGATGTAGCGCATGAAGACGCCCGACGGACCGACCACGAGCACCCCGCCGGTCTCGTAGCGGCGCCGGTCGGCGTAGAGCAGGTACGCCGCCCGGTGCAGCGCCACGACCGTCTTGCCGGTCCCCGGGCCACCGGAGATCGTGACCACGCCGCGCTCCGGCGCCCGGATCGCACGGTCCTGCTCGGCCTGGATCGTGGCGACGATCGAGTGCATCGAGCGGTCCCGGGCCCGGGAGAGCTGCGCCATCAGCGCGCCCTCGCCGATGATCGGCAGGTCGGTGTCCGCCTCGGCGTCGATCAGGTCGTCCTCGACGCCGAGCACCTGCTCGCCCTGGCTGCGCAGGATCCGACGGCGTACGACGCCCTGCGGCGCGGCCGGCGTGGCCTGGTAGAACAGCGCGGCCGCGGGCGCCCGCCAGTCGACCAGGAGGATGTCGCGGTTGTCGTCGCGCAGCCCGATCCGGCCGATGTAGCGCGGTTCGCCCGAGATCTCGGCACGCATGTCGATCCGGCCGAACACCAGGCCCTCGTGGGCGGCGTCCAGGCTGGCCAGGCGCCGCGCCGCCTGGAAGACCATCGCGTCGCGCTCGACCAGGCCTCCCTCGTGGCCGAGCCGACCGCGTGAGTGACCCTCGGCCGCCAGGCGCTGCGCACTGGCCGCCGAGCGGATCAGCTGGCGGTAGACCGTGTCGACGTACTCCTGCTCGTGCGCGACCTCTGCGGCCGCCACGTCGTCCTGCACCTGAGCCCCTCCCGGATCGAGCGGCCGCCTACGCTACCCGCCCGCCGGAGGGTCCGGGACCAGTTCCGAGTGACGTGGTCAGCCGTTCTCGGCGAGCCGGCCCACGAACTCCCCGAGCTGGGTCAGGTTGCGGCACTCGACCATCGGCACGATCGCGCCGTACCGGCCGGCCGCGGAGTCGCCGGAGTCCCAGTGCCGCGGGTGCTCGGGGTTGAGCCACCACGAGTGCCGGGCGGCGTGGGCCATGTGCGCCAGCGTCGGCAGGGACAGGTCGGAGTGGTTGGAGCGCGCGTCGCCGAGGACGAGGAGGTTCGAGCGCGGCGTCAGGGCGTCCGCGTGCTGCTCCCAGAACCGCTCGAAGGACTTGCCGTAGTCGGTGCGCCCGAAGCGCGAGGCGTGGGCGGCGCGGGCGCTGAGGTCGGCCAGGATGTCGACCGGGTCGCCGCCGGGCACCAGCACGTCGGTCACCTCGTGCACGTCGTCGACGAAGGTGAACGCGCGCACCCGGCTGAACTGCTCGCGCAGCGCGTGGACCAGCATCAGCGTGAACTGCGCGAAGCTGGCCACCGAGCCGCTGACGTCGCACAGCACGACCAGGTCCGTACGGGTCGGGCGCCGCGGCTTGTGCCGGGTCTCAATCGGCACGCCGCCGGTCGACATGCTCGCGCGCACGGTGCCCCGGAAGTCCAGCGTGCCGCGCCGCCGGTCGGAGTGCTCGCGGCCCAGGCGGGTCGCCAGCCGGCGGGCCAGGGGCTGGATCTCGGCACGCATCCGCGCGAGGTCGGCCCGGCGGGCCGAGGTGAAGTCGAGCAGCTCCACCGAGGGGCGTACCGCGTGGTGCGCCATGTGGTCGGCGCCCTTCTGCTCGGCGATCCGGCGACGCGCGTCCGCCTCGACGGCGGCGGTGAAGCGCTGGACCCGTGCCTCGGCGCGGCGCCGTGCGGCGGGCTCGCCGCCGTACATCTCCGGGGCCTCCGGGTCGCCTCCGAGCAGCGCGGCCGCGAGCCGGTCCACCAGCGCCTGGGGGTGCACGCGGTGCAGGGCGGTGTACGCCGACCAGCTCGACTGCCCCGGCGCCCGGCCCGGCATCGCCCCGAACCGCTCCACCGCCTCGCGCGCCAGCCCGTCCAGCCCCTCACCGGCCGCCGCCTGTTCCAGCTCCTGGGCGAGCCGCTCCCGGAAGTCCGCCAGCTGCTCCGGTCCGTCGGGTAGTCCCTGACGTTCTGGTTGCTCGGTGCCCGATTCGTCCGCAGCAACGTCCTGGACTACCCCTTCGCCTGGCTCGCCGGACCCGAGCAGCGCGGGGTAGTAGAGGTCGAAGAGCGCGTCGAAGGTGGGCCGCTGCGACGGCTTCTTGACCAGCGTCGCGGCGAGGCCGGCCCGCAGCGCCGAGCGGTCGAGGAGCGGCAGCGCCTCGAGGGCACGTACGCCGTCGAGGTCCTCGGCCAGCGAGACGGCCAGGCCCGCGCGGCGCAGCGCGGCGACGAAGGCGACCTGCCGGTCGACGAGCGCAGTCACCGGCTCATCCCAACCTCAGCTCCTTGACCGCCCGCTCGGTGTCGGACAGGTGCTTGAGGACGACCCCGAGCGTGCGGCGCGCGGTCTCGGCGTCCAGCGACCCGGCGTCCAGCGCGAGGAGGGTCTGCGCCCAGTCGACGGACTCGGCGATGCTCGGCGCCTTCTTCAGCTCCAGCTCCCGCAGCTGGGCGACCATCGCGACCAGCTGCTCGGCCAGCCGCTCGGAGAGCCCCGGCACCTGCGAGAGCACGATCTCCTGCTCGCGCGCGGGATCGGGGTACCCCAGGTGCAGGTAGAGACAGCGGCGCTTGACCGCCTCGGACAGCTCGCGCGCGGCGTTGGAGGTGAGGACGACGTACGGCCGGCGCACGGCGGTGATGGTGCCCAGCTCGGGGATGGTGACCTGGAAGTCCGAGAGCACCTCCAGCAGCAGCCCCTCGACCTCCACGTCGGTCTTGTCGATCTCGTCGACGAGCAGCACGGTGGGTCGCTCGCGGCGGATCGCGGTCAGCAGCGGCCTGGAGAGCAGGAACTCCTCGGAGAACACGTCGTCGTGGGTCTCGCTCCAGTCGGCGTCGCCGGCGGCCTGGATGCGCAGCAGCTGCTTCTTGTAGTTCCACTCGTACAGCGCCCGCGCCTCGTCCAGGCCCTCGTAGCACTGCAGGCGTACGAGGTCCGCCCCGGTCGCCCGGGCGACCGCCTTCGCCAGCTCGGTCTTGCCGACCCCGGCGGGACCCTCGACCAGGAGCGGCTTGCCGAGCGCCCCAGCGAGGTACGTCGCGACCGCCGTCTCGTCGTCGGTGAGGTAGCCGGCGCGTCCCAGCCGGTCGCGCGCGTCGTCGGGGCCGGAGAACCAGTCGGAGGTCACCCGGGCAGTCTCCCCCAGGTGGTGGTTGGCTGGGTCGGTGGCCAGCGACGAACCCGAGCAGGAGCCCCGGCAGGAGCTCCGGCCGGAGCCCCAGGTCGAGCACGACTTCGACCGGTTGGTCGAGGAGGGGCAGGAGCGACTGCACCGACCCTTCCTCGCCCTGGTCGCGACCGGCCTGCTCGGCGGCGTGGACATCGGGACCGGTCTGCTGGCCTACCTCGTCGTCCGCGACACCACCGGCAGCGTCGTGCTGTCGGGGATCGCGTTCTCGATCGCCTTCGTGGCCCTGCTGCTGGCCCGCAGCGAGCTGTTCACCGAGAACTTCCTCGTGCCGGTCACGGCCGTCGTGGCCAAGCACGGGAGCCCGGTCGCGCTGCTGCGGCTGTGGGCGGTCACCCTGGTCACCAACCTGGTCGGCGGCGCGCTGATGGCGTGGGTGGTGGTCCACGCGCGCCCCGACCTGCAGGCCACCGCCCGGGAGACCGGCACCCACTACGCCGACCTCGGGGTGAGCCTGGAGAGCCTGCTGCTAGCCGTCCTGGCCGGTGCGGTGATCACCTTGATGACCCGGATGCAGCACGCGACCGAGAGCCTCGGCGTCCAGCTCGTGCCCGCGGTGCTGCTCGGCTCGCTGCTGGCCGGCGCCGAGCTGTTCCACTGCGTGCTGGACTCGCTGTTCATCTTCGCGGCGATGTTCTCCGGCGCGGACATCGGCGTCGGGGAGTGGCCGGTCGCGCTGGCGTGGTCCGCGCTCGGCAACGCGATCGGCGGCATCGGCCTGGTCACCGCGATCCGGCTGCTGAGGGTGCCCAAGCGGGTGGAGGAAGCGCGCGCCGACCCGGCCTAGGCTCGAGCCATGACTGAGCAGCAGCCCGAGCAGACCGAGCGGATCGACGCCGACGTGACCCCCGACGACGACGTCGCGGGGACCTCGACCGGCGACCCGATCGCCGGCGTGCACATCAGCGAGGAGCAGGCCGACGAGGCCGTCGAGCCCGAGGACAACGACGCCATCGAGGTCGACGGGCCGAGTCAGAAGCACGCCTGAGCCGCCCTCAGGGAGGAGGCGGCGCACGCTTCCGGGACGGCAGCGTGAGCGCCATGGCCACCGTCTCCCGGACCTTCGAGGTCCGCTCCTCGCCCGATGTCGTCGTCGACTACCTCAAGGACTTCTCCCACGCCACCGAGTGGGACCCCGGCACCGACTCCTGCGAGCGGATCGACTCCGGCGAGGTCCGGGTCGGCAGCACGTGGGCGAACACCTCGACCATCGCCGGCCTCAGCACCGACCTGACGTACGAGCTCACCGAGCTGAGCGCCACCCGGATCCAGTTCGTCGGGACCAACGACACCGCCTCGTCGACCGACACCATCACCGTCGAGGCGCACGGTGCCGGCAGCCTGATCACCTACGAGGCGGTCATCGAGATGAAGGGCGCGGCCAAGCTCGCCGACCCCGTCATGAAGCTGGTCTTCGAGAAGATCGGCAGCGACACCGAGGGCGACATGGTCCAAGTGCTGAACGGGCTGACCCGGTGAGCGGTCACACCCCTCCCAAGGACGTCCAGAAGGTCGGTCAGCGGGCCGTCCGCTGGATCGAGGACGGCAAGGCGGGCGACAACTTCACCGACACCGGCAGGCACCGTGCCAAGCAGCTGGCCGACGGCGACGCCCTCTCCGACGAGCAGGTCAAGAAGATGCAGGCGTACTTCAAGCGGCACTCCGTCGACAAGGACGCCGAGGGCTTCACCCGCGGCGACGACGGGTTCCCGTCGCCGGGCCGCGTGGCGTGGGACGCCTGGGGCGGCGACGAGGGCGAGCGCTGGGTGGGCACCATCGACCTCTAGGCGCCCACCCGGCCCTGGTCGTTCAGCCGGCCAGCGCCTTCTCGATCGCATCGACGAACGCCGGAAGGTCGTCGGGGTTGCGGCTGGTGATCAGGTTCCCGTCCACGACGACCTGCTCGTCGACCCACTCGGCGCCGGCGTTCACGAGGTCGTCGCGCAGGCTCGGGAAGCTGGTCAGCCGCCGGCCCTCGGCCAGACCGGCGGACACGAGCAGCCACGGTCCGTGGCAGATGACCGCGAGCGGCTTGCCCGCCTCGTACGCCGCCCGGACGATCGCCCGCGCCTTCTCGTCGGTACGGATGTGGTCGGCGTTGACGGTCCCGCCGGGGACGACGACCGCGTCCACCCCGTCCACGTCGAGGTCGGCGAAGGTGCCGTCGACGTCGACCTGCTGGGTCTTCTCGGTGTCGCCCTCCATCGCCTGGATCGGGTCGGTGCCGGTCGAGTAGACCTTCACGTCCGCGCCCGCATCGCGCAGCTGGTCGCGAGGACGGACCAGCTCGGCCTCCTCGAAGAAGTCGGTGGCGATGATGGCGATCTTCTTGCCGGACAGCGTGCTCATTGGGGCTCCTCGGTCGGTGGGGATGCGTTCACCCAAGGCGTACCCGCATCGGCGGTGCTCACCCCCACCACCCGGGGTGTACGACGAGACGGCTGTGTGACGTCGGCCGAACACCCGGTGGCCGAGGTGCTCCCGCAGGGCACGCCGGCTCAGGCCGAGTGGTCCCGGAGCCGTGTCAGCAGGTCGCGGGAGGCCGCGGCGACCAGGGGGTCCACGCCCAGCTCGTGCAGCATGTCCACCGCCGCGGCCATCTCCTCGCGGCGGCGCGTGGCGTGGACCCGGGAGCCGTCCACGAGCCGCTGCACGGTCGCGGGACCGGACTCCTCGAGCTCGTCGGCGATGTTCTCGACCAGCCAGTCCCGGCAGCCGGCGGCCTCGGCGGCCTCCAGCGCCTCGACCACCGCCGCGGCCAGACCCTTGAAGAAGACGCTGCGCAGCAGCTTGCGCTGCGCCGCCTCGCCCGCGCCTCCGCGCTGGAGGTCGACCCGCGCCCCGAGCGGCGCGAGGAGCCGCTGGACCCGGTCCGCGGCGTCCCCGCTGGCCAGCAGCGGGACGGCGAGACCCTTGCCGGGGACCGGCGCCATGATCGCCACGTCGGAGAAGTGCGCGCCGGCCGACGAGGCGGTGGCGGCCAGGCGGCGCTTGAGGCCCGGCGACCCGGTGTTGAGGTCGGCCCAGACGGCACCGGGGGCGAGCCCCGGAAGCCCGGCGGCCAGGGCCTCCTCGGCCGCCGAGGCGCTGTTGACGCTGAGCACCAGGTCGGATCCCGTGGCCGCGTCCCGTTCGTCGTCGCATCCCGTGGTGCCCTGCGGCGGGGCCACTGCGGGGTCGTACGCACGGACCAGCGCGCCGGCCGCGACCAGGTCGGCGGCGAACGCCGAGCCGGCCTCTCCGAGCCCGAGGAGAGCGACGACGGTGGGTCCGGGGTGAGTCATCGCAGTCCCTTCGAGCGAGTCTCGCCGTGGTCGTCGACGCCGACGGCCGGACGCACTCTGCTAGCCTTCGCCAATATTGTCAACAATTTTGTCTGGAGAGGTTCTATGGTCGACTCCTCGCCCGTCGTCAGCCATGGCCCCACCGCGCGCCCCGCTCGACTACCGGTGCCGGCCGCCATCCGCGAGGGGATCCTGCGAGGTGAGTTCGTCCCGGGACAGCGCCTGGTCGAGGCCGACCTCTCCGAGCAGTTCGAGGCGAGCCGTGCCGCCGTCCGCTCGGCGCTCGTCGAGCTCGCCACCGAGGGACTGGTCGAGCGGGTGGCGAATCGTGGCGCGCGCGTGCGCGTCGTCCCGCTGGAGGAGGCAATAGAGATCTACGAGGTCCGGATGGTCCTCGAGGCGCTGTGCGCCGCCAAGGCGGCCGAGCGAGCAGACGACGCAGAGGTCGCCGAGCTGCGCGGGATCGGCACCGACATGGAGGAGGCGGTGGCAGCCGGCGAGGTGATGGTGTACCGCCAGCTGAACGAGCGTCTCCACCGTCGGATCCGGGAGATGAGCGGTCAGCGCACCGCCGGCAGCGTGCTCGAGCGCCTGCGCGCCCAGAGCGTGCGCCAGCAGTTCAAGGTCGCCACGACACCCGGGCGACCCAAGGTGTCGCTCCCCGAGCACCTGGCGATCATCGACGCGATCTGCCGCCACGACGCCGTCGCCGCGGACGCGGCGTTGCGCGAGCACCTGCGCAGCGTCATGGACGCCATGCGCAGCAGCCACGCCGGTTGAGACCGGTCCCCGACGACGGTCGCGGTCCTGCGACGACCGGTTAGGAGAAATCTTCGGCCAGCCCTTGTGATCGCCGACACGTGTGCGCAATATTGTGAACAATCTTGTTCCACACAGTTGTCGACAAAGCGAGGAAGCCATGACCGACGCTCAGCACCCCCGCCCCTCCGAGCGAGCCCGTGAGCTGGTCCGCGGCGGCTTCGACGTCCACGTGCACGTGGCGCCGGACGTGATGGAGCGGCGGATCGCCGACTCCGACCTGGCGCACACGTTCGCCGAGGCCGGCCTGGGCGGCTTCGTGCTCAAGAGCCACTACGTGCCGACCACCGAGCGTGCCGCGGTGGTCAACACCCTCGGCGGCGCCCGCGCGGTCGGCGCGGTGACCCTGAACGCCGCCGTCGGCGGGATGAACCCCATCGCCGTCGAGATCGCCGCTCGCGGCGGAGCCGGCTTCGTCTGGATGCCGACGGTCGACAGCGCGAACCAGCGTGCCTGCCTGGCCAGCGACCCCGAGGGGGCGAAGCCACCGATGTGGGCCCAGCTGCAGGACGACCTCCGCAGGGCCGGGATGGCCGCCGACCCGGTGCCGGTGCTGGACGCGGACGGCACGCTGCTGCCACGGACCCGGCAGGTGCTGCAGGTGATCGCCACCCACGACCTGGTGCTGGCCACCGGACACCTGCACGGCGACGAGATCTCCGCGGTCGTCGAGGCCGCCGTCGCCACGGGCGTACGCCGGATCGTGGTCACCCACCCCGAGTTCACCTCCCAGCGCCTGGACTCCGAGAAGCAGCAGGAGCTCGCGGCCCAGGGCGCGCTGCTCGAGCGCTGCTACACCACACCGCTGACCGGGAAGGTCGGGTGGGAGACCTGGTTCCGCCACATCCGCGAGGCCGGGCCGGAGAGCTCGGTGGTCTCCAGCGACCTCGGCCAGCCCTTCAACCCGCCCGTCGAGGACGGGCTCGGACTCGCCGCGGACCGGCTCCTCGAGCACGGTTTCAGCGACGACGAGGTCCGCACGATGACCGTCACCAACACCCGGGCCCTGGTCGGCGCCGACCCGCTGCCCTGACCGCCCGTACGACACCCAGCCGGAGGACACCCGATGCCGACCGACCAGACCGACCGCCCCCGCCACCTCCTCGTGGTCGGCGCGCACAGCGCCGACTTCGTCTGGCGCTCGGCGGGCGCCGTCGCCACACACACCACCGCCGGCGGGACCGCCACCGTCGTGGCCCTCTCCTACGGCGAGCGCGGTGAGTCCGGCGCCCTGTGGAAGCAGGAGGGCCAGACCGAGCAGCGGGTCAAGGAGATCCGCCACGAGGAGGCCAGCGGGGCCGCCGCCGTGCTGGGCGCCGACTTCGTCGCCCTCGACCTCGGCGACTACCCGCTCGCGGTCGACGACGAGGCTCTGGACCGGTTGGTCGCGCTGATGCGCGAGCAACGGCCGGACGTCGTGGTCACCCACCCCGGGGAGGACCCGTTCAACCCGGACCACCCCGTGGCGCACGCCGCCGTGGCCCGGGCCCGGCTGCTGACCAGCGGAGCCGGTGTGGCCAGCGCCTTCGAGACGGTCCCGCCCACCGAGTTCCTGGCCTTCGAACCCCACCAGCCCGAGCTGTGCGGCTTCGTGCCGAGCTTCTTCCTCGACATCACCGACGTGTTCGACCGCAAGGTCGAGGCGATGGAGCACATGTCGGCGCAGGTCTACCTGCAGGAGTACTACGCGCAGCGGGCGGAGCACCGCGGCAACCACGCCCGCAAGGTCACCGGCGACGCCACGATCCGCCAGGCCGAGGCCTTCCAGCGGATCGTCCCGAACGTGGCGAGGGCGCTGTGAGCGGGCCGCCCGTCGGGACCGACGTCGTCGCCGAGCTCGGTGCGGCCGGGGTCGCCACCGTGTACGAGGCCGCCGGCCGCTCCGGGCTGCTGGAGGAGCAGTGGCAGCAGGTCACGCCCGGTCGGCGGGTCGCCGGCCGTGCGTGCACCGTGCTGTGCGGGCCCGGGGACAACCGCGCCGTCCACGAGGCCCTCGCGCACGTGCGCCCCGGTGACGTGCTCGTGGTCACGATGGACGAGCCGGCGCCGGCCGCCGTGGTCGGCGACCTGCTCGCCACCCAGGCTGTGGCCCAGGGCGTGGTGGGTCTCCTGATCGACGCCGCGGTCCGCGACACCGCCGAGCTGGGACAGATGCCGCTGACCGTGCACGCCCGCTGGCGCAACGCCCGCGGCGCGACCAAGGCGCACCGCGGCGCGGTCGACGTGCCCGTGGTCGTGGGTGGCACCCGGGTCGCGCCGGGCGACGTCGTGGTCCTCGACGACGACGGCGCCGCAGTCGTCCCCTCCGGCGAGGCGGGCCGCGTCCTCGACGCGGTGCGCGCACGTCTGCAGAAGGAGTCGGCGCTGCGCGCGCGATGGGCGAAGGGTGAGCTCAGCTACGACGCGTACGGCCTGCGGGCCGAGGACGAGGCAGCACCGACACCCGAAGGGAGCCCGGCATGAGCACGCTGCTCAGCACGGACGGACTGACCAAGCGGTTCGTCAAGAAGGACAGCGCGACCGTGGCGCTGCGCGACTTCCACCTCGAGGTCGAGGAGGGGACGTTCGTCTCCGTCCTCGGCCGCAGCGGCTGCGGCAAGTCCACGATGCTCAACCTGCTCGCGGGTCTGACGACACCCTCGGCGGGCGAGGTCCGCTACCAGGGCAGGGTGCTGCGCGGCCCCCAGACCGACATCGGCTACCTCACCCAGTCCGACACCTTGATGCCGTGGCGCGACGTGCAGCGCAACGTCGAGATGCCGATGGAGCTCCAGGGCACCCCGGCGAAGGAGCGGACCGAGGCAGCCCGCGACCTCATCGACCGCGTCGGCCTGGCCGGCTTCGAGCACCACTACCCGCGCGAGCTGTCCGGGGGCATGCGGCGCCGCGCCAGCCTGGCCCGGATGCTCGCAGGCCGGCCCTCGACCCTGCTCATGGACGAGCCCTTCGGCGCCCTCGACGCCCAGCTGCGCCACGAGCTGCAGGTCGAGCTCCTCCGGCTGTGGTCGGGCAGCGAGCAGACGGTCGTCTTCGTCACCCACGACATCGAGGAGGCCGTGCTGCTGGGAGACCGTGTCGTGGTCCTCGGTGGGCTGGGACGGGTGATCGTCGACCGCCGCGTCGACCTCCCGCGGCCGCGCAACGCCGACGACCTGCAGGTCGATCCCGAGTACGTCTCGATCCACCGAGAGCTCGCCGCCGCCCTGAAGGGAGCAGCATCATGACCGCCGCACCAGTGGAGGACACCACCACGGGGGACGCGAGCACCGCCCCTGCCGGCGCCGTCCGCGAGCACGTCGACCGCTCCTGGTGGGACCGCTACGGCGACGCCACCGTGATCTGGTCCTCGCGGCTGCTGCTGCTGGTCGTCGTGCTGGTGCTGTGGCAGGTCGCGGCAGGTCGGTGGGTCGACGACACGTTCATCAGCCGGCCCACCGACATCGTCGCCCGGCTCGGCGACTGGTGGCGCGACGGGACGCTGGCCGACAACACCTGGATCACCGTCCAGGAGATCGTGCTGGGCTTCGTCATCGGCGCGGCCGCCGGGGCGCTCGGCGGGTACGTCCTCGGCGCCGCACGCCAGGTCTACCGGGTGCTGGACCCGTTCATCATGGCGCTCTACTCCATCCCCAAGGTCGCGCTCGCGCCGCTGTTCATCGTCTGGATCGGGATCGGGATGGACATGAAGGTGCTGCTTGCCGCGGTCACGGTGTTCTTCCTGGTCTTCCTCAACACCGCGGCAGCGGTCCGCGAGGTCGACCGCGGCCTGGTCGACGCAGTGCGCCTGATGGGCGGCGGACGCCGGGAGATCGCGACCAAGGTGATCCTGCCCGCCTCGATGGCCGGGTTCCTCACCGGCCTCAAGGTCTCCGTCCCGTACGCCCTGATCGGTGCGGTCATCGGCGAGCTCGTCGCCTCCAACCGCGGCCTCGGCTACCTGATCAACGACTCCGCCGCCCAGTTCGACACCGCCGGCGTCTTCGCCGCGCTCGTCGTGCTCAGCGTGATCGCCGGCGTGCTGAACCTGCTCGTCGGCCTGCTCGACAAGCGGGTGAACCGCTGGAAGCCCCTCGACTGACCCTCTCCACCCGCCCACTCGCACGATCGGAGCACCACCATGCAGCCCACCCGACGCGGCCTCCTGAAGTCGCTCGCCGTCGCCCCCGTCCTGCTCTCGCCCACGCTGCTCGCGGCGTGCGGTGCGGGTTCGAGCTCGAAGGCCGGCACCCTCAACGTGGGCCAGATCAGCGACTCCGTCGCGTTCTTCCCGCTCTTCATCGCCGAGAAGCAGGGCTTCTTCACGGACGAGAAGCTCAGCCTCGGCGAGCGTCCACGGCTCGGGACCGGCGCCAAGGTGGCCGCGGCGCTGAAGTCCGGCAGCATCGACCTCGGGGGCGGCGTCATGACCGACGCCCTCAACCTCGCCGAGATCGACGACCAGGCTCGGCTGACCACCTCGTTGATCAGCGCCTACTACGTCGACATCGTGGTCGGAGGATCCGCCGGCAAGGGGGGTGGCTCCCTCGAGGAGCGCGTCCTCGCGCTGAAGGGGAAGAAGATCGGGATCACCGGGCCCGGTAGCGGGACCGAGGCACTGGTGACGTACCTCTTCGAGCAGGCCGGCCTCGACCCGGCCAAGGACGCCACGTTGGTCAATCTCGGTGCAGTCGCCACCGCCGCGGTCGGCGCGCTCAAGTCCGGGCGCGTCGACGCGCTGTCGTTCTTCCAGCCGATCGGCCAGCAGGCCGAGGCCGCCGGGGTGGGGAGCATCTACATCTCCCCCGCCGCCGGCGACGTCCCCTCCCTGGACGGCGACCTGCACGGCGTGGTCTTCAGCCGGCAGAGCATCCTCGACGACAAGGCCGACGAGGTCGCGGCGTTCCAGACCGCGATCGGGCGGGCGCTCGGGGTGATCCGCGGAGACGGCTCCCGCGTGCGGGACCTGCTCGGCCAGTACCTCGACGGCACCCCCGACGCCGCCCTCGACAAGCTCGTGCCGATCCTGCAGAAGGAGACGGCGACGACGCCCGCGGTGGTCGAGTCGCAGTACGAGGTCGCGCGGACCTTCCACGTGCAGAGCGGTCTGGTCGACGCGGCGCCGTCCTACTCCACCCTCGTGCCCTCGCGGTTCCGCGCCTGAGCCGACGCGCCTCTTCGGGTGTGCTGGACCCCGCGCTCCCGGTGTTGACTTCCTCCTCGTGGTCAGCAGCGCTCAGCAGCGGAACCGGGTGCGCGAGCTCCTCGCCGGGCACCCGAGGTCGTACGCCGAGCAGGGCGGTATCACCCTGCGGGACAAGCCGTCGCCGCTGTTCCGGCTCCTGGTGCTGTGCCTGCTCGCCTCGGCGCCGATCGGGGCGGACCTCGCGGCCGCGGCGTCTCACGAGCTGTCTCGCGCGGGGTGGCGCACCGCGCGGCGACTGGCCGAGTCGAGCTGGCAGGAGCGGGTCGACGCGCTGGGTCGGGCGCACTACCGGCGCTACGACGAGAGCACGGCGACGGAGCTCGCGAAGGCCGCCGACCACGTGCTCCGGGCGCACCGCGGCGACCTGCGCCGCATACGACCCGAGCGCCCCGACGACGTGCCGAGGCTGCGCGGGGCGCTGACGGAGGTGCCGCGCATCGGTCCGGTCGGCGCGGACATCTTCTGCCGGGAGGCCCAGGCCGTCTGGCCGGCCCTGCGCCCGTGGTTCGACGACCGTGCGCTCGCCGCGGCCCGGGGGCTGGACCTCCCCGACGACCCAGCCGCTCTCGCCGCTCTCGCGCCGCGGGGGGCCGCGCACCGGCTGGCGCACGCCCTGGAGGAGGCTGAGCGACGATGACACAGCAGGCGCGAGGTCGGCAGCCCGACCGGCACGACGACAGCACCTCCGGCGACAGCGGCATCACTGTCGTCCTCGCCGGCGCCGCCAACCTGCTGATCGCGGTCGCGAAGCTGGTCGCCGGGATCGTGTCGGGCTCGGCGGCGATGCTCTCCGAGGCCGCGCACTCCTTCGCGGACACGCTGAACCAGCTGTTCCTCATGGCGGCGCTGCGCCGCAGCTCGCGCCCGGCGGACGAGGAGCACCCGTTCGGCTACGGCAAGGAGCGGTACTTCTGGTCGCTGCTCGCCGCCGTCGCCGTCTTCGTCCTCGGCGCCGGGTTCTCGATCTTCCAGGGGGTCAAGGCCCTGGTGTCCGGCGAGCGCGAGGGCAGCCCCGTGCTGGCCTTCATCGTGCTCGGGCTGGCCGCCGTCCTCGAGGGCACGTCGCTGGTGCGCGCGATCTGGCAGCTGCGCAACGACGCCCGCGCCGAGGGCGAGTCCGTCGTACGACACCTGCGCACGGCTGAGCCGACGCTGCGCGGGGTGTTCTTCGAGGACTCCGCGGCGATGCTCGGGCTGGTCTTCGCCGCCGCCGGCCTGGCGCTGGACGAGCTGCTCGACTCCACCGTCTTCGACGCGGTCGCCTCCCTCCTGGTGGGCGTGCTGCTGATCGGGGTGGCGTTCACCCTCGGCGAGTCCAACCGCGACCTGCTGATCGGTCGGGCGGTGGACAACGACCTGCGCGAGCAGATCCGTACGACGGTGCGGGACACGCCCGGCATCCGCGGAGTGATGCAGGTCCTCACGATGCAGATGGGCGCCGACGACGTGCTGCTCGCGGTCAAGGTCGACATCGACGACGACGAGACCGGCGAGGACGTCGAGCGGGTCGCCGACGACGTGGAGCGACGTGTGCGGGAGTCGTACCCGGAGGTCCAGCACGTGTTCGTCGACCCCACTCCCGGCACGGAGGACGACGTCCAGCGGGCCTAGGCCGTGTCTCTCCATTCGTGGCCTGCTGCCCGCCGCCCATCACGCACGCTGGCGGCGTTGCGGAAGCTCGACGGGCCGCCGGCCCCCCTTCGCTCCCGCGCCAAGCCACCACCCCGCAGTTGCCAGCGCACGCGCTGGACGACGTTCAGCGGTCGGCCAGAATGGAGAGACACGCCCTAGGGTGAGACCTGTGCCACTACCCACTCAGGAACGCCGCCTCGTCACCGCCATCCCCGGCCCCCGGTCCCAGGAGCTCCAGCAGCAGCGCGACGCCGCCCTGCCGGTCGGCCTCGGGATGACGATGCCGGTCTTCGTCGACCACGCCGGTGGCGGGATCCTGGTCGACGTCGACGGCAACCAGATCGTCGACCTCGCCTCCGGCATCGCGGTGACCAGCGTCGGCGCGGCCGACCCCGAGGTCGCCCGGCGGGTCTCCGAGCAGGTCGAGCGGTTCACGCACACGTGCTTCCTCGTCACCGAGTACGCCGGGTTCGTCGACGTCGCGAACGCCCTCAACCGGCTCACCCCGGGCGACCACGCGAAGAAGACCGCCCTGTTCTCCACCGGGGCCGAGGCGGTGGAGAACGCGGTCAAGATCGCGCGGGTCCACACCGGCCGGCCGGCGGTGGTCGTGCTCGGGCACGCGTACCACGGTCGCAGCCTGCTGACGATGTCGATGACGGCGAAGAACGTGCCGTACAAGGAGGGCTTCGGGCCGTTCGCGCCGGAGGTCTACCGCGCGCCGTCGCCGTACCCCTTCCGCTGGCCGGGCGGGCCCGAGGCGTCCGGCGAGGAGGCGCTGGCGGCGCTGAAGGACCTGGTCGTCTCGCAGATCGGTGCCCACCACGTCGCGGCGATCGTGGCCGAGCCGATCCAGGGCGAGGGCGGCTTCATCGTGCCGCCGCCCCGCTACCTGGCCGGCGTCGCCGACTTCGCTCGCGAGCACGGCATGGTCTTCGTCGCCGACGAGATCCAGACCGGGCTGGCCCGCACCGGCGCGATGTTCGCCTGCGAGCACGAGGGCGTCGTCCCCGACCTGGTCACCACCGCCAAGGCGCTCGGCGGCGGGCTGCCGCTGGCCGCGGTGACCGGGCGTGCGGAGATCATGGACGCGGTCCCCGCCGGCGGCCTGGGCGGGACGTACGCCGGCAACCCCGTCGCCTGCGCCGCGGCCCTCGGCGCGCTGGACACCATCGAGAAGCAGGACCTCGTGGGCCGGGCCCGCGAGATCGAGGCCCGGGTGCTGCCCCGACTCTCCGCCCTCGTCGGCCCGGACTCCGTCGTCGGCGAGGTCCGCGGCCGTGGCGCGATGCTGGCGCTGGAGTTCGTCCGCCCCGGCACCACCGAGCCCGCCCCGGACGTCGCGAAGGCTGTGGCCGCCCGCTGCCACGCCGAGGGCGTGCTGGTGCTCGTCTGCGGGACGTACGGCAACGTGATCCGGCTGCTCCCGCCGCTGGTCATCGGCGACGAGCTCCTCGACGACGGGCTCTCGGTGCTCGAGTCCGCGATCGCTGCCGAGAACGGCTGAGCCGCCAGATGACGCGCGGCGCGGCCCCGCGCCGCCCGGGGCACTCGCTCGTTCCCGCACGCCGCGCGGTCGCGGCGCTGGCCACTCTCGCTGCCCTCGGCCTCGCAGCGTGCAGCCCGACGTCGGGCACCGACGGGCCCGACGAGCCCGACGAGCACAGCACGAAGACGATGGAGCAGGCCGTGGGCGACATACAGCGGATGCGCCAGGACATGGTCGAGGCACTCGACGCGAAGCTCGAGAGGCGCAGCTGGGGTCTCGACCCCAGCAAGGAGCCCACGATCGATCGCTCCGGCTGCTCGGGCATCTCCGACTCCGAGACCGGAGAGGTGGCCTACCTCCCGATCTGGGGACCCGACCGGGCCTATCCGCGCGACGAGTGGCGACAGGCGACGACGATCGTCGCCGAGGTCGGCAGGAGGTACGGCTTCGACAAGGTCGGCACGACGATCGACAACGCCGAGATCCTCTCCATCGACGGTCGCGCGCCCGACGGAGGGACCTACACCTTCGGGCTGGGAGCCAACGGCGCTCTCAGCATCGCCACCGGCTGCTACGAGTGGAAGAAGACACCCCGGGGCACGCCGCCGGACCTCCCGTCGGAGTAGTGCTCACCACAGGTCGGTACGACGGTCCCGCAGGTAGTGCGGAGTGCGGCGCACCGGCTCGGTCGGCGCGGCCACGAGCAGCGTCTCCTCCTCGGGCCCGGCGGTGAGGGCCTCGCCGTCGGGGCCGGCGAGGACGCTGAGCCCGGCGTACGTCGTCCGGCCCTCGCCGCCGACGAAGTTCGCGTAGGCGACGCGCACGCCGTTCTCGTACGCGCGGGCCGGGACCAGCAGCGTCGAGACGGGCTCGTAGCCGACCGGGTTGGCGGTCGGGACGAGGACCAGCGCCGCCCCGGCGAGCGCCGCGGCGCGGACCGACTCGGGGAACTCGACGTCGAAGCAGATCAGCCCGGACACCGGGGTCCCGCGCAGGTCCCCGACCTGCGGCGGCGTCGGCCCGGGGGTGAACCGGTCACGGTCGATCGAGGCGAACAGGTGCATCTTGCGGTGGCGTACGACGACCGTGTCGCCGTCGAGCACCTGCATCGCGTTGAAGACGCACGAGCCCTCGCGCTCGGGGTAGCCGTACGCCACCGCGACGCCCGTGCGCCGGCTGATCTCGGCGACCGCGCGGGCGGTCGGGCCGTCGTACTGCTCGGCGAGCCGCTCGGTGTCGGCGGGTGAGATCTCGTAGCCGGTGGTGAACAGCTCAGGGGTGAGCAGCACGTCGGCTCCGGACTCCCGCGCCTGCGCGCACGCCGCCTCCAGCCGCGCGAGGTTGCCCTCCACCTGGAGCGGGTCCGAGCGGCACTGCCAGAGAGCGACCTTCACGGCAGTGCCACCGGCGCCAGGTCGTCGAACCGGTCACCCGGCCCTGGGTTCTCCGGGTGGCAGCGCCCGCCGAGGTGGGTCATCACGCCCCAGACCGCGTTGAGCGCGGTCTGCACCGCGCCCTCGGCCCAGGCCGGCGTGAACGACACGTCGTCGCCGGCGAGGAAGATGCCGCGCTCGGACGCGGGCAGGTCGCGCTGCACGAAGTGCGTGTACATCCGGTGGTTGTAGCGGTAGTGCCCCGGCAGCGCGCCCTTGAACGCACCGAGGAAGTGCGGGTCGTCCTCCCAGGAGACCGTGACCGGGTCGCCGACGATGCGGCTGCGGATGTCGACGCCGGGGTAGATCTTGGCGAGCGCCGCGAGCGCCAGCTCGACGCGCCGCTCGACCGGGTGCGGCAGCATCTTCAGGCTGTCGGACATCCAGGAGTACGACAGGCAGATCACCGCCGGGCGGTCCGGCCCGTTGTCGAAGAGGTACGTCCCGCGCGTGAGCCGGTCCGTCAGCGTCATGCTCATCACGTGCCGTCCGGTCTCGGGGTCGACGTCCTTCCAGAACGGCTGGTCGACCATCACGAACGTCTTCGTCGACTGCATGTAGCGGGTCCGGTCCAGCGCCATCCACAGCGACTGCGAGAACAGCTCCTCGTCGACCTCGACCTCGGTGGTCAGCAGCCAGCTCTGGCAGGTGGCGAGCACCGCGTCGTGGCGGCGCGTCACGCCCCAGCGGTCCCGCACGTCGAAGCGGCCCTCCTCGGCCCGCGAGATCGCCGCGGCCGCGGGGAGCGTGGCGTTGGCGTGCAGCGAGGCGAGGGTCGTCCCCGCGGGCCACGGGCTGTCCTCGCGCACCGGCAGCGTCCACAGCCCGCGCGGCAGCTGCTCGGACCCGCCGTCGATCAGCCGCTGGTCGGTGTCGCAGTTGGTGAGGACGACGCGGAGGATCTCCAGCATCGAGTTCGGGAAGTCGGAGTCCCAGCCGCCGGTGCCGAAGCCGACGACACCGAACAGCTCGCGGTACTCGAACGGCAGCGACGAGAACGCCTGCGAGCTGGCCACGAAGTCGTAGAAGGTCCGCTCGTCCCACTCGGCGACCAGCGTGTCCCACCGCTGCTTGAGCGCCGCGACGTCGCGCCGCCGGATGGCCTCCTGGAGCTCCTCGAAGCCGACCGCGCGCAGCGCCTCGTCCCAGGCGCCGGACATCGTCGAGAACAGCTCGGGCAGGTCCTCGAGGCTCTCGCCGTAGTACGTCTCGCCGCCGATGTCGATCACCGTGCTCCCGGCCGCCGGGGTGAGCGGGTTGGGGAAGGGGCGGCTGTGCAGGCCGAGCCGGTCGGCGTAGTGGAAGAACGTGGAGCCCGACACCGGGAACCGCATCCCGCCCAGCTCGGCGGTCACCCCGCGCGCGGCCTCGAACTCGTGGGTCCGCAGCCGGCCGCCGATCCGGGTCGCCTCGTAGATCACCGGACGTGCGCCGAGATTCATCAGCTCCCAGGCCGCGACCATCCCCGACAGCCCCGCCCCCACCACGGCGACCTCCGCGCCGTGCGCCTCGGGCGGCAGCTCGCCGAGCCCGTGGGGGCTGGTCACCCAGTCGTCGTACGCGAACGGGAAGTCGGGACCGAAGATCGTCACCGGGCCGTCCGCCCGCGTCTCGTCGGGAAGCAGGATGGTCATGCGGGCGAGCCTAGGTCCGCCGGCGACGCGTCGGCGCGCACGTCACCGGGTCGCGACGCGCGCGCCGGCGACCTGGTGGTCGAGCCCGACGCGAGCCCTGGGTGGTCGAGCCCGACGCGAGCCCTGGGTGGTCGAGCCCGACGCGAGCCCACGGGTGGTCGAGCCCGACGCGAGCCCTGCGAGCGAGGACGTCGAGACCACCCTGGCCCGACGCCGGCGACCGGCGGGTCAGTCGATCGGGCGCAGCTCGTCGGCGTACGACAGCGAGACCCGCTTGAGCAGGCCGCGCCGGTCCACGCGGTACTGACCCATCCGCCACAGCGGCGGGCTGTACGCGTGGACCGAGACCGAGCCGGGCACCGCACCGTTGAGCCGGTGGATGTGGTCGGTCTCGAACGAGAACGTCGTCCCCGCCGCGACCCGGGTCTCGCGTGCACCCTGGGCGAGGGTCAGGTTGTTCTCGACCAGCTCGCCGCTGACCACGCTGACCGCGCCGCAGGAGACGTCGTGGTCGTGCCAGCCGGTGTCGTTCTGCGGGGTCCAGCACAGCAGCCAGACGTCGACGTGCGCGTCACGGTGCAGCGAGGCGAAGACCCGCTCGTCGTCGTCGAAGCCGACCAGGTGGTCCCAGTCCTGCGGGCGAGCGGCGACGGTCCGGGCCAGCCGGGCGAGCTCGTCGGGAGCGAGGTCGCGGTCCTGCGGCAGGCCGAGGTCCTCCAGGACGTCGGTGACGCGGGTGCGCGTGGGGGTCAGCTGGCGTACGCCCATCGTGGGGCTCCTTCCGGTGAGACCGACGAGGTCGGGTCCGGCGTCCCGAGCAGGCGCCGGGGGTTGTCGGCGCGGACCGCCCGCTCCCCCGCCTCGCCGAGGACGGTGCCGAGCGGCGTCGGTACGGCGTACGGACGGTCCGAGCCGAGGACGAGGGCGTCGATGCCGAGCACCCGCACGACCGCGTCCAGGGACCGGGGCCCGTGCCCGCTGGAGTCGACGAAGATCCCGGGGTCGACGGGCTCGGGCGACCCACCGCGGACCAGGTGTCGCTCCTCGTGCAGCGGCGCGAGCCCGGCCGCCGCCGCGAACACCAGCCGCAGCTGCGGGTGGCTCGCGCGGCCGACGTACGCCCGCCAGGCCCACCAGGCGGCGTGCAGCTGCTGGCCGTACCCGACCACCGGTGCCCACCACTCGGGGACCGGTGCGTCCCCGGCGGCGCGGCGCACCGGCCCCGGGTGGATCAGCACCGGCCGGTCGGCGGACTCGGCGACACTCAGCAGCGGCGCGACCCGCTCCCACGCGCCGGGCGTCGAGAGCGTGGTCGCGGGAAGCTGGAGCCCGACGAAGCGCGGCTCGGCCAGCAGTCGACCGAGCTCCGCCGGGTCGGGGTCGAGCTCCGGGACCGACGCCCAGGCGCGGAAGTGGTCGGGGAGGCCGCGGACGCCGCGGTGCCAGGCGTCGATCAGGCGGGACGCCTCGGGCCTGGGCAGCGCCTCGACCCCGAGCGGCGACGAGAGGCTGACGCAGGCGGTACCGGTGCCGTCGGCGAGATCGGTGGCCACGCGCCCGGAGGCGTCGTGCGCGGCCGGGTCGACCTCGTACTCGGGCTCGCCGGCGGTGTGCAGCGTCCAGCCGCGCAGGTACGGCGGCGCCGCTCTCGCGCGCAGCCGGTCGAGGAGGTCCTCGGGCCACAGGTGCTGGTGGACGTCGGTCGCACCGGGCTCGCCGGCAGACGTGGCAAGGGGCATGACGGACACCTTAACCTAACTATGTTGCTAGACAAAGGTGCTATTTGACCCCGGGCTCGGCTGGCGGCCAGCGGCGCGCCTGCCGCGACGGCCGGCCAGCGCAGGGGACGGGTCGACGGTTCACGACTGCTCCGGCGCAGCGCCCGACGGGGTCTCCTCGGACGGCTCGACAGCCGAGTCGAGCAGGTAGCCGCGGCCACTGGAGGTCACCAGGTACGCGGGGTGCGACGGGTCGTCCTCGATCTTGCGGCGCAGGTGGGCGATGTGGACCCGGAGGTACTGGGTCTCGCGCTCGTAGCCCGGACCCCACACCTCGCGCAGGATCTCTTCCCGGCTGACCAGCGCTCCCGGGCGCCGAGCGAGCAGCTCGAGGATCTGCCACTCGGTAGGCGTCAGGGCCACGGGCTCGCCGCCCCGCCGCACGTTCTTGCGCTCGAAGTCGACCTCGAGCTCTCCGAGCACGAGAACCCCGCCGGGGCCCTGCCCCGACTGCCCGGACCGGCGCAGACAGGTCCGCAGTCGGGCGAGGAGCTCGGTCATCGCGAACGGCTTGGTCACGTAGTCGTCGGCCCCCAGGTCGAGCGCCTCGGCCTTGCCCACCGGGTGGTGCCTGGCCGAGACCACGATCACCGGCACCGCGCTCGTCCGGCGCAGCCGGGTCAGCACCTCCACCCCGTCGATGTCGGGCAGGCCCAGGTCGAGCAGCACGGCGTCCGGACGCTGGGTGACCACTGCCGACAGCGCCGCCCTCCCGGTCTGCGCGGTGGTCACCCGCCACCCGGCGGCGCGCAGGTTGATGCTCAGTGCGCGGAGGAACGGGATCTCGTCGTCCACCGCGAGCACCCGCGGCTCGTGGGCGGTGCTCACGTGACGTCCTCTCGCGCCGGTTCCACCGGGCTGCGCAGACCCTCGACCTCGACGGGCTGTGCGCGCGGGAGGGTGAGCACCATGGTGAGCCCGCCGCCCGGGGTGTCCTCGGGTGTCAGGGTGCCCCCCACGGCCTCGGTCAGCCCACGAGCCACTGCCAGCCCGAGGCCGAGACCGGTGGGGCCCTGGTCCCCGAGGCGCTGGAACGGCTCGAACATCCGTTGCCGCTGCTCCTCACCGACGCCGGGTCCCTGGTCGACGACCTGGATCTCGACGTGCTCGGCGAGGGTGTGCACCAGGATGCGGACCGCGCGCCCGCCGGAGGCCCTCACGGCGTTGGCCACGAGGTTGTCGACGATCCGCTCGAGGAGCCCGGGGTCGGTGGAGACCAGGGGCGTCGTCTCGTCCAGCTCGAGCTCCACCGCGTCGGTTCCGGCCACGACCAGGGGAAGAACCTCCTCGAGGCTGTGCGGCTCGAGCCTGGCGCGCACCAGGCCGCTCTGCACCCGGGAGAGGTCGAGCAGATTGTCGGTCACCGACTCCGAGCGCCGCATCGCCTCGGCCACCGTGGCCAGCATCGTGTCGCGGTCCTCGGCACCGAGGTCGGGCAGCATCAGGCCGTCGAGCGCCGTGCGCATGATCGCCAGCGGCGTGCGCAGGTCGTGTCCCACGGCGCGCAGCAGAGCCGTCGACGTCGCCTCCGCCTTCTCCAGTGCCTGGGCGCGGAAGTCTCGCTCACGCAGGCGCCGGTACTCCAGCACCAGCGAGGTCTGCACGGCGAACCCCTCCAGGACGCGTCTGTCACTGGCCCTGAGCGCGTCGCCGCACAGGGCGAGTCGATGGATGTCGTCCACGACGACGGTGGTGTCGGCCCGAGCTGGGTCGTCGACGCACCGTGCACCGGATGCCGCGAGGACCGACCAGCCGGCGTCGCCGTGCTCGAGCAGGGCGACCGAGTCCTGGCCGAACACCTCTCGTACCCGCTCCACGACGGCCTCCGCCGTGTCCTGACCGGTGAGCACCGATCGGGACAGCGACCCGATGGTGGCGGCCTCCGCTCGTGCCCGACGTGCATCCGTGGTGCGCCGGGCGGCTCCGTCGACGACGGTGGCCACGGCGATGGCGACCGCCACGAACACGATCAGTGCGATGGCGTCGGAGGGCTGAGCGATGCTGAGGGTGCCCCGAGGCTCGGTGAACCACCAGTTCAAGAACACGAAGGCGACCAGCGCCGCGAGGAGGGCCGGGAGCAGCCCGCCGACCAGGGCGACGAGCACGGTCGCGGCCATCAGCCCGAAGCTCGCGACCGGGAGCTGGTCGGTGTCGGAGAAGACGTGCAGCATCGCCGCCAGCCCGGCGGGGAGGGCCACCGCCCCCACCAGGCCCAGCACCTGGCGTTCCCGAGACAGCGGCGGGGCCAGCAGCCCCTTGGCCCGCATCCCGCTGGAGCCCTGGAGGTCGTGGGTGACGAGGTGGACGTCGATGGCGCCGGCGACCTCGGCGGTCCGGTCCCCGGTCGTGCCGGTGAAGAGCCGTCGCAACCGCCCGTGACGTGAGACGCCGACCACGATCATCGTGGCGTTCGCGCCCTCCGCGAAGTCCACCACCGCGGCCGGGACGTCCTCGCCGACCACGGAGTGGAAGGTGCCGCCCACCGCGGCGGTGAGCTGCTGCACCCTCGCGATGGTGCGCTCGTCGGCGGCACGCAGGCCGTCGGTGGCGATCACATGGACGGCCAGGAGCTCCGACCCGGCGGCACGCTGCGCCAGACGAGCGCCGCGACGCAGCAGGGTCTCGCTCTCCGGGCCGCCCGTGACCGCCACCACGATCCGCTCCTTGGTCGGCCAGGGGTGCTCGATCCGGTGGGCGCGGCGGTAGTCGCCGAGCGCGTCGTCCACCCGGTCGGCCAGCCACAGCAGGGCGAGCTCTCGCAGTGCGGTGAGGTTGCCGACCCGGAAGTACGAGGCCAGCGAGGCGTCGACATTCTCCGGCTTGTAGACGTTGCCGTGCGCCATCCGGCGACGCAACGCGTCCGGCGCCATGTCCACGAGCTGGATCTGGTCGGCCGTGCGCACGACCTCGTCCGGCACGGTCTCGCGCTGCCGGACCCCGGTGATCCGCTCGACCTCGTCGTTGAGCGACTCGAGGTGCTGGATGTTCACGGTGGTGATGACGTCGATCCCGGCGGCTCGGATCCGGCCGATGTCCTCTGCACGCTTCTCGGTGCCCGATCCCGGGATGTTCGTGTGGGCCAGCTCGTCGACCAGGACGACGGCGGGCGCGCGGGCCAGCACCGCCTCGGTGTCGAGCTCGGTGAACGTCGTACCGCGGTAGGAGATCTCGGCGCGCGGCAGGACCTCCATCCCCTCGAGCATCTCGACGGTGCGAGGCCGCCCGTGGGTCTCGACGTAGCCGACGACCAGGTCGGTCCCACGGGCGACCCGTCGTTGCGCCTCGCCGAGCATGGCGTAGGTCTTGCCGACCCCGGGCGCCGCCCCGAGGTAGACGGTCAGCCGCCCCCGTCGCGCCGGCCGGCCGGTCGGCGAGGCCATCGAGGACTGGCTCATCTCATCCTCCTGCCGCCTCACGCACGGCCAGGTTCAGCAACAGCACGTTCACGTGACCGGATCCCAGCACACCCAGGCTGCGCCCGTCGGTGTGCTCGGTGACCAGCGCGGCGACCTGTGCGGTGGGCAGGCCCGCGGCCCGCGCGACCCTCGGCACCTGCAGCGCGGCGTACGCCGGCGAGATGTCGGGGTCCAGACCCGACGCGGAGGCGGTCACCGCGTCGGCCGGCACCTGGTCGGGACGCACGCCCTCCCGCTCGGCGACCTCGGCGCGACGCGCGCGGATGTCGGCCACCAGCTCCGAGCTCTCCGGGCCGAGGTTGGAGCCAGAGGTGCTCAGGGGGTCGTAGCCGTCGTCCCCGGCGGCCGAGGGTCGAGGGACGAAGAACCCGGCGTCACTGCTCCGCTGACCCAAGAGGACGGAGCCGACCGCCGCGCCGGGATCGGTGGTGTGAGCGCCGGCGGCCGTGACCAGCGACCCCTCGGCGCGCCACGGCAGGACGCCCTGCGCGATGCCCGTGACTGCCAGGGGGTAGGCGATCCCGCAGACCACCGTGGCAGCGAGCAGGACCCGCAGTCCCGCGAGGCTGTGGCGGAGCAGTGCGAACAGTTCAGTCATGGTTCCGGCCCCTCCTGGGACCAAGGATGCAACAGGAGCTCACAGGCCGGGGACCAGCGAGACGAGGAGGTCGAGGACCTTGATCCCGACGAACGGGGTGATCAGCCCGCCGACGCCGTACACCAGGAGGTTGCGCCGCAGCAGCACCTCTGCGGCCGCGGGGCGGTAGCGCACCCCGCGCAGCGCGAGCGGGATCAGCGCGACGATGACCAGCGCGTTGAACACCACCGCCGAGACGATCGCGGACTGGGGGCTGGAGAGCCGCATCACGTTGAGGACGTCGAGCCCCGGGAAGGCCACCACGAACATCGCCGGCAGGATCGCGAAGTACTTCGCGACGTCGTTGGCCACCGAGAACGTCGTCAGGGCACCGCGGGTGATCAGCAGCTGCTTGCCGATCTCGACGACGTCGATGAGCTTGGTGGGATCGGAGTCCAGGTCGACCATGTTGCCCGCCTCCTTCGCAGCGGTCGTCCCGGTGTTCATCGCGACACCGACGTCGGCCTGCGCCAGCGCCGGGGCGTCGTTCGTCCCGTCGCCGCACATCGCGACCATCCGTCCACCGTGCTGCTCCTTGCGGATCAGCGCGAGCTTGTCCTCCGGGGTGGCCTCGGCGAGGAAGTCGTCGACGCCTGCCTCCTCGGCGATCGCCTTCGCGGTCACGGCGTTGTCGCCGGTGATCATCACCGTCCGCAGACCCATCGCGCGCATCTGGTCGAAGCGCTCGCGCATGCCGTCCTTGACCACGTCCTTGAGGTGCACCACGCCGAGCAGCCGGGCAGGGCTCCCGTCGACCTGCTCGGCCACGACCAGCGGGGTGCCGCCGCTGGAGGCCACCTGCTCGACGGCGGCGTGGATCTCGTCCGACTGCGCTCCCCCGGTCTCCTCCACCCAACCGCACGCCGCACCGGCGGCGCCCTTGCGGACTCGCCGGCCGGACACGTCGATCCCGCTCATGCGGGTCGAGGCGGAGAACTCCACGAGCGTCGCCCCGTCCGGTACGGACACGTGCTGGCCGGTCTCCTCCTCGATCAGGGTGACGATGCTGCGCCCCTCGGGCGTCTCGTCGGCCAGGGACGCCAGCAGCGCGGCCTCCAGGAGCTCGTGGCGCTCGACACCACTGATCGTGTGGAGCTCGCTGGCCTGACGGTTGCCGTAGGTGATGGTGCCGGTCTTGTCCAGCAGCAGCACGTCGACGTCCCCCGCCGCCTCGACGGCACGGCCCGACATGGCCAGCACGTTGCGCCGTACGAGTCGGTCCATGCCGGCGATACCGATCGCCGAGAGCAGGGCGCCGATGGTCGTGGGGATGAGGCACACCAGCAGCGCGGTCAGCACCAGCAGGCTCTGGTGGGCGTCGGAGTAGTCGGCGACGAAGTACAGCGAGATGCACACCGCGACGAAGACCGCGGTGAGCGTGCCCAGCAGGACGTTCAGGGCCAGCTCGTTGGGGGTGCGCTGGCGCTGCGAGCCCTCGACCAGCCCGATCATGCGATCGACGAAGGACTGGCCGGGGTCGGAGGTGATGCGCACGACGATCCGGTCGCTGAGCACGGTCGTGCCTCCGGTGACCGCACTGCGGTCGCCGCCCGACTCCCGGATCACCGGTGCGGACTCGCCGGTGACCGCCGACTCGTCGACCGACGCGACGCCTTCCACGACGTCGCCGTCACCGGGAACTCGCTCACCCGCAGCCACGAGCACGAGGTCACCGGCCCGAAGCGAGGTGCTGGCCACCTCCTCCGTCGGCTGGTCCGCCAGCCGCCTGCGGTCACGACCGGTCAGCCGCCGGGCGGTGGTCTCGGTCTGCAGCGCGCGCAGGCTGGCCGCCTGCGCCTTGCCCCGGCCCTCGGCGACGGACTCGGCGAGCGTGCCGAACAGCACGGTGAGCCACAGCCAGACGGTCACCGCCCATCCCAGGGTGCTGGGGTCGATGATCGAGAGCACCGCGGTGGCCACGGCGCCGATCTCCACGATCAGCATCACCGGCGTCGCCGCCAGGGCTCGCGGGTCGAGCTTGCGCAGGGCCCCAGGCAGGGCCTCGCGGAGCATCGACGCCGTCAGCAGCGCGGACGGCACCTCGGCGTACTCGGCCTGCGCGTGCGCCGGTCCGGCCCCGTCGTGCTCGTCCGACCCCGGCTCGGCGGTCGTCCGGGTGTCCAGCTTCTGGTTCTCGTTCACGACAGCGACTCCGCGATGGGTCCGAGGGCGAGCACCGGCACGAAGGTCAGTCCGACCACGATGACGGTGACGCCCGAGAGGAGGATGACGAAGAGGGGGCGGTGGGTGGGCAGGGTCCCGGCACCGACGGGGACCCGGTGCTGCGCGGCGAACCGACCCGCCAGGGCGAGGACGAGCACGATGGGGACGAACCGGCCCAGCAGCATGCACAGCCCGAGGAGCGTGTTCCAGAACGGCGTGCCCGTCGCCAGACCGGCGAACGCACTCCCGTTGTTGTTGCTGGCCGAGGCGACGGCGTACAGCGCCTCGGACAGGCCGTGCGAGCCGCTCTCCTGCAGGCCGGCGAGCCCGGCGGGCGCGGTCAGACCGATCGCGACCCCGGCCAGGACGAGGACCGGCATGGTCAGGATGTAGAGCGCGACGACCACGATCTCGCGCTGGCCGATCTTGTGCCCGAGGTACTCCGGGGTGCGGCCTACCATCAGTCCGGCGAGGAACACGGTGACGACCGCGAGCATCAACATCCCGTACAGCCCGGCTCCGACCCCGCCGGGGGCGACCTCGCCGAGCAGCATGTTGACGATCGCCACCCCGCCGCCCGGGGCGGTCAGCGAGTCGTGCATGGCGTTCACCGAGCCCGTCGACGTCGCCGTCGTCGAGGCGGCGAACAGGGCGCTCGCTGCCTCGCCGAATCGGGTCTCCTTGCCCTCCATGGCAGCGCCCGCGAGAGACGGCGCCGTGCCGTGCCCGGCGAGCTCGGCCCAGGTCAGGAGGCCGACCGAGACCAGCCACAGCGAGCCCATCACCGCCATGACCGCGCCGCCCTGACGGCGGTCGCGCACGATCACGCCGAACGCCCAGGCCATCGCGAAGGGGATCACCAGCAGCAGGAAGATCTCGAGCAGGTTGCTCAGCGCGGTGGGGTTCTCGAACGGGTGGGAGGAGTTGGCGTTGTAGAAGCCGCCGCCGTTGGTCCCGATCTCCTTGATCGCCTCCTGACTGGCCACCGGCCCGCCGGTGACCTGCTGGGTGCCGCCGTCCAGCGTCGTCACGCCGCGAGGTCCCGAGAGGTTCTGCACCACCCCGAGCGCGACCAGGACCAGGGCGGCGACGAACGACGCCGGCAGCAGCAGGCGGAGCACGACACGGACCAGATCTGACCAGAAGTTGCCGACCCGCCCGCCCGCGCTGGTGCGCGCCAGCCCCCGGGCGAACGCTGCGGCGACGGCCAGACCGACGCCGGCGCTGACGAAGTTCTGCACCGCGAGCCCGGCCATCTGCATCAGGTGACCGATCGCCGCCTCGCCGGAGTACCACTGCCAGTTGGTGTTGGTGGCGAAGGAGACCGCGGTGTTCCACGCACCGTCCGCGGGCAGCGCCGACATCCCGATGTCGAGCGGCAACCACTGCTGGACCCGCCCGAAGACGAAGAGGAACAGCACGCTGACCAGGGAGAAGCCCAGCACCGAGAAGGCGTACGAGCGCCAGTGCTGGTCGGCGTCCGGGTCCACCCGCAGCAGCCGGTAGGTCGCCCGCTCGAACCGCAGGTGCGTCGGGGCGGTGAACAGGTGCGCCAGGTAGCGGCCCAGCAGCGGGACGACCAGCGCGAGCAGCAGGACCAGCAGGAGCACCTGCAGGACTGCGGCGAGCACGGCGCTCACCGGCCCGCCGGCTCGGTGTCGTGGCTCTTGGCGGGTCCGGTGGGAGCCACCCCCGCGTCGGCATCGTCCAGGCGGCGCCCGAGGGCACCGACCAGCAGGGCGAGCAGGGCGAACGCCACGAGGGTCGTCAAGACGTAGATCAGGTCGGGCACGAGCACTGGTGTAGTACGCCGAGCGCGAGGCGTGCCCGGATGTTTACGACCTCTTAACGCCCCCGCCGCCTTGGGCCCACACCGAGCGGTTTCGTGGCCACTCTGCAGCCGGACGCGCCCTTCGGCGGCACCCTGGCGGCCTACGGCGGCGTGTTCGTCGCCGGGTCGATCGTGTGGGGCATGGCGTTCGACGGCTACCGCCCCGACCGCGTCGACGTCCTCGGCGCGATCATCTGCTTGGGCGGCATGGCCGTGCTGATGTACGCGCCGCGCAGCGCGTGAGCGCCCCCCACGACAGGGAGATCGGCTCACGACACCGGACTAGCGGTCGCGCAGCGCCTCGATCAGCTCGTCCTTGGTCATGCTCGACCTGCCCTCGACGTCGAGCTCGGCGGCCCGGTCGTGCAGCTCCTCGACGGTCCAGTCCTCGTAGTCGCCGGACTTCCCGCCCTTGCGGCCGACCTGCGACCGGCCCTGGTTCGCTGCGGCGTTGGCGATCCGGGCCGCCTTCTCCTTGCTGCCGCCCTCGTCGCGGATCTTCTCGTAGAGCTCGTCGTCCTTGACCGACGAGCCGTGGTCGTCGTCTGCCTTCGCCATGTCCCTCTCCTCTCAGCCCGCTGCGCTGCGCAGCTTCTCCAGCAGCGGCCCGGCGGCCTCGTCGAGGAACCGCTGCTGCTGCTCGTCGCCGATCTGGACCAGTGCGACGTCGGTGAACCCGGCCTCCCAGAACGGCCTGACCGCCTCCACGACCGCGTCCAGGTCAGGGCCGCACGGCATCGCCTGCGCGACGTCCTCGGGGCGGACGAACTGGGTGGCCCCGGCGAAGCCGGCCGACGTCGGAAGGTCGGCGTTGACCGCCCACCCGCCGGCGAACCACCGGAACTGGTCGTGGGCACGCTCGACGGCGGCGTCCTCGGAGTCGGGGTCCCAGCTGATCGGGATCTGCCCGATCGCCCGGGCACCGCCCTCGCCGATGCGGGGAGCGCCGTCGGTCGCGTTCCACGCCGTGACGAGGTCGGCCTTCGGCTCGACGGCGACGAGGTGGTCCGAGAGCGGGCCGAAACGCTCCACCGACTTCTCCCCGCTGACCGCGACCGCGAGGTCCACGGCCTGCTCGGGCACGTCCCACACCCGTCCCGAGTCGACCCGGAAGTACTCCCCGTCGTAGGTCGTCAGCTCCCCTGAGTGCAGGGCCCGGATGATCTCGATCGCCTCGACGAGCATGTCCTGCCGCTGGTCCACGGGCGGCCAGCCCTCGCCGACGACGTGCTCGTTGAGGTTCTCCCCCGCGCCCAGGCCCAGCGTGAACCGCCCGTCGGCGAGCAGCTGCAGCGTCGCGGCCTTCTGCGCGACGACGGCCGGGTGGTAGCGGATGATCGGGCAGGTCACGTACGTCATCAGCTCGACGCGCTGCGTCGCGTGGGCCACCGCCCCGAGCACGCTCCAGGCGTACGGCGCGTGCCCCTGCGAGGCCAGCCACGGCGAGTAGTGGTCGCTCGAGACCTCGAAGTCGAAGCCGGCGCGCTCGGCGCCGACGGCGTAGTCGACGAGCGCCTTCGGGCCGCTCTGCTCGGTCATCAGGGTGTAGCCGAATCGCGTCACGCCTCGTGAGATACCCGGCGCGGGGTGGGTTCATGCGGTTCGAGGCGGTATCCCCCGCGGAGCGGCCGTAGCCGCACGCCACAGTCCACTCCGGGAACACCGATCTCCCCGAGCCGGTTGCGCGGGCCGTGTCGTTGCTCTTCGCCCCACTGACCCTCCGCTCGCTGACCGTCCGCAACCGCGTCTGGCTCGCGCCCATGTGCCAGTACTCCGCGACCGACGGGGTGCCCGACGACTGGCACCTGGTGCACCTCGGTGCCCGGGCGACCGGCGGCTTCGGGCTGCTGCTGACCGAGGCGGCCGCCGTCAGCCCCGAGGGCCGGATCTCGCCGCAGGACGCGGGGCTGTGGAACGACGCCCAGGCGGAGGCCTGGAGCCGGGTGGTCGACTTCGTGCACGGCCAGGGCTCGGCGATCGGCACCCAGCTCGCCCACGCCGGGCGCAAGGCGTCGACGTACCGGCCGTGGGCGGAGCACAGCGGCACCGTGCCCGTCGACGACGGCGGCTGGCAGACGCTCGCCCCCAGCCGGGTGCCGTTCGAGGGCTTCGAGGACCCGGTCGCTGTGGACCAGGACGGCATCGACCGGGTGATCTCCGACTTCGCGACCGCGGCGGACCGGGCCGCCCGGACCGGCTTCGACACCGTGGAGATCCACGCGGCGCACGGCTACCTGCTGCACCAGTTCCTCTCCCCGCTGTCCAACCGCCGCGAGGACGCGTACGGCGGGTCCTTCGACGGGCGCGTGAAGCTGTTGCGCGAGGTGACCCGCGCGGTCCGGACGGCGATCCCCGACGGCATGCCGCTCCTGGTCCGGATCTCGGGCACCGAGTGGACCGACGGCGGCTGGGACCTCGACCAGTCCGTCGACCTGGCGCGCCGGCTGCGCGAGGACGGCGTCGACCTCGTCGACGTCTCCTCGGGAGGCAACGTCGCGGCCGACATCCCGGTCGGTCCCGGCTACCAGGTGCCCCTGGCCGCCGGGGTGCGCGAGGCCGGGCTGCCCACCGGTGCCGTCGGTCTGATCACCGAGCCCGCCCAGGCCGAGCAGGTGCTGGCCACCGGTCAGGCCGACGCGGTGCTGCTCGCCCGTGCCGCGCTCCGCGAGCCGGGGTGGCCGCAGCGGGCGGCGCGGGAGCTCCGCGTACCGCTCGAGGAGGCGCCGTGGCCCCCGCAGTACGTCCGCGGCGCGCGATGAGCCCGGTCCGAGGGGGCGCACGGACCCTCTGCGGGGCTCCTCGAGTTCGCGCAAAGTGAGGTCGCGGCGTCGGCTTCGGGCCTAGGCTCGAGACCAGCCCCGACGTCGACGCGGACAGGAGGTCCGGTGCTGCACGCGCTGCCGGCTTCCGAGGACCTCGTCCTGCGCTACGAGCGGATGCTCGAGCGCTACCTCGAGGTACCGCTGGCCGTCGTCTGCACCACCGAGTCCACCGGTCTCGACCCGGAGCACGAGGCCGTGATGGCGCTGGTCCGGGCGAGCGACGGGCCGGTCGTGAGCGGGGACGGCGAGACCCCGCCGGACCCCTCGCTGGTCGCGCTGGAGATCGCCGCCGTGGCCGCCTGGCCCCTGCGTGACCCGTCCGGGAGGACGATCGGCGCGCTCGGCGTGATCGACCACGAGCCGCGCTACTGGACCGGCGAGGACCTCGGCACGATCGCGGACCTCGCCGAGGGGTGCTCCGGCGAGATGGCGCACCTGCGCGGTCGCGCGGACGCCGAGCGCCAGGCCCAGCGCGCCCAGGAGCTGGGCCGCCGGAGCCGGGTGCTGCTCGCCCTGAGCGAGGGGCTGTCCTCGACCCGCACCCTCGACGACATCGCCTTCGCCGTGGAACGCGTGGCGGTCGACCAGCTCGAGTGCCTGCACGGCGCGATCTGGCTGCTCCGCACGGCGCGGGACGCCTCGGACACCGACCGGCTGCACCACGTCTGCGACCCGTCGGGCGGGTGGGTCTCGGCGGCGATCAACGCCGACCTCCCGGTGACGATGGGCAACCCCGCCGGCGAGGTGGTCCTGACCGGGCGGTCGCTGGTCTTCGCCACCCGCGCGGAGCAGAACGCCCGCCCGTACGACCTCGACCTCAGCCGGCAGGTCGGCGAGACCCGCGTCTTCATGCCGCTCGGCCTGGGCCGCACCTTCGGGGTGCTGGCCCTGGTGTGGGAGGGGCAGCAGGACCTCTCGGCCGAGCACCGGGTCACCATCGCGACGCTGGCGTCGTACGTCTCCCAGGCGGTCCAGCGTGCGGAGCTGCTCGAGGAGCGCGAGCTCGTCTCGACCACCCTCCAGGCGGCCATGCTGCCGCGCCTCCCGCAGGTGTCCGCGCTGGAGCTGACGGCGCGCTACCGGCCGGCCGCCGCGCGCGACCGCGTCGGCGGGGACTGGTACGACGCGGTGGTCACCCACAGCGGCTCGACCGACGTGATGATCGGCGACGTCTCCGGGCACGACATCGCCGCCGCGGCCGTGATGGGCGAGGTGCGCAGCATGCTGCGCGCGTTCTCCTTCGGCCACGACGGCTCCCCGGCGTCCAACGTCGCCCAGCTCGACCAGGCCCTGGACTCGTTCGGCATCGACCGGTTCGCCAGCCTGCTCTACGTCCGCGCCGAGCAGCCCGACGGCACCGGTCAGCGTCGGTTGAGCTGGACCAACGCCGGCCACTTCCCGCCCCTGGTGGTGCGTCCCGACGGGTCCGCCGGTCTGCTCGAGGACCCGATGGGGGCCGATCTCGTCCTCGGCGTCGACGCCACGTCCGAGCGGCGCGACCGCACGGCCCTCGTCCCCGAGGGCTCGGTGCTCCTGCTGTTCACCGACGGTCTGGTGGAGCGTCGCGGCGAGTGCGTGACCGCTGGGCTCCGGCGGTTGCGCGACGCGGCGGCCGAGCACCACGGCAAGGCCCCGGACGCACTGCTGGACGGCCTGTTCGCCGATCTCGTGGGCGAGGGCAACGAGGACGACGTCGCGGTGCTCGCGGTCGGGCTGACGGCCTAGGGCGTGTCCCTCGATTCTGGCCGTTCGCTGAACGTCGTCCAGCGCGTGCGCTGGCAGCTCCGGGGTCCCGCGGGAGCGCGAGCGAAGCGAGCGCTCTCGTGGGGTGGTGGCTTGGCGCGGGAGCGAAGGCGGGCCGGCGGCCCGTCGAGCTTCCGCAACGCCGCCAGCGTGCGTGATGGGCGGCGGACAGCAGGCCACGAGTTGAGGGGCATGCCCTTTAGGCCGCACGCCACACGTTCGACCGAGGGCAGGTCGGGTACAACGGTTGACGTGCCTGACACGACCGAGTCCCTCGCTCCCCACGTCCTCGTCCTCTTCGGTGCCACCGGCGACCTCGCCGCCCGGAAGCTGTTCCCCGGCCTCTACCACCTCGCCGAGGCCGGCCGGCTCCCGCAGGAGTACGCCGTCATCGGCTCCGGCCGGCACTCCCCCGGCACCGACGACGAGTTCCGCGACCGGGTCCGCAAGGGTCTGGACGAGACCGTCGAGGACCTCGACTCCGCGGTCGCCGACCAGCTGGTCGCGCGGATCTCGTTCTGCACCTCCGACGCCGACGACGGCTCGGACCTGGCCGACGCGGTCGCGGCGGCCGAGGAGCGGCTGGTCCGCGACAGCGACGTCGACGGGGTGGACGACGTGCGCCGCCTGGTCTACCTCTCGGTGCCGCCCTCGGCCATGCAGCCGATGATCGGGATGCTCGGCGAGACCGGGCTCGCCGACCGGGCCCGCCTGGTGATCGAGAAGCCGTTCGGCACCGACCTGGAGTCCTCCCGCTCGCTCGACGCCGCCCTCAAGGACGTGGTGGACGAGGAGCAGGTCTTCCGCATCGACCACTTCCTGGGCAAGGAGGCGGTGCAGAACATCCTCGCCCTGCGCTTCGCCAACGGGCTCTTCGAGCCGGCCTGGGACCGCAGCTCCATCGAGTCGGTGCAGATCGACGTACCCGAGACGCTGACCGTCGAGGGGCGCGAGTCCTTCTACGAGTCGACCGGCTGCCTGCGCGACATGATCTCCACCCACCTGTGCCAGCTGCTCGGCTTCGTCGCCCTGGAGGACCCCGGGACGTTCGAGGAGGCCGCCGTCCGCGACGCGAAGTCCGCGGTGTTCCAGGCACTGCGGCCGCTGGACAAGGAGCGCACCGTCTTCGGGCAGTACGACGGCTACCGCGACTCCGACGACGTCGCCGAGGACTCCGACGTGGAGACCTTCGTCGCGCTGACCACGTACGTCGACAACGACCGCTGGCGCGACGTGCCCTTCCACCTGCGCACCGGCAAGGCCCTGGCCGACGGGCGGCGGCTGATCACGCTACGGTTCCGCACCCCCGAGTCGACCATCTTCGGCAACGGCGACAGCGGGTGCAACGAGCTGGCGCTGGAGCTCACCGACGACCCCCGGGTCACCGTCGACGTGCGTGCCAAGCGGCCGGGTCCCGACATGGACCTGATCGAGGGGACGCTGCGGCTCGACCTCGCCGACGACGCGCCCGACGCCGAGCCGCTGGAGGCGTACGAGCGACTGCTGCTCGACGTGCTGCGCGGCGAGCGGACGCTGTTCACCCGCTCCGACGAGGTGGACCGGCTCTGGGAGGTCGTGCAGCCGGTGATGGAGGACCGGCCCGAGGTGCAGTCGTACGCCCAGGGCTCGTGGGGTCCGCAGGCCGCGCTCGACCTGCCCGAGGGCGGATGGCGACTCGGCCGCGATGGCTGACCGCGAGCAGCTGCCGATCGCCGAGCACGGGCTGATCGGCGACCTGCGCACCTGCGCACTGGTGGGCTCGGACGGGACCATCGACTGGTTCTGCGCACCGCGCTTCGACTCCCCCAGCATCTTCGCCTCCGTGCTGGACGACGAGAAGGGCGGCGACTGGCGGATCCACCCGAAGGGTGAGGTGATCCGGACCCAGCAGTACTACTTCCCCGACACCAACATCCTCGTCACCCGCTTCCTCACCGACCACGGCGTGACCGAGCTGCACGACTTCATGCCGGTGATGCGCGCCCACGACGAGGGTCACCGCCAGCGCCTCGTGCGCCGGGTGGTCGCCGTTCGCGGGTCGGCCGAGCTGGCGATGCGGATGGCCGCGCGACCCGACTACGGGCGCGCGGACTCCGCCCCTGACAGCGTCGACGGCGGAGTGCGCATCGTCGACGGGGACGTCGCGATCGGCCTGACCGCCACCGTCGACCTGGTCACCGACGGTCGCGACGTGACCGCCGAGGTGGCGCTCGAGCAGGGCGGGTCGGCGCTGTTCGTGCTCGAGGTCCTCGAGCCGGACGAGCCGATGCAGGGCTTCGACGAGCGTGACGTGGAGCGCCTCTTCGACCGTACGGCGGCGTTCTGGCGCGACTGGCTGAGCCACTCGACGTACACCGGACGCTGGCGCGAGCGCGTCGACCGGTCCGCGCTGACGCTGAAGCTGATGTGCCACGAGCCGACCGGCGGGATCATCGCCTCGCCCACGACCAGCCTGCCCGAGCACATCGGCGGCGGGCGCAACTGGGACTACCGCTACGTGTGGATCCGCGACGCGGCGTTCAGCCTGTACGCCCTGCTCCGGCTCGGGTTCACCGAGGAGGCGGCCGCGTTCGTCGCGTGGCTGTCGCGGCGCCTGGGCGAGACGCCGTCGAACGACGAGCTCGGGCCGCTGCGGGTGCTCTACGACCTCGACGGGAACGTGCCCACCGAGGAGCACGAGCTGGAGCACCTCTCGGGCTACCGCGACTCACGGCCCGTACGCGTCGGGAACGCCGCGGTCGAGCAGCTGCAGCTGGACATCTACGGCGAGCTGATCGACTCGGTCTACCTGTTCAACAAGTACGGCCCGGGTCTCTCCCACGACGCCTGGACCGATCTGCTGCGGATCGTCGACTGGCTGGTGGGCAACTGGGACCGCGACGACGCCGGGATGTGGGAGGTGCGCGACGAGCCGAAGGCGCACACCACCTCGCGGCTGATGGAGTGGGTGGCGCTCGAGCGGATGATCCGGGTCGCCCGGCAGCGTGGGCTGCCCGGGGACCTGGCTCGCTGGGCGGAGGTCCGCGACAAGGTCTACGAGCGGATCATGACCCACTCCTGGGACGCGGAGGTCGGCGCGTTCATGCAGCACGAGGGCTCCGCGACGCTGGACGCCGGCGTGCTGCTGATGCCGATGGTGAAGTTCGTGGCGCCCAACGACCCCCGCTTCCTGTCCACCCTCGACGCCGTCGAGAAGCGCCTGGTCACCGACAGCCTGGTCTTCCGCTACGACACCGAGGAGTCCACCGACGGTGTCGGCGGCGAGGAGGGCACGTTCTCGCTGTGCTCGTTCTGGTACGTCGAGGCCCTCACCCGCGCCGGCCGCGTGGAGGACGCCCGCCTGGCGCTGGAGAAGATGTTCACCTACGCCAACCACCTCGGCCTGTACGCCGAGCAGATCGGACTCTCCGGCGAGCAGCTGGGCAACTTCCCCCAGGCCTTCACCCACCTCTCGCTCATCTCCGCCGCCCTCAACCTGGACCGCGCGCTGGGGTAGTCGGGTCGCCCCTGCCCCGTTGAGTAGTGCGTCCTACCGGGTCGAGTTGCTGGTTCTGCCGGGTCGACTCGCGCATCGCGCTGTCGGTCGGTCCTGCCAAGATCACGTCGTGGACAGAGAACGGCGTACGAAGGCGGAGGGCTCGTACGCCTGGCTCGCCGTCGGCGTGATCTTCGTGGCCCTGTCGGTGTTCAGCGCCGTGCAGACCCGCTCGGCCTCGGGATTCTCCCTGGCGCTGTGGTCGACGCTGCAGATCGTGACCACGGCCATGGCCTTCCTCGTGCCACAGGCCCGCGCGGTGGTCGCCGCAGGCGGCGAGGCGACCGCCGAGGAACGCGAGATCGAGGCGCGCCTCGAGACCCGGGTCGCGGTCAACGACGCCCTCGACCCGATCGTGCGGCTGCTGGGCAGCCTGGCGGTGGAGACCGACCCGACCCGCCTGTTCCAGCTGCGGGCGGAAGCGGTGCCGCTGGTGCTCAAGACGGCCTCTGAGTTCGTCGGCCCGGACCGCTCGGGGCGTGCTGGTTCAAGCTGACACCCGGCCCGCCGCGGGCGCTGGAGCCCACCAGCTTCGCCGGGCGCGCGGGGTCGCCGACGACCCGGTTCGTCGAGGGGATCCCGTCCGGTGACGCCACCATCGGTCTGGTCCTCGCCGACCAGGACCTGCGCTGCGCCGACGTGCGCACCGACCCACCGACGGGGTGGGACACGGACAAGGACCGCGACTACCGCGCGTTCATCTCGGTCGCCGTGATCGCCGGCGACACCGCGCTGGGGATGCTCACCCTCGACGCCGTCGAGCCCGGCTCGCTCGACGACGACGACATGGGGCTGCTGCGGCTGATGGCCGGCCTGCTCGCCGTCGCGCTCGGGAGCCGGTGAGCCCAGTGTCGGTGCCACCGTCTAGAAAGGTCCTCACCCGTCGGGCAGAATGGGACTCGAGCAGGAGGTCGCCATGGCAGTGAAGCTCCCTGGCAAGGGTCGCGACGAGCGCGTCGAGCAGATCCTCGCCGACCCGAAGGCCTACTTCACCCGCGCTCGCGAGAAGGCACGCGCGGAGATCGAGGCGGAGAAGCGGGCCCGCCGCCCTCGTCTGCGTCACCGCCCCGCCTGAGCGCTCAGCGCGCCAGCGCAGCCAGGTAGCGGCGCGTCACCACCGACTGAGCGCCCCTCCCCAGGGGCCCGACAGCACCCGCCAGCCTCGTGCCCGGTCGCGAGAACGCCGCGATGCGGGCCGTGACCCGTTCGTCCGGTCCGATCCGCACCTCGAAGCGCTCCTCGCCGCACTCCGGGTGCCCGGGCAGTGTCCCGTAGGCGAAGCCCTGGCAGTCCGACTCGTCGACGACGCGGACGACGCGGACCGGGGCGCTGACCCGGAGCGGCCCGACGCCGATCCCGAGGATCGCGACGGCGTCCTCGGTCACGCTCGGCTCCCGCGTGCGCACCGTCAGACCGGCTCGCCGATGCATCTCCCAGCCGAGCAGCACCCGCGCCGCGTCTGCGAAGCGGGCGCGGCCGGAGCCGACGTACCCGCTGGCGGTGAGGTGGTGGTAGCCGTCCGGCAGCTCGTCGTACGTCGCGCCGACCTCGGCGTACGTCAGCGGCGCTTCGGTCAGGTCGTCGAGGTGCACCCGCCCATCGTCGTACGACGAACGGCCCCGGGCGCGCTGCCCGGGACCGTTCACTGGCGGTGGCGGTGGGATTTGAACCCACGGTGGGTTTGACCCCACACATCATTTCGAGTGATGCACCTTCGGCCTCTCGGACACGCCACCGCGGGCGAATGTACCGGAGTGCCGGACCCGCCGCCCAATCGCGCAGCAGAACGAGCCACTCGAGCCCGCAGAGGGCACCACTCGGGCCAGCAGGGGGCACCACTCAACGAGTCAGCAGCACGTGGAGGGTGCGCGGGCCGTGGACGCCCTCGACCCGGGAGAGCTCGATGTCGCTGGTCGCCGAGGGGCCGGAGATCCAGGTCTGGGCGCGAGCGGGGTCCAGGCGGCGCACAGCGTCGGGGACGTCGGCGACGACCTGGTCGGCGCGGACGACGCACACGTGCAGGTCGGGTACGAGCGTGAGCGCGCGGCGGCCCTGGCCGGGGCCGTGGTCGAGGACGATGGTGCCGGTCTCGGCGATGCCGACGGTCGCCGTGGTCACGACCCCGTCGAGCGCGTCGAGGTCGGCGGCGACGAGCCCGTCGTCCGCGACCGAGCCGGCGACGGCGAACGGGAGGCCGTCGGGCACCACGACCCGCAGGCCGGCCACCCGGGCGGCGACGCGCTCGGTGACCTCCTCGGGCGCGCACCGCTCGACGACCGCCTCGTAGTCGGCCACCCGCTCGGCGAAGAGGTCGACGTCCACCGGCCCGGAAGGCGCGAGCGCGGGGCGCTCCGGAGCGACGGCCTCCGCCGTCGCCGCGTGGACCCGCGCCAGGATCTCCTCGCGAGCAGACGTCACCGTCGACCCCCGTCCGTACGGCGCCACCAGCGGCGGAAGGACTCCGCCGGCGCCTGGGGCAGGTCGCGGGCACCGGCCCAGGCGGAGACTCCCGGCAGCCAGGGCAGGCGGCGCGCGAGCGACGTACCCACGCCGGCGAAGCGCTCGGCCAGGCCGAGCCGCCGTGCGGACGCGAAGGTCATCGCCGCACCCTTCATCGCCAGGCTCTGCGGGGAGGGCGCTGCAGGACGTTGTCGCGGTCGTACGCCCGAATCGGCCGCAGAAACGTCAGGGACTATCCGCTTGGCGTCGACGACCTGCGCGCGGAGGTCCACCAGCACCGAGGGGATGTCGATCCGGACCGGGCAGACCTCGTAGCAGGCACCGCACAGCGACGAGGCGTACGGCAGCGAGTCGACCCACGCGCTCGACCCGGGTCCCTGGAGCAGCGGGTTCAGGATGGCGCCGATCGGACCCGGGTAGACCGAGCCGTACGCGTGGCCGCCGGTGCGCTCGTACACCGGGCAGACGTTGAGGCACGCCGAGCAGCGGATGCAGCGCAGCGCCTGGCGGCCGACCTCGTCGGCCAGCGCCCGGGTGCGCCCGTTGTCGAGGAGGACGACGTGCATCTCCTGCGGGCCGTCGCCGGGCGTGACCCCGGCCCAGGTCGAGGTGTACGGGTTCATCCGCTCGCCGGTCGAGGAGCGGGGCAGCAGCCGGAGCATCGTGCCCAGGTCGTCCCAGGTCGGCACGACCTTCTCGATGCCGACCACCGAGACCAGCACCTCCGGCAGCGTCAGGCACATCCGCCCGTTGCCCTCGGACTCGACGACGACGAGGGTGCCCGAGTCGGCCACGGCGAAGTTCGCGCCGGACACGGCCATCCGGGCGCGCAGGAACTTCTCGCGCAGGTGCAGCCGAGCCGCCGCCGCCAGCTCGGCCGGCTCGTCGGTCAGGTCGTCGGGGGCCGGGCGCCCCGCCGCGGCCATCCGGTCGCGGAAGATCGCGCGGATCTCCGCCCGGTTCCGGTGGATCGCGGGCACCAGGATGTGGCTGGGCCGGTCCTCGCCCAGCTGCACGATCAGCTCGGCCAGGTCGGTCTCCCAGGCGGCGATCCCCTCGGCCTCGAGCGCCTCGTTGAGCCCGATCTCCTGAGTGGCCATCGACTTGACCTTGACCACCTCGTCGACGCCGTGGCCCTTCGCGATCCCGGCCACGATCGCGTTGGCCTCAGCCGCGTCACGTGCCCAGTGCACGCGCGCGCCGCGCGCGGTGAGCGCGGACTCCAGCGCGAGGAGGTGCGTCCCCAGGTCCGCGAGCGCGGTGTCCTTGACCGCGGCCCCGTCGACGCGCAGGTCCTCCCAGTCGTCGACCTCCGCGACGACGCGTGCCCGCTTGTCGCGGATCGTGCCGGTCGCGTGGGCCAGGTTGTGCCGCAGCACGGGATCGCCCAGCGCGTCCCGCGCCGCGTCGGGGAACGCGGGCATGCCCACGAACGTCGTGCCCACGGGCGCCTGCACCTGCTCGCTCACTCCTGGGCCGCCAGCACCTCGGCGAGGTGCATCGTGCGCACCCCGGACCGCTGCCGCTCCATCAGCCCGCCGAGGTGCATCAGGCAGGACGAGTCGCCGGCGACGAGCACCTCGGCGCCCGTCTCGCGCACGTGCCGCACCTTGTCGGCGCCCATCGCGATCGAGGTGTCGGCGTTCTTCACCGCGAAGGTCCCGCCGAACCCGCAGCACTGGTCGGCGTACGGCAGCTCGCGCAGCCGCAGGCCGCGTACCTCCTCGAGCAGCCGCCGGGGCCGGTCGCCGACACCGAGCATCCGCAGCGAGTGGCAGGTGGGGTGGTACGTCACCTCGTGCGGGTACGACGCCCCGACGTCGGTCACCCCGAGGACGTCCACCAGGAACTCGGTCAGCTCGTAGACCCGCGGCGACAACGACGCGACCGCCGCCTGCAGCCCCGCGTCACCCGACCGCCGGGCCACGAGCCCGTGCTGGTGCCGCGCCGACCCGGCGCACGACCCCGAGGGGGTCACCACAGCGTCGTAGGAAGAGAACGCCGAGACGAACGACCGCACCGCCGGCACCGCCTCGTCCAGGTAGCCGGTGTTGACCATCGGCTGACCGCAGCAGGTCTGCGCCTCGGGGAACTCGACGTCGACCCCGAGACGACGCAGCAGCGTCACCACCGCCTGCCCGACGTGCGGGAACAGAGCGTCGTTGAGGCAGGTCACCTGCAGGGCCACCCTCATGCGTCGACCGCCGAGAAGTGCCACTCGATCCGCGCGCTCCAGGTCTCGCCGGGTCGCAGCACGCACCCGGGCAGAGCCGGCCGGTTCGGCGAGTCCGGCGGCACCTGCGGCTCCAGCGCGAGCCCGGCGTGCCGCTCGATCGGGTGCCCGGCCAGCGACCGGGTGCTGCCGTCGAGGAAGTTCCCGGTGTAGACCTGCAGCGCGGGCCGGTCGCTGCGCACCTCGAGACGGGTGCGGGTCGCCGGTGAGACCACCTCGGCGACCGTACGCATCCCCGTGCCGGCCGGTACCACGTCGTGGTCGACACCACCGGCGTCGGCGAGCTGCGGGTGCGTCGCGGCGAGCACGTCGCGTACCCGCGGACCGCCGCGCAGGTCGAAGGGGGTGCCGTCGACCGGCTCCTCCTCGCCGGTCGGGATGCCCGCGGCGTCGACCGGCGTCCACTGCTCGGCGGGCACCCGCAGCAGGTGGTCCAGCACGCTGGTGCCCGCCACGTCCCCGTCGAGCGCGAAGTAGCAGTGACTGGTCAGGTTGACGATGGTCGGGGCGTCGGTGGTCGCCCGCAGGTCGACGAGGACGCTGCTGCCCTCGACGGCGTACGACGCCCGCGCCTGCAGGCGCCCCGGGTAGCCCTGGTCTCCGTCGGGGCTGACCAGCGTCAGCTCGACCCGGTCGGCGTCGTGGCGCACGACCTCCCAGCGCCTGCGGTCGAAGCCGTCGGGACCGCCGTGCAGGTGGTGGCCGCGGTCGTTGACCCCCAGACGGTGCTCGACGCCGTCGAGCACCAGGTGGCCCTCGGCGATCCGGTTGGCGTAGCGGCCGACGACGGCGCCGAGGTAGTCGGTCGAGTCGAGGTACTCCTGCTCCGTCGCGTGCCCGAGCACCACGTTGCGGCGCACGCCGTCGCCCCCGGTGACCACCAGTCGCTGGACGGTCGCGCCCTGCTCGAGCACGTCGAGCTCGACTCCGTCGGCCGACCCCACGCGCAGCCGGGTCCCCTGGGCCGTGTCGTCGGTCACTCCGCGACGCTAGCAGCGCCGGCCGTCGAAGAACCCCTCCAGGAGGGCGGTCGACTCCTCCGCCAGGACACCGCCGAGCACCTCGGGGCGGTGGTTCAGCCGGCGGTCGCGGACCACGTCCCACAGCGAGCCGACGGCGCCGGCACGGTCGTCGTACGCCCCGAAGACCAGCCGCTCGACCCGCGAGAGCACGACCGCGCCGGCGCACATCGTGCACGGCTCGAGCGTGACGACCAGCGTGTGCCCGCTCAGCCGCCACTCGCCGGCGTGCCGGGCGGCCTCGCGCAGTGCGACCACCTCGGCGTGGCCGGTCGGGTCGCCGTCGCGCTCGCGCAGGTTGTGCCCGCGGCCGACGACGACGCCGTCCGGGTCCAGCACCAGGGCCCCGACGGGCACGTCATCGTGCCCGGCCGCGAGCGCGGCCTCGACCAGCGCCTCGCGCATCGCCGGCTCCCACCAGCCCGATCGCCCCACCACGGCATCGAGTCTGGCAGGAGCCGTCGACTGCGCGGACCACTACGGTGGACCCATGGACGTCCACGTCGTCGACCACCCGCTCGTCTCCCACAAGCTGACGACGCTGCGCGACACCGAGACCGACTCCCCCACGTTCCGGCGGCTGGCCGACGAGCTGGTCACGCTGCTGGCGTACGAGGCCACCCGCGGTGTGCGCGTGCGCGACGTGACCGTGCAGACGCCGGTGTCGCCGGCCCACGGCGTGACGCTGGCCCACCCGAAGCCGCTCGTCGTGCCGATCCTGCGCGCCGGGCTCGGGATGCTCGACGGGATGATGCGGCTGCTGCCGACGGTCGAGGTCGGCTTCCTCGGGATGGTCCGCGACGAGGAGACGCTGCGCGCCTCGACGTACGCCGAGCGTCTGCCGGGCGACCTGTCCGGGCGCCAGTGCTACATCCTTGACCCGATGCTCGCCACCGGCGGCACGCTCGCTGCGGCGATCAGCTTCCTGGTCGACCGCGGCGCCGACGACATCACCGCGATCTGCCTGCTCGCCGCCCCCGAGGGCTGCGCGAACCTCGAGACGGGCCTGGCCGAGGTCGGCGTCCCCGTCCGCGTGGTCACCGCCGCCATGGACGAGAGGCTCGACGAGAACGGCTACATCGTCCCCGGGCTCGGCGACGCCGGCGACCGGCTCTACGGCGTGGCGCAGTAGTCACCGTGGAGCGCGTGGTCGGGCCGCTGGGCGAGTTCCTCGAGAGAGGCTGGACCCGGCCCGCCCCGACCGCTGCGCAGCGTCGCGTCGACGCGCTGGTCGGCGTGGTGGGTGCGGTGGTCTGCGTCGCCTCCGTCGAGCTCTACCGCAGTGCGTTCGGCGCTCCCGCCGGTACGGACCGCTGGGCGGCGTACGTGCTGTTCGGCGTCGCGGGCCTGCTGCTCGCCGTGCGCCGCACCTGGCCGCTGACCTCGCTGGTGCTGCAGTCGGGGCTGTTCATCGCGATCGGGCTGCTCTACAACGAGCTCGCGGCGACCTTCACCGTGCAGATGATCGTGTTCGCCGTGCTGTACGCCGCCTGGGCCTGGTCGCGCTCGCCGCGCGCGCTGTACGTCGTCACCGCGATCGTGCTCGTGGCGATGTTCGGCTGGCTGGTCCAGCAGCTGGTCGTCGCCGACCTGCCGCCGCTGCCGACACCGGGCGCGATCTCCCGGCGCACGGCGATGTTCGTCTACTCGCTGGCGGTGAACGTCGTCTACTTCTTCGGCGCCATCGCCTGGGGCCAGTCGGCGTGGCGCTCGACCCGGCGCCGTGCGGCACTGGCCGAGCAGCACGAGCGCGAGCGCCGGGTCGACGAGCGGCAGCGACGCCAGGCGGTCCGTGACGAGCGGGTGCGGATCGCGCGCGACCTGCACGACGTCGTCGCCCACCACATCAGCGGGATCGGTCTGCAGGCCACCGGCGCGGGCCGGGTGATCGCCGCCGACCCGGACGCCGCGCGCCTCGCGCTGGGCACGATCGAGTCCTCCTCCCGCGAGGCGGTCGCCCAGATGCACCAGCTCGTCGGGCTGCTGCGCGACGAGGAGGAGCTCGCGCCCTCGGACCGCGCGCCCCAGCCCGGGATCGCCGAGATCGCCGCGCTCGCCGACGACGACGCACGCCCGCACATCACCCACCGTGTCGTGGGGGAGCCGTTCCCGGTGCCGGGGACGGCGGCCCACTCGCTGTACAGGGTCGCCCAGGAGGCGGTCACCAACTCCCGCCGCCACTCGGGTGCGCGGGAGGCGACGCTCGTGGTGCGCTACCTCGGGTCCGACAGCCGGGACGCCGGACGCCAGGTCGAGCTGGAGCTGGTCGACGACGGCCGCGGCGCCAACCTCCGCGAGGGCCGCTCCACGGGTGGCGGCTACGGCCTGACCGGCATCCGGGAGCGCGTGGCCATGCACGGCGGGGTCGCCGACATCGGGCCGCGCCCGCAGGGCGGGTTCCGGGTGCGGGTACGGATCCCGGTCGAGGAGTCCCCCCGGTGAGCGACGAGCAGCCCGTACGCGTGGTGCTGGTCGACGACCAGGAGCTGATCCGTACCGGCTTCCGGATGATCCTCTCGGTCGAGCCCGGCATCGAGGTGGTCGGCGAGGCCGCCGACGGCGAGGCCGGCTGCCGCCTCGTGGCCGAGCAGGCTCCCGACATCGCCCTGATGGACGTGCAGATGCCGGGCCTGGACGGGATCGCGGCGACCGAGCGCGTCGTCGCCGACCACCCCGGCACGTCGGTGCTGATCCTCACGACCTTCGACGACGACGAGTACCTCTTCTCGGCCCTGCGGGCCGGCGCAGCGGGCTTCCTGCTGAAGAACTGCCCGCCCGAGGACCTGGTGCACGCGATCCGTACCGTCGCCGAGGGCCACTCGCTGCTCGCACCCGAGGTGACCCAGCGCGTGATCGCCCGCTCGACGACCGGCGCCCCCGCGACCAGGGACCCGCGGCTGGACACCCTGACCGAGCGCGAGCGCGACGTGCTGGCGGCGATGGCGCGCGGGCTGAGCAACGCCGAGATCGCCGGCGAGATGTACCTCTCCTCGGCCACCGTGAAGTCGCACGTGTCGCGGATCCTCACCAAGATCGACGTCCGGGACCGCGTGCAGGCGGTCATCGCGGCGTACGAGTCGGGGCTGATGGAGTAGGCGCCGCGGGACCGGTCCCTCCTCCCACCGGAGGACCCCGGTTCACTCCCGCGGCCGATGCGGGCGGGCGGTCGGCTCTCCTAGCGTCGGGGACATGCTCGAAGCCACCTCCCTGACCAGGGTCTTCGGCGACAAGCGCGTCGTCGACGCCGTGTCCTTCCGGGTCGAGCCCGGGCGGATCACCGGCTTCGTCGGCGCGAACGGCGCCGGCAAGACCACCACGATGCGGATGCTGATGGGGGTCCTCGCCCCGACCTCCGGGACCGTGTCATGGGACGGCGAGCCGATCACCGTCGAGCGGCGTCGGACCTTCGGCTACATGCCGGAGGAGCGCGGGCTGTACCCGCGGATGAAGGTGGGCGAGCAGCTGGTCTACTTCGCCCGCCTGCACGGCATGTCGACGTACGACGCGGGGAAGCGCACCGCGTCGCTGCTGGAGCACTTCGGGCTCACCGACCGCGCCGACGACCTCCTCGACGACCTGTCGCTGGGCAACCAGCAGCGGGTCCAGATCGCCGCCGCGCTGATCCACCGGCTGACCGCCCTCGTGCTCGACGAGCCGTTCAGCGGCCTGGACCCGCTGGCCGTCGACTCGATGACCGACCTGCTGCGCAACGAGGCGGCCGACCTGCCGCTGCTGTTCTCCAGCCACCAGCTCGACCTGGTCGAGCGGCTCTGCGACGACCTGATCGTGCTCTCCGCGGGACGCGTGGTCGCCTCGGGAGCCGTCGAGGAGCTCCGCGAGCGTGGCAGCGAGCAGTACCGCGTCGTCCTCGACGGCGAGGACGCCGCCTGGCTGCGCGACCTCGACGGCGTCGAGGTCAGCGACGTCGACGGCAGCACCGCGCTGCTGTCCCTCACCGGCCTCCCGCCCGCCGACCTGACCGCCGCCGTCGTCGCCAAGAGCCGGGTGCTCGAGGTCGCCCGCGTCCGCCAACCGCTGTCCGAGATCTTCCGGGAGGTCACCTCATGACGAACCCCACCACGACGCGGGGCCTGTGGCAGGTCGTCGCCCGCCGCGAGATGGCCACCGCCCTGCGCAGCAAGAGCTTCCTGATCTCCGGCGCCGTCCTCGTCGTCGCCATCGTGGCGATGATCGTCGTCTCCGGGTTCCTCAACGGCCGCCCGCACGACGACACCGTCGCCGTCGTCGACGGCACCGGCCAGCGCGCGGTCGAGGCCGCCTCCGGCATCGCCGACCGGCTGCAGGAGGACACCACGGTCACCGCCGACCGGGTCGCGGACCGCGGGGCGGCCGAGCGCGCCGTACGCTCCGGTGACGCCGACGCCGCGCTGCTCCCCACCCGCGACGGCTACGAGGTCGTCGGCGACGACGACGTGGACTCGACCCTCGCGCAGGCCCTGCAGAGTGCCGTGCCCGCCACCGTGCTGAGCGCGAACGCGGCGGACCAGGACGTCGACCTCGCGAAGCTGCAGGCCGGGACGCAGACCACGCAGCGGCTCCTCGACGCCGGCCCGGAGGACGAGGGCGTCCGCACCGCGGCGTCGTACGTCTTCGTGGTGCTGTTCTTCGTCACCGCCATCGGCTTCGGCATGCAGATCGCCACCAGCGTCACCCAGGAGAAGGAGAGCCGGGTCGTCGAGATCCTCGCCGCCGCCGTGCCGATCCGGGCGCTGCTGTGGGGCAAGGTCCTCGGGTGGAGCGTGCTGGCCCTCGCCCAGGTCGTCGTGCTCGGCGTCGCGGCCACCATCGCGCTGGTCGCCACCGGCCAGACCGGCGCGCTGGGCCCGATCGCGCCGGCGCTGGGGTGGTACGTCGTCTTCTTCGTGCTCGGCTTCGTCGCGCTGAGCAGCCTGTGGGCGGCCGCGGGCTCCCTGGCCTCCCGCCAGCAGGACCTCCAGTCGACGACGGCGCCGGCACAGATGCTGCTCTTCGTGCCGTACATCGTCGCCTTCGTCGCCGGTGAGGGCGTCAAGACGGTGGTCTCGATGCTCCCGATCGCCTCCACGATGCTGATGCCCGGACGGTTGGCCGAGGGATCGGTCCCGCTGTGGCAGCTGCTGGTCGCGCTGGCGCTGACCGTGCTCGCCGCGGTCCTGCTGATCCGGGTCGGAGCGCGGATCTACGAGCGCAGCCTGCTGCGCACCGGGGGGAAGCTCGGCTTCGGAGAGGCGCTCCGCCTCTCCGACGAGCGGGAGCCGGCGACGCGCTGAGTCGTCCGAGAGGGTCCGCCGAGCCTCGACTCACAGGTTTCGGGCTTATGGTGATTCGCACCACTTCCCCGTACCGAACGGACCCTCTCGGATGCGCCATCGCCGTCTCGCCCCGCCCCTGGCCACCCTCGCGCTCGTCGCGCCGGTCGCCCTGTCCGCCACCGTCTCCCTCCCGACCGCCCAGGCCGACGCGCCGGCGACGACCGCCACCGCCGCGTCCACCGCGTCCTCGGTCAAGGCCCCGAAGGTCAGCACGATCGACGTGCCGGCGGTGCCGGTCGCACAGCGCCGCGCCGTCACGGTCGCACCCGACGACGACAGCCCCGCCACCGCACCGGCGGCGCTCCCGCAGCAGGCCGTCGTCGCCGAGCGCGCGACCAAGGACTTCGGTCTCGTCGGCGTGACCTGGAAGCAGGGGACCGGCCAGGAGGACGTCCGCGTCCAGGTCCGTACCCGCAGCGACGGCACCTGGTCGGGCTGGACCGACCTCCACGTCGACACCGACACCGACGGCCCCTCGGCCGCAGGAACCCGCGCCGGCACCGAGCCGTTGTGGGCCGGCGACGCGGACGGCGTCGCCGCCCGGGTGCTCGGCGCCAGCGGAAAGGCACCCCAGGACGTCGACCTGGTGCTGGTCGACCCCGGAGCGGCCTCGACGAGCACGGCTTCTGCGCGCACGGCGACCGCGGCACCCGCGGCAGTAGCGGCGTCGGCGCCGACGTACACCGGACAGCCCGCCGGGATCATCAGCCGCGCCGGCTGGGGCGCCCGGGGTGGGACCAAGTGCGACTCGCCGGTCTTCGGCACCTACGAGAGCGGCGTGATCTTCCACCACACCGCCGGCTCGAACAGCTACACCAAGGCGCAGTCGGCCGGCATCGTCCGCTCCATCCAGGCCTTCCACATGGACGGCCGGGGCTGGTGCGACATCGGCTACAACTTCCTGATCGACAAGTACGGCCAGATGTTCGAGGGCCGCGGCGGCAGCGTCCGCAAGCAGGTGCGCGGTGCCCACGCCGGGAACTACGACGTCAACACCTACGCCACCGGCGTCTCGATGATGGCCAACCTCGACACGGCGCAGCCGACGGCCGCCATGAAGAGCGCCGCCGTCCGGCTGATCGGGTGGCGGATCGGGACGTTCTACCTCCCCGCGACCGGCACGTACGGCGTCGCCAACGGCCGGCTGCAGCGCGTCTCGGGTCACCGCGACGTCTACAAGGTCGGCATCCGCCCGGCCACCTCGACCGCCTGCCCCGGGAAGTACGGCTACGCCTGGCTCAACGCCAAGGGCGGGCTGCGCGACCAGGTGGCGTCGTACGTCTCGAACTACAGCACGCCCAACCGGATCAAGGCCCGTCAGCTCGGCGTCGCCACCACCGGCAACGTCTTCGAGGCGGAGTACCCCGACTCCGGCGGCTACGTCACCCGGATGGGTCGCGGGGTGCTCTACTCCCAGGGCACCCTCGGCTCGCACTGGATCCCGAGCGGACCGGTGCTCGCGGAGTACGGCGCCCTCGGCAACCAGCGCGGTGTCCTCGGCTTCCCCGGTGGCGAGATCGTCCCGGTCGGGAGCACCGCCTACCAGCGCTACAAGTTCGGCACGATCTACCGGGTCAGCAGCACCAAGGCCTGGGGCCTGACCGGCCAGGTCGACCTGCGCTACCGCCAGCTCAACAGCCTGGCCGGCAAGCTCGGCACCCCCACCTCGCGAGTGGTCACCAGCGGCGTCAACCAGAGCGCCACCTTCACCGGCGGCACGATCGTCTACAACACCTCGACGCAGGCGTTCACGGTCACCTACAAGTGAGTCGTGTGCTGGAGTGGTCGCCAGGGCGACCACTCCAGCACACGACAGTGGGGCTGTGGACAGTCGTTCGCGCGGTCCCTGCTCGCTGGCCACACTCGCGGCCATGGACGACGGACGGTGGCGCGAACGGGCTCGGCTCCAGGCGGGCATGCTGGGCGTCTGGCAGCTGTCGCGCCTGGGAGTGACGCGCTCCGTCATGCGGCACAAGCTGGCGACGGAGCGCTGGGGGCAGCACACCGACCGTGTCCTGGCCACGACGACCGGGGAGCCCACGCTCCTGCAGCGGCAGTGGCTCGGCGTGCTCCACGCCGGCCGCGGGTCGCTCGTGGGCGGCGTGAGTGCTGCCGAGAACGCCGGGCTGCGCGGCTGGAGCCGGGACCACGTGACCGTGCTCGTCGACGACGAGTGGTCGTTCGACCCGGTGCCTGGCATCGAGTTCTTCCGCACCAGGCGACCGCTGCGCGACCTGCGCGGCTCGCGTCCCGGCAGGCTGCCGGTCTGCCAGCTCGAGCCGGCGGTGCTGCTGTTCGCGGCGTACGACCCGAGCGTCCGCACGGCGCAGGGCATCGTCGCCGCCGTCGTCCAGCAGCGCCTCACCACGCCTGAGGCGCTCACCGGTTGGATCGAGCGGTTGCGGCCGCTGCGCCGGGCTCGGCTGTTCCGCCGGGTGCTGCTCGACGTCGCCGGCGGCGCCCAGTCGCTGGCCGAGATCGACGTACGCCGGATGTGCCGCACGCACCGCCTCCCGCCGCCCACGAGACAGCGTCCGCGGCGCGACCGCGAGGGCCGCCTGCGCTACACCGACTGCGAGTGGGCCTTGCCGGACGGGCGGACCCTGGTCCTCGAGGTCGACGGGGCCTTCCATGCCGACGTCCTGCACTGGGGAGCGGACATGCGACGACAGCGCAAGCTCGCCACGAGCGTCCGGATCGTCGTGCGGTGCAGCGCCATCGAGCTGCGCGACGAGCCGGAGGCAGTGGCCGAGGACCTGGTCGCGCTGGGGGTGAGGTCGTGTGCTGGAGCGGTCGCCAGGGCGACCACTGCAGCACACGACTCGACTACTGGGCCTTGACCGCGCTCAGCAGCTTGGACAGCGAGTCCTTCGCGTCGCCGAACAGCAGCGTCGTGGCGGGCTCGTAGAGCAGCTCGTTCTCGATGCCCGCGAAGCCGGGACGCATGGAGCGCTTGAGGAAGACGACCTGCTTCGCCTCGTCGGCGTTGAGGATCGGCATGCCGTAGATCGGGGCGCCCGGTGTCGTCTTGGCGGCCGGGTTGACCACGTCGTTCGCGCCGACCACCACGACGACGTCGGCGTTCTTGAAGTCGCCGTTGATGTCGTCCATCTCGATCAGCTGCTCGTAGGGCACCTGGGCCTCGGCGAGGAGGACGTTCATGTGCCCGGGCATCCGGCCGGCGACCGGGTGGATGGCGTAGTCGACCTTGGCGCCGCGCTCGGTGAGGACGTCGACCAGCTCGCGCAGCGTGTGCTGGGCCTGCGCCACCGCGAGGCCGTAGCCGGGCACGACGATGACGCGCTCGGCGTACGCCAGCAGGATCGCGATGTCCTCGGGACCGGCGGACCTCACCGGTCGGTCGGAGGCCTCGCCGGCGCCGAGCGTCGAGCCGCCCTTGAGGGCGCCGAAGAGGATGTTGGACACCGAGCGGCCCATCGCGTTGGCCATCAGGCGGGTGAGGAAGGTGCCGGACGCGCCGACCAGCGTGCCGGCGACCAGCAGCAGCGTGTTGCCCAGGACGTACCCGCCCGCGGCCACGGTCAGGCCGGTGAACGCGTTGAGCAGCGAGATGACGATGGGGACGTCGGCACCGCCCACCGGGAGCACCAGCAGCACGCCGAGCAGCAGCCCGACGAGCGCGAGCACGATGCCCACGACCATGGCCGGGGAGACGATGTTCAGCACGACGAGCACGACGGCCACGACGAGGCCCAGCCCGAACACGACCGGCAGGCCGGGGAAGATCACGGGGCGGGACGTCATCACCTCCTGCAGCTTGAGGAAGGTGATCACCGAGCCGGCGAACGAGATCGCGCCGACCACGATGGTGAAGCCGGTAGCCAGCAGGGTGAACCAGGGGACGTCGCCGCCGACGCTGTCCACCTCGGCCAGCTCGCGCAGCTCCAGCAGCGCCACGATCGCCGCCGCACCGCCGCCGACGCCGTTGAACAGCGCCACCATCTGCGGCATCTGCGTCATCTGGACCCGGCGCGCTCCCGCGAAGCCCACCAGGGAGCCGACGACGATCGCCACCAGGATCAGCACGACGTGGTCGAGATCGGCGTAGAAGAACGGGATCGCGCAGCCGACGACCGCGGCGACGGCGCCGACGGCGTTGCCGGTCCGGGCCGTACGCGGGCCGGAGAGCCCCTTCAGCGCCAGGATGAAGCCGACGGCACACAGCAGGTAGGCGACCTGCGCCCAGACGGGGATCACGCGACGTCCTCACGCTTGGCGGCCGGCTTCTTGCGGGTGAACATCTGCAGCATCCGGTCGGTGACGACGAAGCCGCCGACCATGTTCACCGCGGCCAGCACGATCGCGACGACACCGAGCGTCACCGGCAGGGCGCCGTCGCTGGAGCCGGTCGCGATGATCGCCCCGAGCAGGATCACGCCGTGGATGGCGTTGGCGCCGGACATCAGCGGCGTGTGCAGGGTCGAGGAGACCTTGGCGATCACCTCGATGCCCACGAACACGCTGAGCACGAAGATGGTCAGCAGGGTGACGGTCTCGTTCACGCGGGGTCTCCCTCGGTCGGGCCCTGCTGGCGCAGGGCGTCCCGTGTCGGCTCGTGCCGGACCTCGCCGGCGTGGGTGACGCAGGAGCCGGCGACGATCTCGTCGTCGAAGTCGGGGGCGAAGGCGGCCGCACCGTCCTCGTCCGCGGGGCGGGTCATCAGCGTCAGCAGGTTGACGACGTTCTGGGCGTACAGCTTCGAGGCCGGGCCGGGCATCTGCGAGGGCACGTTGGCGCCGCCCCAGATCTGCGCGTTGCCGACCCGGACGACCTTGCCGGCGACCGAGCCCTCGACGTTGCCTCCGGAGTCGGCCGCCAGGTCGACCACCACGGCCCCCGGCCCCATCTGCCGGACCATCTGGTCGGTGACCAGCATCGGCGCGGTACGACCGGGGACCGCGGCGGTGGTGATCAGCGCGTCCGCGTCGGCGATGTACGGCGTCAGCAGGTCGCGCTGGCGTGCGGCCCGGTCCTCGGTCATCTCCCGGGCGTAGCCGCCGGTGCCCTCGAGGGTCTCCAGGTCCAGCTCGATGGCCTGGGCGCCCATCGACCGGATCTCCTCGGCGGCGGCCGCACGGACGTCGTACGCCTTGACCACGGCACCGAGCCGCTTGGCCGTGGCGATCGCCTGCAGCCCGGCGACGCCGGCACCGAGGACGACGACCTGCGCGGGCGGCACGGTGCCGGCCGCGGTCATGTTGAGCGGGAGGAACCGGCGCAGCAGCCCGGCGGCGACGATCGCGCACCGGTAGCCCGACACCAGTGCCTGCGAGGACAGGGCGTCCATCGACTGGGCGCGCGAGATCCGCGGCACCAGCTCGGCCGCGAAGGCGGTGACCTGCGCGTCGCGCAGCGCGACCACGAGGTCCGGGCGCGTCGAGACCGGCAGGAACGACAACGTCGCCGTCCCCGCGCGCAGCCCCGCGACCCGGTCGGCCTCCAGCGGCTGCACCGACACCACGACGTCCGCCGACGCCAGGGCGTCGGGGTCGACGACCGCCCCGGCGGCGGCGTACTCCTCGTCGGGGTGGTCGGCCTGCTCCCCCGCGGCGGGTTCCACGGCCACCTCGGCACCCAGCCCGGTCAGCTTCCCGACCAGCTCCGGGACCATGGCGACGCGGGTCTCCCCGTCACGGGCTTCCCGTGCGACTGCGATCCTCACAGGGCGCAACCTAGGGCATCGGGAGCACGGTTGGGCCCTCCGTCAGGACAGCGTGGCGAGGGTCTCCTCCACCCACGCGGGGACGACGTCGGTCGCCGGGCCGTGCTTGGAACGAGCAAAGAGCGCGCTGCCGTCGGAGGGGACCAGGTTGAGCTCGAGCGTGTCCGCGCCGGCCGCCGAGGCCAGCTGGACGAAGCCGGCGGCGGGGTAGACCGCCCCGCTCGTCCCGACCGAGACGAAGAGGTCGGCGGCCCACAGCGCCTCCTCGATGGCGTCCATGTGGCGCGGGATCTCGCCGAACCAGACGACGTCGGGCCGCAGCGCCACCGCGCCGCAGCCCGGGCAGGGCGCGTTGAGCGTCGTACGACCCGCGTCCGGGTGCCCCCCGCACGACAGGCACCAGGCCTGTCGCAGCGTGCCGTGCATGTGCAGCAGGTCGCGGGGGTCGGCACCCGCCTCGGCGGCCGCGCGGTCGTGCAGGTCGTCGACGTTCTGCGTCACCACCAGCGCCCGGCCGCCGTGCTCGCGAGCGGCCACCTGCAGCCGGGCCAGCGCGTGGTGCGCCGCGTTGGGCACCACGCCGTCGAGGCTGGCCCGTCGCGCGTCGTAGAACCGGTGCACGAGCTCGGGGTCGCGCCGGAACGCCTCCGGTGTCGCGACGTCCTCGACGTGGTGGTTCTCCCACAGCCCGTCGGAGTCACGGAAGGTGGCGAGCCCGCTCTCCGCCGAGATCCCGGCGCCGGTGAGGACGACGATGTTCTGCGTCACGGGGTGGAACCGTACGCCTCAGGGCTCCTCGTGCAGCACGATCGCCTGCACCGGGCAGCCGACCGCCGCGGCGTCGACATCGGCGGCCTGGTCCGCCGTCGGGTGCTCCTCGAGCACCACGACCGACGCGTCGTCGTCCTGGTCGAAGACCTCGGGTGCCGTCATCACGCACTGGCCCGAGCCGACGCAGACGTCGGCGTCGGCCTCGACGCGCAGCGGCCTCCCCGCGCTCACTGCACTCACTGCTCGGTCCAGGTCACCGGTAGGCTGCGGACACCGCCGGTGACGGTCTCGCGCACCTCGATGTCGTCCAGGGCGACGGCCAGCCGCAGACCGGGCAGCCGCCGAGCCAGTGTCGCGAACGTCGCGCGCAGCTCCGTACGGGCCAGGCTCGCGCCGATGCAGAAGTGGCCGCCGTGCCCGAACCCGACGTGCGCCTTCTCCTGTCGGTCCGGGACGAAGTCCTCCGCGTCGGCGAAGGCCTCGGGGTCGCGGTTGGCGGCGTTGATCGAGAACATCACCGCGTCGCCGGTGCGGATGGTCTCCTCGCCGACCTCGACGTCGGTGTGCGCGTAGCGCAGCAGCCCCAGATCACCCGGAGCCCCCAGCCGCATCATCTCCTCGACGAGCGCGTTGACCCTGCCCTCGGGGTCCTCGACCAGCGCGCGCCACTGGTCCGGGGCGCCCGACAGCATGAGCGTGCCGAGGCCGATCCGGTTCACCGTGGTCTCGTGGCCGGCGAAGAGCAGGCCCGTGCAGATCCGGACCAGCTCGTCGTGGGAGAAGTCGGGGTCCTCGTCGTACGCCCGGACCAGGTCGGTGATCACGTCCTCGCCGGGTGCGGTGCGCTTGGCCTCGGCGAGCGTGCCCATGTACGCGTGGAACTCCCGCCGCGCCGCCTGGGCGTCGCCGCCGGTGAACGACGACATCCGCTCCGAGAGCGAGGAGAAGTAGTCGCCGTCGCTCTCCGGTACGCCGAGCAGCGTGCAGATCACGGCCACCGGCAGCGGGAAGGCGAGCGTCGCGTGCAGGTCCGCGACACCGTCCGGCGAGGCGTCGTGCTCGGCGACGAGGGCGTCGACGTAGCCGTCGATGAGCTGCTGGACGCGACCCTCGAGCGTCCGCATCCGCTTGGCGGAGAAGGCGGGGGTGAGCAGCCGGCGCATCCGGGTGTGCTCCCGCTCCTCGGTCTCGATGTCGCCCGACGGTCCCTCGAGGACGGCGGAGGTGTTGATCCGGGAGGCGTTCTCCGGGTCGGGGTGGGAGCGGCCCAGGCGCTTGTCGGCGAGCAGGCTGCGGACCTCCTCGAAGCGGGTGACCAGCCAGGCCGGGTCGCCGGCGGGGGTGGTGACCGCGGTGATCGGCGCCTCGCGGCGCAGGACGTCGTACAGCGGGGCGAGATCGAGCAGGTTCGGCCGGCCGAAGGGCAGCTGCGGTCGGGCCGGGTCGGCGTCGAGAACGGTCATGGGGGGAGCCTTTCCGAGAGAAGGCCTTCACCGTACGACTTGATGGCAGTCAATGACAGAAATAGTTCGTAGGATCCCTCCGCATGAGCACCGACCCGCGCGGACGCCCCCCGCTGAGCGAGGAGCGCCGCCGGGAGCAGCGGCTCGCCGTCAGCCGCGCGGCGGTCGCGCTGTTCCGCGAGCACGGCCTCTCCACGACCTCCGGGCAGCAGGTCGCGGCCGCGGCCGGCATCTCCGAGAGGACGCTGTGGCGGCTGTTCCGCAGCAAGGAGTCCTGCGTCGAGCCGGTGCTGCGGTCGGTGGTCGACGGCACCCGGGACGCACTGCGCTCCTGGAGTGCCTCCACCGCGCTGGACGAGCACCTCGGGGCGGTCGCCGAGGAGCTGTTCGACGCCGACGACACCGAGGACGCGCTCGCGGTCATCCGGATGAGCCACGAGTCGCCGCCGCTGCGCGCCGTGTGGTTGCTGCTGCAGGAGCAGACCGAGCCCGCGCTGCGCGAGGCCCTCGCCGGCCCGATGGGGCTCCCGCCCGACGCGCCCGCGGTCTACGTCAGGGCCGCCACGACGAACGCGGCCCTGCGCGTGCTGGTGGACGCGGTGGCCGCGGGCGGGACGTCGTACGAGCTGGACGAGGTGGTGGCGGCGGTGCGCGACGCGACCCGGCCGCCACCCGCACCGTCAGACCGTTGAGCCCTGGTACGCGTTCTTGCGGCCCCAGACCAGCCACACGATCAGCGTGATGATGCTGAACAGGAAGGCGACGACCGTCCAGATCACCTTCTTGGCCACGCTCGCCGGCGAGCGCCACACGTCGATGGTGATGTAGACGAAGATGATGATCTCGAGGATGTAGAGGATCGTCCTCATGGCGGGTGCCTCCCGGCGGGTCGGTGGCCCGGACGTCGTCGTCCGGGTGGGGGGAGCGTAGGACGGCGGTGCGTCGTACGCACGTCCCCACGCTGCCGGCCGGGCGAGCATCGTGCGTGCGCCCCGCGCGCGGCTGTCGGCCGTGGTCGCGGACCGTGCGCCGGGCGAGCGGGGCACGGGCCGCCCGACAGGGTCCCTACACTGCCGGCGTGGCTGATTCCGGTACACCGAGCAGGCAGCGGATCATCCGCCGCAGTGTCGTGGTCGCGGTGGTGCTGGTCGCGGCCCTCCTGGTCGCCCCGAAGGCGGCCGACGCGTGGCGCGGTGTCTCCTCCTTCCTCCACGGCACCACGGTGGCTCCGCGCGGTTTCGACGCGGTGCCCGACGAGGAGCTGCGGGCGACGATCCGGTCGATGCCCGAGGTGAGAACAGCGACGCTGGAGTACCAGACGAACTTCGAGATGGGCGACAGCTACGACGGGAGGGTCCACCTGCGGCCGGGGCTCTCCGACGACGAGATCGACTCGGTGCGCGACCGCATCGTGCTCGTCCTCATCCAGGGCCACTACGACGCACAGCTCGCCGTCGACGTGATCCCCGAGAGCGGGCGCTCCGTGTCGGTCGACCGGTCACTGGACCTCGACGAAGGCTTCGCAGGCTTCGGCAACAGCTCGGTCGCCACGCTGCTCGGCCCGCCGGCCGGCGAGCGCGACTGGCCGCCGGCGCTCGCCGGCGTCGCCGCCGACGCCTTGATCTCGCGCCCCGACTGGTGCGCGCCCCGCGGCGAGCGCAACCCGCTCTGCTTCGCCGCGATCGGCAGTCTGCCTGCGGTGCAACCGCCTCAGTAGTACCAGGGGTACGCCGACCAGTCGGGCTCCCGCTTCTCCAGGAACTGGTCGCGGCCCTCGGTGGCCTCGTCGGTCATGTACGCGAGCCTCGTCGTCTCGCCGGCGAAGAGCTGCTGGCCGACGAGGCCGTCGTCGATGGCGTTGAAGGCGTACTTCAGCATCCGCTGCGCGGTCGGGGACTTGCCGTTGACCAGCCGACCCCACTCCAGCGCGGTCGCCTCGAGCTCGGCGTGCGGGACGGCGCGGTTGACGGTGCCCATCGCGACGCCCTCGGCGGCGTCGTACGTCTGGCCGAGGAAGAAGATCTCGCGGGCCTTCTTCTGCCCGACCTGGCGGGCGAGGTACGCCGAGCCGAAGCCGGCGTCGAAGGAGCCGACGTCGGCGTCAGTCTGCTTGAACCGTGCCTCCTCGGCGCTGGCCAGCGTCATGTCGCACACGACGTGCAGGCTGTGGCCGCCGCCGGCGGTCCACCCGGGGACGACGCAGACGACGACCTTCGGCATGAACCGGATCAGCCGCTGCACCTCGAGGATGTGCAGCCGTCCCAGCCGCGCCTTGTCGGCCGGGCTGCGGGCGTCGACCGTCTCGCCGCCGGTGCCGTCCTCGTACTGGTAGCCCGAGCGGCCACGGATCCGCTGGTCGCCGCCGGTGCAGAACGCCCACTTGCCGTGCCGCTCCCCCGGGCCGTTGCCGGTGAGCAGCACGCAGCCGACGTCGGCAGTCGTCCGTGCGTGGTCGAGGACCCGCAGCAGCTCGTCGACGGTGTGCGGGCGGAACGCGTTGAGCACGTCGGGGCGGTCGAAGGCGACGCGTACGGTCCCGTGCGCCTTGGCCCGGTGGTAGGTCAGGTCGGTCAGGTCCTCGAACCCGGGGACCACGTCCCACGCGGCCGGGTCGAACGTCTCGCTGACTCCCTCGATCGCACTCATGGGCCGAGGCTAGAGGTACGGCGCGCCGTCGCCGCGGGTGCGGGTCTCGACAAGCTCGACCACCGTGCTCACCGGCGGTGCGTACCTCGCCGGGTCTCGACAAGCTCGACCGCCGTGGTCGACGCGGGTGCGTACGTCACTGGGTCTCGACGCGCTCGCTGGCGCTCGCTGCTCGACCACCTACCAGGTGGTCGAGCGCGAAGCGAGCGCAGCGAGCGAGCACGTCGAGACCTCCGCGCCCACGCGCGCACTCAGCCCAGGAAGATCGCGGGGAGGGCGTAGAGCATCACGACCGACCAGGTCAGGTGGGTGAGCATCGGCGCGAGGACGCCGCCGGAGGCGCGGCGCTGGAGACCGACGACGGTCCCGACGAGGATCGCGGCGAAGGCGAGCATCACGTTGCCGGTCGCCAGGGTGGCGATGACGTACACCACGGTCGACCAGAGGACCGGGTTGCGCGGGATGGCGGCGTACACCGCGCCGCGGAAGAACAGCTCCTCCCCCAGGCCGTTGAGCAGGGTGACGGCCAGGACGGTGACGCCGCCGCCCTGGTCGGCGTAGTCGAGGACCCTCGTGACCTGGGTGTCCAGCCAGGACAGGAACGGCAGGGCGTGGATCAGCAGCCCACCCACCACGAAGAGGGCGGCGAGGCCGAGCCCGAGCAGGACCGGGTGCACGACCGGCCGCGGGAGCACGCTGCCCTCGGGCAGCGGCACCCCCTTGTCGATCCGGCCGAGGTGGATCGGCCCCGAGGCGAAGGCACCGACCGCCCAGACCACAGCGAGCACCAGCGTCGAGACGATGAACGCGTTGCTGCCGGGGTCCAGGCGCAGCGAGTAGCCGAGCACCCCGCCGCCGATCAGCACGAACAGCACGGTGACCGCCTGCCGGCGACGGAACGCGGCCGGTGCCTGGCGGTGGTCCCGCTCCACCTGCCAGCGCAGGGAGGGGTAGAGCCAGTGCCAGAACCGCCAGCTCGACCCGGTCACCGCGGGCCTCAGGCGAACTGCATGGCGTCGTCGTCCACCGGGGTACGACGCATGGTCACCGCGTCGCGCAGGTAGTTCTGCTTGAGCATCCACGGCGCCCGGTCGCCCGACCGCGGGAACTCGTCGACCGCACGCAGCACGTAGCCCGCGGCGAAGTCCAGCAGCGGCCGCTCCTCGACCCCGGCCTGCCGCTGCGGGGTGAAGCTCCGCTTGCCGGTCGCGTCGAGGTGCTGCAGCAGGCGGACGACGTAGTCGCAGACCAGGTCGGCCTTCAGCGTCCACGACGCGTTGGTGTAGCCGATGGTGAACACGAAGTTGGGCACGCCGGAGAGCAGCATCGCCTTGTACGCCATCGTGTCAGGCAGCGAGACCGGCTCGCCGTCGACGGCGAGCGTCACGCCGCCCAGCGGCTTGAGGTTCAGCCCGGTGGCCGTGACCACGACGTCCGCGTCGAGCTCCTCCCCGGAGGTCAGCGCGATCCCCTTCGGCGTGAACCGCTCGATGGTGTCCGTCACGACCGTGGCGTCGCCGTCGCGGATCGCACGGAACAGGTCGCCGTCGGGGACGACGCACAGCCGCTGGTCCCACGGGTCGTAGCGCGGCTTGAAGTGCGTGTCGACGTCGTACCCCGCAGGCAGGGCGGCGACGTTGAGGCGTCGCACGAGCGCGCGGACCCGGTCCGGCTTCCACCGGCTCATCGCGTACAGCGCCGACTGCTGCAGCACGCTGCGCCAGCGGTTCACGTGGTGCGCGGCCTTGGCCGGCAGCACCTTGCCCAACCGGCGGGCGACGGGGTCACGCGCCGGCAGCGGCATGATGTAGGTCGGCGAGCGCTGCAGCATGGTGACGTGCCCGGCGCCCTCGGCCGCCAGCGCCGGCACCAGCGTGACCGCGGTCGCGCCCGAGCCGATCACCACGAACCGCTTGCCCGTCGCGTCGAGGTCCTCGGGCCACTGCTGGGGGTGGACGACGGTGCCCTCGAAGTCGGCCAGGTGCGGCAGGGCCGGGGTGAAGCCCGCGTCGTAGTCGTAGTAGCCGCTGGTCGACCAGAGCAGGTCGCAGGTCAGCGCCACCTGCTCACCGGCGTGCTCGACGAGCACCGCCCAGCGCTGGTCGGTCGAGGACCAGTCCGCAGCCACGACGCGGTGGTCGTAGCGGATCTGCTCGTCGATGCCGAACTCGCGGGCCGTCGCGCGGACGTACGACAGGATCGAGGGCCCGTCGGCGAGCTGCTTGTCGCCGTCCCACGGCCGGAAGGAGTAGCCGAGGGTGAACATGTCGGAGTCCGAGCGCACCCCGGGGTAGCGGAAGAGGTCCCAGGTACCTCCCGAGGCGGCGCGGGCCTCCAGGACGGCGACGCTGCGCCTGCGCAGGCCCTTGCGGGCCGCGATCTCGAGCCGGCAGGCGGCGCCGATCCCCGAGAGCCCGGCACCGACGATCAGCACGTCCACGTGTTCCGCCATGGCCCGAGTCTAGGGAGGGTTACCGACGAGTCGGACGCCCCGTCGGGTGGTCAGCCCTCGTCGCGCTTGCGCGGCCGCTTCACCCGCCACGCCTCGACGTGGTGGTAGCCCTTGACCGAGGCCCGTCGGATCCGGCGCAGCCGGAACTCCGCCTCGTCCGGGTCCGCCTCGGTCAGCGCCTCGTGCGCGCCGCCGTCGGCGAGCACGGTGCCCGGCCGGGCCAGGGAGGTCAGCCGGGAGGCGAGGTTGACCGTGGAGCCGTAGACATCTCCGAGCCGGCTGTAGACGGCGCCGTACGCCACCCCGGCCCGGACCTCGGGGAATTCCTCGTCCTCGGCGTGCCGCTCGGAGAGCACGCGAGCGACGCGGACCGCCTCGACCGGGTCGTCGACGACGAAGAGCACCTCGTCGCCGATCGTCTTGATCAGCTGCCCACCGTGCTCGACGACGGTGCTGCTCGCGGTGCTCTCGAAGCCCTCCACGAGCGCGAGCAGCTCGGACTCGTCGAGGTGCTGGCTGGTCGAGGTGTAGCCGACGATGTCGACGAACCCGACGGCACGCGTCGGCGCATCGCCCTCGGGCCGGTCGAGCAGCCGGCCGGAGGCCGCCATCAGGTGCCGGCGCCAGACGTACTCCTGCAGCGAGGCCACCAGCGGGATCACGTCGTCGGCCAGCTCACCCACCCGGGCCTCGGGGTCCGGAGCCTCCGCGGCGACCCGCGCGAACAGCGTCGCCTGCCACTCGGCCAGCCGGGCGAAGCTGCGCCCCCAGCTGCGGACCAGCGTCGTGCTGGAGTCGCGGTCGACGATGCCGGCGTCGAAGAGCTGCGTGACGCTCTTCAGCGCCTCGAGGTCGGCCTGGGTGAAGATCCGCTGGTCGTCCCCGACGTGCGCGAACCCGAGCGCGCGCCACAGCTCCTCGGCCGTCTCCAGGGGCAGCTCAGCGCGCTCCACGAGGTCGCGCCGGGTGTAGCAGGGCTCCCCGCCCAGGAGCAGCTGCTCCAGACGCCCCGCCAGAGACCCGGGCTCCTCGCTCACGAGCGCGCTACTTGCGCCGGTCGGCGGCCGCGTCGAGGGCCTCGGCGAAGGTCGGGATCTCCTCGCGCAGCCTCTCGACCGTCTCCCGGGTGAAGTGCAGGACGCACGCGTCGGTGGTGGTGACGACGGAGGCGTTGCGCAGCTTGTGGCTCACGATCGCCGTCTCCCCGACGACGTCGCCGGGCCCCAGGGTGGCGATCTCCTCCTTGCCCTTGCGGACCGAGAGCTCACCCTCCAAGACGATGTAGGCCTTGTCGGCGGGGGTCTTCTCGCTCATCAAGGACCAGTTCGCGGGGACGTTGACCTCCGTGCCGGCTTTGGCGATGCGCTTGACGTCCTTGTCGCTGAGCCGGTCGAAGATCGGGATGTCCCCGATCGAAGGCTTGCTGCTCACGCGCGCTCCTCATCTCATCTCCGACCCGCCCCGGGTGGGCGGACCGACGAGTCCCTCCGCCGCGGTGATCCTCCCGTGCCGGCCCGGGTCTGTCCAGATGATCCCCGCCATGCGCGGCCACCCGGCTCGTACGGGCGTCCGTGCAGGTCAGCGCTCGGTGAGGGCCGCCCACGTGGACTGCACCTGGGCGACGTCCTCCGCGGTCCCGTGCTCGGCCAGGAGTGCGGAGGAGGCCCGCGCCAGCGGCACCGCCTCCTCGGCCCGGCCCGCCTGGACCAGGATGACCGCCGCCTGGTGCTCGAGCAGGCCGCGCAGCCGCTTCTCCTCGATCGGGTCGGCGAAGCGGGTGGTCGGGTCGTCGGGCTCCAGCGGAGTGATGTCGCGCGTCTCCGGGATGATCGACCCGAGCGTGGACAGTGCCTCGGTGACCCGCCCGCCGCTGGCCTGGACGCCGGCGAGCTGCCGCAGGCTGGAGACCAGCCGGTGCCGGTCCCCCAGGTGCCGCGAGATCCGCGCCGCCGCCACCAGCTGCTGACCGGCCTCGTCGACGCGACCGGAGCGGGCGTACGTCGCGCCGGCCGCCTCGCTGGCCGCCGCGGCGTCCGGCAGCTGGTCGGTACGACGAAAGCCCTCCGCCGCCGTCGCGAAGTGCTCGGCGGCGAGGTCCGGCCGCTCGCAGGCGAGCAGCGCCCGCCCGAGCGCCCAGGCCGTCACGGCCAGGAAGGGCGAGCCCTCCCGCGCCAGCGCGGCGACCGCCGGCTCGAGCACCTCCGCCGACTCGTGGGCGTTGCCGGTCTCGAGCAGCCCGGTGCCGAGCACGCGGTGGGCCAGCGAGCGGCGGACGACGTCGGCGGGCCCGGCGCGCAGCAGCAGCTCGTGGGCGGCGTCGATCGCCTCCTCCCAGCGCTCGTCGGCGAGAAGCACGTCGCACAGCTCGGCCCGCAGACCGAGCGGGTCGGTGATGCCGACCTCGTCGGCGGCGGCGACGGCCTCGGAGTACGCCTGCGCGGCGGTGGTGAGGTCGCCTTGCTGCTGGGCCAGCTTGGCCCGGGTGGCGAGGAGCGTGACCGCGACCGGCACCATCTCGTGGGTCTCGGCCTCGGCCTCCGCCTCCTCCAGCAGGTCGACGGCTCGTGCCGGATCGGCCCAGACGGCGGCGTACGCGGCCCCCTGCAGCGCGGTCACCCGCCAGCGCGGCTGGCCGGCCTGCTCGAAGAGCGTGGCGGCGCGCTCGGCGTACGCCTGGCCGCGGACCGGGTCCGAGGAGCGGCTCAGCGTGAGCAGCCCCGACGCCGCCTCCTTCAGCTCGCCCTCGTCGACGAGCTCCTCGACCAGCTTCTCCGCCCGCGACCACGCGGTCCGGTCGCCCGCGACCGCCTGGCGGTGGAGCACGTCGATGTCGACCCGCTGGGCCGCCGCCTGGCTGCCGGAGAGCCGGGCCGAGGCGGCCGCGCTCTCGAGCAGCTCCTCAGCGAAGGCGGGGTCGCGCTGCGCCCGCTCGCAGGCCAGCGAGCGACGCTCGAGGTACGCGACGGCGAAGTGCTCCAGCGTCCCGGACGCGGGCAGCAGGTGGTCCCGGTCGACCGACCAGCCCTCGATGAGCTCCATGACCCGCGCCCCGTCGAAGGCGTCGCTGGCGCCGATCAGCTCGGCGGCGTAGCCCAGCGCCCCGGCGGGCAGCGCCGACTCGGGCGGCGCCGTCCGCTCGACCCCGCCGGCGAGCGCCACGTCGAGCAGGTCGTACGAGCGCGCCTCCTCCGAGGCCCCCTCGGCGTGCAGCCGGATCCGGGTCAGCTCCCGGACCCGCGAGCCCACCCGGTCGGTCCCGTTGCGGCGGTCGAACGCCTCGGCCAGCTCGCGCCCGACGGTCGCGAAGGTGCTGATCGCCGCGTCGAGCGCCAGCCCGTCGACGACCGGAGGAGCGATCCGGTGCCCGCGTCCCGCCCGGAGCACGCGGGAGGCGACCGCGGCGGCGCACATCCGCTCGACGTCGTCCATCTCCGCGGCGGCCGGGCCGTTGAGGAGCACGACCAGCTGCTGGGCCAGGCGGGAGGCCCGGCCGGGGCGCCCCGCCCGCAGGAGGTACATCACGTGGTCGGCCATCGCCGAGGCGTGCCGCGGTCGTCCGGCGACCAGCAGCCACCCGGCCCGGTGGTACGCCTCGGCGGTGTCGCCGAGGCCCAGCCGCGCCGCCCAGTCGGCGGCCTCGCCGTAGAGCCGGTGCGGCTCACGGTCGCAGGACCGTCGGCCCTCCAGCAGGTCGCGAGCCCGCTCGAGGGCACCCTGGAGGTCCCCGGCCTCGGCGAGGAAGCGGGCGTCGGTGGCGATGTCGCACACCGCGCAGTCGCTGAGCTCGTCGCGCGGGCTGCGCCGCCACACGGAGAGCCAGCGGTCGAAGACGGCCGGGTCGTCGATGTCGCGGGCGAGCAGGGCGCGGTACTTCGCGAACAGGTTCGGCGAGACCCGCTCGGCGCGGTAGCGGCGCTCGATGTCGGCGTACACGCGGAGCACCAGGGGCAGCGGGAGGGTCGTCGTGCGCCGGGTCCGCTGCAGCGCGAAGCGGCACTCCCAGAGGATCTCGAAGCGCTGCCGGTCGGTGAGGACCCCCGACACGTCTGCGGCTCCGTGCCCGTCCCCGTCGGCGAGGGCGCTGAGCAGCCAGGCGATGTGCGGCAGCTCGCGCTCACCCGGGCGGGAGGCGTCGTACGCGGCGACGAGGTTGATCCTCGCCTGCACCTGCAGGCCGACCCCCGCGGCGCCCTCGAGGTGGCGCGCGCTGTCCAGGGCACGCTCGGCGGCGGCGACCTGCTCCTCACCGGGTGGGAGAGCGTCGGCGACCCGGAGCAGCTGCTCCACCTCGACGACGCTCGACATGTGCCCTCCTCGTCCGCCCGGCTGCCGACCGGTCGGGGCCGGCGGCGACCGCGACAGGCTACGCGGGCGTCCGCACGCGCGGCGAGCCGTGCAGGTCAGGCCGTGGGCGGGCCCGCGCGGCTCAGAGCCGGGGCGAGCGCCCGAAGGACCAGAGCGCCACCCAGACCGCCCCGACGACCAGGGCCATCGCGCCCGGAATGTGCACCGCGAGGCTCATCCGGTCCCCGGTGGCGGCCTGGACGAACGTGTAGACGAAGACGATCACGGCGATCACCCCGGGCCACGGCGAGGTGCGCGTGCGGTACCAGTGCGCGCCGGCCGCGACGGCCGCGAACCCGCTCACGACGTGCAGCACGATCGCGCCGGTGGCGTGCAGGTCGACCGGGCCGGGGAACAGTCGGCCGGCCGTGACGAACTGCCAGGCGAGGTTGACCACGGTGAGCACGGCGAACACCTGCAGGGCGCGCAGCGTGCCGGGGCTGGAGGTACGGGCGGGGCCGGTGGCTGCACTCATCTGCGTCTCCTCGGGGTCACGGCCGACGATAGACCCCGGCGCGGACCCGTGGCTGTGATCAGGCTGTGAGTGCGCCGAGGGTCAGCTGCTGCCGGCCGTCACCGGCTCGGCGACGCCGGCCGGGTCGGGGCGCCGGGACCAGCGCCCGGCGACCAGCGAGCCCGAGACGTTGTGCCAGACCGAGAAGATCGCCGCCGGGAGCGCGGCGGCCGGGCTGAAGTGCGCCCCGGCCAGCGCGGCCGCGAGACCGGAGTTCTGCATGCCGACCTCGATCGAGACCGCCCTCCGGCTCGGCACGTCCAGCCCGGAGACCTTGCCGATGGCGTAGCCGAGCGCGAGCCCGATCAGGTTGTGCAGCGCGACGGCGACCACGAGCAGGACACCGATGTCGAGCAGCGTGTCCGCACTGCCGGCGACCACCGCCATCACCACGACGGTGATGCCGAGGACCGAGACCAGCGGGAGGACCTCCAGGAGTCGGTCGACGAGCCCGGGAAGGAGCAGTCGCAGCACCACGCCGAGCACGACGGGCACCAGCACGACCTGGAGGATCGAGACGAACAGACCGCCGGTGTCCACGGGCAGGAAGCGTCCCGCCAGCCAGAGGACGAGCAGCGGCGTCAGCAGCGGGGCGAGCAGCGTCGACACCGTGGTCATCGCGACGGACAGGGCCGTGTCCCCCTTCGCGAGGTAGACCATCACGTTGGATGCCGTCCCTCCCGGCGCGGAGCCGACCAGCACCATCCCCGCGGTCAGCGCGGGCGAGAGGTCGAGCAGGGTCGCCACGCCCAGGCCGGTGAGCGGCATGACGACGTACTGCGCCGCCACGCCGAGCGCGATCGCCCAGGGCCGTCTCGCCACGATCGCGAAGTCGCCGGCGCGCAGGGTCATCCCCATCCCGAGCATGATCACCGCCAGCAGCCACGGGACCGCGGGCCCGAGCGGGCTGAAGGTGCCGGGCGTCAGCAGCGCGATGCCGCCGGCGACGAGGACGATGAGGGCGAACCACCGCCCGGTGAACGCGTTGACGGCGGCGAGTCGGGCGAGTCGCGACATGCTCCGCACCTTCGCACACCGCCGAGGAGGCGAGGCCTCAGCGCAGGGACGGCCCGGCGAGCACGCGGGTCGGGGTGATCCGCAGGGCGACGCGGGCGGGGTTCTCCCGCGGCTGGCGGTAGCGGCCGGCGTACACCTGCTCGGCGTGCGCGACCGACTCGGCATCCGTACGGACCTCGGCGGTGCCCTCGACCGAGGACCAGCGGCGGCCGTCGACCTGCGCCACCGAGACCCGTGCCGGGCCGCCGGCCGGGTCTCCGGCGGCGACGTTGCGGGCCTTGCGGGAGCTGCCCGAGGTGATCACCCAGGCACAGCCCTGCTCGGGGTCGAGGACGCACCCGACGGCGACGACGTGCGGGGACCCGTCCGACCGCAGGGTGGTCAGGGTGCACAGGTGACGCTCGGTCCAGAACTCCCGGAGGCCGTCCCCCATCTCGTCCAGCAGCGGGCTCCGACTCACGCGGGCACCCCGCGCAGCGTCCCGTCGACCAGGTCGGCGGCCGGGACGGTCGACAGCGGCAGGAGGAGACCGGCGTGCCGCTCGGCCAGCTGCGCCGTCGCCGCACGACCGGCGAGGGCGATCGTCGTGCGCCCCGCCAGCCGGGCGAGGTCCTCGGCGGCGGCCTCGAGCTGGGCGTCGTACATGTGCGGCTCGCTGCCGCACAGCACCAGCACGTCCGCGTCACGGTCCAGCGCGAGCTCGACCGCCGCGTCGACCGGGGTGTCCGCCCCGAGGAACACGCTGTCCCAGCCCCGCTCGCGCAGCACGAGGTCGAGGGCGAGCAGCCCGATGTCGTGCCGCTCGTACGTCGGGCAGGCCAGCACCGCGGTGCCGCGCGGGGGTACGGGGCGACCGGCGGCCAGTGCGGAGGCCAGCCCGACGAGGCGGCCGCGGACCAGCCCGCTCGCCCAGTGCTCCTGGGCCACCGAGACCTCACCGCGCTCCCAGGCGTCGCCCAGCTCGCGCAGGAACGGGAAGACGAGGTCGTCGACCACGACGGCGACACGGTGCGCGGCGAAGGCCGCGTCGAGAAGCCCGTGGACGGCGCGCTCGTCGTAGCGACCGAACGCCTCGCGCAGCCCGTGGGCCTGCGCGGCGAGACCGGCCGCCGGGTCCGCGCGCACGTCGGTCACGACTACCTCCCGGTGTCCGTGTGGGGACGCCTCGATGTGGGTACGTTCCGAGACATGTCGCACCTTATCCAGCGCACCGTCCACACGTCCTGGGATGCGCAGTCCGTCTTCGACTACCTCCTCGCCTTCGAGAACGCGGTCGAGTGGGACGCCGGCACCGTCACCTGCCACCGCACCTCCGGCGAGGGCGGGGTGGGGACGACGTACGAGAACGTCTCGGAGTTCCGCGGGAGCAGGACGACGCTGGAGTACACCGTCGAGAGCGTCGAGGGCTCCCACCGCTTCGTCATCATCGGCCGCAACAAGACCGTCACCAGCAAGGACACCATCACGGTCGAGGAGCACGACGGCAGCACGTCGGTCGACTACCAGGCGGAGATGACGTTTCACGGGATCGCCAAGCTGGCCTCGCCGTTCCTCGGCGGGGCGCTGACCAAGCTCGGCGACGACGCCGAGAAGACGCTGTCCGAGGCCCTGAGCAAGCACGCCGGCTCGTGAGCGCGCTCCTCTGGCTGCGCCGCGACCTGCGCCGCGCCGACCTGCCCGCGCTGGGCGCCGCGGCCGAGGCGGGCGACGGCCGCGTGCAGGCCGTCTTCGTCATCGACCCGACGCTGTGGGGCCGCGCCGGGAAGGTACGCACCGCGTGGCTCGCCGCCAGCCTGCGCGCGGCCGTGGCGTCGTACGACGGCAACCTCTCGGTCCGCGTCGGCGACCCGCGCGAGGTGATACCGCGGCTGGCCGCCGAGCACGACTCGGTGCACGTGTCGACCGAGCCGTTCCCGTACGGCCGGGCCCGCGACGAGGCGGTCCGGGACGCCCTGCCCGACGGGGTCGAGTGGGTCGAGACCGGCAGCCCGTACGCCATCACGCCGGGCCGGGTCCGCAAGGGCGACGACACGCCGTACCAGGTCTTCACCCCGTTCTCCCGGGCCTGGCGCGAGCACGGTTGGCCGAGGCCGGCCCAGGCGCCGGCGAAGCTGACGCTGGCGGCGGCCGACGACGACGGCCGGGCGGCGCAGATGATCGACAAGGCGCTGCGCGAGGGGCCCGACGACCTGCCCGACGCCGGCGAGGACGCTGCGCTGGCGCGCTGGCGGGAGTTCCTCGACGACGCGATCGACGACTACGAGGACGCCCGCGACCGGCCGGCCGTGGATGCGACCTCGCGGCTCTCGCCGTACCTCAAGGTCGGCGCGATCCACCCGCGGACCGTCCTCGCCGACCTCGCCGACAAGCGCTCGGCCGGCGCCTCGGCGTGGGAGACGGAGATCTGCTGGCGCGACTTCTACGCCGACGTGCTCTGGCACCACCCCGACTCCGCGTGGTCGGACCTCAAGCCGATCGGCCTGGACTACGACGACCCGGCCGACGGCATCGAGGCGTGGAAGTCCGGCCACACCGGCTTCCCCGTGGTCGACGCCGGGATGCGGCAGCTGCTCGCGACCGGGTGGATGCACAACCGGGTCCGGATGATCACCGCCAGCTTCCTGGCCAAGGACCTGCACGCCTGGTGGCCGGTCGGGGCGCAGCACTTCCTCGAGCACCTGCTCGACGGCGACGTCGCCTCGAACAACCACGGCTGGCAGTGGGCGGCGGGCACCGGCACCGACGCGGCACCGTACTTCCGCGTCTTCAACCCGGTCACGCAGGGCAAGAAGTTCGACCCCGACGGGGAGTACGTCCGCCGCTGGGTGCCCGAGCTCGCGCACCTGGCCGGCAAGGCCGCGCACGAGCCGTGGGAGCACGACGACGGCTACGCCCACGACTACCCGCGTCGGATCGTGGACCACAAGGAGGAGCGCGAGAAGGCGCTCGACCGCTACCAGAAGGCGAAGGGGTAACAGCGTGAACCCGCTCGACCCGCTCTCCCGCGTCACCGACCTCGCACTCGACCGCACGCTGGTCGGCTTCTCCCAGGTCGGGCTCTCGGTCCGCTCGCTGCTGCCCGGGTGGCCGGAGGACCCCGCTCCGGACGCCCTCGTCGGCACCCACGTGGCCGTGACCGGCGCGACCTCGGGCCTGGGGCTCGCGACAGCGACCGACTGCGCGCGCCTGGGTGCCGTCGTCCACCTCGTCGTCCGCGACCCCGCCAAGGCCAAGGAGGTCGTCGCCGCCATCCAGCGCGACGTGCCGCAGTCCGTCGTGGAGGTGCACCGGTGCGACGTCGGCGACCTGGACGACGTACGCCGCTTCGTCGCCGACCTGCGCGACCACCTCGGCGAGACCTCGCTGGGCGGGCTGGTGCACAACGCCGGTGTGATGCCGCCCGAGCGCAGCGAGTCGGCCCAGGGGCACGAGCTGTCGATGGCGGTGCACCTGCTCGGGCCGGTGCTGATGACCGAGCTGCTGCAGCCGCAGCTCTCGCCGGGCGCACGCGTGGTGATGGTGACCTCGGGCGGGATGTACGCCCAGGTGCTGCGCCCCGACGACCCGGAGTACCTCACCGGCGACTACTCCCCCACCACCGCGTACGCCCGCAGCAAGCGCGCCCAGGTCGAGCTGCTCCCCGCGCTCGCGGCGCGGTGGGTCGACGTGCACCTGTGGGCCATGCACCCCGGCTGGGCCGACACCCCCGGCGTCGTGGAGTCGCTGCCGACCTTCCACAAGGTCCTCGGCCCGGTGCTGCGCGACGGCTCCGGCGGCGCGGACACGACCGTCTGGCTGCTGGCCACCGAGCCCCCGCCGCCCGACGGCGGGCTCTGGCACGACCGGCGGCGTCGGCCCGACCACTTCTGGGGCTCGAACAAGCCCCGCGAGGGCGCGGTCGAGCAGATGCTCGCGTGGGTGCTGGCGGAGACCGGTCTGTCGTGAGTCTCAGGCGCACCGTCCCCGCCGTCCTGACCGGCGCCGTCCTCGGCACGCTCGGCACGAAGCCGACGTCCGCGTGGTACCGCGACCTCGACCGTCCGTCGTGGGAGCCGCCGACGGTGGTCTTCCCGGTTGCCTGGACGTCGCTGTACGCCGCCACCGCCACCGCCGTCGCCCGGGCCATGGACGCGACCGACTCCTCGTCGGTGCGCCGCGACCTCGAGCGACGGCTGTGGGCCAACATGGCGCTCAACGCCGGCTGGTGCTGGCTGTTCTTCACCGCCCATAAGCCACGGCTCGCGCTGGCCGAGCTGCTGCTCCTCGAGGCCTCCACCGCCGACCTGGCGCGCCGGTGCGCGCGGGTCGACGCGGGAGCAGGTGCGCTGCTCGCGCCGTACGTCGGCTGGAACGCGTTCGCCGCCGCCCTCAACGCCGAGATCGTGCGGAGGAACGGGTAGGTCCCGCCCCCCCGGGACCCCGGGGGTCTCGACGTCCTCCCCTGCGACAGGCTCAGGAGACCGCCTCGCTGGTCGTCCGGTGGTCTCGACGTCCTCCCTCGCTAGCGCTCGGTCGGGCTCGACCACCTCGGCCGTTGGGCTCGACCACCTCGGTGGTTGAGCAGCGAGCGCCTCGGGGTGGTTGAGCAGCGAGCGCAAGCGAGCGCGTCGAAACCACCCCGCGCACCGCGCGGCGGGCGTCGTACGGTCGACACCGTGACCGCTGACGACGCCGCCCGTGACCTCGACGACCTGACCACGGCCTTCTGGGACCACTACCTGGAGTCGAACCCGACCGAGGCGCACCTGCTGGGGATCTACCGCTACGCCGGGTTCGTCGAGGACTCCTCGCGCGCGGCGGAGGACCGCACGATCGAGACGATGCGGACCTTCGCGAGCGACGCCGAGGCGATCGACCCGGGCGGGCTGGACGATCAGCAGCGCCTGAGCCGGGAGCTGCTGGTCCACCACGCCGACGACACGGCCGCGGTGCTCGGCGTACGCCTGCCCGAGCTGGGCGCGGACCCGATCTTCGGCCCGCAGGAGGAGCTGCCGATCGTGCTCGGGATGCTCGGTCTGCCCGACGCCGGCGTCGCCGAGGCGATGGCGGACAAGCTGCACGGCTTCGGCCGGCAGGTCGACCAGCTGACCGAGCGGCTGCGCGAGGGCGTCGCGTCGGGTCGTACCCCGGCGGCGTTCGCGGTGACGGACACGGTCGGCCAGATCGACGACTGGCTGGCCCGCCCGATCAACGAGGACCCGCTGCTCGCCGCGGTCCCCGCGCCGCCGGCTACCCTCGACGAGGCGGCGTGGCGCGAGCGGCTCGGGCAGGTCGTGGCCGACGTCGTACGCCCTGCCTTCGCGGCGTACGCCGACGTCCTGCGTACGGAGGTGCTGCCGCACGCCCGGCCCGACGAGGAGTGCGGCCTCGGCGCGCTGCCGGACGGCGAGGCGTCGTACGCCACCATGCTGCGGCACTCCACCACCACCGACCTCACCGCGCAGCAGATCCACGACATCGGGCTGGAGCAGGTGGCGAAGCTGGCCGAGGAGTACCGCGCCCTCGGTCCCGACGTCGTCGGCTCCGACGACCTCGGGACGATCTTCGAGCGGCTGCGCACCGACCCCGCGCTGCACTACGAGCGCGGCGAGGAGCTGGTCTCCGACAGCGTCGTGGCGATGGACCGGGCCTGGGCCGCGATGCCGGACTGGTTCGAGACCCTGCCGCAGGCGCGGTGCGAGGTGCAGGGCACCGACGGCGGGGCGAAGGCGTTCTACTTCCCGCCCGCCTCCGACGGCAGCCGCGGCGGCACGTTCTTCATCAACACCGAGGAGCCGGAGTCCTGGGGGCGCTTCGAGCTGGAGTCGATGGCCTTCCACGAGGGCATCCCCGGCCACCACCTGCAGCTGACCATCGCCGGCGAGCTGAGCGGCCTCCCCGACTTCCGCAAGCACCTGCACCACAACGCCTACGCCGAGGGCTGGGGCCTCTACACCGAGCGGCTGGCCGACGAGATGGGCCTGTACGCCGGTCCCGTCGACCGGATCGGGATGCTCGCCGCGGACTCGATGCGCGCCTGCCGGCTGGTCGTCGACACCGGCCTGCACGCGCTGGGCTGGAGCCGGCAGCAGGCCGTCGACTACATGGTCGACAACTCGCCGCTCACGCCGGCGATGGTGCGCCCCGAGATCGACCGCTACATCTGCTCGCCCGGCCAGGCGACCGGCTACATGGTCGGTCGGCTGGAGATCCTCAGGATGCGCGCCGAGGCCCAGGGCCGGCAGGGCGCGGGCTTCGACGTACGACGCTTCCACTCCGCCGTCCTCGACTCGGGCTCCCTGCCGCTGGACGTCCTCGACCGGGTGGTCGCCGCGCGGCTCCCGGCGTGAGCTGAAGGACGTTTCGGTGCCGGGGCGGGGTAGTCCCTGACGTTTGCGTGGACATTTCGCCCTCCGGACCGCTCGAACGTCAGGGACTATCCCGCCGGGGGCGGTGTCGTACGAGCGTCCGCGGCACGATGGACGCGTGCCCCTGCCGCTGCTTCCCGACGTGCGCGCCCGCCTCGGCGAGATGGTGTTCGCCAAGGTCGCCGGTGAGGACGGCCCGGCCAAGCGGGACCACATCCACGACTCGCCCGGTGAGCGGTGGTTCGCCGAGGACGCCGCGATCCGCGAGGTGCACGGCGACTCCTCGATGTTCGTCGGGGGGATGCGGGCGCTGCTGCTGCAGTCCCTGCACCCGCTGGCGATGGCGGGTGTCGCCCAGCACTCCGGCTACCGCGGCGACCCGTGGGGCCGTCTGCAGCGGACCAGCTACTTCCTCGCCGTGACGACGTTCGGCCCCGCCGAGGACGCCGAGCGCACCTGCGCCCGCATCCGCGGCATCCACCGCCGCGTCACCGGGGAGTACGACGGCGTGCCCTACGCCGCCTCCGACCCGCACCTGCTGCGCTGGGTGCACGTCGCCGAGGTGGACAGCTTCCTGCGCGCCCACGAGCTGTACGGCGCCCACCGGCTCTCGCCGACACGCAAGGACGAGTACGTCGCCGACACGGCACTCGTCGCCCGCAAGCTCGGCGTCGTCGACCCGCCGGAGTCCACCTCGGAGCTGGCCGCGCAGCTGGCGTCGTACCGTCCCGAGCTGCGCAGCACCCCCGAGGCCCGCGCGACCGCCCGCTTCCTGCTGCTCGACCCGCCGCTGCCGCTCGTCGCCCGGCCGCCGTACGCCGTGCTGTCGGCGGCCGCCGTCGCGACCCTGCCGTGGTGGACGCGCTGGCCGCTGCGGCTGCCGTACCTCCCGCTCACCGAGCGCACCACCGCCCGCGTGGCCGGGAAGGCGATCGTCGGCGGGTTCCGCTGGATCGCCGGCGGGTAGCCCGACCGGCTCAGCCGGCCCGGTCCGACTACGGAGCGACGGCGGCCAGCGCCGCCAGCGCGTCGCCGGTGACCCGCTGGGTGGTCCACTCCTCCTGCGGCCGCGCCCCGATCGAGCGGTAGAACCCGATCGCCGGCTCGTTCCAGTCCAGCACGGTCCACTCCAGCCGCGGCAGCCCGCGCTCGACGCACTCCCGGGCGAGGGCGGACAGCAGCGCCTTGCCGGCGCGGGTCCCGCGGTGGGCGGGCTCGACGTACAGGTCCTCGAGCCAGATGCCGTTGCGCCCGGTCCAGGTTGAGAAGGTGAGGAACCACAGCGCCATGCCGACGACCTCGCCGTCGACCCCGTCCGACACCGCGACGTGGGCGTACGCGGTCGGCACCTCGCCGAACAGCGCGGTCTCGAAGTCGGCGGCGGTCGCGGTCGCCTGGTCGAGCTCCTTCTCGTACGCGGCGAGGTCGCGCACCAGTGCCACGATCCGGGGGACGTCGGCGGTGGTGGCGCGGCGCACGGTCATGGCTGCGGAGCGTAGTCACCCTTCTCGGCGTACGTCCGGTCCCGGGCGGCGTACGCCCGCTGCTGCGAGGCGAGCGCGGGGCCCTGGGCGCGCGCCTCGGCGAGGACCGAGGGGGTCGCGGCCACCGAGGTCGAGCCCAGCGCGGGCCCGATCAGCGGGGTGTAGCCGCTCGAGTGGCCGAGCCGGTTGGGGTGGTAGGAGTCGGAGACCGGGTCGGAGAACCCGTTGAGCCACTCGGGGTCGTCGCAGACCGCGTGGCCGGTGAAGGCGGTGCGCGGGTCGACGAAGGAGAACCCGGCACCGCTCGCCGCCGTGCGCAGCGTGTTTTCGAGCAGGTCCGCGGTCGCGTTGAGGCTGGACTCGTCCTCGGGGGAGAAGAACGTCGCGGCGTTGCAGTCCTCGCCCTGGAAGAGCCGGGGGTAGCCGACGACGGCCACCTTCGCCTTCGGTGCGCGCGAGCGGATCGAAGCGTACAGCCTTCGCAGCGTCCCGGGCAACGATCCGCGGATGAAGGCGTTCGCGTCGGACACGGCCCCCGCACAGTCGCTGGCCCACGCCGGCAGCGCGCACTCGGTGATCACGTCGGCGAAGCCGGCGTCGTTGCCGCCGACGGACAGCGTGACGTACGACGTCGACGCGCTCAGGGCGCTCGGCTGCGACGAGGTCACGTCCGCCGCCGTCGCGCCGGAGCAGGCGCGGAAGTTCAGCGACCAGCCCTTCGCGGCGGCGACCGACGACGGGTAGGCGTACGTCGAGCGCTGGCAGGCCGTGCCGTCGTCGAGGTACGCGCGGGTGCCGACGCCTGAGGAGTAGGAGTCGCCGAGGGCGACGTACGAGGGTGCCGCGGCCTGCACGGGGACGGCGACAGCGGTGGCGAGGAGCGCGCCGGCGGCGCACCCGAGCCCGAGAGTGGCCTTCATGTGGAGTTGCCCTGCCCGAGAGGTGGTGTGACCTGTCGCACACCAGGGCTCGCCTCCGACCGCCGGAAGTCCCCGCGGTGAACGCGTGAGGAACCCTGCTCGACGGTGCATCCTGGAAGGGTGCTGACGACTCTCGTCCCCACGGTCCACTACCGCGACGTCGCCGTCGGGGTGGACCTGTTCGTCGACGGCGTGGGCATGCAGGTGCTGCACCGCGACGACGACCTCGTCGTGGTGGCTCGCGACGGGGTGAAGCTGATGCTCGTCCCCGGACCGGTCGGCCCGACCGACGAGCGTCCCGAGCTCGGGATCGAGACCGACGACATCGAGGCCGTGCACCGCGAGATCAGCGAGCGCCGACCGGATCTGCTGCACCCGAACCTGGCCGAGATCACCGCGCGGCCGTGGGGCGCTCGCGAGTTCGCGATCCTCGACTCGACGACCGTCGCGGTCGTCTTCCGCGAGTGGCCGCGGCCTACGCCCTGAAGCCCTCGCTGCGGGGAACCACCAGCGGCGTGCCCGACACCGGGTCCTCGATCACCAGGCAGGGCAGCCCGAACACGCGCTCCACCAGCTCCGCGGTGAGCACCAGCGAGGGGTCGCCGGTCGCGACGACGTCACCGTCGCTCATCACCACGAGGTGGTCGGCGTACCGCGCTGCGTGCTGCAGGTCGTGCAGCACGGCCACCACCGTCGTGCCCTGCCGGTGCAGCCGCGCGACGAGGTCGAGCAGCTCGATCTGGTGCGCGATGTCGAGGTACGTCGTCGGTTCGTCGAGCAGCAGCAGCGGGGTGCGCTGCGCGAGGACCGTCGCCATCTGGACCCGCTGCCGCTGCCCGCCGGACAGCTCGTCGACGCGACGCTCGGCCAGCTCGGCGGTGCCGGTGGTCTCCATCGCCTCGCGGACGGCGTCCTCGTCCTCGCTGCTCCACCGCCGTAGCAGGCCCTGGTGGGCGTAGCGGCCTCGCGCCACGAGGTCGGCGACGACGATGCCGTCGGGTGTGGTCGAGGACTGCGGCAGCAGGCCGATCTGCCGGGCGGCGTCCCGGGGCCGCACCGTGTGGAGTGCCTTGCCGTCGAGGAGCACCTCACCGGCCTGCGGCCGCAGCAGCCGGGCCAGCGCCCGCAGCATCGTCGACTTGCCGCAGGCGTTCGGCCCGACGACGACCGTGAAGCCGCGGTCGGGGATCCGCAGGGTCACGTCCCTGGAGACGGTGCGGTGCTCGTACGCGAGCGTGACCGCCTCCGCCGAGAGCCTCGACTCCGCGCTCACGAGGCCCTCCTCGCGCCGCGTACCAGCAGCCACAGCAGGTACACCCCGCCGACCACGACCGTCACCGTCCCCACCGGGACCTCCTTCGGTACGACGTGCTGGGCCACCTGGTCGGCCCCCAGCAGGAGCAGTGCGCCGGTCAGCGCCGACGCCACGAGCGGCAGGCCCGCGGACCGGGTCAGCCTGGCCGCCACCTGGGGCGCGGCCAGCGCGACGAACGCGACGGGACCGGCGACGGCGGTGGTGACCGCGGTCAGCGCGACGCCGACGACGAGCAGCGCCAGTCGCACCGGCTCGGTCGCGACGCCGTGGGCCCGGGCGGCGTCGTCACCGAGCTCGAGCTGCCGCAGACCTCGGTGGAGCGCGCCCAGGGCGACGCCGGCGACGCCCAGCGCGACCACGGCGGGGAGAAGGGCGTCCCACTGCACCAGGGAGATCGACCCGGCGCCCCAGATCGCCGCACCCACCGCGGTCTGGGTGTCGACCCGGAGCAGGAGGTAGCTGTTCACCGCGGACAGCAGTGCCGTGACCGCGACACCGACCACGATCAGCCGGAAGCCCTGGACGCCGCCCCGCCAGGCGAGGACGTACACCACCAGCGCCGTCACCAGCCCGCCGGCCAGCGCGCCGATCGCGGTGGAGGCGAAGGCCTGCCCGGTCACGGTGATCACCACCAGCGCACCGGTGTAGGCGCCGGTCGAGAAGCCGATCACGTCCGGCGACCCCAGCGGGTTGCGGGTCAGCGACTGGAACACCGCTCCGGCCGCCCCCAGGGCGCCGCCGAAGACGAGCGCCGCGAGGACCCGCGGCAGGCGGAAGTCGCGGACCACGGTCGTGGCGAACCCCTCGTCGCCCCCGAGCAGGATCGTCACGACCGACCACGGGGAGACGGGGAACGTGCCCAGACCGAGCGCGACGACCGCGAGCAGCAGGCAGGCCACCGCGAGGACGACCGGCACCGTCGAGGACGCTCTCCGGGCACGGGAGAGCAGGGGGACGCTCACAGGCCGCTCACCCGCAGCCCGCGGACCACGACGATGAGCACCGGCGCGCCGATGACGGCGGTGACCACCCCGGCCGGGAGCTCTCCGTCGGGCAGCACCAACCGACCGAGCACGTCGGCGGCCAGCAGCAGGCCCGGACCGAGCACGGCGCTCAACGCGATGATCCAGCGCTGGTCCGGCCCGACGACCCTGCGTGCCACGTAGGGGACCATCAGCCCGACGAACACGATCGGACCCGCCACGGCGGTCGCGCCGCCGGCCAGCAGTGTCACCGCCAGCACCGACAGGGCCTGCACGCGGCCGAGGCTCACTCCCATCGCCTGCGCGCGGTCGTCCCCGAGGGCCACCGCGTTCAGCGCCGGACCGAGGAGGACGGCGACCAGCACGCCGACCACGACGAAGGGCGCCACCACGGCGACCGGTTCCCACCCCCGACCGGGCAGGCTGCCGGACTGCCAGGAACGCATCGCGTTGAAGCCCTCGGGGTCGAACAGCAGCATCGCCGACGTGATCCCCGACAGCACCGCTCCGAGCGCGACCCCGGCCAGCGTCAGCCGGGCCGGGCTGGTCGACGACGGTCCCGCCGCACCGACCAGCCACACCGCGACCGCGGCGAGCAGGGCACCGGCGAAGCCGAACCACAGGTAGCCCTGCGGGGTCGTCAGGCCGAGCACGCCGGCAGCGATCGCGATCGCGAAGGCCGACCCGCTGCTCACCCCGAGGATCCCCGGGTCGGCGAGCGGGTTGCGCGTCACCGCCTGCATCAGCGCGCCCGCGACGGCGAGCCCGACGCCCGCGACGAGTGCCGCCGCCGTCCGTGGGAGCCGTTGGGTGCGCACGACCACGTCCTCGAAGGAGGTCCCACCGTGGACGAGTGCGTCGAGCACCGCCGCAGGGCTGATCGACCGGGCGCCGAGCGCGAGACTGAGCAGCACGAGCCCGGCGAGCGCGACCAGCGCCAGGACCAGGGCGCGGACCGCTCGCTGTCGTACGACGGCGGCCGACGCCGGCTGCCCGTGTGCCGCGGGCACCGTCGAGGTGGTCACCAGATGAGGTTAGCCTTACCTCTTCCTACCCCACCTCGGAGGTCCTCCCCATGCGCCGTCTTCCCCTGCTCGCCGTCCTCGCCCTCGTCCTCGGGCTGCTCGCCGGGTGCGGCTCGTCGGGCAGCGACGACTCCTCGGCCGGTGCCGCCTCGGGCACGGGCTTCCCGGTCACGGTGCCGAACAAGTTCGGCGGCACGACGCTCGAGGAGGCGCCCGAGCGGGTCGTCGCCCTCGGGTGGGGCGACGCCGAGACGGCGCTGGCACTCGGCGTCCAGCCCGTCGGGGCCTCGGACTGGCTCGCCTTCGGCGGCGACGGCCTCGGCCCCTGGGCGGAGGGCGCGTACGACGAGAAGCCGACGATCATCGGCACCCAGGAGCCGGACTACGAGAAGGTCGCGGCGCTGCGGCCCGACGTCATCCTCGACACCAAGAGCTCCGGCGACCAGGACCGCTACGAGCGACTCTCCTCGATCGCGCCGACGATCGCCGTCCCGAAGGGCGCCGACAACTACCTGATCTCGCCGAAGCAGCAGCTCAGCCTCGTCGCGCGCGCTCTGGGGCGCACCGACCAGGCCGCGAAGGTGCAGACCACGATCGACGACGCCTTCGCCACGGCCCGGAAGGCGCACCCGGAGTTCGCCGGCAAGAGCACGGTGGCGGCGGCGTACACCAGCGAGGGCTGGGGGGCCTACGTCGACGGCAGCGAGCGCGTCGGGTTCCTCGAGCGGCTCGGGTTCGAGCTGAGCCCGGCCATCAAGAACGCGAAGGCCGGCGACAGCGGCTTCACCGTGCGCGTCTCGGCGGAGAACCTCGACCAGCTCGACGCCGACGTCCTCGTCAGCTTCCCGATCTACGTCGACCCCTCGCAGATCTCCGACCAGGCGGCCTACCAGGCGCTGCCCGTGGTCAAGCGCGGCGGCGCGGTCCTCATCGCCGACAAGACCACCCAGTCGGCGTACTCCCTGGCCTCACCGCAGGCCCAGCTGTACGCGGTGAAGAGCGTCGTCCCGCTGCTCGCGAAGGCGGTCGCCGCTCAGGGCAGCTGACCGTACGCCCGCCCGGGCCGCAGACGGACGACCGTGCGGCCCTCGGCCACCATCGAGGCGCGGTAGGCGTCCCAGTCGTCGTGCTCACCGGACAGGGCCCGGTAGTAGGCGACGAGCTCCTCGACGGTGTCGTCGTCGGGCGCCTGCGCCACCGGCGCCAGTGACACCTCGCCCTCCACGACGACCCAGGACCAGAAGTCGTCGCTGGTGATGTGCAGCGCGGCCCAGGGCGTACGGAGCAGGTTCTTGTACTTGGCCCGCGAGGACGTGATCGAGACGCGGACGACGCCGTCCTCGCCGAGGTGGTGCATGACGTTCGACAGCTGCGGGTGGCCGTCCGAGCCGCGCTCGGTGACGAGGACCGAGCGGGTGCGGTCGCCGACGAAGGACAGTGCCTGGGAGAGCTCCATGTCCCCAGCCTGCCCGGTGGCAGGGTGGGTGTCATGGCCTCCGACCCGCACGCCACCGACGTCCGTTTCTGGTTCGACCCCACCTGCCCCTTCGCCTGGATGACCAGCAAGTGGCTGCGCCTCGTGCTCGCCGAGCGGGACTACGCCGTCGAGTGGCGGCTGATCTCGCTGCGGATGCTCAACGCGGGAGTCGACTACGACACCCACTTCCCGCCGGAGTACGAGGCGGGCCACACCGCCGGGCTGCGGCTCCTCCGGGTGGTCGCCCGGGCCCGCGACGAGCACGGGCCCGAGGTGGTGGGGCCGCTGTACGAGGCGATGGGCACCCGGATCTTCGACACCCCGCCGGACTCACCCGAGGGCGCGGACTCCGCCACGGGGCGCGAGAACCGCGGGACCCGCGAGTACGTCGTCCCGCTGCTGGAGCAGCTCGGCCTGCCCGCCGGCCTCGCCGACGCGCTCGACGACGAGTCCTGGGACGACCTGATCCGCGCAGAGACCGACGAGGCGCTCGCGCTGACCGGCAAGGACGTCGGGACGCCGATCATCTGGTTCCGCGCGCCCGAGCGCCGTCGAACCACCGACTCCGACGGCCCTGACGGCCCTGACGGCATCGCGTTCTTCGGCCCCGTCATCAGCCGGCTGCCCGCACCCGAGGAGGCCGCCGAGCTGTGGGACCACGTGGTCGGGCTGGCGTCGTTCCCCGGCTTCGCCGAGCTCAAGCGCAGCCTGCGCGAGCGGCCGCAGCTGGTCGGCTTCGGTGTCGAGGAGGGCGCGGTCGGGCAGACCGAGGACTGGCACGGCGGGAGCCGGCGCCAGAAGAAGTAGCGCTCAGGCCTTCAGGGCCTTCTCGATGTCTCCGGCGATCTTCTCGGGCTTCGTGGTCGAGCCGTAGCGCTTGATCACCTTGCCGTCCTTGCCGACGAGGAACTTGGTGAAGTTCCACTTGATCTTCTCGCCCAGCACGCCCTTCTTCTCCGAGCGCAGCCACTTGAACAGCGGGTGCGCGTCGTCGCCGTTGACGTCGACCAAGCCGTACATCGGGAAGCTCACGCCGTAGTTGCGCTGGCAGAACTCGCCCTGCTCGGCCGACGTGCCCGGCGCCTGGCCGCCGAACTGGTTGCAGGGGAAGCCCAGCACGACCAGGCCCTGGTCGGAGTAGCTGTCGTACAGCTTCTCCAGGCCCTCGAGCTGCGGGGTGAAGCCGCACTGCGAGGCCGTGTTGACCACCAGCGCCACCTTCCCGGCGTAGGTCTCCAACGACTCGTCCTGTCCGGCGAGGGTCTCTGCGGTGAAGTCGCTCAGCGTGGTCATGTCTCTCCTGGGGGGTGGCAGCGGTGCACGGACGGCGTCGGTGGTTCGTCGGCACCATGGTCGCGGATGGGCTCGAGAAGCGGCGGTTAGGGGGCGTCGGGCACCATCGGGGCCATGCGCGTCCTGCCCGTCGTCCCGCGTCGCGCCGCCGCTCCCCTGGCCCTGGTCGCCGCGCTCGTGAGCGGTCCCGCCCTGGGCGGCTGCTCGCTCGGCGGGTCCGACGCCGAGCCCGCCGCGAAGACCCTCGCGGCCGCGCTGAGCGAGCGCGACGTCAGCGACGTCCGCTTCTCCGGCGCCACCGGCACGGAGGTCCAGCCGGAGCTGGAGAAGGTCGTCGGAGGCATGCAGCAGGTGCCGGCGAAGGTCACCGTCGGTGACGTGGATGCCGACGGCGACCGGGCCACCGCCAGCCTCACCTGGAGCTGGGACACCGGCGGCAAGCCGTGGACCACGCGCTCCTCGCTCGACCTGCGCAAGTCGGGAGAGGACTGGCTGCCGGTCTGGTCGCCGTCGCTGGTGCACGCCGACCTCGCGAAGGGCGACCGGCTGGAGGCGACGACGCTGCTCGCACAGCGCGGCGACATCACGGGCGCCCGCGACGCGCCGATCGTCACCCTCCGCCTGGTGGACCGGGTCGGGATCGACAAGTCGCGGGTCAGCGGCAGCGAGGCGGTCGCCTCGGCCCGTCGGCTGGCCCAGGTCGTGGGCGTCGACGCGGCGTCGTACGCCTCCCGGGTCAAGGGTGCCGGCGCGAAGTCCTTCGTCGAGGCGATCACGTTCCGTCGCAACGACGGCCCGAGCCGATCGGCCGTCGAGGCGGTCCCCGGAGCACGGGTGGTCGCCGCCCGCGCGCCGCTCGCGCCGACCAAGTCCTTCGCCGCGCCGATCCTCGGCAAGGTCGGCAGCCCCACCAAGGAGATCGTCGACGAGTCCGACGGCAAGATCCGCGCCACGGACCAGGTCGGCATCGGCGGCCTCCAGCAGCGCTACGACGACGCGCTGCGCGGCCGACGCGGGGTCGAGGTGAGTCTGGTGAAGGCCGACGGGTCGACCACGACGCTGCACCGCTCCGAGCCGGTGTCCGGGCAGGACCTCCGCACCACCCTCGATCTCAACGCTCAGGAGCTGGCCGAGAAGGCGCTGGCGAGGACCACCTCCCCGAGTGCGCTGGTGGCGATCCGGCCCTCCGACGGCAGCATCGTCGCCGCGGCCAGCGGGCCGGCCTCGAAGGGCCAGAACACGGCGACGTACTCGCGCTACGCCCCCGGCTCGACCTTCAAGGTGGTCACGTCCCTCGCGCTGCTCCGGGCCGGGCTCACCCCGGAGTCCGACGTGACCTGTGCGCCGAGCACCAGCGTCGACGGCAAGGTGTTCACCAACTACTCCGACTACCCGTCCTCGGCGGTGGGCACGATCCCGCTGCGCGAGGCGATCGCGAACTCCTGCAACACCGCGGTGATCAGCGAGCACGCCAAGATCGACCACGAGGACCTCGCCGACGCCGCGGCCGCGCTCGGGGTGGGCGTGGACCACGACCTCGGGTTCCCGGCGTACTTCGGCCAGGTGCCCGACCCGTCCTCCGACGTCGAGGCGGCCGCCGACATGATCGGGCAGGGCAAGGTCCTGGCGTCACCGATGGCGATGGCCGCCGTCGCCGCGAGCGTCGTCGAGGGCAAGCGCGTGGTGCCCCACCTCGTCACCGTCCCCGGCAACTCCTCCCCCGCCATGCCCGAGTCCGACACCAAGCCCGCGAAGCCGCTGACCGCGAAGGAGGCCGACGAGCTGCGCGGTCTGATGCGCGGTGTCGTGACGTACGGCAGCGGCAAGGGCCTGGCCGACCTCCCCGACGGTCCGGCGATCGCGAAGACCGGGACCGCGGAGTACGGCGAGACGACCCCTCTCAAGACGCACGCCTGGATGATCGCCGGGCACGGCGACCTCGCCGTCGCGGTCTTCGTCGGCGACGGCGCCTCCGGCTCGGGCACGGCCGGACCGATCCTGGAGCGGTTCCTGCGCGGCTACCGCTGATCGCCCGGGGCGCCGGCGCGGATCTTCGCCAGCCGCCTGGTCAGCAGGTCACGGCGGTGGTCGTTGCCGCGCAGGTCGACGTACGCCTGCCCGAAGTGGGTGAGCAGCGCGTCGTCGAGCCGGCGCACGGCACCGGGCGGGTAGCGGTAGTCCATCGCCGCGATGACCGCGTCGGAGTCGACCTCGGCCAGCACGTCCTCGAGCTCCTCCAGCGAGGCGATCCCCGACTCCAGCACCAGTGAGGAGATCCAGGTGTAGTGGTCGGTGCGCGACCAGCCGGCCGCCGGGAACCAGCCCGCGAGGAACGCCGCGAGGTCCTGCGGACCGATCCGGGGGTCGCGGAGGTCGTCGGTGACGGAGGAGCTCAGCACCCGCGAGTCCGCGCCGGCCTGCATCCGGTCGCGGATCTCGGAGAACTCCCGGTCGGCCAGCTCCAGGAGGCCGGCCGCCAGCGTGAAGCGCCGGTCCAGCTCGCGCGCGTACGACTCGGGGACCGTGCCCTTGTAGCGGATGTCGTGCTCGAACTCCGCCCACGCGTGCTGCAGCACCGTGCGCAGCTGCACCGACGCCTGCTGACCGAGCAGCACCGGCGGCACCGCGTCGGCGTCCTCGGGGCGGGTGCGGACGAGCAGGTGCCGGCTGCGGTAGCCGAACCGGCCCTCCCGCTCGGTCTGCTCGCCGAGGTCGCGGTCGGCGTCGACGAGGAGCTCCTCGCCGAGCAGCTCAGCCACCGCGTCGACGTCCGCGGCGACGTAGGTGATCACCCGGACCCCGATCGCGTCGGTGATCTCGCCCAGCGGGTCGGCGTACATCGGAGCCCCGTCCGTGCCCGGCCGCACGGCCTTGCCCGCGAAGGACTGCACCGACTTCACCCGGCCCGTGACGGAGAGGTAGTTGATGCCCGCGTCGTCGAGCACCTCGGTGATCAGGGCGACGTACGCCGCCCCCGCCGCGCGCAGCTGCGGGTGCCGTCCGGCGTACTCCTCGACGGCGCGGCGACGGACCTCGTCGAACGGGGTGTCGCGCGCGCGGCTCACCGGCCCACCAGCGCGCCGACCACGCGACGGACGACCGCCTCCGGCAGCGGCTGCGCGTGGGGGAACCGCAGCGTGCCCTTGCCCGCGACGTACGGCGCCATCGCGGCGGCCAGCCCAGGGTCCGCGGTGGTGTCGGGCAGCGGGTAGACCGCGACGTGAGCGGCGAACCCGCCGACGTGCAGCACGTTGCGGCCCTCGCGGCGCAACGTCGGGACGCCGTAGCGCAGCGCCTCGGTGAAGCCGTCGCCGGTGCACTCGCGCACCAGCGCGAGCAGCTGCTCGAAGCGCGGGCGGGTGGCGTCGGGGAGCGCAGCGACGTACGCCTCGACCTCCGGAGTGCTGCTCACGCCTGCACCCTAGGACCAGGCACCCCCACGGGCCTACAGTGCGAAGGAACCCCCACCCGCAGAGAAGAGGCCCTCATGAGCGAGCTGCACGTCGTCGCCACCATCCCCGTCAAGCCCGAGCACGTCGACGAGCTGCGCCCGCTCATCTCCGAGCTGGCGGTGGAGACGAACAAGGAGGAGGGCTGCCTGTCCTACGAGGCGCGCGAGTCCGCATCGGCGCCCGGCGTCTTCGTGACCGTCGAGCGCTGGCGCTCCCAGGACGACCTCGACGCGCACATGCAGACCCCGCACATCGCCAAGGCGCTCGGCGCGCTGGAGGGCAAGGCGGCCGGCGAGGTGGCGATCCACCCGCTCGGCGAGGCGCTCTGACCCCGTGACGCGACCGGGCCGGGTCCGGGTCTACGGCCCCGACGACTGGGAACCGGCCGACCCCACCCCGGGGATGGCTCGTGAGCAGGCCTTCACCGTTCCCGGGCTGTGGGCCGGCCGGGTGACCACCCAGCCCGGGTCGGCGTCCGGCTGGCACCACCACGCGAGCAACGAGTCGATGCTCTACGTGGTCCGCGGGGTGCTGCGCCTGGAGTGCGAGGGCGTCGAGGGGTACGTCGACGCCGAGCCCGGGTGCGTGGTCCACGTGCCGGCGCACGCGGTGCACCGGGAGTCCAACCCCGGCTCCGAGGCCTCGCTGGCACTGATCGCGCGTGCCGGCACCGACGTCCCCACGGTCAACGTGGACGGGCCGCCGGCGCCGCACGCGTAGCCGGCCGGTCGCAGTCAGCCGGTCGGCGTCACCGACGGCTCGTCGACCGCCCAGTACCACCCGTTCGCCGCGCCCGTCAGCCGCCACTGGACGCTCATCCGCTCGGCCCCGGCGGGCACCGCGACCGGGACGTGCTCGATCGTGTGCGGGCGGCTCGCCCGCCAGGTGCGCACCACCTGCGCCGGCCCGCCGTCGAAGGACACCGCGAGCTGACCGGCCTGGTCGGCGTGGCCCTTGTAGTGGGAGGCGAACCGCACGACCGCCGAGGCGTGACCGCCGACGTCGTACGACGGGGAGCGCAGGGTCGAGTCGAAGCGTCCGGTGTGCGGGGCGTCCGCCCACTCGTCGGAGTCGGCGACGGCGAACGTGCCGCGCTCGCGCACGTTGCCGCCCCGGCCCTGGTAGCGCTGCGCGGCGCTCCAGCGCGCGTCACCGGTGAACGCCCAGCCGCGCCACCGGGCGTCGCCGCCGGTGCCCATCGCGGCGTCGTCGACGTCCCACCCGGGTGGCGCCTCGTGGGTCGCGCCGCCCGCGACGGTCGCGGTGAGCGCGTCGAACGGGTCCGGGTCCGGCGCGGTCAGCGGCCGACCGTCGAGGTCGGCGGGTGCGGGGACGCCGAGCTGCCGCAGCACCGTCGGCACGAGGTCGACGTTGCGCACCGGGCTGTCGTCACCGGAGACCTGCCCCGGGTACGCACCGGCGCCGTCCATCGTGAGGAAGGAGGCCCGCTCGTGCGGGCTGACCCCGCCGTGACCGCCCGCGTCCTTGTGACCGTGGTCGGTGGTGAGGAGCACCGTCCAGGTCTCTCCGCGGGCCCGGCGCTCGGCGACCACCCGCATCAGCCGCCCCAGGTGCGCGTCGGTGCGCCGGATCGCGTCGGCGTAGCAGGCGTGGGCGGCCCCGCACTCGTGCCCGGCCTCGTCGACCGCGCCGAAGTACACGAACGAGGCGTCGGGGTGCGGTCCGCGCAGGTGCGTCACCGCCGCGTCGGCGACCCGGGCGTCCGTACCCGTCCAGCCGTCGGCGTCGCCGTCGTACGACACCCGGGTGTCGACCGCCGAGGAGATCACCGGGCGGTCCGGCCCGCCGGAGGTCAGGTCCGGCCAGCCGGCGGCGGCGTACGTCGACAGCTCCGGCCGCGCCCGCTCGACCCGGGTGAGGACGTCCGGGTGGTCGGCGACGTCACCGGAGGCGCCCCAGTCGTTGTCCTTGATCTTGTGCTTGTCCGGCCAGGTGCCGGTGAGGTTCGTCGACCAGCCGGGTCCGGACTTGGTGGTCGAGAACGGCGGCGCGTAGAGCAGCGTGCGCCAGGTCTGCCCGCGCGCCATCAGCGCGTGCAGCGCGGGAGTGCGCTGGCGCTCGGCGACGTCGAGACGCAGCCCGTCGATGCCGACCACGAGCACGTGCGGCCGGGCGATCCTCGCCGCGGCCTCCACCCCGGTCGCCGAGGTCGGGTCGGCGCGCGGTGCCGCCGCGGCCGGGTCGGCCGCGAGCCCGGCGAGGAGCCCCGGGACGAGAACCAGCGGGGCGAGCAGGGCGCGCGCGAGCACGCGTGAGGACATGGGCAGCACGAGGCGAACCTCCCGAGCAGGCGACGTGGTCCGTCACCCACGAAAGCCTCCGCCCCGTGCTGGCCTCAAGGGGTGTCACCGAGAGTTGGGCAACAGTTGCCGGTCTCGATGCGCGCTGGTCAGGTGGGCACGGGTCAACTGAACACGGAGACCCCGCCCGGGCCGACGAGCAGCCCGACGACGATGAGCACGATGCCCCACAGGATCTGGCCGCGCACCAGCGAGACGATGCCGCCGATCACGAGCACGACGGCGATGATCCACAGGATCAGGTCCATGACTTTCCCTCCCTCAGCTCGCCACCGGTCGGGGCGATATCGCTGGGGTACCCCTGGGGCTGTGAGCCAAACCACCGTCACTCGACCTCGGCCTCCGCGTTCCCGACGCTCTCCCCGCGCCCGACCTTGGAGTGCCGGTAGCCGTAGACCGCGTACACCACGATGCCGAGGGCGAACCAGATCCCGAAGCGCAGCCAGGTCTCCCACATCAGCTTGCTGGTCAGCCACAGCGAGAACCCGATCCCGAGCAGCGGCACCACCGGCATGAACGGCACCCGGAAGGTGCGCGGCAGGTCCGGCGAGCGGTAGCGCAGCACGATGACCGCCGCGCACACCACGACGAAGGCCAGCAGGATGCCGATGTTGGTCAGCTCGGCGGCCGTGCCGATCGAGACGAAGCCGGCGATCGCCGCGGACACGACGCCGACCAGCCACACCGTCCGGCTCGGCGAGTGGTGCTTGTTGGTCTTCGCGAACCACGCCGGCAGCAGCCCGTCGCGACTGATCGCGTAGCCCACCCGCGAGGCGCCGAGCGTGAAGGAGAACAGCACGGTGACGATCCCGACGATCGCGCCGACGGCGATCACCTTCGCGAGCTCGGGCCGGCCCACCGCCTCGAAGGCCTCGCTGAACGCGGCGTCGGGCGAGATGTCGGTGTACTTCTGCATGCCGGTCAGCACGGTGGTGGCCAGCAGGTAGAGCACCATCGCGATCACGAGCGAGAGGATGATCGCCTTGGGCAGGTTGCGCTCGGCCTCCTTGGACTCCTCGGCGGCCGTGGACATCGCGTCGTACCCGAAGACCGCGAAGAAGACGGTGGCCGCACCGGTCGCGGCGCCGCCGAAGCCGTACGGGAAGTACGGCGTCAGGTTGTCGCTGGAGACGTAGAACGCCCCGGCCACGACCACCACCAGCACGATCACGATCTTCACGAGGACCAGCCAGGTCTCGACGCGCACGCTGTTGCGGATGCCGCGGTTGAGCAGCCAGGCGACGCCCAGGCACAGCAGCACCGCGAACAGGTCGACCCGGTGGCCGTCGCCCGACCCGGGCGCGCCGAGCATCCAGGCGGGCAGGTCCAGCCCGATCGCGGTCAGCAGGTAGGAGACGTACTGCGAGACGCCGATCGCGACGACGGCGACGATCGCGGTGTACTCCAGCAGCAGGTCCCAGCCGATGAACCACCCGACCGCCTCGCCGAGCACGGCGTAGCCGTAGGTGTACGCCGACCCCGACTGCGGGATGAGCCCGCCGAACTCGGCGTACGACAGCGCCGCGCACGCGCTCGCCGCCCCGGCCAGGAGGAACGAGACCGACACGGCGGGCCCGGCGAACTCGTTCGCCACCTCGCCGGTGAGCGCGAAGATCCCGGCGCCGATGATCGCGCCCAGCCCGATCGCGGTGAGCTGCCACAGGCCGATCGAGCGCTCCAGCGGCCCGTCCTCGGAGGCCGGCTCGATCGGTCGGCGGCGGAAGATGCTGCGGGAGGGGCTGCGGTCGGCCGGGGTGCTGCTCATGGGAGCACGGTGCGCCTCGCGCGTCGTCTGTGTCGAGCCGTCGTCGGACGTGCCCCTCTCAGCCGCCGCGCGCGACGCGGTCGCGCTGCCCCTCGGCGAGCCGGACGACGCCCCGGCCCGCGGCCAGCAGCGGCTCGCGGCTGCGCGACGACCGGGCCAGCACGAAGGCCCCCTCGAGCATCGTCAGCACGGCGTAGGCGAGGTCGCGGGCTTCCGCCTCGTCGTCGACCACCCCTCGGCAGAACGCGCTCAGCGCCTCGATCCAGCTCGCGAACACCTCTGCGGTCGCCACCCGGAGCGGCTCGTGGGTGCTGGCGACCTCCAGCGCGATCGTCGCGATCGGGCAGGCGTCGGCGTAGTCGCTGGCGGCGAGATCCTCGGCGGCCCGGACGAACGCGTGACCCAGTGCGTCGACGGGGTCGCCCGGGCCGTCGGCGAGCACCGCTGCGACGTACGCGCCGTACGCCCGTCCCCCGTCGCGGACCACCTCCGCGGTCAGGGCGTCCTTGCCACCGCCGAAGAAGTGGTAGATCGAGCCGACCCCTGTGCCGGACTCGGCGGCGATCTGGGCCAGCCCGGTGCCGGTCCAGCCCTGGCGGCGGAACAACGTGGTGGCGGTCGTGGTGATCCGCTCGCGGGTGTCTCGGGTCATCGACATCCTCCCTCCTCGCCGCTAGCGTCCCATCTTGAACGATCGTTCAAGTGGAGGTCATCGTGCCAGTCGTCGAGCTCCCCGCCGGACCTGTCGAGTACGTCGACACCGGCGGTTCGGGTCCAGTGGTCGTCCTGACCCACGGCTTCCCGATGGATCACCGCCAGTGGCGTCTGGTCCTGCCGGACCTGGACGGCCTGCGGTGCGTGCTGCCCACGCTGCCTCTCGGCGCGCACCGGCACGCCATGCGGCCGGGCACCGACCTGACGCAGGCAGGCCAGGCCAGGATCCTGGCCGACTTCCTCGACGCGCTGGACCTGCACGAGGTCACGCTCGTGATGAGCGACTGGGGCGGGCCCGCGTTCGTCGTCGCGCAGGACCGGGCCGAGCGCGTGGCACGGATGGTGATGGTCTCCTGCGAGGCGTTCGACAACTTCCCGCCGCCGCCGGCGCGACCCGCGGCACTGCTGTGCCGCGCACCCGGCGGCACCTGGCTGCTCACCCAGCTGATGCGTACGTCCTTGCTGCGCCACGGCCGCCACGGGTACGGCTCGATGAGTCACGCGCGCGTGCCCGACGAGGTGATGGACGCCTGGTTCGAGCCAGCGCGCCGCGACCCGCTCGTACGTCGCGACCTGCGCGCGTTCGCCACCGGTACGCCGCGACGCTCCACCTTGCTGCAGTGGTCGGCGCGTCTGGCCGATTTCGACCGGCCCGCGCTGGTCGTCTGGGCCGCCGACGACACGATGATGCCGCTCGCGCATGGTCGGCGGCTTGCCGAGCTGCTGCCGCAGGGGCGGTACGTCGAGGTGGCCGACTCGCGGACGCTGGTCACCGAGGACCAGCCCGAGGTGCTCGCCCGGCTGATCCGTGACTTCGTCGGTGGCCCGGAGGATTGACCGAGCTGCGTGGCGGGCGCACAGTGACGTACGTCACTCTCGGGAAGGCTCCTCATGGTCCGCTCCGTTCGCGCTCTCGTCGCCACCGCCACGCTCGCCCTCGCAGCGGTCGCTCTCGCACCGGCCGGCCAGGCCGACAGCCCGCCGGGCTCGCAGCCGTACCCGGGGTACACGATCTCGGCGCCGGCGCTGAAGCCGCTGGTCGTCGACGGGCAGCGGACCCGGGTGGTCCAGGGCGTCCGCAAGCACGCGGCGTACGACATCGAGATCCCACGGGACTGGAACGGTCAGCTGGTGATGTGGGCGCACGGATACCGCGGCAACGGGTCCACGCTGAGCGTCGACGTGCCCTCCTTCGGGCTGCGACGGACGTTCCTCGAGCATGGCTACGCGTGGGCGGCGTCGTCGTACGCCCGCAACGGCTACGACGTCGCCTCCGGGATCACCACGACGTACGACCTGGCGCGGTACGCCGCCCTGCGGCTGCCTCGGCAGCCGGAGCGGACCTACGTCGCGGGCGCGTCCATGGGCGGTCACGTGATCGGCCGCTCGCTGGAGCAGTACCCGCGCTTCTACGCCGGCGCGATGCCGATGTGCGGGGTGCTCGGCGACCACCAGCTGTTCGACTGGTTCCTCTCCTACAACCTCGTGGCGCAGGACCTCGCCGACCACCCGGCGGCGTACCCGCCCCGGCCGGACTACCTCACCGCCGACGTCCCGGCGATCGAGAAGGCGCTGGGGATCGCGACCCTGACGCCGGGTGGCCCCGACACGACGAACGCGCGAGGCGCCCAGCTGCGCGACGTCGCGACCCGGCTGACCGGGGGCGAGCGCCCGGGGGCCGATCAGGCGTTCGCGTACTGGAAGGACTTCCCGTTCACGCTGTACCAGGTCGACAACGGCGGCTCGCTCGCCGAGAACCCCGGGCGGCTGGCGCAGAACCTCGACACCGACTACCGGCCGAACCGGCCGGCGCGGGTGAACCGCACGGTGCAGCGGGTCGCGCCTCGCGACGCCGCGTCCCGTACGACGAACCGGCTGACCCAGGTGCCGACGATCCAGGGCCGCCCCGACGTCCCGGTGCTCAGCCTGCACGGCCTCGGCGACTACTACGTACCGTTCGACGAGGAGCAGATCTACGCCCGCGACGTCGCGGCCAACCACCAGCAGAGCCTGCTCGTGCAGCGCGCGATCCGCGAGGCCGGGCACTGCGAGTTCACCCCCACCGAGGCGGCGCGCGGCTTCGCCGACCTGACCCGGTGGGTCGAGTCGCGCGACGCCAAGGGCCCGGTGCTGAGGCCGGAGGGCGACGACGTGCTGAAGCCGGCGGCGGTGGCGGACCCGTCGTACGGCTGCCGGTTCACCGACCCCGCGGCGTACGACGACCCGAAGGCGTACCCGACCCGGAGCCTCTACCCCCGCTGCCCGGCCGGCTGAGGACGGCTACGGTCGGCGGCGTGAGCGTCGCCGACGTGCTCCGCCGACACGAGGAGCCCTGGCACCGCGCCGTCCACCACCCCTTCCTCGACCAGGTCCGCGACGGCTCGCTCCCGGACCCGGCGTTCGACACCTGGCTGGTCCAGGACCACCACTTCGTGACCGACCTCGAGCGCTTCCAGCAGCGACTGCTGGAGCGTGCGCCCGCGCACGCCCGGCGCGTGCTCGGCGACGGCCTCGCCGCGCTGCGCGACGAGCTGGCGTGGTTCGAGGGCATCGCCGAGCGGCGCGGCCTCGACCTCACCTCGCCCCGGCGGCCCGCGACCGAGCGGGCGCGGGAGCTGATGGTCCGGCTCGACGCGGCGGACGTCTCCACGGCGCTGCTCGGGCTGTGGGCGATCGAGCGCGCCTACCTCGACGCCTGGACGTACGCCTCCCCCGGTGCCGCGCACCTGCGCGAGTACGTCGAGCACTGGACGACCCCGGAGTTCGGTGCGTACGTCGACGGGCTGGCCCGGGCGTGCGACGCGAGCCCGGTCGCCGGCGACGACACGTTCCTCGAGGTCGCCGAGATGGAGCGGGCGTTCTGGGTGATGGCCTCGGAGGTCAGCCGAACCAGCTGAGGTCGGCCCCGTGGCCGTGCGCCCAGGCGACAGCGCGGCCGTCGACGGCGAGGCACAGGCGGTGCTCGTCCGCGACCGGCGCGGTCGCCGTCACCCGGGGGAGGACGCGTGCGCCCTCGAGGCTGACCCAGTGGCACCGGCCGGCAGCGACGAGCTCCCGCAGCCGCTGGTCCAGCCGCTCGCGCTGCTCGCCGTCGAGATAGGCCACGGCCGCACTGTGGTGCACCACCGGCGTGGCGCCGCAGGACTCCGCGAGCGCGACGGCCTCCTTCAAGTGGCCGAGCATGTCGCCGGCGATCATCGTCGGTCGATCGGCCCCGGCCAGGTCGAGTGCCGCGGCGAGGCGCGTGCGCCGCTCCTCGTGCTCGGGCCAGACGAGGGTGAGCAGCCATGCCCGGTCGCCGGCGTCGCTGACGTCGAGCGGGTGCAGGTCGACCCCGACCCGTGCCGCGATCCGCGGGTGGGCGGCGGGGACCGGAAGCGGCCCGGTGGCGAGCGTCGCGAGGGTCGGCCCGCCGGAGCCGGTCAGGCAGCCGCGCTCACCCCAGTCGTAGTCGTAGCGGTCCGGGTACAGGCACAGCCCCGCGCTGGCACCCAGCTCGACCAGCGCGAACGGGCCCGGCCCGAGCATTCCCAGGGCCGGTACGAGTGCGGTCAGCCGCCCCACCTCGTTGGTCTGGGTACGGCGCTCGAGGATGGTCGCGCGGACCTGGGGCCACCGTGGTCCCAGCAGGGTCGCCCGGAGCGCGTCGTACGAGCCCGGCCGGGCGCCGTGCCAGCGCGCGGCGGCGAAGACCAGGTTGGCCTGCTGCTTCGCGGCAGGCAGGGCGGCGATCACCGCCTGCGTCTCGGGGTCCTCGGCGATCCCGAGCGCCCACGCCCGGTAGCTCGGCGAGCTGCTCATCTCGGCTGCGTGGAAGCGGTAGTCCCGGGCGACGTGGCTGCCGTCGGTCATCGGCCTCATGGGCTCTCCCCTCGTCTCGGTGGTGCCAGGCTCCGCGACCGGACGTGGGTCCGCGAGGTCGATCGAGTCGACCTCGCGCACGGCCGTACGGTGCCCGAGACTGGCGCGGTGACCGAGACCGGCTGGATCGCCGCGCCCGAGGCCGCGCAGCGTCTCGGGGTGAAGCGAACGACGCTCTACACCTACGTCAGTCGTGGGCTGCTGACCCCTCGGCGCCGGGGCGGCGAGAGCCGGTTCTCCCGTGCCGACGTCGACGCGCTCGCCGCCGGCCGCCGCCACCCCGGTGCGCCGGCCGGGGTGCTGCGGATGCGCTCGGTCCGGTCTGCGGTCAGCGAGGTGCGCGAGGGCGAGCTCTTCCTGCGCGGGACCGCACTGGCCGACCTCGCCGACGAGGCGTACGACGACGTGGTCGACCTGGTGCTCGGGCCGGGTGACGCCGACTCCGTCGAGGTCCCTGCGCACCTGGCGGACGTGCCGCGGCACCGGCGGCTGCCCGCGCTGGCGCAGTGGGCCGCGGCGACCCGACCCGACGTCCCGGTCGATGCTGCCGCCCGCGGGCTGGTCACCGCCGCACCCACGGTGATGGGCGGCTCCCCCGGCCCGACGGCGTCCGCACTGTTCGTGGCCGTCGCCGGTCGGCCGGGTCGACCCAGCGAGGTGGCCGCCCTGAACACGGCGCTCGTCGCCCTGGTCGACCACGGGCTGGCGGCCTCGGTGGTGGCCGCCCGGGTGGCGGCGTCCGCGCGCTCCTCGTCGTACGACTGCGTCGTGGCCGGGTACGCCGCCCTCGCCGGCCGTCTGCACGGCGCGATCGCCCCCGCCGCCCTCGAGGTGCTGCGCGACCACCTCGAGCCGCACCGTCTCGACGCGCCCGACCACCGCCGGTCGAGCCTCTCGAGACCAGCCGACGCACCAGGACAGGCGCCCGTTCCCGGATTCGGGCACTGGCGCCACCCGGCCGGCGACCCCCGCGCCGACACGCTGCTGGCCCGGGTCGCCCTCGTCGAGGGGGCGGGCCCGGTGCTCGACGCGCTCGAGGACCTCGCCGACCGGCTCGAGCGCCGACCCAACATCGACGCGGCCCTCGCCGCGCTGACCCTCGCCTGCGACCTCCCCGACGAGACCGGGGAGGTCTGCTTCCAGGTCGGGCGCACCACCGGGATCGCCGCACACGTCGTCGAGGAGCTCGGTGAGGTCCCCCTGCGCTGGCGGGCCCGGGACCCCGAGGGCTGAGGCGCGGTTCAGGCGGCGTGGCGCCAGTCGAGGTCGATGGTGAACCGGGGCAGCGGTGCCGAGGGCCGCAGTGGTCTGGGTGGGCTGGGTGCCCGGGCAGGTGGTGGCCCGTGGTCGGGTGACTGGCGGGCGTAGTTGCAGGCCTCGCACAGGCCCTGCCCGTTGGCGGCGGACGTGGCGCCGACCGTCAGGAACGCCTCGAGGTGGTCGTGGTGGCGGATCGGGGCGTCGCAGTACGGGGTGCGACACGTCCGGTCGCGATGCTCGAGGAACATGGCGAGTCCCTTCGGGAAGCAGCGCGAGCGGGCGTCCATCGCGACCAGCTGTCCGGTGGCCGGGGAGGCGTAGAGCCGCCGCAGCGACGACAGCCCGTGCTCGCCGGCGCGGGCGATCAGCTCGCGGACGGTCTCGGCGGGCAGCGGGACACCGTCGATCCAGCCGGGCTGGTCACCGGCCGGCCCGTCGGTGTTGAGCAGCGCGGCATCGGAGACCACGACGTCGACGCTGACCCCGACCACCGGCTCACCCGTCTCGCCGATGCGGCCCAGCAGCCGGTTGACCAGGGTGTCGGCCATGACCTGGCCGCGGCTGCGGGCATCGCCGGTGTGGCGGACCGCCTCGGCGGCCGCGCCCAGGGACGCGATCACCGCGACCCCGTCGGCCAGGGGCAGCAGCGCCGACAGCCGGGTCATCCCCGCTCCTTCGACGCCGGGCACCGGGCGCAGTGAGACGTGCCGGTCGGCGACGGCACGCTCCCGGCGACGCAGCGCGGCCTCGGGGTCGAGCCGGTAGGCGAGCGCGTCAGCCTCCGCACCGAGACGGCGTGCTCCCCACCCCTCGGTGGTGGCGGGGTCGGCCATCAGCTGCTCGTCGACCACGCGCCGGTCGTCTCGCGAGAGGCACGCCGTGGAACGGGCGAGGATCGTGGCCGCCCACTCCGAACAGCGGCCGGATTGCATCGCGGCCAGCGTGTGCGGCAGCTCCCGGACGAGCACCCACCCCAGCGACAGGTGCTGAGCACCGCGGTGCGGGGACTCCCGCCGGGCCAGCCCCACCTCCGCACCCACCCCACGGGCCCGCTGAGGCGCCGGCAGGTGCCCACGCTGCGCGACCCGTAGCTCCCGCAATCGGACCGCCAGCCGCGCCTGCCCGGCAGCGATGGTGTTCGTCAACGACTCCAGCTCACCGAGCAGCTCCACCACCTCGGCGTCCTCCACCGCGTCCGCGACGCACGCCAGCACCTGCTGCTGCAGATCAGTGGCGGGAAGAGGGGGTCATGCCTTCATCGTAGTCGAACACACGTTCGAACACCAGGGGTCGAGGCTGCTCCGCCGCGTCGTACCGTGAGCGCGGCAGCCGGTCACCCCAGGTCCGCCACCACCACCGTGTGGTTGTCCGGCTCGCCCGCGGCAGCCACCGCGGCGGCAAGGGCGTCGGCGACAGCCTGCGGCCCGGTCTCCGCCGAGAGCAGCGGCTCGAGATGGTCGACGTGGGCGTGCACGCCGTCGGTGGTCAGGACGAGCCGGTCCCCCGACCGCAGCTCCACCTCGACCTCGTCGGGCACCACACCCGGGGTCAGCGCACGGTTCAGCAGGCTGCGGTGGTCGTGGGCGCGCGCCTCCTCCTCGGTGAGCTGCCCGGCGTCGAGCAGCGCCGCGACCATCGTGTGGTCGTGGGTCAGGCAGCGCACCTCACCGTCACGGACGAGCCAGACCCGGGCGTCGCCGACGTGCGTCAACCGTCCCAGCGTTCCGTCCAGCGTCACCGCCGTGAGCGTCGTCCCCGCCGACGGCTGGCCCGGCAGCGCCTCGTGGAAGGCGGGGGCGACCTCGGCGACGGCGGCTGCGAACCCGCCGCGGGCGTACGCCCTCAGCGCGGCCGCCGCGAGGTCGTCGCGGTCTCCGAAGCCGTCGGCGACCGCGAGAAGCCCGGGGGTCGCGAGGAAGGCGTCCTGCTGCCGCTCGCGGCGTCCCTGCCGGTGGCCGGTCCCGACCTCGGCGCGCAGTGTCTGCGTTGCTGTGCTCATGGTGCTCTCCTCGTTCTTCCACTGACGAACGAGGGTGGTGACGATGTCGCGACGGCTGACCGTGTCGGCCTCCACCTGGCTCCAGTACGCCTCGACCTCCCGCGCGGCGGCGGCGTCCGAGGCGTCCACGACGTCCCGGATCCGCGCCAGCGGCATCCCCAGCAGCCGGAGCATCGCGACCGTGCGCGCCCGCTCGAGCTGGGACGGTGCGTACCGGCGGTAGCCGGACCACGCGTCCACCTCCGCCGGCACGAGCAGGCCGAGCTCGTCGTAGACGCGCAGCGCCTTCGCCGAGAGACCTGCCTCCCGCGCGAAGTCGCCGATCGTCATGAGCGCCTCGGACATCGTCACCATCCTCGCCGGTGCCTCTCACCGGTGGACGGAGGTTGTGGCTTCCCCCACGGTCAAGGTCAAGGAACTGCTCTACCCTCGCGGGCGTGAGCCAGACGCTGCGAGACCGCCTGACCGACCCCCGGCCGACGATCTCCTTCGAGTTCATGCCACCGAAGACGGCGGCGGACGAGGAGCGCCTGTGGACGACGATCCGCGCGCTGGAGCCGCTGGACCCCTCGTTCGTGTCCGTGACGTACGGCGCCGGCGGGTCCACCCGCGACCACACCATCGGGGTCACCGAGCAGATCGCCCGCGAGACCTCGCTGCTGCCGGTCGCGCACCTGACGGCCGTCGACCACTCGGTGACCGAGCTGAGCGCCATCGTCGCCCGCCTCGCCGACGCGGGCGTCACCGACCTGCTCGCGCTGCGCGGCGACCCGCCGGGCGACGTGGGCGGCGAGTGGGTCAAGCACCCCGAGGGGGTCGAGTACGCCTCGGACCTGGTCGAGCTGATCGTGCGAGGCGGCGACCAGTCGGTCGGCGTGGCGGCGTTCCCGTACAAGCACCCGCGCTCGGAGTCCGTCGAGAGCGACACCCGGTGGTTCGTCGAGAAGTGCCACGCGGGCGCCGACTACGCGATCACCCAGATGGTCTTCGACGCCGAGGACTACCTCCGCCTGCGCGACCGTGTTGCTGCGGCCGGCTGCGACACCCCGATCATCGCCGGCCTGATGCCGGTCACGACCTGGGGGACCGTCGCCCGCTCCGAGCAGCTCTCGGGCGCACCGTTCCCCCCGCACCTGCTCTCGCAGTACGACGCCGCGCGCGACGACCCGGCCGCGCTGCGTGCGCTCGGCATCACCCACGCCGTGGAGCTCGCCCAGCGGCTGCTCGACGAGGGAGCGCCCGGCCTGCACTTCATCACCATGAACTTCGCCAAGGCGACGCGCGAGGTGCTCGGGCAGGTCTCGGTCCCCGCATGAGCGGGGTGCTCGCCGTGGCCCACACCGGGATCACCGTCCGGAGCCTCGACCGGGCGGTGGGCTTCTGGGTGGACGTGCTGGGCGCCGAGGTCGAGCGCCGCTTCGTGCTCGAGGGTGAGTTCGCCGCCGACGTGACCGGCGTGCCCGGCGCCCGGATCAGTGCGGCGGTCCTGCTGCTCGGCCAGCACCGGCTGGAGCTCCTGGAGTACCTCGCCCCTGCGCAGCGGGACCACGTACGCCCCCGCCCGAACGACCTGGGCTCCTGGCACCTGGCGGTCGAGGTGGCCGACCTCGCCGAGGTCGCCCGGCGCTGCGAGGAGTACGACTGGCGGCTGGCCGGCCGCCCGCGGACCATGGCCGACGGCCCACGTGCCGGCACCACGTTCGCCTACCTCCACGACGAGGACGGCTGCACGCTCGAGCTGATCGAGCCGGCGGGCTGAGAGGGCTCGTCAGGCCGTGTCGAGGCGGTTGCGCAGGGACCGCGCGGCCGCGGCCGGGTCGTCGGCCTCGGTGAGTGCGCGCACCACGACGATGCGTTCCGCACCGGCGTCGAGCACCTGGCCCAGGCGCCGCTCGTCGATCCCACCGATCGCGAACCAGGGCGTCGTGGGCCGGGTCGCGGCGACGGCCCGCACGGCGTCGGGGCCGACCGCCGGTCTCCCGGGTTTGGTCGGGGTCTCCCAGACCGGACCCACGCAGAAGTAGTCGACGTCGGGATCGGTCTCGGCCGCGGCCGCCTGGTCGGGGCTGTGGGTGGAACGACCGAGGACGACGTCTGCTCCCAGCTGCTCTCGCCCCACCGCGATCGGCAGGTCGCTCTGGCCGGTGTGGAACACCTCGGCCAGCGCTGCGGCCGCGAGATCGGCTCGGTCGTTCACGCAGAACAGGGTGTCGGTGCGTTCGCAGACACCGCGGACCTCCTCGAGGACGCGCAGCTCCTCGACCACGGTCAGTGTCTTGTCGCGCACCTGGAGCACGTCCACGCCGGCCCCGGCCACCCGAGAGACGAAGTCGACGAGGTCACCACGATCGCGCCGGGCATCGGTGCAGAGGTACAGGCGGGAGGCGGCCAGCCGCTCCCGGCGCCGAGCGCCGCTCACAGCGCCAGGTCCAGGTTCGCGCGGCCTCCGGGCGAGGAGGACGCCAGTGCCCGGTCGCGACGAGGTATCCGTCCGGCACCCGCGGCCAGGCGGCCGGACCGGACCGCGTACCGCATCGCCAGGGCCATCCGCCGTGGATCGGCCGCGCGGGTCACGGCCGTCGCGAGCAGCACCGCGTCGCAGCCGAGCTCCATGGCGAGGGCAGCGTCCGACGCGGTGCCGATGCCCGCATCCAGGACGACGGGCACCACGGCGTCGGTGACGATCGACTCGATGTTGCGGGGGTTGAGGATGCCGAGACCGGAGCCGATCGGAGCCCCGAGCGGCATGACCGCGGCACAACCGGCGTCGGCGAGCTTGCGAGCCAGGATCGGGTCGTCGTTGCTGTAGGGAAGGACGGTGAAGCCGTCCGCGACGAGCGCCTCGGCCGCGGCGACCAGCTCGACGGGATCGGGCAGCAGAGTGGTGTCGTCCGCGACCACCTCCAGCTTCACCCAGTCGGTCTCGCAGGCCTCGCGGCCCAGCTGTGCGGTCAGGACCGCTTCACGAGCCGACAGGCAGCCGGCCGTGTTGGGCAGCGGGCGGATGCCGAGCCGCTCGAGCAGTCCCCACACCGACGCGTCGCCGCCGGCCTGCACGCGGCGAAGCGCCACGGTCGTCAGCTCGGTGCCGGAGGCCACGAGCGCGCGCTCCAGACCCATCAGGCTCGGCGCGCCACCAGTGCCCATGATCAGCCGTGAGCCGAAGGACTCCCCGGCGATCACCAAGGGGTCGGCCGACAACGGCTCGTCGTCCACACCCGTCGAACCCATGAGCTCGCTCATCGCGGTCACCCTCCCTGCGTAGCGGTGACGACCTCGACCCGGTCACCGTCACTGAGGGTGGTGCTGGCCCAGTCACCTCGCGGCACGACGGTGCCGTTGAGAGCCGAGGCCACGCCTCGGACCCGGTCTCCCGCGTCGGCGTCGCGACCACGGGGCACGAGATCGGCGACGAGCCTCTCGAGGGAGGTCTCCGGCGCCAGATCGCGCTCGATGCCGTTGACGTGCACCGTCGTTCTCATGCTGTCTCCTTCGGTCGGGGACCTGCGTGTGTCCAGAGCGGGTCGAGGTCGCGACCGGCGAACAGGTCGTCGAAGGCGGCGGCGGTCATCGGCGCCTGCAGCACGCCGTGCCGGTAGTGGCCCGTGGCCAGGACGAGCCCCGCACGAGCAGTCCGTCCCAGGCGCGCGAGGTTGTCCGGCGTCGCCGGGCGCGAGCGTGCGGTGAGGTCGACCAGTCTCGCCTCGTCCAGGCCGGGGATCAGGGCGCGGGCGTCGCGCAGCAGGGCGAAGACGCCGCCTGCCGTGACGTCGGTGTCGGCCCGTTCCTCGCTGGTCGCGCCGACGACGATCTCACCGTCGTCGCGGCCGACCACGTAGACCGGGCGGTGCTGCACCAGGCCGCGCACGATCCGCGGCCCGCGCAACCAGGGCAGGTGCGAGGCGTCCAGACGAAGGATCTGGCCCTTGACCGGCCGCAGGGCCACGTCGACGTCGTCCAGGCCGGCCAGCAGCCACCGTGTCGCCGCGCCGGCGGCCAGCACCGTCGTCCCGGCGCGATGCTCCCGGCCCTCGTCGTCGACGACCCCGGTGACGGCCCCGTCCCCGTCGAGAAGCAGGCGGTCGGCAGCACGGTGCACGAGCTGCACCCCGCAGTCGTCCACGATCGTGCGCAGGGCCACGGCAAGGCGACGAGGGTCGACCTGGTGATCGTGGGGCACCCAGGTCGCCGCCGCGATGCGAGGCCCCAGCAGTGGCTCGCGCTCGCGGGCCTGACGGGCCGTCAGCTCGGTGACGTCCAGGTCGTGCGAGCGCTGGAGGTCGCGCAGCCGGGCGAGCTCACGGGCGTCGTCGGCGTCGTACGCGACGACCAGCACCCCGGTAGGACTGAAACCGACGGCCGAGCCCGCGCGACGCTCGATCTCGGCGGCGAAGCCCGGCCAGGCCGCGGCGGCGGCGAGGTTCAGTGCGACGAGGTCGCTCTCGCCGAACTCGGTCTCGGTGACGGGGGCGATCATGCCGGCGGCCGCGTACGTCGATCCGGCCATCGGTGCCGGGTCGAGCACCGTCACCCGGGCACCCAGCTCTGCCGCCCTCCAGGCGGCCAGCGCCCCCACGACGCCGAGGCCCACGACGAGGACGTCGCTGCGGTCGTGACCCACCCGTGCTCCCTTCGCTGGCATGACCCAGATCAGGTTCTGCGGTCGGCGTCACTGCCCTCTCAGCCCGATCCGGTTCCGGGCTCCCGCGCACCGACGAACCTACGCCCCTTCCGATCGGACGCCGCGACCGTCGGTGCCGGGGTGACAGGACTCGGTGCGGTGGCCCGGTCCGGGCAGCCGCTCGACGTACCGGTTCGCCCGCGCGGTCGGATCGCTCCAGAACGCCGACAGCGGCCGGTGCCTGTGCTCCCTGCAGAACACCTCGAACGTCGAGGCGATTCGGACGCTCTCGACGGCGCAGCCCTCGAAGACGGCGTTGACGTGCTCCAGCTCGGCGATCCGGTGCCACCCGCAGTGGTCGAAGGCCCACTCGTCGACGGACGCGAAGACGTGGAAGACCTGTGGGTCGCCCGGGCGCACCATGGCGTTGATCTCGACATCCAGCTCCGGACTGGCTCGGCGACATGCCCAGGTGAGGACGTGGCAGGCCCCGGACGCGAAGAACGCGCGATCCGGCCGCAGCCACGACAGGTGCTCGTCGCGCCGCTGAGCCGGCGTTCGTGCGAACTCCCCGGCCGCCCTCAGGTCCACGCCGCGCTCAGTCCCCCGCGGCCTCGGTCGTACCTCGGCCGCCGGCCCACTCGGACTCGAGGATCCCCATCAGCACCTGGTCGTACCACTGGCCGTCGTGCCACACGGCACTGCGCCGGCGCCCTTCCTCGACGAAGCCGATGCTCTCGTACGCGCGGATCGCCTGCTGGTTGAAGGGCCAGACGTCGAGCTGGATGCGGTGGAGAGCCATCTCGCGGAACGCGTACCCGACCAGCACCCGGATCGCGTCCGTGCCGTACCCCTGTCCGAGATGCTCGCGGCCCAAGGAGATCGCGAGGGTGGCGACCCGGTCCTTGGGCCGGATGCCGGACAGCCCGAGGCAGCCGATCAGCACCGACGGTTCCCCCGCCGTCTCGACGGCGAAGCCGATGCTGTCGTCGCGGTCGTTGGCGCACCAGCCGGCCACCTGCTGGCGAGCCGCGCCCTCGGACGGCGGCCGCACCTGGTTCGCGGACGTGACCATCCGGCCCGGGTCCATCTCCCACTGCGCCAGCACGGGCACGTCGGCCTCGCGCAGACCGCGCAGCCTGACCCGGTCTCCGGTCAGGATCGTCTCGCCGTAGGCGAACGCGCTCTCGGCATCGATGAGGTCGGCCACAGGTCGATGGTGCCCCACGAGACGACACCCGGGGCTGGACCGCGCCGAGCTCCTCCGAGCCGCCGTGCCTACGCCTCGCGGAGGCTGAGCCTCACTGGGCGGGGTCGCGCTCGCTGAGCGCGCTCAGCACGGTGTGCAGGTCATCGTTGAGGCGGTCGGTGGCAGCGCTGTCCAACCCGAGCCTGTCCGGGGCGAAGGCGGCGAGGACGTCCGGCGTGACCTGCTCGAGCAGGGCTCGACCTGCCGAGGACGCGTAGACGGCTGCCGACCGCCCGCGACCCGCCGGTGGCGTGCGCTCGACCAGTCCCTGCTCCTCCATGCCGCGGAGCAGCTCCCCCACGGACTGTCGAGTGGCGAGGACCTCCCGAGCGAGATCGGCCTGGCTGCGCCCAGGTCGCTCGACCAGGTGCATCAGCACGCTGAACTGCTGGGGCGCGAGGCGGTGGGGCGCCAGCGTCGCGACGAACACGTGTCGCATCACCGTGGCCACGCGGACGAGCGTCAGCGCTGCGAAGTCATCGGGATCGCCGCCGGTCCACCCCTGAGGTCGTGTCGTACCGGGCATGAGGCGAGTGTAAGGTCCTTGCCACCCGTAAGGCGCCTTACACCTAGGAGACCGAGCCGTGGGCCGACTGACAGACATCGTGCTACGACACCGACTTCTCGTCGTGCTCGGCTGGCTCGTCGTGGCTGTCGCCGGTGCCACGACCGCGTCGACCACGGTCGACCGGCTCTCCTACGACTTCGCGCTGCCCGGGCAGCCGGCGTACGAGGCCAACCAGCAGATCGTCGAGCAGTTCGGCGGCGGCGGGCTCAACGACCCACTCCTGCTCGTCGTCGACGGTGACGGCGCGAGCGGACGGGCTGACCAGCTCGCCGCCCAGGCCCGTCGAGCCGTGCCGGGCACCCGCACGGTGTCCCCCGGCGACGACGGGGCGGGGGTGCTGTCGATCGCGGACGACTCGGCCGTGACGCTCGTCTACCCACGCGTGGTCCCCGGTCCGGACCCGTACGCCGCAGCGCTCCCCCGGCTGCAGCAGGTCGCCGAGCAGGCCTCGGGTGGCGGCGACGAGGTCACCCTCAGCGGCTTCAGCCTGCTGGAGGAGGGCGGTGGTAACGACCGTGGCCTCCTGGTCGAGCTCGGACTGGGCGCCGTCGGTGCGCTGCTGGTGCTCGCGCTCGTGTTCGGGTCGCTGCTCGCCGGACTGCCGCTGCTGGTCGCGGCGTTCTCGATCCTCGGCACCTTCCTCGCCCTTCTCGGTCTGACCGCGGTCAGCGACGTCTCCGCGGTGGTGGAGTACCTCATCGCGCTGATCGGGCTCGGGGTCGCGATCGACTACTCCCTCCTGATCGTGACCAGGTGGCGGGAGGAGACGGCCAAGGGCGCCGCGACGGACGAGGCCGTACGCATCGCGATGAGGACGGCCGGACGGTCGGTCGTGTTCAGCGGCGTCACGGTGGCGGTCTCGTTGGCGGCCCTCGTCCTGGTGCCGCTCCCCTTCCTCCGCAGCATCGGCCTGGGCGGGCTGCTGATCCCCCTGTTCAGCGTCGCCGTGTCGCTGACGCTCGTGCCGGCCGTCCTCAGCGCGGCCGGGCCGCGGCTCAGCTGGCCGCGTCGCAAGCCCGCCGTCACGCGCAGCCGGCTGTGGGCAGCGGTCGCCCGTGGCGTCCTGCGGCACCGCTGGGCGACGGCGCTGGGGGCGGTCGTCGTGCTGCTCGCGCTCGCCGCCCCGGTGGCGAGCCTGACCCTCGGCACCGCGACCCTCGACGGGGTCTCCTCCTCCTCACCGGCATCGACGTCGATCAGCCGAGCGGTGTCCTCGGGGCTTCCCGCCGGCGTCGTCCGGCCCACCGAGGTACTCGTGCCTTCCGGTGGGACAGCGGGCGTGCTGCAGCGCCTGGAGCGCGTCGACGGCGTGGCTGCGGTCCTGGCTCCACAGGGGCCGGGGTGGCGCACCGACCGCCAGGCACTCCTGCAGGTCTGGTTCGACTCCGACCCGGGGAGCGAGGCCGGACGGGCCACGCTCGAGAAGGTCCGCGACGTCGCCGACGACGCGAGGTCCGTCGCCGTGGGGGGCACGCCCGCCGAGGACGCCGACTTCATCACCGCCGTGTACTCCGACGTGCCGTGGGTCGTGCTCGGCGTCGTCGTGGTGACGTTCCTCCTGCTGGCCAGGGCTCTGCGATCCCTGTGGCTGCCGGTCAAGGCCCTGATCCTCAATGCGCTGTCGCTGGGTGCCGCGTACGGAGTGACGGTGCTGATCTGGCAGCAGGGCTACGGCTCGCAGCTGCTGTTCGGCCAGCCCGCCTCGGGGGCGATCACCATCTGGGTGCCGATCGCCGCCTTCGCCTTCCTGTTCGGCCTCTCGATGGACTACGAGGTCTTCCTGCTCTCCCGGATGCGGGAGGAACGCGACCGGATCCTCGACCGGACCTCCGGCGCGGAGCCGTCTCCTCTGCCCAGCGAGCGCGACGCCACCGATGCGGCAGTCGTCGAGGGCACGGCCAACACCGGTCGGCTGGTGACCTCCGCGGCCCTCATCCTGTTCTTCGCCTTCCTCGCCCTCTCGACCGTGCCGACGATCGAGGTCAAGGTGCTCGCGACGGCGCTCGCGCTCGGCATCGCCATCGACGCCGTGATCGTCCGCGGACTGCTCGCCCCCGCCCTGGTCGGTGTGCTCGGCCGCGCCAACTGGACGATCCCGACCTGGCTGTCGCGCGGCCTGCTGCTGCCCCGATCGGAGGGATCGTCGGCACCGGGGCGGCGTGGCCACGTACGCGAGCCCGAGCACCGGGCGTGAGCCCCACCCTTGCGGCGATGCGGTCGTCGACTCCTCAGGCATGGGTGCTCACGCGGCCAGGGAGGCTTGGCCGAGAGCGGGCTCAGGCCGTCGGAGCCAGGGCTCTCGACACGATGCGATAGGCGGCGGCGACTGTCTCGTACCCGGACGTGGAGTCGGGGTCGCTCGGTGCCGTGTAGACGGCGACGACCAGCGGCGGGTGCCGAGGCGGCCACACCACGGCGACATCGTTGACCTCGCCGTGAGCGCCGCTGCCGGTCTTGTCACCCACCTCCCAGTCATCGGGGAGGCCGGCCCGGATGGACCGGGCACCGGTCGTGCTGGCCCTCAGCCAGCCCACGATCCGGCGCCGGCTCGCTGGGTGGAGGCCGCTCCCCAGTGCCAGCGCACGGAGGTTCGCTCCCATGTGGGCCGCGGTGGTGGTGTCCCGCTGGTCGCCGGGTGCGCCGACGTTGACGTCCGGCTCGGTGCGGTCCAACCGGGTCACCGGGTCACCAAGGGTGCGGACGAACTCGGTGACCTTCGCCGGCCCCCCGACCAGGTCCACCAGCAGGTTGGCCGCGGTGTTGTCGCTGAGGGTGATCGCCGCCTCGCAGAGAGCCGCCACGTCCATGCCTTCGTCGACGTGCTGCGACGTCACCGGGGCGTGGTCGAGAAGCTGGGTCCGGTCGTAGCGGATCCGACGACCCAGGAGTCCGGGTCGCTGCTCGGCGAGGCGGAGGACCGCTGCGACCGCGAGCACCTTGTGTGTCGAGCACATCAAGAACCGCTCGTCCGCGCGGTGCCCGACCACGACACCGGTGGCCGTGGACACCGCGTGCACACCGAGTCGCCCGCCGAGCTCTCGTTCCAGGTCCGCCAGCTCCGCCTGCGCGCGAGCTACCCGCTCCGTCGAGGACGGGCTCGACGAGCTCGACACCGTGCCGGACGGTGAGGGCGACGGGGCGCACCCTGCCAGAACGGTTCCCACCCCGGTCGCGAGCACCAGTCGTCGCGACACGGGCCACGGAGCGATCGGCCCAGCGGGGGTCACTTGCCGACGGCAGTGATCACCGCAGCGCGCTTGATCCGCCGCCGGCGACGCACCGCGCGCTCAGCCGTGCTCGTCGCCTCGTCCGGCGACTGCCCCCGACTGACCGCCTTGTCGTACGCCTTCTCGAAGGCGTGCTGCTCACGAGCCTGCCGACGGGCCTTCCGTGCGCTCAACCATCCCATTCCCAGTCATCCCTCTCTCGTACGTCGTCGTTCGTCTCTCAGGCGGAGTCGCAGCTCGCGGGCACGGGACCCTGCGGCTCGCTGGCCGGCTCGTTCAGCGCACCGACCGGGGTCGTGGAGATGACCCGCAGGGCCTCGCAGTGCTCCTCGAAGGCGTCCGTGCCCGCGCGGGTCAGCGACAGCCAGGTCCGCGGACGTTTGCCGACGTACCCCTTGCGGACGTGCACGTACCCGGCCTCGTCGAGCACCCGGACGTGCTGGGACAACAACGACTCACTGACCTCGAGGGTCTCGCGCAGCACCTTGAACTCGGCTTCTCCGGTCGCCGCGAGCGCGGCCATCAACGAGAACCGCACCGGCGTGTGGATGCGGGCGTCCAGGCGGTGACGGGGGTGGCTCACGACCGCACCCGTGCCCATCCCCGGATCGCCTCGGCGAACGCCGGGACCGCCACCACCACTCCCATCAGAGCCCACCAGCCGACGCTGCGATCCAGGTAGGTGGGACCGAACCACGACACCCCGGCGACGTAGAGCACCACCCAGGACACCACCCACACCCGGGTGTCCCTGCGGCTGACGGGGCGGACGTCCTGACGATGCTTCCACCAGAAGATCACCACTGCCCACGCCACGACCACCAGGGCGAACGCGACTCCCGCCCGCGTGCTCCGCAGCAACGGTATCCACGCCACCAGACCGATCGTGACCACGCCGTAGGCGGTCATCATCACCGGGTACCAGCGCCCGCCACGGCGCATCCGGGCCTGCACCTGCTCGGCCTGGCCCCACATGGCCGCCGGCGTCGTGTCGTCGGACATATCCCTCTACCCCTCGAGCTTCGACTCAACTGCGCCGAACATACATTAGCGTCACTAAAGTACGCGCACGTGCTCGATCTCTGCGTCCGGGGCCGAGGTCTGCTCGGCGTCAGCCCATCGTCATGTCGACGAAGCGGCTGTAGTGGCCCTGGAAGGCGACGACGACGTCCCGGGTGGGCCCGTTGCGGTGCTTGGCCACGATGATGTCGGCCTCGCCGGGGCGAGCGGACTCCTTCTCGTACGCGTCCTCGCGGTGCAGGAGGATCACGATGTCGGCGTCCTGCTCGATCGAGCCGGACTCGCGCAGGTCGGACATCATCGGTCGCTTGTCGCCGCGCTGCTCGGGGCCTCGGTTGAGCTGCGAGAGAGCGACGATCGGGACGTCGAGCTCCTTGGCCAGCAGCTTGATCTGCCGGGAGAACTCCGAGACCTCGACCTGGCGGGACTCGACCTTCTTGCCCGAGGTCATCAGCTGCAGGTAGTCGATGACGATCAGCTTCAGGTCGTGCCGCTCCTTGAGGCGCCGGGCCTTGGCGCGGATCTCCATCATCGTCATGTTGGGGCTGTCGTCGATGAACATCGGCGCGCTGGAGACCTGGCCCATCTTGGTGCCGACCTTGGTCCAGTCCTCGTCGCGCATCCCGCCGTTGCGGATGTGGTTGAGCGCCACCTTCGACTCCGCCGACAGCAGCCTCATCGTGATCTCGGTGCGCGACATCTCCAGGCTGAAGAAGACCGAGGCCTGGTTGTTCGCGATCGACGCGGCTCGGCAGAAGTCCAGCGCCAGCGTCGACTTCCCCATCGCGGGCCGCGCGGCGACGATGATCATCTGCCCGCCCTGGAAGCCGTTGACCAGCTCGTCGAGGTCGGCGAACCCGGTCGGCACCCCGCGCATCGACCCGTCGTGGGACGAGATCGCCTCGATCTCGTCGAGCGTCGCCTCCATCAGCGCGCTCAGCGGGGCGTAGTCCTCGCCGGAGCGCTTGTCGGTGATCGAGTAGACCTCCTGCTGCGCGGCGTCGACCGTGTCGTCGACGTCGCCCTCGCCGGCGTAGCCCATCTGCGCGATCCGGGTGCCCGCGTCGACCAGCCGCCTCAGGATCGCCTTCTCGCGGACGATCTCGGCGTAGAACGAGGCGTTCGCGGCGATCGGGACGTTGGCCGTCAGCGTGTGGAGGTACGGCGCGCCGCCGATCCGGCCCAGCTCCTGGCGTCGCTGCAGCTCGGCGGCCACCGTCACCGGGTCGGCCGGCTCGCCCTTCGCGTACAGGTCGACGATCGCGGCGAAGATCGTCTCGTGCACGGGGCGGTAGAAGTCGCCACCGCGCAGGTGCTCGTGGACGTCCGCGATGGCGTCCTTCGACATCATCATCGAGCCGAGCACGCTCTGCTCGGCCGCCTCGTCCTGCGGGGGCACCCGGCCGGAGTAGCCCTCGCCCGCGCCGGAGTCGTACGACTCGTAGGACGGCGCATCGTACGCATCCCGAGGGTCGAGCATCTGGCTCATGCCGCCACTCCTTCCGGGTCCCCGCAGGGGTCTCGTCGCACCGGTCTCGACCTGTCCTCGCACTGGTCCCCAGCCTGGCGGGGGCCACCGACGCTTTCGGCCGACGAAGGACCACCCCCGGAGGCCCCGGTGCCGGGATCTGCGCGAGATTAGGCGCCCGGGGAGTCCTCGACCAAGCCGGCTTTTCCACAGTCGCTGTGGAGAACGGTGGGTCGTTGTGGCTAACCCGGCGTGGCGAGGCCACATGCTGTGGACAGCACTGTGCATGTCGATTGCAGTTCATCGAGCAAACCCGCTCTGACCTGGGGATACACAGTTCACAGGGGGCGTCTCTCGAGGAAGTCGTTCATCGTTTCGCCATCTGGACGGCGGGTGTCCACGTGCGGCTCGTCGTCGAACGGGCCCGTTATCCCCAACCCTTGTGCACAGGTTGAGACTCTGCCGGGACGGCTCGCGCGCGACACGTCCTCGCGCTGCCTACCCTGGGCGGGTGACGCCGCTGCAGCGCGTGGCCATGGGCCTGGTGATCGTGTTCGGCATCGCGATGTTCCCGGCCCACCCGACGCCGAGCTGGGAGTCGTACGACGCGCTCGCCGACCCCGTGGGCTGGGCACTCGTGCTGCTCGGCACCAAGGACCTCGCCGGGCGCCACCCCCAGCTCACGGGTGCCCACCGGGCCGCGGTCGTCGCCGGGCTGGTCAGCGTGCCGCTGTGGTTCCCGCAGCTGAACCACGAGGTGAGCGGAGCCGGCGCGTGGGCCGTGCAGGTCCCCCAGGGACTGGCCTGCCTGCTGCTGTGCGTGGGGATCGGACGGCTCGCCGCGGAGCAGGAGCCGCGCGACGCGTACGCCGCCAAGCGCTTCGGCCTGCTGACGTACGGCTTCGCGGTCGTGCTGGTCCTGCCCGCGCTCGTCGAGGGGGGCGGCCTCAGCGGGCTCGGTCCCGCCGCCGACCTGGTGAAGCTCGTCGTCGTGGTCGCCGCGGTGTGGTTCCTGTTCCGGGTGCACCGGCGGACCTGGCTGGGCGGGCCCGGGCCACTCGAGGTGCCGGCGGCGGGACCGGGTCGACCGCGCGACGAGTGAGGGTGGTTTCGACGCGCTCGCTGGCGCTCGCTGCTCAACCACCAGGGCCCGTCCCCAAGGCACCCGCTGCCTCGACCACCTGCACGCGACAGCGCCGCCCGCCCCACGGGGGCGAGCGGCGCCGGGCAGACGTGCGTCAGGCGGAGACGACGTTGAGGTCGACTGTCGCCTCGACGTCCTCGTGGACCCGCACGGTGACCGTGTGGGTGCCGAGGGACTTGATCGGGTTCGCGACGACGATGGTGCGCTTGTCGACCGAGTCGCCGGTGACGGACTCGTTGATGGCGGCCGCGATGTCGGCGACCGTGACCGAGCCGAAGAGGCGCCCGCCGGCGCCGGCGTTGACCCGGACGTTGACGGTGTCGGCCTCCAGCTTGGCCTTGACCTGCTTGGCGTGGTCGACGTCGCGGACGGCCTTGGCGTCACGAGACGCGCGGATCGACTCGATGGTCTTCTCGGCGCCGCGGGTCCAGCGGATGCCGAGGCCGCGAGGGACGAGGTAGTTGCGGCCGTAGCCGTCCTTGACCTCGACGACGTCGCCCGGGCTCCCGAGGCCGGTGACCTCCTGGGTGAGGATGAGCTTCATCTGGTGCAGCCTCCTCAGCGACCGGTGGTGGTGTAGGGCAGGAGGGCGACCTCGCGGGCGTTCTTGACCGCGGTGGCGACGTCGCGCTGGTGCTGCACGCAGTTGCCGGTCACCCGACGCGCACGGATCTTGCCGCGGTCGGAGATGAACTTGCGCAGCAGACCGGTGTCCTTGTAGTCGACGCCGGTCGCCTTCTCCTTGCAGAACTGGCAAACCTTCTTCTTCGGCTTGCGCATCACTGGCTTGGCCATTGCGGTGCTCCCTTTCTGGAAGAGCCCGGCCCCGCGATGCGGGGGGCCGGAATGGTGGTGGTCCGGGCGGAGGGCCCGGGAGGTCTAGCAGGTCGTGCGGTGGTGCAGGTGGATCAGAACGGGGGCTCGTCGTTGGAGCCGGCCCAGGGGTCGTTCCCGCCGCCGGAGCCGCCGGAGGACGAGCCGCCACCGGAGCCACCCGCCGGGGCGCCCCACGGGTCGTCGCCGCCCGAGGACGAACCGCCACCGGAGTATCCGCCACCCGAGGACGAGCCGCCGCCGGAGTAGCCACCGCCGCCACCGCCGCGCGAGGCGCGGGTGACCTTGGCCGTCGCGTACTTCAGCGACGGGCCGACCTCCTCGACCTCGATCTCGTTGACGGTGCGGCGCTCGCCCTCGCGGGTCTCGTACGAGCGGGACTTCAGCCGTCCCTGCACGACGACGCGCATGCCCTTGGTCAGCGACTCGGCGACGTTCTCCGCCGCCTGGCGCCAGACCGCGCAGGACAGGAACAGCGCCTCGCCGTCCTTCCACTCGTTGGTCTGCCGGTCGAAGGTGCGCGGGGTCGAGGCGATCCGGAAGTTCGCCACGGCCGCCCCCGAGGGGGTGAAGCGCAGCTCCGGGTCGTCGACGAGGTTGCCGACGATGGTGATGACGGTCTCGCCTGCCATGGGGTTCTCCTGGGGTCTACAACGGTGGGTCGACGGTGGCGACGACGCTACGACCGACCACCGACACCGCGACAGTGCGTGCGCGGCGCCTGTGGACAGGCCGTCGGGCCTGGAGCAGCCTCAGTGGGCCGCGGGGCGCAGGACCTTGGTCCGCAGCACGGACTCGTTGAGCCCGAGCAGTCGGTCCAGCTCCTTGACGGTGGCCGGCTCGGCCTGCACGTTCACGACGGCGTAGATGCCCTCGGCGTGCTTGTCGATCTCGTACGCGAGGCGGCGGCGGCCCCACACGTCGACGCCGTCGACGACGCCACCGTCCTTGCGGACGACGTCGAGGAAACCGTCGACCGACTGCGGGACGGTGCGCTCCTCGAGAGTGGGGTCGAGGATCAGCATGAGCTCGTAGGCACGCATCAGCGTGGCCCTCCTTCGGACTAGAGGCGGCCACGGACGATCCGTGGCAGGAGGTGGGCGCCGGCAGCTCCGGCACCGCCACAGAGACTATCGCCTCCGGGGAGGATGGACGAAATCGGCGAGGTGGGCGCACAGTGGCCGACGTGAACATCTCGGGAACAGCAGGTGAACGATCGACCCACGTCCTGCGGAGCGCGAGGGACGTGACCGAGCTCGTCGGGTCCGGAGCGGCGCGAGCGCGCAACGCGACGCCGATCCTCATGATCGCGCTAGGCGGCATCTTCATCGACGCCTACGACTTCACCTCGATCAGCTTCGGGCTCTCCGACATCACCGACCAGTTCGACCTGTCGTCGCTGATGGTCGGCGTCGTCGGGTCGGCGATCATGCTGGGCGCGTTGATCGGCGCCCTGGCCGGCGGCTTCCTGATCGACAAGCTCGGGCGCTACCAGGTGTTCATGGCCGACATGCTGTTCTTCGTCGTCGCGGCGATCGGCTGCGGGCTCTCCCCCAACGTCGAGACGCTGATCGTCTTCCGGTTCCTCATGGGCATCGGCATCGGGATGGACTTCCCCGTCGCGCTGGCCTTCATCGCCGAGTACTCCGCCAGCAAGGGGCGCGGCGGACGGGTCGGGCTGTGGCAGCCGATGTGGTACGTCGCCACCTCCAGCACCTTCCTGGTCCTCCTGGTGCTGTACGCCGTCGTCCCCGCCGACGACCTGTGGCGCTGGGTCGTCGGGCTCGGTGCGGTGCCGGCCCTGGTCGTGATGAGCGTGCGCGGGAAGTACATGGACGAGTCGCCGACCTGGGCGGCCAACCACGGCGACCTGGACCGCGCCGCCGCGATCCTCAACCGCGGGTACGACGTCGAGGTCACCGTCGCCGAGGACGCCGACCGCACCCCCGTCACGCACTCCGCGGTCACGCCGGCGTCGATGGCGAAGGTGTGGACGCCGCGCTACCGGTGGCGGACGATCCAGGCGGGTGCGGTGTCGGCCTGCCAGTCCGCGGAGTACTACGCCGTCGGCTTCGGCATCCCCACCATCATCGCCGGGATCCTGGCCGAGGGCCGGTTGGAGACGATCATCGGCTCGCTGGTCTTCAACGCGCTGTTCGGCATCACCGGCGGCTTCGCCGGCGTCGCCCTCGCCCAACGGCTCGGCACCTGGAAGCTGGCCACGTCCGGCTTCGCGGTGACCCTGACCGTCATGGTGCTGCTGGCCGTCATCGGCAAGCCCAGCGGCACCTGGGCGATCGTCGGGGTTGGGCTCCTGCTCGGGATCTTCGTGTTCTTCCACGCCTACGGCCCGGGCTCGCAGGGCGGCGTCTTCTGCACCACGAGCTACCCGACCTCGCTGCGCGGGATCGGGTCGGGCTTCGGGCACTCGATCGACCGGGTCGGCTCGATCGTGTCGCTGCTGGTGTTCCCGCTGCTGTCGACGGCGTACGCCACCGGTGCGTACTGGTTCGTCGCCCTCGCGCCGGCGCTCGGGCTCCTCACGCTGCTGCTGATCCGCTGGGACCCCTCGCAGCACGACGTCGACGCCGAGGACTGGGACCCCGAGCCGCCTCGCCCGGGCCGGGCACCAGCGACCGCCCCCGCTCCGGCCTGAAGGGTCGGTGGCGCGTCCTAGGGTGGCCGGCATGAGCGAGCTGGTCATCGGAGCCCACGTCGAGCAGGACGACCCGGTCGCCGAGGCCCAGGCGCGCGGCACTGGCGTCGTGCAGATCTTCCTCGGCGACCCGCAGGGCTACAAGGGCCCCGAGATCCGGTACGCCGGCGGCGCCGACGCCCTGCGCAGCGCCGCGGCGGAGGCCGGTGTGGCGGTGTACGTCCACGCGCCGTACATCGTCAACGTCGCCACCACCAACAACCGGATCCGGATCCCGAGCCGCAAGCTGCTCCAGCAGCACATGGACGCGGCTGCCGAGATCGGCGCCAAGGGACTGATCGTCCACGGCGGACACGTGAACAAGTCCGACGCCCCCGAGACCGGCTTCGACAACTGGCGCAAGGCGATCGAGGCCACCGACATCACGGTCCCGCTGCTGATCGAGAACACCGCCGGCGGCGACAACGCGATGGCGCGCCGGCTGGACCGGATCGCCGGGGTCTGGGACGCGGTCGGCAAGGCCGAGGGCGCCGAGAACGTCGGCTTCTGCCTGGACACCTGCCACGCCTGGGCCGGCGGGATCGAGCTGGCGACCGCGGTGGAGAAGGTCCTCGGCATCACCGGTCGGATCGACCTGGTCCACGCCAACGACAGCCGCGACGACTTCGACTCCGGTGCCGACCGGCACGCCAACTTCGGCGCCGGGCACCTGCCGCCCGACGAGTTCGCCGGCATCGTCCGCGAGGCCGGCGCGCCCGTCGTCTGCGAGACGCCCGGCGGCGCGGACGAGCACAAGGCCGACTTCGCCTGGCTGCGAGAGCACCTGTGACCGGTCTCGACCGCCGTTCGCTGCTCCTCGGGGCCCTGGCCACCGCGGCCGGGATCGGTCTCGCCGGCTGCGGGGACGACCGGCCCGACGTCGCCGGCGGGCGACGGACGTACGGCCCCGGCGAGGATCAGTACGGCGACCTGCTGCTGCCGAAGAAGAAGAAGCCGGTCGCCACGGTCGTCACCATCCACGGCGGCTACTGGTACGACGGCTACGGCCTGGACCTGATGAACCCCATCGCGGGCAGCCTGGTCGACGACGGCGCGGTGGTCTGGAACCTCGAGTACCGCCGGATCGGCGGCGGCGGCGGCTGGCCGGCCACCTTCGAGGACGTGGCCGCCGGGATCGACGCGCTGCCGGACCTCGAGGGACTCCCCAACGGGGCGATGGACTCCGTCGTCGTGCTCGGGCACTCCGCCGGCGGGCACCTTGCCGTCTGGGCGGCCTCGCGCACCGCGAGGACCCCGGGCGGGGCGCCGGCGTACCGGCTCGACGGGTGCCTGTCCCTCGCCGGCGCCCTCGACCTCACCACCGGCTCCCAGGAGCGCATCGGTCAGGACGCGGTCAACAAGCTGATGGGCGGCACCGCCGAGGAGTACCCCGAGCGGTACGACCTCGGCGACCCCACCCGCCTGGTCCCGGCCTCCTGCCCGGTCGTCGCGCTGCGCGGGGTCGACGACACGACCGTCCCGAAGACGCAGTCCACGGCGTACGTCGAGGCCGACACGGCCGCCGGCGGCAAGGCCCGCTTCGAGGAGGTGCCCGGCGACCACTTCACGCTGATCGAGCCGAAGGGCGAGTCGTGGAAGGTCGCGACGACGCAGCTGGCGGGCCTGGCGGGCCGGTAGGTCTCGACGAGCTCGACCACCTCGTAGGTGCGCTGGCACCTCACCGGGTCTCGACGAGCTCGACCACCTCGTAGGTGCGCTGGCACCTCACCGGGTCTCGACGCGCTCGCTGGCGCTCGCTGCTCGACCACCTCGTAGGTGGTCGAGCCCGACCGAGCTCTGCGAGGGAGGACGTGGAGACCTCCGCACCAGCGCTCCCACAGCGGGCCAGGCTGAGCGTTAGGCTCGCCTGCGATGTCCGAGACCCCCGCACGCGTGCGCACGATCAGCCCTGACGAGCACCGCGCGTACCTCGACCGGGTCGCCGCGGACGGCGGGTCGGCGAGCTTCCTGCAGACCCCTGCGTGGGCGCAGGTGAAGCCCGAGTGGCGCCCGGAGTCGATCGGCTGGGAGGACGCGAGCGGGGACCTGGTCGGGGTGGCGCTGGTGCTGTACCGGCAGCTGCCGCGGCTCAAGCGCTACCTCGCCTACCTGCCCGAGGGCCCGGTGATCGACTGGTCGGCGCCCGACCTGGCCGGCTGGCTGGACCCGATGGCCGCGCACCTGCGGTCCCAGGGTGCGTTCGGCATCCGGATCGGCCCGCCCGTGGTCACCCGGCGGTGGACGGCCCAGCAGGTCAAGGACGGCATCGCCGACGACGCGGTCACCACCCTGACCGAGCTGCCCCCGGCCGAGCGGGGTGTCGAGGGCGCGCGCGTGCTCTCGACGCTGCGGACGCACGGGTGGCGCCACCAGGGCGCCGAGGGCGGGTTCGCCGCCGGGCAGCCGCAGTACAACTTCGCCATCCCCCTGCGCCACCCCGACGGCACCCCTCGCACCGAGGACGAGGTCCTCGCCGGGATGAACCAGCTCTGGCGACGCAACATCAAGAAGGCGGCCAAGGCCGGCGTCGAGGTGACCACCGACGGGCCCGGTGGTCCCGAGCACCCCGAGAACACCGTCGAGGCCTTCCACGAGCTGTACGTCGAGACCGCCGAGCGCGACCACTTCACCCCCCGGCCCCTCGGCTACTTCCGCACCATGGTCGACGCCCTGTCGGCCGAGGACCCCGACCGGATCCGGCTCTGGTTCGCCCGCCACGAGGGCGACCTCGTCGCCGCGACGATCGCGATCCGGGTCGGCACCCACGCCTGGTACTCCTACGGCGCCTCCACCACCCACAAGCGCGAGGTCCGCGGCTCCAACGCCACCCAGTGGGCGATGATCCGCGACGCCATCGCCGCGAAGGCGGACGTGTACGACCTGCGCGGCATCACCGACACGCTCGACGCGAACGACAGCCACGTCGGGCTGATCCAGTTCAAGGTCGGCACCGGCGGCGAGGCCGTCGAGTACGTCGGCGAGTGGGACCTCCCGCTGCGCCGGGCGACGTACGCCGCCTTCGCCCTCTACATGAGCCGGCGGTGAGCTGAGTGCCCCTCGTGCTGCACGTCGACGGCGGCCGCTGGCGCGCCCACCTGCGCTCGGTGGTCGACGCCGAGCCGGGGACGGTGCCGGTGATCAAGGGCAACGGCTACGGCTTCGGCCGCGCCAGCCTGGCCCGACGCAGTGAGTGGCTCGGCGTCGACACCGTCGCGGTCGGCCAGTACGACGAGCTCGACTCGGTCGCCTCGCGGTTCCGCGGCTCGCTGCTCGTGCTGACCCCGTGGCGGGCCTTCCACGCCGACGCGGCGCCGCTGTCCGGCGCGGCCGGCAAGCGGGTGGTCCACACGGTCGGCCGGATCGAGGACCTCCGCGACCTGGTCCGCCGCTCCGACCTGCCGGGAACCGGCCCGCGGGTCGTCCTCGAGCTGCTCACGTCGATGCGGCGGCACGGGCTCAGTGCCGCCGGGCTGCGCGAGATCGCCGACTCCACGGCCGGCAACGTCACCGTGGAGGGCGTCGCGCTGCACCTGCCGCTGGCCGAGGCCGGTGGTCCCGGGCACGTCGGCGAGGTCGACCGGCTGCTCACCGACGTCGTGGCCGCCGACCTCGAGACCCGCGCCATCTGGGTCTCCCACCTCTCGCCCACCGAGCTGGCGACGCTGCGCGCCCGCTGGCCGGACTTCACCTTCCGCCCGCGGACGGGCACCGGACTCTGGCTCGGCGACCGCGGCGCGCTCGAGGTCCGGGCCACGGTGCTCGACGTGCACCCCGTCGAGCGCGGCACGACGTACGGCTACCGCGGCCGCTCCGCGCCGCGCAAGGGCCACCTCGTCGTCGTGGCCGGGGGGACGGCGCACGGCATCGGCCTGGAGGCGCCGCTGGGCGAGGCGTCCTTCCGCTCGCGCGCGGCCTCGGTGGCGCGGGGCGGGCTGGACGCCGCCGGGCTGGTCCGCTCGCCGTACACCGTCGCGGGCAAGGCGCGGCTGTTCGCCGAGCCGCCGCACATGCAGGCCTCGATGCTCTTCCTGCCCGCCGGCGTCACCCCACCCGCGATCGGGGACGAGGTGCCCGTCCGCGTGCGGTTCACCGCCACGGACGTCGACGAGGTCAGGCTGGGGTGAGCGCGCACCTCACCGGGTCTCGACGCGCTCGTCGCTAGGTGGTCGAGGCCGACCGAGCGCCAGCGAGGGAAGACGTCGAGACCACCGGCTCGGCGTCCCGCTCCTCGGCGACCGGGTCGTGCTCCGGCTCGAGCACATCACGGACGACCACGGCGACGAGGTAGATCTCGGCCAGCACCCGGACGGCGATGGCGACGAGGTACAGCGGGTCCGGAGCCCCGGTCGTCGCCGACGCGGTGGTCTGGTCGAGGTAGAGCCAGACGGCTGCGAAGTAGACCAGCTCGCCGGCCTGCCAGATCAGCAGGTCGCGCCACCGCGGCCGCGCCAGCACCGCCAGCGGCAGCAGCCAGAGGACGTACTGCGGCGAGTAGACCTTGTTGACCAGGAGGAAGGCCGCCACGACGAGGAACGCCAGCTGGGCGAGCCGCGGCGTCCGCGGGGCGCGCAGCCCGAGCACCAGCACGGCGAGGCAGCCGAGCACGAACAGCACGCCCGAGGCGAGGTTCAGGGTCTGCGCACTCACCGGGTGGCCGAGCAGGCTCGCGGCCAGCCAGAGCGACCCGAGGTCGGGGCCGCGGTCGGAGTTGAAGGTCCAGAACACCTTCCAGCGGTCCGCGCTGCTCAGCAGCGCCGGCAGGTTCAGCACCAGCCAGGACGCTGCCGCCCCCGCCACGACCCGCGCCAGCGTCGGCCAGTCGCGTCGCCGCAGGCAGATCACCAGCACCCCGCCGAGCAGGAACAGCGGGTAGAGCTTGGTGGCGGTCCCGAGACCGATCAGCACCCCGGTGAGCACCGGACGACCGCGCGCCCACGCCCACAGCGCGCCGGCCACCGCGACCACCGCGAGCAGGTCCCAGTTGACCAGGCCGGTGACCAGGAGCACCGGCGACAGCGCGAACGGCAGGGCGTCCCAGGGCCGCCGCCGGTGGACCCCCGCGAGGAGGTACGTCGTCCCCAGCGCCGCGGCGAGCAGCACGATCGCGGTCAGCAGGAAGTACGCGTTCACCTCGCGCGCCATCCCCGGCAGCCCGAACAGCCCGTCGACGGACGTCTGCGCGCGCACCTGCTCCGAGGGTCCCGGGGCGACCGGCTCCAGGGCCAGCGCGGTCGCCCAGGCGACGTACGAGATCACGACGGGGTACTCCATCGCGGGATACCGCGCCGCCTCGCCCGCGCTGTCGGTGTACGGCCAGACCCGCTCGGCCAGCCCGCGGCCGGTGTAGAGGTACGGCACGTCGGAGTAGCACATCCGGGAGTAGCGGACGCCTGCGTCGCTCCACTGCGTCTGGACGCACGGCGCCTTCTGCACCAGCGACAGCGCGGCGACGACGGTCGCCAGCGCGAGGATCACCCGCAGCGGGGTCCACCAGGTGTGCGGGCGGTGGTGGCGGCCCGGCGGGCCGCCGATCCCCTCGCTCCAGTCCCGGGCCAGCGGGTCGGCGCGGGTCGGGGCGACGGGCTCGTCAGCCGGCGTTGCCGAGGAGACCGCCACCGTTCCTCCCGCCGTTCCCGTCGCCTTGGCCGGGCGGGTCCCCGGTGTTGCCACCACCGGGCTTCGGCGGCGTGCTGGGCTCGGTCGGCGTCGGACTGGGCTTCGGCGCCTGCGACTTCTTCTTCTTGGGCTGCTTCTTCTCCGGCTTCTCCTGAGGCTCCGGGGTGTACGTCGGCCGAGGCGTGTACGTCGGCACCGGCGCGTGGCCCTCGCTCGGGGCGTCGCCGTCGACGTACGCCGGCTCCGGGAAGTCCTCGGTGTCGGTGCCGTCGAGCGCCTTGCCCATGATCGAGGTCCAGGTGCGCGCGGGGTAGTCGCCGCCGAAGTACGACGGCAGCCACCCGTCGAGCTGGTCGTTGCCGTCGCCGCGGGCGTACATCACGGCCGTCGAGAGCTGCGGCGTGAAGCCGACGAACCAGGCGCTGGAGACCTGGTCCTTGTCGTTGGTCGCGGTGCCGGTCTTGCCGGCGGCCGGGCGACCGAGGTTGAGCGCGGCCGTGCCGGTGCCGGAGGTGACGACCTTCTGCATGGCGTACGAGACGTCCGAGGCGATGTCCTTGGACAGCACCCGCTTGTCGTCGTCGGGCGCGTCGTAGAGGACCTTGCCGTCGCTGCGCCTGGTCACCTTCTGCACGACGTGCCACGGGTGCGAGACGCCGCCGTCGGCGATGGTGGCGTACGCGTTGGCCATGTCGAACGCCGAGACCCGCTCCGAGCCGAGCGAGATGCCGGTGTTGGCGGGGATCTTGTCCTTCTCGACCGGGATGCCGAGCCGCTTGGCCATGTCGCGGATCTTGGTCGGGCCGTTCTTCATCGACACCGTCATGTCGACGAACGCGGTGTTCACCGACTCCTCGAGCGCCTTGAGCGCGCTGATCGAGGAGCCGTACGACGTGCCGTTGCCGCCGCCCTCGTTGCGCACCGTCGTGCCGTCGGGGTAGCGGTAGGGCGAGTTCCCCTCGAAGGAGTCCTTGAGGCTGAAGCCGTCCTCGAGCGCGGCCGCCAGCGCGAACGGCTTGAACGACGAGCCCGGCTGTGCACCGGCCTCGGGCCAGTTGAAGGCGCTCTTGAGGTAGTCCTGGCCGCCGTAGAGCCCGCGGACGGCGCCGGTCTTGACGTCGATCGAGACCGCACCGACGTGCAGCGCCTTGAGCCCCTCGGGCCGTTCCTCCTCGACGCCCTCCTGCACGGCGCGCATCACCGGACGGGAGAAGGTGGTCGTGACCTTCAGCCCGCCGCCGTCGATGGTGGAGTCGGAGAACCCCTTCTCCTTGAGCTCCTTGCGGACCATCTCCAGCATGAAGCCGCGCTGGCCGCCGTAGGTCTGGGTCTTCTCGATCTTCGGGAACGTCGGCAGCTTCTCGGCGTCCTGCTGCGCGGTCGCCGGGTCGATGCTGCCGAGCTTGCCCATCCCGTCGAGGACGTAGCGGTAGCGGCTGAGCAGGCGCTGGGCCGCGTCCGGCCCCTCCGCTGGGTCGTAGTTGCCCGGGGAGTTCAGCACCGCGGCCAGCGCCGCGCCCTGCTTCACGGTCAGCTCGGTGACGTCGCGGTCGAAGTACGCCTTCGCTGCGGCCTGGATGCCGTACGCGCCGCGGCCGAAGTAGATGGTGTTGAGGTAGCCCTCGAGGATCTCCCGCTTGCTCTGCTGCTTCTGCAGCTTCAGCGAGACCAGTGCCTCACGGGCCTTGCGGGTCAGGCTGCGCTCGCTGGAGAGGTAGAGGATCTTGACGTACTGCTGGGTGATCGTCGACGCGCCCTGCGTCGAGTTGCCGCGCGCGTTGGAGAACGCCGCCCGGACGATGCCCTTGGGGTCGATCCCCTTGTTGGTCCAGAACGTGCGGTCCTCGGCGGCGATCACGGCGTCGCGCACGTGCTTGGGCACCTTGTCGTACGACACCGACTCGCGGTTCTGGTCGACGAACCGGCCCAGCGTGGTGTTCCCGCCTCGGTAGTAGACGTTGGTGGTCTGGGTCTGGAAGTCGGCGTTCGGGTCCGGGATCGTGGTCGTCGTGTAGGCCACGATGAAGCCCAGCGCACCGACGAGGACCAGCACCAGGACGCCGATCAGCGACACCCGGACCAGCCGCCGCCAGCCGCGTCGCCCCTTGGCCTTCTGGGGCTTGCGCCCACCCGGGCGTCCGCCCTTGCGGCTGACCGGCCCGCCGGCGGCGCGGGCGCGCGAGGGCCCTGGGCCCGCGTTGCTCGGTGGAGTCACCCGACGAGGGTACGGGCTGGCCCTGTCCGTTCCAGCCCGTGCAGCCCGCCGACGGGTGACGTCCCTCACCGCCAGCCACGGGTCGCGCCGCGGAATTGCACTCTCTCGATGTATCGATACGATAGGTTCTCGCGATGCACCGTTCTGATCGGTGCATCCGACACACCGAGCAGATCAGGAGCGAGCAGCGATGGCCAAGCGGGGCGACTCACTGGAGATGGCGGTCCTCGGACTGCTGCTCGAGTCACCGCTGCACGGCTACGAGCTGCGCAAGCGCCTGAACCTGCTGCTCGGCTGGAGCCGGCTGCTGTCGTACGGCTCGCTCTACCCCGCGCTGAAGAAGATGCTGCGGGCCGGGTGGATCAGCGACGAGTTCGAGCCCACGGCCGTCACCCGCCGCCAGCGGATCACCTACGAGATCACCGACGCCGGCCGCGAGCACTTCGCCTCGCAGATGACCGAGTCGGGCCCGGCCTCGTGGGAGGACGACAGCTTCGACGTCCGGTTCGTGTTCTTCGCCCGCTCCGACCTCGACGTCCGGCTGCGGATCCTCGAGGGCCGGCGCACCCGGCTCGAGGAGCGGCTGGAGCGCCTCGGCAAGACCTCGTCGGGGTCCGACCGGTACGCCGCCGAGCTGCAGCGCCACCGGGTGGAGTCGGTCGAGCGCGAGCTGTCGTGGCTGACCGACCTCATCGAGGCCGAGCGGCAGGCCTCGGACCGCAAGGGTCCCGAGGTCGAGCCCGGTGGGTCGGAGGACCCGAGCACCAACCCCAGCACCAACCCGAGCACCAACACCGAGACACGCAAGTAGAGAAGACAAGGAAGAAGGAGAACCCATGGGTTCGGTTCGAGTAGCCATCGTCGGCGTGGGCAACTGCGCCAGCTCCCTGGTCCAGGGTGTCGAGTACTACCGGAACGCCGACTCCTCGGCCACCGTTCCGGGACTCATGCACGTCACCTTCGGCGACTACCACGTCGGGGACGTCGAGTTCGTCGCCGCGTTCGACGTCGACGACAAGAAGGTCGGCAAGGACCTCTCCGAGGCGATCAACGCCTCCGAGAACAACACCATCAAGATCGCCGACGTCCCGACCCTGGGTCTCGACGTCCAGCGCGGCCACACCCTCGACGGCCTGGGCAAGTACTACCGCGAGACGATCAACGAGTCCGCCGCCGAGCCGGTCGACGTCGTGGCCGCCCTCAAGGAGTCGCAGGCCGACGTGCTCGTGTCCTACCTCCCGGTGGGCTCCGAGGAGGCCGACAAGTTCTACGCCCAGTGCGCCATCGACGCGGGCGTCGCCTTCGTCAACGCGCTGCCGGTGTTCATCGCCTCCGACCCCGTGTGGGCCAAGAAGTTCGAGGACGCGGGCATCCCGATCGTCGGCGACGACATCAAGTCCCAGGTCGGCGCCACCATCACCCACCGCGTGATGGCCAAGCTGTTCGAGGACCGTGGCGTGACGCTGGACCGTACGTACCAGCTCAACGTCGGCGGCAACATGGACTTCAAGAACATGCTCGAGCGCGAGCGCCTGGAGTCCAAGAAGGTCTCCAAGACGCAGGCCGTGACCTCGAACCTGCAGGGCGAGCTGGCCGGCAAGGTCTCCGACCACAACGTGCACATCGGCCCGTCCGACCACGTCGCGTGGCTCGACGACCGCAAGTGGGCGTACGTCCGCCTCGAGGGCCGCGCGTTCGGCGACGTCCCGCTGAACCTGGAGTACAAGCTCGAGGTCTGGGACTCCCCCAACTCCGCCGGCATCATCATCGACGCGATCCGCGCCGCGAAGATCGCCAAGGACCGCGGCATCGGCGGCCCGCTGCTCTCGGCGTCGTCGTACCTGATGAAGTCCCCGCCGGTGCAGCGCCCCGACGACGAGGGCCGCGCCAGCGTCGAGGCCTTCATCAAGGGCGACGTGGACCGCTGAGGAACGAAGCGGGCCACGTCTCGCCCGCAGGTTGAGCTGCGCCTGCGACCGAGGAACGAGGTCGCAACGGCGCTGTCGAAACCCACCGGGCTAGGCGCACCGACCCGGGCCGAGCGCCGGCAGACCCCCGTACCGCCCCCGGCGGTGCGGGGGTCTCGTGCTTCTCCCCTCAGCCCAGCGCCGACCACGACCGCGAATGCCGTACCTCGCCGGATCCGGTGCGAACTCGGCGTCACGAATCACTGCGAAGCGCTGGTCACCGGGCGGACGTACCCCTACGATCCGCCCATGACCGACTCCGCGCCGCCTCCGCCGCCCCACGACCCGTACGGCCAGAACCCCTACGGCCAGAGCCCGTACGGCCAGCCGCAAGCCGCCCCGGGCGGCCGCCAGCCGGGATCACTCCTCGACCGCTTCGTCGCCCGACTCCTCGACAGCATCCTCGTCGGGATCGTCAGCGCCATCATCGGCGGGATCATCGGCGCCGGGACCGTGATGTCGGGCGGGTCCGCCGGCTACGGTCTGCAGGCGCTCTCCGCGGTCGTCGGGGTCGTGATCTCCCTCGGCTACTTCACCCTGATGGAGTCCACGCAGGGCCGCACGCTGGGCAAGATGGTGATGAAGCTGCACACCCTCAGCCCCACGGGTGGCAAGCCCGACTTCACCCAGGCGCTCAAGCGCAACATCTTCAACGGCTACGGGATCCTCGGTCTGATCCCGTTCGTCGGCAGCTTCATCGGCGGGATCCTCGGGCTCGTCGCGGTGATCCTCATCGCCGTCCAGATCAACGGCGACCCGGTCAAGCGCCAGGGCTGGCACGACAAGTTCGCGGGCGGCACGGAGGTCGTCAAGGAGGGCTGAGCCCGCGACACGACGATCTGCACGGCGAGGGGCCCGGTCCAGGGGTGGACCGGGCCCTTCGTCGTCGGGCGGTCACTGCGCATCCTCGACCAGTCGCCAGCCGTCGGCGTCGACGGCGAGCTCGGCGTACTCGCCGTTGGCCAGCTCGTGGGCGCGACTGCGGTCGGTCCGGCCCGTGAGCACCGGCACCACGATCGACAGCGCGGTCTGGTGGCCGACGACGAGGGCGGTCTCACCGCGGTGCTCGTCGGCGACGGCGGCCAGCTCGGCGGCGTACCGGTCGACGACCTCGCGTCCGGACTCACCACCCGGGAAGCGGGCGTCCAGGTCGCCGGCGAACCAGCGGTCGGTCACCTCGTGCAACCGGTGCACGTCGAAGGGCTGCCCGCGCAGGTCCCCGGCGTCCGCCTCGCGCAGCGACCGCCTCGTCAGCACCGGCACCTGGGCAGCGACCCCGACGCGCGCGGCGACGAGCTCGGCAGTCTGCACGGCCCGCGAGGTGTCGCTCGACCAGACACGCGCGAGCCTGCGGTCCCGCAGCGCGTCCGCGAGTCCCCTCGCCTGGGAGCGCCCCTCGGCGGAGAGCCACCCACCTTCGTCGGAGAACCAGGTCTCGACGTAGTCCGTCGCCCCGTGCCGAGCGACGAGCACCGTGGCCGCGCAGGCCAGGTCGCTCACGGCCGCCCTCGTGCCGAGACCGCGTCGACGAGGGTCTGCTCGTCACCGGCGTACGGGCCGTCGGGCCGCGGCCAGTGGGTGACCACGTCGGTGAATCCGAGCTCCTCGGCGCGGCCCACGGCGTCCTCGAACGCGCCCACGCTCTCCAGCGAGTACGACGGACCGGCGTCGAGGTTCAGGTAGCGCGGGTACGACGCCGGGTCCCGGCCAGCGGCCGCGAGCGCCTCCTCGAGCACCTCGCGGGCACGGGCGTGGCCCTGCCACCACTCCTCGACGCTGTCCGCCCTGGTGCCGGTCGTGACCCAGCCGTCACCGGTTCGGGCGGCGTACCGGACCGACCGCGGGCCGTTCCCGGCGAGCAGCAGCGGCGTGCGCCGCAGTGGCGGGAGCGTGCGCGCGTCGTGGGCGGAGAACCACCGTCCCTCGGCGTCGACGTGGTCCTCGGCACGCAGCCGGACCAGCAGGTCGACCATCTCCTGGAACCGGTCGACCCGCTCACGCACCGAGAGGTCCGGCCCGCCGAGGATCGCCGAGTCCCGGTCGCCGCCGGTGCCGATGCCGAGCAGGAACCGGCCCTCGGAGACGTCCTCCAGGGCCTGGACGTCGCGCAGCAGCGGCACCGGGTGGCGGAAGTTCGGGGAGGACACGAAGGTGCCCAGCCCGATCCGCGAGGTGGTCGCGGCCACCGCGCCGAGGACCGGCATCGCACCGCGCCAGTCCGCGTCGGGCAGCCCGCCCCAGACCAGGTGGTCGTAGGTCCAGGCGTGGTCCAGCCCCATCTCCTCGCAGCTGCGCCAGCGCGGTGCCGCCTCCGCCCAGGGCAGGTCGGTCAGGACGACGACTCCGATCCGCATACCGACACCGTAGGACCGGGAGGGGGCCCCGGCGTGAGCGGGAACACGGCCTCGATGCGTTGATCGTTCCAACGGCTCTCGGCACAGTGGGCGACTACCCGGGACGGAGACGGTCCGCCCCGGCGCGCGGTCCCCCGACCGCGTCGTACGACCCGGACGCACGCAGACGTGCGCATCGGCAGCCCTGGCAGCGCTCGACTCCCCCACGACCGCACACCCCCTCCAGCAGCTCCCGACGGAAGGTCCCCGACCGTGACGCTGACGCGTACCCCTGCCCCGACCCCCCAGCCGGATCCTGGCCGGGACCACGACCCGCACCCCACCCCGGTGCCCGCCCAGCGCACCGGCCAGGTCGCGCCCCTCGACCGCGTCGTCTCCCCCGACGCCCGACGGCGCCTGACCCGGCCGGCGCGCCGACGGGAGATCGTCGCCGTCATCGAGCCCACCTGGGCCCGGGCGGCCGACACCGAGGGTCGCGCCGACCTCGACGTCGTCCACGCCGAGCCCGACCTGGTGCGCGAGGCGGCGGAGCGGCTGACCGCCCACCTGCAGCCCGGGGAGCTGGTCGCCGCCGACGGCGGACGACTGACCCTGCGGCTGCGCCGGGAGGACCGCGCCGCACGCCCCGTGCGCCTCCAGGAGATGGCCTACCACGCGGTCGAGGTGCTCGAGCGGCTGCGCGACCACGACGGCGTGATCGACCTGGGCGTCGGCTGGTCGCCGATCACCCGCCGCCAGACGCCGGACCTGGCCGAGGAGCGGGCGGCGGAGGCGGCGACCGAGTCGCTGCGCCAGCGAGACCTGCAGCCCCGCCACGGCCGGTCCGCCAAGCGACAGCCGAAGATCTGGTGGTTCAGCGCCGGGCGCCAGGTGCTGTGGGCGACCGTCGGGTCGGTCGTGCTGCCGTTCCTGGCCCTCGTCGGGCTGTGGGCGGTCGGCCTCGACGTCTCCGGGGCGCTGTACTGGGCCCTCGTCGCCGCGCTCGGCATCACCGCGCTCGGCATCTGGGCCGAGTGCGTCGCCGCGCTCGACCCTCCCCGGCTCCCCGCCGCCCCCGATCGTCCGGCACCGCGGGCGAGCGCCGTGATCGCCGCGTACCTCCCCAACGAGGCGGAGACCGTGCTGGAGACCGTCGAGCACTTCCTGGACCAGGAGTACGAGGGCGAGCTCCAGGTGGTGCTCGCCTACAACACCCCGGTCGACCTGGCTGTCGAGCGCGACCTGCACGCGCTGGCCGCCCGCGAGCCGTCGCTGACGGTCCTGCGCGTGGCGGACAGCACCTCCAAGGCCCAGAACGTGAACGCCGCGCTGGCGGTCGCGACCGGCGAGTTCGTCGGGATCTTCGACGCCGACCACCAGCCGGCGCAGGGCTCCTTCGACCGGGCCTGGCGCTGGATCGCCGACGGCGTCGACGTCGTGCAGGGCCACTGCGTGATCCGCAACGGCGCCGACTCCGCCCTGGCCAGGCTGGTCGCGGTCGAGTTCGAGCAGATCTACGCAGTCGCCCACCCCGGCCGCGCGGCGGTCTCCGGGTTCGGCATCTTCGGCGGCTCCAACGGCTACTGGCGATCCAGCGCCCTCGAGCAGATCCGGCTGCGCGGGTCGTACCTCACCGAGGACATCGAGGCCTCGATGCGGCTGCTCGCCAACGGCGGGCGGCTGGTCAACGACCCCGGGCTGATCAGCCGCGAGCTCGCCCCCGAGACGCCCAAGGCGCTGTGGCGCCAGCGGATGCGGTGGGCACAGGGCTGGTTCCAGGTCTCGGCGCGCCACCTGCCGCCGGTGCTCGCCTCGCCGTACCTCTCGCTGCGGCAGAAGGTCGGGGCGACGTACCTCCTGGGCTGGCGCGAGGTCTACCCCTGGCTCTCCATCCTCGCCTGGCCGCTGCTCGGCTTCTTGGCCTGGCGCGACGGCGGCCTGTCGATGAGCACGCCGCTGTTCCTCCTGATCACGCTCTTCGTCACGGTCTCCGGGCCGCTGCAGACGTTCGTCGGGTGGCGTCTGGCCGTCCCGGAGGTCCGCCGTCACCGCTGGTGGTTCGTCGGGGCCGCGATCGCGAACCTCGTCGCCTACACCGAGCTGAAGAACCTCGTGAACCGCGTCGCGCACCTCAAGCAGCTGCGCGGGGAGCACCAGTGGGTGGTCACGCCGCGCACGGCCGCCAGCCAAAGCGCGACCGACACCGTCACGAGCGAGAGGAGCACCGCATGAGCACGCCGACGTACGACGACGTCCGCGCCGGCACGGGCACCCCGCCGAGCGGGTCGCCGCGCTACCCCCTGGGGTGGCTGCGCGCGCTCGCCGCGCTGGTCGTGGTCACCTTCCACGCCTACCAGCACCACCGCGGCCCGGACGGCGCCGCGGGGGGTTGGCCGCTGGGCGGCCTCTGGCACCGGCTGATGCTGGGCTCGGACGCGTTCGTGGACATGTTCTTCGTGCTGAGCGGACTGGTCCTCTGGCTGCCGGTGGCCCGGTCGGCGGTGGCCGGCGACACCAGTCGCTCGGGGCGCATGCTGCTGCTCAAGCGGGTCGCGCGGCTGCTGCCGCTGTACTACGCGGTGGTGCTGCTGGTCTGGGCGCTGAGCAACCCCGTCTTCCCCGGCGAGCACTGGGGGGACCTGCTGCTGCACCTGACGTTCCTGCACGTCTACTCCGACCAGTACGTCTTCTGGACCGACGGCCCCGCCTGGTCGCTGGCGGTGGAGATGCACTTCTACCTGCTGATGGCGCTCTCGGTCCCCGTCCTCAACGCGGCCGTGCGTCGCCTCGGCAGCCGCACCGCCCGCACGGTCGCGGCCGCCGCGCTGCCGACGCTGCTGGTCGTCGTCGGCCTGGCCTACCTGACGTGGGCGATCGTCGTCTCGCCCCAGGACCAGGACAACTGGTCGATCTGGTTCTCCCCGCTGAGCCGGGCCGCGGACTTCGGCCTCGGCACCGGTCTCGCGGTGCTCGTCGCCGTCGGCGTACGTGCCGGCGGTCGGGTCCGGTCGGGTCTGGCCGTCCTCGGCGTCGGCTCCCTGCTCGCCCTCGTCCTGACCCGCGACACCTCCACGACCACCGGCGAGTGGTGGCACCCGGCCTTCAGCCTCACGATCGCCATGGGCCTGGCGGCGGTCGTGCTCACCGACGGCCCCTGGCCCGCGTGGATGCACGGGCGGACACTGGCCTGGCTCGGCGGGCTGGGCTACGGGATCTACCTGATCCACGAGCCCGTGATGCGGGTCCTCGACGGCTTCGGGCTGCTGCCGGGACCGCGCCCCGGTGCGTGGTTCCTGCTCACCGCCGTCCTGGTCGCGGTGCCGACCGTGCTGCTGGCCTGGCTGTCCTCGCGCACGGTGGAGACCGTGGGGGTACGGATGCTGGGCACGCTCGACTCGGACGGGGCCTCGCGGGACTACTACAGCCATCTCGGCGAGGACGGCAGCGGCTCCCACCGCGCCGGCGCGGCGGCGTCAGCCTCCCGAGGCCAGCACCAGCGGTAGCACCTCGGTCGCGCCCGCCGCCCGGAGCGCGCGTGCGGCGAGCGTCAGCGTCCAACCGGTGACGACCCGGTCGTCGACCAGCAGCACCGGACCGGCGGGTACGTCGGCGTCGAGCGTGAACCTGCGCCCGACGGCGGCGACCCGCTGGGCGGAGTTGCTGGCCCCGCGGCCCGGCTCGACGCCGGGGTCGACGATCGCCCAGCGTCCGACGACCGGCTTCTTCAAGAAGCGCGAGAGCCCGCCCGCGAGGCTGTCCACCAGCGCAGGCCGGGTGGCGGACTCGACGGCGACGATCCCGTCCACGTGCGGGCGCCAGTCGTGCAGCACCTCGACCACCGCGCGGGCGAGTGCGTCGGGCACCGGCCCGTCGGGGGCACCGTCGCGGAACAGCTCACGCAGCGCCTGCCCGTGGCCGAGGTCGGTGAGCCGCGCGACCGCCCGGCCCTCCGCGGCGCCCTCGGCGATCTTCCCCTTCAGGTCGACGCCGAGGTTGGCCAGGGCGGTCGGCCACATCTTGCGCGGCTCGACGACCACGCCGGGACGGGCCAGGCGCGCGCCGGCCTCCTCACGAGCCGAGTCGGAGACCGTCGTCGCCGGGGTGAAACCGCCGCAGGTGTCGCAACGACCGCAGTCCTCGGCGCCGGGGTCGTCGAGCTGCTCGCGCAGGTAGCGCATCCGGCACTCATCGGTGGTCAGGTAGTCGAGCATGGCCCGCTGCTCACGGTCCCGGGTCTCGGCGACCCGGGCGTAGCGGTCGGCGTCGTAGGTCCACTCCCGGCCCGTCGCCTCCCAGCCACCGCGCACCCGGCGGACGGCCCCGTCGACGTCGAGCACCTTGAGCATCGTCTCCAGACGGCTGCGCCCGAGGTCGACGTACGTCTCCAGGGTGGCGGTGCTCAGCGGTTTCCCCGCATCGACCAGCGCGCCGATCGTCTCGCGCACGCGCTCCTCGCGCGGGAACGCCAACGAGGCGAAGTACGCCCAGATGTCGCGGTCCTCGAGCTGCGGCAGCAGCACCACGTCGGCGCGGTCGGTGCCGCGGCCGGCCCTGCCGACCTGCTGGTAGTACGCCACCGGCGACTGCGGAGCACCGACGTTGACCACGAAGCCGAGCGTCGCGTCGAAGCCCATCCCGAGGGCGCTGGTGGCGACCAGCGCCTTGATCTCGCCCGCCGCCAGGCGGCGCTCGAGCTCCTGCCGCTCGGTGGTCTCGGTCGCGCCGGAGTACGACGCGACGTCGTGCCCGCGGCTGCGCAGGTAGTCGGCGATCTCCTGGGTCGCCGCGACCGTGAGGCAGTAGACGATCCCCGACCCCGGCTGCTCGTCGAGGTGGTCGGCCAGCCAGGCCAGACGCTGCTCCGCGGTGGTGAGGCGTACGACCGCCAGCCGCAGCGACTCCCGGTCCAGCGACCCGCGCAGCACCAGCGCGTCGCGGCCGACCTGGGTGGCGACGTCCTCGGTGACCCGGGCGTTGGCGGTCGCGGTGGTGGCCAGGACGGGGATCCCGTCGGGGAGGTCGCCGAGCAGGGTGCGGATCCGCCGGTAGTCGGGCCGGAAGTCGTGCCCCCAGTCGGAGATGCAGTGGGCCTCGTCGACCACCAGCAGCCCGCAGGTCGCGGCCAGCCGAGGCAGCACCTCGTCGCGGAAGCCGGGGTTGTTCAGGCGCTCGGGGCTCACGAGGAGCACGTCGACCTCGCCCGCGGCGATGGCGGCGTGCACCGGCTCCCACTCCTCGGCGTTGGTGGAGTTGATCGTCACCGCACGGACCCCGGCCCGCTCCGCGGCCGCGATCTGGTTGCGCATCAGGGCGAGCAGCGGGCTGACGATCACCGTCGGTCCGGCCCCCTGCGCCCGCAGCAGCAGCGTCGCCACGAAGTAGACCGCCGACTTCCCCCACCCGGTGCGCTGGACCACCAGCGCCCGGCGGCGCTCGACCACCAGCGCCTCGATGGCGGTCCACTGGTCGTCGCGCAGCTCGGCGTCGTCGCGGCCGACCAGCGCACGCAGGTGCGCCTGCGCCTGGTCTCGTACGTGTCGTCCGTCCGTCTCGGGTGTGGTGCTCACGAGGGACATGCCTACCAGCGCCCGCCGACGCTGTGGGACCCGCGACTCTCCGCCTGTGGACGGCCGGGTCAGCGGGCGAGGATCGCCTCGGCGAGCAGGTCCGCCGAGCCGGGCACGTGGTCGAGGAACAGCGACGGCTCGACGAGCTCCAGCTCGAGCACCACCGGGCCGTCGGCACTCGGCAGCAGGTCGACGCGCGCGTACAGCGGTGGCCGGGACGTGCCCGCCGTCGTCGCCCTGTCCGCGACCACCCGCATCGCGGCCGCGGCCACGTCGAGCTCCGCCGGCGACGGCTTGCGCACCGACATCTCCTCCTGCGCGAACAGTCCCTCGACCAGCGCCATGCCGCGCTGCAGCAGCGGTGCCTTGCGCATCGCGTGCGACACCTCGCCGTCGACCAGCACGACGGCGGTCTCCCCGGCGGTGTCGACCTCGGCGAGGTACGGCTGGACCAGGACGCTGCGCTCCTCGCCCAGGAGCCGCTCCGCGTGGGCGAGCGACCGCTCGGGCTCCTCGGCGGTCAGCCGCAGCGTGTCCCGCGAACCGGCCGAGACGGCGGGCTTGACCACGTGCTCGACGCCGAGCAGCTCGTGGGACGCGCCGTCCCCCGGCTCGAGGAAGACCGACGGCACCAGCGGCACCCCGGCGGACGCCAGGTCGTCGAGGTAGTGCTTGTCGGTGCTCCAGGCGATCAGGTCGGCGGGGTTCGCCAACCGGGTCTGCCCCGAGACCCGCTGTGCCCAGGACACGAAGTCTGCGACCCGCTCGGCGTAGTCCCAGGTCGAGCGCACCACCGCGACGTCGTACGACGTCCAGTCGACCCCGGCGTCGTCCCACACGGCCGCCACGACGTCGGCACCGCGCGAGCGCAGCGCCTGTGCCAGCAGCCGGCCCTCGTCGTCCAGGTCACGGACCTCCGCGGCGGTGACCAGGGCGACCCTCACGGCTGCTCCCCTCGCGAGGCCCACCAGTCCCGCAGCACCCTCTCGGCCTGCTCCGGGTCGACCGGCCCGTGGTCGAGCCGGTGCTCGAGGAGGAAGCGGTAGGCCTCGCCCACCTCGCGGCCGGGCCCGATCCCGAGGATCTCCATGATCTGGTTGCCGTCGAGGTCGGGACGGACCGCCTCGAGCTCCTCCTGCTCCGCGAGCCGCTCGATGCGGGCCTCGAGGTCGTCGTACGTCCGCCGCAGCCGGGCCGCCTTGCGCGCGTTGCGGGTGGTGCAGTCGGCCCGGGTCAGCACGTGCAGCCAGGGCAGCAGCGGGCCGGCGTCGCGGACGTAGCGCCGCACGGCCGAGTCGGTCCACTCCCCCGAGCCGTAGCCGTGGAAGCGCAGGTGCAGCTCGACCAGCGTCGAGACGGCGTCGGTGACGTCGCCGGAGAACTTCAGCGCCTGCATCCGCTTGCGGGTCAGCTTGGCGCCGACCACGTCGTGGTGGTGGAACGTCACGGAGCCGTCGTCGAGGAACCTCCGCGTCCGCGGCTTGCCGATGTCGTGCATCAGCGCCGCGAACCGGCACACGAAGTCAGGGCCGCCCTCGGGCAGCCGGTCCTCGAGGTCGATCGACTGCTCCAGCACCGTGAGCGTGTGCTCGTACACGTCCTTGTGACGGTGGTGCTCGTCGCGCTCGAGCGCCAGCGCGGGCAGCTCGGGGAGGACGTACGACGCCAGCCCGGTGCGCACCAGCAGCAGCAGCCCGCGTCGGGGCTCCGGCGCGCAGACCAGCTTCACCAGCTCCTCGCGGACCCGCTCGGCGGACACGATGCTGACCCGCTGCGCCATGTCGGTCATCGCCGCGACCACGTCGGGGTCCACCTCGAAGCCGAGCTGGGCGGCGAACCGTGCCGCACGCATCATCCGCAGCGGGTCGTCGGAGAAGGAGTCCTCCGGTGCGCCGGGCGTGCGCAGGGTCCGCTGGGCCAGGTCGACGAGCCCGCCGAACGGATCCTCCAGGTGCGGCTCGCCGACCCCGTCCGGGCCGAGGACGAGCGCCATCGAGTTGACGGTGAAGTCCCGGCGCCCCAGGTCGCCGGCGAGCGTGTCGCCGTACTCCACGGTCGGCTTGCGGGAGGTGCGGTCGTAGGCCTCCGAGCGGTACGTCGTGATCTCGACCTGCCAGGGCCCCTTGCGGCACCCGATCGTCCCGAACGCCCGCCCGACGTCCCAGATCGCGTCGGCCCACCCCTTGAGCAACCGCTCGGTCACCTCCGGGCGCGCCGAGGTCGTGAGGTCGAGGTCCTGCTGGAGCCGGCCCAGCATCGCGTCGCGGACCGGCCCACCGACCAGCGCGATCTCCTCGCCGGCGTCGGCGAAGCGGCGGCCGAGCTCTCCGAGCACGTCGCCCATCCGCTCCAGCGCGGCGACGACGCGCTGCTGCACCTCGACGACGGTGAGCGGCCCACCAGTCGGCCCACCGGTCGGTCCAGCAGTGGGTCCAGCCGCGGACGCGGATGCGGGCTCGGGGATCTCGGTCGGCACGACGGTCCAGATTAGGCCAGGCGGTTCGGCGTCGCGAGACGGCGAGTCCGCGCTGGCTAGAGTGGGAGGGATGAGCACCGGGTCCGTGGCACGCCCCGCGCGACGACCCCGGTCCACCCGACGGCTGCTGGCGCTCCTCGTCCTGGTGCTGCTCGGCTGCCTGCTCGTCACGCCGCCGCCGGCGAGTGCGGCCGACGACCCGCCCGACCAGGGCGAGCCGGGCCCGCTCCAGGTGCAGCTGACCACGCTGTCGCCGGCGGTCCTGCCGCGCAGCGGGACGGTGACCCTGTCGGGCACGGTGACCAACCTCGACACCGACCCCTGGCGCGACGTCAACGTCTCGACCTGGGTCTCCTCGACCCCCATGCGCAGCAGCGAGGAGCTGGAGGAGGCCTCGCAGACGCCGTACGACGCCGAGGTCGGCATGCGCTCGGAGGACCCGTCGACGTTCGTCTCGATCGGCGACCTGGCCGCCGGGCAGAGCACCGAGTTCACCATCCGGGTGCCGCGCGACAAGCTCGACATCCCGCAGACACCCGGCGCGTACTGGATCGGCGTGCACGCGCTGGGCACCTCGACGGAGGGCCGCGACAGCGTGGCCGACGGCAGGGCACGCACCTTCATCCCGGTGGTCGAGGACGGGGCCCGGCGCAGGCCCGTGCCGGCCGCGTTCGTGCTGCCGGTGCGCCAGGAGGTGCGCCGTGACCCGAGCGGCCACCTCGTCGACCCCGCCGAGTGGACCCGCCTGCTCGGGGAGGACGGCCGGCTGGGTCGCATCCTCGGGCTGGGCCGCACCGCGGGAGCGATACCTCTCACCCTGCTCGCCGACCCCGCCGTGCTCGACGCCGCGGCCGTTCTCGCCCGTGACAGCAGGACGGCGGCGCAGCAGGACTCCGGCGACGACGACCGTGACGACGAGCAGGCGACGGCGGACCTCGCCCAGGGCTGGCTCGAGCGCGTGGTCGACCTCGCGCAGCGCAACCGCACCCTGGCCCTCGGCTACGCCGATCCCGACACCGCCTCGCTGGCGCGCCGCGCACCGCGGCTGCTCGACGACGCCGTACGCCTGTCGCGGACGTCGTTCTCCGCCCGGGGAGTCGACTCGACGTCCCCGACCGCCGCCCCGGTCGACGGCGTCCTGCCCGCCTCGGCGCTCGCGACGCTCTCCGCCGGGACGCAGGTCCTCCTCTCGCGCCGCGCGGCGCCCGACGGCACCCCCGGCTACGCCCGCACCGCCCAGGGCCAGCCGCTCGCCCTGGTCGACACCGACGCCACCGCTCGAGGCCCCGGTCCTGGCCCGGTGGACGACGCGCTCAGCTACCGCCAGCGGATCCTCTGCGAGGCGGCGCTGCGCCAGGCCGAGGGCGACACCAGCACGATGGTCGTCGTCCCGCCGGCCGACTGGGACCCGGGCTCGCAGTGGAGCTCCTCGGCGTTCTTCTCCTCCCTCGACGTGCCGTGGCTGCGGTGGTCCTCCCTCGGGACGAGCGGGACGAGCACCGTCCGCGACCCGGCGTACGACGGCTCCGACGCGGCCGCCCAGGTCGGCGACCGGCTGGTGGACGCCAGCCGCGCCGCCAGCCGCTCGGGCAGCACCTTCGCCTCGGCGCTGCAGCGCCCGGGGGACGTCGCCGACGCCTACCAGCGGCTCGCGCTGCGCGGGGTGTCGTACGCCGCGCGCGACGACCGGAGCCGGGCGTACGCCGACGTCCGCGCGCTCGACGCCTCGGTGCGGTCGCGGCTCGACCGGGTACGCGTCTCGGGCTCGAACCTGGTCACGCTGGCCGGCGGGTCGGGCTCGTTCGTCATCTCGATGACCAACGACCTCGACCGCCCCGTGACGGTGGGTCTCGCCGCGACGACCAGCAACGCCGACCTGTCGCTGCGCCTGCCGAAGTCCGTGACGCTCCCGGCCCGCAAGCGCACCACCGTCCCCATCGAGGCCAGCAGCCAGCAGACCGGGGTCCGCTCGGTCACCCTGCGCGCGACCACGCCCGACGGCACGCCGATCGGGACCGGCATGACCTTCAACGTCCGAGACAGCCAGGTCAGCTCGCTGATCTGGGCCGTGCTGGCCGCCGGGGTGCTGCTGGTGGTGGCCATGGTCGTACGCCGGATCCGCAGCCGGAACGGCCTGCGCCGGCCCGCCCACGAGCCCGGGCCCGACGCGTGAGCACGACCGGCCGTCCGCCCGACCGGCCGCTCGACCGGCCCCGCGCGGTGCACGAGGCCGGGCTGGACGCCGAGGTCGAGACCGGGAGCATCCCCCCGATCCAGGCACCGGTGCTCGGGTCCGCCGAGGACCGCGCCGACGGGCCGGCCGCGGAGACGGCCGCTGTCACGGTGGAGGGCAAGGACTCCGCGAGCGGCCTGCTGGGCTCCAGCGCGGTGATGGCGGCCGGCACCGTGGTCTCGCGCCTGAGCGGGTTCGCCCGCAGCTCGCTGCTCCTGGCTGCGCTCGGCGCGCAGCTGCACGCCGACATCTTCAACGTCGCCAACACCGTGCCGAACATGCTCTACATCCTGCTGGCGGGCGGGGTGTTCAACGCGGTGCTCGTGCCGCAGCTGGTCCGGGCGACCAAGCAGGACGCCGACGGCGGTACGGCGTACACCGAGCGAGTGGTGACCGTCGCCGCGGTCTTCCTGCTCGTCGTCTCGGTCGTGCTGGTGGTGGCGGCGCCGCTGCTGATGCGACTGTTCCTCGACCCGTCCTACGACTCGCCGGCACTGGCCGACCAGCGCGACTCGGTGATCGCCTTCGCCCGCTACTGCCTGCCCCAGGTCTTCTTCTACGGCATGTTCGTGCTGCTCGGCCAGGTGCTGAACGCCCGGCGCAGCTTCGGCCCGATGATGTGGGCCCCGATCGCCAACAACGTGATCTCGGTCGTCGTGCTGGTGGCGTACCTCAGCACCTTCGGCCCGGTGTCGAAGTCCGAGCTGAGCAGCGCGTTCACCTCGGCGCAGGAGCTGGTGCTCGGCCTCGGCTCGACGCTCGGCATCGCCGCCCAGCTGGCCGTCCTCGTCCCGTACCTGCGCCGCGCCGGGGTCCGGCTGCGCCCGCGCTTCGACCTGCGTGGCTCGGGGCTGGGGCACACGCTGCGTCTGGGTGTGTGGACGGTGCTGTTCGTGATCGCCAACCAGGTCGCGTACACGGTCGTCGTCCGGATCGCCTCGAGCGGGACCGCGTCCGGCTCCTCGGGCGGGACCGGCTACACCGTCTACTCCAACTCGTTCCTGCTCATCATGGTCCCGCACGCCGTGGTGACCGTCTCGCTCGCGACCGCGATGCTCCCGCGGCTCTCGTCGACCGCCGCGGACCGCGACCTCGGCGAGGTGGGCCGCGGGATCGGGCAGATGATGCGGACGACCTTCGCGCTGATCGTGCCGTTCGCCCTGCTGATCCCGGTCGTCTCCCGCGACGTCCCCACCCTGGTCTTCGGGTACGGAGCCGGCAGCGGCACCGCGGGACTGTTCGGGCCGACCCTGTCGCTCTTCGCGCTCGGCCTGGTCTTCTTCACCAGCCACTACCTCGTCCTGCGCGGGTTCTACGCCCTCGAGCGCACGCGGACGGTGTTCTTCATCCAGGTGGTGGTCTCCGCGGTCAACATCGTGCTGGCGGTCGCCCTCACCCGCGGCATCACCGCCGGCCAGACCTCACCGCGGCTGGTCCTCGCCTACTCGGGGGCGTACGCCGTCGGCGCGGTGCTCTCGTACGTCGTCCTCTCCAGGCTCGTCGGAGGGCTGCAGGGCGGCCGGCTGCTCGAGTTCGCGCTGCGCATCGTGCCCGCTGCCGCGATCGCCGCCGGTCTCGCCTGGGCCGCCCACGAGGCGGTGGGGAGCCTCCTGTCCGGCGACGGCAAGGTCGCAGCCCTCGTCTCGCTGCTCGTGACCGCCGCCGTCGACGGGGCGGTGCTGCTGGTCCTCGCCCGGATGGCCGGGATCGTGGAGCTGACCAGCGTGCTGGACCTGATCGGCCGGCGGCTGGGCCTGCGCCGCCGCGGCGGACACCGTGCGTGACCTGGCGCGTCCCGCGACCGACGGCGCCACCACGCCCTAGACTCGCGACACGCCCTGCCAGGAGGAGGCGAACGTGAGCACCGCGAGCAGCGCCGGCGTCGTGCTGGGCGGCCGGTACCGCTTGGAGGACCTCCTCGACGACGTCGACGGCGCGCGCGCGTGGCGCGCGACCGACACCGTCCTGGTCCGTGACGTCCGGGTGTGGGCACTGCCCGAGGAGGACCCTCGGGTGGAGGCGGTCCTCGAGGCGGCGCGGGTCTCGGCGCGCGTCACCGACGCGCACCTGCTCCGGGTCCTCGACGCCGACGTGCGCGACGGGCTCGCCTGGGTGGTCAGCGAGTGGGGCGAGGGCAGGACCCTGGCCGACATGGTCGGTCGGGGGGTGCTGCCGCCGGACCGCTCCGCCTGGTTGACCCGGGAGGTCGCGACCGCGATCGCCTCGGCCGCGGGCCACGGGCTCGCCCACGGGCGCCTCGCCCCCGAGAACGTCATGGTCACCACCTCGGGCACCGTCCGGCTCGTGGGTTTCGCGATCGACGCCGCGGTGCAGGAGACGCTGCGCCGCAGCGGCGACTACCCCGAGGTCACCGACGCGGAGGCGGACGTCCTCGACCTCGCCGGCCTGCTCTACGCCGGTCTCGTCGGCCGGTGGCCCGGCGCGTCGGGCTCACGGGTCGACGCCGCACCGCGCGACGGCCACGGACCGCTGCGCCCCCGCCAGGTACGCGCCGGCGTACCCCGCCCGCTCGACGCGCTGTGCGACCGGGTGCTCTCGCGGCGCCGTGGAGACCTGGACGCGCAGCGGATGGCCGCCGTCCTGACCGAGTACCTCGGTGAGCTCGCCGCCGCCGATCCCTCGCTGCTGCCTGCGACGACCCCCGGCGTGCCCGTGCTCGAGGACGGCGGACCGTCCGACTCCGGCGATCCCGCTGCGCCGGTCACCGAGGACCGCGAGCCGGCCGTGGTGCCGGACGACGTGCCGGTGCCGCCGGTGAGCTCCCCCGTGGGGGAACGGCCCGAGCCCCGACCGTCCTCGGCGACCCCCGCGGCGGCTTCCGGCACCACCACTGCCGACGAGGGCTCCGAGCTGCCCGGGAACCACCGCGCCGCCGAGGCGACCGCGGACGATGTCGAGGACGGCGCCGACCGGGCCGCCGAGGTCGCGGACGACGACCCCGACCGCACGCTGGTGGGCAAGCACCGCCCGACCGGGCCCGACGACGACCCCGACTGGCACAAGCCGCGCCCCGGACCGCGCCCACCCGCGCCGGACCTCGAGGCTCCTCCGGAGAGGCCGCTGTTCGCCCCCGATGACGGCCCCCGCCGGACGCGCCCGGCGGCCGTGCGCTCGTCCGCCACCGAGTCCTGGGGGGCCACGGACTGGTCGCGCTCGCACCCGGTCCGCGAGTGGGAGGCCGGTGACCGCCGCGACGAGGAGCCCCGCTGGCCCTTCGGCGGGGACCACGTCGACGCCCTGCCCGACCTGCCTCCCGACGCGGAGCCGCAGTCGCACTGGCTCCGGCTGCCGCTCATCCTCGGGCTGGTCGCGGTGCTCGCCATCGTGGTGGCGTTCCTGCTGGCCTTCCACGGCGGCGGTTCCTGACCCGTTCGGTGCGCCCGGGTGGAATGGAGCCTGCCTAGGCTGTGTTCACGTGATCGTCCCGCGACGCGACCGCGCGGCGGGACGTCGTACCCATCAGGAGGAGCACTGCCGATGTCCGCCACCTTGTCCGAGACCCGAGACGTCATCGTGATCGGTTCCGGCCCCGCCGGCTACACCGCGGCGGTCTACGCCGCCCGTGCTGGGCTCCGCCCGCTGGTCTTCGAGGGCGCCGTCACCGCTGGCGGTGCGCTGATGAACACCACCGAGGTGGAGAACTACCCAGGCTTCCGCGACGGCATCATGGGCCCGGCCCTGATGGACGAGATGCGAGCCCAGGCCGAGCGGTTCGGCGCCGAGCTGGTGGCCGACGACGTCGTCGAGGTGGACCTGCGCGGGGAGACCAAGACGGTCCGCACCGAGGAGGGAACGTTCGCGGTCCGGTCGGTGATCCTGGCGATGGGGTCGGGCTACCGCAAGCTCGGGGTCGAGGGCGAGGACCGGCTCTCCGGCCACGGCGTGTCCTGGTGCGCGACCTGCGACGGCTTCTTCTTCCGCGAGCAGCACATCGCCGTCGTCGGCGGTGGCGACTCGGCGATCGAGGAGGCGACGTTCCTCTCGCGCTTCGGCTCGAAGGTCACCCTGATCCACCGCCGTGGCGAGCTTCGTGCGTCGCAGATCATGCAGGAGCGAGCCTTCGCCGACCCGAAGATCGACTTCGCCTGGAACAGCGAGGTCGCTTCGCTGGAGGGCGACGACAAGCTCACCGGTGTCGTCCTGCGCGACACCGAGACCGGCGAGGAGCGCACGCTGCCCGCCACCGGCCTGTTCATCGCGATCGGTCACGACCCGCGCTCGGAGCTGCTGCCGGGCCAGGTCGACCTCGACGACGAGGGGTACGTCCTCGTCGACGCTCCGTCGACGGCGACCAACCTCGACGGCGTCTTCGCCTGCGGTGACCTCGTGGACCACCACTACCGCCAGGCCATCACCGCCGCCGGGACCGGTTGCGCCGCAGCGCTGGACGCCGAGCGCTGGCTCGCCGCCCGGGACCACGAGGCCTCGACCGCGGGCGACGCGGCCGAGACCCGCGACGAGGTCGTCGCCGGCGCCGGCGTCGTCTGAGCGTCCTCACCCCGGGGAACACCACGGCCACGAGCGCCGTTGCACGACACACCCACCACTGATCAAGGAGCACACCATGGCTGATCTCCAGGCCGTCACCGACGACACCTTCGACGCGGAGGTGCTCAAGTCCGACAAGCCCGCGCCAGGTCTCCCCCATCCTCGACGAGCTGAACGCCAGCCACGGCGACAAGGTGACGTTCGTGAAGATGAACGTCGACGAGAACCCCGTGACGCCGTCGTCGTACCGCGTCACCGGCATCCCGAACCTCATCGTCTTCCAGGGCGGCGAGCAGGTGCGCCAGATCGTGGGCGCGCGGCCCAAGTCCGCGATCCTCAAGGAGCTCGAGGAGTTCATCGGCTGATCCCGGCCCCTCCACGCGACGGCGTGCGTCCCTGCGGGGCGCACGCCGTTCGTGCGTGCGGCGCCGCTACGCCGGGTCCGGGCTGCGAGGATGGGCGCCGACCCCCGATCCTCGACGAGGAGCCCCGTGCGCGACTTCACGTACCCGTCCATCATCACCTTCGGCAAGGTGATGTTCCGTCTGCTCGGACTGCGTTTCCAGCGCTCGGGCACCGAGCACGTCCCGCGCGAGGGGGGCGCGCTGCTGGCCATCAACCACATCGGGTACGTCGACTTCGTGCTCGCCGGCTACGCCGCTGTCCCGGCCGGTCGCGTGGTCAGGTTCATGGCCAAGAAGGAGATCTTCGACCACTCCGTCGCGGGACCGGTGATGCGCTCGATGCACCACATCCCGGTCGACCGGTCCGACGGAGCCGGGAGCTTCCGCGACGCGGTGCGCTACCTGCGCGAGGGTGAGCTGGTCGGCATCTTCCCCGAGGCGACCATCTCGCGCTCCTTCGAGGTCAAGGAGCTCAAGTCCGGTGCCACGAGGATCGCGGCCGAGGCGGGCGTCCCGCTCCTTCCCGTCGTCCTGTGGGGCACCCAGCGGCTGATGACCAAGGACCACCCGCGCGACCTCGCCGGGCGCAAGACGATCGGCATCCTCGTCGGCGAGCCGATGCACCCCACCGGCGACGACCCGGCGGCGGAGACCGCTGCGCTGCACGAGGCGATGTCCGCCCTGGTGCGGGAGGCGATCGAGGCGTACCCGGCCGACGAGCAGCCCGAGGGCAGCTGGTGGCTGCCCGCGTCGTACGGCGGGTCGGCTCCTACGCCCGCCGAGGCCGAGGAGCTGGACGCGGCCGAGAAGCGCCGACGGGCCGAGCGTCGGCGAAAAAACTGACTTGTCGACAAATCACTTCATGGTTTTGCTGACGAGTCGCTCCTGATCACCTCGAGGATCCGCTTGAGGTCCGACAGGCTGGCGAAGTCGACCGTAATCTTGCCGCGGTGCTTGCCGAGCTGGACGCGGACCCGGGTCTCCAGGAGGTCGCTGAGCTCGTCGGCGATGTCGGCGAGGCCCGGAGCCACCGGGCGAGCGCGCTGGGCGCGACTGTCCCGTCGGTCGTCGCCGACCGCGACGATCTCCTCGAGCCCGCGCACGGAGATGCCCTCGGCCACGACCCGGTGGGCCAGGCGGTCCTGCAGGTCCGGGTCCTGGACGGCGAGCAGGGTACGGGCGTGGCCGGCCGACAGCACCCCTGCGCCGACCCGCCGCTGGACGGCCGGCGAGAGTCGCAGCAGCCGGAGGGTGTTGGAGATCTGCGGGCGACTGCGACCGATCCGGTCCGCCAGCTCGTCGTGCGTGCAGTCGAAGTCCTCCAGCAGCTGCTGGTAGGCCGCGGCCTCTTCCAAGGGGTTGAGCTGCGAGCGGTGCAGGTTCTCCAGCAGGGCGTCGCGGAGCATGTCCTCGTCGCCGGTGTCCCGCACGATCGCAGGGATCCGCTCCAGTCCCGCGGCCTGGGAGGCGCGCCAGCGGCGCTCCCCCATAATCAGCTCGTAGCCGTCCTCCTCGGCCCGCCGGCGCACGACGACCGGCTGCAGCAGGCCCACCTCGCGGATCGAGTGGACCAGCTCGGCCATGTCGTCCTCGTCGAAGACCTCGCGAGGCTGGCGTGCGTTGGGCACGATCGCCTCGACGGGCAGCTCCGCGAAGTGAGCGCCGGGCACGCTGCCGACCGTGGGCGCGTCCTCGTCGACGGCTGACTCGCTGCCGGACGCGGCGGCTGACGCACGCTCGGGGGCCTCGGGCTCCGTCGGGATCAGGGCACCGAGACCGCGGCCGAGTCCTCGGCGCTGCGGGGGCTTCGGGCTCATCCGCGCCCACCTCCGTCCTGCGGGGCCGGAGGCCGCTGCCCGATCACCGCGAGCTCGCGGGCAGCGGCGAGGTAGGCGAGGGCCCCGGTGGACGTCGGGTCGTAGCCCAGCACGCTCTGCCCGTAGCTCGGCGCCTCGGAGACCCGCACCGAGCGCGGGATCATCGTCCGGAGCACCCGTGGGCCGAAGTGCTCGCGGACCTCCCGAGCCACGCCCGAGGCGAGCTTCGTGCGCGAGTCGTACATCGTGATCAGGAACGCGCCGAGACTCAGCTTGTCGTTGAGGTGCGCCCGGACCATCTCGACGGTCTCGAGCAGCTGACCGAGCCCCTCGAGCGCGTAGTACTCGGCCTGGATCGGGATCAGGATCTCCGCTCCGGCGACGAGCGCGTTCAGGGTGAGCAGGCCCAGCGACGGGGGGCAGTCGACGAGGACGTAGTCGTACCGCGTGTCCTCCTCCCCGATCAGCCGCGCTGCGTCGAGCGCCTTGCGCAGGCGGCTCTCCCGGGCGACGACGCTGACCAGCTCGATCTCGGCTCCGGCCAGGTCGATGGTCGCGGGCACCAGCCAGAGGTTCGGGACCTCCTCGACCGGCTGCGTGACATCGCGCAGCGGGGTCCCGTCGACCAGCACCTCATACGTTCCGGGCGTCCCGCGACCGTGCTCGACGGCGAGGGCGGTGGAGGCGTTGCCCTGAGGGTCGAGGTCGATGACCAGGACGCGCTGTCCGAGCTGGGCCAGCGCCACCGCGAGGTTCACCGTGGTCGTCGTCTTCCCGACGCCGCCCTTCTGGTTGGCGACCACCACGGTTCGCGTGCGCGACGGGCGGGCGACGGGGTCGTCCTGCACCGCTCCCTCGCGGGCTGCCATCTGCTGGGCGACCGCTCGCGCCAGCGGGGTGGAGTCGTCGAAGCCGGTCGCGTCCTTGTCCAGATCGGCTGCCGTCGGCACGGTCCTGGGCCCGGTTTCACGTGAAACCTGCGCCTCGTTCATCGCTTGCCGCTCCCTCGTCCTCGCTTGCGCCGCGCGCTCCGACCACCTGACGACGATCCTGCCGCACGAGTGTCCGACACTCGCACGCGCACCGCCGTCGTCGGCTCCGTCGCCAGGTCAGCACCGTACTGCTCGACACCGACCACCTCTCCCCCGAGGCGTTGGATCGCCCGCCGGGCGCCATCGAGCTCCTCGGTCACTGCCGCTCCCTTCATCGCCACGAGCCAGCCGCCGGGCGCCACCAGCGGGAGCGTCCAGCCCGCCAGCTTGTCGAGCCGGGCGACGGCGCGCGCGGTGACGACCGGGAACGCGCGGTGGCCGGCCAGCTCCTCCGCCCGGGCGCGGACGACCTCGACGTTGTCGAGGCCGAGCGCGGCGACCGCCTCCTGCAGGAACGTCGCACGGCGCAGCAGCGGCTCAACCAGCACCACGCAGACGTCCGGTCGTGCGATCGCGATCGGGATCCCCGGCAGGCCGGCGCCGCTGCCGATGTCCGCCACGGTCGTACCGTCGTCGAACGCCGCCGCCAGCAGCCCGCAGTTCACGAGGTGCCGGTCCCACAGCCGAGGAACCTCACGCGGGCCGATCAGCCCCCGGGTGATCCCGGCCCCAGCCAGCAGGTCGGCGTAGGCCTGCGCCACCGGGAGCCGAGACGAGAAAACCCCCGCCGCCACCTCGGGCGCCGGGGGTGTTTCACGTGAAACCGCGTCGCTCACTCGTCTCCACCGGGAGCTGGCTGGACGACCACGTGCCGGTGCGGCTCGACACCGGCCGACGACGACCCCAGTCCTGCAGCCGCCACGACGTCGTGGACCACCTTGCGCTCGAACGGCGTCATCGCCGCCATCGGCTCCTCCTCGCCGGACGCCTTGACCCGGTCGATCACCTCGGCGGCCAACGTCTCGAGGTCCGTACGCCGCTGAGCGCGGTGCCCGCTGACGTCGAGCATCAGTCGCGAGCGCGACCCGGTCTCGCGGTACACCGCCAGCCTGGTCAGCTCCTGGAGCGCCTCGAGCACCTTGCCGCTGTCCCCCACGAGCTGAGGCAGCTCCGCGCCCACGATCGAGACCGTCGCGCGATCGCCCTCGACGTCCATGTCGATGTCTCCGTCGAGATCAGCGATCTCCAGGAGCTCCTCGAGGTAGTCCGCGGCGATCTCGCCCTCCTGCTCGAGCGGGTCCACACCCTCGGTGGTGGTCATCTCTCTCCTCTGGTCGGCGCGTCGTCGTGGGGCGGTGGTCAGCCGTTGGCCGACCCACCACCCTTCTTGCGCTGGTTGCGGGTCTGCTTACGCGGCTGCTGCCGCTGCGGGGGCTGCTTCGCGGCTCCCCCACCGTCGGAGCTCGGCGGCTCGGCGTCCTTCGCCACGATGCCTCCGGAACCCTCGGGGCCGTCCTCGCCCTTGCGCCGCCGCTTCTCGGCGTCGCGCTTCTCCTTCGCCCGGAACGCCTCGGTGTTCGGCGCAGGGTTGTTCCGGATCACGTAGAACTGCTGGCACATGGTCCACAGGTTCGACGTGGTCCAGTAGAGGACGACGCCGATCGGGAACGCCACACCGCCGACAGCGAAGACCAGCGGCAGCACGTAGAGCAGCAGCTTCTGCTGCTGGGCGTACTGACCGGTCATCGCGTCCGCCGGCATGTTCTTGCTCATCAGCTGGCGCTGGGTCAGGAACGTCGTCGCGATCATCACCACGATCAGCAGGCCCGCGAGGACCTTGACGCTGATGTCGTCCGCACCGGTGAAGGTGTCGGCGATCCGCGCGCCGAAGATCTTCGCGGCGCTGAGGTTCTCGACGTTCTCCTTGGTGAGGATCCCTCGCGTCTCCCCCTTCGACGCGTGGTCGATCAGCCGGAACAGCGCGATGAAGATCGGCATCTGCACGATCAGCGGCAGGCACGAGGCGAACGGGTTGGTGCCGGTCTCCTTGTACAGCGTCATCGTCTCCTGGGCGAGACGCTCGCGGTCGTGGCCGTACTTCTTCTGCAGCTCCTTCACCTTGGGCTGCACCAGCTGCATGTTCCGGCTGGACTTGATCTGCTTGACGAACAGCGGGATCAGGGCAGCCCGGATGACGATGGTCAGGCCGATGATCGACAGCGCCCAGGAGGCACCGCTCGCGTCACCGAACACGGCACCGAGCACGTGGTGGAAGCCCATGAGGACCACCGAGATGATCCAGTACAGCGGCGTGATGATGAACGTGCCGACGTCGCTGAAGAAGTCGAACAACTCAAGCTCCTCGGGTGGATCGGGACGGAACGGGGTCGTACCCGCCCCGCGCCCAGGGATGACAGCGCAGCACACGACGGACCGACAGCCACGAGCCTCGCAGACTGCCGTGAACGGTCACGGCCTCGAGCGCGTACGCCGAGCACGACGGGTGGTACCGACAGACCTGACCGTAGAGCGGCGAGACGAGCAAGCGGTAGCCGCGGAGCAACCAGATCAGCGGGTACTTCACGACGCGACCGCCGCCGCCACCCGCTCCAGACCGCGGTCGAGGGAGCGGCCGAGCTCCTCCGAGGTGGCAGCGGCCGCCGCCGGCAGCGCGCGCACGACGAGCAGCGACCCAGCGGGCAGGGCCGCCAACCGGTCCCGTACGAGGTGGCGCAGGCGGCGCTCGACGCGGTTGCGAACCACGGCACCACCGACGGCCCGGGACACCACGAAGCCCGCACGCGGCGTCTCGTCGGTCCGGGCGGCGGGGCGGAGGTGCACGACCAGCAGCCGGCTCCCGGCGCGCTCGCCCTCGCGCACCGTCGACCCGAAGTCGGCCGACCGCGTCAGTCGTGCCGAGCGGGGGAGCACCGAGGCGGCGTCAGGCAGCGAGGCGGTTGCGCCCCTTGCGGCGGCGCGAGGAGAGGATCGACCGCCCGGCGCGGGTGCGCATCCGCAGACGGAAGCCGTGCGTCTTGTGCCGGCGACGGTTGTTGGGCTGGAAGGTCCGCTTGCTCACTGGTTTCTCCGGTGTCGCTGGTCGGCCGAGGCCGCCATGGTGATCAGGTCGAGTGCAGGGAAGGGTGGCGCAGGGCGCCGGGCGCAGGCGACCGAACGCCATCTCGCCCGAGGCGGTGTCCACCTCGACCGCTCAACGGTACGGGCGCCGGGAAACGCCGGTCAAAAGTTGCGCCACCGCGAACGAAAGCGGGCAACGTCGCACACCCGACTCGGACGACGTCGGCGACACGCCGACGACCATCACAGGGTTCCCGCGATCCGGTTGATGCCGTGGCGAGGTCGTTGCTAGTTTTCTGGATCGCGTCCGTGCACAGCCTGTGGACAAGTCTGTGCACGACCGTCGCTGGGGGAGCAGGGTGGACCCACGGCGAGCCGGGTCGAAGCGATCCGCGACGACCTGGTGGACACGGAGCGGTCCGCCGAGAGCCAACGGAAGTGAGCGCACTCGTGGATCCGAACAGCACCGAGCTGCAGCGGATCTGGGACGAGATCGCCGAGCAGACCTCCCCGTCGCAGCGGGTCTGGCTCCGCAACAGCCGACCGGTGGTCCACGCCGAGAACACCTTCATCGTCGCCGTCCCCAACGAGTTCACCCAGAACCAGTTCGTCAGTCGGCTGCGCACGTTCGTCGAGGACGCGCTGACGGTGTCGTACGGGACGCAGACCCGGTTGCTGGTCAGCGTCGACGAGTCCCTCGACACCGACCTGTTCAGCGAGGGCCCGGCGAACGACGACAGCTCCCGGGACGACCACGCAGCGAGCGCCGTGTCCCCGGACCCGGCCGGCACCGCCGCGCCCGCTCCGGGCCCACCGCCCGTGGAGTCACCGGAGTCACTTAATCGATCTGCAGACTTGTCGACAAATAGTCAGGTCGACGGTCAGCGTGGCCCTGGACTGCTCAACGCCAAGTACACCTTCGACACCTTCGTCATCGGTGCGAGCAACCGCTTCGCCCACGCGGCGGCCGTCGCCGTCGCCGAGGCTCCGGGACGCTCGTACAACCCGCTGATGATCTACGGCGACTCTGGGCTGGGGAAGACGCACCTGCTGCACGCGATCACCGACTACGTCCACCGGTTCTCCGCCGGCAAGACGGTGCGTTACGTCTCCAGCGAGGAGTTCACGAACGAGTTCATCAACGCGATCCAGCAGAGCAACGTCGCGGCCTTCCAGAAGAAGTACCGCGAGGTCGACGTCCTCCTGATCGACGACATCCAGTTCCTCGAGGGCAAGATCCAGACGCAGGAGGAGTTCTTCCACACCTTCAACTCCCTCCACAACGCCAACAAGCAGATCGTCCTCACCTCCGACCGCGCACCGAAGGCGATCGAGAAGCTGGAGGACCGCCTGCGGAACCGCTTCGAGTGGGGGCTGCTGACCGACGTCCAGGCGCCCGACCTCGAGACCCGCATCGCGATCCTGCTCAAGAAGGCCGCCGCCGAGCGTCTCGAGCCTCCGCGCGACGTGCTCGAGTTCATCGCCTCGCGGATCCACACCAACATCCGCGAGCTCGAGGGCGCCCTGATCCGGGTCAGCGCCTTCGCCAACATCAACCGCCAGCCGATCGACCTGACCCTGGCCGAGATCGTCCTGCGTGACCTCATCCCGGACGGCGAGAGCCACGAGATCACCGCCGGGCTGATCATCGCCCAGAGCGCCTCGTTCTTCGAGATCTCGATCGACGACCTGTGCGGCCCCAGTCGTACCCGTCCGCTCGTCGCCGCACGCCACGTCGCGATGTACCTGTGCCGGGAGCTCACCAGCATGTCGCTGCCCCAGATCGCCAAGGAGTTCGGCGGACGGGACCACAGCACCGTCATCAGCGCGAACAAGAAGATCGCCCGGGACATGGCCGAGCGCCGCACGCTGTACCACCAGGTCACCCAGCTCACGACCCTCATCAAGCAGCGCGCCCAGCAGGGCTGACCCACGTCCGGGCACCGTGAACCACACGGGTGCAACATCTGGACAGCCGTGTGGCTATCGCGCCGCTGCCTGGGGACGACCTGTGCGCAGCCTGCGCCTGCCGTCCACACGGCTCTCGCCCCTCCACAGCCGTCCTCCGGTCACGCACATGCGCTCCCACAAGCGGTGTGGACGACGAACCACGGCTGACCTGCACGGGAGGACGTTGCCCACAGGACCCACAGCCCCTATGACGATGACGAGATATCTAGACACCCGATCGAGTCACAACTCCGGGAGGGCACCGACCTGGGGATTGGTGGGCCGGGCCACCGCCCGACCACGTGCGAGGATTCCACCGACCGATCCGGGCACCGAGCGCTCCACGCACCCGTCGTGGCCACTAGTCTCGAGTCCGTCTCCCCGCACCCAACCGCACCAGAGCCAGGAGAGTGGCCGTGAAGTTCAGCGTCGAACGCGACGTCCTCGCCGATGCCGTGGCGTGGACCGCGCGTGCCCTGCCGGTGCGGCCCAGCACTCCCGTCCTCGCCGGCCTCCTCATCGAGGCCGGCCCGCTCGAGGACGGCTCCGAGGGTCTGCGCCTGTCGACCTTCGACTACGAGACCTCGGCCCGTGCCACGTTGAACGCCTCGGTCGAGGACGAGGGCACCGTGCTGGTCTCGGGGCGCCTCCTCGCCGACATCTGCCGCAGCCTGCCCAACCGAGCGGTCGAGCTCAGCCTCGACGGCCCCAAGGTGGTCCTCACGTGCGGGTCCGCGCGGTTCAGCCTCCAGACCATGCCGGTCGAGGACTACCCGAGCCTGCCGTCGATGCCGGAGGCCCGGGGGACCGTGCCGAGCGGGTTGTTCGCCAACGCCGTCAACCAGGCCGTGACGGCGGCGGGCAGGGACGACATGCTCCCGGTGCTGACCGGTGTCCGCGTCGAGATCGAGGGCGAGTCGATCGCCCTGCTGGCCACCGACCGGTTCCGGCTCTCCACCCGCGAGCTGACCTGGTCGCCGGGCACCCCCGACACGACCGGCGCCGCCCTGGTGCCGGCCAAGGTCCTCGCCGACACGGCGAAGTCGCTCACGGGCGGCACCGAGATCTCGATCGCCCTGGCCGACGGCGGCAACGGCGACGGCATCATCGGGTTCGAGGGCGCTGCCACGGGAGGCGGCGTACGACGCACCACCACGCGGCTGCTGGACGGCGAGTTCCCCAAGGTCCGCTCGCTGTTCCCGAACGAGCACCTCACGACCGCTGCGGTCGACCGCGCCGCCCTGGTCGACTCGGTGCGTCGCGTCTCGCTGGTCGCCGAGCGCAACACCGCGGTCCAGCTGACCTTCTCCGGCGGTGTGCTGACCCTCGACGCCGGGAGCGGAGACGAGGCGATGGCGTCGGAGTCGATCGAGGCGAAGGTCGACGGCGACGACATCACCACCGGGTTCAACCCGCAGTTCCTCCTGGACGGTTTGACCGCGATCGAGTCGCCGTACGTCCAGCTCGCCTTCACCACCGCGGCCAAGCCGGTCGTGATGACCGGGCTGGCCGAGCTCGACGCGGAGGTCGACGGGGACTTCCGCTACCTGTTGATGCCACGCCGTCTGCTGTCCTGAGCCCACCGCTCGACCTCCGGCGGCACGACACCGTCTCGGCACCCCTTTCGACTTACGAGGAGAACTCGCATGGACATCGGACTCGTCGGCCTCGGCAAGATGGGCAACAACATGCGCCAGCGGCTGCGCAACGGCGGGCACACGGTCGTGGGCTACGACCGCAACCCCGACGTGAGCGACGTCGACAGCCTCCAGGCGATGGTGGCGGCGCTGCCCAGCCCCAAGGTGGTCTGGGTGATGGTCCCCGCCGGCGACCCGACCCGGCAGACGGTCGCCGAGCTCGGCGACCTGCTCGGCGAGGGCGACCTCGTCGTCGACGGCGGCAACTCGAAGTACACCGACGACGAGGCGAACGCCGAGCTGCTGAGCGCGAAGGGCGTCGGGTTCGTCGACTGCGGCGTCTCCGGCGGCGTCTGGGGCCTGGACAACGGGTACGCCCTGATGTGCGGCGGTCCCGACGCGGAGGTCGCCAAGGTGCAGCCGGCCTTCGACGCCCTCAAGCCCGAGGGCGAGTCCGGCTTCGTGCACGCCGGGAAGAAGGCGGGCGCCGGGCACTTCGCCAAGATGGTCCACAACGGCATCGAGTACGCCATGATGCAGGCGTACGCCGAGGGCTGGGAGCTGCTCGAGGCTACCGACCTCGTCGACGACGTGCCGGCCACCTTCGACTCCTGGCGCTCCGGGACCGTCATCCGGTCCTGGCTGCTCGACCTGCTGGTCAACGCCCTCGAGGACGACACCCACCTGGAGAAGCTCAGTGGCTACGCCGACGACTCCGGCGAGGGCCGGTGGACCGTCCAGGCGGCGATCGACCACGCGGTGCCGATGAACGTCATCGCGGCCTCGCTGTTCGCCCGCTTCACCTCGCGCCAGGAGGACTCCCCGGCGATGAAGGCGATCGCCGCGATGCGCAACCAGTTCGGTGGGCACGCCGTGCACACCGAGCCGCCGGCCGGCGGCGACGCGCACGGCTCCCTGGGCTGAGGTCGCGCCGCACCGGTGCACGTCGTCCACCTGACCCTGCACGACTTCCGCTCCTGGTCGAGCCTGGACCTCGAGCTCGAGCCGGGGGCGACCGCGTTCGTCGGCCGCAACGGGCAGGGGAAGACCAACCTGGTCGAGGCGGTCGACTACCTCTCCTCGCTGTCCTCGCACCGGGTGGCCTCGGACGCCCCGCTGGTCCGTGCCGGTGCGGAGCAGGCCGTCGTCCGTGCGGCGGTCGTACGGGACGGGCGGCGGGCCGTGCTCGAGATCGAGCTCAACCCCGGACGCTCCAACCGGGCCCGGGTCAACCGCGCCGCGCTGCCCAAGGCGCGCGAGCTCCTCGGTCTGGTGCGCACCGTGGTCTTCTCCCCGGAGGACCTGGTCCTGGTCAAGGGCGACCCGTCCGACCGGCGCCGTTTCCTCGACGACCTGCTGGTCCAGCGCAGCCCTCGCTACGCGGGGACGCGCAGCGACTACGACCGGGTGCTCAAGCAGCGCAACTCGCTGCTGAAGACCGCCGGCGCGGCCCGGCGCGGCGGGCCCTCCGCGGAGTCGGCGCTCTCCACCCTCGGCGTGTGGGACTCCCGGCTCGCCGAGCTCGGCAGCGAGATGGTGGCCGCACGGCTGCGCCTGGTCGCCGACCTGGGGCCGCACCTGTCGTCGGCGTACGCCGCGGTGGCGCTCGGGACGGCGAACGTCGAGGCGGTGGCGTCCTACCGCTGCTCCTTCCTGCCCGACGGCCCGCCGGAGGGCGAGCCGGACCGTGCCGCGCTCGAGGAGGTCCTGCTGGCAGAGGTCGAGCGGCGCCGCGGTGACGAGCTCGACCGCGGCATCAGCCTCGTCGGGCCGCACCGCGACGACTTGGTGCTCGCTCTGGGCGGGCTGCCGGTCAAGGGGTACGCCAGCCACGGCGAGTCGTGGTCGTACGCGCTGGCGCTGCGGCTGGCGTCGTACGCCCTCTTGCGCGGTGAGGGCGACGACCCGATCCTGGTGCTCGACGACGTCTTCGCCGAGCTGGACTCCGGTCGCCGCGACCAGCTGGCGGCTCTCGTCGCCGACGCCGAGCAGGTGCTGGTGACCGCGGCGGTCGCCGAGGACGTGCCGGCGGCGCTGAGCGGTGCGAGGTACGTCGTCGCCGACGGGCAGGTCACCCGGGACGAGGGGGGGCGCGGATGAGCAGCGAGCCCCCTGCCGACCCCGGTCCCTCCGGCCACGCACCGGACCCGGAGGAGGAGCACCGCGACGACGGGACCGACCTGGCGACGGTGATCGCCCGGGGCCTGGCCGGACGCACGCGCGCCGCGGCGCCGCGCCGGAGGGGGCGTGGTGCGGGGGCGTGGTCGGCGGACGTGGTGCGCCGCGCCGGTGGCTCGCGATACTCCGGGAGCCACCCCGACGACCGCGACCCGCAGCCGATGGATGCCAGCGTCGAGCGCCTGGTGGCCGACCGCGGCTGGGGCACGGAGCTGCGCGTCCACGGTGTCTTCTCGCGCTGGGGGGCGATCGTGGGCCCCGACATCGCCGCCCACGCCACCCCCGAGTCCTACGTCGAGGGCCGCCTGGTGGTCCGCGCCGACTCCACCGCCTGGGCGACGCAGCTGACGCTGATGGCCTCGTCCCTGGTCCGCCGGATCGACGAGGAGCTGGGCGACGAGACCGTCAGGGTGGTCGAGGTGCTCGGCCCGCGGGGGCCGAGCTGGCGCAAGGGCAGGCTCCGGGTCAGAGGGCGCGGACCGCGCGACACCTACGGCTGAGGCGGGGCCGGGCGGCCCGGGGCGGCCCCTGTGCGAGATCGCCGCTGACGGACGCTGACGGCCGTTCGGCCGTACGGACCCCCGCACGCGTGCGTGCCGTGTCGCTGACGGGCGGGTTCTCGGCCCTCTGGACACCTCTGAGCAAGCCCGATGCCCTTCCCCCTGTGGGTCGGTCGCCGTTCTGAAGGTCCTGGCGGCTAAACTGGTCGAACGACCACCGGACCCGCGACGAGCCCGATCTCGCGCGCTGGACCCGTGGCCGACGAACCCACCCGGACCGCGGTGGGGCCGGACCAGAGAGGCGACCTCCACGTGGCCGACGTACCCGAGCCGACCAGCGACGACGCGACCCCCGACCTGCCTGCCGGGGTCCCCGAGCAGCCGGCGCCGGAGCAGGTGTCCAGCAGCCTCGTCGACGAGGGTGCCTACGACGCCAGCGCGATCCAGGTCCTCGAGGGCCTGGAGGCGGTCCGCAAGCGCCCCGGCATGTACATCGGCTCCACCGGCGAGCGCGGCCTGCACCACCTGATCTGGGAGATCGTCGACAACGCGGTTGACGAGGCGCTCGCCGGCTACTGCGACCGGATCGACGTCACACTCACCGAGGACGGGGCCGTCCGGGTCACCGACAACGGCCGCGGGATCCCGACCGACACCGCTCCGGGACAGGAGCTGCCGGCGGTCACGATGGCACTGACCATGCTGCACGCCGGCGGGAAGTTCGGCGGTGGCGGCTACAAGGTCTCCGGCGGGCTGCACGGCGTCGGTGTCTCGGTGGTCAACGCGCTCTCCAGCCGCCTGGTCGTCGAGGTCAAGAACCGCGGCCACCTGTGGCGCCAGAGCTTCCAGCTGGGCGTCCCCGACGGCGGCCTCGAGGAGGTCCGCGAGCTGGAGCCGGGGGAGCGGACCGGCACCACGGTGACCTACTGGGCCTCGGAGGAGATCTTCGAGACCACGACGTACTCGCTGTCGACGATCACCAGCCGGTTCCGGGAGTACGCCTTCTTGAACAAGGGGCTGGAGATCGTCGTCCGCGACGAGCGGGTCTCGGCGGAGGCCGGCACCGACGACCTCGCGGCCGACCCGATGCAGACCGACGCCGGGTCCGCCGACGGGGCCGGGGAGGCAGTGGCCGACGGCAGCGTCGAGGGCGCGGACCCGCGCGAGCAGCGCTTCCGCTACGACCGCGGCCTGGTCGACTTCGTCGAGCACCTGAACCGGCGCAAGGACGCGGCCCACGCGAGCGTGATCAGCTTCGAGGCGGCCACCCCCGCCGACGCCGAGGACCAGATGAGCCTCGAGATCGCGATGCAGTGGAACACCTCGTACCAGGAGTCGGTGCACACCTTCGCGAACACCATCAACACCCACGAGGGCGGCACCCACGAGGAGGGCTTCCGCTCGGCGCTGACCTCGCTGGTCAACAGCTGGGGTGAGGAGTGGGGCCTGGTGAAGAAGCGGGAGGACCGGGTCTCCGGCGACGACATCCGCGAGGGCCTCACCGCGATCATCTCGATCAAGCTCGGCGAGCCCCAGTTCGAGGGGCAGACCAAGACCAAGCTCGGCAACACCGAGGCGCGCAGCTTCACCCAGAAGGTGGTCTACGACCAGCTCGGGCACTGGTTCGAGTCCAACCCGGCCGAGGGCCGCGACATCATCCGCAAGTCCCAGGCCGCCGCCCAGGCCCGGCTCGCCGCGCGCAAGGCGCGTGAGCTCGCTCGCAACCGCAAGGGCTTCGGCACCGGGGCCGGGCTGCCCGGCAAGCTCTCCGACTGCCAGTCGCACAACCCCGAGGAGTGCGAGGTCTTCATCGTCGAGGGCGACTCCGCGGGGGGCTCGGCCAAGTCCGGGCGCGACCCGCGGGTCCAGGCGATCCTCCCGATCCGGGGAAAGATCCTCAACGTCGAGAAGGCCCGCATCGACAAGGTGCTCGCCAACACCGAGGTCCAGGCGATCATCTCCGCGCTGGGCACCGGCGTGCACGACGAGTTCGACCTGGCCAAGCTGCGCTACCACAAGATCGTGCTGATGGCCGACGCCGACGTCGACGGTCACCACATCAACACGCTGCTGCTCACCTTGCTTTTCCGGTTCATGCGACCGCTGATCGAGCACGGGTACGTCTACATGGCCCAGCCGCCCCTGTACCGCCTGCGCTGGAACAAGCCCGCCGAGCACGAGTTCGTCTACTCCGACGCCGAGCGCGACCTGATGATGCGCGACGGGCTGCAGGAGGGGAAGAAGCTCCCGAAGGACAACCCGGTGCAGCGCTACAAGGGTCTCGGCGAGATGAACGCCGACGAGCTCTGGGAGACCACGATGGACCCCGACCAGCGGCTGATGCTCCAGGTGACCCTGGACGACGCTGCCGCCGCGGACGAGATCTTCTCGATCCTGATGGGCGAGGACGTCGAGCAGCGACGCAGCTTCATCCAGCGCAACGCTAAAGACGTCCGATTCCTCGACATCTGAGGACCGCAGGCGGAGGTACGCCGAGCGCCAGCGAGGTGTGCCGGAGCCGGAGGCCCGCAGGATGTCGACAAAGACACAGCCATCTGACCCAACGTAGGACACCGACCCCCACGCGGGTCTCAGGAGAGCAGACATGACCGAGATGACCAGCAACCTCGGCGGCGAGGGTGGCGGCCCCGGCGGCCGGGTCGAGCCGATCGAGCTGCAGACCTCGATGCAGCGCTCGTACATCGACTACGCGATGGCGGTCATCGTCGGCCGGGCGCTGCCGGACGTGCGCGACGGGCTCAAGCCGGTGCACCGCCGGGTGCTCTACGCGATGTACGACGGCGGCTACCGCCCCGACCGCGGGTTCTCCAAGTGCTCGCGCGTGGTCGGCGACGTGATGGGGCAGTACCACCCGCACGGCGACTCCGCGATCTACGACACCCTGGTGCGGCTTGCGCAGCCGTGGGTGATGCGGGCGCCGCTGATCCAGGGGCAGGGCAACTTCGGGTCGCCGGGCAACGACCCGGCGGCGGCGATGCGGTACACCGAGTGCCGGCTGGCGCCGCTCGCGATGGAGATGGTCAAGGGCATCGACCAGGAGACCGTCGACTTCGGGCCGAACTACGACGGCCGCTCGCAGGAGCCGCTGATCCTGCCCTCGCGCTTCCCGAACCTGCTGGTCAACGGCTCGGCGGGGATCGCGGTCGGGATGGCCACCAGCATCCCTCCGCACAACCTGCGCGAGGTCGCCTCCGGCGCGATCTGGGCGCTGGAGCACCCCGACGCGACGCGTGAGGAGCTCCAGGAGGCGCTGATCGAGCGGATCAAGGGCCCCGACTTCCCGAACTCGGCGCTGATCGTCGGCCGCGACGGGATCGAGCAGACGTACCGCACCGGGCGTGGCTCGATCACCCAGCGTGCGGTGATCGACGTCGACGAGGACGCCCGCGGCAACACCGAGCTGGTGATCACCGAGCTGCCGTACATGGTCAACCCCGACCACCTGCTGGAGAAGATCTCCGACCTCGCCGAGTCCGGTCGGGTGCAGGGGATCAGCAACCTGCGCGACGACACCTCCTCGCGCACCGGCCAGCGGATCGTGGTCACCCTCAAGCGCGACGCGGTCGCGCGGGTGGTGCTGAACAACCTCCTCAAGCACACCGAGCTGCAGACGAACTTCTCGGCGAACATGCTCGCGCTGGTCGACGGGGTGCCGCGGACCCTGACGATCGACCAGTTCATCGCGCACTGGGTCGAGCACCAGATCGACGTGATCCGCAGGCGCACGGAGTACCTCCTGCGCCGCGCCGAGGAGCGCGCCCACATCCTGCGTGCCCTGGTCAAGGCGCTGGACGCCCTCGACGAGGTGATCGCGCTGATCCGGAGCTCGCCGGACGTCGCGGAAGCGCGCCAGGGCCTGATGGGGCTGCTGGACATCGACGAGGTGCAGGCCACCGCGATCCTCGACATGCAGCTGCGTGCCCTGGCCGCGCTGCAGCGCCAGAAGACCATCGACGAGCTGGCCGAGATCGAGGAGACGATCGCGGACCTGCAGGACATCCTGGCCAACGTCTCCCGCCAGCGGCGGATCGTCATCGACGAGCTCGGCGAGATCGTGGAGAAGTACGGCGACGACCGGCGCACCCAGATCATCGCCGCCGACGGGGACCTGTCGATGGAGGACCTGATCCCCGACGAGGAGCTGGTCGTCACCATCACGCGCGGCGGCTACGCCAAGCGGACCCGGGCCGACCAGTACCGCTCGCAGAAGCGGGGCGGCAAGGGTGTGCGCGGTGCGACCCTGCGTGGCGACGACGTGGTCGAGCACTTCCTCGCCACGTCCAACCACCACTGGCTGCTGTTCTTCACCACGGCGGGACGCGTCTACCGGACCAAGGCCTACACGCTCCCCGAGGCGTCGCGCGACGCCAAGGGCGGACACGTGGCCGGCCTGCTCTCGTTCCAGCCCGACGAGGAGATCGCCCAGGTGCTGGCGATCCGAGACTACGACCAGATGCCGTACCTCGTGCTGGCCACCCGGGCGGGGCTGGTCAAGAAGACCCGGCTCGGCGACTACAACTCCCCGCGCCAGGCCGGCGTCATCGCGATCAACTTCCGCGAGGACGACGACGAGCTGATCGGTGCCGAGCTGGTCGAGGCCGACGACGACATCCTGCTGGTCTCGGCCAAGGGTCAGGCGATCCGCTTCCGCGCCGACGACGCCCAGCTGCGGCCGATGGGCCGGGCCACCTCCGGTGTCCAGGGGATGAAGTTCCGCGACGGCGACGACCTGCTCTCGATGTCGGTGATCCGCGCCAGCCAGGTCGCGCTGGAGGAGGAGGGCGAGGCGGTCGCCCCGCAGTACGTCTTCACCATCACCGACGGCGGGTTCGCCAAGCGAACCTCGATCGGCGACTACCGCCTGCAGTCGCGCGGCGGCATCGGGATCAAGGCGATGAAGCTCGACAACGAGGAGCGCGGCCGGCTGGTCGGGGCCTTCATCGTCGTCGACGGCGACGAGGTCCTCTCGGTGACCGGTGCCGGGCAGGTCGTCCGCAGCCCGATCGACGACGGGTTCCGCCCGACCGGGCGCTCCACGATGGGCGTCAAGTTCGTCTCGCCCAAGCGGGGTGACTCCGTGGCCGTGGTGGCGCGCAGCGTCGAGCGGGCGCCCGAGATCGACGCGGAGATCGGTGACGAGGCCCCGATCGGCGACGGCGAGGATGTCGCGGATGAGGCGAGTGGTGCAACAATCGACGCCGACGGTCCGGATGACGGTCCGGACGCCGCAGCCGACGCACCCGAGGAGCCGTGATGACCCAGAGCGACCAGTCAGGCCAGGACGGCCCGGCCCGTCGCCCGAGCGGCACAGGGAGGTCCTCGACGACGACGGCGGACAAGCCCGGCTCGAGGCCGGAGTCGGACCGTACGTCGTCCTCGAGCGACGCGGCCGCGAAGTCGGCCGGGTCGGCGAAGGGGTCCACCGGTTCGACGGCGGCCCCGAAGTCCGGAGCGGCCGCGAGCATCGTCTCGCGCGTCGCTGCGGCGGGATCCAAGGATCGCGCCGGCGACCCGGCTCGCAAGCCGCGCCGGGCGCGACTCCGGCTGACCCAGGTCGATGCGTGGACGGTGCTGAAGACGACCTTCCTGCTCTCCATCGCGATGGGGATCGTGAGCATCGTCGCGGTCGCGGTGATCTGGACGGTGCTCGGCGTGGCCGGTGTCTTCGACTCGATGAACGACACCATCCAGTCCCTGCTCGGCAACGACTTCCGGATCCAGGACTACATCGGGACCGGTCGGATCCTCGGCTTCACGATGATCTTCGCGGTGGTGAACGTCGTGCTCCTGACCGCGATCGGCACCCTGGCGGCGTTCTTGTACAACCTCGCGGCGACCCTGCTCGGCGGGGTCGAGGTCACGCTCACCGAGGACCGCTGAACCAGCGATTTTGGAGGGCCGCGAGGCCGTGCGATAACCTCTGCGAGGTCGTGGCGCCGCTCGGCGGACCACCCCTGCTGGGGCCTATAGCTCAGACGGTTAGAGCGCTTCCCTGATAAGGAAGAGGTCAGAGGTTCAAGTCCTCTTAGGCCCACTCCTCGCCCCCGCGACCCCTCGCCGGTCCGGAGTTCGGCTCGGTCGCCTTCGTCGCGCCGACTACGCTGGCGAGGGTCCCGTGCCCACTTCAGGAGGTCTGGTGAAGAAGATCCTGCTGGTCGCCCTGGCGGTCGCCGCCGGTGTCGTCGCCAAGAGGCGTGTCGACGCCGCCAACGAGGAGCAGTCGCTGTGGCGCGAGGCCACCGACGCGGTCACCGGCCCCGCGGCCGACCTGTCCCGCGATTCCGGGCCGCGAGGCTGACCCACCGCGTCGTACGACGCACCAGGGGCCATGGCGCAATTGGTAGCGCACCTGCTTTGCAAGCAGGGGGTTAGGGGTTCGAGTCCCCTTGGCTCCACCGACCACGGGTGAGGAGGAGGCATGCCGACGCTGCTCGCCCCTCGCTACCTCGGTGCGCACCTGCTGATGGTGCTGGCCGTCGTGATCGCCACCGGTCTCGGGATCTGGCAGCTGGACGCCTGGCAGTCGCGTCGGGCCGACGCCCAGCGCGACCTGACCACCGCGCAGCCCCGGCCGCTGTCCTCGGTGATGGGACCCGACGAGCCGTTCCCGGGGCAGTCGCTGGGACGTCCCGTCGCCCTGTCGGGGGAGTGGCTCACGCGGAGCACGATGTACGTCTCCGACCGGCGCGAGGGCGACCGGTACGGCTACTGGGTGGTCACCCCGGTACAGGTGTCCGGCACCTCCTCGGCCATGCCGGTCGTACGCGGCTGGTCACCACGCCCTTCCGGCCCGGCGGTGAGCGGGTCGGTCCGGCTGACCGGCTGGCTGCAGCCGGGAGAGGGCTCGAACCTCCTCGACGAGGACCCCGACGACGACGTGATCCCCGAGATGCGGATCGCGTCGATGGTCCAGCACGTGCCCACGGACCTCTACGGCGGCTTCGTCATCGACCAGTCGGCGGGTCCGGGGTTGAGCCAGGTCAGCCCGACCGACGCCCCGCCCGTGGGCTCGACGACGGCGCTGCGCAACCTGCTCTACGCGATCGAGTGGTGGGTCTTCGCCCTGTTCGCGTTCGTGGTCTGGGTGCGGTGGTGCCGCGACACCCTGGACCCGGAGCGCCGCTCCGACGAGGCCGACGAGCCCGTCACGAGCACCGAGGACCCGGTCGCCCACTGACACCGGATGTTCACGTCTGCGGTGCTGGCGCGCGCCGGTGGCGCAGGGGAGGGTGTCGACCATGACTCTCTCTCGGGACACCCTCGCGCGCCTCGGGGCGGTGCTGGTGCTGCTGCTGGGCGCCGTCGTCGCCTCGCCCGCCTCGCCCCCGGCCTCGGCCGCCGACTACTACGCCGGTACGTCCGGTCTCTCCGGCTCCGCGCTGGAGGCGAAGCTGCACACGATCGTCTCCACCGGCGTGACCAGGCTGTCGTACGACGACGTCTGGACCGCGCTGCAGGACACCGACCAGGACCCGGCGAACCCGAGCAACGTGATCGAGCTCTACACCGGCAGGAGCATCGCCAAGTCGAACCACGGCGGTGGCGTGGACCAGTGGAACCGTGAGCACGTGTGGGCCAAGAGCCACGGGGACTTCGGCACGTCCGCCGGCCCGGGCACCGACGTCCACCACCTGCGGCCCAGCGACGTGACCGTCAACGGCGCACGGGGCAACCTCGACTTCGACGAGGGCGGGACCCAGAACAGCGAGGCGCCGGGCAACTACGCGGATGCCGACTCCTGGGAGCCGCGCGACGCCGTCAAGGGCGACGTCGCACGGATGGTCCTCTACATGTCGGTCCGCTACGACGGCGGCGACGGCTTCGCCGACCTCGAGGTCAACGACCGGACCGGCAACGGCTCCGCGCCCCACATCGGCAAGCTCTCCACGCTGCTGACCTGGAACGCCCAGGACCCGCCGGACGCCTTCGAGCAGCGCCGCAACGAGGAGATCTACACCCGCTGGCAGCACAACCGGAACCCGTTCGTCGACCACCCCGAGTTCGCCGCCCGGATCTGGGGCTGACCCCGGGCCGGCCGGGGACCTCCCGGTCCCCGGCTGGGTCCCGGTCAGTAGGTTCAAGACCGTGAAGAACGCCCTGCTGCGCTACCGCGTGATGGCCACGATCGTCGGGGTCCTGCTGATCGTGCTGATCCTGGTCGGCGTTCCGCTGAAGTACCTCACCGCCGACGGCACCGGCACCCACTCGGCCGGCGACTTCATCACCGAGTACCTCGGCATCGGGCACGGCTACCTCTACATGATCTTCCTGGTCATGGCCCTGCTGCTGGCGCGGCGGGCACGGTGGGACATCGGGTTCACCATCGTCACGCTGCTGTGCGGCACCGTCCCGGTCCTGAGCTTCTGGGCCGAGCACCGGGCGACGCGTCGGGTGCGTGCGGAGTACCCCGAGACCGCACCGGAGCACAGCACGGTCTGAGCCTGCTGGGGCGACGTGCGAGGATCGAGGCGTACCACCACTCCCGACCCGAGAGGGACCCATGTCCGACCTCCAGGCCACGCTGAAGACCAACCGTGGCGACATCGTCGTGAACCTCCTGCCGAACCACACGCCGAAGACCGTGGACAACTTCACCGGCCTCGCGGAGGGCACGAAGGACTACACCGACGACGCCGGGCGCTCGGGGGAGAGGTTCTACGACGGCCTCGGCTTCCACCGCGTCATCTCCGGCTTCATGATCCAGGGCGGCTGCCCCCTGGGCACCGGCACCGGCGGCCCGGGCTACACGTTCGCCGACGAGTTCCACCCCGAGCTGTCGTTCAACAAGCCGTACCTGCTGGCCATGGCCAACGCGGGACCGGGCACCAACGGATCGCAGTTCTTCATCACCGTCGCCCCGACGCCGCACCTGACCAACCGGCACACCATCTTCGGTGAGGTCGCCGACCAGGCCAGCCGCGACGTCGTCGACGCCATCGCCACCACCCCGACCTCCCGTGGGGACCAGCCGGTCGACCCGGTGGTCATCGAGACGGTCGAGGTGACCCGCAGCTGAGCGAGTTCTCCACGGGCAGCGCCGACCGCGGGTCGGCGCTGCCCGTCTGCTTCCGGCACCCCGACCGCGAGACGGGGATCCGCTGCCAGCGCTGCGGTCGGCCGATCTGCCCCGACTGCATGCGGGACGCCGCGGTTGGTCACCAGTGCCCGGTGTGCGTCAAGGAGGGGCAGCGCAGCACCCGCCAGGGCCGCGCGACGTACGGCGGCTCCCGCTCGGCCGATCCGCGGCAGACCACGTATGTGCTGATCGGGCTGAACGTCCTCCTCTTCCTCGCCTTCCTGGCGACGGGCGGCGCCGGCGGTGCGCTGTACCGCGCGCTGGTGCTGATCCCGACCGGCATCCCGGTCTCGAACGGCGACGGCGGCGTCACCGTCGCCCGGGGCGTCGCCGACGGCGCGTGGTGGCAGCTGCTGACCAGCGCGTTCGCCCAGACCGGCGTTCTCCACATCGCGCTGAACATGCTGTCGCTGTACTTCCTCGGCCCCGCCCTCGAGGCGGTCGTGGGCCGCGCGCGGTTCCTCGCGATCTACCTCGCCTCGGCGCTCACCGGCAGCCTCGCGGTGCTGCTGCTCTCGTCGCCGTACTCGGTCACGCTCGGTGCCTCCGGGGCGATCTTCGGCCTGCTCGGCGGCATCCTCGTCACCGCGCGCAAGGCCGGCGGCGACATCCGCCCGCTCGCGACGTGGGGCGTGCTGATGCTCGTCTACCCGCTCGTCGTCGGTGGGAGGAGCATCTCCTGGCAGGGGCACCTCGGCGGGCTGATCGGTGGTCTGCTGCTGACCGCCGCCGTGGCGTACGCACCCCGGGGTCGGTTCCGGTCGTGGTTCCAGTGGGGGGCGGTGGCCGGCGTCGTCGTCCTCACGCTCGTGGGCGTCGCCCTGCGCGCACTCGCCCTGAGCTAGCTCGTCGTTTCCCACAGTGGGGGAAAACCCTGTGGGTAACTACACGCGTGTAACTCGCGGTCGATGCGGGTTCACCACGGTATGCAGGTGGGTATCGGTCGATTCGGGCAGGCGTGCGCGCTTCCCACGACGAATGCGTACTTCCCACGTGGAGCACACCGAGGGAAGTGCAGATTCGTCGTGGGGAGCAGAGCTCGGTGCCCGACGAGCGCTACTCCCAGTGGACTGCGTAGAAGAACCCCACGGCGATGAAGGCGATCCCGAGGAAGAGGTTCTTCTGCCCGAGGACGTCCATCAGCGGGATCTTCACGTCGGCGGAGTTGCCGACGAAGTAGAACAGCACGATCCACAGCAGGCCGATCAGCGGGAAGCCGAGCATCCCGATCACGACGCCGCGACCACGGCCCATCGGCGTCGTCGGGTGGGCGGAGACGAACAGGCCCAGGATCAGGATGGCGAAGCCGATGAGGATGTTCCAGTCACCGAGCGGCGCCATGAACCCGCTCTGGTCCGAGGGCTTGGGCCCCAGGCCCTTCTGCCACTGGGCGGCGTCGCGGGCCACCGTGAGGTAGACGGTCACCCAGGCGATGCCGACCACGACCAGCAGCACGGCGAGCGCCGTACGACGCACGGAGGTCTCGTAGCCGCTGACGCCGGTGGCGCGGGGCAGACGGGCCTTGGTCTTGGACAACTGGGGCTCCTCGCTCGGGGACGTGCTTCTGGGTAGCGTAGTCAACGGGCCGCAGTGGCCACGGCCGGGCACAGGAGGCGAGTCGGTGCGAGCACGAGAGCGGGACGGTGCCCGTACGCACGAGCACGCCGCTCGCCGGGTGCCGCGCCGGTGGCACGTCCTCGGTGTCGTGGCCTTCCTGGCCGCCGGCGCGCTCTTCGTCACCAGCTACGTCAACTCCGACGGACTGGACCTGCGGGCGGCCAGCGTCACCGACCTGACCAGCGTGGTCCGCCAGGAGCGTCGTGACACCGACGCCCTGCAGACCCGCGTCGCCGAGCTGAACGACCAGGTCGACGCGCTCTTGGCCGGCGTCGACGACAAGGACGTCGACCGGCTGCAGCGTGCCGTCGCCCGCGCGAAAGCGCCGGCGGGCCTGAGCGGTGTGTCCGGGCCTGGTGTGGAGGTGACGCTCGACGACGCGCCCACCGAGGTCGCGAACCGTGCCCTGGAGACGGGAGACCCGCCCGCCGACCAGCTGGTCGTGCACCAGCAGGACCTGCAGGCGGTCGTCAACGCCCTCTGGCTGGGGGGCGCACGGGCAATCACCCTGCAGGACCAGCGGATCGTCAGCACCACCGGCATCAAGTGCGCGGGTCCGACGGTGATCCTCCACGGCGTGCCGTACTCCCCGCCGTACGTCATCAAGGCGGTCGGCGACCCGCTGCGGCTGCGAGCCGCGCTGGGCGAGTCGGCCTGGATCGGCGCCTACCGCGAGGTCGCGGCGGCCTACCAGCTCGGGTACGACGTCGAGTCCGACGACGCGATGCAGCTGCCCGGCTACGACGGCCCGCTCGACCTGCGCTACGCCAAGCCGTTGTCGCAGGCGGGCTGACCCTCGCTAGAACCCGAACCCTCCCGGCGGTGGGGTGGTGGGTGTGGGCGTCGGAGTCGGTGTCGGCGTGGGCGTGGGCGTCGGTGTCGGGGTGGGCTTGACGTAGGTCGTCACGACGATGAACACCGTCGAGCCCTGGTCCGCGGTCTGTCCCTTGGCGGGGTTCTGCTGGACGACCGTCCCGGTCTTGGCGTCGGTCTCCTCGGAGGACTCCACGACCGAGGGCTCGAAGCCGGCGTCGCGGATCGCCTTGGTCGCCTGCGCCTGGGTCTTGCCGACGACGTCGGGGACCTGCTGGGGCCCGTTCGACCAGAACAGCGTGACCTGCGAGCCCGCCGCGACCTGGGTCCCGGCGGCCGGGTCCATCTGCACGACGTCGTCGGTGGGCTCGTCGGAGTCCCGGGCCACGAGGCGGACGTCGAGCCCCCGACTCTTCAGGTCTGCGCTCGCCTGGTCCTTCGACGTGCCGACGAGGTCGGGCAGCTGGACGTCGGGCTTGCCGGAGGAGACCACGAGGTCGACCATCTGGCCCTCGTCGATCGGTGACCCGGACTCGGGGCTGGAGGAGATCACCTGTCCCTCGTCGACCGACTCGCTGGCGGTCTCGCTGACCTCGCCCAGCTCGAGCTTCGCCCGCTGCAGGGTGATCTCGGCCTGACCCTGGTTCATGCCGGCGAGCGCCGGGACGGTGGTCTGGTCGGGACCGCTGTTGACGAACTTGGGCACGAAGAACGCCGCGAGGGCGAGCAGCGCGACCACGAGGACGGCGATCACGGCGCCGGGGCCGCGCCGCTTGCGCTTCTCCTGGTACGGGGCGTCGGCCGACGCTGCGGCCGGTGGCGCCGCGGGAGCCGCCACCGGCTCGGGCACGGGCGCCGGGGCGATGCGTGCCTCGACGGGCTGACCGGCGAGGTAGCGGTCGATGTCCGAGCGCATCGCCGCCGCGCTCTGGTAGCGGTCGGCCAACGACTTCGTCAGCGCCTTCATCACGATGGCGTCGATCTCCGGGGACAGCTCGGCGTCCAGCGCCGACGGCGGAGGCGCCTCCTCGCGCACGTGCTGGTAGGCGACCGCGACCGGGCTGTCGCCCTGGAACGGGGGGCGCCCGGTGAGCAGCTCGTAGAGCAGGCAGCCGGCGGAGTAGACGTCGCTGCGCGAGTCGACGGCCTCCCCGCGGGCCTGCTCGGGGGAGAGGTACTGCGCCGTGCCCACGACGGCGGCGGTCTGGGTCATCGTGCTGCTCGCGTCGGACATCGCGCGCGCGATGCCGAAGTCCATCACCTTGACCTCGCCGGTCGGGGTCAGCATGACGTTGCCCGGCTTGATGTCGCGGTGGATGATCCCGGCGCGGTGGCTGTAGTCCAGCGCGGAGAGCACCCCGGAGGTGATCTCGAGCGCCCGCTCGGGCAGGATCTTGCGCCCCTCGCGGACGATCTCGCGCAGCGTCCGCCCGGCGACGTACTCCATGACGATGTACGGCTGCGCGACGTCGGTGCCGTCCGTCGACATCTCCTCGCCGGTGTCGTAGACCGACACGATGGCGGGGTGGTTCAGCGAGGCCGCCGACTGCGCCTCGCGGCGGAACCGGGTCTGGAAGGTCGGGTCGCTGGCCAGGTCCGTGCGCAGCCGCTTGACCGCGACGGTGCGCCCGAGGCGTACGTCGTGGCCCTTGCGGACCTCCGCCATGCCGCCGCGGCCGAGCATCTCGCCCAGCTCGTAGCGACCTCCGACGAGTACGGGTGCGGTCACCGGCCGCTCCCGTTGCCGGTGGGAGCGCTGCTCGGAGCGGACGCGCCGCCGGACCCGCCTCCGGTCGAGGGCGACGTGCTGGGCGTGTCGCTCGGCTCCTGGGTCGGGGTGTCCTCCTGCGTCGGCGTCTGCGACGGCTCCGGGTCCCGCGTCGGGGTGTCCTGCTGGGTCGGCTCGTCCTGGGGCTCCTCGCCCCACAGCCGCAGCGTGATCGTCTGGTCGGTCGAGACGTTGCCGCGCGGGGAGATCCCGGCGACGTTGCCCTCGGTCCGTCCACCGGGGTTGGACTGGTCGGTGGTCTGGATGTCGGTGAAGCCGAGGTCCTCGAGCTTGTCCCGGGCCTCGCCCTCGGAGAGCCCGATGTAGTCGCCGGAGACGATCTCCACGGTGCTCGGGGAGTCGCTCGGGTCGTCGCCTCCCCCGGAGAGGAAGAGCGCGATCCCGCCGACGATCAGGGCCACGAGCAGGACCGCCGCCACGGCGTACCACGCCTTCGCGCGGCGGTCGTCGGCCTCGCGCTGCAGCTCGGCCTCGGTCTTGCGCGGTGGCTCGGCGGCGGCCACCGGGACCGGAGCGGGGGTGGCCTGCGTCCGCGGCATCACCTCGGTGGCCGGAGAGGCCTCGGGGATGACCTCGGTCGCCGGGTCGGGCGCGACGGCCGCGGCCGGCGTCCCGGCCTGCTGGTGCAGCGCCCCGGGGGAGGCGCCGAGCGCGATGGCCATGGCGGAGGCGTCGGCGTACCGCGCGGACGGGTCCTTGGCCATCGCCGTCTCCACCACCGTCCGCAGGTCCTCCGGCACGCTGTCGGGCAGTGGTGGGGCCGGGGTACGCAGGTGGGCCATGGCGACGCCGACGGCGTTGTCGCCGCTGAACGGGCGGTTGCCGGTGAGGCACTCGAAGAGGACGACGCCGAGGGAGTAGACGTCGCTGGCCGACGTGCTCGGCTTGCCCTCGGCCTGCTCGGGGGCGAGGTAGTGCGGCGTGCCGAGCACCTCGCCGGTGCTGGTCAGCGAGGCCGCGTCCACCGCGCGGGCGATGCCGAAGTCGGTGACCTTGACGGTCCCGTCGGGGCGCACCAGGAGGTTCGCCGGCTTCACGTCGCGGTGCACGATGCCGGCGGCGTGGGCGGCGGCCAGCGCCTCGGCGGCCTGGCGCACGACGAGCCGGGCCCGATCGGCGGGCATCGGCCGACCCGGCTGGATCAGGTCCGAGAGCGGCCGTCCGTCGACCAGCTCCATGATGAGGTACGGCCGCGGCCCGCTGGCGTCGTCGGTCTCGCCGTAGTCGTAGACCGACGCGATGTGGGGGTGCTGCAGCGACGCGGCGTTGCGCGCCTCGTTGGCGAACCGCTCGCGGAAGCGGGCGTCGCCGGCCATCTCGGGCTTGAGCACCTTGATGGCGACGTCGCGGTTCAAGACGGTGTCACGGCCGCGCCAGATCTCGCCCATCCCGCCGGTGGCGATGCGCTCGGTGAACTCGTATCGGCTCATGCGTGGTACCTCGTCGAGGTCGACTTGGACGTGGTCTCGGTGGTCGTGCTCCGGGGTGCGCTCACTTCTTCAGCACCGCCTGCATCACGGACTTCGCGATCGGCGCGGCCAGGCCGTTGCCGGAGATCTCGTCGCGCTGGACGCCGGCGTCCTGCACGAGGACGGCCACGGCGACCTGGGAGTTCGTCGCGGGGGCGAACGAGGTGAACCAGGCGTACGGCGACCGGTTGCTCGCGCTCTGCGCGGTCCCGGTCTTGCCCGCCACCTCGACCCCGTCGATCTTCGCCGCGGTCCCCGTGCCGTTGTCGACCACGCTGACCATCATCTCGGTCAGCGCCTTCGCGTCGGCCGGGCTGAGCGCGTCGTCGGTCAGCGACTCGGGGTCGGTCTTGCGCAGGGTGTCCAGGTCGGGGGTCTGCAGCTCGTCGACGAGGTAGGGCTTCATCACCTTCCCGTTGTTGGCGATGCCGGCCGCCACCATGGCCATCTGCAGCGGCGTCGCGGCCACCTCGTACTGCCCGATGGCGGAGTAGGCCTCGAACGGCGGGGCCAGGTCCTTCTGCTCGGGGAACCGGCTGATCGCCTGGCGGGTCAGCGCGTCGTCGAGCTGGGTGAAGTAGCGTTGGCCGAAGCCGAACTTGTCCGCCTGGTCGCGCAGCTTCGAGGCGCCGAGCTTCGTCCCCAGCCAGCCGAAGGCGACGTTGCAGGAGACGTCGAGGGCCCGGGTGAGGGTGATCTGGTCGCCGCCGCAGGAGACGCCGTTCTCGTTCTTCAGGTCCAGGTTGGTCTGCGGGAGGTCCAGGCTGCGTCCGCCGGGCACCTTCGAGGTCGGGGTGAACCGGTCGCCGAGCGCGGCCGCGGACGTGACCATCTTGAACGTCGACCCGGGCGGCAGGACGTCCTCGATCGCCCGGTTCTGCAGCGGACCGTCGTCGTCGGCCTCGAGCCTGGACTTGACCTTGCCGGCCTGCGTGAAGTCGTGGGTGGCCAGCGCGTTCGGGTCGTACGTCGGGTTGGTGGCCATCGCCAGGATCTTGCCCGTCGAGGGCTGGATCGCCACGACCGCGCCCTTGGTGTTGGCGCCCAGCGCGCGCAGGCCGTCGGCCGCCGCCTTCTGCGCGGCCGGGTTGACGGTCAGCGTGACGTTGCCGCCCTTGGTGTCGTCGTTGCCGATCAGGTCGATCACGCGGTTGACGAACAGCCCCGGGTCGGAGCCGGAGAGGATGTCGTTCTGGGTGGCCTCGATGCCCCCGAGGCCGTAGTCGCGGGTGTAGTAGCCGGTCAGCGCGGCGTAGCGCCGTGCCTGGGGGTAGACGCGCTGGTAGTCGTAGCCGTCCTTGGTCGGCACGCTCTGGGCGATCGCCTTGCCGTCGACGAGGATCGCACCGCGCTCCTGGGAGAACTGCTCGTCGCGCACTCTCCGGTTGTCGGGGTGCTCGGAGAGCGAGGTGAGGTCGCCGGACTGCCAGTACTGCAGGAACGTGGCGTTGGCGAGCAGCAGTGCGAACAGGATCAGGCAGAACACCGACAGCGCACGGATCGGCTTGTTCATCGGGGCCCCCGCACGGGTGCGAGCGAAGCGAGTGGCCGGGTGGGGTGGTTGTTCATCTCAGGCTCACCACCTGGGTCTGGTCGGCGTCCTCGTCAGGGGCGCGGGTCTCGGGCGGGGGACGGCGGGCCTGGTCGGAGATGCGCAGCAGCAGCGCGATGATCGCCCAGTTCGCCACCAACGATGATCCGCCGTAGGACAAGAACGGGGTGGTCAGGCCGGTCAGCGGGATCAGCCGGGTGACCCCGCCGATCACCACGAACACCTGCAGCGCGAACACGACGCCCAGCCCGACCGCGACCAGCTTGCCGAAGCCGTCGCGGCAGATCAGCGCGATTCGCAGCGCCCGCTCCACGATCAGTCCGTAGAGCAGGATGATCGCCATCACGCCGGTGAGCCCGAGCTCCTCGCCCAGCGAGGGCAGGATGAAGTCGGAGAACGACAGCGGGGTCAGGTTGGGGCTGCCCTCGCCGAGTCCCTTGCCGACCAGGCCGCCCCAGGCCATGCCGTACATCCCCTGGATCAGCTGGTACGCGCGGTCGGGGTTGCCGAACGGGTCCAGCCACCCCTCGACGCGGACCTGGACCTGGTTGACGTACAGGTAGCCGGCGTACGCACCGACCGCGAACAGCACGGTGCCCACCACCAGCCACCCGGGTCGTTCGGTGGCGACGTAGAGCATCACGAGGAACAGCCCGAAGAACAGCAGCGAGGAGCCGAGGTCGTTCTGGAAGACCAGGACCGCCAGCGAGATCAGCCACATCCCGAGCACCGGGCCGAGGTCGCGGCCGCGGGGGAGGTCGACGACGACCAGCCGCCGGCCGGCCAGCGCCAGCGCGTCGCGGTGCTGGACGAGGTAGCCGGCGAACGCGATCACCAGCAGCACCTTGGCCACCTCGCCGGGCTGGAAGCCCACGGGGCCGACCCGGATCCAGATCCGGGCGCCGTTGATCGTCGTCCCGATGCCCGGCACCAGCGGCAGCAGCAGGAGCACGATCGCCGCCAGACCGACGGTGTAGGTGAAGGCCTGCAGCCGCCGGTGGTCGCGCAGCAGGACGAGGACGCCGGCGAACAGCAGGACGCCGAGCGTCATCCAGACCAGCTGCTGCGGGGCGTAGGTGTTCGCGTCGGGGTTGCTCGCCTGACGGGCGTGGTCGATCCGGCCGATCATGGCCAGGCCGAGCCCGTTGAGGGCGGAGACGACCGGCAGCAGCACGGGGTCGGCGTACGGCGCGGTGATCCGGATGACCACGTGGCAGCCGACGATCAGGACCAGCAGCCAGGCGGAGTAGCCGATCACGTCCGGCGGCACCTCGCCCTCGGTGCCGATGCCGACCACGACGTACGCCCCGATGCCGACGGCGAGCGCGAGGAGGAGCAGGAACAGCTCCGCGCCCCGCCGGCGGCGGTGCACGAAGCCCAGCAGGCCGGAGTCGGTGACGCTCATCGTCTGCTCACCGGCCCGGTCACGGCTGGTCCGAGCAGTCGACCACCGAGCCGTCCGGCGCGAGCGTGGGGCTCGGCGTCGGACTCGCGGTGGGAGCGCGGGTGGGCGCCTGCGTCGCCGCGCGCGACGGCGTGGGCGTGGGACTGGCGCTCGCCGAGGTCGTGGGGCTCTGCGAGGCCTCGGCGGCGTTGCAGACCGCGGCGTCGCGCAGGCGGCGCACGGTCGCGCGGGCGGAGTCGAGGCTGGCGGCGTTCATGCCGTTGCGGACCTGTCCGCGGTAGTAGTCGGGCAGCTGCGCCACGGTGGTGCTGCTGCGCTCGTAGACGTGGTGCAGGCTGACGAGCGGGACGTCCGCCTCCACACCGCGGTAGATCGCGACCTTCCCGCCGGCCGGGGCGACGTAGTACTGCTTCTGGCTCCAGGAGTACGCCGCGGCGCCCCCGGCCCACAGCAGCGCGACGACGACCACGAGCACCACCAGCCGGCCGACCCAGCGGAACCTCCGTGGCGGACGGGGCGCGTAGCGGATCTCCTCGGGGTCGCGGGTGTCGCGCTGCGGCGGGCCCGAGGCCGGGTTCTCGCTGACCGCGTCTGGCCCGTCGGTGGCCAGCGCCGGCGCCTCGATGTCACCGGTCTCGACGTCCTCGCGGCGGGTCACCGGGCGCGCGGGCTCGGCCGCGGCGCCGACGACCACCGGGCCCAGGGGCATGCCCTGGGTCTCGTCGGGGTCGTCCGGGTCGGGCTGGTCGGCGGGCACGACGTCGGCGACCACCACGGTCACGTTGTCGGTGCTGCCCTGCTCGAGCGACTCCTGGACGATGGTCACCGCGGCCTGCTCCACCGATCCCGCGCCGAGGAGCTGGGCGAGGGTCGGGTTGTCCAGCACGCCGCTGGCGCCGTCGGAGCACAGCAGCAGCCGGTCACCCGCGGCCACGTCGACGAGGAAGAGGTCGGGCTCGGCCTCGTGCACGCCGTCGACCGCCCGCAGGATCATGTTGCGGTGCGGGTGGACCCGGGACTCCTCCTCGGTGATCCGGCCCTCGTCGATCAGGCTCTGGACCAGGGTGTGGTCCTTGGTGAGCTGGTAGATCTCGCCCTCGCGGAGCAGGTAGCCGCGGCTGTCGCCGACGTGCCCGACGCCGATCCGCGTGCCGTCGAAGACCGCCACGGTCAGCGTGGTGCTGGTCCCCTCGAGGTCGCGCTGACCGGAGACCTGCCGTGCGATCCCGCGCTGGGCGCCCTCGATGCCCTCGGCCAGCAGTCCCTGCAGGTCGTTGCCGGGGGGCGTGTCCAGCGGGCCCAGGGCGGCGACCGCCGCGCTGGAGGCGATGTCGCCGCGGGCGGACCCGCCGACGCCGTCGGCGATCACCAGCAGGTGCGGGCCCGCGTAGCCGGAGTCCTGGTTGTCCTTGCGGACCCGCCCGACGTCGGACATGGCGGTGTAGCGCAGCCGCAGGGCTGCGTCGGGCCGTGCGCTCGTCGTGCCGTCGTCCGCGGGCATCGGCTACTTCCTCAGCTCGAGGATCGTCTTGCCGATGCGGACCTGACTGCCGAGGGTCAGCGTGGTGGGCTGGGTGATCCGGGTCGAGCCGACGTACGTGCCGTTGGTGGACCCGAGGTCCTCGACATACCACTGCGTCTGGTCGGTCGCGATCCGTGCGTGCCGGGTCGAGACGTAGTCGTCGTCGAGGCGGATCGCAGCGTCGCTGCCTCGGCCGATCAGCAGCGGCGCCAGCTCCAGCGAGATCACCTCGCCGCGGTTGTCGCCCTGGACGATGACCACGGAGCGGGGGTCGCCGCGCCGCGGCCGGGCCGCCTTGGGCTGGCGCTTGGCGGACTTGCCGCCCTCGGCCTCGCGCCGGGCCGAGCGGGCGCCGAACAGGTCGGTGCGCACCACCGAGACGGCCGAGAGCACGAAGATCCACAGCACGGCGAGGTACGCGAAGCGGATCAGCAGCAGGGTCAGCTCGCTCACCGGTCGCCTCCCGCGTGCAGCCGCAGGCGCAGCGTGGTGTTCCCGATCCGGATCTCGGCGCCGTCGGCGAGGTCCTCCGAGGTCGTACGACGGCCGTTGACGCTGAGGCCGTTGGTCGAGCCGAGGTCGACGATCGAGACCCGCGGGGTGTAGCCGGCGTCGTCCACGCGCAGCTCGGCGTGCTTGCGGGAGACGCCCGGGTCGGTGATCCGCAGGTCGGCCTCGGAGCCGCGGCCGATCACGAGGCCGGGTGCGGTCAGCGGGATCCGGCGTCCGTTGACCTCGACCTCCGCCGAGCTGGTGTGGCCGGGGCTGCTCGGCTTCTGCGGGTCGCGGCCGGGTTCCGCGCTGCGGGGGGTGGAGACCTGGCTGACCGTCTCGCTGCGGACGCGGAACCGGCCGGTGGACAGGTCGGGGTCGGGCTCGAGGTCGATGTGCACCGGCCCGGTGAAGACGTAGGACTGCGCCGTCGCGTGGTCGCGCAGCATCGAGACCAGCTCGTGGTTGAGCGCCGGGCCGAGCTCCTGCAGTCGCTCGAGGTCGCCCTCGGCCATCTCGACGTGGAACTGGTTCGGCACCAGCCGCCGGTCACGGCTGAGGATCTGCGCGGAGTTGTCGACCTCACGAGCGAGCGCGGCGGAGATCTCCACCGGCTGCACCGCCGAGCGGAAGGTGCGCGCGAAGACCCCGGAGATCATCTGCTCCAGGCGATCCTCGAAGCGGCGCATCCCGCCCATCGGGGTCTCCTCGTCGTTGAGTACGGTCGGTGGTCCGGCGTCGTGGCTCGTCGGTGCGGGACTCGTGAGGCCGCACGAAAGCCCCGACCTTGTCATGGCTGCGTCGATCGTAGCCAACCAGGCCGATCCGGTTTGGGCGGTGCGATCGGTGTGGGATAACGTTCGTGTCGCTTCTGGCGCGAGTGGCGGAATAGGCAGACGCGCACGGTTCAGGTCCGTGTGCCCGAAAGGGCGTGGGGGTTCAACTCCCCCCTCGCGCACCAGCGACCCGCAGCCCCCGACATCCTGTGCCGGGGGCTGCGGGCTTTTTCGGTGCGCCGCGTCTCAGTCGTCGAGCGCCTTGCCGACGACGGCGAACCCGCGGTCCAGGTCGACCTTCCACTCCGCTCCCCGAGCGGTCCGGACCTCGACCTCGTACGCCACGCCGGGGTCGTCGCTCGCCTCGGCGTCTCCCGCGGTGGTGCCCGCACCGCCGACGGCCTCGCGCGCGGCGGCCTCGGCGCGGGTCCGCTCCGTCGCGCTCAGGGCACGGTCGTCGGTGTCGGCGCCGTCGTCCTCCCGCTTCTGGTCGAGGACCTTCAGGTCCTTGTCCAGCACGACCTTGACCTCGGTGCCGTCGGCCTTGCGGAGCTCGACCTCGTAGGTCTTGACCCGGTCGAGGGGGTCGGGGTCGGAGGGCTCGGCGTCGTCGCTCTCGGCGTCGAGGACCTTGCCGTCGCCCGCGGCCGCCTTCGCCGCGGCGACGACGCGGTCGCGCTCGCTGCCGTTCAGGTCCGCGGAGGAGGCGGTGGTGGCCCAGACGACGCCGCCGACGACGAGGGCGATGGCGGCGAGGAGGGCGGGGATGGCGATGCGCTTGGTGGTGGTCATGGTGATGGTCCTTCCGGTTCGTCGAGCTGGTGGACCCACCGTGCGACGGCCTCGCTGAACCGGCCCTGAAGCCACCTGAAGGATCGTTCAGGGAGCAGTGCCGACGGGCAGCAGGACGACGAAGCGGGCGCCGCCGAGCTCCGCTCGCGACACCTGCACCGAGCCACCGTGGGCGCGGACGATCTCCTCGACGATGGCCAGCCCCAGCCCGCTCCCGCCGTCGTCCCTGGCCCGCGCCTCGTCGAGCCGGACGAACCGTTCAAAGATCCGCTCCCGGTCCTCCTCGGCGACGCCGGGGCCGTCGTCCTCGACGACGAGCTCGGCGCGGTCACCACGCTGCACGAGGGAGTACGACACGGTCGAGCGCGCGTGCCGCGCGGCGTTGTCGCCCAGGTTGCGCACGACCTGGGTCAGTGCCAGCTCGTCGCCACGGACCCGCACGGGCCCGACGCGCGAGGTGTCCACCCGGAGGGAACGGTCGGCGTCCGGCCGCCCTGCCGAGCCGTGCCGCACCCGGCCGGCGGTGGCGAGCACGAGGTCGTCGAGGTCGATCTCTCGTCGCTCGCGAGCCGCGCCACCGTCGTCGGTACGGGTCAGCACGAGCAGCTGCGCGACGAGCCGCTGCATGCGGGCGCCCTCGTCGAGCACGGTGTCGGCCAGCTCGCCCTCCGGCAGCGCACCGGGGTGTGCGCGCGCCACCTCGGCGGTCTGCCGGATGCTCGCCAAGGGTGAGCGCAGCTCGTGCGAGGCGTCCGCGACGAACTGTCGCTGCCGTACCCCGAACGCCTCGAGCCGGGCCAGCGTGCGGTTCACCGTCACGGCGAGCCGGTGGATCTCGTCGCCGGTCGGCGGCTCGGGAACCCGTCGCTGGAGCTTGTCGCCGGTGATCTGCTCCATCTCCCGCCGGATCCGCTCGACCGGGGTCAGGACCCTCGTCGCCACCGTCCACGTCGTGGCGGCGACCAGGAGGAGCAGCACCGGGACGCCGATCAGCAGGGGAGGGACCAGCGCGTGGGTCGAGTCCTCGACCTCCTCCAGCGAGACCGCGACGGTCACGTCGTACTCGCCGGCGTCCTCGGTGACGGCGAGGTAGTCGCTGTCGGCGCCGGGAAGGCGCACCACGTCGCCGTCCGACTCCGGGATCGGTTTCGTCAGGGGCTGCGAGGTCCGTACGACAGACCCCGCACGGTCGCTGACCTGCCAGACCTCGTCCTCGGGGTCGTCGTCGTCCTCGTCCTGCCGAGGCTGGGCCGGCACCCCGGAGCTCTCCACCTGGGCGGCGAGGGAGGCGGCCCGCTGCTCGGCACCGGTCTCCACCCCCTCGCGCAACGAGCCACGGACGAGGAGGACGAGGCTCACCGCTCCGGCGAGCAGGGCGAGCGCGACGACCAGGGTCGCCGCCAGCGTCGTCCGGGCGCGGAACGAGGCCGCCCGACGCCGCTCAGCCACCGTCGCTCCGCAGCAGGTAGCCGGCCCCGCGCAGGGTCGAGATGGCCTCGCGGCCGAACGGCCGGTCGAGCTTGTTGCGCAGGTGACGGACGTACACCTCGACGATGTTCGGGTCCCCCTCGAAGTCGGCGTCCCACACGGCATCGAGGATCTGACGCTTGGAGACCACCTCGCCGACGTGGCGGGCGAGGAACGCCAGCAGGGCGAACTCCCGAGCGGTCAGCTCGACCTCGACCTCGCCGCGGTGGACCCGGCGCGGCGCCGGGTCGATCCGAAGGTCCCCGACCTGCAGCACGGTGGGCCGCTCCCGCGCGCCGCGGCGCGCCACCGCCCGCAGCCTGGCCACGAGCACCGGGAAGGAGAACGGCTTCGTGAGGTAGTCGTCCGCCCCGGTGTCGAGACCCTCGACCTGGTCCCACTCGCCGTCCTTGGCCGTGAGCATGAGGACGGGTGTCCAGTTGCGCTCCGCTCTCAGCGTCTCGCAGACCTTGTAGCCGTTGATGCCGGGCAGCATCAGGTCGAGGACGATCGCGTCGTAGGAGTTCTCGCGAGCCATCCAGAGCCCGTCGGTCCCGTCGGGCGCGACGTCGACCGCGAAGCCCTCCGCCTCCAGGCCGATCCGCAGCGACCTCGCCAGCCTGACCTCGTCGTCGACCACCAGCACCCGCACCGCGACCCCTCCTGTCCGACCACGTCTGGCGCCAGTCTGAGGGGTGCGGGCTGAAGATCCGCTGAACGCGGGCACGGGGGAGCCCGCCACCTCCCCGCCGGCTCAGTCGTGCAGCTCGGCGAGGGAGGCGACGTACCCCTCGGGTGCGGGGACGTCGCGCAGCCGCAGTGCGAGGAGCGGGCCGGGGTACGACAGCAGCGCCGCCGGCTCGTCGGCCGCGGTGACGCGTACCCCGCGCAGCCCGACCGTGATCCCGTCGCCGGTGGCCTTGACGACCGCCTCCTTGCGGACCCAGGTGCGGCACAGCTCAGCGGGGGAGGCGGCGTGCTCCTCCTCGCCGAGGACCTCGCCGGCGATCGCCGGATCGGCGAAGCGCCGCGGGTGCTCGACGTCGAGCCCGGCCGCGGTCGCGGCGAGCGCCACGCCGACGACGCTGCCGCAGTGGGTGACCGACAGGTGCAAGCCGGTGCCCGGCGCCTCGGGGCGCCCGTGGTCGGTGGCGCGGCACAGGGGGCAGCGGCGCGTGACCTCGACGGTTCGCGGGTCGGCGCCGGTGGCCCTGGCGAGCGTACGGCGGAGCAGTACGGCCGCCGCGGTCCGCGCCGCGCGGTCCTCGGGACGGCGGTACCGCTCCGCCCGGCGTGCCTCGGCGGGGGAGAGCAGCGCGGCGTCCGCCGGGCCCAGGGACCGGGCGTCGGCCCAGGCGACCACGGGCTCGTCCACGCCGTGAGCCTAGGGATGTCGCCTGCCGTTCACCTGGTTCCGCTTCGATCGCCCGCGTGCCGCCCTCCCTGACGCCGTCCCTGCTCGCCGGCGACCGGGCACCGGCGCCGAGCACGCTGGCCGAGATCTTCTCCGAGACGGTGACGGACTTCCCCGACGCGCTGGCCATCGACAACGGGCGCGAGGTGCTGACGTACGCCGAGCTCGCCGACCGTGCGCAGGTGCTGGCCGAGCAGCTCGAGACGGCGGACGTCGGACGCGGCGACAAGGTGGGCGTGCGGGTCAGCTCGGGGACCACCGAGCTGTACGTCGCGATCCTCGGCACCCTGCTGGCCGGGGCGGCGTACGTCCCCGTCGACGCCGACGACCCCGACGAGCGGGCACGGGTGGTCTTCGGCGAGGCCGCCGTCGCGGTGGTGGTCGGTGACGACCTGGTGCTCACCCCGCACGAGGACGGTCGCGGGGCGCACGGTGACGACGACCGCGCCCCGACGCCCGCGGACGACGCCTGGGTGATCTTCACCTCCGGCTCGACCGGTACGCCGAAGGGCGTCGCGGTGACCCACCGTAACGCGGCGGCCTTCGTCGACGCCGAGCGGCGCCTGTTCCTGCAGTCTGAGCCGGTCGGGCCCGGGGACCGGGTGATGGCCGGGCTCTCGGTGGCCTTCGACGCGAGCTGCGAGGAGATGTGGCTGGCCTGGGCGTACGGCGCCTGCCTCGTGCCGGCACCGCGGTCCCTGGTCCGCAGCGGCGTCGACGTCGGCCCCTGGCTGGAGGCCAACGACATCACCGTCGTCTCGACCGTCCCCACGCTGGTCGCGCTGTGGCCGCTGACCGCGCTGGAGCGGGTGCGGCTGCTGATCATGGGCGGCGAGGCGTGCCCGGCCGAGCTGGCGGCGCGGCTGCAGCGCGAGGGGCGCGAGGTGTGGAACACCTACGGCCCGACCGAGGCGACGGTCGTCGCCTGCGGGGCGCTGCTGGACGGCTCGGACCCGGTACGGATCGGGCTGCCGCTGGACGGCTGGGACCTCGCGGTGGTCGACGGCGACGGCAACCCGGTCGCCGCGGGGGAGGCCGGCGAGCTGATCATCGGTGGGGTCGGGCTGGCCCGCTACCTCGACCAGGAGCTGGACGCGGCGACGTACGCCCCGATGCCGACGCTGGGCTGGGACCGGGCGTACCGCTCCGGCGACGTGGTCCGCAACGACCCGGCCGGGCTGGTCTTCGGCGGCCGCGCCGACGACCAGGTCAAGCTGGGCGGGCGCCGGATCGAGCTCGGCGAGGTCGACGACCAGCTGCTGCGGCTCCCCGGGGTCGTCGCGGCGGCCGCCGCGGTGCGGTCGACCAGCACCGGCAACACGCTGCTGGTCGGCTACCTGCGCACCGACGACGCCTTCGACGCCGCGGCGAGCCTCGACCTGCTCCGCGACCGCCTGCCCGCCGCGCTGGTGCCGCGACTCGCGCCGGTCGACGACCTGCCGACCCGGACGTCCGGCAAGGTCGACCGGGACGCCCTGCCGTGGCCGCTGCCCGGCAGCGCCGGCGGGACCGGGCTCGACGACGAGCTGGAGCAGTGGATCGCCGAGATCTGGCAGGCGGTGCTCGGGGCGCAGGTGAGCGGTGGGGGCGACGACTTCTTCGACTTCGGCGGCGGCTCGCTGACCGCCGCGCAGACCGTGGGCCGGCTGCGGGAGCGGTTCCCCGAGGTCGCGGTCGGCGACCTGTACGCCCACCCGACCGTGTCCGGCCTCGCCGCCTGCCTGCGCGAGCTGTCCGGCACGGTGACGAGGACCGACCGCGAGGTGCCGCCCGTACCCGTCAAGACCCAGGCCGGGCAGCTCGTGGCGCTGCTGCCGCTGCGGGCGCTGGCCGGGCTGCGCTGGCTCGCCTGGCTCGCCCTGGGCGGTCGCCTCGCGCGTGACCTGCTGGACGCGGCGTGGGCTCCCGCGCTGTCCTGGTGGCTGCTGGCACCGGCCGCGCTGGTGCTGCTCTCCGCGCCGGGCCGGATGCTGCTGGCCGCCGGTGTGGTGCGGCTGGTCCTGCGCCCGGTGACGCCCGGTCGGCACCCCCGCGGCGGCAAGGTCCACCTGCGGGTGTGGCTGGCCGGCCGCGTCCAGGACGAGCTGGCCGCGGTGTCGGTGGCCGGCGCGCCGTACCTCCTCTGGTACGCCCGCCTCCTCGGCGCCGAGGTCGGCCGCGACGTCGACCTGCACACGCTGCCGCCCGTCACCGGGCTGCTGCGGGTCGGTCCGGGTGCCGCGATCGAGCCCGAGGCCGACCTGTCGGGCACCTGGATCGACGGCGACACCTTCGTCGTCGGCGGGGTACGCGTGCGTCGCGGCGCCCGCGTCGGGGCCCGCAGCACGCTGGCCCCCGGTGCCGACGTCGGCCGAGAGGCGGAGGTGGCGCCGGGGTCGCTGGTCCTCGGCGAGGTGCCACCGGGGGAGTACTGGTCGGGGGTCCCCGCCTCGAGGGTCAGCCGCTCCGCGCGCGGACCCTGGGACGACCGGCCGTCGCGCGGTCGCGGGTGGACCGCGGCGTACGCCGTCGCCGCGCTGGTGGTCGCCGCGCTCCCCGCGCTGGGCATCCTGGCCGGGCTGGCGGTCGTGGTCCCGTCGACGCTCGACGAGACGAGCCCGGGCGCCGCGCTGCTCGCCGCGCTGCCGCTGCTGCCGCTCGGCGCCCTGGTCGGGTACGCCGTCCTCGCCCTGCTCGTCGTGCTCGTGGTGCGGCTGCTCGGGATCCGCCTCGCCCCCGGCCACGTGCCGGTCCGGTCGTGGCGGGCGCTGCGCGTGTGGACCACGTTCCGGGTGCTCGACGACGCGCGTACCTGGCTGTTCCCGGTCTACGCGGCCGCGCTCACCCCGGCCTGGCTGCGGCTGCTCGGCGCCCGGATCGGCACGGGCGTCGAGGCCTCGACGGTGCTGCTCGTCCCGCGGCTCGCCCAGGTCGACGACCACGCGTTCCTCGCCGACGACACGCTGCTCGGCTGCTACGAGCTCGGCGGCGGCTGGCTGCGCGTGGACGAGGTACGGATCGGCAAGCGGGCCTTCCTCGGCAACTCCGGCATGGCCGCGGTGGGCCGCAAGGTGCCCAAGCGTTCGCTGGTCGCCGTGCTCTCCGCGGCCCCGCAGCGCGGCGAGGCGAAGAAGGGCTCGTCCTGGGTGGGCAGCCCGCCGACGCGGCTGCGTCGTACGGCGGGCGAGACCGACTCCAGCCGCACCTACGACCCGCCGACCCGGTTGAAGGTGCTGCGCGCGCTCGTCGAGACGGCACGCGTGGTGCCGCTGCTGGTCTCCGTGCTCTGGTACGCCGTCACCGCCGCCGTGCTGGTCGTGCTCTTGGAGCGGCACCTCTGGCTGGCCGTCGTCCTCTGCGGCCCGGTGCTCGCACTGGCCGGGGCGCTCGCCGCGGCGCTGAGCGTGCTCACCAAGGCGCTGCTGGTCGGCCGGCACCGCTCGGGCGAGCACCCGCTGTGGTCGTCGTTCGTGTGGCGCAACGAGCTGGCCGACACTTTCACCGAGGTGCTGGCGGCGCCCTGGTTCGCCACCGTCGTGCCGGGCACGGTCGCGCTCAACGTCTGGCTGCGGGCGCTCGGCGCCCGGATCGGCCGCGGGGTGTGGTGCGAGACGTACTGGCTGCCGGAGACCGACCTGGTCGAGCTCGGCGACGGGTCGGTGGTCAACCACGGCTGCGTCGTGCAGACCCACCTGTTCCACGACCGGGTGCTGGCCCTGGACCCCGTACGCCTGCGGCGCGGCGCCACCCTCGGCCCCAACTCCGTGGTGCTGCCCGCGGCGACGATCGGGCGCCATGCGACGATCGGGCCCGCCTCGCTGGTGATGCGGGGGGAGGAGGTCCCGAGCCGCACCCGCTGGCTGGGCAACCCGATCGGACCGTGGGAGGGCCCCGAGTGACGGCTGGAGCGTCTGCGGGCACCGACGCCTACGTCCCCGACCACGGCGACGCGTCCTTCTCGGTCACGCACTACGCCCTCGACCTGGCCTACCGCCCGTCGGGGAACGGGCTGTCCGGCACCGCGATGCTGACCTGCCGCGCGGAGGAGGAGCTCGGCTCGCTGAGCCTGGACCTGCACCACCTGACGCCCTCGAAGGTGCGGGTCGACGGCCGGGCGCCGGCGAAGTTCACCGCCCGCCGCGGCCGGCTGCGGATCACCCTGGCCCGACCGGTCGCGGCCGGCGCGGAGCTCACCGTGTTCGTGAAGTACGCCGGCAACCCCCGCCCCGTCCGCAAGCGGCACCTGGGCGAGGCCGGCTGGGAGGAGCTGACCGACGGCGTCATCGTGGCCAGCCAGCCGCACGGCGCGCCGTCGTGGTTCCCGTGCAACGACCGGCCCGACGACAAGGCGACGTACGACGTCTCGCTCAGCGTCCCCGCCGAGTACCACGTCGCCGGCAACGGGCCCGCCGGTCGGCCGTCGCGGTCGGGCGCCACCCGGACCTGGAGGTTCGCGATGGACGAGCCGATGGCGACGTACCTCGCGACGCTGCAGGTGGGCCGCTACGTCGTCCACGAGCAGGACGGCCCGGTGCCGATGAGCGTGGTCGCGCCGGCCGACGTGGGTGGACCGGACTTCGACGCCTCGTTCGGCAGGCAGCCGGAGATGATGGCGGCCTACGTCGAGCGGTTCGGGGCGTACCCGTTCTCCTCCTACACCTCCGTGATCACCGACGACGACCTCGAGATCCCGCTGGAGAGCCAGTCGCTGTCGACGTTCGGCCGCAACTTCGTCTCGGCCGACTGGAGCCGCGAGCGGCTGGTCGCCCACGAGATGGCGCACCAGTGGTTCGGCAACGCCGTCACGCTGAGGCACTGGCGCGACATCTGGCTGCACGAGGGTTTCGCCTGCTACGCGGAGTGGCTGTGGTCGGAGGCCTCCGGGCGGGGTACGGCGGCCTCCCACGCCGCCGAGCACCACGCCCGCCTGGCCGCGCAGCCGCAGGACCTGCTGCTCGCCGACCCCGGCCCGGACCTGATGTTCGACGACCGCGTCTACAAGCGCGGCGCGCTGCTGCTGCACTCGCTGCGCACCCGGGTCGGCGACCAGCGGTTCTTCGACCTGCTGCGCAGCTGGGTCGCCGCCCACCGCGGCGGCTCGGTCACCAGCGACGACTTCGTGGCGCACTGCGGCGGTGACGTCGCCGACCTGTTCGACGCCTGGCTGCGCCAGGAGGCGCTGCCGGCCTTGCCCTGAGGCTGCTTGTCGGGTGCGGGGGCCTCGACGCGCTCGCTAGCGCTCGCTGCTCGACCATCCGACGGCGGCGGCCAGTCTCGCCCCGGTGGCCCGGATCGCGTCCGCGTCGCCGCCCTGGTCGGGCAGCCACGGCGGGGTGAGGGTGTCCGAGGCGTACCGCGGGATCACGTGCAGGTGGAAGTGGAACACCGTCTGCCAGGCCGCAGCGCCGCAGCAGTTGAGCAGGTTGACGCCGTCCGCGCCCAGCTCGGCCTTGGCCACGCCGGCGATGCGCTGGGCCGCCAGGGTCACCGCGGTCAGGTCGTCCGGGCCGATCTCGAGCAGGTCGGTGCTGTGCCGCTTCGGCACCACCAGCAGGTGGCCGGTGGTGGCGGGGTTGATGTCCATGAAGGCGTACGTCGTCTCGTCCTCCGCGACGCGCGCACTGGGGACGTCGCCCGCCACGATCGCGCAGAACAGGCAGCTCTCACTCATGGGCCGACTCTAGGGCGCGGTCGTGTGCGGCAGCGGCTGCTCCGGCGACCACTCCCGCGACCATCGGGCACACGACCCGTGCACGATGGGGACATGCGTCTCGCACTCGCCCAGGTGACCACCGGCCCGGACCCGCGGGCCAACCTCGAGATCGTCCGGGAGCAGGCTGCCCGGGCCGCGGGGGAGGGCGCGGACCTGGTCGTCCTGCCCGAGGCGACGATGCGCTGCTTCGGCGGCGGTCGTCTCGACGAGGTCGCCGAGCCGGTGGACGGTCCGTGGGCCGACGCCGTCGCGGCCGCCGCGACCGAGCACGGCGTCACCGTCGTCGCCGGGATGTTCACGCCCAACGACGACGGGCGCGTGAGCAACACCCTGCTGGTCGCGTCCCCCGGCGGTGAGCGGACGTCGTACGACAAGGTGCACCTCTACGACGCCTTCGGCTTCAAGGAGTCCGACACGGTCGCACCGGGCTCGGAGCCCGTCACCGTCGAGATCGCGGGGACGACGGTCGGGCTGGCCGTCTGCTACGACGTCCGCTTCCCCGGCCTGTTCACCGCGCTGGCGCGCGAGGGGGCCGAGGTGGTGCTGCTGCCGGCGTCGTGGGGCGCCGGGCCGAGCAAGGTGGACCAGTGGCGGACCCTCGTCCGGGCCCGCGCGCTGGACGCGACCGTCGTCGTGGCCGCGGCGGGGCAGGCGCCGCCACCCGGCGCGACCGGGAGCGCGCCCACGGGTGTCGGGCACTCGATGGTCGTCGGCCCGACCGGCCAGGTGCTCGGCGAGCTCGGGGACGAGCCGGGCCTCCTCGTCGTCGACGTCGACGGCGACCAGGTCGCGAAGGCGCGAGCGGCCCTGCCGGTCCTCGCGAACGCGCGGTTCTGAGCGCTGATCGTGACCGCACCGTGATTCCACGATCGATGCGAGAGGAGTAGAACCAAAGCCGGTGCTGGTCCGGCACCCTCGGGACCGATCGGAGCGGGGATGTGGAAGCGGCTGCGCTACCGCCGTGCGCAGGCCCTCGTACTCCTCGCGCTGGCGGCGCTGGTCACAACCTGCGCCGTCTTCGCGCCGCTGTTCACGCGCGCGACCCAGCAGGCGCTGGTCCGGACCGACCTCGCGTCGCGGCCGGTGGAGACGAGTGGCCTGCAGATGCGCAGCGACCGGCTGCGCTCCGACGGCGACCTGATCGCCTCCGCGTCGCCGATCCCGGCGCCGCTGCGGCGCCAGCTCGGGCGACCGATCCGCAGCGACTCGGCCGACGCGCCCGTGCTGCCCGAGACCCTCACCTCGCCCGACGGCACGATCGAGTGGCGTGACGGCTTCTGTGCGCACCTCGTGGTGCGCGGACGCTGCCCGCGGGCGATCGGCGAGGTCCTCGTCTCGGAGGGCGACGTCCGCCACTACGGGTACGCCGTGGGCCAGCGCATCGTCATCGGCGCGGACTCGGCGCAGGCGAGCGAAGGGGGGCTGCGCCCGGAGCTGCCGCTCAGGGTCGTGGGCGTCTACCGGCAGAAGCCGTCGGCGTACTGGTTCGGCCGGCAGGTCGCGGTCTCCTCGGGAGCCGAGGGAGGAGGGCCGATCGCGTCCTTCTCCCACGACGTGTGGTTCACGACCCAGCAGACGCTGCACGACTCCACGACGCCGGTGCTGCTCTCCGAGCAGTCGACCGACGACTACCTGCTGCGACGCTCGGCCACCGGCGTCGACGAGCTCCTGGCCGCGACCGCGACGCTGCCGACCCTGCAGCGCCGTGCCGACCAGGCCGGGATCAAGGTCGAGACGGGGCTGGGCGACGTCCGGGGCGACGTGCTCCACCAGCGGGACCAGTCGCGGGTCACGGTTCCGCTGCTGGTCGGTCAGCTGGCGCTGCTCGTCGTCGTGGTGCTGTGGTTCGTGCTCGGCGTCGCCACCGGGCAGCGGCGTCAGGAGGTGGCGGTGGCGCTGCTGCGCGGCAGTGGTCGGAAGGGAGCGCGGTGGCTGCTGGCCGAGGAGCTGCTCCCGCCGGTGCTGGCCGGTGTGCCGGCCGGGCTGGGCCTCGCGCTGCTTCTCGACGTCGCGACGGTGCACCTCCTTCCCGGCGGTGCCCCGGTCGAGCTGACCGCGAGCGCCGTCGCGACGGCACCCGGGTGCGTGCTCGTGCTCGGTGCCCTCACCTGGCTCCCCGTCGGCCTGGTGACCAGGGAAGGCATCGACTCCCTCCTCAGATCGGTGCCGGCGCGGGGCGGTTGGCGGCCGGGGCCGGGCGAGATCGTGCTCGCGTCGGTGGCCGGTGCGCTCAGCCTCGCCTTCGCGTCCGGTGCGCTCTCGGGACCGTTCGCCCTCGTCGCGCCCGCGCTCCTGGCCCTCCTCGTCGGCCTGGTGCTGGCCACGGTGGTGCTCCCGGTGGCGGCGTGGCTGGGACGCCGGCTGCTGCTGCGCGGACGGGCGCGGCTGGCGATCTCGGTGCTCACGGGGGCACGTGGACGGACCACGCGACGCACCGTCGTGCTGGTCACCGTGGGCGTGGCCCTCGTGGTCTTCAGCGCGGACGCCCTGGCGGTGGGTGCGCGCAACCGGGAGTCCGCCGCCGAGCAGCAGGTCGGTGCTCCGATGGTCGCGGAGGTGCGCGGTACCGACCTCGCGGCCGTGCGTCGCGCGCTCGCGCGGGTCGACCCCGGGGGACGCCGGGCGACCCCGGTCGTACGGACCCGTCCGGCCGGGTCGGACGGGGCGGAGGCGCTTGCCGTCGTGCCCGACGAGTTTCGGCGGGTCGCGCTCTTCCCGGGCCAGGACGCGAGCACGATCCCCTGGCCGAGGCTCGCCGCGCCCGACGTGCCGCCCGTGGTGCTGCGGGGGACGACCCTCACCGGACGACTGGACGCCCTGTCGCTGCGTGTGGACGTGCCGGGCGGCGGCTACACCCCCGTGTCGGTGACGCTGCAGGTGCTGAGCGCCGACAACGAGCTCCTCCCCGTCCCCCTCGGGAAGCTGCGCAAGGACTCTGCCGGGTTCCGCTTCTCCCGGCAGGTCAGCTGCGCGACCGGTTGCCGCCTGGTCGCCGTGGACGTGACGACCGGCGTCCCCGCCTCGATCGTCGGGGACCTGCGCCTGAGCGACGTCGCCGCGAACGGGACACCGGTGGCGCTGCGGGGGTCGTCCTGGACCTCCCAGGTCAGTGCCAGCACCGGCTCGGTCCGGTCCTCGGGGAGCAGCTCCTCGCTGACCCTGTCGCTGAGGACCACGAGCTCTCGGACGGTCTCCTCGCAGCAGCAGTGGCTGCCCCAGCGGGTGCCGGCCCTGGTCACCGGGTCGCTGCCTCCGGGCGCGCGGAAGGGGCGGTTCACGACGACCGGCATCGACTCGCAGGCCCAGCCGGCGGTGGAGGTCGGGCGGCTCCCGCGGATCCCCTCCTCCGGGGCGAGCGCCGCGCTGGTCAACCTCGACGTGCTCGAGCGCGGACGTGCGGTGGACCCGAACAGCGGGCTCTCCATCTGGTTCGGCTCCGTCGACCCGGCGTTGCTCCGTGCCGTGCGAACCGCGCTCGCGGACGAGGGCGTCGCGCTCGCCGGCGTCGCGACGCTGTCGGGCACGACGCGACGCTTCGACTCCACCATCCCCGCCTGGGCGCTGGAGCTCGGCGCCGCAGTCGGGGGCGCTGCGCTGCTGGCCGTGCTCCTCGCCCTGCTGGTGATCGCGGTCGCCGGGTGGCGCCAGCGGTCCCGCGACCTCGCGGCCCTGCGGATGACCGGCCTGCGGCCCTCCGACGTACGACGGGTCGCAGCCGCGGCGGACGTCCTCGTCGTCCTCCTCGCGGCGATCGCCGGGGGTGTGTCCGGACTGCTGGGGGCGGTGCTCGCGCTGCCCTCGGTCCCGCTGCTCGCCCGGCGACCCGAGGTGTCCACCCTGGACCTGTCGACGGCCTGGGTCGTGGTGCTGGCGAGCCTGGCGACGGCCGCGCTGGTCGCCGCGGTGGTCGTCGGTGCGGCCGGCCGGGCGATCGCGGCGAGGTCCCACCTCGACCGGCTCAGGGAGGTCCTGTGAGCGCCGGGCTCCCGATCCTCACCAGCCGGCTGGTGCACATCTACCGCTCCGAGGGCAGCGACGTCGCTGCGCTCTCGGGGGTGGACCTGCGGGTGCGCGCGGGCGAGCAGATCGGTCTCCTGGGTCCCTCGGGCGCGGGGAAGTCGACTCTGCTGAGCCTCCTGGGCGGTCTCTTCCGGCCGAGCGCCGGAACGATCCAGGTCGGTGACGTCGAGCTGTCGGCCGCGACGACCCGCGAGCTCGAGGACCTTCGCGCCGGGACGATCGCGCTGGTGCTGCAGGGCGCCTGGCGCAACCTCCTGCCGTACCTCACGCCGCGGGAGAACGTCGGCTTCGCCCAGTACGCTGCGCGGCGCCTGGGCCGCGAGGTGCCGGAGGTCGACGACGTGCTCAGCACCGTCGGCCTGGCCGGTGCGGGCGAGGCCGCGCTGACCGCGCTGACCCCGGGCCAGCTGCAGCTGTGCGCCGTCGCGGTGGCGGTCGCCGCGGCGCCCGGGGTCCTGCTGGCCGACGAGCCGACCAGCCAGCTCGACCACGTCGCACGGGACCGGGTGATGGCGGCGCTGGCGGAGGTCAACCGCTCGCTGGGCGCCACGGTCGTCGTCGTCACCCACGACCCCGACGTCGCGGCGTCGCTGCCGCGGACGGTGACGATCCGCGACGGGCGCGTCGGTGGCGAGGGCCGCAGCGGGGAGGAGTACTCCGTGGTCACCGCCGACGGTTTCCTCCCGCTGCCCACGCACGCCCGGGAGGCGCTGGTGCCCGGCACCCTGGTCCGCGTCGAGCAGTCGGGTGACCGGTTCGTGCTCGACCCGGCGCCGGAGGAGGAGCGGTGAGCGTGCTGCGCGCCGACGGCCTCACGGTGGCCTACGAGCACTTCACGCTGTCCCCTGTCGACCTCGCTCTGGACGCGGGGACGTTCCTGGCCGTCACCGGGCCCTCGGGTGCGGGCAAGACCACCCTGCTGTGGGCGCTGGCCGGGGCCGTACCGCTGAGCGACGGGTACGTCAGCGTGGACGGGCGGACCCTGGCCGACCGGTCCGCGGCCGCTCGCGCGGGCGTGGTCGTCGTACCGCAGGGGAATGCGCTGGTCACGTCGCTGACCGCTCACGAGAACGTTCTCGTACCGGTGCTGAGTGCGGCGGTGCCCCCGCCCGAGGCCGCGGACCGGACGATCGCCGCTCTGGAGAGAGTGGGTCTCGAGGACGTCGGGCGGCAGCTGCCCGAGGAGCTCTCCGGTGGCCAGCAGCAGCGGGTCGCCGTCGCCCGCGTCCTGGCGGCCCGAGGGGCCGTCGTGCTCGCCGACGAGCCGACCAGCGACCTCGACGCCGGCAACCGTGAGCAGGTCATCGCCGCCCTGCGGGCGGAGGCCGACCGCGGGGCGGTGGTGGTGATGGCCACGCACGACCCGGTCGCGGCCGAGCGGACCGACGGCGAGCTCGCCCTGCACGAGGGTCGCTCCCGCTGGGAGCGCGCGCTGGGCCCGCCCCCCTCGGGCGGTGGGGCACACTGGGAGCCATGAGCAACCCGATGGCCGCGGCGGCCTCGCTGAACCCGCTGAAGCTGGAGTTCCCCCAGTCCCTGGCGACGTACGACGACTACGCGCAGGCGCAGAAGTCGGTCGACTTCCTCTCCGACGAGAAGTTCCCGGTCGAGCAGCTGATGATCGTCGGCACCGACCTCAAGCGGGTGGAGCGGATCACCGGTCGGCTGACCCAGGGCCGGGTCGCCGCGGGCGGCGCCGTCTCCGGGCTGTGGTTCGGTGTGCTGATCGGGCTGCTGTTCAGCCTGTTCACCGACGGCGGCAACGCGTTGGTGCAGATCGTCGGCACGGCCCTCCTGGGCGCGCTGTTCGGGGTCATCTGGGCGCTCGTCGGCTACGCCCTGACACGCGGGCAGCGGGACTTCTCCTCCGTCACCCAGGTCGTGGCCACGAAGTACGAGGTGCTCGTCGAGCACCGGTCCGCCGACCAGGCCCGCGAGATCCTCGGCCGGCTGCCGGGGGCGCTGCCGAACCCGTTCGCCTGAGCGCGTCGTACGTCGGCGTCGACCTCGCCTGGAGCACCCGCAACCGGACGGGGGTGGCGCTGGTCGACGAGGACGGGGCGCTCGTACGCTCCGGCGTCGTCCGTAGCGACGCGGAGCTGGACGCCTGGTTGGCCGGTCTCGCGCCGGCGGTGATCGGCATCGATGCGCCGATCGTGGTGCCGAACGCGTCGGGGATGCGTGAGGCGGAGCGTCAGGTCGGCCGTACGTGGGGGCGCTTCGGCGCGAGCGCGTACCCCTCCCACCGCGGCTTCGCCCACTTCGACCCACCGCGTGCCGAGGTGCTGTGCGCGCGGCAGGGCTGGGCGCCCGACCCGGGGCTGACCGGGTCGCCGGCAGCGCCGGTGGCGCTGGAGGTCTACCCCCATCCTGCGATCGTGGCGCTCCTCGACCTGGACCGGGTGCTGGCGTACAAGGCGAAGAAGGGGCGCAGCGTGGCCGACCGGCAGGCGGCCTTCCGCGTCCTGCTGGACGGTCTGACCCGGGTGGCGCCGCTGCGCCTCGGCGAGCACCCGCGCTGGGCCGAGATCCGTACGGCCGTCGCGGACGCCCGTCGCCAGGTCGACCTCGAGCGCGTCGAGGACGAGGTCGACGGCATCGTCTGCGCCCACCTCGCGTGGCGCTGGCACCACGACCGCGACTGGCTCACGGTGTACGGCGACGCGTCTGCGGGGTACGTCGTCGTCCCCGCGCGGACGCCGTAGGGCACCGCTCAGCGGCCGCCGTAGTACGCCCGGGTCGCCGCGGTCGCCCTCGCGTGCTGGTCGGCGAGGGCGTTCACCGAGACCTGATACCGCTTCGGCATCGGCACCCGGCAGGCCTCGCCGATGCAGGACTTGTAGCGCCGCCACATCCGGTCCAGGTCGGCCTGGACCCGGGCGTACGCGGGGTCCCCGATCCGCGAGGTCAGCTCGAGCGGGTCGGTCCGCAGGTCGTAGAGCTCGCGCTCCCCGGTCGCGTAGCGGACGTACTTGTAGCGGCCGGTGTCGATGCCCACCTCGTTCAGCCCACCGTCGAACCCGTGACCGGCCCGCTTGATCCCGGTGAGCAGCCCCTCGGTGAGCATCGGGTACGTCCAGCCCCGGTCGCGGCCGTAGAGCACGTCGGCCTTGGACTCGCCGTCCATCGGACGGCTCGTCGCCGGGCCGGCGCCCGCGATGTCGAGGATGGTCGACGTCAGGTCGAAGGTGGTGACCGGCGTCTGCCGCACCCCGTGCGGGATGCCGGGCCCGGCGACCAGCAGGGGCACGCGGATCACCGGCTCGTGCGGCTTGATCTTGCCGATCCGTTGACGGTGCTCGCCGTTGTAGTAGCCGTTGTCGGAGGTGAACACCACGAGCGTGTGCGCCAGCTGCCCGGTGCTGCGCAGCCGGTCGATCACCGTGCCGAAGGCCCGGTCCCAGGCGTACAGCGCCTCGGCGCGCTGCCGCTCGGTGTCGCGCAGCCGGCGCTTCTCCACCGGTCCCGCCTCCGGCTGGCGGCGGTAGACCCGCGGCTTGTCGGAGAGGTCGGCCTCGGCGGCGTGGCCCACCGGCTGGCCGAGACCGTGGGTGACCTGCGTGTCGAAGCGTCCCTTCACCCAGCTCGGACGGGCCGGGGTGACGAACTCCTGCTCGCTGCCGTTGCGGCGGTGGTACGTCGGCGGGTCGTCGGGCTCGACCGGTCCGCCGTGGTGCGGCGCGACGGGTGTGAGCCACAGGAACCACGGCTTCGCCGGCCGCTCGGCGCCGTACGTCCCGATCAGGTCCGCGGCCTCGCTCGCGATCACGTCGGAGGAGTACTGCCCGGGGAACGAGGTCGGTTGGCCGTTGATGTTCTGGTTGAGGTGGAAGTAGTCGTACGTGCTGCCGGCGTACGGCCCCCGCCTGCCCGGCGTGCTGTCGAGGCCGGCCATCCAGTCCGTCCAGCCGGCGGGGACGTAGCGGTAGGACGACCGGCCCGTCACCTTCGAGCGGGCGACGCCGTACTTGTTGAGGTACTTGCCGACCATCGCGGTGCGGTAGCCCGCGCTGCTCAGCGACGTCGCGATGCTCTCGTGGTCGTCGATCGCGCCGAACCCGTACGGCCGCTCGTGGTAGAGCACGCCGTGGTTGTGCGCGTACTGGCCGAGCAGGAACGACGAGCGCGCCGGGCAGCACAGCGGGTACGGCGAGTACCCGTTGGTGAAGGTCAGGCCGCGGTCCTGGACGAACGCCCGGGTCCGCGGCAGGAACCTCAGCTCGTCGAAGCGCATGTCGTCGAGCATCACGACCATGACGTTGGGCCTCGGGCCGGGACGGGCGACGGCCGGGCTCGGCTCGGGTGAGGTCGTCTGGAAGGTCGCCCGGGAGGTCGCCGTGGCGGTGGGCGGCGCCGGGGCGCTGCCCCCCTGCGCGGTGGCGTCCCTGATCGCGAGGACGCTGGCTGCCAGCGCGAGCACCACGACGACGGCCACCAGCAGCAGCCGATAGCGGCGCGTGAGTCCGAGAGCGTTCACGGGAACACCATTGCACACAAAGTCGATAGACTTTAAATCGGACCATCCGACTCGCCGCGGATTCTATGCGGAGGACGTCTCGGTGCGGGGAGTTCTGCACAGGTCGTCGGGACGCGCCTGCGGCGTACCCGCGGATCAGTCCAGGTGGGACTGCGCGGCGGCGCCGACGATGCCGGCGGAGTTGCGCAGCTGCGCGGGGATGATCTCGGTGCTGATGTCGATGTAGTCGAAGAACTTCTCGGAGTTCTTCGAGACCCCGCCACCGACGACGAACAGGTCCGGGGAGAAGAGCTTCTCCAGCGTCTTGTAGTACGTCGTGAGCCGCTTGCCCCACTCCTTCCACGACAGGTCGTCGCGCTCGCGGGCACTCGTGGCGGCGCGGGACTCGGCGTCGTGGCCGTCGATCTCGAGGTGGCCGAGCTCGGAGTTGGGGATCAGGCGCCCCTCGTACAGGAACGCGCTGCCGATCCCGGTGCCCAGCGTGGTGAGGATGACCAGCCCCGTGCGACCCTTCGCGGCGCCGTACTGGAGCTCGGCGTACCCGGCCGCATCGGCGTCGTTGAGCACGTGCACGGGCCGACCGAGCCGCTCGGTGAGCAGCGCGTCCGCGTCGACGCCGATCCAGGACTTGTCGATGTTGGCGGCCGACTCCAGCACGCCGCGTCGTACGACGGCCGGCGCGCACACCCCGACGGGGCCGGTGGACTCGGGGAACGCGTCGACGAGCTGACGCATCACCTCCGCGACCGCCTCTGGCGTGGCGGGCTTCGGCGTGTCGATCCGCTTCCGGTCCCGGGCGAACTCGCCGGTGACCAGGTCGACGGGCGCCGCCTTGATGCCGGTGCCGCCGAAGTCGATCCCGATCGGCCAGACGGTGTCGGAGGGGCCTGAGGTGCTGCTCATGGGGCAGACGCTATCCGCACCCGGTTCCGCCGTCGGGTTTCAGGAGGCGCCCGGGCCGTCCTCGCCCAGCGACATCCCCTCGTCCTCGTCGTCCTCGTCGGTCGGGCCGTGGGCCAGCGGGTTGTCGTCGTCGGGGCGTACGTCGTCGGGCAGCTGGTCGTCGCTGATGCCCGGCTGAGCCGCGTCGTCGCTGCCGGTCTTCTCGTCCTCGCTCATGCGACGACGCTACCGCCGGGGGTGGTCGGGGGGCACGGATCCGCGGGACCGACGACCGGAGCAACCGCCAGAACCGGACATCTCGTTGGGTGACCGCGGTTACAGTCCTGGACTGTGATCACGGGGACCGGCGTACGCGCGCGCACGCTCACCGCCGCGCTCGCGGCGGGGGCGCTGCTGCTCGGTGCGGCCGGGTGCGGGACCAGGCAGGACGACGTCGAGACCTCGTCGCAGAAGGGCGAGCCGTCGGCCACCGCGACGCCGAGCTCCGACGTCCCCACCGTCGACGGGCTCGCGATGGACATGCCGCCGGCGCTGTCCCAGCCGGCGGTCTCCGCGGACATCCTGGTGACCGGCTCCTCCTCGCTGTCGAAGGACGCGGTGGAGAAGGTCGCGAAGCTCCGCGGCGTCACCGACACCGACTCGTTCTCGCTGGCGAACTTCTACGACGAGGAGCGGCCCGTCTCGTACGCCGCGGTCGACCCCGCGACGTTCCGCCGGTTCACGCCGGCCGGCTCGGCGAAGACCCAGGCGGTGTGGCAGCGCGTCGCCGGCGGCGAGATGGCGGTCGACCCGGCCGTGGGCAAGCGGCTCGAGGACGACAAGGGCTACGTCCGCATGGGCACCGCCGAGGACGCCGACCGGGTCCACGTCGGGGCGTACGCGCCGCTCGTCGCGCGCGCGAGCGGCAAGAGCGTCATCGACGCCGTGGTGAACGAGAAGTGGGCCTCCGAGCTCGGCATGAAGAAGGACAACGCGCTGCTGGTCTCCACCGGCGCGACCGCTCCGCGCGAGGTCTACTCGACGATCCAGAAGATCATGGGCAAGGACGCCAGCGTCCAGATCCTCGGGGTCGACCTGAAGATCGGACAGCAGCTCACGGCCGTGGTGACCGGAGGGTCCGTCACGGGCTCGCTGGACACGCTGCGCTACACCGCGACCGCCGGCGGCGGCGTGCGCGTCGACCCGGCGTGGGTGGCGAAGTACATCCGCACCGAGGAGGTCCCCATCCTCGGCAGGGTCACCTGCAACAAGGTGATGCTCCCCGAGCTGCGGGCCGCGCTCACCGAGGTCGTCCAGCGCGGCCTGGCCGACAAGATCCACCCCGGCGAGTACGCCGGCTGCTTCGTGCCGAAGTTCATCGCCGGCACCAGCCAGCTCTCCTTCCACTCCTTCGGCACCGCCCTGGACATGAACGTCCCGGGCAACCAGCGCGGCACCGTGGGTGAGATGGACCGCACCGTCGTGGCGATCTTCAAGAAGTGGGGCTTCGCCTGGGGTGGCGACTGGAGCTACACCGACCCCATGCACTTCGAGCTGCACAAGGTCGTCGAGGCACGCTGACCCGGCCCGTCGCGACGACGTGCGTGCCGGGTCCTAGGTTGGGCCCATGCGTGCAGCGATGGTGAGCAGCCTGGACGGTCCCGACGCGGTCGAGGTGGTCGACGTCCCCGAGCCGACGGCGGGCGAGGGGCAGGTGCTGGTCGACGTGCAGACGGTCGGCATCGCCTGGCCCGACCTGCTGCTGTCCAAGGGCGAGTACCAGGTGCGCCCGGAGCTGCCCTTCGCCCTCGGCGTCGACGCCGCCGGCACCGTGCGCGAGGCGTCCGGGGAGTACGCCGCCGGCGACCGCGTCGCGGTGGTGCAGTCGCACGGCTCGGGCTGCGAGGTGCTCGCCGCGCCGTCCGAGGCGGTCTTCCCGCTGCCCGACGAGGTGTCCTTCGAGCAGGCCGCCGGGATCGGGATGAACTACCTGACCGCCCACTTCGCGCTCGCCGTGCGCGGGTCGCTGGCCGAGGGCGAGACGGTGCTCGTCACCGGCGCCGCCGGCGGGCTGGGCACGGCCCTGCTCCAGGTCGCCAAGGGCCTCGGCGCGCGGACTGTCGGGCTGGTCTCCACCGCCGAGAAGGCCGAGGTGGCTCGTACGGCCGGAGCCGACGCGACCGTGGTGCTGGAGGAGCTCGACGGGCGGCTGAAGGACGCGGTGGTGCAGGCTGCCGGCGGCCCCGTCGACATCGTGGCCGACGTCGTCGGCGGACAGCTGTTCACCGACTACCTCCGCTGCCTGGGCGAGGAGGGCCGGCTGCTGGTGCTCGGCTTCACCGGCGGCTCGATCCCCGAGGTGAAGGTGAACCGGCTGCTGCTCAACAACGTCGACGTCCGTGGCGTCGGCTGGGGCGCGTACGCGATGTCGCGGCGCGGCTACATGCGCTGGCAGTGGGACGCGCTGGTGCCGATGATGCGTGCCGGCACCGTCGACCCGCCGCTCGGCCCGGTGCGCCCGGTCGAGGAGATCGGCGCCGCGCTGGTCGAGATGGCCGAGCGCAAGGTGCTGGGCAAAACGGTGCTTCGCTTCTGAGCCCTGGGGCGGCCGGACCAGTCGGCAGGTCGTGCTCCCTGGAGGCCGGCGCGGCGGTCCGATGCGGAGCCCCGCGGTGTCAGACGTCGGAGCTCGGCAGGTCGCACGGATCGAGAACGAGCACTCCGAGGGGCTCGAAGTGTCGGACGTTGCGCGTCACCACGGTCATCTCGGCGGACTCCGCAACCGCCGCGACGAGTGCGTCGTCGAACGGCGCGTGCTCGGGGACCCGGTACCGAGCGAGGACTCGCCGCTGCGACGTCGAAGGGCACCACGCGACCCGCAAACGCAGGCAGGACGTGATCCTCGAACCAGCGACGCAGGACCTCCCCCTGCCCGGCGTCGGCGCGTTCCTTCGCGATCACGCCGCGCTCGATCTCGGCGACGGTGAACGCCGACACGAACTGATCGCCCAGCGGCACCGACACGGCCCACGCCTCGACCGCGGGACTGCGCCCTCGAACCCGAAGCGTGGACACCACGTCGGTGTCCAGCAGGTACCTCACAGGTGCGCGGAGCGAGCGGTCAGCCCCAGCCGCTCGGGCTCGAACTAGAGCTCGGCGCCCTCGTCGGTTCCCGGCAGGTCGACGATCGTGGCGGTCGCTCAGTGCCTTGGTCAGCGCCTCGCGCGCCTCGGCCTCGACTGACCGATGACTCTGCTCGGCACGCTTGCGCAGCGCCGCCTTGGTCCCCGCGGGAAGGTTGCGGAGCGCGGTCACCCCGGCTCCGGAACGTCGCTCATCGTTTGGCTTACGGACAGTCGAGGAAACGGCCGGAGTGCCTGCCATCCTTCGCCGAGTGTTCTCCTGATGATGTGGAGCGTCGGTCGACCTGAGGAGGGCTCGATGAACCAGTCAGTGGGTGGTATCGCTCTCGAGCTTGCCGGGGTGACGGTCTGGGTTCCCTCGGGAGAGCGACTCGTCGAAGACATCGACTGGACAGTCAGACACGGTGAGACCTGGGCCCTGCTGGGCCCCAACGGGGCTGGAAAGACGACGTTGCTGTCTCTCGCTGACACCTCACGCTTCCCCAGCGCCGGGCGCGTCACGATCCTCGGCCGCACCATGGGTCGCGTCGACATCTGGACGCTGCGAGCAGAGCTCGGTGCCGTCAATCCCAGCACGCAGATGCCTGAGGACCTCAACGCCGAGGACGTGGTCCTGACCGGACGCACCGGCAGCGTGCACCCGATGTGGAAGAAGTACACAGCAGACGATCACCACCGTGCCGACGAGCTGATGACAGTGATGAGCTGCCAGCACCTGCGCGGCAGGCAAGTCAACGGCCTTTCTCAGGGCGAGCGAGGGCGCCTGCGCATCGCTCGATCACTGATGTCCGATCCCGAGCTGCTCTTGCTCGACGAGCCAGCGACCGGTCTCGATCTCATGGCGCGCGAGGAGCTGCTTTCCGCGATCTCCGTGATCCGCACCCACATGCCACAGATCGCCATCGTGCTGGTCTCGCACCACATCGAGGAGCTACCCGCCTCGACGTCGCACGCCCTCCTCCTACGCGGCGGCCGGATCGTGTCCAAAGGGCCGGTCGCGCAGTCGCTGACCTCTTCACACGTCTCTGCATGCTTCGGCGGCGACATCACGATCCGCCGGCACCTTGGCCGCTGGTCCGCCCAGTTGGCCGACGCCTGGAGCCGCAAGGAATGACAGAAGTCAAGAGCTCACCGCTAGCGACGATCGCCAGACCTGCGGTATCCGTGAGCTCGCGGAAATGCCGTCACCAGTCAGGGATTCTCATGCGACGACGACGTTGGCCGACAATGCAGTTTGCCCCCGTCGTGAGAGCTGGTCTCGCTGAGGCGGAAGTGTGGGCGTCGTGATTCTTGGACTGCTCTCGAGACAGGCGCGGATGAGCTCCGGGCAGATCGTCAGCGCTGGTGACACGCCGAGCCCGATGCCCCACCATGACCTGGTGGAGGACATGGTGAGAGTTCGCTTTGGGATGGAGCAGGACGATTCGGGATGGCCTCCGGTGACCTCGGAGGGCCTCTGGGCGTGGCCAGTAGGCCCTAGCCAGTTCAAGCTCGACAACACCCCGTGGTTCGTACGCGGTGTCGCCGCCGACGACATCGTCGAGGCCGAGCAGGACGACGAGGGTGTGTGGTGGTGCACTCGGGTGCTAGAGGCTGGCGGTCGCGTAGTGGTTCGCGTCATCCCGCGCCTCGAGGGGCCCTTGAAGGGCGACCGACAGGCAGTTCTCGATGCTTTCGCTCCGCTCGGGGTCGAGGGTGAGGGCATAGCGGAACCGGTCAGCATCGTCGCGCTCGACATCAGTCCAGCCACGGCCGCCGATCCCGTGAAGCGTCTCTTGGAGCGAGGGCATGAGGATGGGTGGTGGCACTACGAAGAGGGGTGCGTCACCGATGACTGGCTCGCGTCGGGCTGACTCTTGCCTAACAAGCTCAGTCCCAATAGCCGTCGTCACAGTCCTCGAGCGCCACTGACATTGCCTTGACTCGACCAGTGACCGCACCGCAGGAGGAACCCCGTGCGGAACGCACGCTCGTCAGACCCCGGCGTCGTCGCGGCAGCCCCGCAAGGCCCGTCCGGACGTCGTCACCGGGGCAGGCGCCCCGCGCGGCACATGGACGGTGGTCTGAGACCACCTTGGTGAGACCGCGGACTACTGAGCCCCCGGGATTGCGGAGTCGGAGGCCGCGCGAGCCCCTCGTCACATGGATCAGGCCAGCAGGTCGGCCGCCTCGGGGTGCTTGTCGAACCACGCCTCGTAGAACGGGCAGCGGGGCACCACCCGCAGGCCACGGCGGCGTACGTCCTCCAGGGAGGTCGTGATGATCGTGCTCCCGATGCCCTCGCCGGCGTGGCTGTCGTCGACCTCGGTGTGGGTGAAGGTGATGACGTCGCCGTCGAGCGTGTAGGCCGCCAGACCGACCTGCTCGCCGTCGACGGTCGCGACGTAGCGGTGCGCCTCGGGCTGGTCGTGGACCTCAACCTGTGTCATGCCGACAAGTCTAGGAAGCCTCGATAGGTTCGGGGGGTGACGATCCTCGACGACGCCCGCGAGGGCATGGACCCCTCGATCCGACCCCAGGACGACCTGTTCGGCCACGTCAACGGCGCCTGGCTGGCCACGGTGGAGATCCCCAGCGACCGCTCCTCGTGGGGCCCGTTCGTGAGCCTGGCCGACGAGGCCGAGCAGAAGGTGCGCCAGATCGTCGAGGACTGCGCCAGCGGTGACGGTGCGCGTGTGACCGACGGCGGGATCAGCGCCGTCGACGCGCGCAAGGTCGGCGACCTGTTCGCCAGCTTCATGGACACCGACCGCGTCGAGGCGCTCGGTGCGGAGCCGGTGCGGCCGCTGCTCGAGTCCATCGACCGGGTCGCCTCCGTCGACGGGCTCGCGGCGTACCTCGGCGCGTTCGAGCGGCGCGGTCTCGGCGGGCTGTTCGGGTCGTACGTCAGCACCGACGACAAGGACTCCGACCGCTACCTCTTCCACGTCGCGCAGGGCGGGCTCGGGCTGCCCGACGAGTCGTACTACCGCGAGGACAAGTTCGCCGAGACGCGGGCGGCGTACGTCGCGTACGTGCAGCGGATGCTGGAGCTCGCCGACGTGGCCGACGCCGAGCGGGTGGCCGCCGACGTGCTCGCGCTGGAGACCCGGATCGCCGAGGGGCACTGGGAGCGCGCGGAGACCCGCGACGTGCAGAAGACCTACAACCTGAGGAGCGCGGCGGACCTGCAGGCCGCGACGCCGTCGTTCGACTGGTCGGCGTACGTCGCCGCGCTGGGCGGGGACGAGCAGAGCCTGGCCGAGGTGATCGTGCGGCAGCCGTCGTACCTCACCCACCTGGAGTCGCTGCTCGGCGAGGTGCCGATCGAGCAGTGGCGCCAGCTGCTGGTGGTCAAGGCGCTGCGCGGCAGCGCGCCGTACCTCTCCGAGGCGTTCGTCGAGACCAACTTCGACTTCTACGGCCGCACCCTGTCCGGCACTCCCGAGATGCGCGTCCGCTGGAAGCGCGGCGTCTCCCTGGTCGAGGGCGCGCTCGGTGAGTCGGTCGGCAAGGAGTACGCCGCCCGGCACTTCCCGCCCGAGGCCAAGGCCGCGATGGACCGCCTGGTGGCCAACCTGCTCGAGGCCTACCGCCGCTCGATCGGCGAGCTGGACTGGATGGGCGAGGAGACCAAGCAGCGGGCCTACGACAAGCTGGACACCTTCAACCCGAAGATCGGCTACCCGGTGAAGTGGCGCGACTACGCCGCGCTGGAGGTCGACGCCGGAGACCTGCTCGGCAACGTGCTCGCCTCCGCGGCGTACGAGACCGACCGCGAGCTGGCGAAGATCGGCGGACCCGTCGACCGCGACGAGTGGTTCATGCTCCCGCAGACCGTCAACGCCTACTACAACCCCGGCACCAACGAGATCTGCTTCCCGGCCGGGATCCTGCAGCGGCCGTTCTTCAGCCTCGACGCCGACCCGGCCGAGAACTACGGCGGCATCGGCGCGGTGATCGGCCACGAGGTCGGGCACGGCTTCGACGACCAGGGCGCGCAGTACGACGGTCAGGGCAACCTCAACGAGTGGTGGACGCCGGCCGACAAGGAGGCGTTCGAGGTCAAGACCACGGCGCTGGTCAGCCAGTACGACACCTTCGAGCCGCGGGCGTTGCCCGGCGAGCACGTCAACGGGCAGCTGACCGTCGGGGAGAACATCGGCGACCTGGGCGGGCTGACCATCGCGCACCTGGCGTACGCGATCTCGCTGGAGGGCACCGGTCGTACGGTCGGCGACGCCACCGGCGGGGACGGGCAGGACGCGGAGGTGACCGGTGCACAGCGGCTGTTCCTCAACTGGGCGTACGTCTGGCGCACCAAGCGCCGCAAGGAGCAAGAGCTGCAGTACCTCACCATCGACCCGCACTCACCGCCGGAGTTCCGCGCCAACATCGTGCGCAACCTCGCCGAGTTCCACGACGCGTTCGGCACCGTCGAGGGCGACGGCCTGTGGCTGGCGCCCGAGGAGCGCGTCCGGATCTGGTGACGGCGAGTCGCTACCGCTGGGCCCCAACGGAATCTATGGTGAGGCGACCGTCCCACCGTCCGTGAAGGGAGCCGGCTCGTGCGCTCTCACCACCTCCGCGCCCTCACGGGCATGCGGTTCTTCGCCGCGCTGTGGGTGGTGCTGTACCACGTCACCCGGCACAACCAGGCGGTCCTGCAGACCAGCTTCTCCGACGTCGACCGGCTGACCAGGCCGTTGCTCGGTCAGGGCATCCACGGGGTCGACCTGTTCTTCGTCCTGTCCGGCTTCGTGCTGGCCCTGAACTACCTCGACCAGCTCGGCCCGCGTGCCGACGTACGCACCGCCGGCCGGTTCCTCTGGCTGCGGCTGGCCCGGGTGTGGCCGCTCTACGTCACCGTCCTGCTGCTCGCCGGAGCGCTGATCTGCGTCCGCGACCGGCTGTGGGACTCGGCGCCGGCCGGTCAGGTCGACGGGTGGCGGTTCGTCCAGCAGCTGTTCCTCGTCCAGCAGTGGTTCGGCACGACGTCGTGGGCCGGCCCGGCCTGGTCGGTGTCGGCGGAGTGGCTGGCCTACCTGCTGTGTCCGCTGCTCGCGCTCGTGGTCTTCCGGTTGCAGCACCGGCTGCGGGCGCGGGCGCTGCTGGTCGGCGCCGGCGTCGCCATCTCACCGTGTGCGGTGCTGGCGCTCGCCCAGGGCAGCTTCACCGGCCCGGGTGGCTGGGCGGTGCGCGTGGTCGCCGAGTTCACCGCGGGGATGCTGCTGTGTGCCGCCGTCTCCAGGGTCGACGTCGGCCGACGGGCGAAGCGGGTCGTCGGCCTGGTGACCGTCGCGGCGCTGATGCTGATGGTGGGCGTCTACTACGCGACGTACGAGCTGCAGGGCTCGGGCTGGGTGCGGACGCTGGTCACCGTGCTGCTGATCCCCGTGGTGATCGCCGGCCTGGCGGTCGGGACCGGACCGCTGGCGTCGTTCCTGGCGAGCCGCCCGGCGGTGCTGGGCGGGAAGGTGTCGTACGCGCTGTACCTCGTGCACTCACCGCTGCTGTACCTCATCCGGGACACGCTGAGCGAGGGCCTGGGGATCAGGCCCGGTGCGCTGAGGATCTATCTCGAGCTGGCCTGGATCCCCGTGCTGCTCGTCGTCGCCTGGCTGGCGTGGAGGTACGTCGAGGAGCCCTCGCGGCACTTCATGCGCAGCCTGCTCCCCGACGTGGCCCCGGCGGCTGCGCGCACCGGCGAGCCGTTCGTCGTCCGCGACGTGCCGATCGACCGCGACCCGCGCGACGAGCCGGTGCACGCCGCCCGCTGACCGAAGGGGTCAGTGGCCCACCATCACCGGCGCAGGGGTCTCGGAGTCGGCGGCCACCTTGCGGCGCGGGAGGAACCACGCCGGGATCAGGCAGAGCGCGACGAGGATCGTGGCGACGACGTAGACGCTGCCGAACGCGCCGGCCAGGTCGGAGAGCGCCTGGCCCGGGAGGGCCCGGAGATCGGCCTGGTCGAGCCCGAAGCGCTGCATCACCGCGGCGATCGCCTCCTGGCTCTTGCCGGCGGCCTGCAGCGCTCCGCTGGCCGAGATGGCGTCGGAGCCCTTGATCCCGTTGGTGAGGAGCACCGAGAAGACGGCGGTGCCGATCGAGGCGGCCACCTGCTGGGTGATGTTGAGCAGCGTCGAGCCGCGCGCGGTCGTGTGCTCGTTCAAGGTGGCGAGGGCCGAGCTCATGATCGGCATCATCGTGGAGCCCATCCCGAGGCCCATCACGAACAGGGCGGCCAGGAGGTAGGTGTAGGAGGTGTCCACGCCGACCTGGGTGAACATGCCCATCCCGACCACGATGGTGGCGATGCCGGCGAGGACCACCTTGCCCGGGCCGGTCCGGTCGGCCAGGATCCCGGCGATCGGCATCGTGATCATCGCGCCGAGGCCCTGGGGAGCGAGCAGGATGCCGGCGTGGAGGGCGTCCTCGCCCCGCACCTGCTGGAAGTAGAGCGGGAACAGCAGGCTCGCACCGAAGAAGGCGATCGCGAAGAGCATCATCGCGATCACGGCCACGGTGAGGTGGCGGTTGCGGAACAGGTGCAGGTCGATCAGCGGGTGCGCCGTCCGGCCACTCAGCGCCCAGCCGACGAAGCCGACGATCAGCACGAGGCCGAGGATCGCCGTGACCAGCACCCGTGCGGACCACACGGTGCCCTCCTCGGGGATCGAGGAGACGCCGAACAGGAACAGCGCGAGGCCGGGGGAGAGCAGCAGCAGGCCGCGCCAGTCGAGGGTCTCGGACGGCGCGACGTTGTCCTTGGGCAGCACGACCTGGGCGTAGACCAGCGCCACGACGCCGATCGGGAGGTTGATGAGGAAGATCCAGTGCCAGCTGGCGATGTCGATCAGCCAGCCGCCGAGGATCGGACCGAAGATCGGGCCGAGCAGCATCGGGATGCCGAGCACGGCCATCACGCGGCCGACCCGCTCGGGCCCGGCGGCGCGGGTCAGGATCGTCATGCCCAGCGGCATCAGCATGCCGCCGCCCAGGCCCTGGACGACCCGGAAGGTGACCAGCAGCGGGAGGCTGGGCGCCAGCGCGCACAGCAGCGAGCCGAGCGCGAACAGCGTCACCGCCATCAGGTAGAGCCGCTTGGTGCCGAACCGGTCCGCCGCCCAGCCGGTCAGCGGGATCACCGACGCCAGCGCCAGGGTGTACGCGGTGGCGGTCCACGCGACGTTGGCCTGGGTGGTGTCGAAGACCCGCTGGAAGGTCTGCTGCGCGACCGAGACGACGGTGATGTCGAGGATCGACATGATGGCGCCGAGCACCACCACGCCGGCGATCATCAGGGTCTGGCGGTCGAGCTTGTCGCTGGACCCGTCGGGCGTCGCCGGGGTCGGGGCATCGGTCTGGAGTGTCACGTTCTGATCGTATGGACGGGGCCCGACAGTTCGCCAGGAGAATGTGCAGACCATCACGTGAGGTTGCTCGCAGCAACCGACGGGCCGCCCGGGTCAGGCCAGCAGCGCGGCGCGCGCCATGTCCTCGAGCAGCGGCTGCATCCGCCCGCGCGCCAGCAGCGCGCTGTGCGGCGTGGAGTTGATCAGCCCGAAGCCGGCGTGGACCCGGGCGCGCGCCGTCTCGGGCGGGAGGTCGGGTCGCAGCGCACGCAGCACCTCGACCCAGACGCCGACGTACTCGCGCTGCAGACCGCGTACGCGCTCCCGGGCCGCGTCGGGCAGCGAGCACCAGTCGCGGTCCTGGACGACGATCAGCTCGGGGTGCTCGAGGGCGAAGGAGACGTGCCAGCCGAGCAGCGCCTCGAGGCTGCTGGTCGGGCCGTCGGCCGCGGTGACCCGCTCGCGACCGACGCCGAGCAGCTGCTCGGAGATGCCGACCAGCATCTCCGCCAGGAGGGCGTCCTTGCCGTCGAAGTGCTTGTAGAGCGCCGGCCCCGAGATGCCGCACGCGGCGCCGATGTCGGCGATCGAGACCCCGTGGAAACCACGCCGTGCGAACAGGCCCGCAGCAGTGGCCAGGATCTGCTCACGCCGGTCGCTCACCAGCGGAACAGTAGCGAGCGGACGGCCCGCCTCGTGGTTAATGACTGCTAACCTGCGAGGCGTGGACATGAGGGAGCTGGTCGAGGACCTCCGGGCGCGCCTCGAGACGGTGCGGCAGGGCGGCTCGGAGTCGTCGCGCCGTCGGCACGTCGAGCGCGGCAAGCTGCTGGCGCGCGAGCGCGTGGACCGGCTGCTCGACCCGGGCAGCCCGTTCCTGGAGCTGGGTGCGCTGGCCGCCACCGGGATGTACGGCGACCCGGAGGCGGGCGACGCCGTCCCCTCCGCCGGGATCGTCACCGGCATCGGCTCCGTCCACGGGCGGCTGTGCGTGGTCGTGGCCAACGACGCGACCGTCAAGGGCGGCACGTACTACCCGATGACGGTCAAGAAGCACCTGCGCGCGCAGGAGGTCGCCCGGGAGAACCGGCTGCCGTGCGTCTACCTCGTCGACTCCGGCGGCGCGTTCCTGCCGTTGCAGGACGAGGTGTTCCCCGACCGCGAGCACTTCGGCCGGATCTTCTTCAACCAGGCGAACCTGTCTGCGCAGCGCATCCCCCAGCTCGCCGCGGTGATGGGCTCGTGCACGGCAGGGGGCGCGTACGTCCCCGCGATGTCCGACGAGACCGTCATCGTCAAGGAGCAGGGCACGATCTTCCTCGGCGGCCCACCGCTGGTGAAGGCCGCGACCGGTGAGGTCGTCAGCGCCGAGGACCTCGGCGGCGGTGAGGTCCACGCGCGGAGGTCGGGCGTCGTCGACCACCTGGCCGACGACGACGACCACGCGCTGGCGATCCTGCGCTCGGTGGTCGACACGCTCCCTCCGGTGCCCGCACCGGCGTGGGAGGTGCGCGAGCCGGTGGAGCCGCGCGAGGACCCCGCCGGTCTGTACGACGTCGTCCCCGCCGACCCGCGCACGCCGTACGACGTGCGCGAGGTGATCAGCCGCGTCGTCGACGACAGCCGCTTCCACGAGTTCAAGCCGCTCTACGCCGAGACGCTCGTGACCGGCTTCGCCCACGTGTGGGGCCACCCGGTCGGCATCGTGGCGAACAACGGGATCCTCTTCGGGGAGTCGGCCCGCAAGGGTGCGCACTTCGTCGAGCTGTGCAACCAGCGCGGCATCCCGCTGGTGTTCCTGCAGAACATCTCCGGCTTCATGGTCGGGCGGGAGTACGAGAACGGCGGCATCGCGCGCGACGGCGCCAAGCTGGTCACCGCCGTGGCCTGCTCGACGGTCCCGAAGCTGACCGTGGTGATCGGTGGGTCGTACGGCGCCGGCAACTACGGCATGTGCGGGCGGGCGTACGACCCGAGGTTCCTGTGGATGTGGCCCAACGCGCGGATCTCCGTGATGGGTGGCGAGCAGGCCGCGTCGGTGCTGGCGACCGTGCGCCGCGACGGGCTCGAGGCCCGGGGCGAGGAGTGGTCGGCCGAGGCCGAGGAGGAGTTCAAGGCCCCGATCCGGGAGCAGTACGAGGCCCAGGGCTCGCCGTACTACTCCACCGCGAGGCTCTGGGACGACGGCGTCATCGACCCCGTCGACACCCGCCGGGTCCTCGGCATGTCGCTCGCGGCCTGCGCCGGCGCGCCGGTGGCGGACCCGTCCTACGGCGTCTTCAGGATGTGACGGCCCAGTGACGTCCGAGGTACGAGGACGGCACGTGGGGCCGTCAGGTCGAGCAAGGCCCGCGAGCGACGAAGGAGCGCGCGACGGCCGGGTCGAGACCAGCCCACGAGGTGCGGGCGCCCGTAACGATCGCTGGTCTCGACAGGCTCGACCTCCGTGGTTGCGGTCGCTGGTCTCGACAGGCTCGACCTCCGTGGTCGCGGTCGCTGGTCTCGACAAGGTCGACCTCCGGGGGTCGCGGTCGGTGGTCTCGACGTCCTCGCTCGCAGGGCTCGCTCGGGCTCGACCACCTTCGACGTCCTCGCTCGCAGGGCTCGCTCGGGCTCGACCACCGACGGTGTCCTCGCTCGGGCTCGACCACCCGCGGGTGGTCGAGCAGCGAGCGCCAGCGAGCGCGTCGAGACCCGGTGACGGACGGGCGAGCGTGACCACCGACGAGATCCAGGAGAGACGATGGACAGACTGCTGATCGCCAACCGCGGCGAGATCGCGCTGCGGGTGGCGCGGACGGCCGAGCGGCTGGGCATCGACGCGGTGATGATCCACACCGCGGCCGACGAGCACGCTCCGCACGCCGGGGCCTCGGAGTACGTCGCGGAGGTGTCGTCGTACCTCGACATCGACGCCGTCGTCGACGCAGCCGTGCGCAGCGAGGCGGACGCGGTGCACCCGGGCTACGGGTTCCTCTCCGAGCGGGCGGCGTTCGCCTCGGCCCTGGAGGCCGCCGGCATCACCCTGGTCGGACCCAGCGCGGCCGTGATGGACGCGATGGGGCGCAAGGACGCTGCCCGCGAGATCGCCGTCGCGGCAGGTGTGCCGGTGGTGCCGTCGTACTCGCTGAGCCAAGCCACCGCGGACCCGTCCGCGCTTTCTTACCCGGTGCTGGTCAAGGCCGCGGCCGGTGGCGGCGGCAAGGGCATGCGGACCGTCCGCTCGGCCGCCGACCTCGCCGAGGCCGTCGAGGCCGCCAAGCGCGAGGCGCGCTCGGCGTTCGGCGACGACGCGATGCTGATCGAGAAGTACGTCGAGCACGGCCGCCACGTCGAGGTGCAGGTGATGGGCGACGCCCACGGCACGGTGCTGCACCTGTGGCACCGCGACTGCTCCGCCCAGCGGCGGCACCAGAAGGTGGTCGAGGAGGCCCCGGCGCCGGACCTGCCGCCCGGTGTCGAGGACACGGTGCTGACCTCGGCGGTCGCGCTCGCCCAGCAGGTCGGCTACACCGGCGCGGGGACCGTGGAGTTCCTGCTGGACACCGACACCGGGGAGGTCTACTTCCTGGAGATGAACACCCGCCTCCAGGTCGAGCACCCGGTCACGGAGGCGATCACGGGCCTCGACCTCGTCGAGCTGCAGCTGCGGGTCGCCGACGGTGAGCCGATCGGCCTCACCCAGGAGGACGTGCGCTGCGAGGGCCACGCGATGGAGGCCCGGGTGTACGCCGAGGACGCCTGGCACGGCTTCCTCCCGCAGGCCGGCACCGCGACGGTGGTCCGCTGGCCCGGGGGCGTGCGCGTCGACCACGCGCTCGGGTCCGGGCAGGAGGTCAGCACCGGGTTCGACCCGATGCTGGGCAAGGTCGTGGCGCACGCCGACGACCGTGAGCAGGCCCGCGACCTGCTCGTCCAGGCGCTGGACCGCACCGCCATCCTCGGGCTGACCACCAACACCGGGTTCCTCCGCGCCCTGGTGGACTCGCCCGAGTTCGCCGCCGGGCCGGTCGACACCGCCTGGCTGGACACCTCGCCGCTGACGGCTCCCGACGACTCGGGCGCCCGCGCGCTGGCGGGGGTGGTGCTCGACCAGGAGCTCCGGTCGGCACCTGCTGCCCCCTGGCAGCCGGACGGCTTCCGGCTCGGTGGGCCGCGCGGCCCGCTGGTGGAGGACGGGCGGGTGCTGGAGTTCTCCGGGTGGGTCGCCGCCCCGGGAGCGCCGGACGCCGACGGGCTCGTCCGCACCGGGATCCTCGGCGTCGGTGACGGTGTCGTGCAGCGCACCCGCAGCGGCACCGAGGTGGTCGTGTCCGGCCAGCGCTTCCTGCTCGACCGGGCCGACCCGTTCCGTCGCACGACGACCGCGGGCGACGGCACCCTGACCGCCCCGATGCCGGGCACGGTGCTCGCGGTCTCGGTCGCCGAGGGGGACACCGTCGAGGAGGGGCAGACGCTCGGGGTGCTGGAGGCGATGAAGATGGAGGTCGCGCTGAAGGCGGCGTACGCCGGAACGGTCGCCGAGGTCGGCGCCGCCGCCGGGGAGCAGGTCGCCCTGGGCGCGGTGCTGTTCGTGGTGGAGGAGGCCGAGCATGCGTGAGCCCACGGTGGTGGCGGAGCCGGGACTGCCCGAGGCGGTGACGATCTGGGAGGTCGGCCCGCGCGACGGCCTGCAGAACGAGTCGGCGATCGTGCCGGTCGAGGCCAAGGCGGAGTTCGTCGAGCGGCTGGTCGCCGCCGGCCTCCCCGTGGTCGAGGCGACCAGCTTCGTGCACCCGAAGTGGGTCCCGCAGCTCGCGGACGCCGCCGAGCTGGTGCAGCGGCTGGGCCCGGACGGGCGGCGGCACCCCGTGCTCGTACCCAACGAGCGGGGGCTGCAGCGGGCGATCGACCTGGGCTGCGAGCACGTCGCGATCTTCGGCAGCGCCACCGACACGTTCGCGCAGCGCAACCTCAACTCCTCCGTGGAGGAGCAGTTCGCGATGTTCGAGCCGACGGTGACGCGGGCCCGGTCCGAGGGGATGGACGTCCGTGCGTACGTCAGCATGTGCTTCGGCGACCCCTGGGAGGGCGACGTCCCGGTCGAGCAGGTGGTGGCGGTCGGTACGCGGCTGCTCGACCTCGGTGCCTCGCAGCTGAGCCTGGGCGACACGATCGGCGTCGGCACGGCCGGCCACGTCACCGCCCTGCTCGACGCGTTCAACGCCGCCGGGGTCCCCGACGACGTGCTCGCGGTGCACTTCCACGACACCTACGGGCAGGCGCTGGCCAACGCCGGCGCCGCCCTGCGGCACGGGGTCCGCACCTTCGACTCGAGTGCCGGCGGCCTCGGCGGCTGCCCGTACGCCGAGAGCGCCACCGGCAACCTCGCCACCGAGGACCTGGTCTGGATGCTGCACGGGCTGGGGGTCGGCACCGGCGTCGACCTCGAGGCGCTCGTGGCGACCAGCGTGTGGATGGCCGAGGTGCTCGGCCGCCCCAGCCCGTCGCGGGTCGTCGCCGCGCTGGCCGGGTGAGCGGCGTCGTCCGCCTCGGTGCGGTTCCCTAGGGTGGCGCCATGACGCGGCGGGTGTTCGTGCACGTGGGCGCACCGAAGACGGGGACGACGTACCTCCAGGCGACGATGGCGGCCAACCGGTCGTTGCTGGCCGGCCACGGCGTCACCTACCCCTCGACCAGCATCTCCGGCAACCACTTCGACGCCGCCATCGACCTCATCGACCACCGCTGGGGCGGGCGGCTGGAGCAGGCGCGGGGTCACTGGGACCGGCTCGCCGGGGCGGCGACCAAGACACCGGGCGACGCGGTCATCAGCCACGAGGTGCTCGCGGCCGCCACCGCCGAGCAGGCCTCGAAGGCGCGGGGGCTGCTCGCCGACCGGGAGGTGCACATCGTCTACACCGCCCGCGACCTCGCCCGGCAGATCCCGGCGGAGTGGCAGGAGACGGTCAAGCACCGCGGTCGTCAGCAGTTCCGGCGGTTCGTGGCCGACCTCGCCAAGGACAACCGCACGCACCCGAGCGGCTGGTTCTGGAAGGTGCAGGGTCTGCCGGCGGTCCTGGAGCGATGGGGTGACGACCTGCCGCGCGAGCACGTCCACCTGATCACGGTCCCGGCCGCCGGCAGCCCGCCCGACGTCCTCTGGGACCGCTTCGCCAGCGTCGTCGGACTCCCGGCCGACCTCGACCTCGAGGCGGCCGAGCGCTCGGCCAACGCCTCGCTCGGGACCGCCGAGACGGCGCTGATGCGGCACCTGAACATCGCGCTCAAGGGTCGGTCGATCCCGCAGCCGGTCTACGCCACGACGGTGCGCGAGCTGCTCGCCCGCGACGTCCTCGGGCCGCGGAAGGGGACGCTGCGCGCCACGGTGCCGCCCCGCTTCCGGTCGTTCGTCGAGGAGGTCACCACGCAGTGGCGGGACTGGATCGCCGCGTCCGGCATCGACGTCGTCGGCGACGTCGACGAGCTCACGCCGCAGTGGGACGACCCCGTCGACTGGGTCGACCCGGACAAGCCGCCCGCCGAGGACGTCCTGGACTCGGCCGTCCAGTCGATCGCCAAGCTGGTCGAGCTCGAGGCCGACCGGTACCGCTCCTCGACCCCGCGCAAGCTGAGGCGACGCCTGGGGCTCTGACGCCGCCGTCGTCCCGCGTGCCGCCACGGTCCGCAGGCCCACGTACGCTCGGGCGGGACCGGCACCGCCGCACGCGAGGAGGGACGACGTGGCACGCACCGTGCTGCTGCACGTCGGGGTGCCGAAGACGGGCACGTCGTACGTCCAGGACCGGCTGTTCCGCAACCCCGAGGCGCTGGCCGCGCACGGGCTGGCCTACCCGGCGGACCGGCACGACGCGCACTTCCTCGCCGCGGTCGACCTCACCGGGCTGCGCTGGGGTGGGCTGGAGACCCAGGCGGTCGGTGCGTGGGACCGGCTCGTCGAGCAGGTCCGCGCGGCTCCGGGCACGGCGGTGATCAGCCACGAGGTCTTCGGCCAGGCCTCGCGGGCCGACGTCGCCCGGGCGATGGAGGACCTCGGCGCAAACGCGGGCGTCGAGGTGCACGTCGTCGTCTCCGCCCGCGACCTCGTGCGGCAGGTGCCCGCGGAGTGGCAGGAGAACGTCAAGCACCGTCGCCGCGTGGGCTTCGAGGAGTTCCTCGCCACGATCCGCGACCCCGACGACACCAGCATCCTGTCCCGGTGGTTCTGGTCGGTGCAGGACGTCCCCGACGTGCTCGACCGGTGGGGCGGCACCCTGCCCCGCTCCCACGTCCACGTGGTCACGGTCCCGCAGCCGGGCGGGTCTCCGGAGGTGCTCTGGGAACGGTTCGCCCAGGTCCTCGGCATCCCCCCGGCCGCGCTCCCGGAGAGCACCGACCGGGCGAACGCCTCGCTGGGCGTCGCCGAGGCCGAGCTCGTACGACGCCTCAACGTGCAGCTGCGCCACGTGCTCCCCAACGAGCGCTACCGCGAGCTCGTCCGCGAGCGGCTGGTGCACCAGGGCCTCGCGCGCGAGTCCCGCTCGCCGCGGCTGACGCTGCCGCCCGCGCAGGCCGCGTGGGCCGCCGACCTCGGTCGGGAGTGGGCGGCGACGATCGCCGAGAAGGGCTACGACGTCGTCGGCGACCTCGCCGACCTGGACGCCGGCGAGCCGGACGTCACCTGGGGACCGGGACAGGACCCGGACCACCCCGACGAGGCGCAGGTCGCCGACGCGGGCGTCCACGCGCTGGCGGCGATGGTGATCGAGGCAGCGCGGCTGCGCGACGTCGAGGACGGGCTGCACGCGATGATCGAGGACCGCGACCGGGAGATCGCCGACTACCACGCCACGCTGGGCTTCCGGGCGCGGCACGGGGTGGTCAGGGTGGCCGAGGAGAACGCCGCCGTCCGCGGCGTGCTCAACGGGTGGCGTCGGGTGCGCGGGGCCGTGCGCCGGGGCGCCTGAGGACTCAGGCCTTCTTCGGGCGGGGGAGGAGCTCGCGCTGGACGTAGCGCCCCAGCTTCCAGGTCGAGTACGCGTCCGTACCGGCACCGATCGCGCCGCCGACGAGGGGCACCCGCTTGCCGGCCGTGACCGCGATGCGCTTGCCGGCCACGCGCGCGATCATCGCGGAGGCGACCTGGGTGGCGATCACGCGGTCGATCCGGTCGTCGTGGACGGGCGCGGTCGCGACGGCCATCGGCGTCCCGGGGATCTCGTGCTTCTTCAGCAGGGCGGCGATCGTCTCCTCGCCGAGGATGCCGAGCAGGATGGCGTTGCGCACCCGCGGGTCGTCGAGGTCGTACCCGCGCAGGTGTGCGACGGCGGCGACCATCCGGCACTGCAGCAGGGTCAGGCCGGTGACGTTGGTGGGGACGGTGACCGCGAGCGTGACCAGGCCGCCGAGGTTGGTGGCGAAGCCCTGCAGGCCCGACCAGCGGACGTGATTCTCGATGATCTCGTGGACCGCTTTCTCCGCGTCGCCGTGCTGCTCCTTCAGCTGGGCCTCGGCGGCGGCCGCCGCACCCGGGAGGGGGCCGACGCCCTCGATCGCGCGCTTGAGCGCCTCACGCACGAACGTCGTCGTGACCTTCGGCGCCGCGCCGGCGGCCTTCGGTGCGAGGCGGCGGCCGATGTTCCCAGAGATGCCCATGCGCCGATCCTACGGAGCCTCCTGCGCCACGGTGCTTGGATGGGGCGGTGCCGACCGACCCGCCGTCGCGATGGCAGTTCCCCGACCTCGCGGACCCCGACCTCGACGCGCGCACCGACGACCTGATCGCGGTCGGGGCGGACCTCGAGCCGGGCACGCTGCTGGAGGCGTACCGCTCCGGGCTGTTCCCGATGCCGGAGGGCCGCGGCTCGCGACGGCTCGGGTGGTGGAGCCCGGTCGAGCGGGGCGTGCTGCCGCTGGACGGGCTGCGGGTGTCGCGGTCGCTGCGGCAGGCGAGCAAGCACGTCGAGATCCGCGTGGACACCGCCTTCGCCGACGTCGTGCACGCCTGTGCGGACCCGCGTCGTACGGGCAGCTGGATCGACGCCCGGATCGAGGCGGCGTACGCCCGGCTGCACGAGCTCGGCCGCGCCCACAGCGTCGAGACCTGGCGCGACGGGGAGCTCGTCGGTGGCCTGTACGGCGTCAGCATCGGCGGGCTGTTCGCCGGCGAGTCGATGTTCCACCGCGTGCGCGACGCCTCGAAGGTCGTGCTCGTCGCCCTGGTCGAGATCCTGCGCGACGAGCACGCCGGGAGCCGGCTGCTGGACGTGCAGTGGCGCACCGACCACCTGGCCTCGCTCGGCGTCGTGGAGATCCCGCGCGCCGACTACCTGCGCCGGCTGGCGGTGGCGCTCGAGCTGCCGGAGCCGGCCGGCCTGCGGGTCACTCCTGGTCGGTGAGCGCGACTCCGGCGTCGGCGGCCGTCCGCTCCAGCGCGGTCGCCAGCGCGGCGCGCTCCGGTGCGTGTCCCAGCAGCAGGACGCGGTAGCGGCGCTCGTCCTTGCCGTGCAGCGCCCACCCGACCAGCGCCGAGCCGTGGTTGGTCGTCCGGAGCCGTTCGACCGAGGCGATGTCCCGCCACGCGAGGGTGACCGCACTGCGCTTGTCGCCCACGACGACCCCGCGCTCGTGCACGCACGTGGTCGGGGCGCCGACGACCACGCCGCGAAGCGCGCGTCCGAAGGGCACGAACGTCACGAACAGCGCCAGCAGCGCGACGAGCCTCAGCGCGTCGGGAGCACCCTGCGTACGCACCAGCGTCGCGAGCACGATGGCGAACGCGATCGCCACCACCACGCCGACGAACGTCCACGCGGCCCGGTGCAGCGGCGGCGGCCCCTGGTCGACCGCCTCCAGCCGTCCCAGGCGTGCCTGGTCGGCTGCCGCCACCAGCCGGCGCGGGGGAGTCGCCGTCATACGACCTGCGCGGGCGCGCCGGACTCGCTGACCATCGGCCTCCCGGCGGCCTCCCACTCGAGCATCCCGCCGTCGAGGTTGACCGCCTCGACGCCGTTCTGCTGCAGGTAGCCGGTGGCCTGGGCGGACCGGCCGCCGACCTTGCACACCACGAGCACCTGCGCGCCGGCGGCGCGCTCGGCGAGGTCATCGAGACGCTGTGGCACCTCCGCGAGCGGGACGTGGACGGCGCCGTCGACGTGCCCCGCCTCCCACTCGGCGTCCTCGCGGACGTCCAGGACGGTCAGCCCCTCGGGCAGCGGGTCGGGCACGCCGGCGACGGCGACGGTCGGGATCTGCACTGTTCTCCTCGGGGTCACTTCAAGAACTTGGACGTACGACGGTCGGCCAACGGCTTCCCGCCGGTCTGACAGGTGGCGCAGTAGTCGAGGAAGGTGTCGGCGAAGGAGACCTCGCGCACGACGTCGCCGCACACCGGGCAGGTCGCGCCCACCTTGCCGTGCACCTTCAGGTTGGTCTTCTTCTCACCCTTGAGCTCGGCGGCGGCGAGACCCGACGAGCGCTCGACCGCCGCGGTCAGCTCGGAGCGGATCGCCGCGTAGAGCGTGCCCAGCTCCTCCTCGCTCACCGACGACGCCGGCTTGAACGGCGACATCCTCGCGGTGTGCAGGATCTCGTCGGAGTACGCGTTGCCGATCCCGGCGATCGTCCCCTGGTGGCGCAGCACCCCCTTGAGCTGGGCGCGGCCGGCGCGGTCGAGGATCTCGCGGAGCACCTCGGGCGTGAAGTCCTCGTCGAGCGGGTCCGGCCCGAGGCTGGCGAGGCCGGGCACGTCCTGCGGGTCGCGCACGACGTACATCGCGAGGCTCTTCTTCGTCCCGGCCTCCGTGATGTCGAGTCCGGAGCCGTCGTCGAGGTGGACCCGCGCGGCCATCGGCGACTTGTTGCTGGGCTTCGGCGGCGCGGCGGGCACCTCGTCGCGCCAGCGCACCCAGCCGGCCCGGGCCAGGTGCAGCACGAGGTGGGTCCCGGAGACGTCGACGTCGAGGAACTTCCCGTGCCGGCTCACCCCGTCCACGATCATCCCGTTCAGGCTGGACAGCGGCGGGTCGAAGGTCTTCAGCGCGCTGAACGCCGCGACGTCGACCCGCGTGATCGCGCGACCGGTCAGCCGCCGCCCCAGGTCCTGGGCCAGCGCCTCGACCTCGGGCAGCTCCGGCACGGGGACGAGGCTACCGGCGACCGCACGCTCCCGTGGCGTGTGCGAGAACTGCCCGCTCGGCACACTGGAGACGTGCTGATCACGAACCACGTCCTGTCCGGCGCCCTGGTCGGCGCCGCGTCCCCCGGTCCGGCCAGCGCGCTCGGCGCCGGGGTCGCCTCCCACTTCGCCCTCGACTCCGTGCCGCACTGGGGCGAGGGCGTCATCGAGGACTTCATGCACGTCGCGGTCACCGACGGGCTGGTCGGGCTGGCCGCGATCGCCGTGGTCGCCGCACGTACCCCCCGTCGACACCGGCTGCGGGTGCTCGCGGGCATCACCGGCGCCTGCCTGCCCGACCTGGACAAGCCGGGCCGGGTGTTCTTCGGCCGCTCGCCCTTCCCGGCCGCCGTCGACGCCTTCCACGTACGGATCCAGCGCGAGTCGTCGCGCCGGATGCCGCAGGAGGTGCTCGTCGCACTGACCCAGGCGGCGGTGCTGGCGGTGCTGGCGCGCCGCTCCCGTTGAGTGGTGCCCCCTGCCGGCTCGAGTAGTCAGACCTGCAGGGTCGAGTGGTCAGCTCTGCAGGATCGAGTGGTCAGTTGTGCCGGTCGCCGCGGTCGCCCACCTGCAGAAGGCGCAACTCGGCCCTGCCGAAGGCACCACTCGACCCTGCAGGGGGCACCACTCAACGCGCAGGTCGGTCCAGCCAGGCGGTGAACGCCTCGGTGTCGTACGGCCGCCCGAGGAAGTCCTCGACGAGGTCGGCGGCGTCCTTCGACCCGCCGGGGACGAGGACGGTGTCGCGGTAGCGGTGGGCCACCTCGGGGGCGAACAGGTCGCCGGCGTCGAACGCCGAGAACATGTCCTTCGCGATCACCAGGCTCCACATGTAGGTGTAGTACGCCGACGTGTAGCCCGCCAGGTGCCCGAAGCCGGCGTAGAAGTGCGACTCGGGGATCGGCCGGACCAGCGAGTACGTGTCGTACAGCGCGAACATCGCCGCCGTCAGGTCGCGCGGGCGCTCCTCGTGCAGGCGGTACGACAGCGCCGCGTAGAACATCTGCGTGCGCGCCTGCACCCCCTTGCCGAACTCGTCGGCCGCGCGCATGGCCTCGACCAGCGCGGCGGGGATCGGCTCACCCGCCTCGTCGGTCGCGAAGGTCTGCAGGACCTCGGTGCTCCACGCCCACTCCTCGAGCATCTGCGAGGGCGCCTCGACGAAGTCCCACTCGGTCGCCACGCCGGAGAACCGCACCCACGAGTGGTGCCCGGCCAGCACGTGGTGCAGCAGGTGCCCGAACTCGTGGAACAGTGTCACCACCTCGTCGTGGTCCATCAGCCCGCGCGGGAAGTTGCAGACCAGCACGCCCTCGGGCAGCTGCCGGCCGGCGACGCCCGGGACGAGGTCGAACTGCGCGGCGTGGTTGTACTTCCCCTCGCGCGTGTGCAGGTCGAGGTGGATCCGGCCGAGGTGCGCGCCGTCGGCGACCACGTCGTACGTCGACACGTCCTCGTGCCAGGTGCGCGCCTCGCCGCGGTCGACGGGGACGTAGTCCAGCCCGAACAGCCGCCCGGTCACCGCCAGCAGCCCGTCGTGGACGCGCCCGAAGTCGAGGTACCGGCGCACCTGCTGGGCGTCGACGTCGTACTGCTCGCGACGCACGGTCTCGGAGTAGTAGCGGCTGTTGGAGATGTCGATCTGCTCGACACCGTCCTGCGCGGCCCGCTCGCGCAGCACCGCGACGTCGCGCTCGCCGGCGTCGAGGGACTGCGCCGCGATCCGGTCCACGAACGCGGCGATCGCCTCGCCCGTGCCGATCATCTTGGTCTCGGCGTCGTAGTCGGGGAAGCCGGCGTAGCCCAGCAGCGTCGCCTTCTCGTGGCGGGTGTCGAGCAGGTCCAGCAGCACCTGGTCGTTGGCCGGGTGGGCGAGGTCGTAGTACGTCGCCGCCACCGCGTGCCGGGCCTCGGGGTCGCTGCAGTAGGCGAGGAAGGGGTGGGTGTCGGGGTACTCCGTCGAGATCGTCACCTGCCCGTCGGCGTCGACCGGGTGGTCGGCGACGAAGTCGTCGGGGAGACCGTCCAGCGCGTCGGCCGGCACCCGGGTCGTACGACGTCCGTCGCGGATGTGCCGCGAGAACGCCTGCTCCAGGTCCGTCAGCCGCTGGTCGAGGGCGCGCACCCGCTCGCGCACGTCGTCGTCCCGGTCGACACCGGACCGGCGGAAGTCGCGCAGCGCGTCCGCCAGCACCCGGCGCCCGCCCTCGTCGAGCACCGACGGGTCGACCGCGTCCAGCCGCGCGAAGACCTCCGCGTCGAGGAACAGGTCGGTGCTGAACGCCCGCGCCTCGACCTCGATCCGCTCGGCCTGCTCCACCACGCTCGGGTCGGGGTGGACCGAGGACAGCAGCGAGCAGACCGCGAACGCGTTGCCGAGCGCGATCATCGCGTCGTTCCACACCTCGAGCGCGACCGCGTCGTCCGCCGCCTCCTTGAGCGCTCCGACCTGGGTCCCGGCCAGCCGGAGCTCCCCGCCGGCACGGTCGGCGAGCCAGCTCGCCCAGTCGTCGGTCGGCAGGGCGAGGGGTTCCAGCGGCATGGCCTCACCCTAGGCGCGGGCAACGACGCGCACCGAGCCGACGAATCGCCTTGACCTCGACCGCGCTCGAAGTCCTAGCGTGCTCGACATGACCGCGACCCAGGAGGAGACGCAGCCGACGACGCCGCTGCTGGCGCCCCGCTACCGCTGGAGCACGATCGGAGCGGTCGGGCTGGTGTTCCTCGCGGCGTTCGAGTCGCTCGCGGTGACCACGGTGATGCCGGAGGTCACCCGGGCGCTGGACGGCCAGGCGTACTTCTCCGTAGCGTTCTCGCTCACCTTGGCCGCCGGGGTGCTCGGCACCGTTGCGGCGGGGCTGTGGGCGGACGGGCGCGGGCCTCGGCGACCGCTCGTCGCCGCGGTCGGTCTCTTCGCGCTCGGTCTGCTGCTGGCCGGCCTGGCACCGACCATCGAGGTCTTCGTGGCCGCCCGCTTCCTGCAGGGTCTCGGCGCGGGTGGTCTGACCGTGAGCCTGTACGTCCTCGTCGCGCGGTTGTACGACGCCCGCGACCACCCGCGCATCCTCGGCGCGTTCTCCGCGGCATGGGTGGTGCCCTCGCTCGTCGGTCCGACCGTGGCCGGCGCGGTCGGCCAGGCCTTCGGCTGGCGCTGGGTGTTCCTCGGGGTGCTGGTGCTCGCCGCGCTGGCGTCCGCGACGATCGCCCCGGCCCTCCGGCGGGTCGCCGACTCGGAGAACCGACCGGTCGCCGGCGCCGGGCGGCGGCTGCGGCTGGCCGCGCTCGTCGCCGCCGGCGTGGTCGTGGTCGACCTCGGCGGCCGGGGCTCGGGCCCTGTCGCGGCGCTCGCCGCGTTGGCCGGGCTCGCCGTCACGCTGGTCGCGCTGCGCCCGCTGCTGCCCGCGGGCACCCTCGTCGTACGACGCGGCCTGCCCGCGGTGATCGCGCTGCGCGGCCTGGTGGCGGGGGCGTTCTTCGCCTCGGAGATCTACCTGCCGTACCTCCTGCAGAGCCACTACAACCTGCCGCCGTGGCTGTCGGGGGTGACGCTGACGTTCACCGCTTTCGCCTGGGCGGGGGCGTCCCAGGTGCAGGCGCGGCTCGGCGACCGGCTGCCGCACGAGCGCGCCCTGCGCATCGGGTCGGTGCTGCTGCTGATCGGGGTGCTCGGCGTGCTCGCGGTCGCGGCGCTGCACCTCCCGGTGCTGGTGATGGTGCTCGTCTGGTCCTTCGCCGGGGCGGGGATGGGCCTGTTGTACGCCCGCATCGCCGCCCTCGTGCTGGCCGCGTCCGCACCGCAGCAGCAGGGCGAGAACTCCGCCGCCATGGCGATCGGCGACTCGGTCGGTGCAGCGGTCGGGATCGCGATGGCCGGGCTGACCTTCGGTGTGGCCGGAGGTGCCGAGCACCGCGTCGCCTTCGTCGCCGTGCTCGTCCTGACGGCGCTCGTCGCCGCTGCGACCACGGTCGTGGCCCGGCGGGTCAGCGCTCGCTGACCAGCCCGCCGAGGACGACGTCGGCCACGACCTCCGCGAAGGCGTCGCCCGCGACCTCGGGATGGGCGTCGAGGTGGGCCATCATGGCGTCGACGGCGCCCTGGAAGGCGAGCACCGCGGCGCGCGGGTCGATCGACGCCCGGAGGTCACCCTCGGACTGGCCGCGGCGGACGATCGCCTCCTGGGCGAGGTAGACCGGCTCGAAGTCCGCCGCCGTGAACCGCAGCGCGCCCTCGCCGGTGCGCATCGTGCGCACGATCTCCTCGAGCACGGCTCGCTCGGCGCGGTGGGTCGAGCGCAGGGCGGCGTTGGCTCGCACGGCGTCGCGCAGCACCGCGGGTGCGGGGGCGTCCAGGTCCATCCGTGACCCGGCGGCGGCCTGGAGGACGTCGAGGAGGTGCCGCGCGGTGACCTCGAGCAGGTCGTCGAGGTCGGCGAAGTAGTGCCACAGCAAGCCCTTGGACAGGCCCGCCTCACGGGCGATCGCGGCGGCCGTGGTGCCGGCGTACCCGGCCTCGTCGACGACCCGCACCGCTGCCTCGACGAGCTGCGCCCGGCGTTGCTCCGGGCTGAGTCGTCGGCGGGCGGTCACGGACCTAGTCTGGCCGACCCGCTCGGCCGAGCGCGGCGCGGACGCCGAGGAGCGTCCACGCCATCAGGACGACGACCAGGACGCTGACCAGGCGCAGCCACACGGGGAAGAGGCCGGGCAGGACCGCTTCCACGAGGTTCGCGACGGCGAGCACCGCGGCGATCACCCCGACGGCGGCGAGCGCCCGGCCGCTGCCCCGGCGAGCCGCCCGCAGCCGCAGCGGCAGGAGCGCGGCGAGGACCACCACGATGACGGCGTGCACCCATGCGTCGGTCGTGGCCTGCGCGGAGCCGAGCGCCGTCAGCAGGGCCAGCGCGAGGACCGTGGCCACGGCCACGACGACGTACGCGCGCACGGGCCGCTCGATCGCGGCGAGTGCGGACGGTGCTGTGTTGACCATGTGGTCAATAGTATTGACCGACTAGTCAACAGGCAAGGTCCGGCCGAAGCGTTCACCTCACGGTCACCGGGCGGCCACGGCGCCGCGTGAGGCTGCTCGCCGTGCAGAAGACCTCCCGCGCGGCGCTGGGCGCCCTCGCCCTGACCCTCACGACCGGAGCGCTGGCCGGCCCGGCCCTCGCCGACGACCACGGGGACGGGAGCGTCGTCCGCGTCTACGCCCCCCACGTGAGGCCGCTGGCCACGATCGGCGGCACGCGGGTCGAGGGCGGTGCCTACGGCTCGTCGTTCGTGGCGAAGCCCGGCCGCTCCGACCGCTTCTACGGCCTGACCGACCGCGGCCCCAACGTCGACGGCCCGGACGGCACGAAGATCGAGCCGCTCCCGGACTTCCAGCCCGCGATCGGCGAGTTCCGGCTGAAGGACGGCAAGGCCAGGCTCGTACGACGCATCGGCCTCGCAGCCGCGGACGGGACGCCGTACAACGGACGCACGAACCCGGCCAACCCGACGAACGAGACGATCACCGACCTCGACGGCACCGTGCTGCCCCCGAGCCCGGAGGGGTACGACCCCGAGGGCCTGGCCGCGATGCCGGACGGGACGTTCTGGGTCTCCGACGAGTACGGCCCCTTCATCACGCACGTCGACCGGCGCGGCCGTGCGATCGCCCGGCTCAGCCCGACCGACGGGTCGCTGCCGCGCGAGCTCGCCGAGCGCGAGCCGAACAAGGGCATGGAGGGTCTCACCGTGACCCCCGACGGCCGCACGCTCGTGGGGATCATGCAGGCCGGGCTGAACGCCCCCGACGGCCCGAAGTCGAAGAACCTGTCCGCGCTGCGGATCGTCACCGTCGACCTGCGCACCCGCGCCACGAAGGAGTACGTCTACACGCTGCACACCGACGGCGACCCGACCACCGGGGTCTCCGAGATCAGCGCGCTGGACGACCACCGCTTCCTCGTCGACGAGCGCGACGGCAAGGCGGAGCCGGGGGCGAACAAGTTGCTGTACGAGATCGACCTGCGCGGCGCCACCGACATCGGCCCGCACTCACCCGTGCCGGGCTCGTCGTACGACCCCGCGCGCGGCGGGCTGCTCGTCGGCGGGGAGAACGTGGAGGACATCGCCGGGCACAGCGACACCGCCGACACGGTGGCCAACCTGGCCGACGCCGGGATCACCCCGGTGTCCTCCTCGGTGTTCCTCGACGTCGCCGGGCTGGTGAGCAGCATCGACCCGCGCGGCTACTTCTTCGGCCACGACAAGATCGAGGGCGTCGCGGTGCTCGACCGCGGCAAGCGCCTGCTGATCAGCAACGACAACGACTTCGGCATCGCCGGGGTGAGGGAGCAGCAGCCGCCGTACACGCTCGAGCCCAAGCTGCTCCCGAACGGTCGGCAGGACGACGGCGAGCTGCTCGAGGTCCGCACCGGACGCTGACGCGCCGGCCGCTCAGAAGGGGAACGAGACCCCGGTCTTCGCCTCGGAGAGCTCCCAGAGCCGGCGCGCGGCCTCGGGGTCCTGCGCCGGCCCCGACCGGGCGACCGGCCCGGGCGCGCCGCGCGTCCCACCGAGCGCGGTCGGACCCATGAACGTGTCCGTGGGGACGTCGCCGGTGAGCGCCGCCAGCGTCGGTCGGGCACCCTGCGCGGCACTGGTCGCGACGACCTTGTTGCCGATCCACATGCCCAGCCGTGCGAGCGGGTTGCCGTGGTGACTCTGCAGGTTGGTCGCGGAGTAGCCGGGGTGGGCGGCCGTGGCCAGGACGTCCCGTCCGGCGCCGCCCAGCCGACGGGCGAGCTCGCCGGTGAACAGCAGGTTGGCCAGCTTCGAGCGCTGGTAGGCCCGCGACGGGTTGTAGCGAGGCAGGTCGAGGTGCTCGTCGTCGGAGAGATCCATCGGCGGACCCTGGTGCAGCAGCGAGGAGACGGTGACCACGCGGCCGGTGACGTGCGGCAGCAGCAGGTTCGTCAGCGCGAAGTGGCCGAGGTGGTTGGTCCCGAGCTGCCGCTCGAACCCGTCGGCGGTGTAGCCGTGGGGGACCATCATGATCCCGGCGTTGTTGACCAGCCCGTCGACCGGCCGGTCCCACGACTCGGCGAACCTCCGCACCGAGGAGAGGTCGGCGAGGTCGAGCTCGGCGACCTCGCTGGAGCCCTCGAGCCCGGCCGCCGCCCGCTCGCCCTTGGCGGTGTCGCGGACCGCCAGCACCACATGGCCGCCGGCGGCGGCCAGGGACCGGGCGGTCTCCAGCCCGAGCCCGGAGTTGGCGCCGGTGACGACGAAGGTCCGGCCGGACTGGTCGAGGAGAGCGGTGGGACGGCTCATGGCGCCAACGTAGCGTCGTACGCCGCAGCCACCCCACGTGGAAGGATGCGACGCATGCCAGCCCGGCGCTCTCGACGGCGGTCCGGCGAGTCGCCCGCGCTCCCCGACGGACGCCCCGCGGTCGTCGCGCACCGCGGGTCCAGCGAGCTCAAGGCCGAGCACACGCTCGGTGCGTACGTCGCCGCGCTCGAGGAGGGCGCCGACGCGCTCGAGTGCGACGTACGACTGACCGCCGACGGCCACCTGATCTGCGCCCACGACCGGGACCTGCGGCGTACGGGCAGCAGCGACGGACTCATCTCCACGACCGACCTGGCCAGCCTCGACCAGCTCGACTTCGCGCGCTGGAAGGAGGACCCGCTGCCCGCGTCGCAGCGCGGGCCCTGGCAGCCGCCGCCGCACGGCGGGGTGGAGCTGGCCCGGCTCGACGAGGAGCAGGACGACCTGGACAAGGTGCTGCCGCTGCGCCGGCTGCTGGAGACCGTCGCCGACTACCCCCGGCGGGTGGAGCTGGCGATCGAGACCAAGCACCCCACCCGCTTCGGCGGGCTGGTCGAGAAGCGGCTGGTCGACCTGCTCGACGACTTCGGCTGGGCCGGCGTGGACTCCCCGGTGCGGGTGATGAGCTTCTCGTGGGTGGCGCTGCGCCGGGTCGAGCGGCTCGCGCCCGACCTCGACGTGGTGTTCCTCCTGGACTCCCCGGGGGAGTGGTACCGCGCCCGACCCCTCGCCGGCCGGCACTGGATCGCCGGGCCGGGGATCAAGGTGCTCCGCAAGCACCCCGACGCCGTACGCCGGATCGGCCGCAGTGCGCGCCTGCACTGCTGGGTCGTGAACACCGAGGAGGACGTCGAGCTGTGCGCCGACCTCGGGGTCGAGGCACTCATCTCGGACCGGCCGGGACAGATCCTGCGGTACCTCGAGCGCGACGGTGCCGGCCCGGCGCCCGGCCCGTGAGCCGTGGTCGAGGGTGCCGCGAGACGACGGGGTGGGCTACGTTTGAACCCGTGCGCCGGCGGGTAGGTGCATGGTCTGAACCCCCCGTACCGCGCAGCCCCGTACGCCAGGGCCGGACCGGTGAGCCCGAGAGGAGTCGGTGTGGCGACCACTGTGCCTCGCGGCCAGCCCAGTGCTGAGCCGTCGATCGCCCTGACGCTCCCGTTCACCCCGCGCAGCGCCTCGGTCGCGCGCGAGCACCTCGAGGAGTTCCTCCACGCCCTCGGGCTGTCCGAGGACTTCGTCGACGACTCCCGCCTGGTGATCTCCGAGCTGGTCGGCAACGCCGTGCGCCACGCCCGACCCCTGGGCGACGGAACGATGCGCATCGGCTTCGAGTGGCTCGGCGAGGGCGCCGACGGTGCCGCCGTCGACCTCTTCGTCACCGACGGCGGCTCGGTGACCGTGCCGCACCACGTGGTCAACGAGTCCGCCGACGCCTTCGGCCGTGGGCTCACCCTGGTCGAGGCGCTGGCCGCCCGCTGGTGGTACGAGAGCGACGAGCAGCCCGAGCCGTACGGCACGGTCCACGCCGTCATCGCGCCGGGCCAGGTCGCGCGCACGGCCTGAGACGACTGCCGTACGACCTGCGGTACGACGGCTGCGGACGGCTCACTAGCCTGGCGTCATGGGCAAGAAGGCACGTCAGCGCAACCGGCTCGAGCGCAAGCTCCACGGCGAGAAGGAGATGCCGGCGTTCGTCCGGCGGCCGTTCGAGGGACTACCCGGCGAGTGCGACCTGGTCGCGCTGCGCGAGTTCGTGCCGGCGGCCACGGCCGACGTACCCCTCAAGGAGGGTGGTCGCTCCGTCCGCCTCTGCTCGCTGCTGCCCGGCGCGGCCCCTGCGCTGGTGCGCGAGAACGGCGACGTGTGGGTGGGGCTGCAGGTCCAGCACTCCTACCGCGACCCCAGCCGTGACCTCGCCGCGGCGCTCGAGGCGGCCCTCGCGGCCGCGCCCGGTGACGACGTCGTCCTCGTGCGCGACCCCGGTGACGGCCCGCGCCTGCAGGACCTGCTCGGCGACTCGATCGACCTCGAGGTCCACGACGGCTTCGACTACTGGCTGGCCGACAACGAGGACGCGGAGTCGTACGCCGCCGCCCTGGAGCGTGCCAACGAGGCGATCGCGCCGACGCTGCGGCTGACCTCGGTCGAGGCGGCGTACTGGGCCGAGGAGAGCGGGTCGAGGGAGTACCTCCGCTGGGTGATGCCGTACGACGAGGACGTCCTGCTCGACGCGCTGGCCCGGCTGCACGCCGCCGAGAAGGACGTGCTGGTGCCCGGGGCCAGGCTGGTCGGCATGTTCCGCGCCCACGGGCTGCTGGTCCCCGTGTGGGACCTGCCCGCCGGCACCGGTGCCGAGGCGCTCGAGGAGCCGGCGGCGGCGTACCTCCCGGCGCTGGAGGCGGCCATGGCCGGCCCCGAGCCGCTCACCACCGCCGAGCGCTCGGCCCGCGCCAGCCTCGCCGGTCGACAGCTGACGCTGCGGTAGTCCCCTTCACGTCGAGTGGTGCGATTCGACGCTGCAGGGGGCGCAGCTCAGCGCTGCGGGTCCTCGCGGCTGATCGGGCACGACATGCACCGCGGGCCGCCGCGGCCGGAGCCGAGCTCGGAGCCGGCGATCGCGACGACCTCGATGCCGGCGTCCTCGAGCCGGGCGTTGGTCTCGACGTTGCGCTCGTAGCCGACGGCCACCCGCGGCGCGATGGCCAGCGTGTTGTTGCCGTCGTCCCACTGCTCGCGCTCGGCGGTGACCGGGTCCAGGCCGGTCTCGATCTGGTGCAGCCGGTCGATGCCCATCGCCGCGGCCGCCGCCTCGAGGAACGGCGCCGAGGCGGAGACATCGAGGACCAGGTCGGGGTCGGAGGTGGGGGCCCCGCTGGCGGTGACGGTGTACGCCTGCAGCGAGTCGGCGACGTTGGGGTAGATCACCATCTTGTCGACGTCGACCAGGGTGCAGATCGTGTCCAGGTGCATGGTGGCGCGCTCCTGGGCGATCGGCACGGCCAGCACGGTGTGCGCGAGCTCGTGGCGGAACACCTGACGGGCCAGGCGCTCGGCGCCGGCGGGCGTCGTACGCTCCCCGACGCCGACGGCGATGACGCCCGGCGCGAGCAGCAGCACGTCGCCACCCTCGACGTGCTCGAAGTGCGAGCCGTGGATCCGCTCGGTGCCGGCGAAGCGCGGGTGCCGGGCGTAGATCAGCTCGGTCAGCTCGGTCTCGCGCTTGCGGGCCGGCATCGCCAAGGAGGTGATCGCGACGCGGTCGCGCACCCAGACGCTGGAGTCCCGGGTGAACAGCAGGTTCGGCAGCGGCTCGATGAGGAAGTCGTCGGGTGCGAGCAGCGAGGTCACCAGCCCGAACCCGCCGCGCACCTCGTCGTTGCGGATGCCGGCCGTCAGGTGCCGGGTCAGGTCCTCGGGCGACGCCTCACCGAGGAAGCCGGAGAGGTAGCCGCGCATCGTGTCGCCGAGGTCCAGCCCCGCCAGCGCCTCGCCGACGGCGTGCGCACGCGCCTCGGCGATGCCGAGCGTCTCGGTGAGCAGCTCGGTGAGGTAGAGGACCTCGACGTCCCGCTCGCGCAGGGCATCGGCGAACCGGTCGTGCTCCTCCTGCGCCCGCGCCACCCACGGGATCCCGTCGAAGAGCAGCGTGTCGTTGTTTCGGGGGGTCAGCCGGGTCAGCTCCGGGCCGGGCCGGTGCAGCATCACCGTGCGCAGCCGGCCGACCTCGCTGGACGCGCCGAGGGGAGCGGGGTTCTGGGCCATGCCCGCACCCTATGAGACCGGCTCGCCGGGTACGTCGCGCGCTCTTGGCCGGCGCGTGGCCCGGGTACGGCTCAGGCGATCAGCTCGACGGCGGTGAACACCGCCAGCGCCAGGCAGACGACCGCGCCGACGTAGTGCACCAGCGAGAGCCGGACGTGGCGCAGCAGCACGCGCCCGACCACGATCGCCAGTCCGGAGACGACCAGCAGGGCCGCCCAGGCGCCGATGAACACGGCGACCGGGTCGTCGTAGCGTCCGACGAGGCTGATCGTCAGCAGCTGGGAGAGGTCGCCCCACTCGGCGGCGAAGAGCACGAGGAACGACGCGCCGACGGCGGCCAGACCCTGCTTGGTGTCGGTGCCCTCGTAGTCCTTCTCGGTCTCCGCGGCGTCGGCCTTCGGCGCCTCGCGGAACAGCAGGACGGCGCCGGCCAGGAAGATCACCAGCGCGACGGCCTGCACGATCTGCTCGGGCAGGAAGGTGACGGCCTTGCCGACCGTGACCGCCAGCAGCGTCTGGATGAGGAAGGCGAGGCCGACCCCGATCCACACCGCGAGCGGTCGGTAGCGCGTCGAGAGCACGAGCGCGGCGATGAACGTCTTGTCCGGGAGCTCGACGACGAAGATGGCGCCGAAGGCGATGGCGATGACGGCGAGGTCCACGGCACCAGGCTAGGCCGGGCCGCGGTCGGTCACTCCTGGGAGGCGCGGAACGGGTCGGCGGGGTAGACGCCGAGCATCGTGATGTCGGTGGTGAAGAAGGCCAGCTCCTCCAGCGCGCGGGACAGGCCGGGCTCGTCGGGGTGACCGTCCACCTCGGCGAGGAACTGGGTGCCGACGAACCGGCCGTCGACCATGTAGCTCTCCAGCTTGGTCATGTTGACGCCGTTGGTCGCGAACCCGCCGAGGGCCTTGTAGAGCGCGGCCGGCAGGTTGCGGACGTTGAACACGAACGACGTCACCGTCGGCCTGGCGCCGAGAGGGGCGGCGACGAGGTCGCGCGAGAGCACGACGAAGCGCGTGGTGTTGTGGTCCGCGTCCTCGACGTCCTCGCGGAGCACCTGCAGCCCGTAGATCCCGGCCGCCATCGGCGGGGAGATCGCGGCCAGCGTCGGGTCGCCGGCCTCGGCGACCTCGCGGGCGGCCCCGGCGGTGTCTCCCGAGATCACCGGCGTCAGGCCGAGCTCGCGGATCACGTTGCGGCACTGGCCCAGCGCGTGCACGTGGCTGTGCGCGGCGGTGATCTGCTCGATCCGCGCGCCCGGGACCGCCATCAGCGAGAACCGGATCCGCAGGAAGTGCTCGCCGACGATCCGCAGCGGGGAGGTGGGCAGGAAGTGGTGGATGTCGGCGACCCGGCCGGCGAGCGAGTTGTCGATCGGGATCATCGCCAGGTCCGCCTCGCCGCCCTCGACGGCGGCGAAGACGTCCTCGAACGAGGCGCAGGGGACCGACTCCCAGTCCGGGTAGTGCTCGGCACAGACCGTGTGGGAGTTCGAGCCCGGCTCTCCCTGGTAGGCGATCCGGTTCACCCGCCGCATGCTGTCACGCCGCTGCCGCAGCACCGCGCACTATCTCACCGCCACGATCCGCACAAGTCTGGTCTTCGTCAATCTTTTCTGGTCGGGTGTCCTCACCATTGGTCGAACTCTCGGCCTCCTCACCCACAGGAGGAAGTTCCTCAGATGCACCTGCCTCTCGCCACCCGGGCGGCCACCGCGGTCGCCGCCCTCTCGCTCAGCCTCGCCGGCGCCGTCACCGGCGCCGCCCAGGCCTCACCGTCCTCGCCGGGCGACTCCGGCCCGTCCGGCGTCGACCACTACGCGGCGAGCGCGGCCGCGGACCACTCCGCCTCCGCGGACCGCCTCGACGACATCCTCGCCAAGCTCCCGAAGGACTTCGCGCAGCGGCGCGACGCCGCTCGCGAGCGCTTCGGCATCGACCGCTCACCCGCGGAGCAGATCCTCGACGGCAAGGTCCAGCAGGCCGCCGGCGCGACCGAGGCCGATGCGATCGACCCGACGCAGTACCAGTGCGCGCCCACCAAGCTGGACGGCTACGTCGACTCGATCCTCGCCGACGTCGACCCCAACGACCTCTTCGTGCTGAGCCTGACCGGGGCGCTGGACGTGCCGACGTACGACGCGATCCTGTACGGCACCCCGACCGACGCCGACCACCAGCTGCTGCCCGCCTACAAGGCGCCGCTGACGTCGACCTTCGGCTACGCCCAGCGGTTCTGGGACGTCCGGCTCGACGACGTGCAGCTGATGGCGATGCACGGCGAGATGATGACCGACGTGAACCGGGTGGCCCGGGTCGTGGAGTACCTCTACGACGTCGGCCCGGCCGACGCCACCGACATCGCGAGCGACATCGTCGCGATCGTCAAGGGCGACAAGGCGCTCAAGAACGGGAAGAACCCGATCTTCACCCTCAACGCGTTCGCGTTCTCCGGCGAGGGCGAGACGGACCCGGTGATCCGGCGGCTGAAGGACAAGATGGTCTTCGGCGACGGGATCCTCTCCGCGCTGAAGTCGATCGGCCTGGGTGGCGCGAACGGCGTCGGCCCCAAGGCCGTGCTCGGCCACGAGATGTCGCACCACGTGCAGTACGAGGACGACCTCTTCGACTCCGAGCTCACCGGCGCGGAGGCCACCCGTCGTACCGAGCTGATGGCCGACGCGTTCGGGACGTACTTCGTGACCCACAAGAAGGGCCTCGGGCTCAACCCGAAGCAGGTGCTGGTCGCCGGGCAGTCGTTCTACGACGTCGGTGACTGCCAGTTCGACAGTCCGGGCCACCACGGCACGCCGAACCAGCGACGCGCGGCGTCGGCGTTCGGGGCGGCCCAGGTGGCGTACGCGAACAACCCGAACACGGTGATGCCCAGCCTGAAGCTGGACCGGGCCTTCGAGAAGGCGCTGCCGACCCTGACGGCGCCCGACGCACCGACCGCACCGCAGGCGTACGCCGCGACGGCGAAGCAGTAGCTCGCGCCGTAGCCGCCCACCCTCCTGCCCCGCGCTCGGTCGCGGGGCAGGAGAATGGCGCCCGTGACGACGTACGACGCCTGGGACCTGCTGACCGGTCCCGGTCAGGGCGTGCTCCAGGTCGGCGAGCTGGTCGCCGCCTTCGGTCTCTCCGCCCTGGTCGGCCTGGAGCGCGAGCTGCGCGGCAAGAGCGCCGGCCTGCGCACCCAGACGATCGTCGGGGTGTCGGCGGCGCTGATGATGCTGGTCAGCAAGTACGGCTTCGGCGACGTCCTCGGCGGCGACGTCGTCCTCGACCCCTCGCGCGTCGCCGCACAGATCGTCTCCGGGGTCGGCTTCCTCGGAGCCGGGCTGATCATCACCCGGCAGGGCGCGGTGCGAGGGCTGACGACCGCCGCAGCGGTCTGGGAGACCGCCGGGATCGGGATGGCCGCCGGGGCGGGCCTGGTCCTGCTGGCGGTGGTGGTCGTGGTGCTGCACTTCGCCGTCGTCCTCGGCCTCCCGCCGCTCCTCGCCCGGCTGCCCGGGCGGATACCCGGGTCGCAGCGCCTGCACGTGATGTACGTCGACGGGCACGGCGTGCTGCGCCAGGTGCTGACCGAGTGCGGCCGCCAGCACTGGACGGTCACCGGCCTGGCCGCCGACCCGCCCGGTGTCAGCGACATCACCGAGTCGATCAACGCCGTCGACCCCTCCGAGCCCGACCAGGTCGGCGTGGTCCTCACGCTGTCCGGGTCAGGGGTGCGCGACGCCGCCCGCGTCCTCGGCGTCCTCGACGGGGTCACCACCATCACCGTCCAGGACGAGGAGGCGGAGTAGCCGAGGAGGGCACCGCCGCCAGCCTCAGGCGCCGCCGGTGACCCGCTGCCGCAGGCGGGAGCGTTCCTTGTCGCGGGGGACCCGGACGAGCAGGCGGCCGGGGATGCACTCGGCGTACAGCTCCTTGCCGGGCTCGATCAGGTCGCCGTCGAGCTGCCGGGGGGAGTCCCCGGACGCGACGACCCGGACGGTGCGACCGCGCATCCGGGTGATGGTCTCGTCGGTGCGCTTGTTGCGGCTCAGCACGCGGACGGCCAGCGGCAGCCAGGACAGGAACCGCCGCGGGTTCAGGAGGACGACGTCCAGCTCGCCGTCGTCGATCTCGGCGTCGGGGATCAGCGGCATCCCTGCCTGCAGCGACCCGACGTTGCCGATCACGATGGTGCGCGCGCGGTGCTTGGTGGGCTCGGCGCCGTCGACGGAGATCTCCACCCGGACGGCGGGGAACATCAGCGACTTCAGCGCGGAGAGGACGTATGCCAGCCACCCCACCTTGGACTTGATGTCCTCGTTCACCCCCTCCATGATCGCCGCGTCGAAGCCCATCCCGGCCATCACGAGGAAGGTGCTGTCCTCCATCGCGTCGCCGCTGACCGAGACCATGTCGATGGCCCGGTCCTGGCCGGTCAGCGCGACGTCCACGGCGGCACGCAGGTAGAGCGGGAGCTCGAGGTTGCGCGCCAGCAGGTTGCCGGTGCCGGCGGGGACGATCCCGATCGGGATGCCGGTGCCGGCCAGCTCCTCGCAGACGGTGCGCACGGTGCCGTCGCCGCCGCAGGTGATCACCAGGTCGGCGCCACCGACCGCGGCCGCGTGGGCCTGGCTCACGCCAGGGTCCTGGACGGTGGTCTCGTACCACGTCGTCTGCTCCCAGCCGGCTTCCGCGGCCATCGCCTCGACCATCGCGCGGAAGGCGTCCGGGTCGTCGACCTTGGCGGGGTTGAGGACGACGGCGAGCTGCCTGGAGCTGGGGAAGACCGCGGGCATCGCCTCGACGCGCGGCGCGCTCGGTCGGGGGATGGGGTCGAGCAGCGCCACCGCGAAGGAGGCCACCGCGACGCCGAGCAGCCAGCCGGCGACGACGTCGGAGAGGTGGTGCACGCCGAGGAAGACCCTGTCGGCGGCGACGACCACGGCGACGGCGACGGCCACGGCGACGACGAGGCGGCGCAGGTTGCGGCGGCGGACCAGCATCCAGGCGAGGACCGCGGCGACCGATGCCGCCGCGGCGATCGCGGAGGCGTGCCCGGAGGGGAAGGAGTACGACGAGAGCCGGTGCAGCGGCTCGTCCCACTCGGGGCGGTCACGGCGGACGACCTGCTTGACGACCGTGGTGAGGACGCTGGTCGTCAGCATCACGATCACCGTCCACGCGGCGGCGCGGACGTGGTTGCGCATGTAGAGCAGCACCGCGGTGACGATCGTGTAGAGCGTCATCGGGATCAGGTCGAAGGCGTAGGACACCCCGAGCGTCAGGTGTCGCAGCCACTCGTGCTGGGCGGTCGTCTCCTGGGGCCACTGCCCGGTGGCCCGGTCGAGCTCGAGGACGGGCGACCAGCCCAGCCCGACGACCAGCCACACGAGGGCGAACCCGACGGCGGCCGTGGAGCCCCACAGCAGGGAGGTACGACGGCGCTGCACGCTCTCGCTGACGGGGGCGGTGGCGGACCCGGGTGGCTCGGTCACGGGCCGCCATCATGCCGCACGGGGTGCACCCGACCGGAATCCCGCCCGGAAACCGCCCCGCAGACCCGGTGCCGCCCGAGCCGAGGGGTCACCCGTGCGGGCAGAGGGTGTGGCGCAGCAGGTCGGACAGGTCCTGGCAGCAGGTCGCGGCGTGGGGGAAGAGCAGCCGCACCTCGTGCGCGCCGTCCAGGTCGACCCAGACGAGGACGGTCCCGCTGGGGTCGAGGCGGACGAGCTCGGCCGAGGCCACGACCGACTCCGGGTCCATCCCCGAGTCGCCGTCGGGGCTCGCGGCGAGCACGCGGTCGGCGGCCCCGCTGAGCCGGGAGGCGAAGGCGCGCAGCTCGGCGGCGTGTCCGTCGTTGGTGTGCGTGCGCAGGGCCTCGGCGTACGAGGTCAGGTGCGGGTCGCGCCGGCCGTGGTAGTCGCTCAGGGGGACGGGGACCCCCCGAGCGGTGCCGATCCGGACGTGCACCGTCTCCAGGCGCAGCTCGACCTGCTCGACCTCGCGGTCCTCGAGGTGGTCGCGTCCCAGCGGCTGCAGCCGGCCGCGGAACTGCACGCTCTCCTCGCCGGAGCGGCCCAGGGTCAGCGTCGCCGCCCGGCCGTCCTGGGCGGCGCTGGCCAGCGCGGCGTACGGGTCGCACAGCAGCAGAGGGGTCCCGTGGTGGTCGACGAGCTCGACGCCGTCGGCGACCCGGCGTCCCGCGGGCCCGAGACCGTCGACCAGCAGCCGCGCGTCGACCGGCCGGGAGAGCAGCCGTCGGGCGGTATCGGCCAGGGGCCCGGCGGTGGTGGGGGCGTCGTCCATCGGTCACCTCGTGGTAGTTAGGTGAGGCTAACCTAGTACGTCACCGAGCGGTGCGCCAGCGGTGCGTGCCCAGCACGATCGCGACGAGGTTCCTAGAGTGTGTGCATGAGACGACCCCGGGTGCTGGCGGCGCTGCTGCCTCTCGCGGTCCTCGTCGCGGCGTGCGGCCAGCAGTCGGGGGACCCCGTGCGCGACGACGACACGGCACCGGACCTCGCCCGAGGCACGTGGGTGCTGCGGATCGACGGGCACGGTGGCGCCGACGGGGAGACGACGACGGCGAGCTACCTGATGGTCCGCCCGGCCGAGGGGTCGGTACGCACCGTGAGCACCCCGGCCGTCCAGGGCGGTGACACGGGGATGGCCGAGCGGGCGCTGCTGGTCGACGCCGGGCACCGGCTCGCGCTGGCCGACACCGTGCCGAGCGCGGCCGACCAGGCGGCCGGGCGCGCGCAGGTGACGGTCCTCGCCGACGGCCGCCGGCGCGAGGTCGACCTGCGGAAGGCCACCGGGGACCCGTCGCTGCGCGCCGACCACGTCGCCTTCGACGCCGACGTCCCGGGACAGCTGCGGGTCGTGTCCGGCCGGTCCGTGTGGGTCGTGGACCTCGGCGGCGCCGGTACCCCCGGCCGCGCCGTGAAGGAGGGTGAGCTCCCGATCACCGACTCCTGGATCTTCGGCGGCTTCGCGCCCGACACCGGTGACCCGTTCCTGTCCTCGATCGACAGCTTCGAGACCCGTCCCAAGGGGTACGGCGAGCTCGACGAGCAGGTGCTGCGGCGCGCGGGCGGACGGGTGCTCCCCTCCGACGGCGCCGCGCCCGCCAGCCTGGCCGGCCAGCCCGCGGACGCCTCCTGCCAGCAGGTGACGGGCTTCGTCGAGAGCGGCGGCCGCGCCTGGGAGTTCTGCCTGTCCGGCACCGACCTCGTCGTCAAGGTCCGGGCGAAGGGCCGCGCGGGCTGGGCGACCGTCGGCCCGCCGGCGCAGGACGTCGTACCCCCCGAGCACGACCTGGTGCTGGTCCTCCCTCCCGCCTGATACCCGGGAGCGCCTGTCCGTGGTCCTCGTTAGGCTCGCGGCGTGATCGATCCCCGGCTGCTCCGCGACGACCCCGACCGCGTCCGCGCGGCCCTCGCCAAGCGGGGGCTGCCCGACGACCCGGTCGACGTGGCGCTGGGCGCCGACGAGGAGCGGCGCTCCTCGATCGCCGACTACGAGCGGCTGCGCGCCGAGCAGAAGCAGCTCGGCAAGCAGATCCCCCGGGCGACCGGCGAGGAGAAGGCCGACCTGCTGGCCCGTACGAAGGTGCTGGCCGCCGACGTGAAGAGCGCCGAGGCCGCGCAGACGGCGGCCGAGGAGGACTGGCGCGCCGCGCTGATGGACATTCCCAACCTGGCCGCCGAGGAGGCACCGGCCGGGGGCGAGGAGGACTTCGCGCTCCTGGAGACCGTCGGCGCTCCGCGTGACTTCGCCGCCGAGGGCTTCGAGCCGCGCGACCACATCGAGCTCGGGCGGATGCTCGGCGCGATCGACATCGAGCGCGGGGCGAAGGTCTCGGGCTCGCGGTTCTACTACCTCACCGGCCCGGGCGCGGACCTGGAGATGGCGCTGACCCAGCTGGCGATGGACCAGGCCCGCTCGCACGGGTTCACCACGGTCATCCCGCCGGCCCTGGTCCGTCCCCGGGCGATGGAGGGGACGGGCTTCCTCGGGCAGGCGGCCGACGACGTCTACCGGATCGAGGGCGAGGACATGTACCTCGTCGGCACCTCGGAGGTGCCGATGGCCGCGTACCACTCCGACGAGATCCTCGACACCGCCCGCCTGCCCTTGCGGTACGCCGCGTTCAGCCCGTGCTTCCGCAAGGAGGCCGGCTCGCACGGCAAGGACACCCGCGGGATCATCCGCGTGCACTGGTTCGACAAGGTCGAGATGTTCGTCTACACGACCCTCGAGGACTCTTTCGCCGAGCACCGCCGCCTGCTGGAGTGGGAGAAGGAGTTCCTCGACTGCCTCGGGCTCGCCTACCGCGTGATCGACGTGGCCGCCGGGGACCTCGGGCTCTCCGCGCAGCGCAAGTTCGACTGCGAGGCGTGGATCCCGACCCAGGAGCGCTACCGCGAGGTCACCTCGACCTCGAACTGCACCGACTTCCAGGCCCGCCGCCTGGACATCCGCGGCCGCTTCGAGCAGGGGACCGCGCCGGTCGCGACGCTGAACGGCACGCTGTGCGCGATGCCGCGGATCATCGTCGCGATCCTCGAGACCCACCAGCAGGCGGACGGGTCCGTACGCATCCCCGAGGCGCTGCGGCCCTACCTCCAGGGCCGCGAGGAGCTGAAGCCGGTCGCGGATGGCTGAGGCCGGGAGCGCCGGCTGGCGCCCGGCGGTGGTGGCGCTGGACATCGACGGCACCCTGCTGGTTCCCGATCCCGACGGCATGTCGGTCGAGCAGGCGACCGACGCCGTGCGCGGCGCCGTGCTGGACGCGGCCCGTGCGGGTGCCCACGTCGTCCTCTCCTCCGGCCGGGCGCCGCTGAGCATGGCGGGCATGGCCGACGACCTCGGGCTGACGGCGCTCGTCGCCGAACAGACCGGCGAGCGGCTGCACGTGGTGGCCTCCAACGGCTCGGTCGTCTTCCGCCACGCGCCGATGGAGGTCGTGCACGAGGTGACCTTCGACGCCACCGAGGCCGTGCGGACGGTGCTCGAGCACGTGCCGGGCGCAGCGGTCGCGGTCGAGGAGCACGGGGTGGGCTACCGCGTGAACCGGATGTTCCCGCCCGGCGAGCTGGACGGCGAGCTGATCGTCTCCGAGCTGGCCGAGATGCGGCTCGAGGACGTCAGCCGGGTGATCATCCGCGACCCGGACTCCACCTCGGAGGACTTCGTCCGCCTGGCCGAGATGCTCGGTCTGCGCGGCACCAACTTCTTCATCGGCTGGACCGCCTGGCTCGACCTGGCGCCGGAGGGCACCAGCAAGGCGACCGGGCTGGAGTGGGCCTGCGCCGAGCTCGGCGTGGCGCGGGAGGACGTGCTGGCCATCGGCGACGGCCGCAACGACTCCGAGATGCTGGCCTGGGCCGGTCGGGGCGTGGCGATGGGCCAGGCGCCCGACGTGGTGAAGGCGGCGGCCGACGACGTGGCCCTGCCCGTGGGCGAGGACGGCGCCGCGGTCGAGCTGCGGCGCTGGTTCCCCGCGGGTGCCTGACCCGGCGGTCACCCCCGACGGGCGGTACGTCGTCGTCCGCGGCCGGCTCTGGCGCCGCTCCGACCCGTCGCTGGACCGCGACGAGCGCGAGCGGCTGGTCGCCGAGCTGATGTCGGCCCGCTCGGCGAAGGGCGCGGCCCGGCGCTCGGGTGACGAGGCTGCGGTCGAGGTGGCGCGCCGCCGGGTGCAGGCGGCCAAGGAGGCGCTCGGCGAGCGCGGACCGGTCTGGTGGGACGACGGTGCCCCGGACCTCACGCGTCACCTGGCGCGGACGACGTCGTACGCCGAGTGGTGGGCGAGCGTCGAGGACGGCTCCTGAGAGGATCGCGGGCGTGATCGACCTGCCGTACTCGCCCCTGCAGACCCCGCTGGTGGCCGTCGAGCCGCTGGACCTCGCCGCGATCGAGGACCTGCTCTCCTCGGAGACCGACCCGTCGCGGCGCTGCGACGACTGGCACCCGGACTTCCCGCGCGAGGACGACCTGGACGGGGTGGGGGCGACGACCGACCTCACCGGGTGGTCCTCGCGGCAGGTGCGCCGTCTCGCCGACCGGCTCGTCGTGGGGACGATCGGCTTCTTCGGCCCTCCCGAGGACGACGAGGACCCCGAGGTCGAGGTCGGCTTCGGACTGGTCGGGCAGGCGCGCGGCCAGGGGCTGATGACCGAGGCGCTCGGCGCGGTGCTCACGCTGACCGACCAGGTCGGCGTCCGGGTGCGTGCGGGGACGCAGCGCTCGAACGAGGCCTCGCTGGCGCTGCTGCGCTCGGCCGGGTTCGTCGAGCGCGGGTCGGGCGGACCGGAGGACGCCGAGCGCGAGGTGGTCCTGGTCCGCGCGGTGCCGGCGTCGTGATCCGGCTGCTGGCCACCGACCTCGACGGCACCCTGCTGGGCTCGGACGGCGCGCTGTCGGCTCGTACGTCGGACGCGCTCGCCGCCGCCGACGCCGCCGGCCTCACTGTCGTCTTCGTGACCGGTCGCCCGATCCGGTGGGCCGAGGAGGTCTTCGAGCACGTCGGACCGCACGGCGTCGCGATCGTGTCCAACGGCGCGGTGGTGTACGACGTCGCGGCCGGCGCGGTGCGCGCGACCCGCGCGATCGACCCCGTCGTGGGGCTCGAGGTGGTCTCGCTCATCCGCGCGGCGGTCCCGGGCACCGGCTTCGCGGTCGAGCAGGTCGGGGGGATCTCCTTCGAGGCGGACTTCCTGCACGACCACCCGGTGCCCGACGGCGCCCGCAGTGGGACGGTCGAGGAGATCTTCGACGGCCCCGCGGTGAAGCTCCTCGCCCGGCACGAGAGCGTCGACGCCCAGGAGTTCTGGCGCCGCGCCGAGGACGCCGTCGGCGACCGGGTCGTCGTCACCTGGTCCTCGAGCACGGCACTGCTGGAGATCAGCGCGGCCGGCGTCACCAAGGCCACCACGCTCGCCCAGCTGTGCGAGTCGCTGGGCCTCGCCCGCGAGGAGGTCGCCGCGATCGGGGACATGCCCAACGACATCGCCATGCTGCAGTGGGCGGGGACCTCGTACGCCATGGGCAACGCGCACGACTCCGTCCGCGCCGTCGCCGACCACCTCGCCCCCACCAACGACGAGGACGGGGTCGCCCAGGTGGTCGAGGGGCTGCTCGCCGCCCGCTGACCGTCTTGTCCCTTCCCACGGGGAAAGGAACCGATCCGCCTGCGCGGCGGTGTCGGATGCCGCACACTCGGCGCAAGGGGGTACGCCATGACGTTCACGCTCGACGAGCCCGTCCGGGTCACCCGACGGCTGCAGTACGCCGGCGTCGCCGTGCTGGTCGTCGTGGTGGCGCTCGGGGTGCTGGTGTGGCGGGCCACGCGGCCGAACCTCGACCCCGACACCGCCGCGCGCACGGTGGCCGGCACGACAGTGCTCGTCTACACCGAGGAGTGGGGTGGCGATTACTCCACCGTCGGTGGCACCGGTCGTCTCGAGGTGCTGGAGGGCGGGTGTCTCGGGCTGTCGGACGGATCGCTGTTCGTGTTCCCGTACGGCGCCAAGGCGTTCGAACGGGACGGGGAGGTCGCCGTCGCGATCGGGACGAAGGTCGTCCGACCCGGGGACGTGGTCGGTATCGGTGGCGGCCGGCCGGTGCCGATCGAGGACTTCGGCGGCAACCTCGCCGAGCACGTCCCGCCCGGGTGCGGGGCGCGCGAGGCCACGAGCGGCATCGAGATGTACTTCCCGACCGGCGGCAGCTGACCGTCAGCCGCCCACCTGGTCCAGCAGCGCGCCGAGCACGGTGATCACGCCGCCCTCGGTGTTGGCGGGGGCGAGGTACGCCGCGCGCGCTCGTACGTCCTCGTGCGCGTTGGCCACCGCGAACGACGCCTCGGCGGCGTCGAGCATCTCCAGGTCGTTGAGGTAGTCGCCGAAGACGACCGTTTGCGCCGGCGTCACGCCGAGGTCGGCCTGCAGCGCGCGCAGCGCGGTGCCCTTGTTGGCGCCGGCGGCCATCACGTCGAGCCAGTGCTGACCGGACACGACGACCTGGTGCCCAGGGGCGGTCTCCTCCAGCGGGGCGGCGAGCGGCGACGAGGAGACGGCGTCGCGGCCGGCCACCTTGATGATGTCGTCGTCGACGGCGAGCAGGTCGTCGACGACCTCGAGCGAGGCGTAGTACGGGTCGACGTGGTCGAGGAACGCCCGGTCGGTGCGCTCGACGTACGCCGCGTGCTTGCCGCACACCACCGTGCCGACGTCACGCTGCTCGGCGAGCGCGCGCAACCGCTCCACGAGCGCGGACACGACCGGGCGGGCGATGGTGGTCGAGGAGACCTCGACGCCGTCGCGGACGACGTACGTGCCGTTCTCGGCGACGTACACCAGACCGTCCCCGGCGCGAGCGAACTGCCGCTCGAGGGTGGCGTACTGCCGCCCGCTGGCCGGCGCGAACCACCCGCCGTGCGCGTGCAGCCGCTCGATCAGCGGCCAGAGGTCCTCGGGGATCTGCCCGTCGCCGTCGAGCAGGGTGCCGTCCATGTCGACGGCGACCAGGCCGATGCCGTCGGGGAGGTCGGGGAGGCCAGGGAGGCCGGGGATATCGGGCACCCGCCGATTCTCGTCGTGTGGGCGGCGCCACGGTCCGGCGGGGCGTCGGCTCCTACGCTGTCCGGCATGGGACACGGGCACGGTCACGGGACGGGGCACGCCGCCGGGCGCGCCGAGGACCGTCGCCGGCTGTGGCTGGTCGCCGGGATCACCGCGCTGGTGTTCGTGGTCGAGGTGGTCGGGGCGCTGCTCTCGGGCTCGCTGGCGCTGCTGGCCGACGCCGGGCACATGCTCACCGACGTCGGTGGCGTGCTGCTGGCGCTGTTCGCGTCGTACGTCGCCACGCGGCCGGCCAACGACCAGCGCACCTTCGGCTACCACCGCGCCGAGATCCTCGCGGCCCTGGTCAACGCGCTGCTGCTGGTCGTGGTCTTCGTCTACGTCGCGTACGAGGGCGTCTCGCGCCTGCTCGACCCGCCGCCGGTGCAGTCCGGGCTGATGCTCGTCTTCGCCGTGGTCGGGCTGGCCGCCAACGCCGTCTCGCTGGCGGTGCTGACCGCGCGGCGCGGGGAGTCGCTGAACATGCGCGGGGCGTTCCTCGAGGTGCTCGGCGACACCCTCGGCTCCGTGGCGGCGATCGTCGCCGGCGTCGTCATCCTCGCGACCGGCTTCGAGCGGGCCGACCCGATCGCCTCGCTGCTGATCGCCGTCCTGATCGTCCCGCGTGCGCTGAGCCTGCTGCGCGAGGCGACGTCGGTCCTCTTCGAGTCCGCGCCGCCCGGGCTCGACGTCGCCGAGGTCCGCGAGCACCTGATCGCGATGGACGGGGTCGAGGACGTCCACGACCTGCACGCGTGGACGATCACGTCGGGGATGCCGTCGCTGTCGGCGCACGTCACCGTCTCCGACGCCTGCCTGCGCGAGCGTGGCGTCGGCCCGATGCTCGACGACTTCGCCCGCTGCGTGCGCGAGGACTTCGGCGTCGAGCACGCGACCTTCCAGGTCGAGCCGGCCAGCCACCAGGAGCACGAGGACCTCGGCGCCGACCACCCCTGACGGGCCCCACCTACCCGTTGAGTGGTGCCTTCTGCTGGCTCGAGTGGTGCCTTCTCCAGGAGCCGAGCGGCAGAACACACCACTCGGCCCTGCAGAAGGCACCACTCGACAGGCAGGGGGCGAGCACCCGGAATGCGGTGGGGCATCATGCGGCCCATGACGTACGAGCTGGGCAAGGGCACCGGGCCGCTGGCCGGGGTCAAGGTCGTCGAGATCGCCGGGATCGGGCCCGGGCCGCACGCGTGCACGCTGCTGGCCGACCTCGGCGCCGACGTCGTCCGTGTCGACCGTCCCGGCGGGGGTGCCCTGTCCGGCGGGCCCGGTGACCTGCTGACCCGCGGCCGGCCGAGCGTCGCGCTGGACCTCAAGCAGGCCGCGGCGATCGAGACGGTCCTGCGGCTGGTGGAGACCGCCGACGTCCTCGTCGAGGGGATGCGCCCGGGCACCACCGAGCGGCTGGGGCTCGGCCCGGACGACTGCTGGGAGCGCAACCCCGCGCTGGTGTACGGCCGGATGACCGGCTGGGGTCAGAGCGGCCCTCTCTCGGCGAGCGCCGGTCACGACATGAACTACATCTCGGTCGCGGGAGCTCTGTTCGGCCTGGGCCAGGACCCGGCCCGGCCGCACTTCCCGGCGAACCTGCTCGGCGACTTCGGCGGCGGGTCGACCTACCTCGTCATCGGCGTGCTGGCCGCGCTCCTCGAGGCGCGCGTGTCCGGGAAGGGCCAGGTGGTGGACGCCGCGATCGTCGACGGCACCGCCCACCTCGGTCTGATGAACGCCACCTTCGCGGCGTCCGGCATGCCCGACGACCGCCGGGCGGCCGGGTTCCTCGACGGCGGGACGCCGTACTACGACGTGTACGAGACCGCCGACGGCCGGCACGTGTCCGTCGCGCCGCTGGAGCCGAAGTTCTACGAGGAGTTCGTCCGCGTGCTCGGCGTCGAGCTGCCGCCGCGCGACGTGGCCGAGCAGGCGCCCGCCCTGCGCGAGGCCATCGCCGCCCGGTTCGCCGAGCGGCCGATGGCCGACTGGGTCGCCGACTTCGAGGGCACCGACGCGTGTGTCGCCGGGGTGATCACGCTGTCGGAGGCGGCGGCGCACCCCCACAACGTGGACCGCGGGGTCTTCGTCGAGCGGGACGGGGTCACGCAGCCGACGCCCGCGCCGCGCTTCTCGCGTACGCAGGCGAGCCTGGGGACCGGGCCGGTCGGACCGGGCGCGAACACCCGCGAGGCGCTGGCCGCGTGGGGCATCGACGACGTCGACACGCTGCTCGACGCCGGAGTCGCCGTCCAGGGGTGAGGGTTCAGTGCGGCGGGTCCGACCCACCCCATGGGCTCCGCGTTGCTGGTCCTTGTGGGCTCGGCGCGGGCAAGGCCGAGGGCAGCAGTGGGTGCGGGCCATACCTGTTCGGGCCCGTCGTGGACCGGCGGGACATCTGCACCGCCCACATGACGATGGTGCCGAGCAGTGCGGCGCCCCCGAGGACGACGGCCACCGCGAACCCGACGAAGTCGCCGTTGTGGAAGTTGTCGGCGAGGTCGCCCGGGCCGCCCTCGACCGAGGCGCCGACCAGCCCTACGAGGAGCAGCAGGAGCGCACCGAGATAGGCGAGGACCAGACCGGCCAACCACCCCCCGGACCGTTCGGAGTCGTGCAGCCGTCGGACCGAGACGGCGAGGTAGGGCAGCAACAGAGCCAGGAAGACGAGCAGGCCGATGCCGGAGTACCTCAGGCTGAACTGGAGGACCGCGGCGAGCACGCGCAGAACGACGTCGAGGAGGACGAGGAAGAGGAAGAACCACCAGAACTCCGAGCGGCTGGCCCGTCCTGAGAAGGTGACGTACTGGGAGAGGACGCTCCTGATCGACTCGCCGAAGGTCACGGCGGCAATCTAGACCACCCGCGCTGCGACGAAAGGCGAACGCCATGACCCGACCGGACCCCCGGCTCGCGCTCGTCGCCGACTGCTCCTCCTGCGCGGGCCTGTGCTGCGAGGTCCCGCAGTTCCAGGCCTCCGCCGACTTCGCGATCGACAAGCCGGGGCGTACGCCGTGCCCCCACCTCGGCGCCGACTTCGGCTGCACCATCCACGCCGAGCTGCCGCAGCGGGGCTTCCCCGGGTGCGTGGTCTACGACTGCTTCGGGTCGGGGCAGCAGGTGGTGGCGGTGCAGTTCGCCGGCGCCGACCACGCCGACCCGGGTGTGCGCGCGGCGATGTTCGACGCCTTCGAGGTGGTCGAGCGGCTCCACGAGCTGCTCTGGTACGTCGCCGACGCCTCCGCGCGTGCCCTGCCGCGGGGCCTGGCCGACGAGGTGGGCGGGCTGGAGGCCACGGTCCTGGCCTCCCGGGACGCGCCGGCCGGGGTCGAGGTGACCTCCCTCCAGGCCCGGACCGGAGCGCTGCTCGACGAGGTGTCGTCGCACCTCCGGCGGGGGCTGGGGGCGCGCGACCTGCGTGACGCGGACCTGGCGGGTCGCGACCTGCGCGAGGAGGACCTGTACGCCGCCCGCCTGCGCGGCGCCGTGCTCATCGGCGCCGACCTGCGCGGGGCTGACCTCGGCCCCGCCGACCTGCTCGGTGCCGACCTGCGCGCCGCCGACCTGCGCGGGGCGGACCTGTCCGAGACCTTCTGCCTGACCCGCTTCCAGGTCCGCGCCGCTCGTACCGACGCGACGACGGTCCTGCCCGACGTCCTCCGCTGAGACGTCGCGTCCTCGGCGTCGCGACGCCTCAGCGGCTCGGAGGGCCGAGGACGTGACGCCTCAGCCGTGCCGGTGGTCGGTCCCGTGCTCGTGGGTGTGGGTGGTGCCGTCGTCGTGCGTGTGCTCGTGCAGGTGGTGCTCGACGGGGGCCCCGTTCTGCTGCCCGCCCTGCTGGTCGTCGTGGTGACCGGGGTCGTGGTCGTGCGCGTGGGTGGTGCCGTCGGCGTGGGTGTGCTCGTGGTCGGGCGTCTGCTGATCGGTCATGATGTCCTCCGTTGATCGATGATCGTGCACATCACTATATGCGTAGGAATGCACATATGCCAGAGAACGCCGCCCCCGAGGACTTCACCGTCGCTGCCGAGATCTTCCGGCTGCTCGCGGACCCGACCCGGGTCGGGCTGCTGCACGCGCTGAGCGCGAGCGAGGAGCTCTCCGTGGGCGACCTGGCGTCGTACGTCGGCCGCCGCCAGACCGCGGTCTCCCAGCACCTGGCCCGGCTGCGGATGGCGCGGCTGGTGACGACCCGGCGCGAGGGGACGACGGTGCTCTACCGCCTGGTCAACGACCACGTCCGGGCGCTGGTGCTGGACGGGGTCCACCACGCCGAGCACCTGGGTCCGGGTGTGCCGGCCCACCACCGGCCCGACTAGTCGGCCCGCCCCGACCCGATCGGCTCGGTGGCGAGGGGGATCCCGTGCTCGAGCCGGGCGAGCATCGCGTCCAGCTCGTCGATGTAGCCACCTGCGTCGCCCGCGTGCACCCGGGCGACGGCGGCGAGACGGGCCCCGCACACCACGCCGGAGAAGAGCACGACCTCGGGGTCCTCCGCCGGGCGCCCGGTGGCGAGCGCGACGAGCGCCGCGATCTGCTCGACGCCGAAGGAGTTCCGCTCGCGAAGGATCGAGGCGACCTGCGGCACGGTCCGGGCGAGCTCCATCCGTACCTCCTCCAGTCCGCGCGCCTCGTCGTCGAGCGACCCGAACGCGTCCCGTACGACGGTCCGCACCGCCTGCAGCAGTGGCGTCTGCGGCGGGAGTGCTCGGGCGATGCGCTCCATGACCGGGTCGACGTCGTCGAAGAGGACGACGTCCTCCTTGGTCGGGAAGTAGCGGAAGAAGGTCGAGCGACTCACGTCGGCGGCGGCGGCGATGTCGTCGACGGTGGTCTCCGCCCACCCGTGGTCGCGGAACAGCCGCAGCGCGTGACGCTGCAGCTCGGCGCGCGTGCGCTCCTTCTTCCGCTCCCGCAGTCCCACCGGAGCAGAATGGCACACGCAATCAATTGACACTCAGTGTCACTTGGCATGTAGTGTCACTTCCATGGACGACGTGATCGTGGTGGGTGCAGGGCCGACGGGGCTGACGGCGGCTGTCGAGCTGGCGCGGCGAGGGGTGCCGGTCCGGGTGCTGGACGCGGCGGAGGGTCCGCACCGGGGGTCGCGGGCCAAGGGCGTCCAGCCCCGCACGCTCGAGCTGCTCGACCAGATCGGTGTCGCCGATCGGCTGGTCTCGCTGGGGACCTTCGACCTCCCGATCCGTACGCACGCCCCCGACGGCTCGTTCAGCGACCGCAGCCGGGACCCCGAGCCCGACACGGCGCCCGACCCGACCACGCCGTGGCGCAGCACGCTCCTCGTCCCGCAGTGGCGCACCGAGCAGGTGCTGCGCGAGCGGCTGGCCGAGGAGGGCGTCGAGGTCGAGTACGTGTCCCGCGTCGCGGGGCTCTCCCAGGACGACGGGGGCGTCGACCTCGTGCTCGAGGGCGACCGACGGCTCCGTGCCGCGTGGGTGGTCGGCGCCGACGGCGGCACGAGCGTCGTACGCCGCCAGCTCGGCGTGGGCTTCCTCGGGGAGACCCACGAGGAGGTACGGCTGCTCCTCGGTGACGCGGAGATCGACGGGCTGGACCGCGACCACTGGCACATGTGGTCCGCGGAGGGTCCATTGATCGGGACCGGGTCGGCCTTCTTCGCGCTCTGCCCGCTGCCGGCGGCCAGCACCTGGCAGATCCAGATCGCGCACGCGGACCCCGACCTGCGGGCCACCCCCGCACTCCTCACCGAGCTCGTCGACGCGCTCCACCCCCGCGTCCGCGTACGCCGGGTCGAGGTCGTCTCGGACTGGCGGCTGAACGTGCGGATGGTCGAGGACTACCGCGTCGGGCGGGTGTTCCTCGCCGGCGACGCCGCGCACGTGCACTCGCCGGCGGGCGCGATGGGGATGAACACCGGGATCGGCGACGCGGTGAACCTGGCGTGGAAGCTCGCCGCGGTGCTGCGCGGTGCGGACCCGTCACTGCTCGCGTCCTACGCCGACGAGCGCCTCCCCGTCGCGGCGCACGTGCTCGGGCTCTCCAGCGAGCTGACGGGACGCGCCATCACGGCCCGGACCGCGGACCAGGTCCGCGACGCCGGCGGTCTGGGGATCTCGTACGGCACCGGCGAGCGCGGTCCGGGCCCCGCAGCGGGTGACCGGGCGCCGGACGCCCCGCTCGTCGGAGGCGGCTCGGTGTTCCTCCGTCGGCGCGAGGCGGACTGGACGGTGCTGGCCTTCGGTGGCGCCGCGCTCGCGCCCCCGGACCTGCCCGCCGGGTCGGTCCAGGTGCTCGACGCCGACGAGCTCGCGGCCGACGAGACCCTGCGCACCGCGTACGCCGCCGTCGACGGCGAGGTGGTCGTGATCCGGCCCGACGGGTACGTCTGGTCGCGGGGTCAGGCCCGGACGTCGAGCACCGGCGCGAAGTGCTCCACGACGGGGAACGGGTCGTAGAACTCGTGCAGCAGGGCCCGCCAGTCCTCGTACGCCGCCGACCGGCGGAAGCCCTCCGTGTGGTCCTCGAGGCGCTCCCACTCCACGACCAGCAGGTACGTCGACGGCGACTCCACGCCGCGCGTGACGGACAGGCGTACGAATCCCGGCGAGGCTGCGACGAGGGGCGCCGCCCGCTGCATCGCGGCCTCGAACTCGCCCTCGCGGCCGGGGACGACGGGCAGCAGCGCGTGCTCGGTGATCACGGCCACGCACTCTGGCACACGCTCGCCCTGGCGGATGACGATGACAGTGTTACTGTCAGAGTCGAGTACGCCGGCGCCGCCCCGCGCCGTGCCACCGACCTTCCGAGGGGATTCCCGTGCCAGCTAGTGAAGCCTTCATCTACGACGCCATCCGTACGCCGCGCGGCAAGGGCAAGGCCGGTGCGCCCGGCAAGCCCGGCGGCAGTCTGAACGAGGTCAAGCCGGTCGACCTGGTGGTCGGCCTGCTCGACGAGGTCCGCAAGCGCAACGACAACTTCGACCCCGACCGGGTCGACGACGTGGTGCTCGGCGTGGTCTCCCCGATCGGCGACCAGGGATCCGACATCGCCAAGACCGCAGCTCTCGCCGCCGGCTACCCCGACACCGTCGCCGGCGTGCAGCTCAACCGGTTCTGCGCCTCCGGCCTCGAGGCCGTCAACCAGGCTGCCTCGCGGGTGCGCGGCGGCTTCGAGGACCTGATCCTCGCCGGCGGCGTGGAGTCGATGAGCCGCGTCCCGATGGCCTCCGACGGCGGCGCGTGGGCGGCAGACCCGGCCACCAACCTGCGTACGGGCTTCGTCCCGCAGGGCATCGGCGCCGACCTGATCGCCACCATCGAGGGCTGGAGCCGCGAGGACGTCGACACCTTCGCGGTCGAGTCCAACGCGCGGGCCGCCAAGGCGTGGGCCAACGGCTACTTCGGCCGCTCGGTGATCCCGGTGGTCGACCAGAACGGCATGGTCGTCCTCGACCACGACGAGTTCATCAAGCCCGAGTCGAGCGTCGAGGGGATGGGCAAGCTCAAGCCGTCCTTCGCCGACCTGGGCGCCCAGGCCGGCTTCGACAACGTCGCGCTGGAGAAGTACCACTGGATCGAGAAGATCGACCACGTCCACCACGCCGGCAACTCCTCGGGCATCGTCGACGGCGCCGCGATCGTGGCGCTGGGCAACGAGCAGGTCGGCAAGGACCTCGGCCTGACCCCCCGCGCGCGGGTGCTGGCCACCGCGGTCTCCGGCTCGGACCCCACGATCATGCTCACCGGGCCGGCACCGGCGGCCCGCAAGGCGCTGGCCAAGGCCGGGCTCGAGGTCGGCGACATCGACCTGTTCGAGATCAACGAGGCCTTCGCCGCCGTCGCCATGCGGTTCATGCGAGACATGGGCATCGACGACGAGATCACCAACGTCAACGGCGGCTCGATCGCGATGGGTCACCCGCTGGGCGCCACCGGCGCGATGATCCTCGGCACGCTGGTCGACGAGCTCGAGCGGCGCGACCTGCGTCGCGGCCTCGCCACGCTCTGCGTCGGCGGTGGCATGGGCATCGCCACCATCATCGAGAGGGTCTGAGCGAGGAACGAGCTCAGCCCCTCTCATTGGTGGTCGAGCCGCGACCACGCCTGAGCCTGCGAAGGCGTGACGAGCGAGTCGAGACCCGGTGAGGCAGGAAGCAGCCTCGGGTCACCGGGTCTCGACATCCTCCCTCGCTGCCGCTCGGTCGGGCTCGACCACCGATTTGTCGACGTACACGAACCAGAACAGGACCTGAAGCAGTGACCGAAGAGCAGACCGCCGTCCACTACGAGAAGGGCGCCGACGGGATCGTCGTGCTGACCCTGGACGACCCGAACCAGAGCGCGAACACGATGAACGACCTCTACCGCCGGTCGATGGCCGCCGCGGTGGAGAGGCTGAAGGGCGAGATCGCGGACGAGGGTGACGGTGTCACCGGCGTCGTGATCACCTCCGCGAAGAAGACCTTCTTCGCCGGCGGTGACCTCAAGGACATGATGAAGGCCACCGAGGACGACGCGGAGCAGATCTTCGAGCAGGTCGAGACGACCAAGGCGGCGCTGCGGGCGCTGGAGACCTGCGGCAAGCCGGTCGTCGCCGCGATCAACGGCGCCGCCCTGGGCGGCGGGCTGGAGATCGCGCTGGCCTGCCACCACCGGGTGGTCGTCGACGACGACAAGATCAAGCTCGGCCTGCCCGAGGTCACGCTGGGCCTGCTGCCGGGTGGCGGCGGGGTCACCCGCGTGACCCGGATGCTCGGGCTGCAGGACGCGCTGATGACGGTGCTGCTGCAGGGCACGCAGTTCAAGCCCTCCGGGGCCGAGGACGCCGGGCTGGTCGACGAGCTGGTCGCCAGCCAGGACGACCTGGTGCCCGCCGCGAAGGCGTGGATCACCGAGCACGCCGCCGACGCCGACGCCGCCAAGCAGCCGTGGGACCGCCCGGGCTACAAGATGCCCGGCGGCACTCCGTCCAACCCGAAGCTGGCCGGCTTCCTGCCGGCGTTCCCCGCGCTGCTGCGTACGCAGCTCAAGGGCGCCGACATGCCCGCGCCGAAGGCGATCCTGTCCGCGGCCGTCGAGGGTGCGCAGGTCGACGTCGAGACCGCCTCGCGGATCGAGTCGCGCTACCTCACCAAGCTCATCACCGGGCAGAACTCGAAGAACATGATCCAAGCGTTCTTCTTCGACCTCGGCGCGATCAACTCCGGGTCGCTGCGTCCCGAGGGCGTGCCGACGTACGAGCCGCGCAAGGTCGCGGTCCTCGGCGCCGGGATGATGGGCGCGGGGATCGCGTACTCCTGCGCCCGCTCCGGCATGGAGGTCTTCCTCAAGGACGTCTCCGCGGAGGCGGCCGAGAAGGGCAAGCAGTACAGCGTCGGCCTGCTGGACAAGGCGATCTCCCGCGGCAAGATGAGCGAGGAGAAGAAGGCCGAGATCCTCGCCCGGATCACCCCGACCGCCGACCCGGCCGACCTGGCCGGCGTCGACACCGTGATCGAGGCCGTGTTCGAGGACCCCGACCTCAAGGCGAAGGTGTTCGCCGAGATCAAGGACGTCATCAACCCCGACGCCCTGCTCTGCTCGAACACCTCGACGCTGCCGATCACCGAGCTGGCCTCGGGCGTCGACCGCCCCGAGGACTTCGTCGGCCTACACTTCTTCTCCCCGGTGGACAAGATGCCGCTGGTCGAGATCATCCGCGGCGAGAAGACCACCGACGCCACCACCGCCAAGGCGCTGGACATCGTCAAGGCGCTGAAGAAGACCCCGATCGTGGTCAACGACAGCCGTGGCTTCTACACCTCCCGCGTGATCGGCACGATGGTCAACGAGGGTCTGGCCATGCTCGGCGAGGGCGCGCACCCGCAGTCGGTGGAGCGGGCCGCCACGCAGGCCGGCTACCCGGTCGGCACCCTGCAGCTCACCGACGAGCTGAACATGGAGCTGATGGTCAAGATCCGCAACGCCACCAAGGCGGCGGTCGAGCGCGACGGCGGGACGTACTCCCCGCACCCGGCCGAGAAGGTCATCGACACGATGATCGAGAAGGGCCGCTCCTCCAAGCTGAAGGGCGCCGGGTTCTACGAGTACGTCGACGGCAAGCGCGCGGGGTTCTGGAAGGACCTCACCGCGACCTTCCCGACCGCCGAGACCCAGCCCGACTTCGAGGAGATGAAGGAGCGGCTGCTCTTCATCGAGGCCGTCGAGACCGCCCGCTGCTTCGCCGAGGGCGTCATCGAGTCGGCCGCGGCCGCCAACATCGGCTCGATCATGGGCATCGGCTACCCGCCGCTGACCGGCGGCGCGGCCCAGTTCATCCAGGGGTACGTCGGCTCCGGCGGTCGCGGCACCGCCGGCTTCGTCGCGCGTGCCAAGGAGCTGGCCGCGGAGTACGGCGAGCGGTTCGAGCCGCCGGCGTACCTCGTCGAGCTGGCCGAGAAGGGCGAGCGGCTGCCCGCCTGACAGCTAGGGGTCTCGACGTCCTCCCTCGCTGGCGCTCGGTCGGGCTCGACCACCGCAGGTGGTCGAGCAGCGAGCGCCAGCGAGCGCGTCGAGACCTCCAACCACGCGCAACGAGAGGTTCACGGGGGGACGGCTGCGAGAGCGGTGGCCGTCCCCCTAGCCTTGTCCGGTGACTACTTCCCCCACGGTCGACTGGTCGTCGTACGCCGCCGTGCTGTTCGACCTCGACGGCGTGATCACCCCGACGGCCGAGGTGCACATGCGTGCGTGGGCCGAGATGTTCTCCGCGTTCCTGGACGAGCACCACCCGGACCAGGCGGCGTACACCGACCAGGACTACTTCGACCACGTCGACGGCAAGCCGCGCTACGACGGCGTGCGCGACTTCCTCGCCTCCCGCGGCATCGAGCTGCCCGAGGGCGACCCCGACGACCCGGCCGACGCGGACACCGTCTGCGGGCTGGGCAACCGCAAGAACGACGCCTTCAACGAGGTCCTCGAGCGCGACGGCGTGCAGCCGTTCCCCGGCTCGGTGGCGCTCCTGGACCACCTGCGCGACCTCGAGGTCCCGCTGGCCGTCGTCTCCTCCTCCGCCAACGCCCCCGCCGTGCTGGAGACCGCCGGCGTCGCCGACCGGTTCGCCACGGTCGTCGACGGCCGCGTCGCCAAGGCCGAGGGCCTGCCCGGCAAGCCCGCGCCCGACACCTTCCAGCGTGCGGCCGAGGTCCTCGGTGCGTCGTACGACGCCGCCGTCGTCGTCGAGGACGCCGTCTCGGGCGTACGCGCCGGGGCCGCCGGCGGCTTCGGCCTCACCGTCGGCGTCGACCGCGGAGCCGGGGCGCAGGCGCTGCGCGACGCCGGCGCCGACCTCGTCGTCCCCGACCTGCAGGAGCTCGTGCCGTGACCAAGCAGCACTCCGCCACCGACCCGATGGACCGCACGCGGTATCCCGTCGACCCGTGGCGGCTGGTCGAGAAGCGCTACGACAGCGACGACCTGGGCCTGACCGAGACGCTGTTCGCGGTCGGCAACGGCTACCTCGGCATGCGCGGCAACCCGGCCGAGGGCCGCGACGCCCACGCGCACGGCACGTTCATCAACGGGCTGCACGAGACCTGGCCGATCCGGCACGCGGAGGCGGCCTTCGGCTTCGCGCGGACCGGGCAGACCATCGTCAACGCGCCCGACGCGAAGGTGATGAAGCTCTACGTCGACGACGAGCCGCTCAACGTCGCCCAGGCCGACCTCGAGGAGTACGAGCGCGTCCTCGACCTCCGGGAGGGGGTCCTGCGCCGTTCCCTGGTCTGGCGCACCCCGGCCGGCAAGCGGGTCAAGGTCGAGACCAGCCGGATGGTCTCCATGGCGCAGCGGCATCTCGCAGTGATGCAGCTGTCGGTGACGATGCTCGAGGGCGACGCCCCGATCGTCATCTCCTCGCAGCTGCTGAACCGCCAGGACGGCAAGGACGAGTACCACGTCGAGTCGGCCGCCATGGGCGAGGGCGTCGACCCGCGCAAGGCGCAGGGCTTCGAGGAGCGCGTCCTGCTGCCGCGGCTGTCGTACGCCGAGGACGACCGGATGGCGCTGGGCTACATGTGCAGCCGCTCGAAGATGACCGTCGCCGTCGCGGCCGACCACCTGCTGTCCTCGGACGAGCCGGTGGAGAAGATCACCCGCCACGAGCAGGACCTCGCCAAGACGGTCTTCCGGGCCGAGCTGCACGAGGGCAACACGATCCGCGTCGACAAGCTGGTCGCGTACCACTCCTCCCGCGGGGTGCCTGCGCGCGAGCTCTCCGACCGCTGCGACCGGACCCTGGACCGGGCCCGCTCGCACGGCGCCGCGTACTACCAGGCCGAGCAGCGCGAGTGGTTCGCCGACTTCTGGAGCAACGCCGACGTCGAGGTCGAGGGCCAGCCCGAGATCCAGCAGGCGACCCGGTTCAACCTGTTCCAGCTCGCGCAGGCCAGTGCGCGCGCGGACCAGATGGGAGTGCCCGCGAAGGGCGTGACGGGCTCGGGCTACGAGGGTCACTACTTCTGGGACACCGAGGTGTACGTCGTCCCGTTCCTCACCTACACCCAGCCCGACGTCGCCCGGAACACCCTGCACTTCCGCCGCCGGATGCTGCCCGCGGCGCTCGAGCGGGCCGGGGAGATGGCGCAGCGCGGGGCGCTGTTCCCGTGGCGGACGATCAACGGCGAGGAGGCGTCGGCGTACTACGCCGCCGGCACCGCGCAGGTGCACATCGACGCGGACGTCGCGTACGCCCTGACGAAGTACGTCGACGCCACCGGAGACAAGGACTTCCTGTTCCGCGACGGCATCGACATCCTCGTGGAGACCGCGCGGCTGTGGGCCGACCTCGGGTTCTGGCGCTCCAACGGCCACCCGACGTTCCACATCCACGGCGTCACCGGGCCCGACGAGTACACCACCGTCGTGAACAACAACCTGTTCACCAACGTGATGGCCCGCTACAACCTCGAGCGTGCGGCGCAGGCGGTCGCCGAGATGGCCGAGGAGCACCCCCACGAGCACGCCGCGATGGTCGAGCGGCTCGAGCTCGGCGACGACGAGGTCGCGGAGTGGGAGGCGTGCGCGGCCGGCATGGCCATCCCGTACGAGGAGGGCCTGGGGATCCACCCCCAGGACGACTACTTCCTGGACCGCGAGGTCTGGGACCTCTCGCGGACGCCGGACGAGCTGCGACCGCTGCTGCTGCACTACCACCCGCTGGTGATCTACCGGTTCCAGGTGCTCAAGCAGGCCGACGTGGTGATGGCGCTGTTCCTGCAGGGCGACCGGTTCTCGATCGAGGAGAAGAAGGCCGACTTCGAGTACTACGACCCGATCACCACCGGGGACTCCACGCTGTCCGCGGTCGTGCAGTCGGTGATCGCGGCCGAGGTGGGCTACCACCAGATGGCCCTGGACTACTTCCACCACGCGCTGTACGTCGACCTCGCGGACCTGCACCACAACACCGTCGACGGGCTGCACATCGCCTCGGCCGGCGGGGTGTGGGCCGGTCTGGTCAACGGCTTCGGCGGGATGCGCGACCACGGCCGGGCGCTGTCGTTCTACCCGAAGCTGCCCGTCGGCTGGGAGAGCCTGGCGTTCCCCCTGCAGTGGCACGGCTCGCGGCTGCGGGTGCTGATCCGGCAGGACGAGATCCAGCTGCACGTCGACCGGGGTGAGCCGATCGAGGTCTGGGTGTGCGGCACCCCGCACACCATCGGCGGCGAGGCGGTCACCTTCGGTCTCGACGACCAGGGCCCGCGGATCGACGGCTTCCTCGGCGACAAGCCGCTGGTCGGCGGCCACCGCGCCGACGGCACGATGATCACCGCGGGCGTCCCCGAGCCGACCGTCGGACCCGACGAGACCCAGGCCAACCTCGCGCCGCTGTGACCCGGCGCGGGTGAGGGCCGAGGCGCAGGGTCAGCGGTAGGTGATCAGCCCCGGCTCGGGCTCCAGGTGGGTGTGCTCGTTGAACTGGACGGCACTGAGCCCCCGGCGGCCGCTGACCACCTTGGAGACCCCGGAGTTCACGCACAGCGGGTTGAGGCGCTGCGCGAGGTCGACCTGGCCGCGGCGGTCGAGGTCGACGCCGAGGAGCATGGCCAGGCACCACGAGATCGGCCCGCCGGAGCTGACCACGAGGACGGTGCCCCGACGCGCGGCGGCGGCGGCCAGCGCCTGCTCGATGCGGGCGGTGAAGACGTCGTACGGCTCGACGTAGTCGCCGGCGTGCTCCCCGCCCGTCCACCGGCCGATCGCCGCCTCGAACCAGGCGCGGAAGTCCTCCGGTGCCTCCTCGGGCACGGGAGCCTCGCCGCGCAGCACGTCGGCGGAGTCGAACTCGTCCCACCGCTCGTCGACCTCGCCCGTGGGGAGCGCGAGCCCCTCGGCTCCCTCGGACAGGGCCTCCAGGGTCTCGCGGTGCCGCCGCATCGTGCCTCGTACGACGGCGTCCGGCGCCACCCCGCGCGCGGCCAGCGCCCGGCCGAGCCGTCGCCCCTGCTCCCACCCGGTCGGCGAGAGCACGTCGTAGTCGTCGGCGCCCCACGACGCCTGGCCGTGGCGGACGAGCAGCACCTGTCCCATGGGCGCCGACGGTAGTCGCCCCCGGCTTCGGTTCGGCGGGCGCGTCCGGCACCATGGATGACCTACGTCGGCCCGACTGCCGGGCCACCTGTCTACCCCCCGGAGAGGTGACGTGAAGCGGCTCATCACGGCCTGCCTCGCTGCCGTCGCGCTGCTCGCGACCGGCGCCTGCGGCGACGGCATGAGCAAGGACGAGACGACGGCGTCGGCGAACGTCGCCAAGGTCTTCGCCGGCCCGACCCCGTCGGCGGAGCGGAAGTCGGTGGCGTCCTGCTTCGGCGACACGCTGGTCGACGAGGCGGGCATCGACCAGCTGAAGGCGGACAAGGTCCTCGACGATGATCTGAAGGCCTCCTCCCGCGTGCCGCAGAAGCTCTCGGAGCGCACCGCCGAGGCGTACGGCGACGGTCTGGTCTCCTGCTTCGACTTCGCCAAGCTGAAGAAGGACATCGCCAAGGACTCCGGCGCGAGCGCGGCACAGGTCGACGCCTACGTGGACTGCCTGGACGGGATCAGCGACGCCGACCTCAAGCAGTCGATCGTCGACCAGTACACCAAGGGCGGGAAGACCCAGCTCGCCGAGCGGGTCGAGGCGACGACCAAGAAGTGCGGCAAGCTCCTCGGCACCTGACCCTCGCGGCGCGGGTCCCCGGGCGCCGGGCAGACTCGGACCATGGCTGCAGCCGAGACGATCCTGATCACCGGTGCCTCCAGCGGGCTGGGCGAGGAGATGGCGCGGCAGTTCGCCGCCAAGGGGTACGACCTCGCGCTCTGCGCGCGGCGGCTGGACCGGTTGGAGGCGCTGAAGGCGGAGATCGCCGCCGCCCGGCCGGACCGCCGCGTCGAGGTCCGCGCGCTGGACGTCACCGACGACGACGCGGTGTTCGAGGTCTTCAGGGCGTTCCGGACCGACTTCGAGACCATCGACCGGGTGGTGGTCAACGCCGGCCTCGGCAAGGGCGCGAAGCTCGGGACCGGGCAGTACGCCGCCAACAGGGAGACGGCGATGACCAACTTCGTCGCCGGCCTGTGCCAGACCGAGGCGGCGATGGAGATCTTCCGCGACCAGGGGTTCGGCCACCTGGTGATGGTCTCCTCGATGTCGGCGGTGCGCGGGCTGCCGCGGTCGATGGCGACGTACGCCGCCACCAAGGCGGGGGTCGCGCACCTCGTCGAGGGGCTGCGCCTGGAGTTCGTCGGCAAGCCGCAGAGGTTCACGGTGCTCTACCCCGGCTACATCGCCTCGGAGATGAACGACCAGGTCGAGCAGTCCACCCCGCTCCTGGCCTCGACGGAGAAGGGCGTCGCCGCGATGGTGGCGGCGATCGAGAAGGAGAAGGCGCAGGCGTACGTCCCACCGCTGCCCTGGGAGCTGCTGCAGCACGTGATGCGGCACGCCCCGCTGCCGCTGCTCAAGCGGTTGGTCTGATCAGCCGGCGACCGGTCGTCTCTCGGACGAATCGTCCAGCCCGGCGCGACGCAGCGCGTCCATCGAGTCGCGGTGGAACCGCGCGGTGACCTCCGCGTGCTCGGCGGCCTGGAAGGCGTGGAACGCGCCGGGGTAGACGTGCACCTCGGTCGGCACCCCGGCCCGCAGCAGGCGGCGGGCGTAGTCCAGGTCCTCCTCGACGAACAGGTCGATCGAGCCGGTGGCGAGGTACGTCGGCGGCAGGCCGGCGAGGTCCGCGGCCCGGGCGGGGACGGCGTACGGCGAGGTGTCCGGCGCTCCGACCTGTCCGCCGAGCAGCGACTCCCACCCGAAGCGGTTGTTGACGGTCGTCCAGACGTACTCGCCGGCGTACGGCTGCGCGTCGTCGCCGCCGGGCGTGCGGTCGTCGAGCATCGGGTAGACGAGGTGCTGGAAGGCCAGCCCCGGCCCACCACGGTCCCGCGCCAGCAGGGCGAGGGCCGCCGCCAGGCCACCGCCCGCGCTCTCGCCCTTGACCCCGATCCGGGCGGGGTCGACGCCGAGCTCCTCGGCGTTCTCGGCGAGCCAGACCAGGCCGGCGTAGCAGTCCTCCACCGGCGCCGGGTGCGGGTGCTCCGGAGCCAGGCGGTAGTCGACCGAGACCACCAGCATCCCGACCTGCTCGGCGATCGCCCGGTTGGTCAGGTCGGCCATCTGCGCCGAGCCCATGACATACCCGCCGCCGTGGACGTGCAGCAGCGCGGCGCCCGACGGCTCGGCCGGGTGGTAGACGAGCGCGGAGACCTCGGGGTCGCCCTCGACGTAGGCCGGCGCGCTCACCCGCTCGACGCGGGTGGTGCTGCCCTCGGGGACGGGAGTGGCGGCCACCATCGCCTCGCGCTGCTCCCGGGTCGCGGCGAGGTTGTCCGCCGACACGCCACCGGGCGGCGACGTCTCGATCAGCAGGTCGAGGACCGGCAGCAGCTCGGGGTCGACGAGGTGGCGGCTGCGGCCGGCGGTGGGCGGTCCCTGCGGACCAGGCGGGATGGTGGTCACCCCGCCACGGTAGGACGCGGCACGGACAGGATCAGTCGGCGGCCCGGGCGAGCACCTGGCGGGCGCGGTCGTAGACCGGACGGTCGAGCATCGCGCCGTCCAGCCCCACGGCACCCGCGCCGCCGGAGAGGGACTCCTCGAAGGCGTCGACGACCGCACGGGCGCGTGAGACCTGCTCGGCGGTCGGCGTGAACGCCGCGTTGGCGGCGTCGAGCTGGGCCGGGTGGACCACCCACGTGCCGTCGAACCCGAGACGCGCAGCCCAGGCGTGGGCGGCGGCACCGCCCTCGGTGTCGCGGAAGTCGAGGAACGGTCCGTCCAGCGCCTGCACGCCGTGCCGACGGGCGGCGAGCAGAAGGGCGTGCTGGACCGGCAGCCAGGCGACGTCGCCACCCGGCCCGACGTCGCGTCCCAGCGAGGTGGCGAGGTCGGCGTACCCGAGCACCAGCCCGAGCAGCCGATCGCCGGTCCCCGCGATCTCGTCGACGCGGTGCAGGCCCTCGGCGGTCTCCACGAGCGCCTGGGTTCGGACCTGGGTGCCGGCCAGGCGCCGGTCGAGGTCGCGCAGGTCCTCGGCCGACTCGGCCATCGGCAGCACGACGCCCGCGGGCGGTGTCGCGCACGCCGCGAGCGCCGCGACGTCGTGGACGTACCACGGGGTGCGGCGGCCGTTGACGCGCACCGCCAGGCGGTCCCGCTCGGCCGGGTCGAGGGCGGCGAGCAGGTCGACGACCGTGCCGCGGGCCGCCTCCTTGCCGTCGGGGGCGACCGCGTCCTCGAGGTCGACCACGACCTCGTCGGCGGCGCTGGCCAACGCCTTGCGGACCCGGTCGGGCCGGTCGCCGGGCACCGACAGGGCGCTACGCCGGGGGCGTGCGGGGGCTGCGTCGTGCGGGGTCACGAGTGGTCTCCTCGGCTCCGGTGACGGGCGAGCAGGTCGCCGGCGCTGCGCACGTGGGCCGCCATCGCCCGGCGGGCGGCGTCGGGGTCGCGGGCGGCGAGGGCGCGCAGGACGGTGTCGTGCTCGTGGGCGGAGGCGGCCGCCCAGCCGTCGATCCGGGCGAAGAACAGCCGCGGTGCGTAGCTGGCCGCCGTGGCCAGGAACCACTGCAGCCGCGGCGAGCCGGCGGCCCGGTTGATGGTGCGGTGGAAGGCGTAGTTGAGCTCCTCGACCCGGTCGGCGTCGCCGGCCTCGTACGCCCGCTCCAGCTCGTCCTGGGTCGCTCGCAGGGCGTCCAGCTGCTCGTCGGTCAGCCGGCGACAGGCCAGCGCGGCCAGCTCGCCCGCGACGTACGCGTGCACCCGGTAGACGTCGCCGAGGTCCTCGTCGGTCAGCGGCAGCACCACGAAGCCGCGCCGCGGCTCGAGGCGTACGAACCCCTCGCCGCGCAGCCGCCCCATCGCCTCGCGCACCGGCGTGACGCTGGTGCCGAACCGCTGGGCCAGCGGCGCCAGGCGCAGGAACTCCCCGGCCCGCACCTCGCCGGCCACGATCAGCTCGCGCACCTCGGCGGCGACCCGGTCGGGGGTCTGCTCCGCCCGGTCTGGGTTCGCCACGTGCCCTCCTCGGTCCGGTACGTACGCGGACAGTCTGAATGATCCAGGATCGTGTACGATTCGAGCAAGTCGTATACGAGAAGGGTCACACGGTGGAGCTGAGCAACGAGGAGCGCGACCTGGTCGCGCTGGTCCGGGAGTTCGTGGACGAGCGGGTCCGTGGGCACGTCGCGGCGTACGACCACGACGACGTGTACCCCGAGGACCTCATCGAGCAGATGAAGGAGATGGGCTTCTTCGGGATGCTCATCCCGGCCGAGCACGGTGGCATCGAGCTGTCCGGCCCCGCCTTCGCCAGCGTCACCGCCGAGCTCGCCCGCGGGTGGATGAGCCTCGCCGGCGCCACCGGCGGCCACTCGGTCGTCTCCACGCTGATCCGCCGCTTCGGCACCCCCGAGCAGCAGCAGACGTACCTCCCCCGGATGGCCGACGGCTCGCTGCGGGCCACGATGGCGCTCACCGAGCCCGGCGGCGGCAGCGACCTGCAGGCGATGCGGACCCGGGCGACCCACGGCCCGGACGGCTGGACGATCTCGGGCTCGAAGACGTGGATCTCCAACGCCCAGCACTCCGGTCTGGTCGCGCTGCTGTGCAAGACCGACCCCGAGGCCGAGCCCCGGCACACCGGGATCAGCGTGCTGCTGGTCGAGCCGGGCGACGGGACGGACGTCTCCCGCAAGCTGCCCAAGCTCGGCTACCGCGGCGTCGAGGCGTGCGAGGTGGTCTTCGACGGCCAGGTGGTCCCCGACGACGCGGTCCTCGGCGGAACGCCCGGCGAGGGCTGGCGGCACATGATGAGCGGCCTCGAGGTCGGCCGGGTGCAGGTCGCCGCCCGCGCGGTCGGCGTCGCGCAGGCCGCGCTGGACGACTCGCTGCGCTACGCCCAGGAGCGGGAGAGCTTCGGCAAGCCGATCTGGAAGCACCAGTCGGTCGGCAACCTGCTCGCCGACATGGCCACCAAGGTGCACGCGGCACGGCTGATGACGTTGGACGCTGCGACGAAGCTGGACCGCGGCGAGCGCGCCGACCTCGAGGCCGGGATGGCGAAGCTGTTCGCCTCGGAGGCCGCGGCGCAGGTGTCGCTGGACGCGATGCGGGTGCACGGCGGCTACGGCTACTCCCGCGAGTACGACATCGAGCGGTACTACCGCGACGCCCCGCTGATGATCGTCGGCGAGGGCACCAACGAGATCCAGCGCAACGTCATCGCCGCCCAGCTGGTCGCGCGGCACCAGGTCGGCCGGTGACCGCGCCACTCCCGCTCGAGGGCGTCACCGTGGTGAGCCTCGAGCAGGCGGTCGCCGCGCCGTTCGCCACCCGCACCCTGGCCGACCTCGGCGCCCGGGTGATCAAGGTCGAGCGCACCGACGGCGGCGACTTCGCCCGCGGCTACGACGACGCCGTGGGCGGCACCTCCTCCCACTTCTTCTGGCTCAACCGCTCCAAGGAGTCGGTCGCGCTCGACGTGAAGAGCGTCGAGGGCCGCACCCTGCTCGCCGAGCTGGTCGCCGGCGCGGACGTCGTGGTGCAGAACCTCGCCCCGGGCGCCGCGGCCCGCCTCGGCCTCGGGGCCGACGAGCTGCGCGAGCGGCACCCGGGGATCGTGGTGGCGGACATGACCGGCTACGGCGACGGCGGGGCGTACGCCGGTCGCAAGGCGTACGACATGCTCGTCCAGGCCGAGGCCGGCCTGGTCGCGGTCACCGGCACCGAGGACCACCCGGCCAAGACCGGCATCCCGAGCGCCGACGTCGCCGCCGGGCTGCACACCGCGCACGCGGTGCTCGCCGCGCTGGTCCGCAAGGGGCGTACGGGGCAGGGCGCGCACGTGCGGGTCTCGATGTTCGACGCGCTCACCGAGTGGATGGGCCACCCGCTCTACACCGCCATGCACGGCGGCCGCCGGGTCGGCCGAAACGGGCTCGCACATCCGGCGATCGTGCCGTACGACGCCTACCCCGCCGCGGACGGCCAGGTGCTCGTCGGCGTGCAGAACGACCGCCAGTGGCAGGCGCTGGTCGGCGCCCTCGGCCGCGACGACCTGGCCACCGACGCCGACCTGGCGACGAACCGGCGGCGGGTCGCCGAGCGGGACCGGGTGGACGCCGAGGTCGCCCGCAGCACCGCCGCCCACCCCACCGCGAGCCTGCTCGAGCTGCTCGCGGACGCAGGCGTGCCCGCCGCCCAGGTGACCGAGGTCGACGACCTCGCCGCGCACCCGCAGCTGCAGGGCCGCGACCGGTGGGCCGACGTGGCGACCGAGCACGGTACGTACGCCGCCCTCCGACCGCCGGCGCTGGTCGACGGCACCCCGGCGCGGATGGACGCCGTGCCCGCGCTCGGCGAGCACACCGACCGCGTGCTGGCCGAGCTCGACCGCGACCCTGCGACGATCCGGACCCTGCGAGAGACAGGAGTGGTGGCATGAGCGCCCCGCCCGCCCCCGAGGACCACTACCGCGCCGGCCTGGAGGCCGGCGAGCTGCGCTACCAGTGGTGCACCGACTGCGCCGCGCCGGTCTTCTACCCCCGCGTCCTGTGCCCCGGCTGCGGCGGCACCGCCCTGGAATGGCGGGTCAGCGGCGGGGCCGGGACCGTCTACTCCGCCACGGTGGTGCGCTCCCGCGACGGAGCGCGCGGCGTCGTGCTCGTCGACCTCGAGGAGGGGTTCCGCATGATGTCCAGGGTCACCGGCGACCCGGAGGCCGTCGCCATCGGCTCCGCGGTCACGCTGCGCGTCGACACCTCGGGCGAGGCCGCCCAGGCGGTCTTCGACCCGGCGGGGGAGCCGTCGTGAGCGCCGCCTGGCGCGGTGCCGCCGCGATCGTCGGCGTCGCCGAGTCCGACCTCGGCCGGGTCCCCGAGGGGCTGTCCTCGCTGGACCTGATCGGGCAGGCCACCGCCGGTGCGCTCGCCGAGGCGGGACTCGGGACCGAGGACGTGGACGCGCTCTACACCACCTCGGCGTACTTCCCGATGTCGGCGCTGGTCACCGCGGAGTACCTCGGCGTCCGTCCCCGGGTGGCCGACGGCACCAACATCGGTGGCTCCACCTTCGTCGCCCAGGCGGTCCGCGCCGCGCAGGCGATCGCCGCGGGCGAGGTGGAGGTGGCGCTGATCTGCTACTCCAGCACCCAGCTCTCCGACGGCGGGCGGCTGGTCACCACCAACCGTCCGCTGAGCTACGAGGGCGAGTTCTCCCCGCGCTTCCCGATCTCGATGTTCGCCCTGGCCACCGCCCGGCACATGCACGAGTTCGGCACCACCCGCGAGCAGCTGGCCGAGGTGGCCGTCGCCGCCCGTCGGTGGGCGCAGCTGAACCCGAAGGCGTACGCCCGCGACGAGCTGAGCGTCGAGGACGTGCTCGGCTCCCGGATGGTGAGCGACCCGCTGACCGTGCGCGACTGCTGTCTGGTCACCGACGGCGGCGGCGCGGTCGTGATGACCTCCGCCGAGCGGGCGAGGGACCTGCCCCAGGAGCCGGTGTACGTCCTCGGCGGCGGCGAGGCGACCGACCACGCGAACCTCTCCCAGATGCCCGACCTCACCACGACGGCCGCCGCCGTCTCCGGGGCCCGCGCGTGGGAGACCTCCGGCCTCGGGCCGGCGGACATGGACGTCGTGCAGCTCTACGACGCGTTCACCATCAACCCGGTGCTGTTCCTCGAGGACCTCGGCTTCTGCGCCAAGGGCGAGGGCGGCGCGTTCGTCGCCGACGGCGGCATCGCGCCGGGCGGTCGGCTGCCGGTCAACACCAGCGGCGGCGGGCTGTCGTACTGCCACCCGGGGATGTTCGGCATCTTCCTGCTCATCGAGGCGACCCGCCAGCTGCGCGGCGAGACCGGCGCCCGCCAGGTCGCCGGCGCCCGGACGGCGCTGGTGCACGGCAACGGCGGCGCGCTGGCCAGCGAGGTCACCGCCGTTCTCGGCACGGCGGACACGCTGTGAGCGACCCGTTCGAGGAGGTCGCCGCGACCTGGCGGCCCGCGCCCGCGGTGGCCGACGGTGTCGTCGAGGAGTCGGCGGCCGGCCGGCTGGCGGCGCTGCTCGGGGTGGACCCGCCCGTCGCCGGTGCGCCGCTGCCGCCGCTGTGGCGCGAGGCGCAGCTGCGCGACGCGCCGGCGCTCGCCGACCTCGGCCCCGACGGCCACCCGCTCGGCGGCGCGCTGCTGCCGCCGCTGGCCGACCGGCGGCGGATGTTCGGCGGGGGGACCGTCGAGGTCGTGGCTCCGCTGCGGGTCGGGGAGCACGCCTCGCGGCGCAGCGAGGTCGCCGACGTACGCGTGCGCGACGGCCGGTCGGGCCGGCTGCTGCTGGTCACCGAGGAGCACACCTGGAGCGTCGGGGGCGAGGAGCGGATCCGCGAGCGCCGTGACGTGGTCTACCGCCGCGCGGAGGACGTCGGCGCAGGTGCGGCCGGCCCCGGCGGCGACCGGCCCGAGGGCTGGTCCACGACGCCGGACGAGCGGCTGCTGTTCGCGTACAGCGCGCTGACGTACAACCTGCACCGGATCCACTACGACGCGCCGTACGCCCGTGACGTCGAGCACCACCCCGCGCTCGTCGTGCACGGCCCGCTGCTCGCGCTGTGGTGCGCCGAGCGCGCCCGTACGGTCCTGGGGCGCGCGCCGGGCGCGCTGGCGTACCGGCTCACCGCGACGGCATACGTCGGCGACGAGGTGGTCGTCACCGATGCACCCGACGAGGACACCGGCGGCCTGCACCTCGAGGCCTGGTCGCAGGGTCGTTGCTGCGCCCGGATGGACGTGCGCGGCTGAGGCCGGCTCAGCCCACCCAGCGCTCGAACACCGCGGCGATGCCCTGCCCGCCGCCGATGCACATGGTCTCCAGGCCGTAGCGGACCTCGCGCCGCTCCATCTCGTGGAGCAGGTTGGCGAGGATCCGGCCGCCGGTCGCGCCGATCGGGTGGCCGAGGGCGATGCCGGAGCCGTTGACGTTGAACCGGTCGTCGGTCTCGGCGTCGAGGCCCCACTCGCGCGTGCAGGCGAGGACCTGGGCGGCGAAGGCCTCGTTGAGCTCGATGAGGTCCATGTCGCCCAGCCCCAGCCCGAGCCGGTCCAGCACCTTGGCACTGGCGCTCACCGGGCCGATGCCCATCCGGCGCGGGTCGACGCCGGTCGCGGCCCAGCCGAGCATCCGGGCCATCGGGCGCAGGCCGAGACGCTCCGCCTCGGCGGGCGTGGTGACGATGCAGACCGAGGCGCCGTCGTTCTGCCCCGAGGCGTTCCCGGCGGTCACCGTCGCCTCGGGGTCGGCCTTGGCGCGGATCGGCCGGAGCCGGGCCATCGAGTCCATCGAGGCGTCCGGGCGCGGGTGCTCGTCGCGGGTCACGACCGTCTCCGGGGCCTTCCGGGTCGCGGGCAGCGTCATCGGCACGGTCTCGGCGTCGAAGTGGCCGGCCTCCATCGCGGCGACGGCGCGCTGGTGCGAGCGCACGGCGTACGCGTCCTGCTCCTCGCGGGGGATCGCGTACTCCCGGCGCAGGTTCTCGGCGGTCTCGATCATCCCGCCCTCGACGGGGAACCGCCGACCGCCCGAGCTGACCCGGGGTCGCGAGAGCCGGTCGACGAGGTTCACACCGTCGCGCTTGACGCCCCAGCGCAGCGCGGGTGCGTAGAACTCCGCCTGCGACATGCTCTCGGCGCCGCCCGCGAGGACCAGGTCGCTGACCCCGGTCTGCACCTGCATCGCGGCGTACGCGACGGCCTGCAGGCCCGAGCCGCAGCGACGGTCCAGCTGCAGACCGGGCACGTCGACGTCGAGGCCGGCGTCCAGGGCGGCGACGCGGCCGATCGCGGCGGCCTCCCCGTTCGCGTACCCCTGCCCGAAGAGGACGTCGTCGACATCACCGGAGGCCAGGCCGGTGCGCTCGACCAGCCCGCGGACCACGGCGGAGGCGAGATCGGCGACCGGGACGTCGCGGTACATCCCGCCGTAGCGGCCGACCGGGATCCGGACGGGGGAGCAGATGACGGCGTCGGGCAGGGACGGTGACGACACGGGACGGGCCTCCGGCGGAGTGTGGGGTACGGGTCAGCGAGGGGCGAGCAGCTCGCCGGCGCGCTCGCGGAGCACGCCGGCCTTGATCTTGCTGCCGTTGGTCCCCGACGTCACGGGCATCTCGTCGATGACCACGACGCGCTCGGGCACCTTGAACGGTGCCAGCTCGGCCTTGCACGCGGCCCGCAGCGCCTCGGGGTCGACGTCGCGGCCCTCGGCGGCGGTCACGAACGCGACCGCGACGTCGCGGCCCTCGACCTGGGCGCCGACCACCTTGACCATGCCCACGCTCGGGTCCTCGATGAGGAAGTGCTCGATCTCGGCGGGCTGGACGAGGAAGCCGCGCAGCCGCATCGCGTCGCCGGCACGTCCCTCGTAGGTGAAGGTCCGCCCGTCGGCGTCGACCGAGCCGAGGTCGCCGGAGTCGAACCAGCCGTCGACCAGCGGGGGCGGGACCTGCTCGGCGCCGCGCAGGTACGCGTCCACGACGTTGTAGCCGCGGAACTGGAGCAGGCCGACCTCGCCCGGCGCGAGCGGCTCGCCGCCGACCGGGTCCACGGTTCGGACGCCGAGGTCCGCCGACACCAGTCGTCCGCCGCCGAGGTGCCGGGTCGTGGGGTCGGCGTCGGCGTCGCGGATGCTGACCAGGGAGAACACCTCCGAGGAGCCGTACACGCCGCGCATGCTGGCGCCCGAGCACTCCTGCAGCCAGCCGTTCAGCTGCTCGACCCGGCCGATGAAGCTGGCCTCCGCGGCCACCCGCCACGCAGGGAGCGCGGGGCGCTCGGCCTCCCAGCCCGTCGCGAGGCCGAGGTAGAAGTCGTCGCCGCCGGCCGTGTGGGTCACGCCGTGCTCGGCCATCAGCGCGATCGTGCCGGCGCCGTCGAAGACCGGCACCAGCAGGGTGCTGGCGCCGGCGAGCAGCGCCGAGACGGCGGGGACGTAGCTGAACACCCCGGTCATCGGCAACGCCGCGCACATGACGTCACCGACGCCGAGCCCGGTCGCCGCGGCGACCTCCTCCGCGTGCCGGGCGATGCCCCGCTGCGCGTGGGCCGCGAGCTTGGGCAGGCCGGTGGAGCCCGACGTGGTGAACGTCATCGCCAGGTCCTCGGGCGTCCCGACCGGATCCGGGAGGTCGCCCACGGCCGGTTCGTCGGCCCACCAGGCGCCGGCGCCGGCGTCGAACGCCGCCAGGTCCTCGGCCCCGCGAGCGGGAGCCGGGACGCCGGTCGGCCGGGTCAGGTCCATCACCGCGACCTGCGGTGCGACCCAGTCCGCGCCGACCGCCTGCGCCGCCCGGTCCACGGCGGAGTGCAGGAGGTCGGTCAGCGCCAGGCCGACCAGCGACCGCGGCATCACGACGAGCACCGGTCGGGCCGTCTCGAGCACGTGACCGACCTCGGGTGCCCGGTAGCGGGTGTTGGTCCCGACCAGCCCGGCGCCGGTCGCGGCCACCGCCACCTGCCAGACCAGCAGCTCGCGCCGGTTCTCCCCCCAGTACGCCACCCGGTCGCCCCGCCCGACCCCGTGGGCGGCCAGCCGCCGGCGTACGTCGGCCACCTCGGCGGCGAGCTCGGCGTACGTCGTGCGCACCGGGGTGCCGGCCACCGACTCGATGGTGGCGACGACGTCGGGGTGGCGCGCCGCGGTGGCGGCGAACCGGTCGTGCAGGGTGAGCGGGGACTGGCCGGGCTGGTCGAGCACGTTCTCGCGGGTCCTCTCGTGAGGGGCTGGTGGCGGTCAGCCGACCGGGTCGGGGTCGGGGACCTCGGCGGTGCGGGCGGGGGTGGCGAGGAAGCTGCGACGGAAGACCTCCTTGATCGAGTAGACCGCGATGAAGGTGAGCACCGCCATCCCGACCAGGTAGAGCGCCACGGACCAGCTGGCGCCGGTGGCGGCCAGCAGAGCCGTCATGATGATCGGGGCGAGGCCGCCGGCGAGCACGGAGGCCACCTGGTAGCCGAGGCTCGCGCCCGAGAAGCGGACCTCGCTGGGGAACATCTCGGCGTACAGCGCGGCCTGCGGGCCGTACATCATCGAGTGCACGGTGTACGCGACGACCAGGCCGAGGAAGACCAGCGGGCCGCTGCCGGTCTCGACGAGCAGGAACATCGGGTAGACCCAGATCGCGATCAGCACCGCGCCGAGCAGGAACAGCCGGCGCCGCCGGATCCGCGGGTTGTCGCTGAGCCGGCCGAAGAGGGGGACGGTGACCACCTGGGTGATCCCGGCCCCCAGCACGAGGCCGAGCATCTCCCCGCGGGACAGACCGACGATGCGGGTGCCGAAGTCGACCATGCCGGTGGAGAGCACGTAGAACGCGGCGTTGACGACGAGGAACGCGCCGGCCGCCTGCAGCACCGCGACCGGGTGGTGCCGCAGCACGTCGAGCACCGGCTGCTTGCGCGGTGCGGGCGTCTCGGCGGCCTCGTCCGCCGCAGCGGCCTGCATCTCCTGGAAGACCGGGGTGTCCTCGATCTGGCGCTGGATGTAGATGCCGACGAAGACCACGACCACCCCGGCGAAGAACGGCAGCCGCCAGCCCCACGACTCGAAGGCGCTGTCGGACATCAGGCTGGTCAGCAGGTAGAAGATGCCGGTCGCGATGGCGGAGCCCGCGACGGCGCCCACCTGCACCATGCTGCCGAAGAACCCGCGGCGCTCGACCGGGGCGTGCTCGGTGAGCAGCAGCGCGGCCCCGCCCCACTGGGCCCCGACGCCGAGACCCTGGACGCAGCGCAGGGCGATCAGCAGCGTCGGTGCCCAGGCGCCGATGGAGGCGTAGGTGGGCAGGAAGCCGATCAGCAGCGTCGCCAGGCCCATCAGGACCATCGCGCCGACGAGGACCGGGCGACGGCCGTACCGGTCCCCGAGCTGGCCCGCGATGATCCCGCCGATCGGACGGGCCACGAAGCCGACGGCCAGCGTGCCGAAGGAGGCGATCGTGCCGGCCGAGCTGCTGAACTCGGGGAAGAACAGCTGGCCGAACACCAGCGCCGCGGCGGTGGTGTAGATGAAGAAGTCGAGCCACTCGGCGACAGAGGCGGCGACGCCGGCGGCGGCGATCTTGGTCATCGGGCGCGGGTCGGCGCCCTGGGGGGCTGCGGCGCTGGGACGGGACATCGGTCCTCCTGAGTACGAACGATCGTTCAGGAACCTAGGGCGTGACGTGCACCACGTCAAGCGGTTCGGCCGGACGTGGTGCGCGGAGGGCTCAGCCCGCCTCGACGAGCGCGAGCGCGAACCCGGCGTGCCGGCGGGCGACCTCCGTCGCGGAGAGCGCGCCCTCGGGCTGGAACCAGGCGGTGATGTTGGAGACCATCGTGAGCAGGCTGCGGCTGACGTCGGCGGGGTACGGCGTGGCGAACGCGCCCCGGCGCACGCCGTCCTCGATGAGGTCGTCGACCAGACGCTGCATCCGGTCGCGCAGCTCGACCACCTCCGTGCGGTGCGGCCGGCTGAGGTAGCGGAACTCGGTGTTGCTGAGCACCAGCTCGTCGCGGTGCTCGATGACGTAGCGGGCGTAGGCCTCGACCGCTGCACGGAGCCGCTCGGCCGGGTCCTCGCCGGCGCCATCGAGGGCCTCGAGGACCTGGGCGTACTGGGCCTCGCTGGCCCGGCGCAGCAGCTGGGCGAGCAGCTCGTCCTTCGAGGCGACGTAGTTGTAGACGTTGGACAGGCTGGTGCCGGCGCGGTCGGCGATGAACCGGATCGACGCGCCGTGGTAGCCGCGCTCGCTGAAGCAGCTCAGGGCGGCCTCGCGGATCGCCTGCTCGGTGGCCCTTCCGCGCTGCACCTGGGTGTCGGTCACCAGCGGAGGCTATCGCGGGAGGTGCCGGCGATGTAGGGTCGACTGTATGAACGATCGTTCAGGCCGCCGTTCAGCGGCGCTCCCCGTCGGCGAGCCCGAGCCCGGACGCTGGCACCTCGAGGACTTCCGGGTGGGTCAGCGCTGGACCACGCCGGAGCGCGAGATCACCGCCGCGGACATCGCCGCCTTCGCGACGCTGAGCGGCGACACGCACCCGCTGCACACCGACCCGGACTACGCCGCGACGACGCGCTTCGGCGAGCCGATCGCGCACGGCCCGCTGAGCATCGCGGTCACGATGGGGCTGCTGCACGAGCTGCGCCTCGTCGACGAGACGGTGGTCGCGCTGCTCGGTACGCAGTGGACGTACCTGGCTCCGCTGCGGGCCGGGGACGTGGTGCTCGCCGAGGTGACCGTCACCGAGGCGCGACGTTCTCGCCAGGGCACGACGGGGGCCGTCGGGCGCGACATCGAGCTGCGCACGAGCACCGGGACGGTCGTCGGCCGTGGGGCCCTGCCGGTGATGGTGCGCGCCCGCGAGGCGGACGGCTCCGCGGACGACCCCGCCCGGGCCTTCGGGACGCTCGCCTGGGGCGAGGCGCTGGCCGACCTGCTCGCGGGCGACGAGGCCTTCGCCGCCGCGACGGCGACCTGGGACGGCAGCATCGGCCTGGTCTGCGACCACGGGCACGCCCAGCAGCAGGTCCAGCTGCGGGTCTACCGCGGGCGCGTGCTCGAGGCGGTGCGGCGCACGCCCGGGGGACCGACGTTCAGCCTGCACGCGTCGGCACGCACCTGGACCGACCTCGCGCTCGCGCCGGCGGCGGACCTGATCCGCCGCGCGAACCGCGGCGAGGTCACCACCTCGGGCGACGCCTACGAGTACATCCGGATGACCAAGGCGGTGCACCTGCTGGTCGACGCGGTGCGCGAGCTGGCCGGCAAGGAGGAGCAGTGACCGCGACCCTGACGGGAACCAGCGTGCGGACGGGGTACGTCGAGCTGCGCGGAGCCCTCGCCTTCGTCGAGGACGTCGGCGAGGGGCCGGTGGTGCTGCTCGTGCACACCGCCGGTCAGTCCGGCGTGCAGTGGCGGCGTACGACCCCCGACCTGGTCGCCGCGGGCTACCGCGTCGTCGTCCCCGACCTGCCCGGTCACGGCCGCTCCGAGCCGGACCCGGCGGGGCCGGTCGACGACCTCGGGGAGTACGCCGCGTGGCTGCTGGACCTGCTGGACGAGCTCGGTGTCGACCGGTTCGCCGTCGTCGGCTGCTCGATCGGCGGCAAGATCACCCTCGACCTCGCCTGCCGGGCACCCGACCGGATCGACGCCGCCGTGGCGATGGCTGCGGTGGGCGGCCGGCCGGGCCTCTCCGAGGCCGGGCAGCGGCGCGAGCTGGAGGACTCGGCGTCGCCGAGCCGCGGCGACCGCACCTACCTCGGCACCCTGGCCTCCGTCGGCGGCGCGCTGCCGGAGTCGGAGGCACGGATGGTCGCCACGATGCACCGCCGCGAGGACCCGGTCGTCTCGACGACCGACCTGGTGGCCTGGAGCCGGCACGACGTGTCCGGCCGGCTGGACCGCGTCACCTGCCCGCTGCACGTGGTCGCCGGCGCGGAGGACTACTGGATCGACCAGCGCGCGGTCCGGGCGACCGCCGCGGCGGTCCCGCACGCCCGCTGCACGGTCCTCGACGGTGTCGGCCACTACCCGATGGAGGAGCTGCCGGAGTTCGGGCGGGTCGCCGCGGCGTGGCTGGCGGACCTGCGTACGGACCGCTGACGGCTGCGCTGACCGTGAGCGGCGGTGACCCGCGGTCGCTGTCGGCGGCGGCCGCTAGCCTCGCGGCGTGCCGCTGACGATCCACCGCGCGACCCGCGCCGACCAGCTCGCCGACGAGCTGGCCGCGCTGCTGTGCGACGTCTCGGGCACCCCGCCGGCGGACCCGTTCGCCGCAGAGCTGGTGGTCGTGCCCGCCAAGGGCGTCGAGCGCTGGCTCAGCCAGCGGCTCTCGCACACGCTCGGGGCGGCGCCGGGAGCCGAGGACGGCGTCTGCGCCGGGGTCGAGCTGCGCTCGCCGGCCTCGCTGGTCGCCGAGCTCACCGACCGGCCCGAGGAGGACCCGTGGTCGCCGGACCGGATGGTCTGGCCGCTGCTCGGGGCCCTCGACGCCGCGGCGGGAGAGGACTGGGCGGCCCCGCTGAGCCGCCACCTGGGCCTTCTCCTCCACGACGGCGAGGGCGACGAGCTGCGCCGGGGTCGGCGCTACGCCACCGCGCGCCGGCTCGCGGGCCTGTTCTCCTCGTACGCCCGCCAGCGGCCGGCGCTGCTGCGGGCCTGGGAGGACGACCACGACGAGGACGGCGCGGGCCAGCCGCTGCCCGACGACCTGAGCTGGCAGCCCGAGCTGTGGCGACGCCTGCTGGCCGTGGCCGGCGAGCCGTCCCCGACCCGCCGGCACGCCGAGGTGCTGGCCCGGCTTGAGGCCGGCCCGGCGGCGGGGATGCCGGCGCGGGTCTCGCTGTTCGGCCACACCCGGGTCCCGGCCACCGAGGCCGAGCTGCTCGCCGCGCTCGGCGCGCACCACGAGGTGCACCTGTGGCTCCCGCACCCGTCGCCCGCGCTGTGGGACGCGCTGTCGGACAACGGGGGCGTCGTGCCCCGCGACGAGGACGGCTCGTACGACGCCGCCCGGCACCCGCTCCTGGCGTCGCTGGGCCGCGACGTCCGCGAGCTGGAGCGCACCCTGGCGCCGTACGCCCTCGATGCCGGCGCCGCCGAGGAGCCGGCGCGCCCCGCGGGGCTGCTCGGCCGGCTGCAGGCCGACATCGCGGCCGACCGGGCGCCGGACGGCTCGCTCCTGCTCGACCCCGACGACCGGTCGGTGCAGGTGCACGCCTGCCACGGTCCGGCGCGTCAGGTAGAGGTGCTGCGCGAGGTCGTCCTCGGGCTGCTCGCCGACGACGAGACCCTCGAGCCGCGCGACATCATGGTGATGTGCCCGGACATCGAGGCGTACGCACCGCTGGTCGAGGCGGCGTTCGGCCTCGGTGACGCGGTCGCCGGGGCGCACCCCGGGCACCAGCTGCAGGTCAGGCTGGCCGACCGGGCGCTGAGCCGGACCAACCCGCTGCTCGCGGTGGCGGGGTCCCTGCTCGACCTCGCCGACGGCCGGGCGCCGGCCAGCCGGGTGCTCGACCTGCTGGCGAGCGAACCGGTGCGCCGCCGGTTCCGGATCGCGGAGTCCGAGCTGGAGACCGTCCACCGCTGGGTGGAGCAGTCGGGGGTGCGGTGGGCCTTCGACGCGGCGCACCGCTCGGCGTACGGGCTGGCGGCGTACCCGCAGAACACCTGGCGGTTCGGCCTGGATCGGGTGCTGGCCGGGGTCGCGGTCTCCGACGACGCGCAGGCCGACGGTGCCGGCTACGTCGACACGGTTCTCCCGCTCGACGACGTGCCGTCGAGCAGCATCGACCTCGCCGGCCGGCTCGCCGAGCTGGTGGACCGGCTCGAGCGGACGATCGACAGGCTGACCGGTCTGCGACCGATGGGCGACTGGCTCGAGAACCTCCGCGAGGGCACGGTCGCGCTGACCGCGGCCGAGCCCGGCGAGGAGTGGCAGCTCGCGCAGCTGCACACCGAGCTCGGCGGCGTGGCGCTGGCGGCGGGCACCGACGCGCCGGACCTGCGGCTCAGCGACGTCCGGTCGCTGCTCGGCGAGCGGCTCGGCGGTCGCCCGACGCGGGCGAACTTCCGCACCGGGTCCATGACGGTGGCGACCCTCGTGCCGATGCGGTCGGTGCCGCACCGGGTGGTGTGCCTGCTCGGGGTCGACGACGGCGCCTTCCCGCGCGGGGGCACCACCGACGGTGACGACGTCCTGGCCCGCCGGCCGCTGACCGGCGAGCGCGACCGGCGCAGCGAGGACCGGCAGCAGCTGCTCGACGCCGTGATGGCGACGACGGAGACCCTCGTGGTCACCTACAGCGGGTACGACGAGACCACCGGCGCCGAGCGTCCCCCCGCGGTGCCCCTGGGGGAGCTGCTCGACGCGCTGGACCGCACCGCGGCCGGAGCCCGCGAGCGCGTGGTGACCCCGCACCGGATCCAGCCCTTCCACCCCTCCTACTACTCCGGCTCCGCGCCGCCGTTCTCCTTCGATCGGCTCTCGGCCGGTGGCGCGCGGGCGGCGGTGCGGCAGCCGGTCGCGACGCCGGCCATCGGCAGCGTCTCCCTCCCGCCGATGGCCGTGGGGGACGTCGAGCTCGCCGACCTCGTGCGGTTCCTCCGCGACCCGGTCGGCGGCTTCCTGCGGCAGCGGCTCGAGGTGAGTCTGCTGCGGGACCAGGACGAGGTCTCCGACCGGATGCCGATCAGCCTCGACGGGCTCGAGAAGTGGGGCGTCGGCGACCGCCTGCTGCGCCACCTGCTGGCCGGGCTGCCGCCGCGCGATGCGTTCCAGCGCGAGCTGCGCCGCGGGTTGCTGCCCCCGGGTGCCCTGGGCGGCGAGGTGCTGATGCAGCTGGCCACCCAGACGACGCCGATCGCCGAGGCCGTGCGCGAGGCCCGGGGCGAGGTGCCGGAGCGCAGTCGGACGGTGGAGATCACGCTGCCGCTCACGACGGCCGACGGGCGTCCGCGTCGCCTGGTCGGCACGGTCGGCGGGCTGCACGACCTGCGCCGGGTGACCGGCGGCTTCTCGCAGGTCGGCGCCAAGCAGGAGCTCGACGCCTGGGTCCACCTGCTCGCGCTCGAGGCCAGTGAGCCCGGGCGCGGCTGGTCGGCAGGGGCGATCGGCCGGGGACCGCGCGACCGGCCGACCTCGAGGGTGGTCTTCACCCCGCCCGAGGACGCGGTCGGCGAGCTGGTCTCGCTGGTCCGGGTGCTCGACGCGGGTCTGTGCACCCCGCTGCCGCTGCCGCTGAAGACGTCGTACGCCTTCGCGCTCGCACGGGCGGGCCGGGGCAGCGACGCCAAGTGCCGCTTCGAGGCCGACCGGAAGTGGAAGTCGTTCCGCTTCCCCGCCGAGCGGGACGACGAGGCCCAGCGTCGGGTGTGGGGCGATCGTGCCGAGATCGACGACCTGCTGCGGATCGCGCCGCTTCCCGGTGAGGAGCGCGAGGGGGAGAGCTCGCGGCTCGGAGCGCTCGCCGGCGCGGTGTGGGGCCGCGCGCTGACCCGGGCGGTGCGCTCGTGAGCGCGGCGTTCGACGTCGTCGGCCCGCTCCCGCGCGGGACCACGGTGCTGGAGGCGAGCGCCGGCACCGGCAAGACGTACGCCATCGCGGCGCTGGTCACCCGCTACGTCGCGGAGGGCGTCGCCGACCTCGACGACCTGCTCGTCGTCACCTTCGGACGTGCGGCGACCAGGGAGCTCCGCGCCCGGGTGCGTGCGCAGATGATGCTGGCCGAGCGGGCGCTCGCCGGGGAGCACGAGGGTGGGACGGACGCGCTGCTGTCCCACCTCCTCGACGCCTCGCCCGAGGAGCGCGCGCTGCGCCGAGGGCGGTTGGCGCGGGCTCTCACCTCCTACGACGCCGCGACCATCGCCACCATCCACGAGTTCTGCCAGCTGGTGCTCCGCTCGCTCGGCGTGGCCGGCGACCTGGACCCGGGAGTGACGCTGGTCGAGGACTTCACCGAGCTGGTGCGGGAGGTCGTCGACGACGTCTACCTGCGGCGGTACGCCGACCGCACGGCGGCGCCGTTCGACCTCGGCACGGCGCTCGACCTCGGTCGCGCCGTCACTGCCGACCCGCAGGCCGTGATCACGCCCGACGGCCTCGACCCGGACTCCACGCCGGGTGAGCGGGTCGATCTGGCCCGCGAGGTGGCGCAGGAGTTCGCCCGACGCAAGCGCGAGCGGGGCCTGATCGGCTACGACGACCTGCTCAGCCGGCTGCGCGACAGCCTGGCCGAGCCCGACTCCGCGGCGGCCCGCCGGATGCGCGAGCGGTGGAGCGTCGTGCTCGTCGACGAGTTCCAGGACACCGACCCGGTGCAGTGGCAGGTCTTCGACCGTGCCTTCCACGGCCACGCGACGATGGTCCTCGTCGGTGACCCGAAGCAGGCGATCTACGCGTTCCGCGGGGGCGACGTGCCCAGCTACCTCACCGCCCGGGACAAGGCGGGGGAGACGCGGACACTCGACACCAACTGGCGCAGCGACGCCGCCGTCGTCGACGGCCTCGGCGTGCTGCTCGACGGGGTCGCGCTGGGCGACGACGAGATCCGGGTCCACCCGGTGCGCGCCCGGCACCAGGAGCGCCGGCTCGCGGGCGCCCCCGACCCGAGCGCCGTACGCGTGCGGACGGTGCACAGCGAGCCGCTCGGCACGACCCGTGACGGCTACGTCCGCATCGACCTGCTGCGCCGGCACATCGCCGCCGACCTGGCGGCGGACGTCGTGGCCCTGCTCTCCTCGGGGGCCACCGTGGCGGGCGAACCGGTCGAGCCGAGGGACGTCGCGATCCTGGTGCCGACCCGTGGCGGGCTCGACGTGCTGCGCGCCGAGCTCGCCGCCCGGTCGGTGCCCAGCGTGGTGACCGCGGCGAGCAACGTGCTCACCGGCCCGGCCGGATGGGAGTGGCTGACCCTCCTCGAGGCGCTGGACCAGCCGCAGTCGCCCCGGCGGGTGCGCGCGGCCGCCCTGACCTCCCTGGTCGGGGTCACTCCCGAGGAGCTCGACGCCGGAGGTGACGAGCTCACCGACGAGCTCGCCGAGCGGGTCCGCCGCTGGCTCGACCTGTTCCGCACCCGAGGCGTCGCCGGGGTCTTCGAGGCGATCCGCAGCACCGGGCTGGCCGAGCGGGTGCTCGCGACCGAGGACGGCGCACGGCACCTCACCGACCTCGCCCACGTCGCCGAGACGCTGCACGAGGTGACCCGCAGGCGCAGGCTGGGCACCAACGCGCTGCTCGCCTGGCTGCACGAGGAGCGCGACCCGACGTCGGCCACGGAGCGCTCGCGACGCCTCGACACCGACGAGGACGCCGTCCAGATCCTCACCGTGCACGGCAGCAAGGGCCTGCAGTTCCCCTTCGTCTACCTCCCCACCTCCTTCCACGGCAGCCTCGGCTTCGACGCCGCGGGGATGCTGCACCACCAGGACGGCCGGCGCTGCCTGGACGTGTCCGGGGCACCGACGGCCGCCGTCCGCCGTGCCGCCCGGGCCGAGGAGCTCGCCGAGGAGCTGCGGCTCACCTACGTCGCGCTCACCCGGGCCGAGGTGCAGGTGACGATCTGGACGGCCCAGTCCAAGGACTCCGACGCCTCCGGGATCAGCCGCCTCCTGCTCGGCCGGGGTCCGGGCGAGCGCGAGGTGCCCACCTCGGTCGACGTCGGGATGTCCGACGAGGCCGTCGACGCGCGGCTGACCGCCTGGGCGTCGGCCGGTGCGGTGTCGGTGAGCGTCACCCCGGCGCGGCCGTCCACCGCCGTACTCCCCGGCCGTTCCGAGGAGCGCCTCGACCTGCGGTCGCGCGGGTTCGACCGCGACCTCGACACCGACTGGCGGCGCACGTCGTACTCCGGGCTGATCCGCGCCGACGAGAAGCTGCTCGTCGAGGCGGGGTCCGAGCCCGAGGAGGGCGGCACGGACGACGAGGGGGTGGAGGCGGAGGAGGCCGAGCAGCCGCTGGGCCTCGCGGTGCCCGAGGCGCCGGCCGAGCCGGTCTCGCCGATGGACGCGCTGCCCGGCGGCGCCACCTTCGGCTCGCTGGTGCACGGGGTGCTCGAGCACGCCGACCCGCAGGCGCCCGACCTGCGGAGCGAGCTGCGGTCGCGGATCGAGGAGCAGCTGCGCTGGTGGCCGGTCCCGGCGACCGCGGACGACCTCGCCGACGGGCTGCTGCCGATGCAGCACACCTCGATGGGGCCGCTCGCCGGCGGGCTCACCCTGGCCGAGCTGCCGATGCGCGACCGGCTCTGCGAGCTGGACTTCGAGATCCCCCTGGCCGGCGGCGAGCGGCCCGGGTCGCACCAGGTCCTCCTCGGCGGGCTGGCCGACCTGATGGAGCGCGAGCTGTCCGACGACGACCTGCTCCTGCCGTACGCCGACCGTCTGCGCGTCCCCTCGCTCGGCGACCAGGTGCTGCGCGGCTACCTGTCGGGCTCGATCGACGTCGTGCTCCGGGTGCCGGGGGAGCGGTTCGTGGTCGTCGACTACAAGACCAACCGGCTCGGCGAGCCGGAGCGGCCGCTGACCGCGTGGGACTACACCCAGCCGCTGATGGCGGACTCGATGCGGCACTCCCACTACCCGCTCCAGGCGCTGCTCTACAGCGTCGTGCTGCACCGCTACCTGCGGTGGCGGGTGGCGTCGTACGACCCCGAGCGGCACCTGGGCGGCGTGCTCTACCTCTACGTGCGCGGGATGTGCGGGCCGCAGACGCCCGTCGTCGACGGGCACCCGTGCGGCTGCTTCGCCTGGCAGCCGCCGGCCTCCCTGGTCACGTCCGCCTCCGACCTGCTCGCCGGAGGTGGGCTGTGACGACGACACCGACCGGGCCGACCCGCCCCGCCTCCGCCGACGACCGGTACGACCGGCAGCTCGCCCTGGGCGCCGCCGGCCTGCTGGCCGAGTTCAACCGCGCCGGTGTGCTCGGTGTCGCCGACGTGCACGTCGCGCGGCGGCTGGGCGCTGCCACGGGTGAGACCGACGAGGAGGTGCTGCTGGCGCTCGCGCTGACGGTGCGCGCCGTACGCCTCGGGTCGACCTGCCTCGACCTCACCACGGCCGCCGAGCTGCCCGTCGAGCACGCCGAGGGCGAGGAGCCCCCAACCCTGCGCTGGCCGGACGCCGACACGTGGACCGACCGCGTGGCGAGCAGCCCGCTCGCCGCGGCTGCGGTCGTACGCATCGACCAGGCGCTGGTCTACCTCGACCGCTACTGGCGCGAGGAGCGGCAGGTCTGCGAGGACCTGCTGGCCCGGCTGTCCGCGCCGGCGGCGCCCACGCCCGACCTGGAGCCGACAGCGGCCGAGATCTTCCCCGACGCCGGCTACGACGAGCAGCGGGCCGCGGCGCTGAGCTCGGCCCGCCGGCGTACGACCGTGCTCACCGGTGGCCCGGGGACCGGCAAGACGACCACCGTCGCCGGCGTGCTCGCCCTCCTCGCCGAGCTCGATCCCGACGCCCGGATCGCGCTCGCCGCACCGACCGGCAAGGCCTCGGCCCGGCTGCAGGAGTCGGTCGAGCGCGAGCTCGGCCGCCTGCCGGAGCGGCACAGGGCCCGCCTGCGCGACCTGCGGGCGACCACCCTGCACCGGCTGCTCGGATCGATGCAGCCGCGCACCGGGAGCCGGTTCACGCACGACCGGCACCGACCGCTGCCCTTCGAGGTCGTGGTCGTCGACGAGGCGTCGATGGTGCCGCTGACGATGATGGCCCGGCTCCTGGAGGCGCTGCGGCCCGAGACCCGGCTGGTCCTGGTCGGGGATCCGGGTCAGCTCTCGCCGGTCGAGGCAGGAGCGGTCCTCACCGATCTCGTCGACGGCTTCGCCGGACGTGCGGACTCCCCGGTCACCTCGCTCCTCGAGACGCACCGCTTCCAGGGGTCGATCGCTGCGCTGGAGGCGGCGCTGCGCGCCGACGACGCGGACGCGGTGCTGCACCTGCTCACCACCGGTGACGGTGTGGAGCTGGTCGATCCCGGCGACGCCGACGCGCTCGCGGCGTTCGGGCAGGTGTCGGCGGACGCGGCGTACTCCGTCACCCTCGCCGCCGAGGCGGGTGACGGGCCCGCGGCGGTCGCGGCGCTCGACGCGCACCGGCTGCTGTGCGGCCACCGGACCGGACCGTGGGGCGTCTCCGGCTGGAACCGGCGGGTGGAGCGGCTGCTCGCCGACCGCACGGGCGTCACGCACTACGAGGAGTGGTACGCCGGTCGTCCCGTCCTCGTGCTGGCCAACGACCCCGGTCTGGGCCTCTACAACGGCGACACCGGGGTCACGGTGCGCCGCCCGGACGGTCGGCTGCGGGTGGTGGTGCCCGGTGCGGGCGGCGCCCAGGAGCTGGCCACGACGCGGCTGTCCGACGTGCAGACCCTCTACGCCATGACGGTGCACAAGTCGCAGGGCTCGCAGGCGGCCGACGTCAGCGTCGTCCTCCCGCCGCCCGAGTCGCCGCTGCTCACCCACGAGCTGCTCTACACCGCCGTCACCCGGGCGCAGCACCACGTGCGCGTGCTTGGCACGGAGGACGCGGTGCGGGCCGCGGTCGCACGGCGGGTGCAACGAGCCTCCGGCCTCGCGCGCCGGCTGGGGTGAGCCTCAGACGCCCCGGCTGATCGTCGTGGCCAGCGCGCACAGGTGGCGCAGTCGGGCGATCTCGGAGTCGAGGATCGCCGGTCCACCGCGGCGGGCGATCACCACCAGGTCCTCGCCGAGGGCGGCACCGGCGAGGACCATGTCGTCCCACGGGCCGGCCAGCTCGAGTCGTACGCCGCCCTCCACGGCCGCGGGCCAGCCGGTCACCTCGGCGGGCACCTCCTCGGGAGCAGCCGTCGTACGACGGACCAGCTCACGGCCACCGTCGGCCGACGGCCGCACCTGGGCGGCCCAGTCGACGCGGAACGCCGGCGGCAGGGCCTCCAGGAGCACCTCCGCGGCCCGGCTCGGCTCCTCGGTCATGGTCTCGACCACCTCGAGGTCGAGGAAGAGCTGCCCTCCGGCGGGGTAGCGCGAGATCCAGAGCACGTCGACGTCCTCGAGCTGGTGGCACGCCGAGACCACGGAGTCCGGCATCACGCCGTCCTCCAGGGTGAGGAACACGTCGTCGACCGCCCGCCCGTCGGTCCCGTGCTCGATGATCTCGATGGCGCCGATGTCGCCACCGGCCCAGCCGATGGCGGTGGCGAGCCGGCCCAGGGAGCCGGGGACGTCGGGCAGGGCGACGCGCAGCAGCCAGGACATCAGCCGACCACCGCGCGGTCGCCGACGTGGACCTGGCCGGGACTCGAGACGCGGGCGTCGAGGCCGAAGGTCGGTTCACCGGCCACGACGGGCAGCGACGTGAGGACGCGCGCGTCGCGCTCGCCGCTCGTGGGGTCGAGGTCGACCACCGCGCACCGCGGGACGGCACCGCGCACCTCGAGCACGGCCGCTCCGAGCTGCAGCCGGGACCCCGGGGCGAAGGAGTCGGCCCGCCGGTCGGTGTCCAGCGTGACCGTGGCGCGGAACCGCGCGTCCTGGCCCTCCAGCCCGAGCCGATGCAGGTCGCCGGTCGTGACGACGGTGACGGGCCCGCCGTACACCACGTCGCCGGCGGCCGCGCGCGCCAGCACCACGCGCCGGCCGAGCCAGGCGCCGATCGCCTCGGCGAAGGGGCCGTCCTGCTCGACCAGCAGCGCGTCACGGCCCCAGTAGTCCGACTTCAGCTCGGTGCCGGTGTCGTGCGGAGCCCCCTCGACCACCGTGCCGTCCGGCAGCAGGACGCTCAGCGCGGTCCCGTCGTACGACGCCCTCAAGGCCGGCAGCCTCGGGTTCTCCACGGTGCGCAGCACACGCGGCCCCCCGTCGCGCCCCTCGGGGTCGACCAGGCAGAACACCCGGTCGCCGACCGGACCATCGGTCCCCAGCTCGACCGAGGGGAGCGCGACGTGGCGGGCACCCTTCAGCGGGGTCAGGCCAAGACGGGAGACGAGCACGGCGAGAACTGTCCCACGTCGCGGTGACGACGTCATTTCCCTTCCGCCCCTGGAGACGGCGCCAGCGGGGCCACCGCCACCACCTGGTACCGCGGCCTGCGCCTCGGGCCCTCACCGAGGTACGACGCGACCAGCGACACCTCGCCGGCGGCCCACGGGGGACCGCGGTAGGAGTCGAGCAGCCGCACCCACGAGGTCAGCGAGGTCGGGCGGCCGCACCGCGCCACGGTGAGGTGCGGGCGGAACCGCTGCCCGTCGACCTCGGTGCCGACCCGCGGCCCGGCCCGGCGGCACGCACCGGCGAGCCGGGACAGCTCGTCGCGGTCGTCCTCCTCGGCCTCCACGCCTGCCACCAGCACCCGCCCGCGGTCGGGGTCGGGGAACGCGCCCCCGCCCGCGACGCGAAGCCGCAGTGCGCGCCGCCGCGCGGACGTGTCGGCGATCGTCTCGGCCAGCGCCTCGACGTCGTGCTCGGGGACGTCGGCGTAGAACGCCAGCGTCAGGTGCACCTGCTCGGGCGAGGTCCACCGGAACGGCGCGGCGTCACGTCGCGGGGCCAGGAAGTCGGCGAGGCCCTCGGCGACCTCCTCCGGCGGCACGAGAGCAGCGAACATCCGCACCGCCCTAGCATCGCAGTCGTGCGCCCCTCCCGCCTCCTGGTTCTGGCGGCGGCCGTGCTGCTCGCGGCGGCATGCGGGACTCCGGAGGCCGCGTCGGACCACGCCAGCACACCGACGCCGTCGCGCACGCAGCCGCAGACGGCCCCGACCTCGCCGAGCGCGCCGGCCACGACCCCGACCCGAGCAGCACCGCTCGGCACCGTCCCGCCACCGTGGCTCGGCACCAGGGTGCTGGCGACGAACGCGGACGGGTACGTCAGCGCGCGGCCGACACCGCCGGCGCTGCGGAACCGCCGCTTCACGCTGCCCGACCAGCTCGCGGCGCTGCCCGGCAGCGGCTTCGCGTCCCGGGTGGCCGCCCCGGCACCGGCGAGGGTGATCGCCCGCTCGACCTGGCAGCCCGCCTGCCCGGTGGCCGCCGACGACCTGGCCTGGGTGCGGCTGACCTTCCGCGGCTTCGACGGCGAGCGGCACACCGGCGAGCTGCTGGTGAACCGGTCGGCAGCCGACGACGTGGTCGCGGTCTTCCGCAGGCTGTGGCGCGCGGACTTCCCCGTCGAGCAGATGCACGTCACCAGCCGTGCCGAGCTCGACGCGGCCCCGACCGGCGACGGCAACAACACCAGCGCCTTCGTGTGCCGGCCGGTGACCGGCGGGTCGTCGTACTCCGTGCACGCCTACGGCCTGGCGATCGACGTCGACCCGTTCCAGAACCCGTACGTCAAGGGTGACCGGGTCATCCCCGAGCTCGCGACGTCGTACGTCGACCGCTCCCGCTGTCGCCCCGGCATGATCGAGCCGGGCGGCCCGGTGACCAGCGCGTTCGCGTCGGTCGGCTGGGTCTGGGGCGGGACGTACCGCTCGCTGAAGGACCTGCAGCACTTCTCGGCCAACGGCCGCTGAGACCGGCTCGATCAAGGGAAGCGCAGCGCGCTGCCCGGCGGCGCCTCTACGCTGTCCTCGGCCGTCCGGGGCGGCAGCACTGTGATTCCGTGCACGGATCGAGGAGACGTCATGGCCGACCACACCGCCGCGGTACCCGACCAGGGGCCGGGGCTGCTGGACGCGATCCGTCGCTCACCCATCCTGGTCGTCGCGGTCGTGGTCGTCGGCGCACTTCTCGGCCTGGCCTTCACCTTCCTGCGGGAGACCGGGTACTCCGCCCGCGCCGAGGTCGTCGTCGGCACGAACACCGACGTCACGCTCTACGCGCAGGGGCAGAACTCCCAGCCGGGGGCGCGCGCCCAAGCCGCGGCCGTGGCGATGCGTTCCCACGAGCTGGCCAAGGCCGCCAGCGACCTGCTCGACGGCAAGGTGGCCTCGCGCCGGATCGAGCGGACCACGACCGTCGCGCCGGTCCAGGACTCCTCCGTCGTGACCGTCACGGCGCGCAGCGACGACGCGGAGCAGGCGGCGCAGGTCGCGAACGCGCTGGTCAAGGCGTACACCCAGACCAGCGGCGAGGCCGCCGACGCACAGGGGCAGCGCGCCCAGAGCGTGCTCGCGCGTCAGGAGGAGCGGATCCGGACGAAGATCGCGGCGGTCAAGAAGCAGCAGACGACCCGGATGACCCAGGTCGGCCGTGGCGTGCCGGGCGAGGGCGTCGAGCGCGACCGGCTCCTCCAGCTGGCGCTGGGCAACGACGCGGAGTACCAGGGCCTGGTGAACCAGCAGGACCGGCTCTCCGAGACCCTCGAGACGATCGAGACCAGCCAGAGCCAGAACGCGGTCGACACCCAGCTGGTCAGCTCGGGCACGACCACCGTCTACCCGGCCGAGGTGCCGCGCGGGAACCTCGGCGCGACCCTCGTGCGCAACATCCTGATCGGCGCGGTGCTCGGTCTGCTGGTGGGCTCCGTGCTGGCCTGGCGTCGCCTGGACCGCGCAGCCGCGCGCCGCCACGGCTCGCCCGCCGGACGCTAGCCTCGGCCGAGATGACCACCCGGCGTGCAGGCCTGCTGACCCTTGCCGGTCTGGTCCTCGTCGTGCTGGTGGCGTTGCTGGTGGTGGTCGTCGTACGCCACGACCGGGAGCCCCCCGAGGCGGGCCCGACTCCCGCCCCCTCCTCCGCCGCGCCGACCGGCGTGCCGGCGACCGGGTCACCGGCCCAGCAGCGGGCGCTGCTCGCCGAGCGGGTCGGGTACGGCGCCGGCGTCACCGGCGGTGCCGGCGGACGGGTCGTGCGCGTCACCAGCGACGCCGACGACGGGCCGGGGACGCTGCGGGAGGCGGTGCAGGGCGACGACCCGAAGTGGGTCGTGTTCTCCGGCGACGCCTCGATCCGCCTCGACTCAGGGCTGGCGGTGGGGAGCAACACCACCATCGACGGCCGGGGCCGGTCGGTCACCCTCACCGGGCCGGGCACCGACGGGCTCCTGCTGGACGGCGTGTCCAACGTGGTGGTCGAGAGCCTGACCCTGCGCGACTTCGGCGACACCGCGAAGACCGAGAAGAACGACATGCCCGACGCGATCCACCTCGAGGGGGCGAAGGGCGTCTGGATCGACCACAACGACCTCTCGCGCACGGGTGACAAGCTGGTCGCGGTCAGCGGCGGGTCCTCGGCCGTGACGGTGTCGTGGAACCACTTCCACGACCAGGAGCAGACCTTCCAGATCGGCAACCAGGCCACGTCCGAGCAGTCCGCCGACCAGACGGTGACGATCCACCACAACTTCTTCGACCGCAACGGCTACCGGATGCCGGTGATCAGCTACGGCAGGGCGCACGTCTTCGACAACTACTACCTCGACTGGCGGCTGTACGCGGTCCGTGCCGAGCGGCGGGCGCAGGTCTACCTCGAGGACAACGTCTTCGAGGCGGGACGCTCGAAGCGGGCGGTGGTCACCAAGCCCGGCGGGGACGGGTGCAACGACACGCTCACCCGCTGCGACTCCAGCCCCGGCGCGCTGCGGTCCGTCGGCAACGTCGTCGACGGCGCGAAGCGGATCCGCGAGTCCGACCCGGGGTCGGTCTTCGACCCGGCGGCGACCTACCGCTACGAGGCGGAGCCTGCGGGCAGCTCGCTGGCCTCCTCGGTCGAGTCCGGCGCCGGCCCGCGGTAGCCGCCACCACGACGCGGGAGCCACGTCCCCATCAGCGCGAACAGCGTCAGCAGGGCGTACGTCGACTTCTCGTAGTCGGCGTGCCGGGTGCTCAGCGAGAGCACGAAGACACCCAGGAGCACCCACACGACTCGCGTCTCCAGACGGGCGAGTCGGGTCAGCGCCGGGTAGAACGCGGCCACGAGCAGGAGCAGCACCAGGGCCAGCCCGAGGACGCCGAGCTCGGCGGCGGCGGAGAGGAAGGTGTTGTGCAGCCCGCGCCCGGTGAAGAACTGGCCGCTGACCAGGTCCCGCGCGCCGCCCGCACCGGTGCCGAGCACGGGGTGGTCGCGCATGATCCCGAGCCCGATGCCCCAGATGGTGGTGCGTTGGTCCAGCGTTCCGCTGGTCAGCTCGGTCCCGGTGGTCGAGAGCCGGGCGAGCGGCGCGGCGAGCGACTGGCTCAGCGGGACGGCCGCCGCCGCGATCACGACGACGCCGGCGACCACGCCGGACCAGGCGCGCGACGTCAGCCACCCGAAGGTCAGCGGCACGACCAGCAGGGCCACGACCAGCGTGATCAGACCGGCCCGCGACGCGGTGAGCAGGATGCTCACGCAGGCCAGCGGCACGAACAGCCGGTAGACCCACACCATCACCGGTCCGGTGGTCCGCAGCGCGAGGTACCACGCGAGCGGGATACCGATCAGCAGTGCGTACGCGACGTCGCCGGGGCTCGACCCCGGCGCGGTGTAGCGGACCTGGTTGATCCCCGAAGCCAAGGCGCTCCCGGCGATCAGCGCCACGACCACGCACCCGGCGAGCCAGGCCTTCATCAGGGCCAGCACGGTGCGCTCGTCGTCGGTGAACTCCCAGGTCAGCGCGACCATCACGAGCAGCTGGACCATCGTGACCGCCCGCGCCTGGGTCGCCGCCGGCGTGAGCGTCCACCACAGCGACGCCACCACGAGGACCGTCATCGCCAGCACCAGCCCGGTCAGCTCGGCTGGCCGGCGTCTGCGCCCGCCGACGGCCAGGGCGGCCAGCCCGCCTATCGCGAACAGCGCACCGATCCCGCGCGCCAGGCTGGCGGTGCCGCCGATGCGGATCGCGGCCTCCCACGGCAGCGTGAACCAGAACAGCAGCATCAGGCCGCGCGCGAGCCGGCGTACGCCGTCCCGGTCCAGCTCGCGAGGCGACCAGCGCGCCACCCGGAGCAGCCCGGAGTCGGACGCAGTGCTCACCTGGACTCCTGGCGTCGACGGGGGTCCGGCTGGTGCCGGCCAGCGGTGCGGTTCCGCAGCAGGTTAGCCGTCCCTAGACTCGGCTCGTGGCGGAACCGAGCAGTCCGCGCCTGCCGGACCTGGTGATCGCGGGGGTGACGAAGGCGGGCACCACCTCGCTGTTCCACTACCTCGCCCAGCACCCGGACGTCGGAGTTCCCGACGTCAAGGAGGTCGACCACTACGCTCCGCTGGTCGAGGGACGCGAGCCGCCCTCGCTCGAGGCGTACGCCGCCCACTTCGCGGGCAGTGGCGACCGCCGGGTGCTGCTGGAGGCGTCGCCCCGGTACTTCATCGGCGGTCCACCACTGGTCGACCGGCTCGTCGCGGACCTCGCCTCGCCGAAGGTGCTCGTCGTGCTGCGGGACCCGGTGGCGCGGATGTGGTCCAGCTACACGTACAAGCGCAGCAAGGACCGACTTCCCGACGACGTCGACCTGGCGGAGTTCGTCCGTCGCTGCCGCTCGGTCCACGAGCGGGGGCTGGTCCGGGACCCCGGCCACGCGGCGTACCGGACCCTGGCGGTCGGGGTGTACGCCGACTTCCTGCCCGCCTGGCTCGACGGGCTCGGCCCCGACCTGCGCGTGGTCTTCGCCGACGACCTGCGGGAGCCGGTGCCGCTGCTGCGCTCGCTGTGCGAGTGGGTGGGGCTCGATCCCGCGCCGGTCGCCGGGTTCGACCTCTCGGCACGCAACGCGACGTTCCAGCCGCGCAGCCGGGCGCTGCGCCGCGCGGCCCTCGCCGTGAACGAGCGCCTCGGGTCGGTGCTGCCCGACGGCGCTCGCCGCGGGCTGCGCCGGAGCTACCAGCGGGTCAACGCGGGCGCCCTGGCGGAGACCTTCGACCCCGCGGTCCGTGCCGAGCTGGAGGCGTTCTACGCCCCGACCCTGCCGCCGCTGCGCGAGATGCTCGTACGACACGGAGCCACCGCTCTGCCCGCGTGGCTGGGCTGACTCGCCACGACCGGTTCGTGGTGAGGCCCCCGCGATGCCTCGCGAGACCGACGGCGAACCCCGGCCGGGGCCTGAACCGGTGTCGAGACGCAGGGAGGGATGTCAGGGCAACGCCCTGGGGACAAGAGGTCCGGCTAGCACGATTGCAAGGAGCGAGTCTCTTCTCCGCAGACTACGAAGTCGACGCTCCTCTTGAGCACGTGTCGGGTTCCGTTCAACGTGTAGTTGACGACGATGCCGTTGGCCACCGCTCCGCCGGCATCTGACTGCACTACTGCCATCAGATCGACCCCGGGCCACCGTGTCTGCCGGCGCTCGGAAATGGCCGCCCAGGCCGATTCCGATTGTCGGCAGGTCGGTATGCGGAGATGCTTCGATTCTGGCGGTTCGAGGAAGCGGCCCAGCAGTGCCGGGGATTCCTTCTGATTCAGCGACGGTTTACCGACCTTCGCTAGAGCGGTATCGAAGGTGCCGTCTGCTGGGTCTGGATACGCAGCAGCTGATGGATGCGGGTCGATAACGCGTAAGTATGGGGTCACGAGCTTTGGGTCAGGTGTCCCGCTCCCTATTTCGATTGAGGTGATCTGCAAGTCTGCGGCGGGCCTGATCAGGCAGAGATGAGACGCGCCGAAGGTTCCGAAATGCCTCTGCGGGGCCGTCGCGGGTGGCTGCGTGGCAAGGATCGTGCCGTCCAAGATCTGAAGCCGAAGCGGGCCCCCAGCAATCGGTTCTCCATCTGGAGCGGCCTGAAAGGCACACGATGTCGCTGTCCCAGCCATCCCGAGCGCTATCGACGCGACGAGCAGGCTGGCTACTCCTCGTCGCGAAGTAGGCCTCGAGAACTCAGCGGGCGGAGGGCAGCATGTCGCAGCCGAGTTGCGAGACAGCGTCGGTGCCCACACGGTGCTCCGAATCGGCTTCGCCCCACGCTTCTTGCGCAGGGCGCTCAGCCGCGGCGAACGCGAGGCCCCAGAGGGGGGAGTGAGTCGGAGTTGTCGCCGGTGCGGCCGGTGCGGCCGGCCTCGTCGACGAACAGTGTGATCGGGTTGTCGTCGAGGAAGCTTCCGGTGAAAGTGCCTTCGCCTGCACCAACCCGGACCCAGCGCGGGTTTCCGAGGCACGCACGAGGGATGCTGACCTTGACCTGCTTGGCGGCATAGTCCATCGACGACGTCAGCTTGCGGCACTTCACTTCGGTGCCGTTGCGGCGGGCGAAGTAGCGATCGGGCTGCGTCTTGCCGCCGGTAGCGAAGATCACCAGATCGTAGTGGCGGTTGCCGGCGGTCTTGATGTTGAAGACGTGTGTGGCGGGCGAGTTCTCACTGGCCCGCGACATCGCCTGGAAGGTCATGGTCAACTTCACACGGTGCGGACCGTGGAAGGTCTTCAACGACACGATGTCGCCCGCAGTGCGCGTGGGGTCGAGGACACCGCGGCTATCGGAGTCACCGAGGGCGTCGTCGTAGCGCACGACGTCGTTCTTCGCATCCGTGGTGGTGTGGCTCTTCGCCAGCGCCGGTGCCACCGACCCCAGCAGGCTCACGCCCAGCAGCAACGGCGCAACAGTGCGCACAACTCGACGACCAGAGACCACAGCCCGCTCCCCCATTGAGACGCCCGGCCAGCCCAGGCATCCGAACCGTAGAGCCGTCTACCCCCGCGTGTCCCGGTTTCGGCCTTCATGCTGCCGTCTGCGCTCAACCGGCATCGGCGAAGCGGATGCAGTGCGGGGCCGAAGCGCCGTCGCGGCCATTGCCTCGGACACGACAGCGCGCACGGACCTGCAGAGCCTGCTGCCCGGCCTTGCCGCCAGCGACGGCTCGTAGTAGAATCGAACACATGTTCGATAACCGCGACGCTGCGTCCCCCTTCGGTCGAGCAGCCTGCGGTGGTCGAGCTCGTCGAGACCTTCGCCCACCTCGCCACCCTCACCGGGGCCGACCTCACCGACCCCGAGCGCATCGACCAGATCGGCCTCCTGGAGCAGATCAAGTCGGCCGCCAGCGCGGCCCAGGCGCGGATCACGGTCGCCTTCGACGCCAGCCAGCGCTCGCTGGCCGCCGCGCGCGGAGTCCCCGCCGCCAAGCAGGGCCAGGGCGTCGCCGACCAGGTCGCGCTGGCGCGGCGCGAGTCCCCGCACCGCGGCTCGACCCACCTCGGCCTGGCCAGGGCGCTCGTCGGCGAGATGCCGCACACCCTGGCAGCGCTCACCGCCGGGGAGACCAGCGAGTGGCGCGCGACAGTCATGGTCCGCGAGACCGCGGCCCTGTCCGTCGAGCACCGCGCGGTCGCCGCCGAGGCCCGGTCAGCGGGCTACCGTCTCGACCCGCAGTCGCTGATCACCCGGATCAAGCGTGCCGAGAGCGACCGCTGCGTGACGGTGCGCCCGGCGCCGGAGACCATGAGCTACGTGACCGGCACGCTGCCGGTGGCGCAGGGGGTCGCGGTCTACGCGGCGCTCCGCCGGCAGGCGGAGTCCGCGCGGTCTGCGGGTGACCCACGCTCGATGGGTCAGCTGATGGCCGACCTGCTCGTCGCCCGGGTGACCGGCCTCCCCGACGACGGCGACGGCGTGAAGCCGCCGGTCGAGGTGCACCTGGTGATGACCGACCGCACGCTGCTGGGCGACAGCGACGAGCCGGCCGAAGTCGTCGGCGGCGAGCCGCTGCCCGCCTGGCTGGCCCGTCGGGTCGTCTCCGAGGCGCACCGGGCGTGGCTGCGCCGGCTCTGGACGTCCCCGGACTCCAAGGACCTGGTCGCCACCGACAGCCGGCGGCGCGAGTTCACCGGCCAGCTGCGCCAGCTCCTCGTCGTTCGCGACCGCTTCTGCCGCACGCCGTACTGCGGAGCCCCGATCCGGCACGCCGATCACATCGAGCCGCACGCTGCAAGCGGAGAGACGAGCGCGGCCAACGGCGAGGGGCCGTGCGAGCGCTGCAACTACACCCGCCAGGTCATCGGCTGGCGGGCGCTCGCCGAGACCGCCGCCGACGGCGGCCGACACCGGGTCACCCTGGCCACCCCCACCGGCCACACCTACGTCTCCGAGCCGAGCAAGCCACCCGGCGCCGGGCCTCCGATGGGGATCGACCTGGTCGTCGGTGTCAGGTCGGTGGAGTACGCCGCCTGAGCCTCACCCTGCCCGCACCCGGCCTAGCGCGGTGAGGTCGTCGAGGTCGTAGCCGAAGCACGCCGCCACCTCGCGGGCCTCCTCGACCGCCGCAGCGAGCGTGCGGTCTCGCGGCGTCGCCGCCCACCGCTCGGCGTACGCCGCGTCGACGGTGGGATCCAGCTCCACCGGCTCGAAGCCGGGGCCGAGCCCCGCGAGATCGGCGACACCGTCCAGCACGCCCACCGGGTCCCGCCCGAGGTCCTCCCAGCGGAACAGGACCCGCGAGGAGACGTGCGGCAGGTCCTCGAGCAGCAGGCGGTGGGCGGCGGTCCAGTGCCGCAGGGTCCCGCCCAACGGGGCGGCCCGCCCGAGCCGGCGACGCCAGAAGCCGGTGGCGAGCTTCTGCGTCGCGAGCGCGACGGCGGCGGGGTGACGTACGACGACGACGAAGCGCGCGTCGGGGAACAGGCCCTGCAGGTAGCGCATCCGGATCAGGTTGGGCGGGGACTTCTCGATCAGCACCCGACGGTCGTCGGGCCAGACGCGCGCCCACTGCGCGAAGAGCCGGCGGGCGTCGCCGGGCGACGCGTCGGACTCGGTGAGGTGGGAGCGCGGGTCGTGGGCGAAGCGTCCGGGGCCGCCGTGACGTCGCGCGGTCGGGAACACGTCCTGCAGGTGCTGGCCCTCGTCGTGCGGTGCGGTGGTCCCCAGCAGCGCGCCCACGTCGGGGTGGGTCGCCATGGTGGCGTGCAGCTGGGTCGTCCCGCTGCGGTGCAGCCCGCTGATGAAGACCAGGGTCCGGTCGTCCCAGGGCTCGCCCACGTCAGTAGCCCAGCTCGCGCGCGAGCGGCCGGGAGAGAAGCCGGGAGGTGGTGGCGAGCAGCGGGTCGAGCTTCTTCTTGGCGGTCGACCCCTGGCGGCGCTGCTGGGTACGTCGCCAGTAGCGGTCGGGCACGTCGTGCGGCCGGCTCTCGAAGTCGAGGACCGCGTCGTCCCACGGCTCGCCGAGGAAGTCCAGCAGCGCGCGCATGGTGCCCTCGCGGTCCGCGACGAGCGCCTCGTAGCGCAGCTCGTGGTACTGCCCCGGGCGCGCCTGCTCGCCTGCGCTCCGTGCGGCGCGGACGTACTGCTTCCACTTCACCGGCGCCTTGAGCGCCGACCGGTAGCCGAAGGCCGTGCGGTGCGAGGCGACGACGTCGCGAGGGTCGCGGATCACGTGGACGACCTGCGCGTCGGGGAACAGCTCCCAGACGAAAGGCAGGATCAGCGCGTACAGGGGGCTCTTGTCCGCCCACCGCCGCTTGCCCTTGGAGGCGGCGTAGTCGCGCTGGACGGAGCCGAAGTACTCCCGGGTCTTCGCCAGCCAGGCCTCGCGAGGCGGACCGAAACGGGCCAGCCGCTCCCAGCTGTCGCCGGTGATCGGCTCCATCCAGGACAGGAACCGGGTCTCGGGCCCGCACGCGATGTCGGGGTGGGAGTCCAGCATCAGGCGCAGCACGGTGGTGCCGGAGCGCTGGCAGCCGACGACGAAGATCGGCGATCCGGGTGCGGGCGAGGAGTCGCTCATCCGAGCTCGCCCCCCACGCGGGTCTCCGCGTGCTCGTCGGCCGCGAGACCGGCCAGCCGGTCCGCGGGGGCGTCGGGCGGCTGCACCGTGCGCAGCGAGGACGCGTACGCCCCGCCGAGCACGCGGCCGAACCAGCGGCGCATCGTGCCGGGGAGCGTGGCGTGCAGCTCGACGCCGAGCCGTGCCAAGGGGCGCAGCAGCGCGGAGCGCGGCGCGAGGCGTACCAGCATCAGGCACACGAGGATCGCCAGCGGCCACGCCACGGCGACCTCGACCGCGGGCGGCGCGTCGGCCGGCGCGAGAGCCCAGCGGGCACCGAGGCCGATGGCGCCGGCCGCCACGGCCGGCGCGAGCGCGGGGAGGTGGGCGGCGGCGAACTCGCGCCACCGCATCTCGATCAGCCGCAGGCACAGCTGGGCGGAGTACGCGTAGTTCAGCCCGAGGGCCACGAGCACGCCGACGGCGACCCCGTGCAGACCCCAGCGCTGACCGACGTACGCCCCGACGAAGACGAGGACGGCGAAGACGGTGTTGCGCACCGCGCGCCGGTAGACGGCGCCCCGCGCCTTCATCAACGCGTCGGTCAGCTTGGAGGTCGTACGGAACAGCAGGCCGAAGATGATGATGTCGAAGGCGGCACGCAGCGGCAGCCACTGGTCGCCGAGCAGCAGCCGCACGAGCGGCTCGGAGGTGGCGGCGGCGAGCACCGAGACCGGCAGCGCCAGCGCCGTCAGCACCCCGACACCCATGCCGAAGACCCGGCGCAGCGTGCGCAGGTCGTCCTGACGTGCGGCCATCGCGGGGAAGAGCACCTCGTTGGCGACCTGCCCGAAGAGGTTCGCCGGCATCTGCACGAGCTGGTACGCGCGCCCGTAGAACCCGAGCGCGGCCGCGCCGAGGTAGCGCCCGACGACCACGTTGTCGACCTGGGTGGCCGCCCAGCTGGCGATCCGACCGAGGGTCAGACCTGCGCCGAAGTTGAGCAGCTCGCCGGCGACGCGGCGCTCCAGCGACGGGCGGTACGGGTAGGGCGCCAGCACGGTGACCAGCAGCGCGCGCATCGCGCTCTGGCCGAGCTGGCCCCACACGATCGCCCACGGTCCGAAGCCGAGCAGCGCCAGGGTGACGGCGACGCCGCCGTACCCGACGGCGTACGAGGCGAGCTCGGCCCCGGCGAGCCGGCCGAAGTGCAGCCTGCGGGAGAGCAGGAAGTCGCTGAGGGTCAGGCCGTTCAGCACGAACATCACGGCCAGCACGCGCAGGATCGGCACCAGGCCGTCGAGCCGGAGCAGGTCCTCGATCGCCGGAGCGAGGACGAAGACGAGGGCGAAGGAGATCAGCCCGGTGAGCACCGAGAGCGTCCAGCCGACCCGCATGTGGGCGACGGTGAGCTCGGCGCGCTGGATGATCGCCTGCCCGACGCCGCTCTCGGCGATCGCCGTCGCCAGGAAGACGATGATCAGGGCGCCGGAGACGACACCGAAGTCCTCGGGGGTGAGCAGCCGGGCGAGGACGGTGAGGAACCCGAGCTGCAGCAGCGCCTGGCCGCCGGTCGACGCGCCCATGACGACCATGCCGTGCGCCGTCCGGGCGCGCAGGCTCCGGTCACCGCGGCCGAGGTCCGGCTCCCTGCGGCGGCTCCCGGCGCGAGCGGTCCTGGCCACGAACCGGAGCATAGAGGGGTGCGGGCCGCACCGCTCCGGCGTGGCGACGGACGGTCGGTCCGCGCGCGGGTGGTCTGGACCGTCGGTGGCTCAGCCGCGCAGCAGGGTCTCGAAGTCCGGCAGGTCGTCACCGAAGGCGACCGGGTCGCCCTTCTCCGGCCGGGCGAGGACCGCGTCGGCCAGCTCCGCCCCGGCGCGCTCGATGCGCGGGCCGAGGTCCGCGTCGTTGCCCCAGTCGTCCGAGGCCGCGAACACCGCGGTCGGCACCACGCTCGCGCGCAGGTAGCCGAACAGCGGACGCAGCGCGTGGTCGAGCACCAGGCTGTGGCGCCCGGTCCCGGCGGTCGCGCCCAGCAGCACCGGCGTACGGCTCAGCGCGTCGCGGTCGAGCACGTCGAAGAACGACTTGAACAGCCCGGAGTACGACGCCGAGAACACCGGCGTCACCGCCACCACGCCGTCGGCGGCGGCCAGCGCCGCCTGGGCGTCGGCCAGCTCGTCGGCGGCGAAGCCGGTGAGCATCGCGTTGGTGATCTCGTGCGCGACGGCGCGCAGCTCGACGGTGCGTACGTCGACCTCGACACCACGGCTGCGCAGCGTGTCGGCAGCCGCCTCCCCGAGCCGGTCCGCGAGGAGCCGGGTCGAGGAGGGGTCGGAGAGCCCGCCGGAGACGACGACCAGTCGGCGGCTCATTGCGGGGTCCCCGCGGCGTTGCTCGGAGGAGCGAAGCGGGAGAGAGGAACGTCGTGGGGTACTCATGCGAGGACCTCCTCGGCGGGAGCGGGAGCGACCCGCGGGTGGACCGGCGGGTCGGACGGGACGTGCTCGGGGCGTACGGCCTCGAAGGCCGGCCGCAGCTCGGCGACGACCTCGCCCAGCAGGTCGAGCTGGTGCAGGACGGTGTCCAGCGGCAGCCCGGCGTGGTCGATGAGGAACAGCTGGCGCTGGTAGTCGCCGACGTACTCGCGGAAGGAGAGCGTGCGCTCGACGACCTGCGCCGGCGAGCCGACGGTCAGCGGGGTCTGGGAGGTGAACTCCTCCAGGGAGGGCCCGTAGCCGTACACCGGCGCCTTGTCGAAGTACGGGCGGAACTCCCGCACCGCGTCCTGCGAGTTGCGGGCCATGTAGACCTGACCGCCGAGCCCGACGATCGCCTGGTCCGCGCGACCGTGCCCGTAGTGCTCGAAGCGCCTGCGGTAGAGCCCCACCATCTGCTCGGTGTGGCTGGCCGGCCAGAAGATGTGGTTGGCGAAGAACCCGTCGCCGTAGTACGCGGCCTGCTCGGCGATCTCCGGGCTGCGGATCGAGCCGTGCCACACGAACGGCGGCACCCCGTCCAGGGGCCGTGGGGTGGAGGTGAAGCCCTGGAGCGGCGTGCGGTGCTTGCCCTGCCAGTCGACGTTCTCCTCGCGCCAGAGTCGGTGCAGCAGCGCGTAGTTCTCGATCGCCAGCTCGATGCCGTCGCGGATGTCGCGACCGAACCAGGGGTAGACCGGGCCGGTGTTGCCGCGTCCGAGCATCAGGTCCAGCCGGCCGTCGGCGAGGTGCTGGGTGTACGCGTAGTCCTCGGCGAGGCGCACCGGGTCGTTGGTGGTGATCAGCGTCGTCGCGGTGGACAGCGAGAGCGTCGAGGTCCGGGCGGCGACGTTGGCCATCAGGACCGGCGGGTTGGCCGGCGCCGCGAACGGCGGGTTGTGGTGCTCGCCGAAGGCGACCACGTCCAGCCCGACCTCCTCGGCCTTCTCGGCGATCGCGACCGTGCTCTTGATTCGCTCGTGCTCCGACGGAGTCCGGCCGGTCGTGGGGTCCTGCGTGACATCACCGACGGTGAAGATGCCGAACTGCATGGTGCGCCTCCCGACTAGGTAGTTGACGACTCAACTACAAGGGGCCTCGCTGTGTTCCCGGCCCGGTCAGTCGCGGGGCTCGAGCACGAACAGCGGGATCTCGCGATCGGTCTTCGTCTGGTACTCGGCGTACGTCGGCCAGGTCGCGACCGCGTGCTCCCACCAGTCGGCCCGCTCGGCGCCCTCGAGCCGGCGCACGGAGTACGTCGCCTTGTGCCCGCGGTCCTGCAGGTCGACCTCCGGGTGGGCCACGAAGTTGTGGTACCACTCCGGGTTCTCGTCGGCACCGCCCTTGGACGCGACCGCGAGGTAGGAGCCGTCCCGCTCCACCCGCATCACCGGGTTCTTGCGCAGGTTGCCCGACTTGGCGCCGATCGAGGTGATCACGACGACCGGGTAGCCGCCCAGCTCGCCCCCCTCGCGCCCGTCGGTCGCCTCGTACTCCGCGACGTTCTCTCGCACCCACTGGGTCTTGCTGGGGACGTACGTTCCGCTCAGTGTCATGTCCGGGCAACGAGCAGACCCCGCGCAGGATTCCGTCGCTGGTGCCGGAGGTCACCCGGATCAGCGCCCGAGGATGCGTGCGTCCGGCGCCGGAAGCACGCCGCTAGGACGACCGGTCCCGGCCGAGCGTGCGCAGGTCGAGCACGAAGCGCCAGCGCACGTCGGACGCGCGCAGCCGGCGTTGCGCCTCCTCGTGCGCCGAGGCCGGCAGCAGCTCGACCTCTGCGGTGATCGCGTGATCGGCGGCGAAGGCCAGCATCTCGCGGGTGCTGCGGACACTGCCGGTGCCGGAGCCGGTGAGCTGGTGCCGGCCCCACCGCAGGCTGAACGACGAGACGTCGATCCGCTCTGCGATGCCGAGCACACACATCGTCGCGCCGATGCGGAGCGTGTCCAGGTACGGCGAGGGGTCGTGGCTGCCGGACCCGGTGTCGACGACGAGGTCCAGGGTGCGGCCGCGCGCCTGCATCGAGGCCGTGTCGGAGGAGACCACCACGTCGTGGGCGCCGAGCGCGCTCGCCGCGTCCACCTTGGTCGGAGACGTCGTGAAGACGGTCACGTGCGCGCCGAGCGCGACGGCGAACCTGATCGCCAGGTGACCGAGACCTCCGAGACCGACGACGCCGACCCGGGAGCCGCGCCCGACGGCGTAGTTCCGCAGCGGCTCCCACACGGTGACCCCTGCGCACATCAACGGCGCGGCCGCCGCGGCGTCGAGTCCGGCCGGCAGCCGGTGGACGAAGCGGGAGCGGGCGACCATCTCGCCGGACCACCCGCCGCAGGTCACGGTGCCGTCGCGGCGATCGGTGCCGCCGTACGTCGGCGTGGGGAAATGGCGGCAGTAGTTCTCCAGCCCCGCTCGACACTCCTCGCACTCCCCGCACGAGTCGACGATGTTGCCGACCGCCACGAGGTCGCCCGGCCGGAGATCGCTCACCCCCGGGCCGACCGCACTGACCCGCCCGGTCATCTCGTGCCCCGGGACGAGCGGGGTGTCGTGGGAGTGCGCGTGCTCGATCGCGTGCAGGTCCGAGGCGCACACCCCGCAGAACCACACGTCGAGGGCGACGTCGTCGTCGCGCAGGTCGCGGCGACGGATCGTCTCCACCGAGGCCGACGGGTGGGCGCTGTCGAACAGCAGGGCGAGGGTCTCGCGCATCGGCTACTCCTTAAGGCAGTAGTGCCACTATGGCACAACTGCCAATGGCACACTCGTGCCGTGCCCCCACCGCCGACGATGAGACAGCGACGTCGCAGACAGAGCGAGGGGGAGATCCGGGACGCGGCGATGGAGCTGTTCGCTCGCCAGGGCTACGCCGCGACGACCATCGCGCAGATCGCCGACGCCGCTGGCGTGTCTCCGCGGACCTTCTTCCGGTACTTCCGGTGCAAGGAGGACGTGGTGGTCGACTCGCCCGTGGGCTACGGAGCCGACCTCGCCCACGCACTCGCCGAGCGTCCCCCCGGAGAGCCGGTCTGGGAGGCGACGGCAGCGGCGCTGAGGATGCGCACGCGGCGCTGGCAGGAGCGACCGGCGGACGCGCACGCCGTCGTGGACCTGCTCACGGGAGAGACCGAGCTCGCCGCGAGGATGACCGGCAAGACCGACGAGTGGACGACAGCCCTCGCTGCGGCGGCCCGGGAGCGCCTCGACCCTCCGGAGGACACCCGTGCGCTGCGCGCCAGAAGCATCGTCGGGGCGGTGGTCGCCTGCCTGGATGCCGCGTTCGGTGAGTGGCAGCGGAGTCCGGGCGCGGACCTCGACCAGCTCTTCGACCTCTCGCTGGAGACCGTCGCCGACCGCGAGGACGGTTCCCGCGGCCGGTGACGCCGCGTCGGCTAGATCGCGTCCTGGCGGTCGTCCTCGACGGCGCGGCGGACGCACTCCTTGTACGTCGCCGGCTCGAAGGGGACGACCTCGCGGATCGAGTCGTCCTCGACGACGACCTCGGTGCCCATCGAGTCGATGAGGTTGCGTCCGGTGGTGGCGTCGACGTCGGTGACCAGGCCCAGCCAGTGCGAGGACAGCCGCGGGGTCAGCACCGGCACCTTGAGGATCGGCAGCTCGCGACCGTGCATGACCAGCGCGGCCTGCTGCAGCATCTCGGCGTACGTCAGCACGTCGGCGCCGCCGATCTCGAAGGTCCGCCCGATCGCGTCCTCGTTGCCGGCCACCCCCACGAGGTACGCGACCACGTCGTCGATGCCGATCGGCTGGGTCCTCGTGCCGGCCCACTTGGGGACGACCATCACCGGCAGGTTCTTCACCAGCTGGCGGGTCATCTCCCAGGAGATCCCGCCCTTGCCGACCACGATCGCGGCCCGCAGCACCGTGACCGGCACGGCGCCGTCGGCGAGGATCTGCTCGACCTCGCGCCGCGACCGCAGGTGCTCCGACAGCTGGCCGTGGGCCTCGTCGCCGAGCCCGCCCAGGTAGACGACCTGTCGTACGCCGGTCGCCTCGGCCGCCTTGGCGAAGGTGCGCGCAGCCTCGGCGTCCTTGCGGGCGAAGTCGTCGTCGTCGAGGGAATGGACGAAGTAGTAGGCGACGTCGGCGCCCTCCAGCGGCTCGGTCAGCGACCCGCGGTCGCCGACGTCGCCGTAGACGGCGCGGGCCGGCCCGTCGTACTCCTCGGGCCGCCGGGTCATCGCGACGACGTCGTGCCCGGCGTCGAGGAGGGCGGGGACCAGTCGCTGTCCGACGAAGCCGGTGGCCCCGGTGACCAGGATGCGCGCCATGCGCTCAGCCTAGGTGGCGCCGTCGTGGTCCCACGGTCCCCGAGGGGGTGGAGTACGGCGACGGCGCCCGGGCTCCCCGCAAGGGAGTCCGGGCGCCGCCGGCTCGGGGCCTCGGGTGGTCAGTCGCCCGGGGTGGTGCTCACCGTGATGGTGGCGGTGCCGACCAGCAGACCGGCCTTGACGGCGTCGGTCTTGAACGTCTTGTTCAGCAGCGGGGCGGCCACGGGGGAGATCTCCACCTTGGTGCCCTGCAGGGTCGCGGTGCCGTCGCCGGTCTTGAGCGGGTTCAGCGTCCGGCCGTCGAGGGTGAACAGGTACGCGCTGGTCACGGCGGTCTTGCCGTTGACCGAGACGTCGCCGTAGACGCGCGAGACGCCCGGGTCGACGTTGAAGTTGGTCAGCTCGACCTTGGTGCCGCCGGCGCTCAGCGAGAGACCGGAGCCCTCGTGCTGGACCTGGCCGATGACGTACGGCGAGACGGTGCCCGGCTCGAAGTAGGTCACGTTGCCGCCGGTGATCGGGAAGATCAGCGAGCCGTTCTGCAGCTTCGCGGTGCCGACGGTGCCCGGCGTGAGCTTGAGGGAGGTCAGCGCGTCGGTGAAGCCGCTGTCCAGCTTGATGGCGGTGGTGTTGCCCGTCAGCGAGTCGATCGAGGCGACCGGCTTGGGAGCGGACTGGGTCTGGCTCGAGGACGAGCTCGAGCTCGACGCGCTGGCGTCGCTGCTGTCGTCGGAGGAGCCGCAGGCCGCGATGGCGGGAACGGCGAGCATCGCGAGAGCGGCGCCGGTGGCGAGACGCTTGCGGGTGGAGAACATCGTGAGATCACATCCTTGGTCGGCTCGAGGAATCTCCCCGCAACCATGAGGAGTTCGCTGCGAGCGCGCTCGCGGTTTGGTCTGCGGCACACGCGCGTCCTGAGCGCACGACGTGGTAGTCATTCCCCAACACCGCACCCCTAGGAGGAGTCGTGGCGACCTACGTCTACCGGTTCAGCGAGGGCGACAAGGACCAGAAGGAGCTGCTCGGCGGGAAGGGGGCGAACCTCGCCGAGATGACCAACCTCGGTCTGCCGGTGCCGCCCGGCTTCACGATCAGCACCGACGCGTGCCGGGCGTACCTGTCCAAGGGCACGGTGCCGCGAGCGGTGTACGTCGAGTCCAACGTGGCGATGCGCGAGGTCGAGGAGGCCGTGGGTCGGGAGTTCGGCGACCCGAAGGACCCGCTGCTGGTCTCGGTGCGCTCGGGGGCGAAGTTCTCGATGCCCGGGATGATGGAGACCGTCCTCAACGTCGGGCTCAACGACGAGACGGTCGAGGGCCTGGCCGCCCAGGCCGGTGACGAGCGCTTCGCGTGGGACTCCTACCGCCGCCTGATCCAGATGTTCGGCCGCACGGTGCTGGGGATGCCCGGAGAGCCGTTCGCCAAGGTCCTCGAGGATCGCGAGGCGGCCAGCGGCGCGGGCACCGAGGTGGAGCTGGGCGCCGAGGACCTCAAGGCCGTCGTCGAGGAGTTCAAGGCGCAGGTCCGCGAGCACACCGGCGAGGACTTCCCGCAGAACCCGCGGACGCAGCTGGAGATGGCGATCGAGGCCGTCTTCGCCTCCTGGAACACCGAGCGCGCCCGGCTCTACCGCCGCCGGGAACGGATCCCGCACACGCTGGGCACCGCGGTCAACGTGGTCTCCATGGTCTTCGGCAACATGGGGGAGACGTCCGGGACCGGCGTGTGCTTCACCCGCGACCCCTCCACCGGCCACTCCGGCGTGTACGGCGACTACCTGCAGAACGCGCAGGGCGAGGACGTCGTGGCGGGGATCCGCAACACGCTCGCGCTGGCCGACCTGGAGAGGATCGACAAGAAGTCGTACGACGAGCTGCGCCGGATCATGCGGCGCCTGGAGACCCACTACCGCGACCTCTGCGACATCGAGTTCACCATCGAGCAGGGCAAGCTGTGGATGCTGCAGACCAGGGTCGGCAAGCGGACCGCGGGGGCGGCCTTCCGGATCGCCTGCCAGCTCGAGGACGAGGGCCTGATCACCACCGACGAGGCGCTCGCGCGGGTCACCGGCGCCCAGCTGTCGCAGCTGCTCTTCCCGCAGTTCGACCAGCACGCCGACCGTGAGCTGCTCGGCAAGGGTCTGGGCGCCTCCCCGGGCGCGGCCGTCGGCGGCATCGTCTTCGACAACGCGCAGGCCTCGGAGGAGAAGGCGAAGGGCAACGACGTGATCCTGGTCCGCCGCGAGACCAGCCCCGAGGACCTTCCCGGCATGGTCGACGCGCGCGGCGTGCTGACCAGCCGCGGCGGCAAGACGTCCCACGCCGCGGTCGTCGCTCGCGGCATGGGCATGTGCGCGGTCGTCGGCGCGGAGTCGCTCGGCGTCGACGAGGCGGCGGGCGTGCTGCGCGTGGGCGACACCGAGCTGCACCGGGGCGACACGATCGCGATCGACGGGTCGACCGGAGAGGTGTTCGTCGGCGAGGTGCCGGTCGTCGACTCACCGGTGATGACCTACATCGCCGACGGGCTCGACGCCGCCCACGCCGCCGCCGAGGGCGACGAGGAGACCCTCGAGCTGGTCGACGCGGTGCACCGTCTGCTCAGCCACGCCGACGACGTACGCCGGCTCCGGGTGCGCGCCAACGCCGACACCGGCGAGGACGCCGAGCGCTCGCGCAAGCACGGCGCCGAGGGGATCGGGCTGTGCCGCACCGAGCACCAGTTCCTCGGCGAGCGCCGCGTGCAGATCGAGCAGGTCGTCCTGGCCGACACCGCCGAGCAGCGCGAGGCCGCCCTCGCCGAGCTGCTGCCACTGCAGGAGCAGGACTTCACCGAGCTGCTGCGGGCGATGGACGGGCTGCCGACCACGATCCGGTTGATCGACCCTCCGCTGCACGAGTTCCTGCCCGACCTCACCGAGCTGTCGGTCAAGGTCGCCGTGGCCAAGGAGCGCGGCGAGAGCGATCCCCACGACGTGGAGCTGCTCGCCGCCGTGGAGCGGATGCACGAGGCCAACCCCATGCTCGGGCTGCGGGGCGTACGCCTCGGGCTGCGGCTGCCCGGGCTCTTCGCCCTGCAGATCCGTGCGATCGCGAAGGCCACGGTCGACCTGCGTGCGGAGGGCCTGGACCCGCGCCCGGAGATCATGGTCCCGCTGATCGGCTCGCAGCGGGAGCTGCAGCTGGTCCGCGACGAGGCGGAGGCGGTCCTGGCGGAGGTCGGCGAGGAGAGCGGTCAGAAGCTCGATCTGCCGATCGGCTGCATGATCGAGCTCCCCCGCGCCGCGCTGACCAGCAGCCGGATCGCGGAGGAGGCGGACTTCTTCTCCTTCGGCACCAACGACCTGACCCAGACCGGGTGGGGGTTCTCGCGCGACGACGTGGAGGGCGCGTTCTTCGCGACGTACCTCGACAACGGCGTGCTGACGATCAGCCCGTTCGAGACCCTGGACGCCGACGGCATCGGCAAGCTGGTCGAGGCCGGGGTCGAGGGCGGTCGCGCGACCAAGCCGTCGCTGAAGATGGGGGTCTGCGGGGAGCACGGTGGCGACCCGGAGTCCATCCACTTCTTCCACCGGGCCGGGCTCGACTACGTCTCCTGCTCACCGTTCCGGGTGCCCGTCGCGCGGCTGGAGGCCGGCCGCGCCACGATCCTGCCCGAGGGTGTCGAGTAGTAGTCCCCTTGGCCCGCACGGGTGCTACCGCTGCGCGGTACCGCGTGCTTTGATCGAAGCATGGGACTGGACGACAAGATCAACAACTCCAAGGAAGACCTGACCGGCAAGGCGAAGGAGGCCGTCGGCAACGCCACCGACGACGACGAGCTGAAGGCGCAGGGCAAGGGTGACCAGGCCAAGTCGAGCCTGAAGAAGGCCGGCGAGAACATCAAGGACGCCTTCAAGAAGTGATCTGTCCGGGCGAGGGCCCGCCGCCGACCCGGCGGCGGGCCCTCGTCACGTTCGAGGCCGGTTCACGGCAGCGCCCAGACCACGAGCGACACCGCCTGCGACGCGTCCGGGGACACCGAGACGCTCGCCTCGGTCACCGACCTCATCCGGACGGCGTCACCGTCGCGGAGCTCGGCGTCCTCCCCGTACGACGTCAGCGTCGCGGTCCCCCCGACGACGAGCACGTGCAGGGCGGGCGCCTGCGGCAACCGGGTCCGTTCCCCGGGGGAGACCTGACCGAGGTGCAGCCGGGCCGCTGTCCCCGGGCCGAGGTCGACCGGCCGCAGCACTTCGCCCCCGGCGACCAGCGCCCCGCCGAGCCGCTCGTACGACGGGTCGAGCCCGGGCGTGCTCGGGCGCAGCCAGCTCTGCACGAAGCGGGTCGTCTCCTCGGCGTCGGCCGAGATCTCGCTGTGCTCGACTCCGCTGCCCGCCGTCAGTCGCTGCACGTCCCCGGGGCCGAGGAGCGCGTCGCCGACGTCGGAGACGTGGTGCAGCCGGCCCGAGAGGACGACGGTGACGATCTCGTGCTCCGCGTGCCGGTGGGTCGCGTACCCCGTTCCCGGCGGCAGCCGCTCGTCGTTGAGCACGACCAGCGGCCCGAAGCCGGTGTTCTGCGGGTCGTAGTGCGCGCCGAAGGAGAAGGAGTGCCAGGTCTCACGGCCCTCGTCCCGGGTGCAGGAGCGGTCGGCGGCGCGGCGTAGCTCGAGGTCCCCGGGGGAGTGGTTCAGAGGTACATCCCGCCGCGACCGGCGCCCTCGTCCGGCTCCGGCTGGCCGGGCGCACCGGGCTGCTGCCCGGGCATACCCGGCTGCATCCCCGGCACCTGTCCGGCCGGCAGCGCTCGGCGCATCTGCTCCAGCTGGGCGCGGGCCGCCATCTGCTGGGCGTAGATCGCCGTCTGGATGCCGTGGAAGAGCCCTTCGAGCCACCCGACCAGCTGGGCCTGGGCGACGCGGAGCTCGGACTCGCTGGGGATCTCGTCCTCGAACGGGGCGACCAGCCGGGTCAGCTCCTCGTCGAGCTCGGGGGCCAGACCGTCCTTCAGCTCGTCGAGCGAGGTGTGCAGGATGCCGGCCAGCCGGGTGCGGCCCGCGTCGTCGAGCGGGGCCGCCTTCACCTCCTCGAGCAGCTGGCGGATCATCGAGCCGATCCGCATCACCTTCGCCGGCTGCTCCACGAGGTCGGTGAGCCCGCGGCCGTCGTCCTCGCCCCCGTCCTCGGGGGTCTCCTGCTGCGCGGCGAGCTCGGCGATCCGCTCGACGTCCTGGCCGGTGACCCGGCTCAGCTCCTCGGCGCTGACCGGTCGGCCGTCCGGCCCGACCACCACGATCCGCTGTCCCTCGTCGGGCGTCTGCTCGCTCATGCGCTCCACCCTACGAGCCCAGTGGCGCGGACCCGCGGGTCCAGGTCCTCACAGGGTGAGCATCACCTTGCCGGTGTGGCTGCTCTCGTCGACGCTGCGGTGGGCGTCGGCGACCTGCTCGATCGGGAAGGTCGACCCGATCGTCGGGCGCACCGTGCCGTCGGCGACCAGCGGCCAGACGTGCTCGACCGTCGCCGCGACGATGGCGGCCTTCTCGCCGAGCGGACGACCTCGCAGCGAGGTGGCCGCGACCGCCGCACGCTTGGCGAGCAGCGTGGCGAGGTTGAGCTCGGCCTTGATCCCGCCCTGCATCCCGATCACGACCAGCCGGCCCCCGGTCCGCAGCGCGGCGACGTTGCGCTCGAGGTACTTCGCGCCGATGTTGTCGAGGATGACGTCCGCGCCGCCCTGCGGCAGGCCCTTCAGCTCCTCGACGAAGTCGTGCTCGCGGTAGTTGATCGCCAGGTCGGCGCCCAGCGAACGGCAGTACTCGACCTTCTCCTCGCTCCCGGCGGTCGCCGCGACCGTGGCGCCGAGCGCCTTCGCGACCTGGATCGCCATGCTGCCGATGCCCCCGGCACCGCCGTGGACGAGGAACACCTCGTCGGTACGCAGCCCCGCGACCATGAAGACGTTGCTCCACACGGTGCAGGCCACCTCCGGCAGCCCGCCGGCGGTGACGAGGTCGACCCCGGCGGGGACCGGCATCAGCTGCCCGGCGGGGACGGCGACGCGCTCGGCGTACCCGCCGCCGGCCAGCAGCGCGCACACCTCGTCGCCGACCGACCAGCCCTCGACGTCCGCACCGAGCTCGCGGATGGTGCCGGAGCACTCGAGCCCGAGCACGTCGCTGGCGCCGGGTGGCGGCGGGTAGTTGCCCTGGCGCTGCAGGGTGTCGGCCTTGTTGACCGCGGTGGCGGCGACCTCGACGACGACCTCGCCCGGTCCGGGGGTCGGGTCGGGCTGCTCACCCAGGACGAGAGCCTCGGGGCCGCCGGGCTCGGGGACGGTGACGGCGCGCATGCCGCCACCGTACGACGGCCGCCCGCTGCCGCCAGCGGTCGCTCAGCCTTCCTGCAGCCGCGCCCGCGCGTCGTCCAGGTCCGCCCAGGTGTCGACGTCGAGCGCCTCGCCCGGCAGGGCGTCCACCTCGGCGAGCCTCAGGCCCGCGAGCAGGTCGCGCACCGCGAGACCGGAGGCGTCCGCGGGCGCCGTCGCCAGCACCGCTGTGCGCCGGTAGACGCCGCACAGCGGTTGGCGTCGACCGTCGTGGAGGACCGCACCGTCGTGCTCGTCGAGGGCGCCGACGAGCCGCTCGACGGTCGCCGGGGCGACACCGGGCATGTCCACGGCGAGCACCAGCACCGTCTCGGCCTCGGGCACGGCGCGCAGCCCGGCGATCATCCCTGCGGCGGGCCCGCCGTACGCCGGTTCCTCGCGCACCGTGCGCAGACCACCGGTCGGCAGGGCGTCCGGTCCGACCACGACCACGGACCCGATCCCCGCGACCGTGCGCAGCGCCCGGTCGAGCAGGGTCTCGTCTCCGAGGTCGAGCTCGGCCTTGTCGGTGTGGTCCAGGCGCCGGCCGGTGCCACCGGCGAGCACGACCGCTGCGTCGGGCCGGACGAGGCGTGGGCGAGGACGGTCGGGCACCTGGCGACCCTGGCCGTCCGGGCTCCCGCTCGCAAGTGCTCCTGGGTCGACTGGCTGCCGGCCGGGCGTCCTGGCACCCTGGGCCCATGCGTGACGTGTCCCTCCCGTCGGCCCCGTCGACCACGTGAGCGGGACGCGCGTCCGGCGCGCCGAGCCCGTGTCCGCCTCCACGCTCGAGCAGCTGTCGGGCGGACGGCGTACGCGTGCGGCGCTGCTGGTGCCGTGGGTGCTGGTCGTGGTGGCGGCGCTGGCCGTCCTCGTCGCGGACCGGGTGGCCACGCTGCCGGGACCGGTGTCGACCGGGGGAGTACGCACCGCCGCGGTCGTGCTCACGGCCGCCTGCGCCGCGGCCCTCGCGCACCGCGCGGGCGGCCGTCCGTTCGCGACGACGGTGGTGGTCGGCGTCCTCGCCGTGGTCGCCGTGGTCTGGCAGGAGGACTCCCTGCTGGCCGGCCTCTCGGTCCTGACCGCCGTCCTGGCCGGCGCGTTCGCCGTCGCCGTCACCGAGCCGGCCGCCGGCGCGGTAGCGGCCGTCAGAGAGGCGGTGCTCGCGCTCGTCGTGGCCTCCGGAGGGGCGCTCGGCGTGGCGGCGTACACCGCCCGGCTGGACCCCTCACGACTGCGGCTGGCCGCGCTCGCCGCCGCCCTGGTCGTCGTGCTGCTGCTGGCCGACCACCTCGGTCCCGGTCTCGCCGGGCTGGGCACGCTCGCCCGTGCCGCGCTGCTGGTGGGGCTGCTGGTCGGCGTGGGTGCGGTCGCCTACGGCGAGGCCCTGGGGCGCTGGGGGAGTGCCGGGCTGATCGACCTGGTGGCCGACACGCGTCGCACGGTCCAGGACGTCGCGTACGCCGTGCCCGTCCCGCTCCCTGCGCTCCTCGGTGTCCCCGCACTGGTGTACGGCACCTGGCTGCGCGGCCGTGCCCGGCAGGGCTGGTGGGTGTGCGCCTTCGGCGTCGGCGCGACCGTCCCGGTCGCGGCCGCTCTCGCCGATCCACGGCTGGAGATGGCGCGTGCCGTCCTCGGCCTGGGCTACTCGGCCCTCATCGGGCTGCTGATCGGTCTTCTCGTCGTCCGCGTCGACCGCTGGCTCACCCACTCCTGAGCCCCGCGAACGGCAGGCGGCGGTAGCCTGCACCGGTGGCTGCCCCGACCCCGATCCAGATCGTCTCCGAGCTCGTCGCGAGCGTGGCCGAGGTCCCTGTCGCCGAGGGCGACGAGGTCGCTGCGGGCGCGAGCGTGGTGCTGCTGGAGTCGATGAAGATGGAGATCCCCGTCCTGGTCGAGCAGCCGGCCCGGGTGCGCGAGGTGAAGGTCGCTCCCGGCGACGTCGTCCAGGAGGGCGAGGTCCTGGTGGTCCTCGACCTGCTGACCTGACGACCTCCGTCGCCGGCCGGGCCGAGCGCCGCGAGGCCCTCGCGCCGTAGACTCGACCACCGGTCCGGGGCGGTTTGCCCCTGCGACCTGGAGGGGTGCCGGAGTGGCCTATCGGAACCGCCTTGAAAGCGGTCGCTGGCAGCGATGTCAGCCGCGGGTTCGAATCCCGCCCCCTCTGCCGCGCAGCTCGTGGTCGCCGGGTTCAATGGTCCGGTGAGCGCGAGCGACGACCAGGTCACCGAGTACGCCGTCGCCGCCCCCGTACGGGCGCGACTGATGGCTGCGCTGCTGCTGGTGGTCGGGGTGGTGCTGCTCGTGGTGAGCATCCTAGTGTTCCTCCTCGACCTGCCTCGCGACGTGCTCTCCGCCCTCGTGATCCTCGTGCTGGTCGCGGTCGTCGGCGGGGGATACGCCGTCACTCGCCGCACCTGGCTGTTCCGCGCCGACCCGGTCGGCTACCGCGTGCGCATGGTGCGCGGGGCCGGGGTGAGGCAGGCCAGGTGGCACGACGTGCACGACGTCGTCACGACGACCGTGCACGGGGCGCGGTGCGTGGTGCTCCGGCTGCAGGACGGCACGTCGACGACGATTCCGGTGTCGGTGCTCGCGCTGGACGCCGACGCCTTCGCCCGTGCGGTCCGAGGTCATCTGGACGCCGCGCACGGCTACCACCGGCGGTGACGGACAGACCTGGCTCGCCCGCGGCGACGCGACATGGGTAGCCTGTGCAGCGCGCCGCGTGCGGTGCACGGAGGTGTCGCCTAGTCCGGTCTATGGCGCCCGCCTGCTAAGCGGGTTGAGGGTAATCCCCTCTCGCGGGTTCAAATCCCGCCACCTCCGCCACAACCAAATGTCAAATACGGATTTGTCGCTCACGGCGGGAAAAGTGTGCACTGCATTGTTGTGCAGTGCGGTTTCTGGCACCCCTGACAATGCAACTATCTGCAGCTGACTCCGGAAGACTGGTCTGGTCCACATCGGATCTCGGACCCAGCTCAAGGAGCCACACACCATGAAGTTCGTCCCCCAGGCCGCGCGTCTCGCCCTCTGCGCCGCTCTCGCCTCCTCCGTCGTCCTCGGCACGGCCGGTGCCAGCCACGCCAAGAAGGACTCCGGCTGGTCGCCGAGCTCGATCAGCGCGAAGAAGGACTCCGGCTGGTCGATCCAGGCGATCTCCGCCAAGAAGGACAGCGGTTGGTGAGACCCGGACCCGCGACGCAGGGGTCGGTCGCCGTTCGGCGACCGACCCCTGTGTCACGTCTGCGGTGGCTCGTCCCCGCCGACGTCGATCTCGACCGAGTCCCTCGGCAACCGACCCAGCGCGTACCCGAGCTGGAACCGCGTCTGCACGCCGAACTCCTCCTTCAGCGCCGCGATGTAGCCTGCGTACGTCCGCGTGCTGACCCCCAGCCGCTTGGCCGACGCCGGGTCGCTGTGACCCTCGACGAGCATCCGCAGCGTCATGTCGCGCACGTCGCTGGCCACTGACCGCGCCGTGCTGTCGGCGGTGTCGGTGAAGGGCCGCGCTCGCTCCCAGTACCGGTCGAAGACGTCGACCAGGTAGGCGACGATCGACGGGTCGTGCACGGCCATCGCGACCTCGGGGCCCTTGGTGCTGGGGACCACCGCGACGGCCCGGTCGATCACGATCATCCGGTTGAAGAATTCCTCCAGCGTGCGGATCTGCGCGCCGAGCGGGCTCATCAGACCCACGAAGTCGCCGATCGCTGCGTTGCGCCGTGCCGAGTGCTGGTAGAGCGTGCGCATCGAGACGCCGCGCTTGACGGCGCGGATGTCGCGCTCGGTCGCCGCGTCGAGCGAGGAGTCCGAGCGACCGCGCGTGGGCTGGGCCGTGAGCAGCTCGGTCTGCGCGTCGTCGATGGTCGCCGAGAGGAAGCGGTTGATGTTCGCGAGCCCGTGGATCTCCGTCACCGGGTTGGTGGCCGCCGCGACGCGGCGGTAGCTCTGACCCATCGAGCCGAACAGGTCGGACCAGCGGCGGGACTCCTCGAGCAGCTCGACCGCGCGGTGCCCCAGCGGCCCGACGATCCGCGGACCGACCGCGGCGGGGTCGGTGGCGACCCACCGCTCGGTCTCCTCGTCGAGGAGCAGCAGCCCGAGGTCGACCAGGAGGTCGAACGCCGCACGGTCCTCGCCGCCCACGCCGTCCGCGATCCGGGCGTCGTTCGCGCGCAGCCCGCCGACGGCGACGGCGTCCTCGTAGAGGCTCGCCGCGCGGGCCTCCATCAGCTCGCGGCTGCTGGCGTCGTACTCCGGCACGCGGTCCCCCTCCACAGCGGCACTTGGTTCGTCATCCAACCATCACCCGGGTTGGCTCGTGGCTGGAGTCGAACGCCGCCCGCTCCGGCGGGAGCAGACGGCGTTCGAGGTGTCCGTGATCTCGGCTGGGCTACGCGCCGAGACGTGCCTTGAGGCCGTCGAGCTCGGTCCACAGCACCGCGGGGAGGTGGTCGCCGAACTTCTCGAACCACTCGGTGATGCCGGGCAGCTCGGCCTTCCACTCCTCGACGTCGACGTCGAGTGCGGCGGTGACCGCCTCCGGGGTCATGTCCAGGCCGTCGATGTCGAGGGACTCGGGCGTCGGCACGTGGCCGATCGGGGTCTCCACGGCGGCGGCCTGACCCTCGATCCGCTCGATGACCCACTTGAGGACACGGCTGTTCTCGCCGAAGCCCGGCCACAGGAAGCCGCCGTCCTCGTCGCGGCGGAACCAGTTGACGTAGAAGATCTTCGGCAGCTTGGAGGCGTCGTTGTCCTTGCCGACGTTGATCCAGTGGTTGAAGTAGTCGCCGGCGTTGTAGCCGATGAACGGGAGCATCGCCATCGGGTCGCGGCGCACGAGGCCGACCTGCCCGACCGCGGCGGCGGTCGTCTCCGAGGACAGCGTGGCGCCCATGAAGGTGCCGTGCACCCAGTCGCGCGCCTCGGTGACCAGCGGGATCGTGGTCTTCCGGCGACCACCGAACAGGATCGCGTCGATCGGGACGCCGCGCGGGTCGTCGTACTCGTCGGCGAGGATCGGGCACTGCTTGATCGGCGTGCAGTAGCGCGAGTTGGGGTGGCTCGAGAGCTCGTCGGACTCGGGGGTCCAGGGCTCGCCCTTCCAGGAGGTCGCCTTGGCCGGCGGGTTCTCCAGGCCCTCCCACCAGACGTCGCCGTCCTCGGTGAGCGCGACGTTGGTGAAGACCGAGTTGCCCTTGTTGATGGTCCGCATCGCGTTCGGGTTGGTGTGCTCGTTGGTGCCCGGCGCGACGCCGAAGAAGCCGTACTCGGGGTTGACCGCCCACAGCCGGCCGTCGTCGCCGATCTTCATCCAGGCGATGTCGTCGCCGATCGACTCGACCTTCCAGCCCGGGATCGTCGGCTCGAGCATGGCGAGGTTGGTCTTGCCGCAGGCGCTCGGGAAGGCCGCCGCGACGTACTTCGTGACGCCCTGCGGGCTGGTCAGCTTGAGGATAAGCATGTGCTCGGCCAGCCAGCCCTCGTCGCGCGCCATCACCGAGGCGATGCGCAGCGCGTAGCACTTCTTGCCCAGCAGCGCGTTGCCGCCGTAGCCGGAGCCGAAGGACCAGATCATCCGCTCCTCGGGGAACTGGACGATGTACTTGGTCTCGTTGCACGGCCAGGCGACGTCGGCCTGCCCCTCGGCCAGCGGCATGCCGACCGAGTGCAGGGCCGGGACCCACTCGACGTCCTCGCCGGCGTCGGCCAGCTCCTCCATGCGGCGCAGCACGTGGCTGCCCATGCGGGCCATCACGCGCATCGAGGAGACGACGTACGCGGAGTCGGTGATCTCGACGCCGAACATCGGCTTGTCGGCCTCGAGGTGGCCCATGACGAACGGGATGACGTACATCGTGCGCCCGGCCATGCAGCCGTCGTAGAGCTTGCGCATGATGGCCTTCATCTCGCCCGGGTCCATCCAGTTGTTGGTGGGTCCGCAGTCCTTCTCGTCGACCGAGCAGATGAAGGTGCGGTCCTCGACGCGGGCGACGTCGGAGGGGTCGGAGGCGCAGTAGAAGGAGTTCGGCTTCTTGGACTCGTCGAGCCGGACGAAGGTGCCGGTCTCCACGAGGGAGTCGGTCAGCTGCACCCACTCGTCGTCGGAGCCGGTGCACCAGTGCACGTCGCGGGGCTTGGTCAGCTGGGCGATCTCCTCGACCCAGGCCAGGATCCCCTGGTGGGTGGTGGGCTTGCTCAGCTCGGGCGTCTCGGCACTCATGCGTCCCTCTCGAACGTCGCGGCCCGTGTCGGACGGGCCGGTCCGCCGGTGTGCGGCGGGGTGATCGGATGGTGTGGAAGCCACCGTCGCGCGCCGTTGCGGGCGGTGGGTGCGGCCCAAAGTACGCCCCGTGAGCGGGTGCTCCCCACCGGTGGGTGAGCGGTAGTAGCGGATGCGTCGGTTTGGATCGATCAACCGTGAGAAGAGGTGATCTGATTCACAATCTCGTTCGTGTCGGTGGCTTCGAGCTGGCCCGTGATCTGCAGCTCGCCGTCCCTGATGGGGTCGGTGACCCCGAGCTCCGCGATGAGCGCGCGTGTGCGCGGAGTGAGCATCAGGAGCCTCCTCTCGGTCGCGGCCAGAGCCGTCGTGAGGCGCGCCAGCACGACAGCGCCGGAGGCCGTGGCACTGAGGTCCACCTGCCAGTAGCGACCAGCGATCGTGCCGGGGTGGGAGCGAGCCGACCGCAGCGAGACGCGTTGGACGTCGCCCGGTCGGTAGCGATACGCCGTACGGCCGTCGCGGGAGCAGGCGATCCCCCGCTTCGGCTCGGCGACGCAGGGTCCCGCCGTGGTCCGCTGGACGGTCGTCACCAGGAACGACCCGCCCCTACCGGTGACCGCGCGGGCGGTTGGACGCGAGGACGTCGGGGCGGTGGGCTCGTGAGTAGTCGTGGACTCCCGCCCCGTGGAGGGAGGACTGTCCTGCACCCGTACGGGTTCGTCGGTGCCACAGCCGACCAGCAGCAGCGCTGCGACACTCAGCGCAGCGGAGCGGGCGACATGGGCGCCGGTGGTCGTCACAGTCCACAAGGGTAGGGATTTCGGCTCGTCCGTGCCCACGCGCTACAGTGCTCGGGCACCGCGCGAGCGGTGTGGGCGCCTGTAGCTCAACGGATAGAGCATCTGACTACGGATCAGAAGGTTTGGGGTTCGAATCCCTACAGGCGCGCAGATCGGACAGCCCATGACCTGCGTGAACGCGGTCCCCAGGGTCGTCGACGCTGGCGAGCACCACCCCAGTTCGGCTCAAATACGGCTCAAGAACTCGGCCACCAACGCTCGCCGGCGTGGGTCGCGCCGAGTCGGTCGAAGGCGTGTGCAGTTATGCCTGCCGGTGGCTGGGTCAAGACTTCTGGGCCGTGCGGTGAGCGCCGAGAGGTGTCCTCGTCCCGTTGGAGGCATGACAACGACGACACCTGACACCACGCCCGCCATGCGCGACCTCACCCGCCAGAACCCGAAGCACGCAGAGGCGGCCCCCGAGGACACGCTGCTCCTCACCCTGGACGAGGCTGCTCGCGAGCTGCGGTGCGCCCGCCGCACCCTTGAGCGCTACGTTGCCGACCAGCAGCTGACCGTGGTCCATCTCGGCCGCTCGGTCCGCGTCGAGCGCCGAGAGCTCGAGCGGTTCATCGGCCGACACCGCGAACCGACCGCCCGTGGTTAGGCCACGCAAGACCGCCGGCGAGACCACTTCCACGATCTACCGAGGCGCGGACGGCTCCTGGCACGCCCGGGTGACGGTGGGAAAGCGCCCAGACGGCTCGGTGGACCGCAAGCACCTCCAGCGCCGCACGAAGACTGAGCTGCGAGACGCGGTACGCGATCTCGAGCGCTTGCGAGATACACGAAGGTACGTCCGGACCGATGACGACTGCACCCTGAGCGCCTGGCTCGAGCAGTGGCTAGGCACCGTGCTGCCGATGACCGCCCGGTGGAAGACGCTGTCGACCTACCGCAGCCAGATGCAGCGTCACGTGATCCCCGTTCTCGGTGGGTGGAGGCTCAGCGAGCTCCAGCCCGAGCAGCTGGAGGAGCACTACCGCCAGATGAGCGCCGACGGGTGCTCGGTGCACACCGTGCGTGCTGTCCACCGTGTCCTGCGCTCTGCGCTGAACGAGGCGGTGCGACGCCGGCGGCTCGGCGCCAACCCCGCGCTGATCGCCCGCCCACCGCGGCTGGACGACGTGGAGGTCGAACCGCTCACCATCGCCGAGAGCCGCAAGGTGCTCGCCGCAGCACAGAGCACCCCGCACCCGCCTCGATGGTCGATCGCGCTCTCCCTCGGGTTGCGGCAAGGAGAGGCGCTGGGTCTGCTGTGGGGAGACGTCGATCTGGAGCGAGGCGAGCTGCGGGTCCGCCGCTCGGTGCAACGTCACACTTGGGAGCACGGCTGCGCAGGCTCCGATGGTTGTCCCACCTGCGGCCAGCGTCGCGGCGCCGAGTGCCCTGGACGGGCGAACGGTGGTCTGGTGCTGGTCGCTCCGAAGACCAACGCCTCATGCCGGACGATCGTGCTCCCGGGTCCCCTGCGCGACGAGCTCGCCGCCCACCGAGCTCAGCTCAACCGGCGACGACTGGCGGCCGGGACAAGCTGGGACACGACTCACGACTTGGTGTTCCCCACTAACACTGGGGGCCTGATCGACCCGAAGGACGACCACCGGGACTGGAAGACGCTGCTGAAACGAGCCGGCGTCCACGTCGTGCGGCTGCACGATGCCCGGCACACCGCGGCGACCCTCCTGCTCGTCCAGGGCGTCGACATCCGCACGGTCATGTCGATCATGGGGTGGACCGAGATGGCCACCGCGCAGCGCTACACCCATGCGGTCGACGAGCTGCGTCGGCGTGCGGCGCAACAGATGGGATCCTTGCTGTGGGAGCAGTCCAGCTTCTAGGCGATTGGGGAATCGGACCGGTGACGCCGCGAAGCAGCTCCCGAAGCCGTCCCGGGCGGACCCTGCATCGGCTCGTCACGTCGACGACGCCTCGAGTGCTCGCCGCCGGGAGGCGGGAACCGAGATCACTCGCCAGTTTCGTTGGTCGCGACCTCACCCGCGGGACTGCTCCTCGAGCCAAGTGGTGACGTCGGTCCGCCAGTAGCGGACCGATCGGCCGAGGCGGAAGCTGTGGGGTCCGGTGTGGAGGTGGCGCCAGTAGCGCAGGGTGGCTTCGGGCACCCGGAGCAGGGTGGCGACTTCTTTGAGGGTGAGCATCTGGTCGCCGTCGTGGAGGCCGTTCTGCCTGGAGGTGGTCTCGGTGTGGGTGTCGTGCGTGCTGCTCATGGCGTCTCCCGTGGCTTCTCCGGGCCTTCGCGCCCGGATGGTTTGGTTGGTCGGTTTATCCACCAATGGCACGCAGGTACCGCTACCCGCTCACCGTGGTCGAAGGAATCCGGATCTTGTTGGCGTCCCCCAATGCTTCTAACGGCTGACGCTGGGCCCTCGAGGATCACCGTGGGGGAGACGGTGTTCGTCTGGCGGTCGGCGTACTCCTGCCGGTCGGCGCGCTGGCTCCGCGTGAGCAGACCTGGGTGGTGCGGTGGGTCCGTAGCGGTCGATAACTTGCTCGGCGCGGTCGGCGGCGTGGGCCGGGCCGAGGTCGGCGGGGTCGCGGGCGAAGATGCTGGTCCACTGTGCTCGGGCTTGGTCGCGGGTCTCGGCGATGAGGTGGGCGGTGTTGTGCTCGCGGCCGCGGGTCATCGCGACGTAGGCCGACGCGGCGGTCGCGGTCTCGTCCAGCGCGACGTGGGCGGTGCCGCTGGTTTGGCCCTGAGCGCCGTGCACGGTGGTGGCGTAAGCGAGCTCGACGTGCGCGATCGCGTATGTGCGCGGGACCGTCCGCTGACCCTGGGTCTTCGCTTGCGTGTTTCTGGCCAGCGTGAGTGCTCCGTCCTCGTCGATGGCGGTGATGGTCCAGGTGTCGCGGTTGGCGACCCCGAGGCCGGCGTCGTTGCGGCGGGTGGCAACCCGGTCCCCGACGCCGAGTTGCTGTCCAGCGCGGGTGGTCACGGTCGGCTGGTGCGGGCCGTCGTCCTGCACCCGGCCGTGGACGTGTCCGGTGGCGACGAGCCGGTCGCGGATCGCGGCGTTGAGGTCTGCGACCTGGTCACGGGTCGAGGCCATCACCACCGCGTCATTGCCTTTGCCGTGCAGGTGGTCGGTCGCGGCCTGGGCGGCGAGGCTCTGGGTGCGCTCGGCCTCGGTGGCGTGGAGGTGGATCTGCCCGCGGTCCCAGAGCTGGTCGAACACCGCAGCGCTGACGTCGCCGGCAGGCTCGGACGGAGCGCGTTCTGGCCGGGCTGCGGCCGCGGGGCTGCTGTTGTTCGGCCAGGTTCCGGTGCGCATGGCGAGGGTGAGGGTGGCGTAGTTGGGGTCGGTGAAGCGGTGCACGGTGTCGAGGTCGGTCCAGGTGGTGCCTGGGGTGGTCCAGCGGGTGGCGTGGTCGAGGACTCCGCCGCGGCCGACGGCGGGGAGTTGGTGTCGGTCGCCGATGAGGGCGAGGCGGGCGCCGGTCTGGTCGGCGATGGTGAGTAGCGCACGTGCGGTGTCTTGGTCGAGCATCCCGGCCTCGTCGACGACGAGCAGGTCTCCGGGCCTTAGCAGCGGCAACGTCCCGCGACCTGGCTGCGGCTGTTCCTGGTCGTGGTCGGGGTGGTGGGTCCAGCGGCCGTCGTCGTCCCATCGCCAGCCGTAGTGGTGGGCCAGCCAGGCCGCGGAGTAGGCGGGCGCGCCGGTCTCCTCGGTAACGACCTGGGCGGCCTTGAGTGTGGGGGTGGTGACCACCAGGCGCCTGCTGGTGCGGGCCAGCGCGATCCGGGTGGAGGTCAGTGCGCTGGTCTTCCCGGTCCCGGCGGCCCCCTCGATGACGACCAGCGGTGCAGTGCCGGTCAGTAGCGCGAGGCCACGACGCTGGCCGGGGTCGAGGTCCTCGAACCCGGCCGGCACCACCGGCGGTGACTGATCGGGCGGCTGGTCGGGCTGGTGGTCGGGCTGGTGGTCGGGTTGGGTGTTGTTGCGGTGGGCGAGACGGGCCAGGATGTCGGCCTCGACAGCCAACACCGCCGGTGAGGTCAGGGCGCGGACGTGGGCGGGGACATAGTCGCGGCCCAGCAGCGGCACGCAGGCGCCGACAGCACGTGCGGTGAGGTCCTCGGCCAGCTCCAGCCGGGTGATCTTGTCGACGACGAGTCCGGTCCGGGCGATCCACTGCTCGACCTCGCCGCGGATGTCGGCGCTGTTCCATGCCGAGCGCCGGGCACCCAGCCGGGCCAGCACGGTGTCGACAGCCGCAGCCCGGTCGAGCTGCCCCACCCGGGGGCTCTCGGCGGTGCCGGCGGTGCCGGCGGTGTCGGTGGGGGAGGGAACCCGGGGGGTACCCGTCTCGAGAGGGGGGTACCCCGTTGACGGGAGTCGTCGGTCAGCGACGGTCGGCGCGGGTGGTGGTGTGTAGCCGAGGTCGGTGAGCTCGTCTCGCCATCGCTGCACCATGGCGTCGCCGTCAGTAGGGACAACCTTGTCGGGGCGGGCCTCAGCCCACGCCCGGGCGTCCCACGAGCGTCGCAGCGCGGGTCCGGGTTCGGTGTCGGGGTGCGCGGCCCGCCAGTCGGCTTCGTAGCGGTCGATGGTCGCGCCGATCTGGCGGGCACGGGAAGAGAACGCACCCACGTAGCCGGCCAGCTGGCTCACCTCCCCAGTCGCGGGATCGAGAGTCAGTCCCCGCTCGGCCAGGGAGGTCCGGAAGCGGGGGTCGGTGGCGACCGCGGCGTGCCCGATGCCGTTGAGGGCGGCGAGGGAGTCGCGGACCCCGACGGTGTGCAGCCCCCGCCACCTGCGGTCGGCGAACACGCGGGCGTTGATCTGCAGATGCAGGTGACGGTGCGGGTCCCCGGCCCGGGAGGTGTAGTGCCGCACCACCGCCGCCTCGAGCTGCTCGACCCCGACCTGCACCTGCCGCCCCCGCGGCCCGACCCGAGTGGTCGCATGCTCGGACAGCCAGCCCACGATCTGCTCCGCGGCGGAGTCCATCGCCGCGTCATAGGCGGCCGCGACCTCCGGATGCAAGGTCGCGGCCAGCGACCACGTCTTCGGCCCGTTGACCACGACCTCCACGAACCGCACCGCCGAGTCATCGGTCCGCAACCGACCCCGCGGCGCGCCGGTGTCCGGGTCAAGGCCCGCGACCCACGCCTCGTAGGCGTCACCGTCCATGTCTGCCAGCCGCACCACCGAGGCCGGCTCAATCCCGGTTGCCGGCGAGGCGGCGAGGCGCTGGGCCAGGCCGGTGCCCTCGGCCAGGTAGTAGTCGTCGACCCGGCCACGGTCGGCCTCGACGTAGGAACGCGCCGCGGCGGGGTTGCCCCGGTAGACCTTCACCCCACCGTGCACGACTCACCATCTCCAACGGTTTCCAGCAACAGTCCGAGAAATGCAGCAAGGCCGCCCAGTGGGGCGGCCCATCTACGGATATTCGTAGCATGCGTGCCGATAGAAGTGAACGCAGTGAAATGCTTGGTGCAGGACGGTCGTCGATGCTGGTCGAAATCTTTGCGTGAATAGGATTGGGCGACGTTGAAATCTTCTTCCAGGCACTTCAAAGCGACAGGGCTATGTTGAGCGTTACCGTCGCCAAAGGGGTGGGGACCCGCTGAGCGGCGAACCACAGAGTGTCTGTCTGTCCCGTGCTGCGATGGTGGTGGTTGCAGCGCGCCGGCGAAATGGTGACTGGGGGTGTGCGGTGTCGCGGTTGCGATTGTTCTGGGTGTGGCCTGATAGCGGGGCTGTCTACGGGAAGTGGGGCGACGGGCCTGCGGTGGACGCCTTCGTGCGGTCCTCGCGCCGCGTGTGTGAGCTGGTCGAACGGTCGCTGTCGGACAGACACATCGTGACCCCTCACTCGGAGGTTCGGCTGCACGCGGCGCGGAGCGAGGACGACCGCGTGCTGGTCAAGATCAACGGCACCCGTGATGAGGGCTGGGACAGCGCCACCGTCTTGGTCCCTGACGCGGTGGCTGATCTGTCCGCCCAGGAACGCGGCGTGCTGGTCCTCAACGTCGCGGATAAGGTGATTACTGCGCTGGCAGACCTCCGTGGATGGGAGAACGTCGAGCAACTCAGCGGCATCCGTGACGACGCCCTGAGCCACAACCTCCGCTACACCCAGGTGGGGCCGTGGAAGACGAACCGAAGCAGGAAGCTGCGGGCTCGTCCGGTCGCGGAAATCGCCGACGACGGTCTGACCCGCCTGCACTACGAGGTGGCCGACGCGCGCACCGGCGAGGACATTGGGGTGACCCGTTCTACGTGGGTGATGGAGAACCGGCGCCTGCGGCTCCAGCGATTGTTCGAAGCCAGCCGCTGGCAGGGACCAGGGCGGATCGCAGTGCGGCGCCACGAGTTCTACGGCCAGGGTCAGTGGAGCGAGAGCGTGAGGGAGTTCGACGTCGACGAGGCGACGCCGGCGCCCACGCCGGCTGATCCGTCTGAGCCGGCACAGCTGACGCCGCTCTCCGAAGACGCGACCGCGCGGTCGAATCTCGACGTAGAGGTCGTGACGTGGTGGGGAGAGGGCACGGATGAGCCGAAGGTCATGTCGGGCGGGTTCACCTCGGATACGCCCGGTGATTACAGCGAATACCAGGCGGCCTACTTCGTCGTCACCACCTGGATCAACCAGCACTGCGCCCGGTGGTGGGCGGCGGCGGAGCCGAACGTGCTCCACCTCTACCTTGGGGTCTCCGACTACTACCGCACCGGCAGATCGGTGCGCCTCAACGGCGACAAAGTGACCGCCACTGCCCGTCGACGACCCGAGGACCTCCACGGCAACCACCGCGACCGCGCCCTGGCCAGAGAAGACCTCGCAGCTCTGCTCGCCCGCATCGCAACGCGACTAGGTTTGCCTGCCCCGCCCGACCTTCCAGACCCTGAGGTCGTAGCGACCGAGATTGACCAAATCGTGCGGCGCCAACTCGACGCGCGCCACCATGACGAGCGCTGGCTGAATGAAGTACCCGAGTAACGAATTTCCGGAATTTCGCCAGAGCACAGGAACGGACTCTCACCCTCGTCCAATCCGTCCTCCCTCTGGCAAGCTGAGGTCAACCCGGAAGACAGACGTCAACACCTCGCGTTTTTACAAGCGGTCGTTACCCGTATATCCCCAGGCATCTTCTTCTGCCAAGACCTGGCTCTTCCCATCGTGACACTGAACTACGTATACGCCGTGACGAAGCAGCAATGGTTTGTCACGGTGATGGGTCCTATTGACCATCTTTGCTGTCTACGATGCCAATTGTCTCAAGCAAGAGCACGCCTTTCCTAAGTTTAAAGACAGGGTTGCGTCTAGTGGCGAAATCCTCGCCTTCTCCATGAATCCGTCTCTGGTCGGGTCGGCAGGATCAAAAGTGAACTATTGGCCCGATTGGAAGACGTCCGGTGCTGCGCGATAGCCCCGAGTTGCGGTCCACTCTCGCGCGCGGGCGTCCCTATAACCGCGTGGGCGCGCCGCCACCAGCCGCAGTGCGCGGCGATGATTGTGCCGTGCTGACTAGCTCGGCATACAAGTTATAGCTGCTTCCGCAGCCACTCGCTTCCCTCGGTCGAAAAACCGGACCATGCGCCAATTCCTCCCGACTTCACAACAAGGAATTTGTCGTTGTCGTCGGCGTGTTCGGCGATTCCGTCGCGTAGTTGCGTAGCGGACAGATTTGTGACAATAACCCAGGTACTACCCAGATGGTGCCACCAGTTCGTATGCGACTTCAGATATTTGATTAGGCTGTCGTAATTTTTACCGGGCGCCTTGAGGTCGTAACTGACGAGATATGCCGTCATTGTGTTGCTCCTTTCAAAGACCTACTAACCCAAACGAAAGATGGGCAGCAGGGTTACGCGCTAGCAGTCACGCCCGTAGGACGAACCCCTACCGGCGTCGCTCCCAAGCGCGCCGCCACGTCGATCGGCGTCCCACAGGGGATCGCCTGCTGACGACTTCAGCCGTTGACCCCGACCTGTCCCTGGTGGCCTCTAGGTTGCTCACTATGAAGAAGCTGAACGTCGAGCTGAAGAACTGCCACGGCATCCGGGAACTGGATGCAGCATTCGACTTCGCGAAGGGCAGCGCCATCGCGGTCTACGCGCCCAACGGCACGATGAAGACGTCGTTCGCCCAGACCTTCGAGGACCTCGCCAGCCGCCAGGAGTCGTCCGACCGCATGTTCCCAACGAGAGAGACTGAGCGGCGCATCAGCGACGAGAACGGCGACGAGCTTGACCCGGACGATGTCGTCGTCGTGCTCTCCTACGACGAGGAATTGGGTCCCACCGAGTCCACCTCGACTCTGCTCGTAAACCCCGAGCTGCGTCGGGAGTACGAAGGACTTCAGGTTGACCTCGTAGAGGCGCGCGACGAACTGGTGGCTGCACTGCGCGACCAGTCCGGAACGAGGCAGGACATCCTCGGCACCGTGTCGAGGGTGTTCACCCAAGAGGCCGACAAGTTCTTTGAGGCGCTGATACGTGTCGAGTACGAGGTCGGTCAGCTTGAGGACACCGGGTTCGCAGGCCTGCCGTACGACGTTCTTTTTAACGACAAGGTCGACGCTGTCTTACGCACCCCCGGCGTCCAGGCGGAGCTGGCTAAATACGTCACCCGCCTCAACGAACTGCTGGACGAGTCCGCGTTCTTTAACCGCACATCGTTCACCTTTTACAACGCGTCAAACGTCACTAAAAGCCTGGGCGACAACGGGTTCTTCTCTGCGAATCATTCACTGCTTCTCCACGGCGGAGATACCCCGCGCACGGTGACCAGCGACGCCGACCTGAAGGCGCTGATCGCCGAAGAGAAGAAGCGGATCACGGACGACGAAGCCCTCCGTAAGAAGCTGGAGTCGGTCGAGCGAGCCACACAGAAAAACGTCGACGCGCGCAAGTTCTTCGATTTCATCGCGAACCGGGAGGAGCTTCTACCGGAGCTCACGAACGTCGGCTCCTTCCAGCAGAAGGTCTGGAAAGCGTATCTCAAGGCTCACGAGGACCTGTACCAACGCGTCCTCAGGTGCTTCAAGGACACGGAGGAACGCAGAAAGGAGATCGAGAAGCAGGCCGCTGAAGAAAGCACGCAGTGGGAAAGGGTCATTCGGATCTTCAACGATCGCTTCTTCGTGCCGTTCCGCCTCAGCGCTGAGAACAAGCACAGGGTCGCACTCGGCCAGGAGACCATTCTCAAACTAGTCTTCAAGTTCGAGGAGGGTGGCGAGTCAAGAGGGGTGGAGCGGGATGATCTGCTCTCTGTGCTCAGCAACGGCGAAAAGAAGGCCCTCTATATCCTTAACGTGCTCTTCGAAATGGAGACGCGCAAGGCGGCGGGCCGCGAGACTCTCTTCATCATCGACGACCTCGCCGACTCGTTCGACTACAAGAACAAGTACGCCATCATTCAATACCTCAAGGAAATGGCCGAGCACACCGACTTTAAGCTCTTGCTGCTCACGCACAACTTCGACTTCTTCCGGACCCTCGTCAGTCGCGGCGTCGTGGGCTACAACCGCTGCTTCATGGCACAAAAGGGCGACTCCAAAGTCGTTCTCAACCAGGCTCAACACGTCAACAATCCGTTCATCCGCGGCTTCAAGCAAAACTTCTTCTCAGACGGCATGCAGCGCGTCGCGTCGATCCCGTTCGTGCGGAACATCCTTGAGTACACGAAGGGCGAGGATGACTCCGATTACATCGCGCTGACGTCGCTCCTGCACTGGAAGTCCGACTCGGCCTCGATCACCAATGCTGACCTTGACCGGATCTTCAACGCCACCTTCGCTGGTCAGCAGGGCAAGGCCTGGGTGTCACCCGGCGATTCCGTGGTGGACCTCGTGATCGAGCAGGCTGACCTTGCCCTTGAGGCGCCCGAGGGCGTGAACTTCGAGAACAAAATTGTGCTGTCGATCGCCACTCGGATGCTCGCGGAGAAGTACATGGTTGACAAACTGACGGACCCAGACTTCACGGGTGCAATTGTGGCGAACCAGACGCAGATTCTTTTCCAGGCGTTCAAGAGCCGCGGCATCGGCACATCTGAGGCCGTGGAAACGCTCGACGGCGTGGTGCTAATGACGCCGGAAAACATCCACGTGAATTCGTTCATGTACGAGCCCATTATCGACATGTCCGACGCGGCATTGCGGGACATCTACACCCAGGTTAAGAACCTCTAAGAACGGCTTCGTCGACAAGCGCACCGACTGAAGAACCGTCTACTGCGCTGCGGACGTCCGCACGCCCGTCATTGCCTGTCCCCGCAGCGGCATCCCGCACCGGCACCCGTCTACGCGCCCTTGAGGCGTTGGACCGTCTCCGGGAGGCCTCGTGGCCGGGTCCACGGCCTGTCGCACCTGACCAATAAACTGCGTTATCGGTCACCGGCGGCCTACGCTGCTTGGACCCACCCGTCCCACCTGTCCCGCGAGGTGACCGCTATGGCGTCTGAAGAACAACTCGTCATGCTCACCCGCCCGCGGCTTGCTCGAATCGGCGGCGTCTCGGAGCGCCGCCTTGACTATTGGGAGAAGACGGGTCTGGTCGCCTCGACTGTCGACGACCGCCTGTCGGGCTCGCGCCGCATCCGGCTGTATGACTTCACCGACGCCATGACCGCGATGGTGCTCGCGTCACTGCGACAGAACGTGAGCCTGCAGCACGTGCGACAGATCGTCGCGCATCTACGCAGCCTGGACTTCGGAGTGACTGAGGTGCGATTCGCGCTCGCCGGTAATCGGGTGCACTTTCAGCTGCCCGACGGGACGTGGAGCGATGCGGCCGATCCCGGCCAGATCGCGATTAGCGAGGTCCTCGACCTGCGACCGCTGCGCGCAGCGGTACTCGGTGCTGGCGCCCGCGCAGAAGAGCATCGAGGGCAGATCGAGCGTCGCCGCGGCGTGCACGGCTCGAAGCCGGTCATCGCCGGCACGCGAGTCCCGGTCAAGACGGTCCAGGCTTTCCTTGAGCGCGGGCGCAGCGCGGCCGAGATCATTGAGTCCTACCCTGCACTGACACCCGATGACGTAGAGGCAGTTCGAGGCCTGGCCTCAGCGTGAGGTTCGTCCTCGATCAGGACGTCGACGCAGCACTCGTTACGACGCTGGTCGCAAGTGGCCATGAAGCTTGGACCGTGGCTGCAGCTGGCATCCCTGACGCGGCCGACGACGACGTTTCGGTCTACGCCGCCGCGAAGGACGCAGTCGTTGTCACCCACGACATCGAGTTCTCGGCGCGCCGTCGGAAGAACCCGCACGGGCGACACGTTCAGCTCGGATGCCCAGAACCCGACGCAGTGGACCTAGTCGGGGCTTGCATCGACGAGCTTGCCAGCGCTATCGAGCCCTTCAGCGACATCTTCGTGTACGTCAGCAAGGACGGCATCAAGACCCACTTGCGCTGGACCTAGCCGCGCACCGGTTTGCGGACCATGCGAGCGAGGCTCCTGCGGACGTCGGTCGACCTTGGCGCTCGAGACCTGCGGTAGAGCCTCGGCCTTGACGCGGGTCGAGTTGCGGAGCTAGCAACCAACACGGCTCGGCGATTCTGCCGTCAAGGCGACGCCGGCAGCGGTGTGACAGCGGTGCCGCGATCCCGGATCTAGTCCGCAACTAGTCCGCAAAAAGTTCGGGATAAGCCAACGCCAGCAAACGACGCTCACATCAGCAGATTGCGCGTTTGCCCAGCTCAGCAGCCGCCTTCGAAAGGGTTCGACAACGTCCAACGCTCGCCGATATCTGGCCGCCGACTTCCCCTGGAACTGCGACTGGTCGGCAGCTGCACCGTCTATTGATGCAAGGGCTTGATCGCTCTGCCCTGGCCACCTCCTTCGACGTTCGCCTGAGGCGTCTCAGGGGCGAATCGTATGAACGGCCGCACTACTCAACTGACGCCGTTCATCGCGTCGAGCATCCTGCTGAATGTGGTCTCGTTGACGACGGGGATGTTGTAGGAGCGCGCCTTGGCCGCCTTCCCGCTTTGTGAGTCGGGGTCCGCGGCCACGACAACCCTGGTGTCGCGGGTTACGCCTCCGCAGATCAGGCCGGCCCCAGCGGCTCTCGCTTCCCAGTCCTGGCGTGGGGTGCTCAGCGTCCCGGTGAAGACGACCCGGTCGCCGTGCTGAAGCGCCAAAGATCCGCTACTCGTCGGTCCACTGAGGCGTGGCGTCGTCCGGCGCAACGCGATATCGACAAGTCGGCGGGGCAGGCCCAGCATCGCCGCCACGGCGTCGAGTTCTTCGCGTTCGGCCGCAGTCACAACTCCGTCTTCTAGTGCGGCCGCGGCGAGAGAATCGAGGTAGCTCGCGTGCAGGGCGGAGAGTTGGTCGCGCGCGAGCCCGAGACTCGTGGCGACGGCGATCAGCTCGGCTTCCTCGTGGGCGGAGAGGTAACGGTCGAGCATCGCCTTCTCGAGCACGTCGAGGTAGGCATCGACGAGTGGGTCATCGTTCCGCGGCAAGTGACTGCTGATGCGGTCCAGCCACGCGTCGGGGCGGGGCGGCGACGAGCTCCGCTGGACGAAGGAAACCTCGGGCAGGGGGTCGGGGACGACCGGCCAGCGGTGGCTGCGCGAGGAAGTGCTGAGCCTGCTCCACGGCAGCGGAGTTTCGGCTCGCTGCAGGTAGTAGCGCAGCAGGCCGGACGTAGCGGTCGCGTCCCCGAGTGCGGAGTGCTCGTCGTGGTGGGAAACGCCAGCGGCGGCGCAGCAGTCGCGCAACTTTCGCGACGCGCCGCTCAGGAAGTGCGATGACCACTGCATGGTGCACAGGCCTGGGCTTGGCGGGACCGTTCCGGCTTGCGAGCGGTCGAACTCGTAGTCCAAGAAGCCGAGGTCGAACCGGGCGTTGTGCGCGACGACGGTCCGGCCGGCAATGGATCGGATGATCAACGGCGCGAGTTGCTGGAAGGTTGGTGCGCGGAGAACCTCTCGGGCAGTGATGCCGTGGATGTGAGTCGGCCCGACATCGCGGCCTGGGTTGATCAAGGTCGACCAACTGCCCTGTACCTCGCCGGTGTCGGAGACGAAGACCATCGCGATCTCCACTACCCGGTCGTGCTTCTTTGGGAAGAGCCCCGTGGTCTCCAGATCAATGACTGTGTACCCGCTCAACTGCACACTCCCTTCTTCGGTGCGAAGGTACGTCGACTTCGTGCGGTCGGTGTCTGAATCGAAAGTTCCGCCCGCGATGGGGGACAGGATGCTTACGAGTGGTAACCGCATCCGTGGGGACTCCTGCAGCGGGGATCGCCGGACCCCCACCAGACGCACCCCGGGACGCGTATTGGGTGGCTGGTCAGGGCTGGCGGTTGATGCCTGCGGACCCGAGAAGGTGTCCAAGAGTCCTGCCGTCGTGACGTACCGATCGGCTCAATTACGGCTCAAGTTGAGCCCAAAGATGCCCGCTCCCCGACCTACGACGACTCTTCGCGCCATTGCCCGACACTTGCGTGGCACCCCCGCTGACCTGCATATTTGTCACCAGAGTGGTGTCGTCTCGAAGCGCGTCTGGGCGGCACCAGACAGCCCCGGATCGGCCTACGGATCAGAAGGTTTGGGGTTCGAATCCCTACAGGCGCGCAACAGCTCTTCGGTGCCGGCGACGGACGTCAGCAGGGTTTCGGGTCAGGCCGTCGATCCACGACTCCGCCTTCACGGCGATGATGTCGAGGTGGATGGCACCGTGAGCAGACCTGGCGACGAGCCGCTCGACGAACCGGTCGGGGAGTCGCTGCGAGGTGCGCACGCCCACCTGGCGCAGGCCTCGGGTCGCGCGCTGCGCTACGCACCCGGTGTGGCGACCTTCGTGTCCGTCCCGGTCGAGCCGACCGAGCAGGACTGGGACGACCTCGCCTCGCTGCTGGGTCCGGGTGGGTTCGCCGACATGTTCAGCGCTCCGGCCGCTCCGCCTGAGACCTGGGAGCCGGTGTTCGCGACGAACGGTGTCCAGATGGTCCACTCCGGCGCTCGACCTGCCGTCGCTGCGGTCGACGGCGAGCTCGTCGAGCTCGGGGCGACGGACGTGCGAGACATGCTGGCTCTCGCCGCGGTGACCGAGCCGGGGCCGTGGTGGGAGCGGACGATCGAGATGGGCACCTACCTCGGCGTACGACGCCGCGGCGAGCTCGTCGCGATGGCGGGCGAGCGGCTGCGCCCCCCCGGGTGGCAGGAGATCAGCGCCGTCTGCACCGCGCCGCACGCACGTGGACAGGGCCTCGCCGCGGCTCTGGTCGGCACGCTCGCGGCACGGGCGGCGACCCGGGGCGAGTGCGCCTTCCTGCACGCGGTGTCGGGCAACACCCGCGCGCAGCAGCTCTACGCCCGACTCGGGTTCGTCCCCCGCCGGGAGGTGACCTTCCGAGGCTTTCGCGTCCCGGGCCGAGAGGTCGGCTGAGAGTCCGGCGGCGTCGCTGCGGCCGAGCTCTCCCGGACGCGGAGCAGGTAGGGCGCGAGCACCCGCTGGGGCGGTCGCTCGGGACTCTCGATGCGCGAGGTCAGCAGCTCGAGCGCAGCCTCCGCGATCGCCGCCTTGTCGGGGGCGACGGTGGTGAGGGCCGGCGTGGCGTACCGGCCGTCCTCGACGTCGTCGAAGCCCACGACGGCCAGGTCGTCGGGCACGCGCAGCCCGGCGGTCATGGCCGCCCGCAGGGCGCCCAGCGCCAGCTGGTCGGAGAAGCAGAAGACCGCGTCCGGCCGCTGCGGACGCTCGAGCAGCGCGCGCACGGCGTCCGCCCCGTCGCTGCGGTGCAGCCGGCGTACGGCGACCGTTCTCGGCTCCAGGCCGGCCGCGGTCATCGCGGCGCGGTAGCCCGCGGCCCGGCGCTCGGCCGTGCCGTTGCCCAGGTGCGGCTGGTCGCCGACGGCGACGATGCTGGTCCGACCAGCCGCCAGCAGGTGCTGCGTCGCCTCACGTGCGGCCGCCTCGCCGTCGACGGTGACGTGGTCGAGCAGGCCTTCGGCATCCTGCTCGCCCAGCAGCACGACCGGCGACGAGCCGGGCTCGGCGCGCAGGTCGGCGGGGGAGAGCCCCCACGGGCTCATCAGCACCCCGTCCACGCTCTGGCCGCGTACGCCGGTCAGCAGCCGGCGCTCCTGCTCCGCCTCCCCGTCGGTCTGCTGCACGAGGACCATCCGGCCACGGTCGGCCGCCGCACGGACGACGTGGTCGGCCAGCTCGGCGAAGTAGGGGGAGGACAGCTCGGGCAGCACCAGGCCGATCAGGCCGGACCGTCCCCCGCGCAGGTGTCGTGCCGCCGCGTTGGGTCGGTAGCCGAGCTCGTCGATCACGCGCTGGACGCGCTCGCGGGTCGCCGCCGCCACGAGGTCCGAGCCGGCGGCGACGTTCGAGACCGTACGGACCGACACCCCTGCCCTCGCGGCGACGTCTCGGAGGCTGGCGGTCACGACCGCGAGCGTAGCGGGACTCTTGCCACGTGGCATTGCCACGTTGCAAACTGCAGTCATGACGACACCCGAGCAGGCCCTGGACCTCATCCGCACCGACGGCATCGCTGCCCTCAAGGGCGCCTTCCCGGTCGACTGGGTGGACACCGTGCGCGAAGACATCGAGGCGGCGTTCGCGGAGGCGCGTGGCCGCGAGGACGGGGCGGTGGGCCGCGGCCCGCACCGCTGGTACGTCGAGATCCACCCCGAGCAGCTGCGCGGCTTCGTCGAGCTGGTGACGCACCCGTGGGTCGCCGGCGTGTGCGAGGCGGTGCTCGGTCCGGACTACCGGATCGTCGAGCTCGGCTTCGACATCCCCTTCGCGGGGGCGGTCGACCAGCCCTGGCACCGCGACTTCGCGATGCCCGAGGTGACCCGGGAGGAGGGCCGGTTGAACTCGCTGGCCTTCAACCTCACCGCCGTGGACACCGCGGAGGACATGGGGCCCTTCGAGATCGCGCTCGGCACTCAGCTCGACGAGGAGCCGGACTTCGACCACGGCATGTTCCCGCCCCGGGAGCGATACGCGCGGTACGAGGAGCGCGCGGTGCGCAAGTACCCGCAGCGCGGCGACGTCTCGGCGCGGTCCGCGCTCACGATCCACCGCGGCACCACGAACCACTCCGAGAAGTCGCGGCCGGTGCTCGTGCTCGGCGTCGACGGCCCGGACGCGACCAACGGCGACCAGCACGACCTCGCGGTGACCCGGACGTACTGGGACGGGCTCCCTGCGCAGGTCCGCGCCCACCTCGCCTGCCCCGTCGTCGAGGCGCTGGAGCCGATCGTGCAGAAGCACACGATCGAGGGGCTGGTGATGGGCGCCGCCTGAGGCGCCGCGAGAGTGGGGGCATGAGCTCCCTGGACGACCTCGACCCGAGCACCCCCGTCCTGATCGGGGTCGGTGAGGCCTCCGAGCGGATCGAGGACGACGACTACCGCGGCCTCTCACCGGTCGAGCTGGGCGCCGCGGCGGCGCGGGAGGCGCTCGCCGACACCGGCGCCGACCCGGCCGTCGTCGCGGCGAGGCTCGACGTCGTCGCCGGCACCCGGCAGTTCGAGACCTCGACGCCGGTGGCGCAGGCGAGGCTGGGACGTTCCGACAACTTCCCGCGCTCGGTCTCGGCCCGCGTCGGTGCGGACCCGGCCCGTGCCGTCCTCGAGGTCACCGGTGGGCAGAGCCCGCAGGCGCTGGTCACCGAGATGTGCCGCGCTGTCGCCGCGGGGAGCGCACACGACGTGCTGCTGGTCGGTGCCGAGGCGATCTCGACCACCCGGCACCTGGCGGGCACCGACGACGCCCCGGACTTCTCCGAGGAGGTCGGCGGCCAGCTCGAGGACCGCGGCTACGGCCTGCGCGGGATCGCCTCGGTGCGCGCGGTGGCCCACGGCGTCCGGGCGCCCGTGGTGCAGTACGCCCTGTTCGAGAACGCCCGCCGCACGCAGCAGGGGAGGGGTCGTGCGGAGTACGCCGAGCAGATGGGTCGTCTGTTCGCGCCGTTCACCGAGGTCGCCGCGGGCAACCCGAACTCGGCAGCGCCCGAGCGGCGCACCGCCGAGGAGCTGGCGACGCCGACCGAGCGCAACCGGCCGATCGCCGACCCGTACACCCGCTTCCTGGTGGCGCGCGACCAGGTCAACCAGGCGGCGGCGGTGGTGCTCACCTCGGTGGCGGTCGCGCGCGAGCTCGGGGTCCCGGAGGGCCGGTGGGTGTTCCTGCACGGCCACGCCGACCTGCGCGAGCGCGACCTGATGGACCGGGAGGACCTCAGTCACAGCCCTGCGGCCGTAGCGGCGACCCGGGCGGCGCTGGAGCAGGCCGGGGTCGGGATCGGCGAGGTCGACCACCTCGATCTCTACTCCTGCTTCCCGGTCGCGGTCACCACGATCACCGACGCGTTCGGCCTCGCCCCCGACGACCCGCGCGGGCTCACGGTGACCGGTGGGCTGCCGTTCTTCGGCGGCGCGGGCAACAACTACTCGATGCACGCGATCGCCGAGGTCGTACGCCGCTGCCGGGCCCGGCGGGGGAGCACCGGCTTCGTCGGCGCGAACGGCGGGATGCTCTCGAAGTACTCCACCGGCGTCTACTCCACCGACCCCGCTCCCTGGCGCGAGGACGGCAGTGCCGCGCTGCAGCGCGAGATCGACGCCCGGCCGGCGGTGCCGGTCAGCGAGCGGCCCGACGGCTGGGCCACTGTCGAGACCTGGACGGTCACCCACGCCAAGGACGGGACGCGGGGCGCGATCGTGGTCGGCCGGTTGGAGACCACCGGCGAGCGCTTCCTCGGCACCGGGCTCGCAGAGGACGACGAGGTGCTCGAGCTGCTGTCCGGCGAGCAGCCCGCGGGGCGGCGGGTCTACGTCCGCACCTTCGCCGAGGGCAGCCGGGTGACCACCTCCGAGGCGCGGATGGACGCGCTACGGCCGGCGCGGGCCCTTGGGTTTCGGGACTCGTACGAGTTCGTCCGGGTCGAGCGTGAGGACCACCTGCTCGTCGTCACCATCGACCGGTCCGACGTGCGCAACGCGCTGCACCCACCGGCCCACCTCGAGCTCGAGGAGGTCTTCGACGCCTTCGAGGCCGATCCCGACCTGTGGGTCGCGATCCTCACCGGCGCGGGCACGGACGCCTTCTGCGCCGGCAACGACCTCGCGCACACCGCGGCCACCGGGGAGACCTACTTCGCGCTCAGCGGGTTCGCCGGTCTCACCGCCCGGCACCTGACGAAGCCGGTGATCGCCGCGGTCAACGGCTACGCCCTCGGCGGCGGGCTGGAGACCGCGCTCGCCTGCCACCTCGTGGTCGCCGACGCGAACGCGGCGCTCGGGCTCACCGAGGTCCGGGTGGGGCTCTACGCCGCCGCCGGCGGTGTCGTACGCCTGCCGCGGCAGCTGCCCGCCAAGGTCGCCACCGAGATGATCCTCACCGGGCGGCGGATGGGGGCAGAGGAGGCCGAGCGGCGGGGCCTGGTCAACCGGGTCGCGCCGGCCGGCACGGCCCTCGAGGTGGCCCGCGAGCTGGCCGCGGAGGTGCTCGCCGGGTCGCCGACGTCGGTGGCCGTGTCGCTGCAGGCGATGGCCGAGGCGCAGGCGTACGCCGACCCGCTCGACGCCGTGGCCGCCCGCACCGACGCGCTGGACCGGCTGCTCACCAGCCAGGACACGGTCGAGGGGCTGACGGCGTTCGCCGAGAAGCGGGCGCCCCGCTGGGTGAACCGCTGAGACCGGTCGGCGGGCGACCCGCGTGACAAGGACCTCATAAAGTCTAGTGACTTAGTATGTAATAGTAGTGCGGTGAGCCCGTACTCCCCGGTCGCCGAGCCGCCCCCACGCGTCGCCGCCCGCCTGCGCCGTCCCCGTCGGCCCCGCCGCGGGTCCGCCCTCGTCCGCCGAGCGGCGAGCCCGGTCGCGCTTCTCGTCCTGTGGCAGCTCGCCTCCGCCACCGGGGTGCTGTCGCCCGACAAGCTCGCCCCGCCCGCGCAGATCCTGCGCGCGATGGTCGAGGAGTGGCACAAGGGCACGCTGCAGGCGGCGACCGGGGTGTCGCTGCAGCGGGTGGTGATCGGCTTCGCCCTCGGCGCGGTCGTCGCCGTCGTGCTGGCGGTCGTCGCCGGCCTCTCCCGGATCGGTGACGACACGGTCGACCCGCCGATGCAGATGCTGCGCACCGTCCCGCACCTGGGGCTGCTGCCGCTGCTGGTGCTGTGGCTCGGCATCGACGAGGCGCCGAAGATCGCGCTGATCGCCCTCGGAGTGACCTTCCCGCTCTACGTCAACACCGTCGCCGGCATCCGCGGCGTGGACCGCAAGCTCGTGGAGACCGCGGGCGTCCTCGGGCTCTCCTGGTGGGGCCGGCTGCGGCACGTGGTCGCACCCGGGGCCCTCCCGTCGTTCCTCGTCGGGCTGCGGCTTAGCCTCGGCGTCGCCTGGCTCTCGCTGATCGTCGCGGAGCAGATCAACGCCACCAGTGGCATCGGCTACCTCGTGACCGACGCCGCGTCCTTCGGCCGCACCGACGTCGTCGTCGGCGGCCTCATCGTCTACAGCCTGCTCGGTCTGGCGACCGACGCAGCCGTCCGGCTCATCGAGAGGAAGGCCCTCGCATGGCGACTCGCCTGACCACCACACTGCGTACGACGACACCCGCGGCGCGCGTGTCCGGACTGACCCGCCGCTTCGGCGACCACGTCGTCCTCGACGGGCTCGACGCCACCGTCGGGCCGGGCGAGCTCGTGGCCCTGCTCGGCCGCAGCGGCTCGGGCAAGTCCACCCTGCTGCGGTCGCTGGCCGGGCTGGACCGGCCCGACGCCGGCACCGTCGAGGTCACCGGGCCGGTCTCGGTGGCCTTCCAGGAGCCGCGGCTGCTGCCGTGGAAGCGGGTCCTCGACAACGTGGCCCTCGCCCTGCGCGACGGCTCGAGGGCCGAGCGCCGCGAGCGCGCCGGCCGCGCGCTGGCCGAGGTCGGCCTGTCCGAGAAGACGGACGCGTGGCCGCTCACGCTGTCCGGGGGGCAGGCGCAGCGGACCTCCCTGGCACGTGCGCTGGTCACCGCCCCCGGGCTCCTGCTGCTCGACGAGCCGTTCAGCGCGCTGGACGCGCTCACCCGGCTGGAGATGCACGACCTCGTCCTCTCCCTGTGGCGCGAGCACCGCCCCGGCGTCCTGCTCGTCACCCACGACATCGACGAGGCGCTGACCCTCGCGGACCGGGTGCTCGTCGTCGACCGGGGCCGGATCCGCCACGCCGTCGACGTGCGGCGTCCCCGGCCGCGCGACCCGGCCGACCTCACCGACCTGCGCGCCGAGCTGCTCGAGGTGCTCGGCGTGGGCGAGCGCACCCGCGCGAGCGCCTGACCCCGAACCCGTCCGTCCCCGTCACCGATCCGAGGAGATCCACCGTGAGAACCCCTGCCCGCCTCCTGGGCCCCCTGGCCGCCGTCCTGCTCGCCGTCCCCGCGCTCGCGGGGTGCGGCGGGTCGAGCAACGCCGATGCCGTGCGCTCCGACGGGTCGGTCGACCTGGCCAAGGTGACGCTCGTCGTCGGTGACCAGAAGGGCGGCTCCAAGGCGCTGCTCAGCGCGGCCGGCGAGCTGGACACGCCGTACGAGATCGACTGGAAGCCGTTCACCTCCGGCCCGCCGCTGCTCGACGCCGTCAGCTCCGGCGCGGTGGACCTCGGCGGCGTCGGCAACACGCCTCCGCTGTTCGCGATCGACCAGAAGAAGAAGCTGAGGGCGATCTCGGCGTACGACCAGGGCGCGTACGGCGACGCGATCGTCGTGCCGAGGGGCAGCACCGTGCGCAGCATCGCGGACCTGAAGGGCAAGAAGGTGGCCCTGGCCAAGGGCAGCTCGGCCAACTACTCGCTGCTGGCCCAGCTGAAGAAGGTCGGCCTGACCTTCGACGACATCACCCCGGTCTGGCTGCAGCCGACCGAGGCGCTGGCGGCGTTCAAGGGAGGGTCCGTCGACGCCTGGGCGATCTGGGACCCGTTCACCGCCCAGGCCGAGCAGGACGCCGGCGCCCGCGTGGTCGCGAACGGCAAGGGCCTGGTCAACGGGCTGAACTTCCAGGTCGCCGGCGACGACGCGTTGCACGACAAGGCGACCCGTGCCGCGATGTCCGACTACGTCGGCCGCCTCGCCGCCGCCCAGCGGTGGGCCGGAGAGCACAAGCCGCAGTGGTCGGCCGCCTGGGCGAAGGAGACCGGGCTGGACCGCTCCGTCACCGATGCGGCGGTCGAGCGCAAGACCTTCACGCCGCGACCGGTCGACGGGTCCGTGATCGCCACCGAGCAGGAGATGTGGGACGCGTTCGCGGCGCAGAAGCAGGTCAGCGGCCACCCCCGCCTGGCCGACTGGTTCTCCACCGACTTCAACGACACGGTGGCCCGCGCCACCGGGAAGGCAGCGTCGTGAGCCTCGACTTCCACTGGTTCCTTCCCACCACCGGCGACAGCCGCTCGCTGGTCGGCGGCGGCCACTCCGTGCCGCGAGGCGTCGGCCAGCGCGGCGCCGCCGCCGGGTCGGCCGCGCAGTTCCGGCCGCCGACGATCGACTACCTCGCCCACGTCGCGCGCACCGCCGAGCAGCTGGACTTCTCGGGTGTCCTCACCCCCACCGGCACCTGGTGCGAGGACGCCTGGCTGACCACGGCCGCACTGATCCGCGAGACACGACGGCTGAAGTTCCTCGTCGCGTTCCGCCCGGGCAGCATCCACCCGACCCTGGCGGCGCAGATGGCCTCGACGTACCAGCGGATCTCGGAGGGCCGGCTGCTGCTCAACATCGTCAGCGGCGGCGAGCCCGCCGAGCAGCGCAGGTTCGGCGACCCGGCGTCGTACGGGGCCCAGGAGCGGTACGCGCGCACCGACGAGTTCCTCACCGTGCTGCGCGGGGCGTGGGGCACCGAGGGCATCGACTTCTCGGGCGAGTACTACGACGTCGCCGACGCGCGGGTGCGCGACGTGCCCGACCCGGTCCCGCAGCTGTACTTCGGGGGCTCCTCCGGGCCGGCGGGTCCGGTCGCGGCGAAGCACGTCGACGTCTACCTCACGTGGGGCGAGCCGCCGTCCGCGGTGGCGGAGAAGATCGGGCGGATGCGCGCCCTCGCGAAGGCCGCGGGCCGCACGCTCCGCTTCGGCATCCGGCTGCACGTGATCACCCGGGACACCTCGCAGGCGGCGTGGTCGGTGGCGCAGGAGATGCTCGACGGGCTCGACCCCGCCGACGTCGCCCGAGCCCAGGCGGCGCTGGCCGCCAGCGAGTCCGTGGGCCAGCAGCGGATGCGCGCCCTGCACGGCGGCGCCACCGCGACCGACGCGCACGACCTGGAGATCCACCCCGGCCTGTGGGCCGGTGTCGGTCTGGTCCGCGGCGGGGCGGGCACGGCGCTGGTCGGCAGCCACGACGAGGTCGCGAGCCTGGTCTCGGAGTACGCCGCGCTCGGCATCGAGGAGTTCGTGCTCTCGGGCTACCCCCACGTCGAGGAGGCGTACTGGTTCGCCGAGGGCGTACGACCGGTGCTGGCCTCGCGGGGGCTGCTCGCTGCCTGAGGTCGCGCCCGTACGGCAGACTGGTGCCACGTGAGCATTGCGACGCAGCTGGACCTCGCCCGGTGAACGACGCGATCGGCTCGGCCGTCCTGGCCGTCGTCTACACGGTGCCGCTGCTGGTGGTGCTCTTCGTGCCGTACGTCGCCTGGAGCTACCGCGCCCGGGGCCAGTTCGGGGTGCGGGCCGCGATGGCCACGGCGGCCGGGGTGTTGTGGGTCGTGGCGCTGTGGGCGTACACCGTGCTGCCCGTCCCGTCCGGCGACCCCTGCCGGAACCCGGTTCGCCCCCAGCTGCGGCCGTTCGCCTTCCTCGGTGACCTCACGGCGGCGCCGGGACCGGGGCTGCTGCGCGACCCGGCGCTGCTGCAGGTGGCGCTCAACGTCGCGCTGTTCGTACCCCTCGGCGTCGGCGTGGCACTGCTCGTGCGCCGGCGGCGGGTGGCGGTCGGCGCCCTCGTCGGCCTGGGGGTCTCGCTCAGCGTCGAGCTGGTGCAGCTGACCGGGACGCTCGGGGTCTTCGACTGCGCGTACCGCCTCTTCGACGTGGACGACCTGATCGCCAACACCGCCGGAGCGGCCCTGGGAGCCCTCGCCGGGCCGCTCGCGCGACGGGTGGTGGGGTCGCGGCGGCGGGCGCCGGTCTCGGGCCGGCCCGTGACGGCCACGAGGAGGTTCGTCGCGGGTGCGGTCGACGTCTTCGTCCTGCTGCTGGTCTCCCTCGTGCTGCTCCTGGGTGGCGGGGCCGTCCGGGCCGCGCTCGCCGGCGGCACCGTCGAGCAGGGCACGACCGACGTGGGCGCCAGCGTGTGGCTCGACGTCGTGCCGGGCGCGCTGCTCCTGCTCGTGCTCCCGGTGCTCACCCGCGGCCGGACGGTCGGACGCTGGGCGACCTCGGTGCGTCCGGTGACGCCCGAGCACCGCCGGCCGGGACCGCTGCGCACGCTCGCGCACTCCCTCGGCGGCCTGGGCGGACTGTGGCTGCTGTGGACGGTGCGGGAACGTGTCGAGGGGCCGGTGGGCGTGGCGCTCGGCCTCGTCGGCCTGGTGTGGGTGGTTCTCAGCCTGGTCCTGATCGTCCGCGGGGATCATCGCGGCCTGTCCGGGAGGCTGACCGGCATGGCGATGGTCGACTCCCGCGACCTCGCCCTGCTCGAGCACGACCGCGGCTCGGGCCGCCGGCGCCCGCTGCTGACCGTGCGCGCGGTCAGCCTGCTGGCGTTCGCGGCGTACGTCGGCCTGCTCGCCGCGCTGCGCGGCCTGAACGAGCTGGGCGGGACCGAGGGCATCGCGCTGCTGGCCCCCGTCCTGGGAACGCTGGTGGCCTCCCAGGTCGTGGCCGCCGGCTATCTGGTCGGCAACGGCCTGGTGATGCTGCGCAAGGAGGGCCGGTCGCTGGGCAACCTGCTCTCGCTGCTGGCCGGCCTCGGCGCCGCCGCACTGGTGGTCGTCGGCGCCGGCGTCGTCCTGACGGCGGGCGAGGTGCTGCGCACCGTGGTCCTGGTGGTCTCGGTGCTGGTGTCGTACGCCGCGACCGTGTTCATCGCGCTGGTCCTCGTCGGCCGCGGCTACGGCCGCACTCCCACCACCGGCGACGTCGACGTCGTGGTCGTGCTCGGCTCACGGGTCGTCCGCGGGCGGGTGCCTCCGCTGCTCCGGGCACGGCTGGAGACGGCCGAGCGCGTGCGCGAGGAGACCGTCGCCCGCGGCGGCGACCCGTGGCTGGTGTGCTCCGGCGCGCAGGGCAGGGACGAGGAGATGTCGGAGGGACGGGCCATGGTCGACTGGCTGGCCGGTCACGGCACCCCGGCCGACCGTCTGGTCGCCGAGGAGCAGGCGCGCACGACGAGCGAGAACCTGCGTCTCTCGCTGGCTCTGGCGCAGGAGCGGGGCGCCGGTCGATCGCCGGTGGTGGTGACCAACGGGTACCACGTCTTCCGGGCGGCGCTGCTGGCCGAGGACCTCGACCTGGACGTGCGGGTGGCGGCCGGGCCGACGGCGCCGTACTTCCTGCCCAGCGCCCTGCTGCGCGAGCACGTCGCCGTGCTGCGTCGGACACGGTGGCTCCAGGTCGTCCTCGCCGTGGCTCTCGCCACCGCCACGCTCGTGGCCTCGCTCGGCTGACCGCCTGCATCGGGCGCGGCCGCGCGGCCTACGGCACCACGGTCACGGGCCAGCGGCCCGCCTTGACCAGCCGGACGGCGAGCGAGCCGACGAAGCGGTGGCCGGCGGAGGCGGAGGCGCCGACGATGACGGAGTCGGCGCGCTCCTCCTCGGCGATGCGGGTCAGCTCGGAGAACGGGTCGCCGTGGGCGGTGCGGAAGCGGATCGGGTGGCCGACGTACGCCGCCCCCTCCTCGACGCGCTGCCGCATCTCCTCGATCTCCTCCCCCCGGTAGGCCGCCGACGGGTCCCCGCCGGGCGTGCTCCCGGCGAAGGCAGGGGACTGCGTCACGAAGACCGCCAGCAGCTCGGCGCCCTCGCGGCGGGCGACACCCGCGGCGAACGACCCGGCCCGGATCGAGGTCTCGGAGCCGTCGACCCCGACGAGGATCAGCCGCGGACCGTCGGTGCCGAGCTCGTACTCCTCCTGCTGCACGGCCACATCATGGACCCGACGTCAGACGTCGCGCACCCGCCGCCAGCGCTCGCGGGTCGCCGGCGTCATCGCCCAGCTGACCTCGCTGCCGCGCGAGAGGCCCCACGCGAGCAGCGGCCAGGCGAGGTGACCGCGCCAGGACGGCAGGTCGCGGTAGTTGGCCTTGAGGTGGCGCGAGATCTTGCGCGGCGCGTCGCGCCACTCGGTCACGCTCATCTGGGACAGCTCAGCGATCTGGGTCGTCGTGCGCCACGGGTCGTCGGGCTGCGCTGCCGCGCACACGTCCATCGCTCGCGCCCACCGCTGGGCGGTGACGACGTCGCTGCCGGCGAGGCGGCGCAGTGCGCTCTCCGGCCAGGAGGGGTACGAGGCGAGTGCGTCGTCGGCCTTCGAGGACCGGGACGCGGGCGCGGGGTCGAGGTCGGTGACCGTGAGCGGCTCGGGGTCAGCCGGCCAGGTCTCCGGTCTCCGGTCGCTCTCCCGGGCCGCGACCAGTGCGGTCACCTCGGCGTAGTCCTCGGCCCGGACGAGGACGGGGATCCAGCGGCTCATCGGCGCTCCTTCGCATCGCTGCACTGCAGTGGGACTGTAGTCAGTGGCCACGTCCGCGTCGAGGTCGTCGAGTGCGAGGATGCCCACATGCCTGCGATGACCCCGAGGATGACCTCCGGCACCGTCGACCCGGCCCAGCGCGTGGGACGTACCCCCGCCCCCACGACGTGGCTGCGCCTCGACGGACGAGCGGTGGCCGCGGTCGGCAGGGCCCGGGTGTACGTCTGCGGGATCACGCCGTACGACGTCACCCACCTCGGTCACGCCGCCACGTTCGTGTGGGCCGACGTGCTCGCCGCGACGCTGGAGACGACCGGCGCCCGGGTCGAGGTGTGCCGCAACGTCACCGACGTCGACGACGTCCTCACCTCGGCGGCCGCCGAGCGCGGCCGGCACTACGACGAGCTGGCACTGAGCCAGGAGGCGGTGTTCGACGCGAGCATGCGCGCGCTGCGGGTGGCCCGTCCGGCGGCCCAGCCGCGCGCCCGGCACCACGTGGACGCGGTCCAGCTGCTGGCGCAGGCGCTGCTGGACGCGGGGGCGGCGTACGTCCGCGACGGGACGGTCTGGTTCCGCGGGGCCGGCGCAGCCACTGGTCTCGACCGGGAGGAGGCGCTCGCGCTGTCGGCGGCGTACGGCGACGACCCGGGCGACGCGGCGAAGGACGACCCGTTCGACGTCGCCGTGTGGCGGCCGTCCCCCGAAGGACACCCGGCGTGGCCCAGCCCGTGGGGGTGGGGGCGGCCCGGGTGGCACGCCGAGTGCGCGGCGATGGCGCTCGCGGTGCTCGGCAGCAGCGTGGACGTGCTGGTCGGCGGCGAGGACCTGCGCTTCCCGCACCACGCCTACCAGTCCGCGATGGTGGAGGCGGCCACCGGTGTCGCGCCGTTCGGTCGCTCCGTGCTGCACGTCGGCGAGGTGCGCGTCGGGGGCGCGAAGATGGCCAAGTCCACCGGCAACCTGGTGCTCGTCGACGAGGTGCTCGACTCGGTCGAGCCCGCAGCGCTGCGCACCCTCCTCGTCGACCGGCCGGTGGGTGAGCCGTGGGACTACGACCCCGCGGACCTGGCCGGCGCCGAGGCCAGGCTCGAGCGGCTCTACGCCGCCGCGGGGCGACCCGGCTCCGGCGAGGGCGCCGTGACGGCCGTCCTCGACCGCCTGCGCGACGGGCTCGACGTCCCCGGGGCCCTCGACCTCGCCGAGTCCGAGGGCGGCGAGGCCGCGCGGCGGTTGGTCAGCGTGCTGCGGCTGGGCTGACCCCGGCCCTGCTCCGGCTCAGACTTCGAACTCGCCGAGCCGGTCCCACTCGTCGGGCTGACCCTGGATGTTGCGGACCAGCGGTGTCTCGGTGACGTACTGCGGGAGGTCGGCCTGGGCCTTCTTGAAGTGCGTGGAGTTGACGTGGTCGCCGGCCGCGTCGTCGTCGAAGGCCTCGAGGAGGACGTACTCGTCCGGGTCCTCGACGCTGCGGGACCACTCGAAGAACCGGTTGCCGGGCTCGGCGCGGGTCGCCTCGGTGAACTCCTTGGACAGCTCGAGCCACTCGTCGGCGTACTCGGACTTCAGCTTCCACTTCACACAGATCAGGATCATGGGGCCGACTGTGCCAGCCGCGGCGAGACGCCGACACGTCGTCCTCTCGTCCGGTGAGAACGCCCGACGTACATTGCGCAGCATGAGCGGTCTCGACGCGCCAGCGGCCCCCGCGCGCGACGCGAGCCGTCCCGGGTCCGCGGCGCGGACGCTGGAGATCCTCGAGGCGGTCGCGTCCGCCGGCGGTGCCACGGCCCGCGAGATCGCCGACCGGACGGGGCTGCCCGTGCCGACCGTCTACCGCCTGGTGCGCGAGCTGATCGACGGTGACTACCTCGTGCACATCCGCGAGCGGAAGCGGTTCGAGCTCGGCTACAAGCTGCACGCGCTCGGGGTCTCGCTGCACGAGCAGATCGGGGTCTCGCGCGAGGTGCGCGCCGAGATCACCGGCCTGCACGACGAGCTCGGCGCCGCGGCGTACCTCGCCCTGCACCGCGGCTCGCAGATCGTCGTCGTGCTCACCGCGGACAGTCCCGCCCACCCGCGACTGCAGCCGCTGGCGTTCGGCTTCCACGAGGCCGCGCACGCCACGGCGCTGGGCAAGATCCTGCTGGCCGGCATGGACGACGAGCAGCGGCTGCGCCACCTCGACCCCGAGCCGATGCCGCGCTTCGCGCCGGGCACGATCACCACGCACGCCGAGCTGTTCGACCAGCTGGCGACGGTCGCCGACCGCGGTGTCGCCTGGGAGTACGGCGAGTTCCAGGCCGGCGCCACCTGCGCCGCCGCCGCCGTACGGGCCGCCAGCGGCTCGCTGCTCGGGTCGGTGGCGATCTCGGCTCCGGAGGAACGGCTGCGCACCGGGCGCGCCGAGGTCGAGCGGACGCTGCGCGCCTGCGCGTCGCGGGTGAGCCGGCACTTCCGGGCCCGCGCGCAGCGCCACTGAGCCGAGGGTTATCGCCCCGCGAGAACGCCTCTTGGGGGTCGTCGACGGCCGGTGTCACAGTGACCGCCATCACAGTCCCTGCTCCCGGAGGCACCCGTGGCCGACCTCAAGCCCGCCCTGGTCTCGCTGCTGCGCGCGGCGTACCCGCACCCGTCCTTCCCCGACGCGCCGTACGAGCGCACCGCGGACACCATCCTCGGCCAGCTCGACGAGGACCTCTGGCACCGGCTCGCTCTCGAGCACGGCCTGGCAAACCTGGACACCGAGGCGCTCGCCGACCCGCACTCGGAGGCGGCGTCGGCCTACCTCCGCTCCATCGAGGACGCCGAGTTCTTCGCCTTCGTCCGCGGCGTCACCGTCGTGACGCTCTACAACGACCACGAGGTGTGGGACCTCCTCGGCTACGAGGGCGCGTCCTACGACAAGGGCGGCTACGTCGAGCGCGGCTTCGACGACCTCGACTGGCTGCCCGACCCCCGCATCGAGGAGTACGACGGCCCCGACGCCCTGCAGCCGGTGGCCGACGCCGACCAGCCGACCGCGAAGGCCTGAGAGGACACGACGATGAGCACGAGTCAGTTCGGCACCCCCATCGAGAACGACACCGAGGCCGTCGTCGTCGTCGGCTCCGGCGCGGGCGGCGGCACCGTCGCGTACGAGCTCACCCGGCGCGGCGTCCCGTGCGTCGTCCTCGAGGCGGGAGCGTGGCTCAAGCCGGAGGACTACGAGAACGACGAGTGGGCCGCGTTCAACCAGATGGCCTGGCTCGACCAGCGGACCACGTCGGGCTCGTGGCGGGTCAGCCGCGACTTCCCCAACCTCCCGGCCTGGATCGTCAAGGCGGTCGGCGGCTCGACGACGCACTGGAGCGGCGCGACCCCGCGCTTCCACGAGCACGAGTTCAAGACGCGCACGTACTACGGCGACGTCGAGGGGGCGAACCTGCTCGACTGGCCGATCACCCTGGCCGAGATGGAGCCGTACTACGACAAGGCCGAGATCGCGATGGGCTCGACCCACCGCCACGGCCGCCCCCCGCTGCCGGCGAACAACAACTACAAGGTCTTCGCCAACGGCGCGGAGAAGGTCGGCTACAAGTACTACGCGACCGGCCCGTACGCCACGAACGCCGAGCCGTACGACGGCCGCCCGGCCTCGATCCAGGACGGCTTCAACTTCCAGGGCGACAAGTCGACCGCGAAGTGGAGCACCGCCGTCCGGGAGATCCCGCGCGCCGTCGAGTCCGGCAAGTGCGACCTGCGCACGCAGTGCCAGGCGGTGCAGGTCACCCACGACGCCCAGGGCCGCGCGAACGCGGTGCTCTACGTCGACTCCGAGGGCACCCTGCACCGTCAGGCGGCCTCGGTCGTCTGCGTCGCGGGCAACTCGATCGAGTCGCCGCGGCTGCTCCTGATGAGCGCGAGCGGGCTGCACCCCGACGGCCTGGCCAACTCCTCGGGGCAGGTCGGCCGCAACTACATGCGCCACCTCACCGCGTCGGCGTACGCCCGCTTCGACCGCGACGTGCGGATGTACCGCGGCGAGACGATGGCCGGGATCATCGCCGACGAGGCGCGTCTCGACACCTCGCGCGGGTTCGTCGGCGGCTACTACATGGAGACGCTGTCGCTCGGGGTGCCGTTCCTCGCCGCGTTCGTCGACCCCGGCACCTGGGGCCGGGAGTTCACCGAGGTGATGGACGCCTACGCCCGCACCGCCGGGATGTGGATCGTCGGTGAGGACATGCCGCAGGAGTCCAACCGCGTGACGCTCAACGCGGGCGTCCTCGACCCGTTCGGGCTCCCGGCGCCGGACGTGCACTTCGACGACCACCCCAACGACGTCGCGATGCGCGAGCACGCGTGGGGCCGCGCGGACCTGCTCTACGAGTCGGTGGGTGCCGACGCGACGCACCGGACCCCGCCGTACCCCTCCACCCACAACCTCGGCACCTGCCGGATGAGCGAGCGGCCCGAGGACGGTGTCGTCGGCAGGTACGGCGAGGCGCACGACGTGCCGGGGCTGTTCGTCAGCGACGGCTCGCAGATGACCACCGGCGCGTCCGCCAACCCGACCCTGACGATCGTCGCGCTGGCGATCCGTCAGGCCGAGCACATCGCGGACCGGCTCGGGAAGGGCGAGCTGTAGCTACATCTCCTCGTGGGTGTCGGGGTCGCCGCCGAAGAGGCGGCCGTCCTCGCGGCCCAGCGCGGTGATCGCGGCGACCTCGGCCTCGGTGAGCTCGAAGCCGCCGAGGTCGAGGTTGGCCCGCTGCCGCTCGGTCGAGGACGCCTTCGGGATCGGCAGGCTGCCCAGCTGCCGGTGCCAGCGCAGGATCACCTGCCCCGGCGTGACGCCGTGCGCCTGCGCCGCGTCGGCGACCGGCGGCTCGGTGAACGGCGCCTGCCGCTTGCCCAGCGGGCTCCAGGCCTCGGTGCGGATGCCGAGCTCCGCGTGCGCCGCGCGCAGCTCGACCTGGGGGAAGTACGGGTGCATCTCGACCTGGTTGACCGCCGGCGTCACGCCGGTCGCGTCGACGATGCGGGCCAGGTGGGCCGGGGTGAAGTTGGAGACGCCGATGGTGCGCACCTCGCCGGCCGCCTGGGCGTCGACCAGCGCCTGCCAGGCCTCGACGTACTTGTCGACGCTCGGGTTGGGCCAGTGGATCAGGTGCAGGTCGGTCCGCTCGACGCCGAGCCGCTCGCGCGAGGCGCGGATCGAGGCGCGGGCGTCGTCGTACGCGTGGTGGCGTCCGGGGATCTTCGTCGCGACCACGATCTCGTCGCGGGGCACGTCGGTGCGGCGCAGCGCCTCGCCGACGACCTCCTCGTTCTCGTAGTTCACCGCGGTGTCGAGGAGCCGGTAGCCGACCGCGAGCGCCGAGACGAGCACGTCCGGGTCGTCGATCGGGTACGTCCCGAAGCCGACCGCGGGGAGGGTGGTGCCGTCGTTGAGGTCGTACGTCGAAGTCATGCCCCCACCGTGCCAGGCCGGCGCTCACGGGTGAGCACCGCGGCGGCCATGCCGATCGCGGCGCCGGCGACGGTCTCGAGCAGGCGGGACGCCAGCAGGTCGCCGACGGGCTCGGGGTGGGCGAGCTGGATGGCCAGCAGCGCGAGCGGGGTGATGAGGACCAGTGCGGCCGCGTAGTGGCGGGTCACGACACGCTCGGTGAGGCCCTGCAGCACGCCGATCAGCAGCACGGTGACCAGCGCTGGCGGCGACAGGGCGAGCAGCAGCGCGGCGAGGGCCACCCCGGCCAGGGTGCCGAGGATCCGGTGGGCGCCGCGAGTCAGCTGGGTGCGCAGGCCCGGGCGGGCGAAGGGGACGACGGCTGACACCATCGCCCAGTACGCGTGCTCCGTGCCCAGTGCCGTCATCAGCCCGCCGGCCAGCGCGACGACGACCAGGCAGCGCACGGCGTGCAGCCGGCGACGGTGGGGCGGTGGCGGGCTCGGCAGGTGGGGGCGGCCGGTGTGGGGGAGACGGCGCACCTCGAGGGGCCCCCAGCGCGACGGCGAGCACGGCCGGGGCCAGGGCGGCGAGGACGGCGGGCGGGACGCCGTCCCACCCGATCGGCACCGACCCGGTCGCGCCGACGGCGAACACGACGAACAGCGGGCCCGGCGGCACCCAGCGCCACCGGTCCGAGGCGATCGCACCGAGGAGCGCCCAGACCGCGGTCGCCGCGACCACCGCCCAGGGCGATCCCGACGCGGCCGAGACCACGCACCCGGTCGCGACGGCGGCGACCTGCACCGTGCCGCCGGCGACCTGGGCGCGCCAGCGGGTGTCGTACCTCGACGCGCCGCCGTAGACCGCCGTGAACGCCCCGAAGGTCGCGTACACCCCGAGGTCGAGCCGACCGGTGGCCCAGAGCGCGAGCAGCGGGAGCGTCATCGTCACGGCGGCGCGCGCCGCTGCCGTACGGGTCGGTGGGCGCGGTCCGACCGTCCGCAGGTCGGCGAGGGCGCCACGCACGAGGTTCATCGCACCCATCGTCCCTTCTGCTGGTGTCGGGTCGTGTGCTGGAGTGGTCGCCGGAGCAACCACTCAGGCACACGAGGCGGACGATGACGATGACCCACGAGGTGAGCCGGTTCGGGCACGTCGAGCTGGACGAGATGCCCGACGACCTGCGCGAGCGCATCGCGCCGATCGCGGAGAGGTCCGGCTTCGTGCCCAACGTCTTCCGGGCGCTGGCCAGGCGCCCACGGGAGCTGCGGGCGTTCCTGGACTACCACGACGCGCTGATGGACTCCGACGACGGACTGTCCAAGGCCGAGCGCGAGCTCGTGGTCGTCGCGAGCTCGGCGGTCAACGACTGCACGTACTGCGTGGTCGCGCACGGCGCGATCCTGCGGATCCGTACGAAGGAGCCCGAGCTGGCCGACCGGGTCGCCACCAACCCGCGCGGCGTCGAGCTCGACCCCCGTCGGCGCGCGATCGTCGACCTGGCGCTGTCGTTGACGACCGGCTCCGCCGCCTTCGGCGAGACCGAGCTGGCAGCCGCCCGGGACGCCGGTCTCGACGACGACGAGATCTGGGACGTCGGGGCGATCACCGCACTCTTCGCCCTGTCGAACCGGATGGCGCACCTGACCGCGATGCAGCCGAACCCGGAGTTCTTCGCGATGGGGCGTTAGCCCCGGCCTAGGCCTTCCCGGTGCGCTCGCGGTGGGCGCAGCCGGGCCAGCAGCACGGTCGGCGCATGCCGTCCTCCAGCTCCTCCCGGGTCCGCCGGACCCGTCGCTCGCGGGTCTTCTGCTGCTTGGCGTCCTCCACCCAGCAGATGAACTCGTTGCGGGCCAGCACGGTGATGTCGCGCCAGGCGGCGAGCGCGTCGGCATGCGCGAGCAGCTCGGCCTCGAGGTCCGCGGGCAGCTCGTGCACCGCGCCGCCGGGGAGCGCTTGCGTCGTCACGGGTGGAGCGTACGGCGGTAGTCCAGGACGTTCGCGCGGACAAAGAGGACAGGGGTCCACCGGAACGTCAGGGACTACCCCTACACGATCGCGCCGAGCACCAGCACGAGCAGCAGCGCGACGACCGAGATGACGGTCTCCATCACCGACCAGGACTTGATGGTCTGCCAGACCGTGAGTCCGAAGTACTCCTTGACCAGCCAGAAGCCGGCGTCGTTGACGTGGCTGAAGAACAGCGACCCGGCGCCGATGGCGAGCACCAGCAGCGCGAGGTGCTGGGCGTCCAGGCCGGCACCGAGCGGGGCGACGATGCCGGCGGCGGTGACGGTGGCGACCGTCGCGGAGCCCGTGGCCAGCCGGATCCCGACCGCGACCAGCCAGCCGAGCAGCAGCACGTTGATGCCCGACCCCTTCGCGAGCTCGCCGATCACGTCGGCGACGCCGGAGTCGGAGAGCACCTGCTTGAAGCCTCCGCCGGCGGCGACGATCAGCATGATCGAGGCGACGCCGGGCAGGCCGGCGCCGAGCGAGGCGTTGATCTGGCCACGGTTCATGCCGGAGGTCTTCCCGACCGCGACCATCGCCACCAGCACTCCGATGAACAGTGCGAAGGACGGCTCCCCGATGAAGTCGAGGAAGGTACGCGTGCCGGAGCCCTCCGAGAGCGTCAGCTCGCCGACCGCGCGGATCAGCATCAGCAGCACGGGGAGCACGATGCTGAGGATCGCCAGCGCGAAGGTCGGCTGCCGGGTCGCACCGGCCGCGGCGCGTACGGCGGCGGCCTCGTCCTCCTCCGAGCCGCCGTCGCCGGAGCGCTGCCGCTCCGCCGCGGCACCGCCGGACTCGCCGCTGGTCCCGTCGCCCTCGTCGGCGCCGTGGATCGCGTGCCCGTCGGAGGCCACGGCGTCGGCGTGCACGGGCACCCACCGGTCGGCCACGCGACCGAACAGCGGGCCCGCCACGACCAGCGTCGGCACGGCGACGATCAGCCCGAAGATCAGGGTGTAGCCGAGGTCGGCACCGAGGAAGTCGATCGCCGTGATCGGTCCGGGGTGCGGGGGGACCAGCCCGTGCAGCACGGAGAGCCCGGCGAGGGCGGGGATGCCGACGAGCATCAGCGAGGAGTGCGTGCGCCGCGCGACCAGCACCACGATCGGCACCAGGATCACCACGCCGATCTCGAAGAACATCGGCAGCCCGATGATCGCCGCGATCAGCGCCATCGCCCACGGCAGCGTGCGCGGACCGACCCGGTCGACGATGGTGTCGACGATCCGGTTGGCGCCGCCGGAGTCGGCGAGCAGCTTGCCCAGCATCGCGCCGAGCGCGATCAGCAGGCCGACGCTGCCGAAGGTCGAGCCCAGTCCCGCCACGAAGCTGTCGAGCGCGTCGGCGGGCGGGACGAGCGCGACCGCGGCGAGGACGGCCGTACCCGAGATCAGGCCGAAGAGCGGGTGGAACTTCGCCCACACGATGGTGAGGACGACGGTCGCGATCCCGGCCAGGGCGGCGACGAGCAGCTGCGGGTCCGAGGCGTTGCCGATGGCCGTGTCGGCAGCGGGGGCGAGGAGAGGGGCGAGGGCGGACGCGGCGTTCACGAGGTCACTGTGCCTCAGGCCGTCCCGCATCCGCTGCACGTGGCAGGATCCGAACGTGAGCGCGCGGCGACCCAAGATCCTCCAGGTGGTGCACCGCTTCCTCCCCGAGACCGGGGGGACCGAGACCCACGTCGCCGAGGTGAGCGCGAGGCTGGCCGAGCGCGGCGAGTTCGACGTCACCGTCCTCACCACCGACCGCAGTGCGGAGCTGCCGGCCGCCGAGCGCATCGACGGGTACGACGTCCTCCGCCGTCGCGCCTGGCCCCGGGACCGGGACTACTACGTCTCCCCTGGACTGGCCCGGGTGGTGAGCAGCGGCGACTGGGACCTCGTCCACGTGCAGGGCGTGCACACGCTCGTGGCGCCGACGGCGATGGCGGCCGCGACGGCGTCGCGCACGCCCTTCGTGCTGACCTTCCACAGCGGTGGCGCGGTCAGCTCGGCGCGGGCCGCGACGCGTACCGCCCACTGGCGCCTGATCGCGCCGCTCGTCCGCCGCGCCGAGCAGCTGATCGCCGTCAGCCGGTTCGAGGTGGGCCACTTCGCCGAACCGCTCGGGGTCGACCCGTCGCGGATGCGCGTGATCCGCAACGGTGGCGCGCTGCCCGCTCCCGTCGGGCCGATCGATCCGGTCCCGGGGCGCATCGTCTCCAGCGGGCGGCTGGAGGAGTACAAGGGCCACCAGCTCGCCGTCCGCGCCATGCCGCACGTGCGTGCGCGCCTGCCCGGGGCGGAGCTGGTGATCCTCGGGGTCGGGCCGTACGAGTCGACGCTGCGCGGTCTCGTGACCGCCCTCGGACTGGACGACGCCGTCTCGATCCGGCACCTGCCCCCCGGTGACCGGGCGGCCATGACCCGTGAGCTCTCGCAGGCGAGCGTGATGGCCTCGATGTCGACGTACGAGGCGCACCCGGTGGGCGTCATGGAGGCCCTGACCCTCGGGCTGCCGGTCGTCGGCCTCGACGTGGCCGGTACCGGCGACCTGGTCGAGGAGGGGCTGGTCACCGGTGTGCCCGTCGGCGTCACGGACCGGGAGCTCGCCCAGGTGCTGGCGGCTGAGCTGGAGGCGACCGAGAGCCGCGGTGGGCCGCACCGTCCCCGCCCCGTCGGTCTGCCGACGTGGGACGAGACCGTGGACCAGCTGAGCGAGATCTACCGGGAGGTGCTCGCGCGGCGCCGGTCGTGACGGCGACCGACGCGAGGTTCGGTCGACGAAAATAGAGTCAGGCTTGACTGTTTGTTTGTTCGGGGGCAGCATCGCCGCCGTGCCCACCACGACCCGAGTCCCGCAGGAGGAGCGCTCGCGCGCGATGCGACAGCGGCTGCTGGACGCGACGGTCGGGCTGCTGATCGAGAAGGGGTACGCCGGCACCTCCACCACGCTCGTCTCGCAGCGGGCAGGCGTCAGCCGCGGTGCGCAGCTGCACCACTTCCCGACCAAGGTCCAGCTGGTGCTGGCCGCGGTCGAGCACCTGCGCGAGCAGCGGACCGCGGTGCTCGCCGAGGCCATCGAGGACCTGCCGCGCGGCAAGAAGCGGATCCGCGCGGTGCTCACGATCCTCGGCGACCACTTCGCCGGCCCGGTCTTCGCGGCCGCACTCGAGCTGTGGGTCGCCGCCCGCACCGACGACGCCCTGCACGAGGCGGTCGCGGCGTACGAGCAGCGCCTGGGCCGCGAGACCCACCGGCTGACCGTCGAGGTGCTCGGCGCCGACGAGTCGGAGCCCGGCGTGCGCGAGCTCGTCCAGGCCACGCTCGACCTGTGCCGCGGCCTCGGGCTGGCCAACACCCTCGCCGACGACGGCTTCCGCCGCCGCAAGATCCTCGACCGCTGGGCCGTCGTCCTCGAGGAGGGGCTGAGGTGAGCTGGGGATGAGCGTCCTGGAGTCCGTGCTCGCCGACCTGACCGCCGAGGGGGACCGCCTCGACGCGGTGGTCGCCGACCTCGACGCCGGCGCGTGGCGCACGCCGACCCCGGCCGCGGGCTGGGACGTCGCCACGCAGGTCGCCCACCTGGCCTGGACCGACCACGTGGCCACGCTGGCGGCGACCGACGAGGAGGGCTGGGACGCGGTGGTGACCGAGGCCGTCGGCGACCCGGACCGCTTCGTCGACGCGCAGGCCGAGGCGTGGGGTGCCGGCGACCCGGCGGTGCTGCTGGCGCGCTGGCGTACGGGGCGGGCCTCGCTTGCCGACGCGCTGCGTTCGGTCCCGTCGGGCACCAAGCTGCCCTGGTTCGGCCCGCCGATGTCGCCTACCTCGATGGCGACCGCCCGCTTCATGGAGACCTGGGCGCACGGCCTCGACGTCACCGACGCGCTGGGGCTGGCGTACGAGCCGACCGACGCGATCCGCCACGTCGCGCACATCGGCGTGCGCACCCGCGACTTCGCCTTCGGCGCCCGCGGGCTCGAGCCGCCGGCCGAGGAGTTCGCGGTGACCCTGGTCGCTCCGTCCGGCGACGTCTGGGCCTGGGGCCCGGAGGACGCCCGACAGACCGTGACCGGGTCGGCGTACGACTTCTGCCTGCTGGTCACCCAGCGCCGCCACCGAGACGACCTCGCCCTGGAGGCGCACGGTGCCGACGCGGACCGCTGGCTGGACGTGGCGCAGGCCTTCGCGGGCCCGCCCGGACCCGGGAGGAAGCGCTCGTGAGCGTACGGGTCGCGAACTGCTCCGGCTTCTACGGCGACCGGCTCACCGCGATGCGGGAGATGGTCACCGGCGGGCCGATCGACTACCTCACCGGGGACTACCTCGCCGAGCTGACCATGCTCATCCTCGGCCGCGACCAGATGAAGGACGCCTCGCGCGGCTACGCCCGCACCTTCGTCCGCCAGCTCGAGGACTGCCTCGGCGAGATCCTGGAGCGCGGCATCAAGGTCGTCGCCAACGCCGGCGGGCTCAACCCCTCCGGGCTCGTCACGGCCATCGAGGAGGTCGCCGCCGGGCTCGGTCTCGCGCCGAGCGTGGCGTACGTCGACGGCGACGACCTGCGCCCGCGTGCCGCCCAGCTCGGGCTGGACGGGGCGCTGACCGCCAACGCCTACCTCGGGGCCTTCGGCATCGCCGAGGCGCTGACCCGCGGCGCGGACATCGTCGTCACCGGCCGGGTCACCGACGCGTCGGTGGTGGTGGGCCCGGGGATCGCCGCGCACGGCTGGACGCCGTCGGACCACGATGCACTCGCCGGCGCGGTCGTCGCCGGGCACGTCATCGAGTGCGGGGCGCAGGCGACCGGCGGCAACTTCTCCGGCTTCCTCGACCTGCCGCGCAGTGTGGATTCTTGGGCTGCCCCGCTGGGCTTTCCGGTCGCCGAGCTGGACGCCGACGGGTCCAGCGTGATCACCAAGCACGACGGCACCGGCGGTGCGGTCACGGTGGACACGGTCACCGCGCAGCTGATGTACGAGATCCAGACCTCGACCTACCTCAACCCCGACGTCGCCGTCGACCTCGACTCGGTCCGGCTGGCCCCGGAGACCACAGGCGGCCCCGACCGCGTGCGGATCTCCGGCGTACGGGGTGGCCCGCCGCCGGCGCAGCTCAAGGTCAGCGTCAACACCCTCGGCGGCTTCCGCAACGCCGCCGAGCTGGTGATCACCGGCCTCGACGCGCCGGCCAAGGAAGCGTGGGTGCGCGAGCAGCTCGAGGCGCGCCTCGACCCGCGCCCGACCACCGTCGTGTGGACCTCCGCGCGGCTGCCCGAGCCGGACGCGGACTCGCAGGAGGCCGGCTCGGCGCTGCTGCGCGTCGCGGTGCAGGACGTCGACGCGAACGTCGTCGGCCGCGCCTTCAGCGGTGCCCTGGTCGAGCTGGCGCTGGCGTCGTACCCGGGCTTCACGATGACCGCACCGCCCGGCGCGGCGTCGCCGTACGGCGTCTACCGCCCGGCGTACGTCGACCGGGCCGAGGTCGCGCACATCGTCCACGTCGGCGGCGAGGAGATCGTCGTGCCGGACCCCGCGGTGGTCGATGCGGGTGCGTCGGCGGCGGGGGTCTCGACGTCCTCCTTCGCTAGCGCTCAGTCGGGCTCGACCACCAGTGGTCAGGCGGGGGCTGCGCGGGTGGTCGAGCCCGAAGCGAGCGCAGCGAGCGAGGACGACGAGACCCCCGCACCCGACGGCGGCGCGCAACCACCGGCGCCGACTCCGCCGTCCACCCGCCTCCCGCTCGGCACGTTCGTGCACGCCCGCTCGGGCGACAAGGGCGGCGACGCGAACGTCGGGCTGTGGGTGCGCCAGGGGCCGAAGCGCGACGCGCGCGTCGCCTGGCTGCTGGGCACGATCACCCCGGGCCGGGTCCGCGCGCTGCTGCCGGAGGCGGCCGAGCTCGACGTGGAGGTCTACCCGCTGCCGCACCTCGGCGGCGTGAACGTGCTGATCAGGGGACTGCTGGGCGAGGGCGTCGCTGCCTCGACCCGGTTCGACCCGCAGGCAAAGGGGCTGGGCGAGCACCTGCGCGCCCGGCTCGTCGACGTACCGGAAGGGCTGATCGGATGACCACGACCTGGACCGAGGAGCAGGAGGCGCTGCGCGAGAGCACCCGCCGCTTCGTCGAGCGCGAGGTGACCCCGCACCTCGACGACTGGGAGGACGCCGGTGAGGTGCCGCGCTCGCTGCACCAGGCGGCGGCGAAGTCCGGGCTGCTGGGGCTGTCCTTCCCCGAGGAGGTCGGCGGCCAGGGCGGGAACATCCTCGACACCATCGCCGCGCAGGAGGCGTTCTTCGAGGCGGGCGGGTCCTCCGGGCTGGCCTCCGCCCTGTTCACGGCCGGCATCGCGCTGCCACACCTGGCGGCGCGCGGGACGCCGGAGCAGGTCGAGCGGTTCGTACGCCCCACGCTGGCCGGGGACACGATCGGGTCGCTGGCGGTGACCGAGCCGGGTGGCGGATCGGACGTCGCGGGCATCACGACCCGCGCGGTCCGCGACGGCGACTCCTACGTCGTCAACGGGGCGAAGACCTTCATCACCTCCGGCGTCCGCGCGGACTTCGTCACCACCGCGGTGCGGACGGGCGGCCCCGGCCACGGCGGCGTCTCCCTGCTGGTGGTCGAGAAGGGCACACCCGGCTTCACCGTCGACCGGGCGCTGCGCAAGATGGGCTGGCACTGCTCCGACACCGCCGAGCTGTCCTTCGTCGACGCGCGGGTCCCGGCCGCGAACCTCGTCGGTGACGAGAACACCGGCTTCTACCAGATCGCCGAGCAGTTCGTCGTCGAGCGGATCGGGCTCGCCGTCCACGCCTACGGCATCGCCGCGCGCTCGCTGGCGCTGACGGCGGCGTACGTTAAGGAGCGCGAGACGTTCGGCCGCCCGCTGACCGACCGCCAGGTGGTCCGGCACCGGTTGGTCGAGATGCACCGGCAGGTCGAGGTGGCACGGACGTACGCCCGGGCGGTCGCCGCACGGCACGCCGCCGGCGAGAACGTGATCGCCGAGGCCTGCCTGGCCAAGCAGACGGCCTGTGACGCCGCGACGTACGTCTGCGACCAGGCGGTCCAGCTGCACGGCGGGACGGGCTACATGCACGGCACCGAGGTGGAGCGGCACTACCGCGACGCCCGCATCCTCCCCATCGGCGGCGGCGCGACCGAGGTGCTGACGGATCTCGCCGCGAAGCTCTTGGGCTACACGTCGTGAGGAGCTCGATCTACCCCGGTGGCGGCCTGCGGTCGGGTGCGGGGGTCTCGACGTCCTCGCTCGCAGGGCTCGCTTCGGGCTCGACCACCTGTGACGTAGGTGGTCGAGCAGCGAGCGCCGGCGAGCGCGTCGAGACCCGGCGAGAGGGGCACCTGCGATGAGCTACCGCGAGGCGATGCTGGAGAAGATCGCCGGCATCGAGGCCGAGAACGCGAAGGCGGTCGCCGGCGGCGGGGAGAGGTACGTCGAGCGGCACCGCTCCCGCGGCAAGCTGCTGCCGCGCGAGCGGGTCGAGCTGCTCGTCGACGAGGGATCGGCGTTCCTCGAGCTCTCCCCGCTGGCCGGGTGGGGGTCGGACTTCGCGGTCGGCGCGAGCGTCGTCACCGGGATCGGGGTCGTCGAGGGGCGCCAGGTGATGATCGTCGCCAACGACCCGACCGTGAAGGGCGGCGCGAGCAACCCCTGGACGGTGAAGAAGACCTTCCGGGCCCACGAGATCGCCGCGCAGAACAACCTGCCGACGATCGCCCTGGTCGAGTCCGGCGGCGCCGACCTGCCCACGCAGAAGGAGATCTTCATCCCGGGCGGGAAGACCTTCCGCGACATCACCCGGTCCTCGGCCGCCAAGCAGCCGACGATCGCGATCGTGTTCGGCAACTCGACGGCGGGCGGGGCGTACATCCCCGGGATGAGCGACTACACCGTCTTCGTCGACGGCGCCGCGAAGGTGTTCCTCGGCGGGCCGCCGCTGGTGAAGATGGCCACCGGCGAGGAGTCCGACGACGAGTCGCTGGGTGGTGCGTCGATGCACGCGAAGACCTCCGGGCTCGCCGACTACCTCGCCGCCGACGAGCACGACGCGCTGCGCATCGGGCGGCGGATCGTGGCGCGGCTGGGCCGCCGGGAGGTCTCGACGTCCTCCCTCGCTGGCGCTCGGTCGGGCTCGACCACCCGGGCAGCGGGTGGTCGAGCAGCGAGCGCCAGCGAGCGCGTCGAGACCCCGTACACCGAGCCGGCCGAGGACCCGGAGACGCTGCTCGACCTGGTCCCCGACGACCTCAAGGAGCCGTTCGACCCGCGTGAGGTGATCGCGCGGATCTGCGACGGCGTCAGTCCGAGCAACGGTGCGGTCTTCGACGAGTTCAAGCCGCTCTGCGGGCCGTCCCTGGTCACCGGCTGGGCGCGCCTCCACGGCCACCCGATCGGCATCCTCGCCAACGCGCAGGGAGTGCTGTTCAGCCAGGAGGCGCAGAAGGCCGCGCAGTTCATCCAGCTGGCCAACCAGGTCGACACCCCCCTGCTGTTCCTGCACAACACGACCGGCTACATGGTCGGCGCGGAGTACGAGCAGGGCGGGATCATCAAGCACGGCGCGCAGATGATCAACGCCGTCAGCAACTCCTCCGTGCCGCACCTGACCGTGATCCTCGGGGCGTCGTACGGCGCGGGGAACTACGGCATGAACGGGCGGGCGTACGACCCCCGCTTCCTGTTCACCTGGCCGTCCGCGAAGTCCGCGGTGATGGGGCCGGCGCAGCTCGCCGGGGTGATGGAGATCGTCGCCCGCCAGTCCGCGGAGTCCAAGGGCCAGACCTTCGACGCCGAGGGCTTCGCCGGGATCAAGCAGATGGTGGAGCAGCAGATCGAGGAGCAGTCGGTGCCGCAGTTCCTGTCCGGGCTGCTGTACGACGACGGCGTCATCGACCCGCGCGACACCCGCACCGTCCTCGGCATCTGCCTGTCCGTGATCGCCGGCACGACCTGGGAGGGCGCCCGCGGCTACGGCGTCTTCCGGCTGTGATCAAGCGAGCAGTGATGAGCGACGAAGGAGCTCAGCGCGTGGGCGAGACGAGGTTGAGCGCGATCTGCGACCGAGGCACGAGGTCGCAACGGGAGCAGTCGAAACTGAAGGGAGCACCGTCATGATCAGCCGTCTGCTCGTCGCCAACCGCGCGGAGATCGCCTCGCGCGTCTTCCGCACCTGCCGCGAGCTCGGGATCGACACCGTCGCGGTGCACTCCGACGCCGACGCGGGGCTGCCGTACGTCGCCGAGGCCGACCACGCCGTGCGTCTTCCCGGCAGCACACCGGGGGAGACGTACCTCCGCGCCGACCTGCTGATCGACGCCGCACGTCGAGCCGGTGCCGACGCGGTGCACCCCGGCTACGGCTTCCTCTCCGAGAACGCCGGCTTCGCTCGCGCGGTCGTCGACGCCGGGCTGACCTGGGTCGGGCCCGCGCCGGAGTCGATCGAGGCGATGGGCTCGAAGGTGCGGGCCAAGGAGATCGTGCGCGAGGCCGGCGTACCCGTCCTGGAGGCACCGGACGCCCCCACCGAGGCCGACCTGCCGCTGCTGGTCAAGGCCTCGGCGGGCGGCGGCGGGCGCGGGATGCGCGTCGTGCGCTCGCTCGCCGCGCTCGAGGACGAGATCGCCGCCGCCAGGTCCGAGGCCGATTCCGCGTTCGGCGACGGGACCGTCTTCGTCGAGCCGTACGTCGATAGCGGCCGCCACGTCGAGGTCCAGGTCGTCGGGTACGACGGCGGCGTGCTGGTGCTCGGCGACCGCGACTGCTCGGTGCAGCGCCGCCACCAGAAGGTCGTCGAGGAGGCGCCTGCCCCGGACCTGCCGGACGCGACGCGCGCCGCGCTGCACGAGGCGGGCCGCAACGCCGCGGCGTCCATCGGCTATCGCGGCGCGGGGACCGTCGAGCTCCTCTACGACGAGGCGAACGACCGGTTCTTCTTCCTCGAGATGAACACCCGGCTCCAGGTCGAGCACCCGGTCACCGAGGAGGTCTTCGGTGTCGACCTGGTGGCTCTGCAGCTCGCCGTGGCAGAGGGGTCGAGTGCTGAGGTGGCGGCTCTGGCGACCACTCAGGCACTCGACCCGGCCGGCCACGCGATCGAGGTGCGGCTCTACGCCGAGGACCCGGGCGCCGACTACCGCCCGCAGAGCGGTCTGCTGACGGCGTTCGACATCCCGTCCGGAGCGGGGGTCCGCGTGGAGTCGGGGTACGCCGCCGGCGACGAGGTGTCGACGTACTACGACGCGATGCTGGCCAAGGTCGTCGCCCACGGCCCGGACCGGCGCACGGCGGCCCGCAAGCTGGCCGGCGTGCTCTCGCGGGCCCGGATCCACGGGGTGCGGACCAACCGCGACCTGCTCGTGCGGATCCTGCGCAGCGAGGAGTTCCTCGACCGACCGCTCTCGACCGGGTTCCTGGAGGACTTCGACCTGAGCGGGTCGGACGTCGACGTCGTGGGTGCCGCCCACGCCGCGACCGTCGTCCGCGCTCGCGCGGTCGCCGACACCCGCAGCGTGCAGGGCCGGATCCCGTCGGGGTGGCGCAACGTCGTCTCCCAGCCGCAGCGCACGACGTGGACGACCGGCGAGGACGAGCTGGCGGTCGACTTCCTGCCCGCGCGCGACGGGGGCGTCGGGTTCCCGAGCGCCGACGTCGAGGTGCTCGGCGAGTGGACCGGCCGGCTCTCCCTGCGCGTCGAGAAGGACGAGGCGACGTACGACGTCACGCTGAGCGGGACGCCGGGCGACCCGTACGCCGTCGCCGACGTCGACACCGCTGCCGGGCACGTACGCCTGGAGCTGGTGCCGCGCTTCGTCGACCCGGCCGACGTGCTGGCGTCGGGGAGCCTGGTGGCGCCGATGCCGGGGACCGTCGTGGCCGTCCGGGCGGAGCAGGGCCAGCAGGTCGAGGCCGGTGCGCCGGTCCTCGTCCTGGAGGCGATGAAGATGCAGCACACGGTGACGGCGCCGACCGCCGGCACCGTCACCGAGGTGGCCGTCGGCGTCGGGGCGCAGGTCGCCTCCGGCGAGGTCCTGGCCGTCGTGGAAGCACAGACCGAGGGAGAGGCAGCAGCAGATGAGTGACGCAGTGGACAGCACCGTCGTGGGGTTCAGCGAGACCGAGGAGCGCCAGGAGCTGCGCAAGCAGGTCTTCAAGCTGGCCGGCACGTTCGGGCGCGAGTACTTCACCGCCCAGGCGCGCGGCGGCGGCAAGACCACCGACCTGTGGATGGCGGTGGCGAAGGCGGGCTACCTCGGGATCAACATCCCCGAGGAGTACGGCGGCGGGGGCGGCGGCATCGGTGACGTCGCGGCGGTCTGCGAGGAGCTCGCCGCGCAGGGCTGCCCGCTGCTGCTGATGGTGGTCAGCCCCGCGATCTGCGGGACGGTGATCGCGAAGTACGGGACCGAGGAGCAGAAGCAGAAGTGGCTGCCCGGGCTGTGCGACGGCACCGGCACGATGGCGTTCGGGATCACCGAGCCCGACGCCGGGACCAACACGCACAACATCACCACGACCGCGCGCCGCGACGGCGACGAGTGGGTGCTGACCGGTCGCAAGATCTGGGTCTCGGGCATCGACGAGGCCGCCAACGTGCTGATCGTCGCGCGCACGGAGGACGAGAGGACCGGCAAGCTCAAGCCCTGCCTGTTCGTCGTCCCCACCGACGCGGAGGGGTTCGAGGCCAACCCGATCCCGATGGAGATCGTGTCGCCGGAGAAGCAGTTCACCCTCTTCATCGACGACGTGCGGCTGCCCGCCGACGCGCTGGTCGGCGACGAGAACGGCGGCCTCTCGCAGCTCTTCGCCGGGCTGAACCCCGAGCGGATCATGGCCGCCTCGTTCTCCACGGGCCTCGCCCGGCACGCGCTGGCGAAGGCGGCGTCGTACGCCAAGGAGCGTGAGGTCTTCGGTCAGCCGATCGGTGGCCACCAGGCCATCGCGCACCCGCTGGCGCAGTCGCACATCGAGATCGAGATGGCGCGGCTGATGACGCAGAAGGCGGCCGCGCTGTACGAGGCCGGCGACGAGATGGCCGCCGGCGAGGCCGCGAACATGGCGAAGTACGCCGCCGCCGAGGCCGCCTGCGACACCGTCGACCGCGCGGTGCAGACCCACGGCGGGAACGGCATCAGCCAGGAGTACGGCATGGCCGGCCTCCTCGTCGCCGCCCGCGCCGGCCGGATCGCCCCGGTCTCCCGCGAGATGATCCTCAACTTCGTCGCCATGCACTCGCTCGGCCTCCCGAAGTCGTACTAGCCGGTGGGCCGCACCTGCAGGTTGAGTGGTGCCTGCTGCCGGCTCGAGTGGTGTGTTCTGCTGGCGTCGGCGCGCAGAACCCGTACTCACGCCGGCAGCAGGCACCACTCGACCCAGCGGGGGGCACCACTCAACACGAAGGGGACAGGCAGATGAGCGACGAGCTGGTGCACTACGAGGTGGCGGACGGGGTCGGGACGATCACCCTGGACTCGCCGCGCAACCGCAACGCGCTGTCGAGGCAGCTGGTGGGCGAGCTGATGGACCACCTGGGTACGTCCGCCGCCGACGACGCGCGCGTGGTGGTGCTGCGCTCGGCGGACCGGGTCTTCTGCTCGGGGGCGGACCTCTCCGAGGCGAGCGCGGACGGGATGGCCGACGGGGCGCGCGCGATGGTCGCGATGCAGCGGGCGATCGTCGCGCACCCGAAGCCGGTCGTCACCCGGCTGGCCGGTCCGGTACGCGCCGGAGGCCTCGGGCTGGTGGCCGCGAGCGACGTCGTCGTCTGTGCCGAGGACGTCACCTTCGCCTTCACCGAGTCGCGGCTGGCGCTGGCGCCCGCCGTGATCTCGCTGAGCGTCCTGCCCCGGCTGACCAGCCGGGCGGCGGCCGACACCTTCCTGTCGGGCCGCACCTTCGGGGCGGCCGAGGCGGAGGCGATGGGGTTGGTCACCCGAGCGGTCCCCGGAGACGACCTCGACACCGCCGTCGCCGCGGCCTGCGCCGACCTGCTCGAGGCCGCGCCGCAGGGCCTCGCGGAGACGAAGGCCCTGCTCAACGCGGGTCTGCTGGCGCGGATCGACGCCGGCACCGAGGAGATGGCGACGCTCTCCGCGAGGCTCTTCGGCTCCGATGCCGCACGAGAGGCAATGCACGCTTTCCTGGCTCGCAAGCGATAATCTTCGCTGTTCGGTAGATTCCTCCCGTCGGTTCGAGGACCCCGGGAGGTGGACACGTGGACGAGCAGCAGGACGAGCGCAACGACCTGGAGCGTCCGGTCGACCCTCCGTCCGGTGTCCGTCGCTTCTCCGGCGAGCGGCACCTCACCCGTCGGGTGATCGCCCCCGCCTGCCTCCTGCTGGTCTCCGTCCCGGTCGTGGCGCTGCTCTTCCTCAACCTCCGCTCGGTCTCCGGTGACTCCTCACCGGCGAGCGCGAACGTCGGCCGGACGTCCACCGCGACGTCCAGCCCGACGCCGACCCCGAGCACCCCGACGACGCCGACACCGAGCGCGGCGCCGTCGACGCCGCCGCCGAGCACGACCCCCACCCCCACGGCCCCGCCCACCCCCGCCGGGCCGCGGGTGACCGGGGTGTCCGCGACCAGCGGCCCCGCGGCCGGGGGGACCGTGCTCACGGTGACCGGGACCGACCTCGGCGCGATCACGCAGGTGCTGTTCGGCGCGCTCAACGGTGCCAACCTGCAGCACGAGTCCGACTCGCACTTCACCGTGACCGTCCCGGCCGGCGCGGCGGGTGCGGTGCCGCTGCAGTTCAAGACCGGCGCCGACGACGCCGCCTCGGCGATCACCCAGTACGTCTACCGCTGACGGACTCGTTCAGACCCGCGGGTCGACCACGGTGATGCCGGCCTGCGCCGCCGGCTCGTCCATCGCCGCCAGCGCCGGTCCCGCGGCCTCCAGCCCGACGACGCGTCCCACGAGGGCCGCCGGGTCGAGCCGGCCGGTCGCGACCAGGTCGAGCAGCGCGGGGTAGTCCACCGCAGGCATCCCGTGCGACCCGAGCACCGCCAGCTCACGCGCGACGACCAGGTCCATCGGGACGGACGCAGCCGCGTCGTCGCCGAGCAGCAGACCGACCTGCACGTGACGTCCGCGCGGCCGCAGGCTGTGCAGCGACGTACGCACCAGGGCGGCGGAGCCGACCGCGTCCAGCCCGACGTGGGCGCCGCCGCAGTGGTCCCGGACCCGCGCGGCCACCGCGGCGAGGTCGGTACCGTCCAGGGCGAGGTCCGCGCCCAGCTCGAGGGCGCGCTCGCGGGCCGCCGCCGAGACGTCGACGGCGACCACGTGCGCCCCGACCGCGCGCGCCACCAGCACCGCCGACAGGCCGACGCCACCGCAGCCGAGGACGAGCAGCCACTGGCCCTCGCCCAGCCCGCCGTGCGCGACCACCGCCCGGTGCGCCGTCGCGATCCGGCAGCCGAGGGCGGCCGCCGAGCTCGTCGTGACTTCGTCGGGCAGCGCCACCACGTTGGTGTCGGCGGCAGGGACCAGCACCCGCTCGGCGTACGAGCCCGGCATCGTGAAGCCCGGCTGCTGCTGGTCCTCGCAGACCTGGGCGTCCCCGGCGCGGCACAGCGCGCAGACCCCGCAACCGCAGACGAACGGCGCGGTGACCCGCTCCCCGACGCGGACGCGGCGTACGGCGGCGCCGGTCTCGACGACGACACCGGCCCACTCGTGCCCGGGCACCTGCGGCAGGGGTACGGGGTCGTGTCCCCGCCAGGCGTGCCAGTCCGAGCGGCACACGCCGCTCGCGTGCACCTCGACGACGACGTCGCCCGGTCCGCAGACCGGGTCGGGCACCTCGGCCACGCGCGGAGCCGCGCCGTACTCGTCGTACACCACCGCTCGCACGCCGCCGACGATAGATGGCGCCGCACCGTGACCTGTGCCACTATTGCTGACCGATCGGTCGGTAATTCTGCCCAGCCGTGGGAGGAGCCCTGCGATGCTCGACCTGACCCCTGACCCTGCGGACCTCGAGCCGGTCGAGCGCGCGAGCGTCGACGAGCTCCGCGCGCTGCAGCTCGAGCGGCTGCGGTGGACGGTGCGGCACGCGTACGACAACGTCGCCCACTACCGGCGCGCGTTCGACGAGGTCGGTGCCCACCCCGACGACGTGCGCGAGCTGGCGGACCTCGCGAGGCTGCCGTTCACCGCGAAGGACGACCTGAGGGACAACTACCCGTTCGGGATGTTCGCCGTGCCGCGCGAGCGGATCGTCCGCGTGCACGCCTCGAGCGGTACGACGGGCCGGCCGACGGTGGTCGGCTACACCCGCGAGGACATCGACACCTGGGCCACCGTCGTGGCCCGCAGCATCCGCGCCTCCGGCGGACGTCCGGGCGACGTGCTGCACAACGCGTACGGCTACGGCCTGTTCACCGGCGGTCTGGGCGCGCACTACGGAGCCGAGAAGCTCGGCTGCACCGTCGTCCCCGTGAGCGGCGGGATGACCGAGCGTCAGGTGCAGCTGATCAGCGACTTCGAGCCGGACATCATCATGGTGACGCCGTCGTACATGCTCGCGCTGGTCGAGGAGATGGAACGGCAGGGGATCGACCCGCGCGCCACATCGCTGAAGGTCGGCATCTTCGGTGCCGAGCCGTGGACGCAGGACATGCGCGCCGAGATGGAGCAGCGCCTGGACATCCACGCGGTCGACATCTACGGGCTCTCGGAGGTGATGGGGCCCGGGGTCGCCAACGAGTGCGTCGAGACCAAGGACGGGCTGCACGTGTGGGAGGACCACTTCTACCCCGAGGTGGTCGACCCGCTCACCGGCGAGGTGCTGCCCGACGGCGAGGAAGGCGAGCTGGTCTTCACCTCGCTGACCAAGCAGGCGATGCCGGTGATCCGCTACCGCACCCGCGACCTGACCCGGCTGCTGCCCGGCACCGCGCGCCCGATGCGACGCATGGAGAAGATCACCGGGCGTACCGACGACATGATCATCCTGCGCGGGGTGAACCTGTTCCCGACCCAGATCGAGGAGCTCATCCTCGGGGCCGTGCCGGCGCTGTCGCCGCACTTCCAGTGCCGCCTCGAGCGCACCGGCACGCTGGACTCGATGACGGTCGTGGTCGAGCACCGGGAGTCGGTGACCGGCGACCAGGCAGCGGCCGCGGGTGCCGAGCTGCGTCGGCTGGTGAAGGCCTCCATCGGTGTCTCGGTCGCCGTCGAGGCGGTCGCCCCGGGCACCGTCGAGCGCTCGGTCGGCAAGATGCGGCGGATCGTGGACGTTCGACCCCCGCGCTGAGCAGTCGTGTGCTGCAGTGGCTGCCCTGGCGACCGCTCCAGCACACGACCGTGCCAGGCTGCGCGGCATGGAGCCGGTGGTCGTGGTGGGTGCCGGGCTGGCTGGGGTCGCGTGCGCTCGGGAGCTCGCTGCCGCGGGCCTTCCCGTGCGCGTGCTCGACCGCGGGCACCGGCCGGGTGGGCGGATGGCCAGCAGAACGCTCGACGGCCGTCCGGTCGACCTGGGGGCGTCGTACTTCACCGTCGGCGACGACTCCGACTTCGCCGCCGTCGTCGAAGACTGGCGATCAGCCGCCCTCGCACGCGAGTGGACCGACACCTTCACGGTGCTGGAGGCGGGCAGCGCGCCCGAGGCGAAGACCGGCCCGACGCGGTGGGGGACGCCGCACGGCACCCGGTCGCTGGTCGAGCACCTGGCGGCAGGGCTCGACGTCGTCCGGACCGACGTACGACGGGTCACCCTCGAGGGTGGTCGGCCCACCGTCAACGACGCACCGGCGTCCTCGGTCGTGCTCGCGATGCCCGACCCGCAGGCGAGGCGGCTGCTGGAGCCGGGCCCGGTCGCCGACCGGCTCGACCGGACGTACGAGCCCGTCCTCGCGCTGGCCGCGCGGTTCGCCCGACGGACCTGGGACGACGGCTCGCCCGACGCCCGCTTCGAGGGTGCCTTCGTCAACCAGGAGGCCGCTCTCGACTGGGTCGCCGACGACGGTCGCCGTCGCGGCGACGACGCGCCGGTGCTGGTGGCGCACTCGACCGCGGCGCTCGCGGTCGACCACCTGGAGGATCCTGCGGCGGCCGAGCCCGAGATGCTGGACGCGCTGCGGCGCCACCTCGACGTCGACGTGCCGACCTCGACCTACGTCCACCGCTGGACGTACGCCAAGCCCGCCGGTGAGCGAGAGGAGCGCTTCCTGCTCGACGGCCGCCTGGGCGTCTGCGGCGACGGCTGGGGGCCGAGCCCGAAGGTGGAGACCGCCTGGCGGTCGGGGCGCGACCTCGGCCGCGCCCTCGCCGAGCGGCTTGCCTAGAGTCGGCCTCGTGGCCGAGGACCCGACCCCACCCCCGCCCGACGTCGACGACGCCGCGCTCGCGACCCACCTCGTCGAGCAGGCCGGTGCGCTGGCCGCGCGCATGCGCACCGAGTCCGACCTCCACGTCGACACCAAGACGTCGGTCTCCGACGTCGTGACCGCCGCCGACCACGCCTGCGAGGAGTACGTCGTCTCCGCCCTGCGGCGGCTGCGCCCCGACGACGGCATCGTCGGCGAGGAGGGCGCGGGCCACGAGGGCACCAGCGGCCGGACCTGGTACGTCGACCCGGTCGACGGCACGTACAACTACGCCTCGGGCCTGGCGTACTGGTGCAGCGCGATCGCGCTGGTGGACACGGACGGCGTGCTCGTCGGGGCCGTGCACCAGCCGAGTGCCGGCGAGACCTGGCTCGGGGTGCGCGGCCGCCGTACGACGCTGAACGGGGTGCCGCTGGCGGCGCTGGAGGACCGACACCTCGACCAGGTCAGCCTCGCGTCGTACATCCACCCCACGACGGTCGCCGACGCCGACGTCCGCGAGCCCTGGCTGCGGATCGTCTCGGCGGTGGCGACACCGCGGGTGCTGGGCTCCGGGTCGGTCGACCTCGCCGGTGTCGCGACGGGCCGCCTCGGCGGCTGGGCGCAGCACTCGAGCCTGCCGTGGGACTGGTGGCCCGGGGTGGCTCTCGTGGAGGGCGCCGGCGGCACGACCCTCGTGGTGGAGCACCGTGGACACCGGTGGCACCTCGCCGGTAGCCACCAGGTCGTGGCCGAGCTCGCTCAGCGGGTCGCCGAGAGCTGAGGGTCGTGCGTCCCACGTGACGCCGGGCGGTCACGAGGGCACGGGACCCCTACTAGACTGGAGGTCCTGACAGACGACCGCCGAGGTGCCCTGCCCGTGACACTCGACGTCCACACCCTCGACCAGTTCCTGCTGGTCGGCGCGGGCGTCCTGCTGATCGCGCTGGCCGCGATCCGGGTCTCGGTCGGTGTCGGGCTGCCGAGCCTGCTGCTCTACCTCGGCATCGGCGTCGCCCTCGGTGACGCGGGCTTCGGGCTGAGGTTCGAGGACGCCGAGCTCGCCCACGCGCTCGGGTTCGCGGCGCTCGTGGTGATCCTCGCCGAGGGCGGTCTGACGACCCCGTGGACGAAGATCCGGCCGGTCCTGCGGATGGGGATCGCGCTGGCCACGGTGGGGATCGGGGTCAGCGTGCTGGTGGTGGCGCTGTTCGCCCACTACGTCCTCTCGATGTCGTGGGAGATCTCGGTGCTGCTCGGCGCGGTGACCTCACCGACCGACGCGGCGGCGGTCTTCTCGGTGCTCCGCCGGGTCCCGCTGCCGGGCCGGCTGACCGGGACGCTGGAGGCCGAGTCCGGCCTCAACGACGCCCCGACCGTCGTCCTGGTCTCGGCGATCTCGGTCGGCGGCAGCCACTCGGTCTGGGGGTTCCTCGGCCTGATCGTCGCCGAGCTGAGCGTCGGCGTGGTGATCGGGCTGGTCGTCGGCTTCGCTGGCGTGTGGATGATGCGCCGGGTCGCGCTGCCCTCGTCGGGGCTCTACCCGCTGGCGGTGCTGTCCTTCGCCGTCCTCGCGTACGCCGGTGCGTCCACGCTGCACACGTCGGGCTTCGCCGCGGTGTACGTCGCCGCGCTGGTCCTGGGCAACGCAGACCTGCCCCACCGGGTCGCGACCCGCTCCTTCTCCGAGGGCCTGGCCTGGATCGCGCAGATCGGGCTCTTCGTGATGCTGGGGCTCCTCGTCTCGCCGGGCGCCATCGACCTCCGGACGGTGCTGCTGGCCGTCGTTGCCGGACTGGTGCTGACCTTCGTCGCCCGCCCGGTCTCGGTCTTCCTCGTCTCGGTGGTCCAGCCGATGCCGGTGCGCGAGCTGGCCTTCCTCAGCTGGGCCGGTCTGCGCGGAGCCGTCCCCATCGTGCTGTGCACGATCCCGCTCTCGGAGGACGTGGAGGGGTCGGGGCGGCTGTTCAACATCGTGTTCGTGCTGGCCGTCGTCTACACGCTGGTCACCGGTCCGACCCTGCCGCTCGTGGCTCGGCTGCTCGGGGTCGCCCAGCGCAGCGAGCCGCGTGAGCTGGAGGTCGAGGCCGCGCCGCTGGAGCGGATCGCCGCGGACCTGCTGCAGATCACCATCTCCGCGAAGTCGCGGATGCACGGCGTCGAGGTGGGGGAGCTCCGGCTGCCCCGGGGGTCGTCGGTCTCGCTGGTGGTGCGGGACGGGACGACCCTGGTGCCCGAGCGACGCACGGTCCTCAAGCGCGGCGACGACATCCTCGTCGTCACCACCCGGCGTGAGCGCGAGACCACCGAGAAGCGGCTGCGGACCGTCTCGCTGCACGGGCGGCTGGCGCGCTGGTCCGCCGAGGAACGGCCGCGGTCCGCTCCGAGGGGCTGAGGCAGGTCAGGCCGTCGGCTGCGCGGTCGGCGTGGCGCGGTCGACGCAGGTGCGCTCGGGGTCGGGGAGGACGTACGTCGTCGGCGCCTTCTTCTTCAGCTTCGTGAAGTCCGGGCCGAGGATGACGTCGATGCCCGGTCCGAGCGCCTCGCCGACGGTCTCGATCTGGGCCTTCGGGGTGAACTGCTCGGCGACGAGCTCGGCGCGCGGGTCGTCGTCGACGGTGGTGCGGACCTGGACCCCCTGAATGTCGGCCGCGTCGTCAGGGGCGTTGCCCACGGCACCGACGACGAAGTTGCGACGCTCGAAGACCGCCATCGTGTCGTCGGCCAGGCCGCTTTTCCGTGTGCCGTTGTAGACGCTGACCGTGACCTCCTTGCGAACGACCTTCTTCTTGGTCTTGTAGACCTGGCAGGGCGCCTGCGCGGTCTCCGCCGCACCGGGGAGCGGCGCGGTCAGCCGCTGCCAGCCGAAGACGGCCATCAGCACGAACAGCACGAGGCCGGCGCCGAGCGCCACCGCCGTACGACCTTGAGCCTTCATCGTCGCGCTCACCCCGCGATCTGGTGGACGCGGGCGTGCAGGACGTTGCGCTGCTGCAGGGCCGCTCGCAGCGCACGGTGCAGCCCGTCCTCGAGGTAGAGGTCGCCGTCCCAGGACACGACGTGGGCGAACAGGTCGCCGTAGTACGTCGAGTCCTCGTCGAGCAGGGCGTCCAGCTGCAGCGTGTCCTTGGTCGTGATCAGCTCGTCGAGCCGGACCGGGCGAGGCGGGAGCGCGGCCCAGTCCTTGGCGTCCAGGGCGTGCGCCGGATAGGGGCGTCGGTCCCCCACGCTCTTGAAGATCACCGCGCCATCATAGGGACGAACCATGAGCAGGTCGGAGCCGTCCGCCGCCGCTGGTCCTAGGCTCTCGCCCATGAGCGATCCCACCTCCGCCGGTGCCGACGTCGTGAACCAGGTCGAGAAGGGTTACACCTTCGAGGGCGCCGCCCTCGAGCTCGGGGGGCTCATGCTCACCGCCGACGAGCCGTCCTCCGCGCGGGTGCGCATCCCGCTCGCGATGCTCAACCGGCACGGTCTCGTCGCGGGCGCGACAGGTACGGGCAAGACCAAGACCCTGCAGATGCTCGTCGAGCAGCTCTCCGCCCAGGGCGTGCCGGTCTTCGCCGCCGACGTCAAGGGCGACCTGTCGGGCGTCTCGCGGCCGGGCGAGCCCAGCGAGAAGCTGACCGCGCGCACCGCGTCGGTGGGTCAGGAGTGGACCCCGACGGCGTTCCCGGTCGAGTTCTTCGCGCTCGGGGGGCAGGGCACCGGGGTGCCGCTGCGGGTGACGATGTCCGCCTTCGGTCCCACGCTGCTCTCGAAGGTGCTCGGCCTCAACGACACCCAGGAGAGCTCGCTGGGCCTGGTCTTCCACTACGCCGACGCCAACGGCCTGGCCCTGCTCGACCTCGCGGACGTGCGGGCAGTGATCTCGTACCTCACCTCCGACGACGGCAAGGCCGACCTCAAGGAGCTGGGCGGGCTGTCGGCGGCGACCGCCGGTGTCCTGCTGCGCGAGCTGATCGCGTTCTCCGACCAGGGCGCGGACGCGTTCTTCGGCGAGCCCGAGCTGGAGACCGCCGACTTCCTGCGGACCGCCGACGACGGTCGCGGCGTGGTCTCGCTGGTCGAGCTGCCGGCGCTGCAGGACCGCCCTGCGGTGTTCTCGACCTTCCTCATGTGGCTGCTGGCCGACCTGTTCCACGACCTGCCCGAGGTCGGCGACGTGGACAAGCCGAAGCTGGTGTTCTTCTTCGACGAGGCGCACCTGCTGTTCAAGGACGCCTCGTCGGCGTTCCTGGACTCGATCGCGCAGACCGTCCGGCTGATCCGCTCGAAGGGTGTCGGGGTGTTCTTCGTGACGCAGTCGCCGACCGACGTCCCCGACGAGGTGCTCGCCCAGCTCGGCTCGCGCGTGCAGCACCAGCTGCGCGCGCACACGCCGAACGACGCCAAGGCGCTGAAGGCGACCGTGAACACCTACCCCACCTCGTCGTACGACGACCTCGGCGCTGTCATCACCGGGCTCGGCATCGGCGAGGCCGTGGTGACGGTGATGGACGAGCGCGGTGCTCCCACTCCCGTGGCCTGGACCCGGCTGCGCGCGCCCGAGTCGCTGATGGCGGCCGCGCCGCCCGAGACGATGGAGGCGGCCGTCAAGGGCTCGCCGCTGTGGAGCAAGTACGCCGAGCCCGTCGACCGGGAGTCCGCCCGCGAGCTGCTGGGCAAGAAGCTGGACGCCGCCGCGGCCGCCGAGAAGGCCGACGCCGACACCGCCGCCGAGGCCAAGGCGGAGGCCGAGCGCGCCAAGGAGGCCGCGCGCACGGCGCCCCGGCCCTCTGGCCGCTCCGGTCACCCCCGCAAGGACAAGAGCGTCGTCGAGCAGGTCGTCGGGTCGACGGCGTTCAAGCAGGCGATGCGGACCGCGGCCCGCGAGGTCGTGCGCGGTCTGTTCAAGACCGGGCGCCGCTGACAACCACCGGTGGTCGAGCCCGACCGAGCGCTAGCGAGGGAGGACGTCGAGACCCGGTGAGGTAGCCACCCACCGCAATCGACGCGACCCGACCCTCAGACCGACCAGCGGATCGCGTCGGCGGCGAAGTCCGCGGGGGCGTGCACGCCTCGCAGCTCGGGGCGCGTGAGGAGCAGCTGGTGCAGGCCGAACATGGTGCGGTTGGCGCGCTCGCGGGCGGCGATGGTGCGGTCGGGGCGGTCCGCGCCCTCGGGGCCTCGGGCAGCGGAACGGATCATGGCGAGCTCGGTCATGGTGTCTCCTCCAGGGCAGGGCCTCGTGGGCCCGGGGAGCCGGGGCGGTGTTCCGACCCGTCGACCGGTAGTCGACCTCTTCTGTCTTGCGCCAGCGTTACCGAATGTGAACGAGAGGTTAAAGACGCTGGTGTCGTGCGTCACGGCCTAGGCTGGGTGCGTGGCCGGAGTCGCTGACAGTCTCGACGGCTTCCAGCGCCGCCACACGGTGATCGGGTTCCCGCTCGCGGTGACGTACAAGTTCTTCGACGACCAGAGCAACTACCTCGCCGCGACGATCACGTACTACACCTTCGCCGCGATCTTCCCGCTGCTGCTGATCTCGTCGCAGATCCTCGGCTTCGTGCTGCAGGGCAACCCCGACCTGCAGAAGCAGGTGCTGGACTCCACGCTGAGCCAGTTCCCGATCGTCGGCACCCAGCTCGGCACGCCGGAGGGCCTCTCCGGCAGCACGGTCGCGGTCGTCATCGGCTCCTTCACCTCGCTGTACGGCGTGCTCGGTCTCGGGCAGGCGGCGCAGAACGCGATCTACGTCGCGTGGGCCGTCCCGCGCAACTCGCGGCCCAACCCGTTCCTGGCCCGGCTGCACAGCACCTGGCTGTTCATGCTCGCCGGCCTCGTCGTGATCGCGGTGGCCTCACTGGGCAGCGTCGCGGCGAACGCCGACGTCTTCGGCGTAAACTTCAACGTCGGCGTCCGGGTGCTCTTCGACCTGGTCGCGGTCGTGCTGATCGCCGCGGTCTTCGCCGTGCTGACCAACGTCGCGACACCGCAGCGGCTGGGTTGGCTCCAGCTCGTCCCCGGCGCGCTGGTCACCGCGGTCCTCTGGCAGGTGCTCCAGCGCGGCGGCAGCGCGTACGTCACCCACGTGATCAACCGCGCCAGCGACGTCAACAAGGTGTTCGCCCTGACCCTGGGGCTGCTGGCGCTGATCTACATCGCCGCGGTGATGGCGGTGATCGGCGTCCAGATCAACGTCGTCCTGGCCAAGCGGCTGTGGCCGCGCGCACTGCTGACGCCGTTCACCGACTCCGTCGAGCTCACCGACGCCGACAAGCGGGCGTACACCGCGTACGCCAAGGCCCAGCGGCACAAGGGCTTCGAGCGGATCCGGATCTTCTTCGACCCCTCGCCGCGCGAGCAGGAGCGGCACGGTGCCGAGCCGGAGCCGAAGGGATGGGTCGAGGAGGCCCGGGAGCGGACGCCTCAGCCCTGAGCGTCAGGGGTGCGCTCCATCTGGCTGACCCCGCTCCAGCCCCGCGCCTCGATCAGCTCGAGGAGTCGCCGGCCCCGCGGCATGCTCTTGACCATGAAGGCGTCGATCAGACGGGCCAGCTCCTCGGGCATCACGTCGGGCCCGTCGAGGGGCGGGTGGGCGTCGTCCTCCTCGGAGAGGGACACGAGCTCGTCGGCGATCCGGCGCAGGTCGGCGTCGCCGTCGGCCGGGTCGGCGTCGATCGCGGCATCGAGCAGGCGGAACAGCTCCAGGGTCCGGGGCTCGTCGAGCTGGGCGTCCTTCAGCCTCATGTACACCGGCATCTGCTCGGGCATCCGTGCAGCGATCAGCACCCAGGCGTCTCGCTGGCCGTCCACGAAGGCCTCGGAGAAGCCGAGGCCGCGAAGCCGCTCGACGTACGCCGTGGCCTCGGCCGGGAGGGCGAGACCGTCGCCCGGTGTGAGAGCGGCGATGCGCCGGCGGTGCTGCCGCCGCTCCTCGATCTCTGCTCGCAGCCGGCGGTCGACGCCGTCGATCGCGCGCGCGAACTCGGCCGGACCGGCGTCGAGCACCTCTCGCACCCGAGCGAGGGGTACGCCGGCCTCGGCGAGGGTGCGGATCCGCACCAGCTGGACGACCGTCGCCGCGTCGTACGTCCGGTAGCCGGAGTGGTCCCGTGGTGGCTCGGGCAGCAGCCCGACGGCGTGGTAGTGCCGCACCGCGCGCACGGTCGTGCCGGCGTACGTCGCCAGCTGCCCGATGCTCAGCACCGGACCATCCTGCTCCGACCGCACTGGTCAGCCCAGCTTCCGCGTGAACAGCCGCACGGCGACGACGTACGCGACCACGAGCAGCGCGGCGCACCAGGCCAGCGCCACCCAGACGTCGTCGCCGACGGGCTGCTCGGCGAGCAGTGCACGCAGGGTGTCGACGATCGAGGTCACGGGCTGGTGCTCGGCGAACCAGCGGACCGGTCCCGGCATGCCGGAGGTCGGCACGAACGCCGAGCTGAGGAAGGGCAGGAAGATCAGCGGGTACGAGAACGCCGTGGCGCCGTCGAGGGACGACGCGGTCAGCCCGGGGATCACCGCCACCCAGGTCAGCGCGAGGGTGAACACCAGCAGCATCCCGGCGACCGCCAGCCACGCGAGGGCGCCGGCACCGCTGCGGAAGCCGATGGCGAGCGCGACGACCAGCACGATCACGAGCGAGAGCGCGTTGGCGACGAGCGAGGTGAGGACGTGCGCCCACAGCACCGCCGCGCGCGAGACCGGCATGGACGCGAACCGCTCGACGATCCCGCCCTTGACGTCGACGAAGAGTCGGAACGCGGTGTACGACACCCCCGTCGCCACCGTGATCAGCAGGATGCCGGGCAGCAGGTAGTCGACGTACGACCCGGTCGCCGACCCGGCCTCCACGGCCCCTCCGAAGACGTAGACGAACAGCAGCAGGAACGCGACCGGCATGACCGTAGTGGTGATGATCGTGTCCAGGCTGCGCGTGACGTGGCGCAGCGAGCGGCCGGTGAGCGTGACGACGTCACCGAGGGCGTACGCCGCGCTCATCGCTCTGCCCCCGCCCTGGCCGTGCCGACGACGGCCAGGAACACCTCTTCGAGGCTCGGCTGCTTCTCGACGTACGTCACCTCGGCCGGCGGCAGCAGCGCCTTGAGGTCGGCGACGGTGCCCTCGGCCGCCACGGTGCCCTGGTGCAGGATCGACACGCGGTCCGCCAGCTGCTCGGCCTCCTCGAGGTACTGCGTGGTCAGCAGCACCGTCGTACCGGTCTCCGCCAGCTCACGGACGGTCCGCCACACCTCGTGCCTGGCCTGCGGGTCCAGCCCGGTGGTCGGCTCGTCGAGGACCAGGACCTCCGGTCGACCGACCAGGCTCATCGCGATGTCGAGCCGGCGGCGCATCCCGCCCGAGTACGTGGACGCCCGACGACCGCCGGCCTCGACGAGGCCGAACGTCGTGAGCAGCTCGTCGGCGACGGCCCCCGGGGTGGGGAGGTGGCGCAGCCGGGCGACCAGCGACACGTTCTCGCGGCCGGTGAGGATCTCGTCGACGGCGGCGAACTGCCCGGTCAGGCTGATCGTCTCGCGCACGAGCCGCGGGTGCGTCGCGACGTCGTGGCCCGCGACGACGACGTGACCGTCGTCCGCGCGCAGCAGCGTGGCGAGGATCCTCACCAGCGTGGTCTTGCCGGCGCCGTTGGCGCCGAGGAGGGCGTGCACGGTGCCGGCACGCACGGTCAGGTCGACGCCGGTCAGCACCTGGTGCTGGCCGTACGCCTTCGTCAGGCCGGTGATCTCGACGGCCGCGGTGGTGGTCATGCCCGCAGCGTGCGGCCCTGACGCTGCGTCAGGGTCAAGCAGGCGTCGCGCGGTCGCGGGAAACCGCGGCCGCATGGCGGAGGATGCGGGATTCGAACCCGCGAGGGCGTTAACCCAACCCGCTTTCCAAGCGAGCGCCATAGGCCACTAGGCGAATCCTCCGCCGGAGAGGCTACCGGCACGGGCGGCCCCGCGCCGAATCGTGGCTGGTTGGCCCTCGCCGCGCACGCTCCCTACACTCGTGCCAACCCCCCGTGCGGCGACACCTAGGCGAACTCCCCCAGGGCCGGAAGGCAGCAAGGGCAACCAAGCTCTGTCGGGTGCGCGGGGGGCCTTCTTCTGCCCGGACGCCTCAGCCGAGTCGGGACGCGATCAGCCGGCCGGCGTCGACCATCAGCGCCGGGTCGGCGGTGCGGTCCGGGTCGTCGGTCCGGGTCAGGACGGCGAAGACGATCCGGTCCCCGGCGGGGGTGAACAGCACACCGACGTCGTTCTGCGTGGCGTACGCCCCGCCGCCCGTCTTGTCGGCCGCCCACCAGCCGGTCGGCAGGTCCGCGCGCAGCTTCGTGACGCTGGTGGTGCTCCCCTGCATCACGGCGCGCAGCAGGTAGCGGTCCCGATCCGAGAGCGTGTCGCGCAGCAGGAGGCGCGCGTACGACGCCGCGATCGCCCGGGGCGTGCTGGTGTCGCGCTCGTCGCCGGGCAGCGCCTCGTTCAGGGTCGGCTCGGTGCGGTCCAGCCGGCTGGTGCGGTCGCCGGTGTCGCGCAGGAAGCGGGTGAGCCCGGCGGGGCCGCCGATCCGGTCCAGCATGATGTTGCCGGCGGTGTTGTCGCTGTAGCGCAGGCCGGCGTCGATCGCGTCTGCGTACGAGATCCGGCGCCGCTCGCCGGTGACCGGCGAGTTCTCGACGACGTCGGCGTCGGAGTAGCGCACGACCTCGTCGAGGTCGGTCCCGGTGCGCAGCACGGCCGCGGCGGCCAGCACCTTGAAGGTGGAGAGCATCGGGAAGCGCCGGTCGGGCCGGTGCGTCAGCCGGCGCCCTGACCCGAGGCGCTCGGCCCACAGGCCGAGCGTGACGTCGTACGTCGCCTCCAGCTCCGCGGCTGTGGTCGGTACGGCGGCGCCGGCCCGGGCGGTGCCGGCGAGCCCGGCGGCGAGCGCCGTGGCGACCCCTCCGGAGCCGAGCAGCGCGGTCCTCCGTGTCATGGAGCCCATCGGTTCCTCCCCCTGCTGGTTGTCGGTGGTCATGACTAGTGTGCAGATCGTGGAACCCTCCCTCGCGCTCTACCGCCGCTACCGGCCGGAGACCTTCGCCGAGGTGATCGGCCAGGACCACGTCACCGAGCCGCTGCGGGCGGCGCTGGCGGCCAACCGGGTCAACCACGCGTACCTCTTCTCCGGCCCGCGCGGCTGCGGCAAGACCACCAGTGCGCGGATCCTCGCGCGTGCGCTGAACTGCGAGAGAGCGCCGGTCCCCGACCCGTGCGGGGAGTGCCGGTCCTGCCGCGACCTCGCGCGCGGCGGGCCGGGGTCGATCGACGTGATCGAGATGGACGCGGCGACGCACAACGGTGTCGACGACGCGCGCGACCTGAGGGAGAAGGCCTACTTCGCTCCGGTGCGCGACCGCTACAAGGTCTACATCATCGACGAGGCGCACATGGTCACCTCGGCGGCGTTCAACGCTCTGCTGAAGCTGGTCGAGGAGCCGCCGCCGCACCTCAAGTTCATCTTCGCGACCACCGAGCCCGAGAAGGTGCTCCCGACCATCCGGTCGCGCACCCACCACTACCCGTTCCGGCTGATCCCGCCGCGCACCCTGTCGGCGTACCTCGCCACGCTCTGCGAGCAGGAGGGGGTACGCATCGACGCCGCCGCGCTGCCGCTGGTGGTGCGCTCCGGCGCCGGCTCGGCCCGGGACACGCTCTCGGTGCTCGACCAGCTGCTCGGCGGCGCCGGTCCCGACGGGGTGACCACCGAGCTGGCGACCGGGCTGCTCGGCTACACGCCCGACAACCTGCTCGACGAGGTCGTCGACGCGTTCGCCGCGGCCGACGGCGGCACGGTCTTCGGCGTGGTGGACAAGGTGATCGAGGCCGGGCAGGACCCGAGACGGTTCACCGAGGACCTGCTGCGCCGGCTGCGCGACCTCGTCGTGGTGGCCCAGGTGCCCGAGGCGGCCTCCTCGGGCCTGATCGACGGTCCGGAGGACTCCACCCAGCGTCTGGTCGACCAGGCCGCGCGGTTCGGCGCGGCCGAGCTGGTGCGCGCCGCCGACCTCGTGGCCGCCGGGCTGACCGAGATGCGCGGCGCCACCGCACCGCGGTTGCTGCTGGAGCTGATCTGCGCCCGTGTCCTGCTGCCGGGCGCCGACCACGGGTCCGAGGGGCTCGCGGCCCGGTTGGACCGGCTGGAGCGGCGGGTCAGCCCGGGCGGCATGCCCGCCCCGTCCGGTGCCGCGGCCGCTCGTGCGGCGATGGAGCCCGCCCGCGCCGCCGAGCCGCCCCCGGTGGTGGCGGCCCAGGGTCCTGCCGGTACGCCCGCCGCCGAGCCCGACCCGGCCCCGATCCTCGCCGACGAGGCGCCGGAGGAGGACGGGCCCGACCCGCGCCCCTGGGGCGAGGGCCGACCCGAGCCCGAGCGGCGCCCCGACGTCGAGCGTCCCCCAGCAGCCGACCGCGAGCCGCGAGCCGCGGAGGCTGACCCCGGTCCGCAGTCCCCGGAGGTCGAGTCTGTCGAGACCAGCAGCTCGCACCCCACGGAGCCCGACCGTGGGCCGCGGCCCACGGCGGTCGAGCCCGTCGAGACCAGCAGCCCGCCGGCTGACCCGAGCCCGCCACCCCCGGAGGTCGAGCCTGCCGAGACCACGACGGTCGCTGCCCCCGGCCTGACGCTGGCCGACGTACGCCGGATCTGGCCCGCGCTGCTGGACCGGGTCGCCGAGGCCCGGCGCTTCACCTGGATCCTGCTCAGCCAGAACGCCCAGGTCGTGGGGGTCGAGGGGACGACGCTGACGCTCGGGTTCCGCAGCGCGGGGGCGCACGACCGGTTCTTCGACGGCGGCAACGACGAGCTGCTCCGCCAGGCACTGATCGACGAGGTCGGCGCGGACTGGAAGGTCGAGGGGGTCACCGACCCCTCCGTCCAGCCCGGGGCCGAGCCGGCCCCGGTGGTCACCCGGCCCTCGGTCGGCGACCGCGAGCCACCCGCAGATCCGACTCAGCCGTCGACAGCAGCACCGAGGCCGGTGCCGACGTCGGCGCCGCCGGCGTCGCCCGCGGCCGAGCAGGCCCGGGCCGGCATCCAGCCGACGAGACGGCCGGACGGCGATCGCCCCGCGCCGGGCGAGCGCGAGGACGACGGCCCTGCCGACTCCGACTGGGACCCCTCCGACCCGGCGGCCGACGACAGCTCGGTCAGCGGGGCCGAGCTGCTGGCCCGGGAGCTGGGTGCGACGGTGATCGAGGAGATCCCGCACGAATGAGCCACACTCGACCAGACCCCGACCCGGGACGCACCTGTCCCGATCAGCACCGGAAGGCACCATGACCGACACTGGCAACCCGTTCGGCGAGGGCTTCGACCTCAACGCCCTCATGGCTCAGGCCCAGCAGATGCAGGAGGCCCTGGCGCAGGCGCAGGCGGAGCTGGCCGAGGCGGAGGTCGAGGGCAGCAGCGGCGGCGTGGCGGTGACGGTCAAGGGCACCGGCGAGCTGACCGGCGTACGCCTGACCCCCGGCACGTTCGACGGCTCCGACGCCGAGAGCCTCGAGGACCTCTCTGACCTGGTGGTCGCCGCCTACCGCGACGCCAAGGCGCGGGCGGACGCGCTGGCCCAGGAGAAGCTCGGACCGCTGGCCGGCGGGCTCGGCGACGTCACGGGCGGCCTCGGCGACGCCGGCCCGGGTGCCGCGCCGGGCGAGCTGCCCGGCGGTGGCGGACCCAGGATCGGCTTCTAGGTTGTACGAAGGCGCCCTGCAGGACCTCATCGACGAGCTCGGGCGGCTGCCCGGGGTCGGGCCGAAGAGCGCCCAGCGGCTGGCCTTCCACCTGCTGGCCAGCGACCCGGTCGACGTGCGCCGCCTCGCCGAGACGATGCTCGTGGTCAAGGAGAAGGCGCGCTTCTGCAGCATCTGCGGCAACGTCTCCGAGGACGAGCAGTGCCGGATCTGTCGGGACCCGCGCCGTGACGACGCGGTGATCTGCGTGGTCGAGGAGGCGAAGGACGTCGTCGCGGTGGAGCGCACGCGCGAGTTCCGCGGCCGCTACCACGTGCTGGGCGGGGCGATCTCGCCGATGGAGGGCATCGGCCCCGACCAGCTGCGGATCCGCGAGCTCCTCGCACGGCTGAACGACTCGGTGGTGCAGGAGATCATCTTGGCGATGGACCCGAACATCGAGGGCGACGCCACCGCGACGTACCTCCGAAGGATGCTGGACCCGATGGGGTTGACGGTGACCCGACTGGCCAGTGGACTGCCGGTGGGCGGCGACCTCGAGTACGCCGACGAGGTGACGCTCGGCCGAGCGTTCGCGGGACGTCGGGCAGCCCAGTGAGCGACGCGGCGAGGAGGACACGGTGACGCAAGGGGAGACGGCGCTGGACGCGGAGTCGCGCCAGCTGGCCGAGGAGGTCGCCGCCTCGGTGGCGGACTTCCTCCAGGCGCTGCGAGCGATCGCCCGCGAGGCGACCCCGGGCACGGCGGTCCCGCTGCTGCTGGTCGAGATCAGCCAGGTCCTGCTGACGGGCGCTCGGCTGGGGGCGCAGCGCGAGTTCACGCCGCGCCAGCGCTTCCAGCCCGACGTGGGGCCCGAGGCGGACGTCGACGACCTGCGGCTGCGGCTGGCCGAGCTGCTGGGCGACGTGGACACGTACAGCTTCGTCTTCGAGCCCTACGAGCCCGAGATCGTGGAGAGCCAGCTCTCCGACGACCTCGCGACGATGGTCGCCGACCTGGAGAACGGGCTGCGGCACTACCGCAACGGCGACGTGGGCGAGGCGCTGTGGTGGTGGCAGTTCTCCTACGTCAGCTCGTGGGGCAACCTCGCCGGAGCCGCGCTCAACGCGCTGCTCTCGGTCGTCTCGCACTCGGCGCTGGACGCCGAGATCGAGGGTGAGGACGAGCTGGTCGACGTGGCGTCCTCGGTTCTGGACAGCGCACCGCCCTCCCGCTGACCCCCTCGTAGAATCGACCGCGGTCACAGCAGAACCCCGAGTCGAGAAGGCTGGTCCACCCGTGGGCATCGTGGTGCAGAAGTACGGCGGCTCCTCCGTCGCCGACGCCGCCGCCGTCAAGCGCGTCGCGCAGCGGATCGTGGAGACCCGCAAGGCGGGGCACGACGTCGTCGTCGCGGTCTCGGCGATGGGCGACACGACCGACGAGCTGCTCGACCTGGCCGAGGGCGTGAGCCCCCTGCCACCGGCGCGTGAGCTGGACATGCTCCTCACCGCCGGTGAGCGGATCTCGATGGCACTGGTCGCGATGGCGATCGCCGACCTCGGCTTCACCGCTCAGTCCTTCACCGGCTCCCAGGCCGGCGTCATCACCGACGCCGTCCACGGCAAGGCCAAGATCATCGACGTCACGCCGGGGCGCATCTCCAAGGCGATCGACGAGGGCCACATCGTGATCGTGGCCGGCTTCCAGGGGGTCAGCCAGGACACCAAGGAGATCACCACCCTCGGGCGCGGCGGCACCGACACGACCGCCGTCGCGCTGGCGGCGGCGCTGGACGCCGAGGTGTGCGAGATCTACACCGACGTCGACGGGGTCTTCACCGCCGACCCTCGGATCGTGCCGTCCGCGCGCAAGCTCGACCGCGTGACGTACGAGGAGATGCTGGAGATGGCCGCCTGTGGCGCCAAGATCCTGCACCTGCGCTGCGTCGAGTACGCCCGCCGCTACGACATCCCCATCCACGTCCGCTCGTCGTTCAGCCGCCTCGAGGGCACTGTCGTCGCGGGCAGCATCACCGACGAGGCCCACCAGGAGGCCAGCATGGAAGCACCGATCATCGCCGGGGTCGCCCACGACCGCTCCGAGGCCAAGGTGACCCTGACCGGGGTGCCGGACAAGATCGGCTTCGCCGCCCGTGTCTTCGAGGCGCTGGCCGGGGCCCAGATCAACCTCGACATGGTGGTGCAGAACGTCTCCGCGGTCGCGACCAGCCGTACCGACATCTCCTTCACCCTCCCGCGCAGCGACGGGCAGGCGGCGATGCAGGCCCTGGCCGAGCTGCGCGAGGAGATCGGCTTCGAGTCGCTGCTCTACGACGACCAGGTCGGCAAGGTCTCCCTCGTCGGGGCGGGCATGCGCTCGCACCCGGGCGTGACCGCCAAGTTCTTCTCCTCGATCGCCGCCGCTGGCGTCAACATCGGGATGATCTCGACCTCGGAGATCCGGATCTCGGTCATCGTGGACGAGGCCGACGTCGACGCCGCGGTCGCCGCGGCCCACACCGCCTTCGACCTGGACTCCTCCGAGGTCGAGGCGGTCGTGTACGGCGGGTCCGGCCGATGAGCGGCGTACGTCTGGGTGTCGTCGGTGCCACCGGGCAGGTCGGTGTCGCGATGCGCCAGATCCTGGTCGAGCGCGAGTTCCCCGTCGAGGAGATCCGGTTCTTCGCCTCGGCCCGGTCCGCCGGGACCGTGCTGCCGTTCGGCGACCGCGAGGTCACCGTCGAGGACTCCGAGACCGCCGACCCGAGCGGCCTGGACATCGCCGTGTTCTCCGCCGGTGCGACCGCGTCGAAGGCGCTCGCGCCGCGCTTCGCCGAGGCCGGCGTCGTGGTGGTCGACAACTCCTCGGCCTGGCGGATGGACCCCGAGGTCCCGCTGGTGGTCAGCGAGGTGAACCCCGACGCCATCGACCTCGCCCTGTCGGGCAGGCGGATCATCGCCAACCCGAACTGCACCACCATGGCGGCGATGCCGGTCCTCAAGCCGCTGCACGACGCCGCCGGTCTCACCCGGCTGATCGCCTCGACCTACCAGGCGGTGTCCGGGTCGGGCGTCGCCGGCGTCGACGAGCTGGCCGGCCAGGTGGCCGCGGCGGGCGACAAGGCGCGCGAGCTGGCGTACGACGGTGAGGCGATCGCCTTCCCGGAGCCGGTGAAGTACCAGCGCCCCATCGCGTACAACGTCGTCCCGCTCGCCGGGTCGATCGTCCCCGACGGCCTCGACGAGACCGACGAGGAGCACAAGCTGCGCAACGAGTCGCGCAAGATCCTCGGCCTGCCCGAGCTGGCGGTCAGCGGGATCTGCGTGCGGGTCCCGGTCTTCACCGGTCACTCGCTGGCGATCAACGCGGAGTTCGCCGAGGCGATGACGCCGCAGCGGGCACGGGAGATCCTCGGCGGTGCCCCCGGTGTCGAGCTCGCCGACATCCCGACGCCGCAGCAGGCCGCCGGGAAGGACCCGTCGTACGTCGGCCGCCTGCGTACCGACCCCGGCGTGCCCGACGACCGCGGCCTGGCGCTGTTCATCAGCAACGACAACCTGCGCAAGGGGGCCGCGCTGAACACGGTCCAGATCGCGGAGCTGGTGGCGGCGAAGCTCTAGGGGAGCGCCGCCTCAGCGGTGCGTCTCCGGCCACCGCTCGTCGTTGATCCGGTTCGCCTCCGGCCCCATCCGGTTGCTCACCCACCAGCTCAGCGCGAAGGTGCCGGCGCCGAGCACCGGGACCACCGGGATCATCACCCAGCTGAAGATCACCGGCAGCAGGAACAGCATGACGACCACGACGACCAGCCCGACGCCGAGGAACGACATGCTCAGCGTCTCGGTCTGACCCCAGGCGCGCAGCACGGCTGCGCCGACGGCGACGCTCAGCGCGATGATCCCGATCACCAGGAAGATCCCCGCCGCGCCGGCGTTGTCGGTGCCGCGGATCGCCTCGGTCAGCACCTGCGCGAGGATCACGAGGAGCACGCCGACCAGGCCCGTGACCGCGCCGGTGATCGCGGCCGCGAGGTGACCGGGCAGCGCCGGGAGGCGTACGTCGGCGAGGCGCTGCAGCGGCGAGGGGCGGCGTACGTCTGCCTCGCTCGGTGCCGGCTCCTCCGTGGCCCGGCCGCTCGGCTCCCAGATCGCGGGGTCGGCGTCCAGGTCGGCGTCCGGGGTCGGGTCGGGAGCCGGGTCCGCCGCGCGCTGCTTCGAGCGCCGCCGCCGGAAGTGGCCGGCGAGGGTCGGCCGGGGCTCGGAGGACTCGGGGGCGGCGGCCTCGGGCGGGGCCGGGGTGTCGTCGTCCTCAGCGCTCGCCTCGGTCGGGGGTAGGACGCGCGTGTCGTCGGCGGGGGCGATGAGCTCGGTGTCGGCGGGTGCGTCGGTGGGGGTGGTCTCGACGTCCTCCCTCGCTGCGCTCGGTTCGGGC
>NZ_BMKQ01000001.1:2435983-2617118 GCF_014644415.1 Marmoricola endophyticus
GCTCGACCACCGCAGCGGTGGTGGGGGTCTCGACGGGCGCGCCCTCGCTGGCGGTCGGTTGCTGCTCGACCTCCGGTGTTGCGGTCGAGGGGGCGGCCAGGTCCGTGGTGGTTGCCGGTGCGTCGGTGGGGGTGGTCTCGACGTCCTCCCTCGCTGCGCTCGGTTCGGGCTCGACCACCGCAGCGGTGGTGGGGGTCTCGACGGGCGCGCCCTCGCTGGCGGTCGGTTGCTGCTCGACCTCCGGTGGTTCTGGTTGGTGCTCGGGCTCCGGGGGTGCGGGGGTGGTCTCGACGGGCGCGACCGCCTCGGGCGCGGGATCGGCCGGCTCGCCCTTCTTCGCCTTCTTCTTGCGGCGGAAGAGCGAGGGGAGCTCGAGGTGGGAGAGGTCCTCCTCGGGGTCGGCCGGCATGGGGCGAAGTATGCCGGACCCGACCCGACGCGGGTGGGTGTTGCCGTGACGTGGCGCACGTGCTTGACTAATTACTGACCAATCGGTCGGTAATCAACGGGAGGCAGCGTGACGGCGACGTACGAGCCCGACGAGACGCAGGCGGCGTTCGACCGCATCATCGAGCGGCACGACCGGATCGAGCCGCGCGACGCGATGCCGGAGAAGTACCGCGCCACCCTGGTCCGCCAGATCGCGCAGCACGCGCACTCGGAGATCATCGGGATGCAGCCGGAGGGCAACTGGCTGACCCGCGCGCCGTCGCTGCGGCGCAAGGCGATCCTGCTGGCGAAGGTGCAGGACGAGGCCGGGCACGGGCTCTACCTCTACTCCGCGGCCGAGACGCTCGGGGTCTCGCGTCAGGAGCTGACCGAGAAGCTGATCGCCGGCACGCAGAAGTACTCCTCGATCTTCAACTACCCGACGCTGTCGTACGCCGACGTCGGCACCATCGGCTGGCTCGTCGACGGCGCCGCGATCTGCAACCAGGTACCGCTGTGCCGGACGTCGTACGGCCCGTACGGCCGCTCGATGATCCGGATCTGCAAGGAGGAGTCCTTCCACCAGCGCCAGGGGTACGAGCTGCTCGCCACGATGATGCGGGGCACGCCCGCGCAGCAGGAGATGGTCCAGGAGTCCGTCGACCGGTTCTGGTGGCCGGCGCTGATGATGTTCGGCCCGCCCGACGCCGACTCGCCCAACACCGAGCAGTCGATGGCGTGGGGGATCAAGCGCGACACCAACGACGAGCTGCGCCAGAAGTTCGTTGACATGAGCGTCCCGCAGGCCGAGCGGCTCGGGGTCACCCTGCCCGACCCCGACCTGCGCTGGAACGCCGAGCGCGGCCACCACGACTTCGGCCAGCCCGACTGGGACGAGTTCATGGCCGTGGTCAAGGGCGGCGGCCCGTGCAGCGCCCAGCGGATCGCGCACCGGCGCAAGGCGCACGAGGACGGCGCGTGGGTCAGAGAAGCTGCCTCTGCCTACGCAGCGAAGGAGCGCCAGCCGTGAGCGACCCCGACTACTCCGCCGACGGTGGGCACGGCGCCGTGCCCCTCAAGAACGTGCCGACCGGCTTGGGCGAGCGACCCCGCGGCGAGTGGCCGCTCTACGAGGTGTTCGTGCGCGGCAAGCGCGGTCTCAACCACGTCCACGTCGGGTCGCTGCACGCGGCCGACGACGAGATGGCGGTGCGGAACGCCCGCGACGTCTACACCCGGCGCAACGAGGGGGTCAGCATCTGGGTCGTGCGCGCCGACCTGGTGGTCGCGTCCAGCCCGGACGAGAAGGACCCGATGTTCGCGCCGGCCGGGGACAAGGTCTACCGGCACCCGACGTTCTACGACATCGGCGACGACGTCCCCCACATGTGAGGCAGCCACGATGAGCACCGAGGACTTGGACAAGGACCACGACAGCGTGTACGACGGGCTGCTCGACGCCGACCACGCCGGCGACGACTCCCAGTGGGCCTTCGGCACCGACTTCGAGGACCCGCTCGCCGGGGTCGACACGACTCTCCCGGACGGCGCGGACGCGGGTGCGCTGGCGGCGTACTGCTTGATGCTCGGCGACGACGCCCTCATCGGCTCCCACCGGCTCTCCCAGTGGTCCAGCCGCGCGCACGACCTCGAGGACGACATCGCGCTGTCCAACATCGCGCTGGACCTGCTCGGTCAGGCGCGGCTGCTGCTGGCGCGTGCTGCGGCGGCCGATCCGGGCGTCGTCCCGGAGCTGCCCGAGGGCTCGCCGGTGCCACCGGAGGACGCGCTCGCGTTCTTCCGCGACGAGGGCGGTTTCCGCAACGTACGACTCGTCGAGCAGCCCAACGGCGACTTCGCCGAGACCGTCGCGCGGCTGCTCGTGACGTCGGTGTGGCGCCTGGCCCTGCTGGAGCGACTGGCCGGCAGCCGGGACACCGTGCTGGCGGCGATCGCCGAGAAGGGCGTGAAGGAGGTGACCTACCACCGCGACTACGCGGCCCGGTGGGTCCTCACGCTCGCGCATGGCACCGAGGAGTCCCGGGCCCGGCTGGTCGCCGGGCTGGACGTCGTCTGGCCGCTGCACGACGAGCTGTTCCGCACCACCGACGTCGAGCGGACCGTCGCCGAGCAGCAGGTCGGCGTCGACCCCGCCTCGGTCGCCGACGAGGTCGGCGTGCTGATCGACCACGTCCTCTCCGTCGCGGGCCTCGAGCGGCCCACGCGGGCGGCGGCCGGCCCGGTCGCCGGCGGCACCGGCCGCGACGGACGGCACACCGAGGCGATGGGACCGCTGCTGGCGAAGATGCAGGTGGTCGCCCGCGCCCACCCGACGGGGCTGTGGTGACCGTGCCGTCCGCGCTCGCCATCGCCTCGGAGGTCACCGACCCCGAGATGCCGATGCTCACGCTGGCCGACCTCGGTGTGCTGCGCGAGGTCGAGGAGGAGGGTCGGTGCGTCCGCGTACGGATCACGCCGACGTACTCCGGCTGCCCCGCGATGGCCACCATGCGCGACGACCTGGTCTCCCGGCTGCGGTCCGCCGGGTACGCCGACGTCCGCGTCGAGGTGAGCCTCAGCCCGGCGTGGTCCAGCGACTGGATCTCCGAGCGCGGCCGCCGGGCGCTCGTCGAGCACGGCGTCTCCGCCCCCGGCCCGGCACCGGAGCGCACCGGCCCGGTCCCGCTCAGCCTGCTGCCGACCCGGCGCGAGGTCACCTGCCCCCGGTGCGGGTCGGGGGAGACGGCCCTGGTCTCGGAGTACGCCTCCACCGCGTGCAAGGCGCAGTACCGCTGCACCGCCTGCCTCGAGCCGTTCGACCACGTCAAGGAGCACTGAGCCGTGCCGAGCACCTTCCACGAGCTGACCGTCGCCGATGTGCGCCGGCTCACCGACGACTCCGCGGCACTCACCTTCGAGGTCCCCGACGAGCTGCGCGAGGCGTACGACTTCCGCGCCGGTCAGTCGCTGACCCTGCGCCGGTGGATCGACGGCGAGGAGCACCGCCGGTCGTACTCCATCTGCGCGCCCGCCGGCGCCCGCCCGCGCGTCGGCGTGCGCGAGATCCCCGAGGGGCTGTTCTCCTCGTGGCTGGTGCGCGACGTACGCCCCGGCGACACCGTCGAGGTGCAGACACCGACCGGCAGCTTCCGGGCGGACCCGGCCGAGGGCGGGCGGCACCTGTGCATCGCCGCGGGGTCGGGCATCACGCCGATGCTCTCGATCGCCTCGACCGTGCTGGCGCACCCGGACGCGCAGGTGACGCTGCTCTACGGCAACCGGACCAGCGGGTCGGTGATGTTCGCCGAGGAGCTCGCCGACCTCAAGGACCGGTACCGCCAGCGCCTCGACCTGGTGCACGTCCTCTCCCGCGAGCCGCGTGACGTCGAGCTGTTCTCCGGACGGCTGGACGCCGACCGGCTGCGGCGGCTGCTGACCACGCTGGTGCCGGTCGACGGCGTCGACCACGTGTGGCTGTGCGGGCCGTACGCCATGGTCGGCGACGCGCGCGAGGTGCTCGCCGAGGTCGGGGTGCCGTCCGAGCGGGTGCACGTCGAGCTGTTCTACGTCGACGAGCCGCCGCCGGAGGTCTCCCGCCCCGACGCCGTGGTCGACGGGGCGACGACGCAGGTGACGATCGCCCTGGACGGGCGTACCTCCACCGCACCGATGCCGCGGGACGCGACCGTGCTCGACGGCGCGGCGGCCACGCGCAACGACCTGCCCTTCGCCTGCAAGGGCGGGGTGTGCGGCACCTGTCGTGCCCAGGTCACCGACGGGGAGGTCGACATGCGCCGCAACTACGCGCTCGACGACGACGAGGTCGAGCGCGGCTTCGTGCTCACCTGCCAGAGCTTCCCGGTCGGGGACGCCGTCACGGTGGACTTCGATGCCTGAGCCGGACGCGCAGGAGGTCGCCCGACGGTCCACCGACGCGATGTGGGGCGGCGACGCCGCCAGCCGTGTCCTCGGGATGCGGCTGGTCTCGGTCGCGCCCGGCGAGGCCGTGCTCGCGATGACCGTCCGCGACGACATGGTCAACGGCTGGGAGATCTGCCACGGAGGGCTGATCGCCACCCTCGCCGACTCCGCCTTCGCCGTCGCCTGCAACTCCCGGGGCCGGGTCACCGTCGCCTCGGGCTTCGACATCACCTTCCTCGAGCCGGGTCGGCTGGGCGACGAGCTGGTCGCCACGGCCCGCGAGCGCGCCCTGCGCGGCCGCTCGGGGCTGTACGACGTCAGCGTCGCCCGGGCCTCCGACGGTGCGGTGCTGGCCGAGATGCGTGGCCGCAGCCGTGCGACCGGGGAGCCCAACCCCGCACTCTGATCCACACGCGTGCGCGCGAGGCGTCGCGAACACGCGCCGTCTCGGGGGGAGGGTGCGTGAGGCGTCGCGAACACGCGCCGCCTCGCGGGGCGGCGCACGGGTCAGTGCGCCGTGATGCCCTCGAACGCGATCGCCGCGACGGCGTCGGCCAGCGATGCGGGGTCGGTGGTGCCCGAGGGGCGGTACCACTCGACCAGCGAGTTGACCGTCCCGAACAGCAGCCGGCTGACCAGCTCCGGCGGCAGGTCACGCCGTACGACGCCCTCCTCGGCGGCCGCCGAGACCAGCGCGGCCAGCCGGTCGTCCAGCTCCCGGCGTCGGCGCAGCGCCTGCTGCTCGATCCCGGAGTTGCCGCGGACCCGGAGCAGCAGCGTCACCGCGGGCAGGTGGGCGGCCAGTACGAGCACCGACTCGCGAAGCGCGGCGCGGAGCCGGTCCCCGGCGCTCCCCGGCCCGGCGGCGGCAGACTCGATCGCCGCGCTCAGCGCGTCCAGCCCTTCGTCCAGCCCGGCGCGCAGCAGGTCCTCGCGGCTCTCGACGTGGTGGTAGATCGCCGACTTCGAGACCCCGAGCTCGCGCGCCAGGTCGGACATCGACGTGCCGTCGTACCCCTGCCGGTTGAACAGCTCCACCGCCCGCCGCAGCACCGTCTCCTGGTCGTAGCCCGGCCGTCCGCGGCGAGGAGCGTCGGGCGAGGTCACGGGGTCAGCCTTCCACGTCCTGGGCCGACGACCGCGCCGCGCGGGACTCGCGGGAGGATCGTCGCACCGACGAGACGCCGGAGGCGCTGCACGTGATCACCCGACAGGACCTCGCCGACGAGGTACGGCTGCTGACCATCGACCGCGACGAGCGGCGCAACGCGCTCGACACCGGGCACCTCGAGCAGCTGCGCGGCCACGTCGCCGACGCGGTGTCCGAGGGCGTACGGGCCGTGGTGATCACCGGCGCCGGGTCGGTGTTCAGCGCCGGCGCGGACCTGGACGCGGCGTACGACGAGACCTTCCTGGGCATGCTCTACGGCACTCTGCGCGACCTCTGTGCGAGCCCGGTGCCGCTGGTGGCCGCGGTCAACGGCCCGGCGATCGGCGCGGGGGCCCAGCTCGCGATGGCCTGCGACCTGCGCGTCGGCGGCGAGCGGGCACGCTTCGCCGTGCCCACCGCGCGCAACGGCCTGGCCGTGGACCTGTGGACCGTACGTCGGCTCGCGCTGCTGACCACGGGGTCCGTCGCCCGCAACCTGCTCCTCGGGGCGGGCACCCTGGACGCCGAGCACGCCCACACGCTCGGGCTGCTCGGCCGTCGCGGCGACCTGAGCGACGCGGTCGAGTGGGCGCAGGAGATCGCGACGATGGCGCCGCTGAGCCTGGCGTACTCCAAGCGGGTGCTCGACATCGCGCTGGAGCCGGACGTCGACCCGGAGGCGCAGGCGGAGATCGACCGGTCGTTCCGGGCCTGCTGGGCGAGCGAGGACGTCGCCGAGGCGCGGGTCGCGCGCACCGAGAAGCGCGCGCCGGTCTTCCGCGGCCGCTGAGCCTGCTACGAGAACGGTCACCACCTCCCGCTCGCACCCGCGAACGGTGCCGAGAGCGACTGGTGAGGAGTCCCGGTACGACGAAGGGCCGCGACTCGTCACGAGTCGCGGCCCTCGATGTCACTGCGGTCGGGCTGACAGGATTTGAACCTGCGGCCTCCTCGTCCCGAACGAGGCGCGCTACCAAGCTGCGCCACAGCCCGAAGTGCCTGCGCCACTCTAGCCGTACACCGCTCGCTGCGACGAATCAGGCCGGGGTGAGCGTCAGCAGCGTCGCCTCGGGACGGCAGAACGTCCGGAACGGCGCGTACGGCGAGGTCCCGGCACCGGCGGACACGTGCAGCCACGCCGACCCGGCGTCGCCGGGGGAGGAGGCCGCCGGGTGGCGGTGCAGGCCGCTGGCGCGCGCCGGCTCGAGGTCGCAGTTGGTCACCAGCGCCCGCCCACCGGGCAGGCAGACCTGGCCGCCGTGGGTGTGGCCGGCGAGCACCATGTCCCAGCCGGAGGTGGCGTACGCGTCCAGCACCCGGAGGTACGGCGCGTGGGCGACGCCGAGCCGCAGGTCCGCGTCGGCGGGAGCTGGGCGGGGGATCGAGCCGAGGTCGTCACGGGACAGGTGCGGGTCGTCGAGGCCGGACAGCGCGATCGTGGTGCCACCGACCTCGATCGTCCCGGTGGTGTTGGTCAGCTCCTGCCACCCGCGCCGCGCGAGGGAGACGCACAGGTGCTCCCACGGCAGCGGCGCTACGTGGGTGGACCGCGTGTCGTCGTCGCGGAAGTACCGCAGCGGGCTCTTCGGCACCGGTGAGTAGTAGTCGTTGCTGCCGAGCACGAACGCCCCCGGCCGGTCCAGCAGCGGGTCCAGCGCGTCGAGCAGCGGCGGGAGCACGTCGCGGTGGGCGAGGTTGTCGCCGGTGCTGACCACCAGGTCCGGCTCGAGGTCGGCGAGGCTCCGCAGCCAGGCGAGCTTGGTCGTCTGGCGCGGGGTCGCGTGCAGGTCGCTGAGGTGCAGCAGCCGCAGCGGCTCGTGGCCCGCAGGCAGGCACGGCACGTCGGCACGGCGTACGACGAAGGCCTTGGTCGCTGCGTAGCCGTACGCCGCGGTGCCCGCGCCCGCTACCGCGAGAGCGCCGGCGGCACCGGCGAGGAACCTGGTCGTGGACATCGGCGCAAGGCTGCCACATTCAAGGCACACTGGCCGACGTGAGTGAGCTCAAGGACCGTCTGCGTACCGACCTGACCGCCGCGATCAAGGGCCGCGACCAGGTGCGCTCCTCCACGCTGAGGATGGTGCTCTCCGCGATCACCAACGTCGAGGTCTCCGGCAAGCAGGCCCGCGAGCTGAGCGACGAGGACGTCCTGGGCGTGCTTACCAGCGAGGCGAAGAAGCGTCGCGAGGCCGCCGAGGCGTTCGACGAGGGCGGCCGGGCCGAGAGCGCCGAGAAGGAGCGCGCCGAGGCCGAGGTGATCGCCGGCTACCTGCCCGCGCAGATGGACGAGGCCGAGATCCGCGACCTCGTCACCGCCACCATCGCCGACCTCGGCGTCGCGGGGGACGGGATGAGGGCGATGGGCCGGGTGATGGGGGTCCTCACCCCGCGGACCAAGGGTCGTGCCGACGGTGGGGCCGTCGCCGCGGAGGTGCGCCGCCAGCTCGGGTCGTAGTCCGACGTACCCAACGGGCCCCGGGGGGCGGCTCCGCGCGACGCCGTGGGTCGGGCCGACTGGTTCGGTACGTCTGACTACGGCCGGTACCGCCCGTGCGCCCTGGCTGCGATGACCACCGGAGGACGAGCAGAGAGCGAGCGCCAGCGAGCGAACGCCCGTCGAGACCTGCCACCGCGGCGAATCTCGACAAACGGCGTCGGCTCAGCCGTCGTCGCCCTGGTCGTCCCCGTCGTCCTGGCTCTGCGCGGAGGCGTTGTCGTCGGAGGAGCTTGTGGTGCTGCTCTGCGAGCGGGTGGGGCGGACGAAGTCCTTGCCGTCGAGGTACTGCGAGATGCCCTTCATCGCGTCACCCCACAGCGGCCCGGCCACCGTGGACCCGAACGCGCGCCCGGCATACACGCCGCCGACGTTCTGGTAGTTCAGCGTGATCGGGGTTCCCTTGGAGTTGGCACCGGCCACCATCGCCACGGTCGCGATGTCGGAGCTGTAGCCGTCGAACCAGACCGCCTTGTTGTCCTGGATGGTGCCGGTCTTGCCGGCTGTCGGCTTGCCGTTCTGCAGGGCGGAGCCGAAGCCGCCCTCCATCACTCCGCGCAGGATGTCGCTCACCGTGTCGGCGGTGTTCTCGCTCATCACGCGCTGGCACTTGTCGTCGTACTTCTTGAAGACCTTGTCCTCGGCGTTGAGGATCTCCGTGACCGGCTTGGTGTCGCAGTGCATGCCGCGCGCGGCGAAGGTGGCGTACGCACCCGCCATCTCCAGCGGGCTCACCGACGGCACGCCGAGGGTGAAGGAGGGCACCTGCTCGCGGTCGGGGTCGGTGAGCTGGACGCCCATCTTTCTGGCCAGCTTGTACGGGTCGCAGATGCCGGTGCGCTGCTCGAGCTGGACGTAGAAGGTGTTCACCGAGTCCTGCGTGCCGGAGTAGAGGTTCGGCGCGGGCGGCGACTTCGTCGAGTTGCTGACCGTGTAGGTGTCCGAGGAGGTGTACGGCCCGTCGCAGGTCCGGTAGTCGTTCTGCCGCAGCGTGATCGGGCTGGGCGAGCGGATCGCGGTGTACGGCGAGATCCCCTGCTCGAGCGCCGCGGCGAGCACGAACACCTTGAACGTCGACCCGGCCTGGAAGCCGGCGGAGTCGCCGAGGCTCGAGGGGATGACGTAGTTGAGGAACGTCTCGCCCTTGCCCATGTCGCGACCCATCGGGCGGGACTGGCTGATCGCGCGGACGTCGCCGGTCCCGGGCTCGACCATCGCCATCGCCCCGATCGCCTGGTCGGTCGGGTTGACGTGGTCCTGCACGGCGTCGTCGGTCTGGTCCTGGAAGGCGGGCCGCAGCGTGGTCTTGATGGTCAGCCCGCCGGTCTGCAGCAGCCGCTGGCGGTCCTCGCGGGTCTTGCCCAGCGCGGGGTCGGCGAGCAGGTAGTTGACCGCGTAGTCGCAGAAGAACGGTGCGGAGGCGGACACGCAGCCGTTGCGGTTCGGGGTGACCTTGAGGCCGAGCTTCGACTTGGTCGCCGCGGCGAGCTGCGCGTCGTCGATCCTGCCGAGCTCGTGCATCCGGGTCAGCACGATGTTGCGCCGCTGCAGCGCCTGGTCGGGGTTGTTGGTCGGGTCGAAGCCGACCGGGTTCTTCACCAGCCCGGCCAGCATCGCCGACTGCTGCAGCGTGAGGTCCTTGGCGTCGACGCTGAAGTAGTGCTGCGCGGCGGACTGGATGCCGTACGCCCCGTCGCCGAAGTAGGCGATGTTGAGGTAGCGGTTGAGGATCCACTTCTTCGAGTGGTTCTCCTCCAGCGCGACCGCGTGCCGCAGCTCGGCGATCTTGCGGGCGTACGTCTCGGCCGTCGCCGCCCGTCGCTCCTCGGCGGTCTGCGCCTGGGAGACCAGGGTCTGCTTGGCCAGCTGCTGGGTGATCGACGAGCCGCCCTGGACGTTGCCGGAGGTCTGGTTCGTGACGAAGGCGCGCAGGGTGCCCCGGATGTCCAGGGCGCCGTGGGAGTAGAACCGGTCGTCCTCGATGGAGATGATCGCCGTCTGCATGATCGGCGCGATCTGGTCGAGCTCGACGTTGGTGCGGTTCTGCTGCGAGTCGTAGAAGGTCGCCAGCACGGAGCCGTTGGCCGCCAGCATCACCGAGCGCTGCGGCAGCGGGCCCGCGGAGAGGTCGGAGGGCATCTCCTTGACCGTCTTGCTGACCTGGTCCGCCGCGAGCCGGGTGCCGACCGCCGGGACGATCGCCAGACCGCCCACCAGGAGGCCGGTGATCACCGCGACGATCCCCATCGTCCCGAGGTGCGCGAGGACGCCCTTGTTCGTCAGGTCGGGGTCGTCGACGGTCTCGGGAGGCATGGCGCTCAGGGTACGGGAGTACAGGAAACCACTCGCGAATCGTTGGGTTCGGCGAACGGCGAACCCGGGTAGTCCGAAAGGACTAGACGAGAACCATCCTCCGTGGCCGTGGTGCGAACGCGTCCCTTCTTCGAAGATTCTCAGCGGGGAGACCACTGACCGCGCCGACCGTGGCGCAGCACTCGGAGGAGAACGAACGACATGTGGATCGACGACTGGGCCGCCGCCGCCGCTTGCCAGCAGTCCCAGCCCGACCAGCTCTTCGTCCGGGGGGCGGAGCAGCACAAGGCCAAGACGGTCTGCGCCGGCTGCCCCGTCCGTACCGAGTGCCTCGCCGAGGCCCTCGACAACGAGATCGAGTGGGGCGTGTGGGGCGGCATGACCGAGCGGGAGCGCCGCGCGCTCCTCAAGCGCCGTCCGAACGTCACCTCCTGGCGCCAGCTCCTCGAGACCGCCAAGGGCGAGCACGAGCAGCGGTACGCCGTCAACGGCTGACCCCTCCACGGTCCTCGAGGCCCCCGTACCGACTCGGTACGGGGGCCTCGTCGCGTCCGGGTGGGTGCTGGTGGTCTCGTCGTCCTCGCTCCCTTCAACAGGCTCAGGACGGCGCGCTGCGCTCGCATCGGGCTCGACCACCCGTGCGACAGGTGGTCGAGCCTGACCGAGCGCCAGCGAGGGAGGACGTCGAGACCCGGTGACGGACCTGCGGCCTCAGTCCTGGTCGGCGAGGAGCTCGCCGATCCGGCGCAGGCCGTCGAGGTCGTGGACGTCGCCGGCCAGCGCCGGCAGGACCGCGGTCGCGACGTCGGGGTGAGCGGTCGCGAACCGGCCGCGCAGACGCGTCTGGCGCTCGACGACGCGTACCCGGTCGGCGTGCAGGCGCAGCAGGCCCGCGGCGAGCCGGTCGTCGGCGTCGTCGCTCGCGGCGAGCCGCTCGACCCCGGCCAGAGCGGCCTCGGCGGACAGGTCGCCGGCCGGCGTCGTGCTCGCGCGGTTGACCACGAGCCCGGCCAGCGGCATCGACTCCCCCGAGAGCCGCTCGACGAAGTACGCCGCCTCGCGCATCGCGTCCGGCTCCGGCGCGGCGACGACGAGGAACGCCGTCCCCCTCGCCTGGAGCAGCTCGAACGTGCGCTGCGCCCGCGCACGGAAGCCGCCGAAGAGCGTGTCGAAGGCGGTGACGAAGGTCTTCATGTCGGTCAGCACCTGGGCGCCGATGATCTTGGCCATCGTGCCGGTGACCAGGCCGAAGCCGGTGGTCATCAGCTTCGCCGGCCCGCGGGCCGGTGCGAGGAGCAGCCGCATGAACTTCCCGTCGAGGAAGGACGAGAGTCGCTCCGGGGCGTCCAGGAAGTCCAGTGCGGAGCGCGAGGGTGGGGTGTCGACGACGATCAGGTCGTACTGCCCGGACTCGCGGGCCTGGCGGTCGAGCTGGCCGAGCTTCTCCATGGCCATGTACTCCTGCGTGCCCGCGAACGAGCTCGACACGGCGATGTAGAACGGGTTGGCCAGGATCTGTGCCGCCTTCTCCGGGCTGGCCTGGCTCTCGACCACCTCGTCGAAGGTGCGCTTCATGTCCAGCATCATCGCGTCGAGCGAGCCGCCCGCTCCCGGGGCGACACCGGGCACCGGGCGCGGGGTGTTGTCCAGCTTCGCGATCCCCATCGACTGCGCGAGACGCCGGGCGGGGTCGATGGTGAGGACGACGACCTTCCGTCCGCGCTCGGCGGCCCGCAGCGCGATCGCCGCCGAGGTCGTTGTCTTGCCGACGCCACCGGCACCGCAGCACACGATGATCCTGCGGTCGGGGTCGTCGAGCAGTGCGTCGACGTCGAGCGCCGGTGCGGTCCGGGAGCGCGCGGCGAGCGGCCCGACACGGGCGTGGCCCCGGTCCTGCGCGGCCATCAGCACATCCCCTGGTCGCGCAGGACGCCCGCCAGCTCGTACAGCCCGGTCAGGTCGGTGCCGCCCGGCAGGCTCGGCAGGGAGTACGTCGGCACCCCGATCCCGGCGACCAGCGAGTCCTGGGCGTCCTCGAGGTCTCGCCGCTCCGCGTGGTCGCGGCCCTCGTCGACCAGCGTCTCCACCAGCGTGGGGGAGTGTCGTACGCCGGCCCGCTCCAGCGCCGTGCTGAGGCGGGTGCGCTCACCCGCACCCAGGCCCGCCTCCAGCCGCTCGCGATCGGTCGGGTCGAGGTCCTGGGGGCGGCGCAGGTTCACCACGACGCCGCCGACCGGGAGCTTCGCCGCACGCAGCTCCTTCACGGCGTCGGCGGTCTCCTGGACCGGCATCTCCTCCAGCACGGTGACCAGGTGCACCGCGGTCCGCCTCGAGCGCAGCAGGCGGGTGATCGCGTCGGCCTGGGAGCGGATCGGGCCGACCTTCGCCAACCCGGCCAGCTCGTCGTTGACGTTGAGGAACTGCGTGATCCGCCCGGTCGGCGGCGCGTCGAGGACGATGGCGTCGTACTCCCGGGCGCCCTTGTTGCGCGAGTTGCGGTTGGCCGCCTCGTAGACCTTGCCGGTCAGGAGCACGTCGCGCACGCCCGGCGCGATCGTGGTGGCGAACTCGACGACGCCGAACCGGTCGAGCAGCTTCCCGGCGCGGCCCAGGCGGTAGTACATCGCGAGGTACTCCAGCAGGGCCGCCTCCGGGTCGATGGCCAGCGCGTAGACCTCGCCCTCGCCGTCGGGGCCCCGTGCGATGCGGCGCTCCTCGTACGGCAGCGGCGCGACGTCGAAGAGCTGGGCGATCCCCTGACGCCCCTCGACCTCGCAGAGCAGCACGGTCTTCCCCCGTGAGGCGAGGGCGAGCGCGAGCGATGCCGCGACCGTGCTCTTGCCGGTGCCGCCCTTGCCGGACACGACGTGCACCTGGACGTCCGGCCAGTCGGTGTCGGGCATGGCGAGAGCCTAGGGGTGCGGGTGGGCGTGGTCAGGCGAGGGCTCGACCGAGCTGGTGCGCCGTGGCCACCACCGCCGTCGCGACCTCCTGCTCCTGGCTCAGCTCGAACAACGACACTCCGAGGCTGACCCGCTTCGCCTCGGGCCCGACCGGCACCGGGGCCGAGATCCCGTGCATCGACGGGATGATCTGCGAGAACGACACGGCGTACCCCTGGCGCCGGGCGAGCGTCACGTCCTCGGGCTCGTCGATGCTCGGGGGTCGGGTCGAGAGGATCGCCAGACCGGCCGACCCGCGGTGCAGGGTGTCGAGCTGTCCGGCGCGGAACGCGACGTGCACGGACGCGCTGCGCGGTTCGACCACCATCAGCGCACGCACGTGGTCCTCGTCCTCCTGGACGACGAGGTGCGCGGTGGCGCCGACCGCGTCGGCGAGGTCCTCGAGCAACGGCAGGGCCAGGTCGCGCAGGTCGCGCTCCACCGGCTCGGCCAGCGGGACGAGCCCGGCGCCGAGGTGGAACCGCTTGGCCCGGTCGCGGCGCACCAGCCGGTGCGCCTCGAGGGTGCGGACGAACCGGTGCGCGACCGTGCGGTGCACCCCGATCGCCTCGGCCAGCTGGGTCACGGTCAGGGGCTCGCCGCGCGAGGCGAGCACCTCGAGCACTCGCAGCCCTGAGTCGAGGGTCTTCGACACAGGGCTCTCGGCTTCTGTCGGTGAGGGATCCGCGTGCGCCATGGGCTGATCCTCTCCCGAGCCGGTCGACGTGCGCGTCGTCACACCGACCGCTTGACGTGCGAGTGTGACGCGCCTAACCTCACGTGCAGTTATCGCACAGCACGTGCGAATAACGCACGAAAGGAAGACGATGCTCGTACCGGAGCTGGAGCGGCTGTACGCCCGGCAGTCGCGCTCGATCGACAGCGGCGACGCGGCCGGGTGGGCGGCGACCTTCACCGGCGACGGCGAGTTCCACTCGCCGAGCTACGCCGAGGCGCGCACCGGCACCGCTGCCCTCGTGGCGTTCGCGCAGGAGTACTACGAGCGCGGTCTCGAGACCGGCACCACGAGTCGCCACGTGGTGACGAACGTCGACGTCGAGCCCGGCCGGGACGCCGACCACCTCGTCGCCCACGCCTACCTGCAGATCGTGGCCACGCCCCGCGGCGGGGAGAGCCGGCTGGTCCGGCTCACCACGCTGACCGACGACCTCGTCCGTGGCCCCGACGGTCACTGGCGCTTCGCGGTCCGCCGCGTCACCCGAGACGACTGACACCGAGAGAAGAAGGAACCGACACAGTGAGCACCACCCGAGAGCACGAGCACCCCGGTCGCGTCGACGGCACGCTGATGGCGGTCGACCACCCCGACCTGCGCGGCAAGGTCGCGGTCGTGACCGGCGCCGGGAAGGGCATGGGGGCGCGCTTCTCCGCAGCTCTGGCCCGTCGTGGCGTCAACGTGGTCGGCGCCGACATCGACACCACGCTGATGAGCGAGTCGGCCACGGCCGTCGGTCTCGAGCACAGCGACGTCGAGGGCGCGGGCGTCGTCGTCGGCGCACCCGTCGACGTGCGTGACCGCGACGCCCAGCAGAAGCTCGCCGAGACGGCGGTGCGGGAGTTCGGCAAGGTCGACCTGTGGATCAACAACGCCGGGATCTTCCCCGAGGCGGCGGCGACCGACATCCCGGTCTCCCAGGTGCAGGCCACCTTGTCGATCAACGTGGAGGGCGTGCTCTACGGCGCACAGGCCGCCGCCTCGGTCATGGCGCCGGGCGGCTCGATCGTGAACATGGCCAGCGTCGCGGCCCTTCGGGTACGTCGTGGCCGTGCGGCGTACTGCTCCTCGAAGGCCGCCGTCGCTCACCTCACCGAGTGCCTCGCCGTCGAGTTCGGCGACCTCGGCATCCGGGTGAACGCGATCGCGCCCGGGTTCGTCGACACCGAGATGACGCGCTGGGTGCAGGACGACCCCCAGGCACTCGAGGCCGCGCTCGGCAACATCCCGCTGCACCGCCTCGGCTCGCCCGAGGAGATCGTCGGCCCGATGCTGTTCCTGCTCTCCGACAGCGCTCGCTACGTCACCGGGACGGTCCTCTCCGTCGACGGTGGGTCCCGCCATGTCTGATGCCCGCACCGTGCTCGTCACCGGTGCCGCCGGCGGCATGGGGGCCGGGCACGCGAAGGCGCTGGCCGCTGAGGGGTGGAGGACCGTCCTCGCCGACGTCGCCGACCCGTCCCCCGTCGTCGCCGAGATCGAGAAGGCCGGTGGCACGGCCGCCGGAGTGCGTCTCGACGTCACCGATCCCGCGGCGTGGGCGTCGGCCGTCGAGGAGGTCCGGTCGACGTACGGCACGCTGCACGGGCTGGTCAACAACGCCGGGATCTCGCGTCGCCTGCGCTTCATGGACACTCCGGCCGAGGTGTGGCGCCAGGTGATGGCGATCAACCTCGACGGCCCGTTCCACGGCATCCAGGCGTGCGCGCCCCTGATGCGGGACAGCGGCGGCGGCTCGATCGTCAACATCTCCAGCATCAGCGGGCAGATCGGCTACTTCAGCCCGTCGTACTCCGCCTCCAAGTGGGGACTGCGCGGTCTGACCAAGTCGGCCGCGGGCGAGCTCGCCGCCTGGGGGATCCGGGTCAACTCCGTGCACCCCGGCCTGGTCGGCACGCCGCTGCTGGCGGGCGCCGACGGTTTCGTCGCCTCGGCCGTCGCCAGCATTCCCGCCGGACGCACGGGTCGCCCCGAGGAGATCACCGACGCGGTGAGGTTCCTCCTCGGCGACTCCTCCACGTACGTGTCCGGTGCCGAGCTGACGATCGACGGCGCCATGACCTCGAACGGCCTCTACCACCGCATCCTCACCGAGATGGAGGGCGAGCTCTCATGAGCGAGCACGACTACGACGTCATCGTGATCGGTGGTGGCGGAGCCGGCCTGGCTGCCGCCGTCTCCGCGGCCGAGCGGGGCGCCAGCGTCATCCTGTTCGAGTCCGAAGGCGAGCTCGGCGGGTCGACGCAGGAGTCGGCCGGCATGTTCACCGCCGCCGGCACCAGCATCCAGAAGCAGCTGGGGGTCGAGGACACCGTCGAGCGGTTCTTCCAGCACTACATGGACCTCAACCAGTGGCTGCTCAAGCCCGGGCTGGTCCGCCGCTTCTGCGAGCTGTCCGGACCGACCCTGGAGTGGCTGCTGGAGATCGGGGTCGAGATCCCCGCTCAGATCTCGCCGAACGCGCACACCCCCGGGCTCACCCGCGCCGGGGTGGAGGACGTGTGGCGCGCGCACGTGCCCAAGGACCAGGGCTACGGCCTCGTCCTCACCCTCGACAAGGCGCGCAAGGCCCACGGCATCGAGGTGGTCCTGCACACGCGGGTGGAGCGGCTGCTGGTGACCGACGGCCGCGTGAGCGGCGTCGTGGCCGACGGGGTCGAGCTCGCCGCCGGCGCCGTCGTGGTCGCGTCGGGCGGCCTGGCCCAGGACCGCACGCTGGTCGAGCGCTGGTTCCCCGACGCACTGCGCGGCGGGGACTCCTTGTTCGTCGTCGCGGCGCCCGGCTCTCGCGGGGACCACCTGGCCTTCGGCGAGCAGGTCGGCGCCTCGGTCGCCGGCGACGGCTGGGGGCTGATGCTCCCCACCGCGGAGTTCGTGCGCCACCACCACTGGCAGGCCGGCTTCCCTCCGGTCTCGCGGGTGCACGTCAACGGCGCCGGTCGCCGGTTCATGGACGAGGACGCCTCGTACGCCGTCAGCACCGGGCAGATCACCAGCCAGATGGACGCCCACGACGCGCCGGTGTGGATGGTCTTCGACGAGGCCGCGCGGCTGGCGCTCCCCGCCGGGTACGCCGACTGGGACGCCGAGAAGCTGCTCGACCACGTCGCGGAGGGCTCCGCCGTCCGGGCGACCTCGCTGGAGGAGCTGGCCGGGATCATCGGCGTGCCCGCCGAGAACCTGACCGCCACCGTCGACCGGTGGAACGACCAGCTGCCGAACGGCAGCGACGCCGACTTCCAGCGCGACCAGACGCTGGCTGCCAAGGGCAGCACCACGCCGCCGGCCCCGATCGGGTCGACGCCCTTCTACGCCACGCGTGTGCTGCCCGCCGAGCTGGTGTGCACCCACGCGGGGCTCGAGATCGACGCGAACGCGTCGGTCCTCGACCAGCAGGCCCGGCCGATCCCGGGCCTCTACGCCGCCGGCGAGGCCGGAGGCGGCATCCTCGGCAACCGCTACGTCGGTGGCGGGAACGCCGTCGCCAACGCCCTCACGATCGGCCGCCTCGCCGGACAGCAGGCGGCTGCGTCGGCCTAGCCCGACTCCACCGATCCCCTCATTTCTCGGCCTTCGCACCCTGGGAGACCCTCATGGCCATCAACACCTCAGCACCCACCGGCGTGGACACCTCGCGCGTCCTGACCACGGTCAAGCGCAGCGTGATCCCCGTCGCCTTCCTGCTCTACATGTTCAACTACATGGACCGTGCCTCGATCGGCTACGCCCAGCTCGGCATGTCCTCCGACCTCGGGATCGACCTCGCGACCTACGGAACGGTCGCCGCGATCTTCTTCGTCGCCTACGTGGTGCTCGAGGTCCCCAGCAACATCTTGATGAAGAAGTTCGGGGCACGGGTCTGGCTCGCCCGGATCGGCGTCACCTGGGGGCTGATCACGATCCTCACGGGCTTCGTGCAGAACACCCCGCAGCTCTACGTCGCGCGCATCCTGCTCGGTGTCGCCGAGGCCGGGCTGTTCCCCGGCCTCCTGCTCTACATGACGTACTGGTTCCGCAGCCAGGACCGCAGCCGCGGCATCGCCGGCTTCTCGCTGGCCCAGCCCATCGCCCTGCTCGTCGGCTCCGCGACCGCGGGCGTGATCCTGGACCACGTCGACTGGTTCGGCCTGTCCTCCTGGCGCTGGGTGTTCATCATCCAGGGTGTGCCGCCGGTGCTGATCGGCCTGTGGGTGCTCGTCTTCCTCGCCGACCGTCCCTCCAAGGCGCGCTGGCTGGACAAGGACGAGGCCGCGTGGCTCGAGGGTGAGATCAGCCGCGAGTACGACGCCGAGGACGACGGCCACATGGAGATCTCCATGGCGGCCCTCAAGGACCCGAAGATCCTCTACCTCGCGGTGATCAACCTGCTCTACGCCGTCGGGCTGTACGGCATGACCTTCTTCCTCCCTCAGGTGGTCGCCCAGCTGCACCCCGGCTACTCCCCGACGAACATCGGCCTGGTGGGCGCGATCCCGTACATCTGCGGTGCCGTGGCGATGCTCCTGGTCGCTCGCTACTCCGACCTGGTCGGCAACCGCAAGCTGGTCACGATGGCGGCGCTCGGGGTGGCGGTGATCGGCCTGGTGGTCACGATGGTGTTCCGCGACAGCCCGAACGTCGGCATCGTCGGGCTGTGCCTGCTGGCCATCGGGGTCTTCTCCTACCTCGGCCCGTTCTGGGCGCTGGCCTCCGAGGCGCTGCCCCGTGCGCAGACCGCCGTCGGCCTGGCCGTGGTGAACGCCATCGCCTCGGCGGGCGGGTTCTTCGGCCCGTACATCATCGGCAAGACCGCCGCTGCGGACGACGTGGTCTTCAGCCTGCTGTTCCCGGCGATCTGCATGGCGGTGGCCGTGGTCATGCTGGCCTTCGTCAAGCCGGCGAAGGACGCACCGGCGGCCATCGGGCAGGTTGCCTGACCCGCACCCGAGCAGAGCGACCCGCCTCGGTCCTGGGCGTCCAGGACCGTGGTGGGTGCGTTCTCGTCCGCGGTCCGGGGGACGCTGGGCAGCCTCCCGACGCGTGGGCCCTCAGGGCGAGCCGATCTCCTCGACCGCTCGACGGATCGCCTCGACCGCGGTCTCGGCGACCGCCGGCGCCGCGGTCACCACGTTGACCGCGGCGCGCACGGGCCACCCGCGGACCGGGGCGGCGACGCCGTAGGCGCCGGGGTTGAGCTCGGCGTGGGTGGTGACCACGCCGGCCGCCCGCACCTCGGCGACCCGGTCGGGCTCACCGTCGCGCGGGGGCCCGGAGGCGAGGGCCGCGAGACCGCCCGCGCCGCGGTCGAGCGGGTCACGGTTGCCCAGCCGGTAGGAGAACCGGGGGCCGTCCGTCGGCGGCTCCGCGACGACCGTCGTCACCGCGAAGCCGCCTCGGACCTCCACCAGCGACGCCGTCGCGTCGATCTCCTGGGCGAGGGCGGTCAGGACCGGTTCGGCCACCTCGCGCAGCGCCGGAGCGACGCCCGCGACGGCACGGACGGTCGCGCCGACGGCGTACCGGTCCCCGGAGCGCACCGCGAACCCGGTGCGGACCAGCGAGACCAGCAGCCGGTGCGTGATCGAGCGGTGCAGCCCGCAGGCGGCCGCGACCTCCGCGGTGGTCAGCCCGGAGGGGTGCCGGCTCAGCTCGACGAGCACGGCGAGGCCGCGCTCGAGAGTCTGCGAGCCCTCCCCGTCCGGCATGCGCAGACCCTAGGGCACGTCGCCGGCGACGACCCGCCCGCGGACCTCGCCGAGCGCCAGCCGGCCGCCCGAGGCCGACGGCGCGGTGTAGCGCAGGACCACCTCGTCGCCGTCCTCGAGGAAGGTGCGCTCCCGCCCGGCCGCGACGAACGGCTCGGTGCCGCCCCAGGACAGCTCGAGGAACGAGCCGCGCTGGTCCTTCGCCGGACCGGAGATGGTGCCCGAGGCGTAGAAGTCGCCGACTCGCAGCGACGCGCCGTTGACGACGAGGTGGGCCAGCATCTGCGCCGGCGACCAGTACATCGAGGCGTACGGCGGGCGCGAGACCACCTCACCGTCCAGCTCGACCTCCACGGCGACGTCGTAGGCCGCCGGGCCGGTCTCCTGGAGGTACGGCAGCACCTGCGGGTCCTGCGCGGGCAGGGGGACCCGCGCCGCCTCGAGGGCGGCCAGGGGGGTGACCCACGCCGAGACCGAGGTCGCGAACGACTTCGCCAGGTTGGGCCCGAGCGGGACGTACTCCCACGCCTGGATGTCGCGCGCCGACCAGTCGTTCACGCCGACGACGCCGAAGACGGTCTCGGCGAACTCGTCGGTCGGCACCGGGGTGCCGAGCGGCAGCGACCGACCGACCACGAAGCCCAGCTCGGCCTCGATGTCCAGGCGCAGGCACGGGCCGAAGGTCGGCGCGTCGGCGCCCGGCGCCTTGCGCTGACCGGAGGGGCGCCGGACGTCGGTGCCGGAGACGACGACCGAGCCGGCGCGTCCGTGGTAACCCACCGGCAGGTGCTTCCAGTTCGGCAGCAGCGGCTGCTGCTCGGGGCGGAAGATCCGACCGACGTTCGAGGCGTGGTGCTCGGAGGCGTAGTAGTCGACGTAGTCCGCGACGTCCCACGCCAGTCGCAGCTGCACGTCCTCCACGGGGTGCAGCGTGAGGTCTGCCCGCTGCTCGGGCTCGCTGAGCAGCTCGGTCACCCAGGCGCGGACCTCTGTCCAGACCTGCGGACCGGCGGCCATCAACGGGTTGAGGGTCGCGACGTCGAGCAGCCCGGTCCACTCCGGTCGCAGGGCGTGCGAGGCCGCACCCAGGTCGAGCACCTGCGCACCGATGCGTACGCCCAGGCGCACCGGCTCGCTGCCGAGCGAGAAGGCGCCGTACGGCAGGTGGTCGAGGTCGTAGAGGCTGCCGGCAGCGCCGTGGACCCAGGTGTTCATGCGGTCTCCGTTCCAGGGGTGAGCAGGTGCAGGTCACGCAGGTCCTCGAGGGGCTCGAGGACGCTGCAGGAGCCGTAGGACGTGAAGGCGGCCCGCGCCGCGGCGCGCTCGGTGTCCGAGAGGTCGTCGAGGCCCGCCGCGACGGTGGCGCCGCTGCGCTCGCGGAGCGCGTCCTCCACGGTCCCGGTGTCGGCGCCGCCGGCGGCACGAGCGGTGGCCAGCAGGACGTTGAGGTAGCCGTGGTGCTCGAAGCCGGTGTCGGGGCCGGTGTGCCGGACAGCGTGGTGCAGCCCTGCCGTGCACTTGAACGCCACCCCGGCGGCGACCGCGGCGGTGATCCACGTGGCCACCTCGGCCTCGGAGGGGAAGGCCGCCGCCTCGGTACCGCCGGTGCGGAACTTCAGCCGCAGACCTCCTCGCGCGACCGCGCGGAGCACGGCCGGCCACTCCTCGTGGGTGGGGCGGGGGACCTCGACGTACGTAGGCACGTCCTCGGGTGCGGCGGCCGCGACCGCCTCGACCTGGGGAACGAGTGCCCCGCCCACCAGCTTGACCTCCAGCCCGGCCAGCGCGATCGAGCCGGCGGCACGGCGGACGACCTCGTCGACAGCGTCCGCGTCGGGCACCACGACGGACGCGGCGAACCCGGAGGGCGCGAGCGGGACCAGCTCGTCGAGGCGGGCGGCGTCGACGATGAACGGCCCGACGAGGTCGGCGTACCCGGACGCGAGGTGGGCGACGTGGGCCTGGACCGCGTCGGGCAGCGGAGCGAGTCCGGGCGGGAAGATCGCGGCGTCGTCCACGAGGTGGCGGAACGCCGGTGGGATGACAGCGGCAGGAAGTGTCGACACGGTGACACTCTAACGGGTAACGTTCTAAAAAAGAACGCGTAGCGACCGGATATAGAACGAGGTGCTCCATGGCGTACTACCGCCAGGTCGGCGAGGTCCCGCGACAGCGGCACACCGCCTTCCGTGACCACGACGGCTCGCTCTTCTTCGAGGAGCTGATGGGCGAAGAGGGGTTCTCCTCCGACTCCTCGCTGCTCTACCACCGCGGCGTGCCGTCCGCGATCGTCGCCAGCGACGTGTGGGAGCTGCCCTCGCAGGCGACCGTCGGCAACCACCCCCTCAAGCCCCGGCACCTGAGGCTGCACGATCTCTTCGACGCCGAGACGGCCGCCGAGGTCGATGCGGTCACCGGTCGCCGGCTGGTGCTCGGCAACGGCGACGTCCGCCTCTCCTACGTCGTGTCCGCGGCGACGTCGCCCTACTACCGCAACGCCATCGGCGACGAGTGCGTGTTCGTCGAGTCCGGCTCCGGCGCCGTCGAGACCCTCTTCGGCGTCATCTCCTACCGCGCCGGCGACTACGTGGTGATCCCGCGCGCCACGACGCACCGCTGGGTGCCCGCCGAGGTCAGTCGGCTCTACCCGATCGAGGCCAACAGTCACATCGCACCGCCGAAGCGCTACCTGTCCAAATACGGGCAGCTGCTCGAGCACGCGCCGTACTGCGAGCGCGACCTGCACGGTCCGGACGAGATCCACACCGAGACCGGCGAGGACGTGGAGGTGCTGGTCAAGCATCGTACGAGCGGCGGGCAGGTCGTCGGCACCCGCTTCGTCTACGCCACGCACCCCTTCGACGTGGTGGGCTGGGACGGCTGCCTCTACCCGTTCACCTTCAACATCGAGGACTACATGCCGATCACCGGCAAGGTCCACCAGCCGCCGCCGGTGCACCAGGTCTTCGAGGCGCAGAACTTCGTGGTCTGCAACTTCCTGCCCCGCAAGGTCGACTACCACCCGCAGTCGATCCCCGTGCCCTACTACCACTCCAACGTCGACAGCGACGAGGTGATGTTCTACGTGGGCGGCGACTACGAGGCCCGCAAGGGGTCGGGCATCGGCATCGGCTCGGTGTCCCTGCACCCCGGCGGGCACGCCCACGGGCCCCAGCCCGAGGCGGTCGAGGCCTCGATCGGCGTCGAGTACTTCGAGGAGTCGGCGGTCATGGTCGACACGTTCCGCCCGCTCGAGCTCGGCGAGGGCGGGCAGGCCGTCGACGACGGCGTCTACGCCTGGGTCTGGGCCGGGCGGTCCGTCTGAGGGTCGCGACGGCTCGCACCCGGCCCGGGCCGGGTGACGAGCTTCACTAGGGTGCCGACAAGGCGCTCGGGTCGGAGAGCAGCCCGGCGCCGGGTCGAGAGTGGTCGAGAGCAGGAGGCGGAGTGGACAAGGTCGTGGGGAGCGCGGCGGAGGCCGTGGCGGACATCGGGTCGGGGTCGACGCTCGCGGTGGGTGGCTTCGGGCTGTGCGGGATCCCGTCGGTGCTGATCGAGGCGCTGCTGGCGCAGGGGGCCGACGAGCTGGAGGCGGTGTCGAACAACGCCGGGGTCGACGAGTGGGGGCTGGGGCAGCTGCTCTTCGCGGGGCGGCTGCGGCGGATGGTGGCCTCGTACGTCGGGGAGAACAAGGAGTTCGCGAGGCAGTACCTCTCGGGCGAGCTCGAGGTCGAGCTGACCCCGCAGGGCACGCTCGCCGAGCGGATGCGCGCGGGCGGTGCAGGGATCGCGGCGTTCTTCACCCCGACCGGGGTGGGCACGCAGGTCGCCGAGGGTGGCCTGCCGTGGCGCTACGACACCGAGGGCAACGTCGTCGTGGCGTCGCCCGCCAAGGAGGTGCGCAGCTTCGAGACCGCCGACGGGCCGCGCGACTACGTCCTGGAGCAGGCGATCGTGGCCGACTACGGGCTGGTGCGGGCGCAGAGGGGGGATCGGCACGGCAACCTCGTCTTCCGGCACGCGGCGCAGAACTTCAACCCGCAGGCGGCGATGTGCGGGCGCGTGACGATCGCCGAGGTGGAGGAGCTGGTGGAGCCCGGTGAGATCGCGCCGGAGGACGTCCACACGCCGGGGGTGTACGTCCACCGGGTGGTGGCGCTGACTCCCGAGCAGGCCGCGGACAAGCGGATCGAGAAGAAGACGGTGCAACAGGTGGATTCCGGTGGTCGAGCAGCGAGCGCCAGCGAGCGCGTCGAGACCCAGGGGGCGAGCTGAGATGGCGTGGACACGTGAGCAGATGGCGGCCCGGGCGGCCGCGGAGCTGAGCGACGGGTCGTACGTCAACCTCGGCATCGGGCTGCCGACGCTGGTGCCCAACTACGTCCCCGACGACGTCGAGCTGGTGCTGCAGTCCGAGAACGGGATCCTCGGCGTGGGGGCGTACCCGCTCGACGGCGAGGAGGACCCCGACCTGATCAACGCCGGGAAGGAGACCGTCACGGTGCGCCGCGGTGCGTCGTACTTCGACTCCGCGACGTCGTTCGCGATGATCCGCGGCGGCAAGATCGACGCCGCGATCCTCGGTGCGATGCAGGTCAGCCGGGCCGGCGACATCGCGAACTGGATGATCCCCGGGAAGATGGTCAAGGGGATGGGCGGCGCGATGGACCTCGTCGTCGGCGCGCGGCGTGTGGTCGTGCTGATGGAGCACGTCGCCAAGGACGGCTCGTACAAGATCGTCGAGGAGTGCTCGCTGCCGTTCACCGGCAAGGGCGTCGTGGAGCGGATCATCACCGACCTGGCCGTGATCGACGTGATTCCTGCCTCCGAGGGTGGCGGGCTGGTGCTGCGCGAGCTCGCCCCCGGCGTCACCGAGGACGAGGTCCGCGAGAAGACCGAGCCCGACCTCAGCGCCGACCTGGCGGGATAGTCCCTGACGTTTCTGCGGTACGAACCGGACACCGGCCACCAGAACGTCAGGGACTACCCCGGTCGACGCGTGCACCGGGGCACCCGGCTCACTCCAGGGCGAGCCCGGCGGCCGGTGCCGTACGCGCGGCCCGCCGAGCGGGGAGCAGGCAGGCGGCGAGGCCGGCCACCAGCGCGAGGAGGAGCACCAGCCCCAGCTGTCCGACGGGGACGACGACGTGCACCCCGGTGTCGGGGACGGCCGGCGCGATGACGGCCGCGACGCCGACCGAGGCGTACGCCGCGCCCACGGCGATCCCGATCGCGCCCGTCACCACCGCCAGCAGCACCGCCTCGGCGGCGAGCATCCGCCGCAGCTGTCCGCGCGTCAGCCCCAGCGCCCGCAGCAGGGCGTGCTCGCGGCCACGCTCGAGCACGGACAGACCGAGGGTGTTCGCGATCCCGAGCAGGGCGATCACCAGGGCGATCGAGAGCAGCCCGACGACGGTGTAGAGGACGACGTCGAGCTGGAGCAGCACGTACGCCCGGTCGGACAGCGACTCGCTCAGGTCCGCGCCGGACGCGCGGGCCACGCTCCCGAGCGCGGCGACCACGTCGTCGGCGTCGGAGCGGCCGTCGCTGCCGCGGACCCACACCGCACGGGTGCTCGCGCCGCCGAGCCGGTCGAGCTCGGCGGACGCGACGTAGACGCCGTCGACGCCGGGCGCCGGCTCCGCCCGGAGCGTGACCGCGCGTCCGTCGCGCACCAGGCGGATCCGTCGCTGGTCCGCCATCTCGTTCAGCAGCGCGGGGGAGACGTACGCCGTCCCGGCCGCCGGCCGTGCGTACGCGGGTGCCCCGCGCGCCAGGCTGCCGCCCGGCGCGCCGAGCACGGTGACCTCGCCCAGCCCGGCCGCTCGCGCCGTCGTCCCCCGCACGGGTGCGGCGCCGACGACCCCGTCGATGCCGCGCACGCGCTCGGCCACCTCCGGCGCGAGCGGGCGCGAGGAGGAGAGGACGGCGTCGACCGGGTGGTCGTGGTCCATCGCCCCGACCACGGACCCGCGCACGCTCGCGCTGCCGACGACCAGCCCGGTCACCAGGGTGGTGCCCACGAGCAGGGACGCCGCGGTGGCGGCCGTACGACGAGGGTGGCGGCAGGCGTTGGCCGCCGCCAGCCGGGTCGGTGCCCCGCCCAGACGCCCGAGGGGCGCCGCGACGGCCCGGATGCAGGCCGGCACGACCACGGGGCCGAGCGCGAGCAGCCCGCCGAAGGAGGCGAAGCCGCCCAGCAGCATCACCGGCAGGGAGTGGACGACCGCGGCGAGCGCGAGGAGGGCGGTCCCGCCGGCCGCGAGGACCAGGCCCAGACCGATCCGACCGGCGCCGGCGACCGTGCGGGGGTCGACCGCGCCGAGCGGGCGCAGGGCCGCGAGCGGCTCGATGCGCGTCGTACGACGCGACGGCACGACCGACGCGAGCAGGGTGACCAGCACCCCGAGGACCCAGCCGCCGACGGCCCAGGCCGGCGCGACGTGGGCCTCGCCGACCGGCGCACCCGGAGCGACGGCGTGCACCACGGTCACGATCAGGTGCCCGAGCCCGGTCCCGACGGCCAGCGCCAGCGTGCTCGCTCCCATGCCGATCACCAGCGCCTCGGTGCGCACGGAGCGGCGCACCTGCTGACGGGACGCGCCCACGCACCGCAGCAGCGCCAGCTCGCGCTGCCGCTGCGCCAGCAGCACGGAGAACGTGTTGGCGATGACCAGCACCGAGACGAACAGCGCGACGGCGGCGAAGCCGAGCAGCACCGCCGACACCGCGTCCACGCCGCGGGTCAGCTCCTGCGCCCGGTGCTGGAGGAAGTCCTCGGCGCTCGTGACGCCGGCCCGGTCCGGCAGGCCGGCGGCCCGTACGTCGGCGGGCGTGGCACCCCCGCCCACGACGACCGCGGAGACGAGGGTGTCCCCGCGCAGCCGGGCCAGGTCGGGCCAGGTCAGGAGGGCCGCGTCGTCCGCGGAACGGGTCAGCCCGACGACGCGGGCGGTCACCGTGTCACCGGCCCTGCCCACCACGATCTCGTCGCCGACCCGTACGCCGAGCGCGGCCGCGCGGTCGCTCGCCACCAGCGCCTGGCCCGGGCCGGTGGGGAAGCGGCCGGAGGTCAGCCGCTCGGGACGCAGCGCCGCGTCGGTGGCGACCGTGCCGACGGCGACGTCGTCACCCGCCCGCGTGCCGCTGGAGGACACCGGGACCCGCGCCGTGGCGACCACCCGCGTCGGGAGTCGCAGGGCGGCCACGGCGGCACTGGCCCGGCCGGGTCCAGGTCCTCGACGACGGTGGAGGCGCCCGGGTACGACGCGCTCAGCCCGGACAGCAGCCCGTCCTTCGTGGCCGAGGCGAGGCAGGAGGTGACCAGCACGAACGAGACGCCGCCGAGCACGGCGAGCACGGCGGCGACGTAGCGCCGTCCGTGCGCACGGACGGAGGCGAGGACCACGGTGCGCATCAGGCGACACCTCGTCGGTGGTCCGCGACCCGACCGTCCTCGATGACCACGACCTCGTCGGCGTGCGACGCGGCACCCTCGTCGTGGGTCACCATCACCACCGTCTGGCCGAGCTCGTCGACGCTGCGCCGCAGCACACCGAGCACGTCGGCCGAGGAGCGGCTGTCGAGGTTGCCGGTCGGCTCGTCGGCGAAGACGATGTCCGGCCGGGTGACCAGCGCGCGAGCGACCGCGACGCGCTGCTGCTGACCGCCCGACAGCGCGCTCGGCCGGTGGCCCATGCGGTCGCGCAGGCCGAGCACGTCCACGACGTACGACTGCCACTCGCGGTCCTGCGACGTCGGCCGGCGGCCGGCCAGCTCGAAGGGCAGGACGACGTTCTGCTCCGCGGTGAGCATCGGCAGCAGGTTGAAGGCCTGGAAGACGAAGCCGACGTGGTCGCGCCGGAAGCGGGTGAGCGCCGCGTCGTCGAGCGCCCGGCCGTCGGCGGCGAGCTCGGTCCCACCGACGACGACGGTGCCCGAGGTCGGGGTGTCGAGGCCGGCGAGGCAGTGCATGAGGGTCGACTTCCCGGAGCCCGACGGGCCGACGACGGCGGTGAAGGTACCGGTCGTGATGTCGAGGTCGACGCCGGCGAGGGCGTCGACCCGGGTGGCGCCGCTGCCGTAGCTGCGGGTCAGGCCGCGAGCGCTGGCGGCCGCGGTGCGGACGGGGTCCGGTGTCGTGGAGGTCATGAGGGCGACGCTAGGAACGCGCGAGCCCGGCGGCGTCCGGCCGTGGTCGGCACCTGCCGGGGCCGTCGTACGACCCGGGTATGACGTCCCTAGCCGCGACCGACCAGCCCCGACTCGTACGCCAGGACGACCAGCTGGACCCGGTCGCGGGAGCCGGTCTTGGCCAGCAGGCGTCCGACGTGGGTCTTCACCGTCGCCTCGGCGACGACGAGGTCGGCGGCGATCTCGGTGTTGGAGCGTCCGCGGGCGACGAGGAGCAGCACCTCGCGCTCACGCTCGGTGAGACCCGCCTGGTCCAGGGAGCTGGTGCTCGGGGTCTCGGGTGCCGCGGCGAAGTGCTCCAGCAGCCGCCGGGTCGTCGAGGGTGCCACCACCGAGTCACCCGCCTGCACGGCGCGGATCGCGTCGAGCAGGGCGGCGGGTGGGGTGTCCTTGAGGAGGAAGCCGGAGGCGCCGGCCCGGATCGCGGCGAACGCGTACTCGTCGAGGTCGAAGGTGGTCAGCACCAGCACTCGCGGCCCGTCCGGGCGCCCGGCGAGCAGGCGGGTCGCCTCGACGCCGTCCATCCGCGGCATGCGTACGTCCATCAGCACGACGTCGGCGTGCGCCGCCGCGACGCTGTCCAGCGCCGCCTGGCCGTCGCCGGCCTCGCCCACGACCTCGAGGTCGGGCTGGCTGTCGACGAGCATCCGGAAGCCGGCCCGCACCAGCTCCTGGTCGTCGACGAGGAAGACCCGTGCCGTCATCGCGGACCACCCCCGTAGGGCAGCGTCGCGCGGACCTCGAAGCCTCCGCTCGGACTCGGGCCGGCCTCGACGCGACCCCCGTGGACCGCGGCTCGCTCGCGCATGCCGACCAGGCCGTGGCCGCCGGGGGCCGGCTCGCCTCCGACGCCGTGGTCGCGGACGCGCAGGTGCAGGACCCCGTCGGCGGCGCGGACGGCGACGTCGACGCGGACACCGGTGCCGGCGTGCTTGCGGACGTTGGTCAGCGACTCCTGGACGATCCGGTACGCCGCGAGCCCGACGCCGGGGCCGACCTCGGGGAGCGCCTCGGGCAGGTCCGCCGACAGCGTCAGTCCCGGTCCGGGGTCCTGGGCGAGCAGGAAGCGGAGGTCGTCCAGGCCCGGCTGCGGCCTCGTCCCGGTCGGGTCCTCCGAGCGCAGCAGCCCGAGCATCCGCCGCATCTCGGCCAGCGACTCCCGACCGGTCGCCGCGATCGTCTCCAGCGCCGGCGCGGCCCGCCCCGGGTCCTGGGAGAGCTGGTAGCGCGCCCCGTCGGCCTGGACGACCATCACCGACAGGCCGTGGGCCACCACGTCGTGCATCTCGCGCGCGATCCGCGCACGTTCGTCGGACGCGGCGAGCTCGGCCTGCTGGGCGGCCTCGCGCTCCAGGCGCACACCGCGGTCGATCAGCTGGTCGACGTACGCCCGGCGGGTGCGGCCCAGCAGGCCCAGCGCCGCCGAGGCCACCACGACGACGGCGCAGAACACGGCGCCGCCGACGACCGGAACCAGGTCACCGCCTCGCGCCAGCCAGTCCACCGGACCGACGACGGCCCCGGCCAGGCCGGCGACGAGGGCGACCACCAGTCGGGTGCGGTCGGCGTACGCGGCGACGGAGTAGACCGTCACCGGGACGGCCAGCTGTCCCCAGCCCGGCTGGTCGGTGAGGAGCACCTGGAGGACGCTCAGGACGGTCACCGCGGCCAGGCAGGTGCCGGGGCGTACGCGGCGCCCGACCAGCGGCAGGACCTGCAGCGCGGCGAGCAGGGCCGGCAGCGGCTGGAACGCGCCGCCGCGCGCGAGACCGAGGTAGTAGAACGCCACCACGACGAGGCCGACCAGCACGATGCCGACGTCCAGCGCCACCCCGCGCGGGCGGGCCCACGGGCCTCGGGCCTCCTCGGCGAAGGTCGGGTCGGACATGGCGCCGAGACTAGAGGCGGCCGCGGACCGTCGTCGTCAGACCACGGTCGGATCCTGCTGGTCGGCCAGCGCGGCGAGCAGGTCGGCGTACGGGGGCGCGTCCGGGTCGATCAGCGACATGTGGTCGATGCCGTCCAGCTCGCGCAGGTCGATCCACGGGTGCCGGGCGACGAGCCCCTGGGCGTTGGCCAGCGGCACCGGTGCGTCGGCGGTGCCGTGCAGCACCGTGACGGGGTACGTCGGCCTCGCCTCCAGCAGCTGCGCGGGGTCGGCGTCGCGAGGCACGTCGGTCCCACCCAGGAAGTCGATCGCCGCACCGGCGCCCATGCGGGTCGCCACCGCGTCGACCAGGTCGGCGACCGGCGCGAGCGCGACGACGCCGGCGGCGGGCTTGCCGCGGCCCGCCAGCCAGAGTGCGAGGTGGCCCCCGGCCGAGTGCCCGACCAGGTGGGCGGGGCCGCTCTCGACGCCGAGCGTGGCGAGCAGCGCCGGGAGGGCGTCGTACGCCGCCTCGACGTCCTCGCAGGTGGTCGGCCAGCCGCCGGCCTCGTCGCCGAGGTCGTCGCCGGGTCCGGGGACCCTGCGGTACTCCGGCAGGGCGGCGACGTACCCCTCGCGCGCCAGCGCCGCCCCCAGCGGCAGCGTGCCGGTCACGTCGTACACCTGCCGCCAGAAGCCGCCGTGGAGCAGGAGGACGACCCCGCGCGCCGGGCCGTCGGGCAGGAACACGTCGATGGTGGCGGTGGGACGGTCGGCGTAGCGGAGGACGGCGTCGGCGGTGGTCACGCACACCACCTTCGCACTGCCCGGCGTCAGGTCCGGGTGTCGGCCTAGGGTGCGGGCATGACCAAGTGGGAGTACCAGGTGGCGCCGATTCCGCTCCACAACGAGACGATGATGCTCAACAACTTCGGGGACATGGGCTTCGAGCTCGTGCACATCGAGAAGAACGAGCAGGGTGGCCTGATCGCGTTCCTCAAGAAGCCGAAGGACTGAGCGTGACTCCCGAGGAGCGCCTCGCGGAGCTGGGCCTGAGCGTCCCGCAGGTGGCGGCGCCGGTCGCGGCGTACGTCCCCGCCGTGCGCGACGGCGACCACGTCCTCACCTCCGGGCAGCTGCCGATGCGCGAGGGGTCCCTGCTCGCGACCGGCAAGGTCGGGGGAGAGGTGTCGCTGGAGACCGCGGTCGAGTGCGCCCGGCAGTGCGCGCTGAACGCGCTGGCCGCGATCCGGGCCGAGGTCGGCGAGCTCTCGGCGGTGACCCGGGTCGTCAAGGTGGTCGCCTTCGTCGCCTCGACGTCCGACTTCACCGCCCAGCCCCAGGTCGCCAACGGCGTCTCCGAGCTGCTCGGCGAGGTCTTCGGGGAGGCCGGCGTGCACGCCCGCTCGGCCGTCGGCGTGCCGGTGCTGCCGCTGGACGCGCCGGTCGAGGTCGAGCTGACGGTGTCGCTCGCGTGAGGCGGGTGCACCTGCCCGAGACGCTGGTCGAGCAGTACCACGCCTTCACCTCCGGCGACGCCGAGCCGGCCGTCCCGCGCGACGCCGCCACGGTGATCCTGCTGCGCGACGGCGCGTCGTCGCCCGAGGCGTACCTCCTGCGCCGGCAGACCTCGATGGCGTTCGCCGCCGGGATGTACGTCTACCCCGGCGGCGGCGTCGACCCGCGCGACGTCGACGCGGAGGTGTCCTGGGTGGGCCCGTCGCGCGAGGAGTGGTCCGAGCGGCTCGGCGTCGAGGCGAGGCAGGCGGCGGCGCTGGTCTGCGCGGCGGTGCGGGAGACGTTCGAGGAGTCGGGCGTGCTGCTCGCCGGCCCGAACGCCGACGAGGTGGTCGCGGACACGACGGGCGAGGACTGGGAGGCCGACCGGTCGGCGCTGGAGGGCAAGGAGCTCGCCTTCACCGACTTCCTCGCGCGGCGCGGGCTGGTGCTGCGTACCGACCTGCTCGGCGCCTGGACCGCGTGGACGACACCGGTCTTCGAGCCGCGCCGCTACCGGACGTGGTTCTTCGTCGCCTCGCTGCCCGAGGGGCAGCGCACGCGCGACGTGTCGACCGAGTCCGACGAGGTGGTCTGGCTCCCGGTCGCCGACGCGCTGGCTCAGGCCGACGCGCGGGAGATCGCGATGATGCCGCCGACGTACCTCAACGCGCTGGAGGTGGTCCAGCTCGCGAGCGTCGCCGACGTGCTCGCCGACGCGGCGGGCCGCCGGGTCGCGATGTTCACCCCGGAGCTGACCGACGAGGGGGAGGGGCCGGTGCTGTCCGTACCGCCCGAGGTGCGCCCGCTGCTCGAGGCCCTCGATGGTTGAGGGGCCGTCCGGCTGGTCCGGTGGCGCGTTCGGGGACCGCGGGCTGTGCGTGCTCGCACCCAACGCCGACCAGATGACTCTCGACGGCACCAACACCTGGGTGCTGCGCGAGCCCGGGTCCGAGCGGTCGATCGTCATCGACCCGGGCCCGCCCGTGCAGTCCCACCTCGACGCGGTGGCCGAGGCGGGCGGCGACGTCGAGGTCGTGCTGCTCACCCACCACCACCTCGACCACTCCGAGGCCGCGCGCGACTTCGCCGAGCGGGTCGGGTGCGGCGTCCGCGCCCTGGACCCGGCGTACCGGCTGGGCGGCGAGGGCCTCGGCGAGGGCGACGTCGTCGCCGTCGGCGGCACCGAGGTGCACGTCGTCGCGACGCCCGGTCACACGGCGGACTCGCTGTCCTTCTGGCTGCCGCAGGAGTCGGCCGTGCTCACCGGCGACACCGTGCTCGGACGGGGTACGACGGTCGTCGCGCACCCCGACGGGCAGCTCGGTGCGTACCTCGACTCCCTCGACCGGCTGCGCGACCTCGCCACCGAGCACGGCATCGAGTCGATCTGGCCGGGTCACGGCCCGGTCATCGACGACGCCCTCGGCGCGCTGGACTTCTACCTCGCCCACCGCCGCGAGCGGCTGGACCAGGTCCGCGACGCGGTCGCCACGCTCGAGCGCTCCGACTCCCCGCCCGACGAGGACGCCCTGCCACGTAGCGTCGTCGAGATCGTGTACGCCGACGTCGACCCCGTCCTCTGGGGCGCCGCCGAGCTCAGCGTCCGCGCCCAGCTGGCGTACCTGCACCGTTGAGTGGTGCCCCCCACCGGGTCGAGTGGTGCTTACTCCCGGGTCGAGTGGTGCCCACTGCGGGGCCGGCCCGCGGAATGCACCACTCGAGCCGGTACGAGGCACCACTCGACGGGCAGGGGCTACGCGCAGTCGCCGGTGCTGACCTCGTCGTCGCTGCTGATCCCCTGGGCGGCGGCCGTACGCACCTGGCCGGCGGTGAGGGCGTACCCGGTGTCGTCGTCGCTGACCGACGCGGCGAACACCACGCCCAGGACCCGGCCCGCGGTCGAGACCAGGGGGCCGCCGGAGTTGCCGGGCCGGATGACCCCACGCACCGAGAAGACCTGCCGGGTGACGGTCGAGTCGCCGTAGATGTCGGGTGAGCGCAGACGCTGCTCGGCGCGGATACGGGCGGGCTGGGCGTCGTACGGGCCGTCCTCGGGGTAGCCGAGCGCGGCGCCGACCTGGTCCCGCTTGCCCGCCTGCGAGAACCGGAGGAACGGTCCCTGCAGGCTGGGGACCTCGAGGACCGCGACGTCGGAGTCGGAGTCGTAGTAGACGACCTCGGCGCGTCGCAGCTCCCCGTCCACGACCACGCGCGGGTCGGAGACGCCGGCGACGACGTGCGCGTTGGTCATCACCCGCTCGGGGTTGTAGAGGAAGCCGCTGCCTTCGACGCCCTGACCGCACTTGTTGTTGCCGCGGATCTTGAACACGCTCTTCTGCGCCCGCTGGATGTCGGGGTCGCGCAGCACCCGGCGGCCGGCCGGCCCGACCTCGACGATGCGCTCGCGGGCGAACGGCTCGAGGTAGCTGGGGAAGAAGCTGTCGCCCACGACGTTGTTGAACGACCGCAGCGCCCCCTGCGCCGAGGCCGGCATCACGCCGTCGACCTCGCTGAGCACCGCCGAGTTGCGTACGAGGTTGGCGACGCCGGGAATGTTGGAGCCGCTGACCGCGACACCCAGCATCCAGGTCACCACGAGCACCGCGACGACGCTCAGCGCGGCGCCGCCGACGGCGTCCACCGAGCGGGCCGGCTGCCAGGTGATCGCGTCGCGGACGTTGCCGCCGAAGTACTGCAGCGACGCCTGGCCGATCGACGCGCAGATCAGCACCACGAAGACCGCGAGCAAAGACACGCCCACCGACGGGTCCAGCCCGCCGAGAAGGTGCGGCGAGATCCAGATGCCGAGCAGCCCGCCGAGCACCAGACCGACGGTCGCGAAGGCGCCGGAGATGAACCCCTGCCAGTAGCCGGACACGGCGTACGCGAGGAGGAGGACGACCAGCGCCCAGTCGAGGAGGTTCACCCGCGGCCTCCCCGGGAGCGGTCCGGCGCCCGGGGCACCCGCCCCTGCAGCATGTAGTCGGGCAGCTCCTGCTCGCGCGACTCGTCCCAGGGCTGCGTCCACCCGAGGTGGTCGAAGAGTCGGGTGATGATGCCGGCCGTGAAGCCCCACAGCACGAGCCGAGTCGGGCCGACGAGGAATCCCGGGCTGCGGTAGCCGGTCGGGTGCGTGACCGTCACCCGTCGCTCGGGGTCCAGCAGGTCGGCGATCGGTACGCGGAGGACCGCTTCCACCTCGTCGGGGGACCCGATCGCGAGCGGCGTCGGGTCGCGCCACCAGGCGAGGACGGGCGTCACCGCGAAGTTGCTCGGCGGCAGCCAGAGCTGCGGCAGCGTCGCGAACACGTCGACGCCGTCCGGGTCGAGCGCGACCTCCTCGTACGCCTCCCGCAGCGCCGCCTCGGCGGGCGACTCGCCCGGCTCCAGCGAACCGCCCGGGAAGGAGATCTGGCCGGGGTGGCTGCGCATGTCGTGGTTGCGCTCGGTCAGGACGAGCTCGGGGCCGCGGGCGCCTCCCACGTCGCCGAACAGCATGAGGACCGCACCCTGCCGCGCGTCGGACCCCTCCGGCGGCACGAAGCGCGTGAGGTCCTCGGCACGGATCGTCCGTGCGCCCTCGGCGACGGGTCGCAGCCACGCCGGCAGCTGCTCGACGTCGGTGGTCACAGATCGACCTCGAGGTGGGTACGGACGAGGTCCTCGAGCTGGGAGACACTCTTGATCTCGACGTACGCGCTGTAGGCGATGCGGCCCTTCGCGTCGATGAGGAACAGCTGCGGCAGAGCCGGCCGCGGGCCGCCGAGGTGTCGGTCGGGGTCGGTCACCAAGGGATAGGTCAGACCCACCTTCTCGGCGAGGGCGCGGGCCCGCGCCGGCTGCGGGTCGAACCAGTCGACACCGAGCACCGGGAGCTGCGGGTGGGCCCGGTGGAACGCCTCGTACTTCGGCAGCTCGTCCTTGCACGGTCCGCACCACTGGGCCCACAGGTTGATCACCATCGGCCCGCGCAGGTCGCCGGTCCGCACGGCCTGCCCCCCGGGGCCGAGGGGCTGCAGGGTCGCGCTCGGCAGGCGCGTGGACTCGGGCTTCGGCGCCGTGCTCCCGCACGCGGCAAGGGCGGTCGCGAGCACCAGCGCGAGAAGCGCGGCGGTGGCCCGCCTCATGCGGGACCAGACGTGCGGACGAGCGCGGCGGCGACCTCGGGGTCGGTCGGACCCTCGCCGTACGACGGGCACCAGCGCGCGACGGGGCACGCCCCGCAGGCCGGCTTCTTGGCGTGGCAGCGGCGGCGACCGTGCCAGATCAGGTGGTGGGAGAGCATCGTCCAGTCCTTGCGGGGGAACAGCGCACCGACCGCGTGCTCGACCTTGACCGGGTCGGTCTCGTCGGTCCAGCCCAGCCGGCGCGCCAGGCGGCCGAAGTGGGTGTCGACGGTGATGCCGGGGACGTCGAAGGCGTTGCCGAGGACGACGTTCGCGGTCTTGCGGCCGACGCCGGGAAGGGTCACGAGGTCCTCCAGCCGAGGCGGGACCTGTCCGTCGTACCGCTCGACGAGGGCGGCCGAGAGCTTCAGCAGCGACTCGGTCTTCGCCCGGAAGAAGCCGAGCGGGCCGACCAGCTGCTCGAGGTGTGCCCGGTCCGCGCCCGCCATCGACTTCGCGTCGGGGTACGCCGCGAACAGCGCCGGGCTGGCCTTGTTGACGCGTACGTCGGTGGTCTGGGCGGACAGGACCGTCACGCAGAGCAGCTGGAACGGGTCGTCGAAGTCCAGCTCCGCGTGGGCGTCGGGGTACGTTTCGGCAAGCACCCGATCGACCTTGCGGGCCCGTCGCACCAAGGCCGTGTCGGGCCGCGGTCCGGGGGAAGCAGCAGGCACGGAGGAGAGCCTACGTGGCGGGTCGCGTGGCGCCGATCGCGCTGCTGGGACAGAATGTGACGCGTAGCACCGACCGAACGAGGAGATTAACGGTGGAGAACGACGTCCTGCGCCAGGGCACTCTGTTCAGCTCGCTGGACGACGAGGCTGCCGACGCCCTGCGTGCCTCGATGGGAGAGGCCACGCTGCGTCGCGGCGACACGCTCTTCCACGAAGGCGACAGCGGCGACAAGCTCTACATCGTCGTCGAGGGCAAGGTGAAGCTCGGTCGTACCTCCTCCGACGGCCGCGAGAACCTCCTCGCGATCCTCGGGCCGGGCCAGATGTTCGGCGAGCTGTCGCTCTTCGACCCCGGTCCGCGCTCGGCCACGGTCTCGGCCGTCACCGACACCTCGTTCCTCTCGTTGGCCCACGAGGACCTGCTGAAGTGGCTCGAGGGCCGTCCGGACGTCAGCCGAGGCCTGCTGCTCCAGCTCGCCAGCAGACTGCGCCGCGCCAACGACGTCGCCGCCGACCTCGTCTTCTCCGACGTCCCCGGCCGGGTCGCCAAGGCCCTGCTGGACCTCGCCGACCGCTTCGGGCGTACCGCCGACGACGGCGTGCACGTCCACCACGACCTCACCCAGGAGGAGCTCGCCCAGCTCGTCGGCGCCTCCCGCGAGACGGTGAACAAGGCGCTGGCCGACTTCGCCTCGCGCGGCTGGCTCCGCCTGGAGCCGCGTTCCGTGGTGATCATGGACATCGAGCGGATGCGCCGCCGCTCGCGCTGAGCCGTTGCACCTGCCACGTTGAGTGGTGCCCCCTACCGGGTCGAGCTGCTGGTTCTGCGGGCTCGAGTGGTGGGTTCTACCGGTACGTCCGGCTGCGCAGGCCCTGTCGGACCTCGTCGGTCCACAGCGCGACCGATCGCTGATCGAGCCGGTCGCCGGTGACGACGATGACGATCCATCCGTGCTCGGTGAGCCACGCGCGCCGCTCCGCGTCGTCGGCACGGTCCTCCGGCGCGGTGTGGAACTCCTGGCCGTCTTACTCGACGGCGACCTTGTGCAGCGGGAACGCCAGGTCCAGCCGGTACGTCGGCACGCCGTCCACATCGACCCACCACTGCAGCTCCGGCACCGGCAGCCCGGCCTCGAGCAGCTCGTAGCGGACCCAGGACTCGCCGAAGGACTCCGAGCGAGCGTCGGCCATCGACAGCAACCGCCGCAGCTGCACGACCCCGCGGCGTCGCCGGAACCGGGCCGACTCCCGCGTCAGCTGCTCGACGTCGAGGCCGTGCAGCCGCAGGATCGCGTCGATCACCGCGAGGGCCGAGCGAGCGCGCATCGAGCAGCCCAGGTCCAGGGCCGTCCGCATCGCGGTCGTGACCCGCAGGCCGTGCAGCACCACCACGTCTCGTACGCGGAGGTCGCGGGTGCACCCGGCGTGGTCGGCGCGCCGAGTGGGTGTCACGAAGCGCGGCACCGAGGTCTCGATCTCGGGCAGGACCTCCTTCTCGTGGTGGTCGAGCGCGTCGACGCCGTGCAGCCAGGCCGCCGTACGGTCCCGCACGACCGAGCCCGACCGGATCACCCGGCTCACCGCCCGGCAGCGCGTCTCGATGGTGTCGGGCTGGTCGCAGCGGACGTAGACGCCGCGCACCACCCGCCGGACGAGCCGTGCGTCGAGCGCGCACTCGAGGGCCCACGGGGTCACCCCGATCTGCTCGAGGTCGGCTCGGGTGAACGGAGTGGTCGGGAGCTCGATGACGCTCGTCATGGCAGCACGGTGCGACACGAGCGGCACACGCCGCTGGTCCGCGTACGGGCCTGTGGACGACTACGCCGGCCGATCGGCCTGTGGACGTTCGGCGTACCCGGCTAAACGGCAGAACGCACCACTCGACCCAGGAGGGGGCACCACTCGACCCGGTGGAATGCACCACTCGACGGTGTGGGTCAGCCCTTGCGGTCCTTGAGCACGGCCTGGGTCTTCTTCGCCTCGGCGATGGCCCGCTTGGGCGGGCCGGCCTTGTTGATGCTGCGGTAGCCGAGGAACCCGAGCAGTCCGGCGACCAGGAGGTAGAACGCGAACACGATCAGGTAGCACCAGGCGAGGTTCAGCCCGGTCAGGTGGATCAGGTACGCGATCGCGACCGAGAGCATGATGATCGCCAGCACGCCGATGAACGCAGCGGCCGCGAAGAGCACGACGCCCATCACGCCGACGCGCACCGAGAACTTCAGCTCGGACTTGGCGAGCTCGATCTCCTTGCGGACCAGCAGCGAGACGTTCCGGCTGACGTCGACGGCGAGCTTGCCGATGGTGGGGTCGTCGGCCGGGTCGTTCACGGACGGTGTGGCAGGGGCCGACTTGTCGAGCTGCGCCATGGGTTCCTCTCGCGGTGGTACGCCTGAGCCTAGGCGAAACGGGCGGGGACGTGCACGACCGCACCCCTGCCCGACGTGCGACGGGCCGGGGTGCGGTCGCGGCGGATCAGTCCTCGCCGCCCGAGGAGGAGCCGTCCTTGATCAGGTCCATCACCGTCGAGTCGGCCAGCGTGGTGACGTCGCCGACCTCGCGGTTCTCTGCGACGTCCTTGAGCAGACGCCGCATGATTTTGCCCGAGCGGGTCTTGGGCAGCTCGGGGACGACCATGATCTGGCGCGGCTTGGCGATCGCTCCGATCTCCTTCTGGACGTGCATCCGGAGCTCCTGGATGAGGTCGTCAGAGGCCTCCTCGCCGCCCTGGAGGGCCGACTCCCGCAGGATCACGAACGCGCAGACCGCCTGGCCGGTGGTCTCGTCGGCGGCCCCGACGACCGCGGCCTCGGCGACCTTCGGGTGCGAGACCAGCGCGGACTCGATCTCGGTGGTCGACATCCGGTGCCCGGAGACGTTCATGACGTCGTCCACGCGGCCCAGCAGCCACAGGTCGCCGTCCTCGTCCTTCTTAGCCCCGTCGCCGGCGAAGTAGTAGCCCTGGTCGGCGAAGCGCGACCAGTAGGTCTCCTTGAACCGCTCGTCGTCACCCCACAGGGTGCGCAGCATCGCCGGCCAGGGCTCGGTGATGACCAGCAGCCCGCCCTCACCGTCGCCGACCGGCGTGCCCTCGTCGTCGACCACCTCGGCGGAGATCCCGGGGAACGCGGTCATCGCCGAGCCGGGCTTGCCGTGGGTGACGCCGGGCAGCGGGGTGATCATGTGACCGCCGGTCTCCGTCTGCCACCAGGTGTCCATCACCGGGGCCTTGCCGGCGCCGATGGTGTCGCGGTACCAGACGTACGCCTCGGGGTTGATCGGCTCGCCGACCGAGCCCAGCACCCGCAGGGTGGACAGGTCGTACTCCTCGGGGATCTCCGAGCCCCACTTCATGAAGGTACGGATCGCCGTGGGCGCGCAGTAGAGGATGGTGACGCCGTACTTCTGCACGATCTCCCACCAGCGACCCTTGTGCGGGGTGTCGGGCGTGCCCTCGTACATCACGCTGGTCGTCCCGTTGGCGAGCGGGCCGTAGACGATGTAGCTGTGGCCGGTGATCCAGCCGATGTCGGCCGCGGTCCAGAAGACGTCGGTCTCGGGCTTGAGGTCGAACGTCGCCCAGTGCGTGTACGAGGTCTGCACGAGGTAGCCGCCGGTGGTGTGCAGGATGCCCTTCGGCTTGCCGGTCGTGCCCGAGGTGTACATGACGAACAGCGGGTGCTCGGCGTCGAACTGCTCCGGGGTGTGCTCGGTCGAGGCGCCGCCGACGGCGTCGTGCCACCAGACGTCGAGGGAGTCGTTCCACTCCACGTCCTGACCGGTGCGCTGCACGACGAGCACGTTGGTCACGAGGTCGGCGTCCTCCTGCGCGACCTTCGCGACGGCCTCGTCGACGGCGGGCTTGAGGCCGGAGGGTGCGCCGCGGCGGTAGCCGCCGTCGGAGGTGACGATCACCTTCGCCTCGCAGTCCAGCACCCGGCTGGCCAGGGCGTCGGAGGAGAAGCCGCCGAAGACGACGGTGTGGATGGCACCGAGGCGCGCACAGGCGAGCATCGCGATCGCGGTCTCGGGGATCATCGGCATGTAGATCGCCACCCGGTCGCCCGTGCCGACGCCCATGTCGCTCAGCGCGTTGGCCGCCTGGCTGACCTCGTCCTTCAGCTGGGCGTAGGTGATGTCGCGGGTGTCGTCCTCCGGCTCGCCGATCCAGTGGATCGCCACCCGGTCGCCGTTGCCGGCCTCGACGTGCCGGTCGACGCAGTTGTACGAGGCGTTCAGCGTGCCGCCGACGAACCACTTGGCGAACGGCGGGTCGTCCCAGTCGAGGACCCGGTCCCACCGCTGGCCCCACTCCAGCCGCTCGGCGGCCTTCTCCCAGAAGCCGAGCCGGTCGGCGGCGGCGTCGTCGTACGTCTGCTGGGTGACGTTCGCCTGCGCGACCAGGTCCTCCTGCGGGGCGTAGCGCCGCTCCTCGTGGCTGAGGCTGGCCAGGGTCTCGGACTTGTCGTTCATGCTCATCTCCATCGATGGGGTGGAAGGCCGTTCATCGCCGGGTGCTGGTCAGGCTAGCCGGGCCGGACCGTCGCGTGACCTGCCCGGCAGGGCAGGAGCACGCGCCCGTCGGGCCGGTCTAGGACCGCTCTCCCATCGGCACCAGCGACCGGCCGTGGGTGTACGCCGTGACGCCGCCGAAGGAGGCGTACCAGGCGGCCAGGGCGGTGAGGATGCCGACGTACCCGCCGGCCTTGACCAGTCCCTCGACGCCGGCCATGTTGCCGATGCCGAGCAGCAGGAAGGTCACCGTCAGCAGCTCGAAGACCGTCAGCACGGCGACGCTCTCCTTCGTGGCCGCGACCGTCATGTACGCGGTGAAGACGCCCCAGACGATCAGGTAGAGGCCGAGCCCCTTGCCGATGTCGCCCTCGGGGATGCCGTAGCCCTCCAGGTGCGCGGTCAGCCACCAGAAGGACAGCCAGAACGCGCCGAAGGAGGAGAACGCGGTCGCGCCGAAGACGTTGCCCTTGGCGAACTCCCACATCCCGGCGAGCAGCTGCGCACCGCCGCCGTACGCCAGCGCGAGGCCGAAGACGACCGGCTCGACGGTCTCGGGCACCAGGCCGGCGTTGACGAAGCTGAGCACCATCGTGGTCATCGCGAAGGCACCGAGGCCGAGGGGTGCGGGGTTGGCGATGTGGCTGCCGAAGCCGGTGGGCGCCGACTCGGAGGGAGCCTGCGGGCTCGACGGGCCGGGCGGCATGGATCGTTTCGCGCGGGACACGGGGTCCTCCTAGGGGCCGAGAGTGGTGTGACGGACGTTACTCCCGTCCACGGACGACCTGCGGCGGGCACAGTGGGGTCGTGCGCGGACACCGGGGTGATGCGGTCCTCACCGCGCTCACGGTCGCGCTCGGCGCGGTGTCGCTCGGCTTCTGCGTGTGGGTGTGGAGCCGCACGCAGGGCCTGCTCGCCACGGTGGCCGGCCTCGGCACGCTCTCCGAGAACGACGCGAACTTCCTCGGGCTGCTCTCGCTGGACCTGCTGCTGCTCATGGTGCTGCTCCTCGCGCGGCTGCCCTGGCTCGAGCGCACCTGGGGCAGGCACGTCGTCGTACGACTCCACCGCTGGCTGGGGATCGCCTCGCTCGCGCTGATGCTCGGCCACGTCGGCCTCTTCGCGCTCTCGCGCGCGACCCGTGGCGGTCCGGTGAGCGGCGGCGAGGCGCTGCTGCGGCTCTTCGTCACCGACCGGCACATGCTGCTGGCCAGCATCGGCACCGCGCTCGTGGTCCTGGTGGCGCTGACCTCGTGGTGTCGGGTGCGCCGGGTGCTGCGCTACGAGCTGTGGCACCTGGTCCACCTGTGGGCGTACGTCGGCACGGGCCTGGTCCTCCCGCACGTCCTCGTCGCCGCGGACCTCGGCGTGGGGGTGGTCGCGGCGTTCTGGTGGGGCCTGTACGTCCTCACGCTCGCCGCGGTGCTGTGGTTCCGCGTGCTGGTGCCGGTGCTCCGCTCCCGGCGGCACGCGCTGCGGGTGCTGGCGACCGAGCCGGAGGCGGCCGGCGCGGTCAGCATCACCGTGGGCGGGCGCGACCTCGAGCGGCTCGGTGCCCGCGCGGGACAGTTCCTGACCTGGCGGCTCGGACGCTGGACCCAGGCCCACCCGTACTCGCTGTCGGCCGCGCCGAGTGCCGAGGCGCTGCGGATCACCGCCGCGACCGACGGCGACGACGGTCTGCGGCTGGCCGCGCTCGCGCCGGGCACGAGGGTGTCGGTGGAGGGGCCGTACGGGCCGGTCGGCGTCGGGGCACGCCACCACGACCGGCTGCTCCTGGTCGCGGCCGGGATCGGCGTGACGCCCTACCGGGCGGTGCTCGAGGAGCTGCCGCTGCGCCCGGGCGAGGTGACGCTGCTGCACCGGGTGCACGGCGAGGCGGTGCTCGCCGACGAGATCGACCGGCTGGCGGCCCGGCGCGGGATCGAGGTGGTGCGGCTGGTCGGCCCGCGGCGCGAGGAGTGGTCGTGGCTCCCCGTCGGCACCGAGGGATCGGACGAGGACGTCCTGCAGCGGCTCGTCCCCGACGTCGCCGACTGCGACGTCCGGGTCTGCGGGCCGGAGGAGTGGAGCGAGCAGGTGCGGTGGGTGCTGCGCGCCTGCGGGGTACGACGACGAGACGTCCGCGAGGAGCGGTTCGGCTGGTGAGGCCGGACGCTCAGCGGAAGTCGATGAGCAGCGTCGCCTCGTCGGGGAACGTGCCGGCTCGCCAGGTCGGGCCCGAGGGGGGCGGTGCGAGGTGGCCAGGGGACGCGACACCTCGTCCGGCCGAGCCGTCCGACCCGTCCAGGGGCCGGGGCATCGGTGCGGGCGCGACGGGACCGGCGTCCGGAGGGCGCGGAGGAGCAGGAGCCGGTGCGGCCTCCGGCTCGTTGCGCAGCGGGCCGGGGGAGAACGCCGGGTCGGTGGTCTCCTCGCCGAGGTCGTCGGTGGCGAAGGAGCGCCCGGGCACCGAGACCTGGCGGTGGTGGACGCTCGCGCGGAAGCACCGGGTGACGTACGGCAGCTTCATGCCGTCGGGCCCGCGGCCGTAGTCGTCGTACAGCGCGGAGACCCTGGCCAGCGTCTCCTCCCGCTCCTCCTCGCCCATCGAGGCGACGTAGGAGCGTGACGCGGCGAGGTCGAGCACGGCCTTGCGGTCCAGGTGCTGCCAGTGCCGGAAGGTCGCCTCCTCGATCTCGGGGAACTCCGGCTGGTCGCGCAGCGCGGCGACCTGGTCGTCCTGGTTGTCGTTGCTGCCCATCAGCCGGCCCAGCCGGGCGACCCAGGGGACGGTCTCGTCGCGCTCGTTCCAGACCAGTGCGAGCACGCCACCGGGCTTGAGGACCCGGGCGATCTCCGGGATGGCGCGCTCGTGGTCGAACCAGTGCCAGGCCTGGGCGCTGATCACGACGTCGGCGATCGCGTCGGGCAGCGGGACGTCCTCGGCGCCGTGGGTGCGCACGTGGGCGCCGGGCGCACGCTGCTCGAGGACCGCGAGCATCCGCTCGTCGGGGTCGGAGGCCATCACGTTGTGGCCGAGCTCGACCAGCGTCCGGGTCAGCTTCCCCGTGCCGGCGCCGAGCTCGAGGACCCGGGCGGGTGCGTCGCCGGTGAGCCAGCGCGCGGCCTCGACCGGGTAGCCGGGCCGGGCCCGGTCGTAGCGGTCGGCCACGCCGCCGAAGCTGAGGCTCTCGCCGGTCACAGATGGTTCCTCACGGGACGGTCCGGGTGTGCGTAGCCGCGAACGTACCCGATAGTTTTCACCCCGTGGCGGACCCTGAGCGCGCGCCGGACCCGCTGTCCTGGCTGCTGGATCTCGAGGGTGTCCCCTCGGGCTTCGCGGCGACGCGCGACGGCATCGACGCGCTGCTCCGCGACCGCGGGCTGCGTCGTACCCGCCCCGACCAGACGGCCGAGTCGCTGCTGCGCGGGGCGTACGCGTCCGCGGTCCTCGCCGGGTCGACCTCGTCCAGCGTCGAGGTGGGCGACGGTGAGGGCGACGAGGCGGCCGCGGCCGCCGTCCGCGTCTCCACCGAGCTGCTGTCCCTGGTGCCCACCATGTCCTCCGCGCCGCTGCAGGTGCTCTCGCGGCTGCACGTGCTCGCCTCCGGCAGCGGTACGGGTGGCCGTCCGGTCTCCGGGGAGGCGGCCGGCCGGATGCGCGACCTCGCGCGGACCCTGGCGGCGCAGACCTCGGCGCCGGCGCTCCTCGTCGCCGCGCTCGCCCACGCCGAGGTCGCCACGGTGCGGCCGTTCGGATCGTACGACGACCTGGTCGCGCGTGCCGTCGAGCGCCTGGTGCTCGTCGCCCGCGGTGTCGACCCGGCGTCGCTGGTCGTCCCCGAGGCCGGGCACCTCGCGCTGCGCGCGGAGTACGAGTCCAACCTGCGCGCGTACGCCTCGGGGACGCCGAACGGCCTGCACGCCTGGCTGCTGTACGCCGCCGAGGCGCAGTCCCGCGGCGCCGACTCCAGCCCGCTGGTGCGCTGAGGCCGGCGGGGTCTCGACTCTTCGACGGGTGCGAAGACCATGGCGCCGCACGCGGACGGACGAACGGCACCGGGTCCGCTGCGCGCGGTTCCGGTGCCGTTCTCGGCGTACGAGAGAAGGGCTACCAGGCGTGCTCTCTCAACTGCGGCCGCGGGAGGTCCGACGACGTGCCCGCGTGCACGCGCCCTGGTCGGAAGGGTGGGTCGCCGCGTGGGTACCCGGCTCGTACGACGCTGTGGAGTTGTGGGGGTGGTGCAATGCCCTCCTTTGTACGCCGCCGTCTCGACCGGCGGTAGCCCTACCGGCGGGTAGGTCGTGCTGGTCTCGACCGGCCCGCTCAGCCGTCACGCGCGCGCAACACGGCGGGCCTAGCCTGCGCGGACCCGACACCACCCGAGGGGACCCGCCATGACCGTCGATGACCGCTCCGAGGCCACCCGTACCTCAGCCACCGCGCCGCCGGGCGACGCGGCCTACCTCGAGCAGCGACAGCTCAAGAAGGGCTCGGCCGGGTGGCTGCTGCTGGCAGGCCTCGGCGTCTCCTACGTCGTCTCCGGGGACTACTCGGGCTGGAACTTCGGTCTCGCCGAGGGCGGGTTCGGCGGGCTGGCCATCGCGGTCGTCGTGATCGCGGCCATGTACACGGCTCTCGTGCTCGGGATGGCCGAGCTGTCCTCGGCGCTGCCGGCAGCGGGCGGCGGCTACACCTTCGCGCGGCGGGCGCTCGGGCCGTGGGGCGGCTTCGCGACGGGCACCGCGATCCTCATCGAGTACGCCGTCGCGCCGGCCGCGATCGCCACCTTCATCGGCGCGTACGTCGAGTCGCTCGGCCTGTTCGGGATCACCGACGGGTGGTGGGTCTACCTGGCGGCGTACGTCGTCTTCATCGGTGTCCACCTCGCCGGCGTCGGTGAGGCGCTCAAGGTGATGTTCGTGATCACGGCGGTCGCGCTGGTCGGTCTGGTGGTGTTCGCGGTGGCCGCGGCGGGCCAGTTCGACCCGGCCAACCTCACCGACATCGCGCCGACGGACGCTGCGGGCGCCTCGGAACTGCTGCCGTTCGGCTACCTGGGGATCTGGTCGGCGATCCCGTTCGCGATCTGGTTCTTCCTCGCCGTCGAGGGGGTCCCGCTGGCCGCCGAGGAGACCGCGGACCCCGCCCGCAACGTGCCGCGCGGCATCATCGCGGCCATCGGCGTCCTCGTGGTCTCGTGCGTGGTGGTGCTGGTGCTGACCACCGGCGCCGGCGGTGCCGCGAGCGTGTCGGAGTCGGGCAACCCGCTGGTCGAGGCGCTCGGGGGCGGGACGGCGGCCACGGTGGTCAACTACATCGGGCTCGCGGGTCTGGTGGCGAGCTTCTTCTCCATCATCTACGCCTACTCCCGCCAGCTGTTCGCGCTCTCTCGAGCCGGTTACCTGCCGACGCGACTGTCGGTGACCAACGCCCGCAAGGCGCCGACGCTCGCGCTGGTGGTGCCCGGCGTCATCGGGTTCGCGCTCTCGCTGACCGGCCAGGGCGACCTGCTGCTGAACATGGCCGTCTTCGGCGCCGCGCTCAGCTACGTCCTGATGATGGTCAGCCACGTCGTGCTGCGGGTGCGTGAGCCGTCGATGCCGCGGCCCTACCGCACGCCCGGGGGCGTGATGACGACCGGCTTCGCGCTGGTCGTCGCGGCGGTCGCGGTCGTGGCGACGTTCCTCGTCGACACGGTGGCGGCACTGAGCTGCCTGGTCGTCTTCGCTGCGTTCATGGCGTACTTCGGCCTGCACAGCCGCCACCACCTGGTGGCAGGCTCTCCGGACGAGGAGTTCGCGGCGCTGGCGGCCGCCGACGAGGAGGTGCGGTGAGGTACACCCACGGCCTGGAGGGTACGACGTACGCCTTCGACGGGTTGGTCGACCTGCTCGCCAAGGCCACGCCGCGCCGCTCCGGCGACGAGCTGGCCGGCTGCGCCGCGGACTCCGACGCCGAGCGGGCGGCGGCCGCGTGGGCTCTGGCCGACGTACCGCTGGAGCGGTTCCTCACCGAGCCGGTCGTCGGCTACGAGGAGGACGAGGTCACCCGGCTGATCCTCGACGGGCACGACCGGACCGCCTTCGCGCCGATCGCGCACCTCACCGTCGGCGGCTTCCGCGACTGGCTGCTCGAGACCGCGGTCCGGCCGGACGCCGCCACCACGCTCGGCGCGCTCGCGCCCGGTCTGACCCCGGAGATGGTGGCCGCCACCTCGAAGCTGATGCGCAACCAGGACCTCGTCCTCGCGGCGTCGGCGCTCCAGGTCACCTCCGCGTTCCGCACGACGATCGGGCTCCCGGGCCGGCTGGCCACGCGCCTCCAGCCCAACCACCCCACCGACGACCCGCGGGGGATCGCCGCGGCGACCCTCGACGGCCTGCTGATGGGCTGTGGTGACGCGGTCATCGGCGTGAACCCGGCGACCGACTCGCCGGAGGCGACCGCGGACCTGCTGCACCTGCTCGACGACGTGCGGCAGCGCTTCGACATCCCGGTGCAGTCCTGCGTGCTGTCCCACGTGACCACGACCATCGACCTGATCGGGCGCGGGGCGCCGGTCGACCTGGTCTTCCAGTCCGTGGCCGGCACGGAGGCCGCCAACAACAGTTTCGGCGTCGACCTCGCGGTGCTGCGCGAGGGCAACGAGGCCGGGCGATCGCTGGGGCGAGGGACGGTCGGGAACGACGTGATGTACCTCGAGACCGGTCAGGGCTCCGCGCTCTCGGCAGGCGCGCACCTCGGGGTCGGCGGCCGTCCGGTCGACCAGCAGACCCTGGAGGCACGGGCGTACGCCGTGGCCCGCGAGCTGAGCCCGCTGCTGGTCAACACGGTGGTCGGGTTCATCGGCCCGGAGTACCTCTACGACGGCAAGCAGATCGTGCGCGCCGGGCTGGAGGACCACTTCTGCGGCAAGCTCCTGGGCCTTCCGATGGGCGTCGACGTCTGCTACACCAACCACGCCGAGGCCGACCAGGACGACATGGACACCCTGCTCACCCTCCTCGGGGTGGCCGGGGCGGCCTTCGTGATCGCGGTCCCCGGCGCCGACGACGTGATGCTCGGCTACCAGAGCCTGTCCTTCCACGACGCGCTGTACGCCCGCCAGGTGCTGGGGCTGCGCGCCGCCCCGGAGTTCGAGTCCTGGCTCGCGCGACAGGGGATGGCCGACGAGCAGGGACGGATCCACCCGCTCGACCCTGGCGGAACGCAGCTGGCCCTCATGGCAGCACCGTGAGCGCCGTGCCCGAGCGGCCTGCGGCCGACCCGTGGGAGCCGCTGCGAGGACTGACCCAGGCGCGCATCGGCCTGGGGCGGTCGGGGAGCTCGCTGCCCACTCGGCGGGTGCTGGAGTTCCGTGCCGCTCACGCGGCTGCCCGTGACGCGGTCCACGAGCCACTGGACGTCGACGGGCTCGTCGCGGCGCTCGGCGAACTCGACCTCGGTGACGTCGCACAGGTGAGCAGCTGCGCAGGCTCGAGAGGGGAGTACCTGCGTCGGCCGGACCTGGGGCGCCGGCCCGCGGGCCTTTCAGCGGTCCCGGCCTCCGACGCCGACGTGGGGATCGTCCTGGCCGACGGGCTGTCGCCGCGCGCGCTGGCCGCCCACGGGCCAGGGTTGATGGCCGCTCTCGTCGAGCGGCTCGGGGCGACGTACTCCGTCGCGCCGCCGGTGATCGCCACCCAGGCCCGGGTCGGCCTGGGGGACCACGTGGGGCAGGCGATGGGGGTCGACACGCTGGTGGTCGTGATCGGCGAGCGGCCGGGCCTCTCGGTCGCCGACAGCCTCGGGATCTACCTCACCCACCGACCGCGACCGGGTCTGAGTGACGCCGACCGCAACTGCCTGTCGAACATCCACCCGCCCGAAGGCATGGGGTACGACGCCGCAGCCTCCGTGGTGACGGCACTGGTCGCAGGGGCGCGCGAGCTCGGGCGGTCCGGGATCGCGCTGAAAGACAGCTCGCGGGCGGTGGCCGCGGTGGACGGCGGCGGCGCCTAGCCCCGCCCGGCAGCGCGGCGCCGGACGCCGGCGTACGCCACCCCGCCGGCGGCGACGGCGGCCCCGACGGCGAGGGCGGTCAGCGTCGGGCGCGCCGGCGGCAGGCGTACCCGGCTGCGCAGGGCGACCGGCCTGTCGAAGGTCAGCACCGGCCAGCCGCGCTCACCGGCGACCCGGCGCAGGTCGCGGTCGGGGTTGACGGCGTGGGGGTGGCCGACGGCCTCGAGCATGGGGACGTCGGTGATCGAGTCGGAGTAGGCGAAGCAGTCGGCGAGGTCGTAGCCGATCTCCCCCGCCAGCTCCTGCATCGCCACGGCCTTGTTCTCCGCGTAGGCGTAGAACGCGATGTCTCCGGTGTAGCGGCCGTCCGCGATCTCCATCCGCGTCGCGACCACCCGGTCGGCGCCGAGCATCGCGCCGATCGGCTCCACCAGCTCCGAGCCCGAGGCGGACACGATGATGACGTCGTGACCCAACGAGTGGTGGTGGTCGATCAGGGCGACCGCCTCGTCGTGGACCAGCGGGTCGACGACCGTGTGCAGCGTCTCGGCGACGATCTCGTTGATGGTCGCGACGTCCCACCCGGCGCAGAGCTCGGAGAGGAAGCGCCGCATCTTCTCCATCTGGTCGTGGTCGGCGCCGCCGACGGTGTAGACGAACTGGGCGTAGACGCTGCGCAGCATCGCCCTGCGGCTGATCAGCCCGCCGGCCTGGAACGGGCGCGAGAACGCCATGGTGCTGGACGTGGCGATGATCGTCTTGTCCAGGTCGAAGAACGCTGCGGTCGGTCCTGAGGGCCCCGTGGGCATGACCCGATCCTAGATCCGCGCACCGACGTCCGTTGCGGATCCACAGGCGCGGCCGCTCCGGCGCCTGTCCACAGGTAGCCGCTCGTCGGGCGTCGTCCGTTCCCGGGCCGAGGCAGCCTGCACGCCATGACCGCTGCGCTGCTCGTGACCCGAGACGACCTGCTGACCGCCGAGGTGGTGCGCCTGGCCGCTGCGGCCGGCGTCGAGCCAGTGGTGGTGCGGGAGGTCGGCGACGCGCTGCGGTCGTGGTCCGGGGCGGGTCCGGTGCTCGTGGGGGCGGACCTGGCGGAACCGCTCTCGCAGGCCGGCCCGCCCCGGAGGCCTCAGGTGTACGTCGTCGGGCACTCACCGGTCCCCGACCACCTGTTCAAGTGGGCGCTCGAGATCGGGGCCGAGACGCTGGCCGCGCTACCGGTCTCCGAGGGGTGGCTGGTCGAGATGCTGACCGACGCCGGTGACGCCACGGCGGCCGCGCAGGGGCGACTCGTCGGGGTGCTCGGTGGGTCGGGAGGAGCAGGAGCGACCGTGTTCGCGTGCGCGCTGGCCCAGAGCCTGGCCGCGTCGGGCTCGACGCTGCTCGTCGACGCCGACCCCTGGGGTGCCGGGGTCGACCGGGTGCTCGGGGCCGAGTCCGAGAAGGGGGTGCGCTGGGACTCGCTGGTCAGCTCGACCGGCCGGCTCAGCGCCAGGGCGCTGAAGGAGGCGCTCCCGACGCGGCGCGGCGTGGCCGTGCTCGGGTGGCCCGCGCCCGCCGGGCCGGCCGCGGTCGTGCCGGACGGCCCTGCACTGCCACAGCCCGTGCTGCAGCCCTTCGCGATGCGCGAGGTGCTCTCGGCCGGCTGCCGCGGCCACGACACCACCGTGCTCGACCTCCCCCGCCACCCAGGGCAGGCCACCGACGAGGCCCTGGCCCGGTGCCACCGGGTGGTCCTGGTCACCGGGTGCACGGTGGCCGCGGTGACCTCCGCGTCGCGCACGGCGACCCGGCTGCGCGGGCACTCGGCCGACCTCCACGTGGTGGTCCGCGGCACTGGCGGCGTCTCCGCCGACCACGTCGGGCGGCTGCTGGGCGCCGACGCCGTCGTGGCGATGACCGACCAGCGAGGGCTGGACGAGGCGATCGACCTCGGCGCAGGCCCGCTGAGGGCCCGCCGTGGTCCGCTCGCGCGGGCCGCCGCCGAGGTCGCCGCCACGATCGCAGGCCTGAGGGTCGCCGCATGAGCACCGCCTCGCCCGGTGTGGGCGCGGGCCCGGCCGATCCGACCCTCGTCGACCGCGTGCGGGACCGCCTCGCCCGTGAGGGCGCTCCGCTGACCGCCGAGCGGGTCGCGGTCGCGCTGCGCGGGGAGGGTCGACCCGTCGGGGACGCCACCGTGCTCGCCGTGCACGACGCGCTGCGGCGCGACGTGCTCGGGGCGGGCCCGCTGGAGCCGCTGCTGCGCGCCGAGGGGGTGACGGACGTACTGGTCAACGGGCCGTCGGCGGTCTACGTCGACCGGGGACGCGGGCTGGAGCTCACCGGGGTGCGGATGGCCGACGACGAGGCCGTGCGCCGGCTCGCGCAGCGGCTCGCCGCTGCGGGTGGCAGGAGGCTGGACGACGCCACGCCGTACGTCGACCTCCGGCTGCCCGACGGCACCCGCTTCCACGCCGTGCTCGCCCCGGTCTCGCGGCCGGGCACCGTGCTGTCGCTCCGGGTGCCGCGTGCGCGGGCGTTCACCCTCGAGGAGCTGGTCGGCGCCCAGGCGCTGCCGGAGGAGGTGGCCGAGCTGCTGGCGGAGGTGGTGCGGCAGCGCTGCGCCTTCCTCGTCAGCGGCGGCACGGGTACGGGCAAGACGACGGTGCTCGGCGCGCTCCTGGGCCGCGTCCCGCCGGGGGAGCGGATAGTCCTCGTCGAGGACTCCTCGGAGCTGCGGCCCGACCACCCGCACGTCGTGGGCCTGGAGGCGCGGCCACCCAACGTCGAGGGCGCCGGCGAGATCACGCTGCGCGACCTGGTCCGGCAGGCGCTGCGGATGCGCCCGGACCGGCTGGTGGTCGGCGAGGTCCGCGGCGCCGAGATCACCGACCTGCTGGCCGCCATGAACACCGGCCACGAGGGCGGGTGCGCGACCGTCCACGCCAACTCCGCGACCGACGTGCCGAGCCGGGTCGAGGGTCTCGCGCTCGCGGCCGGGATGCCGCTGGCGGCGGTGCACAGCCAGCTCGTGTCGGCGGTCGACGTCGTGGTCCACCTCGGTCGAGGTGCGGGTGGGCGACGTGGCGTGCGTGAGATCGGTCTGCTGCGTCGCGACGGCGCGGGGTCGCGCGTCGAGGTGGCGGGCCGCGTCACGGGGGCCGGGTGGCAACCGGGGCCGGCCGCCGAGGCCCTCGCCGCCCGGCTCGGACGATGACCCCCCAGGCGGTGGTCGCCGGTCTCGCGGTCGCCGGGGCGCTCCTGCTCGTCCTCCCTCCCCGTCGCCGGCGGGACGCCGGCGGACGGGCCGGCCACGGTGCGCCGCCGCTGCGGTCCGGTGCGGTGCTCGCGCTCGTCCCGGGCGGTCTGCTGCTCCACGGGCGGGGGCTGGTGCTGGCCGTGATCGTGGTGGTGACCGTCTGGCTGGGCTGGCGTCTCGTCGCCCGCCGCCGGCAGGACCGTGACGCCGAGGTCCGGGCGGTGCGGGTGCTGGACTACTGCGACGCGCTCGCCGGTGACCTCACCGTCGGGACCCCGCCCCGTACGGCCCTCGAGCAGGCCGGCGCCGACTTCCCCGACCTCGCCCCGGTCGCCGCTGCCGCTCGTCTCGGCGCGGACGTCCCCGCGGCGATGCGTGACCTCGCTGCCCGGCCGGGGTACGCCGACCTCCGGCTGGTCGCCGCGGCCTGGCAGGTCGCCGAGCGCTCCGGCGCGGGGCTGGCCGGCGCACTCGGACGCGTCGCGGACGGGGTGCGGGACCGGCGTCGTACCTCCCGCATGGTCGCCGCGGAGCTCGCGTCGGCCTGGGCCACCGCACGCATCATGGCCGGCCTGCCGGTGTTCTTCGTGCTCGCCGGGTCCGGCCTGGGTGCCGACCCGTGGGGCTTCTTGACCGGTACGACGCCGGGTCTCGCCTGCCTCGCCGTCGGCGCCGGCCTCAGCCTGGCCGGACTGAGCTGGTTGCAGCGGATCTCGGCCTCGGTGCTGGCGGCGTGAGCGTGCTCGCCTGGCTCGCGGCCGCTTTCGGGGCGCTGGCACTGCTGCTCGTCCTCCCACCACGGCCTCGGCTCTCCTCCGGCGCGGAGACCGAGCGGGTCCTGGACGCGGGCGAGGGGCGTCCGCTGCTGCACCGGGCGCGCGGCCCCGTGTGCTCCGTCGTCGCCGCGGGGGTGTGGGCGTTCCTGGGTGGCCTGGTGGGTGTGGCGGCCGGGGCGGCTGCGGCGGTCGTCGTCTGGCGGGTGCTGGGCGGCATCGAGAGTGCGGCCGTCCTCAACCGTCGCGAGCGGCTGCGGGCAGACCTGCCGGGCGCGGTCGACCTGCTGGTCACCGTGCTGGAGGCGGGAGCGGCCCCCGCGCAGGGCCTCGGCCTGGTGGGCGACGCCCTGGGTGGCCCCGTGGCCGAGGAGCTCGGAGCGATCCGTCACCGGATCGCGCTCGGGGCCGATCCGGTGGCCGTCTGGCGTGAGGTGGCCGCCCACCCCGAGCTCGGCCCGCTCGGCCGGGCACTCGACCGCGCCGCACGGTCCGGTGCGTCGGTGAGCGCCGCCGGCCGCCGGTTGGCCGACGAGCTGAGGGAGCGACGGGGGGCCGAGGTCGAGGCCCGCGCCCGGTCGGTCTCGACCAAGGCGGCAGCACCCCTCGGTGCCTGCTTCCTCCCGGCCTTCGTGCTGCTCGGGATCGTGCCGCTGGTCGCCGGGCTGGTCGGCGGCCTCGTGCTGCTCGGCTGACCCGTCTCGGCGCTCCGGTGCCGGTTGACGTGGGCGGCGACCTCGCTGTCGCGGGCCCGGTCCGGCACGGTGCTCGCGGTGGCGTCGTGCCGCCACGTACCCGATCGCCTGCGGGTCAGTGTGGGCCCGCGACCCGCAGGCGACGTCGTCCGCCGGCCACGGCGGCACCCGTCCGGCACGCCCGGCGAGCGATCCGTTCCGGACCCACAACCCCGCTCGCTCGAGGGGTTGTCCACGGGACGCAGGACGTCGTCGGCGGTGGTCCGCGATCCCGGCGATCGTCGTGCTCGGCGGTCCCGGCAGGCGGGGCCCGGAGAGCGAGGAGCAGGTCATGACGACGAGCAACGAGGCCCTGGACGAGGGCGCCGGCGGCGGTCCGCAGGAGAGCGGGCGGGAGCGACGCCGCGGCCCGGGCGGCCGTCGGCGAGGGCGGCCGCACCTGCGGCTGGTGTCGATGCCGGAGTACGAGCAGGAGCAGGTGCCCGAGCACGACGAGGCCGGGACGACGACCGCCGAGTACACCGTCGTCACCGGCGCGGCCGTCGCCTTCGGTGCGCTGCTGTTCAAGCTGCTCACGAGCAGCTGGGGCGACAAGATCCTGGGCACCGCCTTCCAGCACGTGATCTCCCTGCTCGGGTTCTGAGGTGCGCCGGGTGCGGCGGCGGGACGAGCGGGGTGCGGTGACCGCCGAGGCAGCGGTCGTCCTGCCCGTCCTCGTGCTGGTCACGGTCGCGCTGGCCTGGCTGGTCAGCCTCGGTGTGGCCCAGGTCCGGGTGGTCGACGCCTCGCGCGAGGCCGCTCGGGCCCTGGCCCGCGGTGAGAGTCAGGGCACCGCCGTCGCCTTGGCGCGCCGCGTCGCACCCGGCGGGGCGAGCGTCCGTACCGACGCGACGGGCACGACCGTCCGCAGCGTCGTGGTCGCGCCCGTGCGGGGCCCCGGCGGCGTCTTCGGTGCCCTCCCGACGGTGCGGGTGCGCGCGGAGGCCGTGGCGCTGAAGGAGCTGGGCACGTGAGGGGAGGCTCCGGGCGCGGCGAGCGCGGCGCCGCCTCGGTGCTCACGGTGGCGCTGGTCGCCCTGCTGGCGGTCGTGGCGCTGACGGCGGCAGGGATGACGGCCCTCGTCGCCGGCCACCGGCGGGCGCAGGCGGCGGCCGACCTCGCCGCGCTCGCCGGGGCGTCGGCGCTGCAGGACGCGGCCGACGGCTGTATGGCCGCGGCGCGGGTGGCCACGAGCAACGGTGCCCGGCTGGTCTCGTGCACCGTCCGGGGCCAGGAGGTCGTCGTGGCCGTCGAGGTGCGCTCGGGTGCGATCGGCGGCCGTCGCTGGACGCTGCCCGGTCAGGCCCGCGCGGGGCCCGCCTCGGAGGACGGGTCGTGATCGGGTGCGTGCTCGAGCAGGAGGTCGAGCAGCCGCACCGCGCCGGCCTTGTCGAGCGGGTTGTTCTGGTTGCCGCACTTGGGCGACTGCACGCACGAGGGGCAGCCCTCGGCGCACCGGCAGGACAGGATCGTCTCCTGGGTGGCGCGCAGCCAGGCGGCGGCCACGGCGTACCCCCGCTCGGCGAACCCGGCACCGCCGGGGTGGCCGTCGTACACGAACACGGTGAGCATCCCGGTGTCCGGGTGGATCGCGGTGGAGACGCCGCCGATGTCCCAGCGGTCGCAGGTCGCGAAGAGCGGCAGCAGGCCGATCGAGGCGTGCTCGGCCGCGTGGGCCGCGCCGGGCAGGTCGGCGCGGTCGAGCACCGGCGTGAGCCGCTCGGCGGGGACGGTCCACCACACGGCGGTGGTGTCCAGCGTCCGCTCGGGCAGGTCCAGCGGCTCCTCGCCCAGCAGGTCGCCGCCGGGCGTGCTCCGCCGGAGGTACGAGACCACCTGGTGTGCGACCCGTACCCCGCCGAGGCTGAGCCGCGCGTCCCCCCACGTGGTGTGCTGCTGCTCGTCGAGGATCGCGATGTCGACGAGCTCCCGCGCCGAGGTCGTCCACCCTGGCTGCTCGCGGCGGAGAACGGCGACGTGCTCGTCCACGTCGAGCGCCTCGCTGACCCAGGTCTCGCCCTGGTGCAGGTAGACCGCCCCCTCGTGGACCGTGCCGTGCGCCGACCCGGCGTCGACCGAGCCGAGCACCCGACCCGTACCTGCCTCGACCAGCTGCACCGGTGGGCCGCCGGTGCCGCGGATGTCGGCCAGGTCGCCGGCCCGGCGCCGGTCGGTCCAGAACCAGCCGCGCGGTCGGCGGCGCAGCAGCCCGCCGGCGGTGAGGGCGTCGACGGCCTCGCGGGCACGCTCGCCGAACAGTGGCAGCGCCTCCTCGGTGAGCGGGATCTCGGCCGCGGCGGCGCACAGGTGCGGTCCGAGGACGTACGGGTTCTCGGGGTCGAACACCGTTGCCTCGACCGGGGCGCCGATCAGCGCCGCGGGGTGGTCGACCAGGTAGGTGTCCAGCGGGTCGTCCCGGGCGACGAACACCGCCAGCGCGTCCCCGGCCTCGCGACCCGCCCGGCCGAACTGCTGCCACAGGGCGGCCCGGGTGCCGGGGAAGCCCGCGACCACGACCGCGTCGAGCCCGGAGACGTCGATCCCCAGCTCCAGGGCGTTCGTCGCCGCCATCCCCACCAAGGCGCCGGACCGCAGTGCGGTCTCGAGCTCGCGCCGCTCCTCGGGCAGGTAGCCACCGCGGTACGCCGCCACGCGCCCCGACAGCGAGGGGTCGACCTCACCGAGGTGCCGGCGTGCCGTGAGCGCCACCGTCTCCGCGCCCTGCCGGGACCGCACGAAGGCCAGCGTGCGGACACCCGAGACGACGAGGTCGGTCAGCAGGTCCGCGGTCTCGGCGCCGCTGGAGCGTCGTACCGGTGCGCCGTTCTCCCCGGCCAGGCCGGAGAACGGCGGCTGCCACAGGGCGATCGTGGTCTCGCCCCGCGGCGACGCGTCGTCGCTGACCGGCACGACCTCGAGCCCGGTCAGGCGTCGGGCGGTGGTCTCCGGCTCGGCGACAGTGGCCGAGGCGAGCACGAAGGTGGGGCTCGAGCCGTACGCCGCGCACACCCGCCGCAGGCGTCGCAGGATCTGGGCGACGTGCGCGCCGAACACCCCGCGGTAGTGGTGGCACTCGTCGACCACCACCATCTCCAGCGAGCTCCAGAACCGGGACCAGCGCTCGTGACCCGGCAGCAGCGAGCGGTGCAGCATGTCGGGGTTGGTGAGGACGTACTCCGCGTGGTCGCGGGTCCACGCCCGCTCGTCGGGGGTGGAGTCGCCGTCGTGGGTCGACGCGCGCACGCCGGTGCCCAGCGCGTCGAGCGCGGACAGCTGGTCGCGCGCGAGCGCCTTGGTGGGCGAGAGGTAGAGGACCGCCGCACCCCGCTGGCCCCGAGGCCCGCGCGCCTGCAGCACCCGGGTCAGCGCGGGCGCGAGGTAGCCGACCGACTTCCCCGAGGCCGTACCGGTCGCGACGACGACGTGGGTGCCGTCGTACGCCAGGTCCGCGACCCGCCGCTGGTGCTCCCACGGACGTGGGATCCCGCGCTCGGCCCACGCGCTCCGGAGCGGCTCGGCGAGCCAGTCCGGCCAGTCGGTCGAACGGGCCTCCCGGGCGGGGACGACCTCCACGTGGCGCAGGCTCTCGGCGCGGTCGGCACGGGCGGTCAGCCGGTCCAGTGCCACCGCGGGCGCGGGAGAGCCTGGACGCCGGGACACCGGGGGAGTGTGCCAGTTCCGTCGACCCGGTGTTCCGAACCGCCCACTGGTGGTTGAATGCTTCTCGGTCCTGCCGGCGAGAAGTGGGGTGCGGCCACCGTCCCGATCCACTCACAGGGGGATGCACCGTGGATCTAGTGCTCGACAGCCACGAGAGCGGCGACGTCACCGTCGTGTCCGTCTCGGGTGAGATCGACGTCTACACCGCGCCCAAGCTGCGGGACCGGATCGCCCAGCTCGTCGCCGAGGGCCGTCACCACCTCGTCATCGACATGGACGGCGTCGAGTTCCTCGACTCCACCGGCCTCGGCGTGCTCGTCGGCGGGCTGAAGAAGGTACGCGTCGAGGGCGGCTCGATGGAGATCGTGTGCACCCGCGAGCGGCTGCTGAAGATCTTCCGCATCACCGGTCTGGCGAAGGTCTTCACGATCCACGCCTCGCAGGACGCCGCGCTCACCGCCGGCTGAGCCGACGGCGCATCCGACGGTCCGCTGTCACCTGTGAGACACCGACGTGACCCTGGTCACGGCGGGGGGTGTCTCGTCGTAGACTCCGGCGCGGCGTAGCTCACGTCGTACGCGGGGTCCGTCTCGGGGGCCTCGCCAGACCCAAGGAGACCCATGACCGCGCACCTGCTCGGCCAGATCTCGGGAGCGGGCGTCGCACCCGTCCCTGGGATCGTCCACCTCGACGGGCTCAACCTCGTCCTCGTCATCGTCGTCGCCCTCATCGCGCTGGCCGCGCTCGGGCTCGGTGCGATGTTCCGTCAGGAGGTGCTCTCCGCCGCGGAGGGCACCGAGAACATGCGCACGATCGCGCAGGCGGTGCAGGAGGGTGCGAACGCCTACCTCAACCGTCAGTTCCGCACGCTGGGGATCTTCGCCGGCGTGGCGTTCCTCCTGCTGCTGGCGCTCCCGGCCGACGACTGGGGCGTACGGATCTTCCGCTCGATCTTCTTCCTCGTCGGCGCCGGGTTCTCCGCGGCCGTGGGCTACCTCGGGATGTCGCTGGCCGTGCGCGCCAACCTGCGCGTGGCCGCCGCCGCCGAGGCCGAGGGGCGCGAGCCGGCCATGCGGATCGGCTTCCGCACCGGCGCGACCGTCGGGATGCTGACCGTCGGCCTCGGCCTGCTCGGTGCCTCGATCGTGGTGCTCGCCTTCGGTGACGAGGCCCCCGACGTGCTGGAGGGCTTCGGCTTCGGTGCCGCGCTGCTGGCGATGTTCATGCGGGTCGGCGGCGGCATCTTCACCAAGGCCGCCGACGTCGGCGCCGACCTCGTCGGCAAGGTCGAGCAGAACATCCCCGAGGACGACCCTCGCAACGCCGCCACCATCGCCGACAACGTCGGCGACAACGTGGGCGACTGCGCCGGCATGGCCGCCGACCTGTTCGAGTCGTACGCCGTCACCCTCGTCGCCGCGCTGATCCTCGGCTCTCAGGCCTTCGGTGAGAAGGGTCTGGTCTTCCCGCTGCTGATCCCCGCGATCGGTGCGCTGACCGCCGTGCTCGGCGTCTACCTGTGCCGTCCTCGCACCGGTGAGAACGGCCTGGTCACCATCAACCGCGCGTTCTACATCTCCGCGGCCGTCTCGGCGGTCGCCTGCGTGGTGCTGTCCTTCGTCTTCCTGCCGTTCAGCTTCGACGACCTCGACGTCCGCGCCACCGTGCTGGACCAGATCACCGAGGGCAGCATCGGCGGCAACCCCGCGATCATCGCCGCCTCCGCCGTCGTCATCGGCATCGTGATGGCCGCCGCGATCCTGGCGCTGACCGGCTACTACACCGGCACCGACTACCGCCCGGTCAAGGACGTCGGGCGCACGTCGCTGACCGGTGCCGCGACCGTGATCCTCTCCGGCCTCTCGGTCGGCTTCGAGTCGGCCGTCTACACCACCCTGGTGATCGGCGCCGCCGTGTTCGGGGCGTTCCTGCTCGGCGGCGCCTCGCTGACCGTCTCGCTGTTCGCCGTGGCCCTGGCCGGCACCGGGCTGCTCACCACGGTCGGCGTGATCGTCGCGATGGACACCTTCGGCCCGGTCTCCGACAACGCCCAGGGCATCGCGGAGATGTCCGGCGACGTCCAGGAGGAGGGCGCGCAGATCCTCACCGAGCTCGACGCGGTCGGCAACACCACCAAGGCGATCACCAAGGGCATCGCGATCGCCACGGCCGTGCTCGCGGCGACCGCGCTGTTCGGGTCGTACGCCACCTCGGTCTTCGACAAGCTGCAGGAGATCGGTCGCGACGTCACCGACCCGGGGCAGGCGCAGGACCTCACGGGCACGCTGCTGGAGTTCTTCGTCTTCAACCCGGCAACGCTCGTCGGCGTGCTGCTCGGTGCCGCCGTGGTCTTCCTGTTCTCCGGGCTGGCCATCAACGCCGTCGCCCGCGCCGCCGGCGCGGTGGTGTACGAGGTGCGCCGCCAGTTCCGCGAGATCCCCGGGATCATGGAGGGCACCGGCCGTCCGGAGTACGGCCGGGTCGTCGACATCGTCACCCGGGACTCGCTGCGCGAGCTGATCACGCCCGGCGTGCTCGCGGTGCTCGCCCCCATCGCGGTCGGCTTCGGCCTGGGCGTCGCGGCGCTGGCGGGCTTCCTCGCCGGCGCGATCGGCACCGGCACGCTGATGGCGGTGTTCCTGGCCAACTCCGGTGGTGCCTGGGACAACGCCAAGAAGGTCGTCGAGGACGGCCACCACGGTGGCAAGGGGTCCTCGGCCCACGAGGCCACGATCATCGGCGACACCGTCGGCGACCCGTTCAAGGACACCGCCGGACCGGCGATCAACCCGCTGATCAAGGTGATGAACCTGGTCTCGCTGCTGATCGCCTCCGCCGTCGTCAGCCTCTCCGTGGGCAACGACTCCAACGACGCGGTGCGCATCCTCATCGCCGTCGTGGCCGTGGTGATCATCGCGGTGGTGGTCTACCTCTCCAAGCGTGGCGAGGTGGCCATCGACGACGCCGAGCCGGCGCCGGTGAAGTAGCGCCGTCGTCCGTCGGCCCCGTACCCGCCCGGGTGCGGGGCCGTCGTACGCCTACAGGTCGGCGACGAACTCCCGTACGTCGCTCACGAAGACCTCGGGCTGCTCCAGTGCCGCGAAGTGGCCGCCTGCGTCGTGCTCCCGCCAGCGGACGACCCGGTGGGTCTCCTCGGCGACCCGGCGCAGCGGCGGCAGGATGTCGTGGGCGAAGACCGCGAAGGCCGTCGGCACGCTGACCGGCTCGTCGCGCATCGGGTGGTGCTGGCGCTCCCAGTACAGCTGCGCGGACGACCCGGCCGTGTCGGTGAGCCAGTACGTCGTCACGAGCGTGAGCAGCGTGTCGCGGTCGATGCCGCCGTACGCGCTCGAGGGGTCGGTCCAGTCGTGCAGTTTCTCCAGCACCCACGCCAGCAGACCGACCGGCGAGTCGCCGAGCGCGTGGGCGACGGTGTCCGGGCGGGTCGCCTGGAGGACGTTGTAGCCGCGGCCCTCGCGCCGGAACCAGGCCATCCGCTCGCGGTGGCGGCGCTCGGTGTCGTCGAGGGGCTCGCTGTCGGGCTCGCGCTGCATCAGCATGTTCAGGTGCAGCCCGACGACCCGGTCGGGGGCGAGGACGGCGACCTGTCGCGAGACCGCCGACCCCCAGTCGCCGCCCTGGACAGCGAACCGGTCGTAGCCGAGCTCGTCCATCAGGGCGATCCACGCCCGCGCGACCCGGTCGACGGTCCATCCCTCCCCGGCCAGCGGCGAGGACCAGCCGTAGCCGGGCAGCGCCGGCACCACCGCGTGCACCGCCCCGGGCCCGGCGGCGGTCAGCCGGTCGAGCACGGGCAGGAACTCCCACACCGCCCCCGGCCAGCCGTGGGTGAGGACCAGCGGCACCGCGCCGGGGTCGGCGCTGCGCTGGTGCAGCAGGTGGACGCTCTGCCTGTCGACCTCGGTCCGGAAGCCGGGCACGGCGTTGATCCGCTCCTCGGCGGCGCGCCAGTCGTACCCCTCGACCCAGTACGCCGCCAGCGCGCGCAGCACGTCGCTCGGGACGCCGCGCTCCCACGGGCGGTGTCCGAGGTCGCGCGTCCAGCGGGTGCGGCGTACCCGGTCGGCCAGGTCGTCGAGGTCGGCCTGCGCGACGTCGATGCGGAACGGCTCCATGGTCCCCGACCCTAGGCGGCGCCCTAGGGTCGGGGGGTGCGCTCCCTGGACTACGCCGAGCCGCTGGCCTCGGCCCTGACGACGGCCGACTACACCTACGACGCGGTGGCCGCGCTGCTCGGGCCCGACGCCCACGCCGCGCTGGCGCGCAACGAGACGACGCCGGGGGAGCGGGCGACCCGCGCCGGGGGGCCGCTGGACACGCTCGTGCGACTCTGGCCGCTCCAGCTGCCCGTCCCGCTCGCCGACGCCGAGGCCGCGCTGCCGGGCCTGGTCGACCGGTTGTGCGCCGCGGGGCTGCTGGAGCAGTCCGTCGGCGAGGTGGCGGCGCGGGTCGACGTACGCCCGTACGCCGCCGACGACCGCGACCTCTGGGTCGCCGCCGACCTCACCCCCGGGCTGGACGGGGCGCCGAACCGGGTCGGCCCCGACCACGTGCTCGGGATCAGCCCGGCGGCGACGACGCTGGCGCAGCTGACCGTACGACGTCCCGTCGACCGTGCGCTCGACCTCGGTACCGGCTGCGGCGTGCAGGCGCTCCACCTCGCGGACCACGCCCGGCAGGTCGTCGCCACCGACGTCAACCAGCGCGCGCTGTGGCTGACCGGGCTGAACGCCGCTCTCAACGGGGTCGGGCTCGACGTGCGGGAGGGCTCGTACTTCGAGCCGGTCCGCGACGAGCTCTTCGACCTGATCGTGTCCAACCCGCCGTTCGTGATCTCCCCGGCCACCGACGAGCGGCTGGTCTACCGCGACTCCGGGGTCCCCGGTGACCGGGTGGTGGAGGACCTCGTCCGCGGTGCCCCCGCCCGGCTGAGCCCGGGCGGCACCTGCCAGGTGCTCGCCAACTGGATGATCCGGCGCGACGAGCCGTGGGAGGAGCGGCTGGGTGCCTGGGTGGAGGGCTCCGACCCGGGTGTGGAGGCCTGGGTGGTGCAGCGCGAGGTCTCCGACCTGCCGACCTACGTCGAGCTGTGGCTGAAGGACGCCGGCCTGCACGGGTCGCCGGAGTACGCGCGCCGCTACGACACCTGGCTGTCGTGGTTCGAGGAGCAGGGGGCGGAGGCGGTCGGCTTCGGCTGGATCAGCCTGCGGCGCACCGACGCCGAGCCCGGATTCGTCGCGCTGGACTGGCCGTACGAGGTCGCGCTGCCGCTCGGCGACGAGGTCGACCGCCACTTCGCTGCGATCGAGGCGCTCCGCGAGCCGGACGAGGTGCTGCTCGGCCGGCGGCTGGTGCGCGCGGACGACGTCGTGCAGGAGTCGTACGCCGAGCCGGGCGCCGAGGACCCGCACCGGATCGTGCTGCGGCGCCAGCGCGGGGTGCGGCGTGCGCGCCCCGTCGACACCGGGGAGGCGGCGCTGGTCGGGGCCTGCGACGGCGACCTGACGCTCGGCCAGATCGCCGCCGCGCTGGAAGAGCTGGTCGGGCCCGGCGACCGGGTGGCGGCTGTCCGGGAGCTCCTCGCCGAGGGCTTCCTGCTGCCCTAGGGCGCGTAGCAGGCCATGGATCTAGCGACGCGCCCTAGTCGACCAGCGGCCAGCCGCGCTCGGCGAGCTCACGGCGTACGTCCGCGGGCGGGCTGTCCAGCGACACCTCGACCAGCTCGGCGTCGGTGGCGTCGCGCAACGAGATTCGGCGCCCGGACAAGGAGACCGACGCGACCTGGCGACGTCCCCAGCGGGTGCGCTTGCCGCCCTCCACGACCCACAGCTCGGAGTCGGCCACCTCGATCGTGCGCGACGCGTGGCGCAGGAACAGCCCGAGAGCGAGGCCGACCAGCAGCATCACGCCGAGGCGTACGACGAACGGCGCGGCGTGAGCCGCGTCCTCCAGGGTCGGCAGCAGGTCCTGCGCGGGCAGCCACTCCTGCCCGACGGCCCACGAGGTGAGGCCCGGGACGACGAAAGAGAGCGCACCGCAGACGAGTACGGAACCCCCGACGAGGAACCCGGTGGAGCCAGCGTCGAGGCCGACGTGGGTGGAGGACATGACGTCAGTGAAACACGCGTGTCTCATTTCGGTAAAGGCGTGTCTCGTTCGCGGCTAGGGTGCAGACGTGACCGACTCGCCGCGCGCCTCGCGCACCCGCCGCGACCTCGTCCGTTCCGCCGTCGAGGTCTGGGGCAGGGACTCGCGCGCGACACTCGCCGACGTGGCGACGGCCGCGGGCACCGGGCGGGCCACCCTGCACCGCTACTTCCCAGGGCGCGCGGAACTGGTCGCCGCGGTGGAGGAGGAGGCGCTGATCCGCCTCGGTGCGGCCGTGGACCGGGCCGAGGTGCTGGAGGGATCGGGCGCCGAGGCCCTGGCGCGGCTGTGCCACGAGATGCTCGTCGAGGACGAGGTGCTCGGTCTGGTCTTCGCCGACGACGCGCTGCTCGACCTCGAGACGTGGGAGGCCGTCGGCCACCGGGACCCGGTCTCGCTCGTGGTCGAGCGCGGCCTCGACGACGGCTCGCTGGCGGCCGACCTGCCGGCGCAGTGGCTGGTCGTGCACGTGTGGGCGGCGCTGTTCGGGGGGTGGTTGGCGGCGCGCGACGGTGCCGTACACGCGCGCCGCGCCGCCGAGCTGATGGTCAGGACCCTGCTCGGCGGCGTGGCGGCGACGAGCTGACTGGCTCTCAGCCGCGCAGCTTGCCGGTCAGCGCGACCACCTGGTCGAGGACGGTGGCGAGCTCGTCGGGCCGCCGGTCCAGCGGCGCGACGCCGGCCTCCCCGAAGTCGGTGAACAGCGACAGGCTGACCTGGCCGCGGACGGCGTACAGGTGCAGGTTGGCCGCGATCACGCGCCACTGCTCCACCGCGCGGACGCCGCCGTCGGCGCCGTACCCGACCAGGCCGAGGGCCTTGTCGCCCCACTCCGGGCCGATCGAGTCGAAGGCGTTCTTGAAGGCGCCGGGCACGCCGTGGTTGTACTCCGGGGTGACGAAGACGAATCCGTCGAGCTCGTCGATCTTCTGCCCCCAGCGGGTGACGTGCGCGTCGTCGTACTGCCGGTTCGCCGCGCCGGGCACGGTCTCGCTGGTCAGCAGCGGGACGTCGTAGTCGGCCAGGTCGACCAGCTCGTAGTCCGCGTCGCCGCGCTGCTTCGCCTGGTCCAGGACCCACTGGGCGACGCTCTCGCCGGTGCGGCCCTTGCGGATGCTGCCGAGGACGATTCCGATCTTGGGTGTGCTCATGGCACGCGCAAGAGTCCCCGTCGGCGAGTTGTTCCCGCCCCGGCGTGCCCTGTGCAGCGCCGCGGTCTCGACGCCGCTCCCTCGCCGGCGCTCGGTCGCTGCTCGACCACGGCGTGGTCGCGGCGACACCGTCCCGGCGCGGCATCGGTGACCTGCCCGACGGGCTCGCATGGCATTCTCGTCGCGGCGTCGCGCTACGTTGACGTCGCCTGGTGCGGCGCGGGGAGGGCGCGTCGTACGTCGAAGAGAAAGCAGCAACCGTGAGCAAGCTCGTCATCGTGGAGTCGCCGGCCAAGGCCCGCACCATCGGGGGCTACCTCGGCGACGACTACGTCGTGGAGTCCTCGATCGGGCACATCCGCGACCTGCCGCAGGGGGCTGCCGACACCCCGGCCAAGATCAAGGACAAGCCGTGGGGCCGGATGGCCATCGACGTCGACAACGGGTTCCAGCCCTACTACGTCGTGCCGCGCGACAAGAAGTCGCACGTGTCCAAGCTCAAGAGCCTGCTCAAGGACGCCGACGAGCTCTACCTCGCCACCGATGAGGACCGCGAGGGCGAGGCGATCGCCTGGCACCTGCTCGACGAGCTGAAGCCGAAGGTGCCGGTGCGGCGGATGGTCTTCCACGAGATCACCAAGGCCGCGATCCAGGCCGCTGCCGACAACCCGCGCGAGCTCGACATGGACCTCGTCGAGGCCCAGGAGGCGCGGCGGATCCTCGACCGGCTCTACGGCTACGAGGTCTCGCCCGTGCTGTGGCGCAAGGTGATGTCCGGGCTCTCCGCCGGGCGCGTGCAGTCGGTGGCGACCCGTCTGGTCGTCGACCGCGAGCGTGAGCGGATGGCGTTCCGGGTCGCGTCGTACTGGGACGTCGAGGGCACCTTCGACGCCGGGGAGAAGCACGAGCAGCGGATGTTCCCCGGCCGGCTGTTCTCCGTCGACGGCGCGCGCGTCGCGACCGGCAGCAGCTTCGGCGCCGACGGGCAGCTGAAGGGCTCGAAGAACGACGTCGTCCACCTCGACCAGCGCGGCGCCGAGGCGCTCGTGGCCGGGCTCGAGCAGACGACCTTCGAGGTGCGCTCGGTCGAGGCCAAGCCGTACCGCCGCCAGCCGTACGCCCCCTTCCGCACCACGACGCTGCAGCAGGAGGCCTCGCGCAAGCTCGGGTTCAGCGCGTCCTCGACGATGTCGGTGGCGCAGCGGCTCTACGAGAACGGCTTCATCACCTACATGCGTACCGACTCCACGACGCTCTCGGACACCGCGGTGTCGGCGGCGCGGAGCCAGGTCAGCGAGCTGTACGGCGGCGACTACCTGCCCGACAAGCCGCGGACGTACGCCTCCAAGGTCAAGAACGCCCAGGAGGCGCACGAGGCGATCCGCCCCTCGGGCGACCGCTTCCGCACCCCGGCGCAGACCGGGCTGAGCGGCGACCAGTTCCGGCTCTACGAGCTGATCTGGATGCGGACCGTCGCCTCGCAGATGAAGGACGCCACCGGCCAGTCCGTCTCGGTGCGCCTCGGCGGTGCCGCCGCGACCGGCGAGGACGTCGTCTTCGCCGCCAGCGGGCGCGTGATCAGCTTCCACGGGTTCCTCAAGGCGTACGTCGAGGGCCGCGACGACGGCGGCGAGGCCGACGACCGCGAGACCCGGCTGCCCGCCGTCGAGGAGGGCGACGCCGTGGTCGCGGCCGCCCTGAACGCCGACGGGCACGAGACCAAGCCGCCGGCGCGCTACACCGAGGCGACGCTGGTCAAGGAGCTCGAGGAGCGCGAGATCGGGCGGCCCTCGACGTACGCCGCGATCATGGGCACGATCCTGGGCCGCGGCTACGTCTACAAGAAGGGCACGGCGCTGGTCCCGCACTGGCTGGCGTTCAGCGTCGTACGCCTCCTGGTCGAGCACTTCCCGCGGCAGATCTCCTACGAGTTCACCGCCGAGATGGAGGACAAGCTCGACGAGATCGCGGGCGGCCGCAAGGACCGCAACGAGGAGCTCGCGGAGTTCTACTTCGGGCGCGGGGACATCGTCGGGCTGCAGACGCTGGTCAACGAGCTCGGCGACATCGACCCCAAGCAGATGGCGACGTTCCCCGTGGGCGACGAGGACTCCGGGATCCACCTGCGGGTCGGGCGCTACGGGCCGTACGTCGAGGGCCCCGGGGACGACGGCGCCGCGTTCGCGAAGCGAGCCAACGTGCCCGACGACCTCCCGCCCGACGAGCTGAGCGTGGCCAAGGCCAAGGAGCTGCTGGCCAACCCCGCCGGCGAGGAGACGCCACTGGGCGAGGACCCGGAGACCGGGCGGACGATCGTGGCCAAGAACGGCCGCTACGGCCCGTACGTCACCGAGCAGCTCGAGGAGTCCGAGTACGACGCCAAGGGCAAGGCCAAGGTGAAGCCGCGCACCGGCTCGCTGTTCAAGGACATGTCGCTGGACACGATCACGCTGGCCGAGGCGCTGAAGCTGCTCAGCCTGCCGCGCGTGGTCGGGGCCGACCCTGAGACGGGCGACGAGATCACCGCGCAGAACGGGCGGTACGGGCCGTACCTCAAGAAGGGGACGGACTCCCGCTCGCTGACCTCGGAGGAGCAGCTGTTCACGCTGACCCTGGAGGAGGCGCTGGCGATCTACGCCCAGCCCAAGCAGCGCGGCCGGGCGGCGGCGCAGGCGCCGCTCAAGGAGCTGGGTGCCGACCCGGTCTCGGGCGCGCCGGTCGTGGTCAAGGCGGGCCGGTTCGGCGAGTACGTCACCGACGGCGAGTACAACGCCACGCTCCGCAAGGACGACTCCGTCGAGGCGATCACGCTCGAGCGGGCCGCCGAGCTGCTCGAGGAGCGGCGCGCGAAGGGGCCTGCGAAGAAGTCGGCCAAGAAGGGCGCCAAGAAGTCGGCGGCGAAGAAGGCGCCGGCCAAGAAGAGCGCGGCGAAGAAGTCACCCGCGAAGAAGGCCGCCGCGAAGAAGACCACGACGAAGGCCGCGGCGAAGAGGTCGTGAGGCCCCGGGCGGCGGCGCTGCTGGTCGCAGTGCTGCTGACCGCGGGGTGCGGGTCGGCCGACCTCGACCGGCCGCGAGGGGCGGCCTCGCCCTCGGCGGACGGCTGCGCGGACCTCGTCGTGCTCGGGCTGCGCGGACAGGGGCAGTCGGCGAGCAAGGCGCAAGGGGTCGGCGACGAGGTCCTCGGCGTGGTGCGGGCGATCGGTGCTCGGCTGCCGGCGTCGCAGTCGCTCTCGCTCGTCGCCGTGCGCCACCCGGCCCGGCTCTCGCCGACGCAGGCCTCGTACGACGCCGACGTCGCGACGGGGGTACGGATGGTGCAACGGCACCTGGACCGCCTGGCCCGGCGGTGCCCCGGCTCCGCGGTCGGGCTGGTCGGCTTCAGCGAGGGCGCGCAGGTGGTGCACCTCGCCGCGGCGCGCACCGACCACCGGCTGGCGTTCGTCGCCCTCATGGGCGACCCCCTGCGCCGCCCCGCGGGCGCGGGACGCGAGCTGCACCTCGGCACCCGTGTCACCGGGCGCGGCAGCAACGGCGCCGGCCCGCCCTTCCCCGCCCGGGTACGCCCGTACGTCGTCGAGGCCTGCGTCGCCGGCGACAACGTCTGCAACGTCCCACCCACCGGCCGGGTCGGCGGCGTCTCCGAGACCCACCGCCACGTCTACGAGCGCCCGGCCACCGCGCGGGCGATCGCTGGTGCCGTTCACCTGCCTCGTTGAGTGGTGTGTTCTGCAGGCTCGAGTGGCGCGTTCTACCGGTGCGGACCTGCACGAGGCACCACTCGACCCGGTAGAACACACCACTCAACGCGTAGGGGGGACGCGCGGCGGGATCGTCGGCGCCCGGCCCTAGGCTCGGGTACGTGCTCGCGGAGACCGGTCTGTTCGTCGCCCTGGAGGGGGGCGACGGTGCGGGCAAGTCGACCCAGGCGCGGCTCCTGGCGCGCAGGCTCGAGTCGACGTCGTACGACGTCCTGCTCACCCGCGAGCCCGGGGCGACCGACGTCGGGGCGGAGATCCGACGCCTCGTGCTCGCCCCCGAGACCGGGACGATCCACCCTCGCACCGAGGCGCTGCTCTACGCCGCCGACAAGTCCGAGCACGTGGAGACGGTCCTGCGACCGGCGCTGGCGCGCGGGGCGGTGGTCGTCACGGACCGGTACGTCGACTCCTCGCTGGCCTACCAGGGAGGCGGGCGTACCTCCCACGACGGGCTGGAGGCGATGCTGCGCTGGGCCACCGGCGACCTGCGGCCGCACCTGACCGTGCTGCTCGACGTGGCCCCGGCGGAGGCGCGGTCGGCGGGGCAGGACCGGATCGAGGCGGAGGGCGCGGACTTCCACACACGGGTGCGCGACCACTTCCTCGCACTGGCCGCCGCGGACCCCGAGCACTACCTCGTGCTCGACGCGCGGGGCGACCGCGAGGCGATCGCCGCCCAGGTCTGGGCGCGCGTCGAGGAGCTCCTCCGATGAGCGTGTACGACCGCCTGGTCGGTCAGGAGCACGTCGTCGCGACGCTGCGCCGGGCCCGCGAGGGCGACATGACCCACGCGTGGCTGTTCACCGGCCCGCCGGGGTCCGGACGCTCCAACGCCGCGATCGCGTTCGCCGCGGCGCTGCAGTGCGAGTACGACGGGTGCGGCGAGTGCCACTCCTGCCGCACCGCGCTGAAGGGGTCGCACGAGGACATCACCGTGATGCGCACCGAGAAGCTCTCGATCGGTGTCGAGGACGTCCGCGAGATCGTGCGGCGGGCGGCGCTCTCGCCGGTCGGGCGGCGCTACCAGGTCTTCGTCGTCGAGGACGCCGACCGGCTCACCGAGCAGGCCGCGAACGCCCTGCTCAAGGCGATCGAGGAGCCGACCGACCGCACCGTGTGGCTGCTGTGCGCCCCCACCGTCGAGGACGTCCTGCCCACGATCCGGTCCCGGACCCGGCTGGTCGTGCTGGCCACGCCGCTGGCCGACGACATCGCCGCGTTCCTCACCGCGACGGCCGGCGTCGCAGCGGAGCGGGCGGCGTACTCCGCTCGCGCCAGCCAGGGCCACATCGGCCGCGCCCGCGCACTGGCGACCGACGACGAGACGTACGAGCGCCGCCGCAGCATCACCGACATCCCGTCGCGGATCACCGGCCTCGGGTCCTGCCTGGAGCAGGCCGAGAGGCTGCACACGCTGGCCAAGGAGGAGGCGGACGCGATCGGTGTCGGCGTCGACGAGCGGGAGAAGGAGTCCCTGGACGCGGCGTACGGCGTCGTCGACCGCGGTCGCCGTCCCCGGGAGTACGCCCCCGCCCTCCGCGACCTCGAGAAGGCGCAGAAGACGCGCGCCAAGCGGCGTGTCCTCGACGTCGTCGACCGCGGGCTGATGGACCTCGCGTCGGTCTACCGCGACGCCATCGCGGTCCAGGTGGGTGCGCCGGGCGCCCTGGTCAACGAGGGCCAGCGCACCCAGGTCGAGGCGCTGGCGCGCGACTCGACCCCGGAGCAGAACCTCGTCCGCATCGACGCGATCTTCGAGGCCCGCGAGCAGATGCTGGAGTTCAACGTCGCCGCGCTGACCGCGCTGGAGTCGCTGATGGTCGCTCTGCGGTGACGGGCGTCGACGTAGGTGCGCCCGCATAGGGTGCAGGACATGTCCGACACAGGCTGGACCCCGGCCACCCCGCCGCCGGCGCCCGAGGAGCCGACCCGGCGCAGGCGGCCGTGGCTCCCGATCGTCGTCGTGGGCGTGCTGGTGGTCGCCCTGGTCGCCGCTGGGGCGTACGCCGTCGTGGCGTTGCGCTCGGACGACCCGACCTCCTCCACCACCGCCACCCGAGAGCCGCGCGGTGCGATGCCGAGCGCACCGGCCGGGTTGTCGACGTACTACGACCAGGCGGCCGACTGGAAGGCGTGCGGCAGCGGCAACCAGTGCGCGACCGTCACGGTGCCGCTGGACTACGCCGCGCCCGACGCGAAGACGATCCGGCTCGCGCTGGTCAAGGTGCCGGCCAGCGGCAAGAAGATCGGCTCGCTCGTGGTCAACCCCGGCGGACCGGGGGGATCGGGACTGGACTACGCGTCCGCAGGGTCGGCGGCGTGGCCCGAGCCGCTGCTCCAGCACTACGACCTGATCGGCTTCGACCCACGCGGCGTGGGCAAGTCGACGCCGCTGAGGTGCATGGACACCGCCGAGACCGACCGCTACGTCGGCACGGACCCCGACCCGGACACCCCGGCCGAGCAGCAGACCTTCACCGCGCTCACCAAGGGCTTCGGCGACGACTGCCTCGAGGAGTCCGGCGACCTCGCCCGGCACGTGTCCACCAGCGAGGTGGTCAAGGACCTCGACGTGATCCGCGCGGTGCTCGACGAGCCGAATCTCGACTACTTCGGCGCCTCGTACGGCACCACCATCGGCGCGCAGTACGCGAACGAGTTCCCCACCCACGTCGGCCGGATGGTGCTCGACGGCGCGATCTCGCAGGACCTCACCAACGAGGACCTCAACCTCGGCCAGGCCGGCGGCTTCGAGACCGCCCTGCGCGCGTACGTCAAGGACTGCGTCGCCGGCGGCGACTGCGTGCTCGGCGACAGCGTCGAGGCGGGCACCACTCGGGTCCGCGACCTCATCCACTCCGTCGAGGACAAGCCGCTGCCGACGGCGCTCAACGGTCGCAAGCTCGAGGCCGGGAACGCGCTGTACGGCGTGTTCTTCCCGCTGTACGTCCAGCAGTACTGGCCGCTGCTCACCCAGGCGCTCACGCAGGCGCTCAACGGGGACGGCACCGGCCTGCTGACCCTCTCCGACCAGTACACCGGGCGTGGGCAGAACTCGTACAAGGACAACTCGACGCAGGTGCTCCCCGCCGTGAACTGCCTCGACGACGACTCGGGCGTGCCGGTCTCGAAGGTGCCCGACTACTTCGGCGAGTTCCGCAAGGCGTCACCGACCTTCGGCGAGGTCTTCGCCTACAGCCTCGCGGGGTGCGACGCGTGGCCGATCAAGCCGGTGCAGGGCCAGCAGCTCGGTCCGGTCACCGCGAAGGGCGCGCCGCCGATCGTGGTCGTCGGCACCACCCGCGACCCGGCGACGCCGTACCGCTGGGCCGTGAGCCTGTCCAAGGAGCTCGAGTCGGGCGTCCTGGTCAGCCGCGACGGCGACGGCCACACCGGCTTCAACCGCGGCAACTCCTGCGTCGACGACACGGTCGAGGGCTACCTGCTCGACGGGAAGGTCCCCGAGGACGGCGTGCGCTGCTGACCGACCCCGTTCGCGGCAGGTCTCGACGCGCTCGCTGGCGCTCGCTGCTCGACCACCCGACGGGTCTCGACGTGCTCGCTGCTCGACCGACCTCAGGTGGTCGAGCCCGACCGAGCGCCAGCGAGGCGATGTCCTGAGCTCGTCGAAGGGGAGGACGTCGAGACCACCCAGGCGGCCGCGACTAGCCTCGACGTCGTGCAGTGCGGCTACTACGACGCGGGTCGGTGCCGCTCGTGCACCCTGATCGAGCAGCCGTACGACGCCCAGCTCGCCGGCAAGTGTGCGCGCGTGGGAGCGCTGCTCGACACTCACGAGGACCTGGTCTGGGCCGAGCCGGTCGCCTCGGTCGAGGAGGGGTTCCGCAACAAGGCCAAGCTCGTCGTCGGGGGCACGGTGGCGGCGCCGACGGTGGGGATCCTCGACGCGGAGCGGCGCGGCGTCGACCTGCGCGGCTGCGGCCTCCACGAGGACGCCATCGCCGAGGTGCTGCCGGCGCTCGCGGAGTTCGTGACGACCGCGAGCCTCACGCCGTACGACGTCCCGGCGCGCCGCGGCGAGCTGAAGCACCTGCTGGTCACCGCCTCGCCGACCGGTGAGCTGATGGTGCGGTTCGTGCTGCGCTCGCAGGAGCCGCTGGCGCGGATCCGCAAGCACCTCCCGACGCTGCTCGAGCGGCTCCCGCAGGTCGTGGTGGTCAGCGCCAACCTGCAGCCCGAGCACAAGGCGGTGCTCGAGGGCGAGCAGGAGATCGCGCTCACCGAGCGGGAGTCGCTGCGGATGCCGGTCGGTGGGGTCGATCTGCTGCTGCGGCCGCAGTCGTTCTTCCAGACCAGCACCAGCGTCGCCGACGCGCTCTACCGCCAGGTCCGCGCGTGGGTGGAGGAGGTACGCCCGCGCACGCTGTGGGACCTGTACTGCGGGGTCGGCGGGTTCGCGCTCGCCTGCGCCGCGCCGGGCCGAGCCGTGGTCGGGGTGGAGAGCAGCGAGGAGGCCGTACGCAGTGCCCGGGCTGCTGCCGAGAGGGACGGGGCACAGGCACGCTTCGTCGCCGCCGACGCCACGACCTGGGCACGGGAGCAGGGCGACGTGCCCGAGCTCGTCGTGGTCAACCCGCCGCGTCGCGGCATCGGCCCGGACCTGGCGGAGTGGTTGGAGGGGTCGGGTGTGGGCACGGTCGTCTACTCCAGCTGCCACCCAGAGTCGCTGGCCCGGGACCTGGCCGCGATGCCCTCGCTCCGGCCGGTCCGCGGCCGGGTCTTCGACATGTTCCCGCAGACCGGGCACCTCGAGACCGCGGTGCTGCTGCGCCGCGACCAATGACCATCCCTCGGACGGCCGGACGCGAGCGGTGACCTCGTGCCTGGGCCTGGGCTAGCGTGCCTGGCGTGCGCGAGATCGTGGTCTTCAGCGGCAGTGCCCACCGCGAGCTCGCTCGCGAGATCTGCGACCGGCTGGGTGTGCCGCTCTCGCCGGTCGACATCGTGCGCTTCTCCAACGACTGCCTGCAGACCCAGCTGCAGGCCAACTGCCGGCAGCGCGACGTCTACCTGATCCAGCCGCTGGTGCCGCCGACGCAGGAGCACCTGATGGAGCTGCTGCTGATGATCGACGCCGCGCGAGGCGCCTCGGCGGCGTCGATCACCGCGGTCGTACCGCACTACGCCTACGCCCGCTCGGACAAGAAGGACGCCTCGCGGATCAGCCTGGGCGGACGGCTGGTGGCCGACCTGTTGAGCACGGCGGGGGTCGACCGGGTGATCACGATGACCCTGCACGCCCCTCAGGTGCACGGCTTCTTCTCGGTGCCGGTGGACCAGCTGACCGCGCTCGGCGTCCTGGCCGACCACTTCCTCGACCAGGACCTGACCGACGCCGTCGTCGTCTCGCCCGACCTCGGCAACGCGAAGGTCGCCACCCAGTTCGCCCGCCTGCTCGGTCTGCCGGTCGCCGCGGGGAGCAAGCAGCGCCTGGCCGACGACCGCGTGGTGATCGACTCGATCGTCGGCGAGGTCTCCGGCAAGCGGGCGATCGTGCTCGACGACGAGATCGCCACCGGCGGCTCGATCGTGGAGCTGCTGGACAAGCTGGCCGAGGCGGGCTGCGAGCGCGCCGACGTGGCCTGCACGCACGGGTTGTTCGTCGGCAAGGCCGTCGAGCGGCTGCGCGACCACCCGCGGATCGGGGAGGTGATCAGCACCGACACGGTGCCGCCACCCGGGGACTGGCCCGAGCTGCGGGTGCTGTCGGTGGCCAGCCTCTTCGCCGAGGCGATCAACCGGGTCCACGCGGGGGAGTCGATCAGCAGCCTGTTCGACGGTGTCGACCCGACGCTCGGGCCGCCGCAGCCGAAGCTCTTCGACTGATTCGCGCCGGCGCGCTGCGTACGCCACCATGAGCGCTCGTGCCGACCTCCGAGACCGTTCCCCACTCCCGCGTCGAGGACGTTCTCGGCGTCCTGACCGGTACGTTCGTCGCCTCCTTCGGTCTGGCGCTGCTGTCGCCGGTCGGTGCGGTCACCGGGGGGACGGCGGGCCTCTCGCTGCTGGTCTCCTACCTCCTGCCGCTGCCCTTCGGTGCGGTCTTCGCCCTGGTCAACCTGCCCTTCCTGGCCCTCGCTCTGTGGCAGAAGGGCAGTTCGTTCACGGTCCGCAGCGTCCTCTCGGTGGCGCTGGTCTCTGCGTTCTCGCTGGTGCACCCGCGGCTGCTGGACCTCGGTGACGTCGAGCCGGCGTACGCGATCCTCACCGGCAACCTCCTGGTCGGGATCGGGCTGCTGATCGTCTTCCGGCACGGGTCGAGCCTCGGCGGGTTCAACGTCGTCGCGCTGCTCGCCCAGGAGCGCCTCGGCTGGCGTGCGGGGTACGTCCAGCTCGGCCTCGACATCTGCGTCGTCCTGCTCGCCCTCACCGTCGCGGCGCCCGGCCTCGTCCTCCTCTCCGCGGTCGGCGCGGCGGTGCTGAACCTCGTGCTCGCGCTCAACCACCGGCCGGGTCGTTACCTCGGGGCCTGAGATTCGCGGCATTCGCCGCGAGATGCCCCTTTCGCCTTTGCTGCCGGTCCGACGACTTCTGCGATAGCGCAGCGGAGCGCCGCTCGCACCCCTAGCGTGCAGGTGTCGAGCGGCAGGAGGACCGCGATGAGAACAGGTGTCGCGCGCCTGACCGCGCTGGTCCTCGTCTGGCCGCTGCTCCTCGCCGCGCCGGCCCGCGCCCACGAGGACGACGGGGCCGACGGGACCCTGTCGGGCGCGGCGCACGCGCGTGAGGATCTCGCCGGCGAGCCGATGTCGAGGATCGAGCGGGACACGGCTGCGGCGGCCCGTGAGCCGGCCGCGGTGCGGACGCTGTCGCTCGTACGACGGGTGGCGCAGCAGCAGGCGGACGCCGTCAGCGACGCCCCCGCCGTCAGCGGTCGGTGGAGCGCGCCGGTGCCGCTCGACGTGGTGCCGGTCTTCACCGCCGTGCTGCCCTCCGGCCGCGTGCTGATGTGGGACTCGGTCGGCGACGGTGCGGTCGACGACGCCGGGGACTCGCAGACGTTCACCCGTGCGCTCGTGCTCGACCCGGCGACCAACACCTCGCGGCGCGTGGACCTGCAGGGCTTCAACATCTTCTGCGCCGGCTACGCGCAGCTGCCCAACGGTGACGTCCTGGTGGCCGGTGGCAACAAGGACCACCTGTTCAACGGGATCGAGCAGACCCACCTGTTCCACTGGCGCACCGAGACCTGGTCGCGCGGGCCGGACATGGGCGTCGCGCGGTGGTACCCGGCGGTCACCGCCCTGGCCAACGGCGAGGCGGTCATCGTGGGCGGCGGGCCGGACGTCGCGCAGGTCTACCAGACCAACCGGAAGCTGCGGTACCTCACCGGGTTCACGAGCTTCGCCGAGCGTGTGTACGCGTTCCTCGTCCCGCGCGTCGACGGGCGCGTCGAGATGGTCGGCCCGCGTGACGAGATGGCGACGATGGACACCGACGGCGCGGGCACGCTCGACGCCACCCACGCCCGTGACGGCATCGATCGCGACTACGGCAGCTTCGCCGCGTACCGGCCCGACAAGGTCCTCGTCACCGGCGGCGGCGACCTGACCGAGGGCGGTGCCGAGCACGTGCCCACCCGTACCTCCGTGGTCGTCGACACCAGCGGCACCGGGACCACCACCACGACGACCGGGTCCATGGCGTACCCCCGCCGCCAGCACAACCTGACCGTCCTCCCCGACGGCTCGGTCCTCGCCACCGGTGGGATGAGACGGTCCGTCGACCACCTCGTGGACCTGTCCGCCGCGGTCTTCGCCGCCGAACGGTGGTCGCCGACGACGGGCACCTGGACGACGCTGGCCAGCGCGGCCAAGGTCCGCGAGTACCACTCCACCGCCACGCTCCTCCCGGACGGGAGGGTGATGACCGGCGGGGGCGGCATCTGCAAGACCTGCGTCAACGTGGGCTACCTGGAGAAGAACGTCGAGTACTTCAGCCCTCCGTACCTCTTCGCGGCCGACGGCACCGCTGCAGTACGCCCACGCCTGACCAAGGTGCCCGCGACCGTGCGCCCCGGCAGCACGTTCTCCCTCAGGTCGCCCGCCGCGAGCACGATCCGCTCGATGGCCCTGGTCCGGCTCGGTGCGCCGACCCACTCCACCGACGCCGGCCAGCGGTACGTGCCGCTGAGCTTCACCACGTCCGGCACCACGGTGACGGTCTCGGCCCCGGCAGACCAGAAGGTCGCGCCGCCCGGCTACTACATGCTCTTCGCGGTCAACGACAAGGGCGTGCCCTCGGTGGCGCCCATCGTCCGCGTCGGTGCGCCCTCGACCTTCGTCGTCACGCCCCGTCCGCCGAGCCGACGTTGAGCGTCTCGGGCCCGGACCGCCGCGGCGCGGGCCCGTACTCGATTGGCTGTCCCCGGGAGTACGTCGCTATGCTCGCCGGGCGTGTTCGGCAGCAGGGCCGGTCACTGCGCCGCCCTAGCTCAGTCGGTAGAGCAATTCACTCGTAATGAATAGGTCGTCGGTTCGATTCCGACGGGCGGCTCCAGACACGTCCCTCCTGACCTGAGCGAACGCGGGTTGGGAGCAGGCAGGACGCCGCCCTTCTGTGATCGCTGCTCACCAGCGGCTCACCAGTGCCGCTGCCACCTCGGCCTGTTCTGCCGCACGCCGCGCTCCGCGCAGCCGTCCCGGCTGCGAGACAACACCACTCGAGGAGCCTGCCCTGAGCAGTCGCACAGCGGTCGGTGACCATCGGACACCCTGGACCAGACAGGTACCCAAGTGGTGGGGGAGAGCAGTGGATCGCGACGGGTGGGTGGGAGTCGCGCAGTGTGACAGTCCGCTTTGGTCGAGGACTCGTGTCTCAGGGATCAGACCGAATTCCTTAAACCTGAGTGACTAACTAGTGTTTGGTCCCCGCCCGCTGGTGGGGACCGACGGTCCACCACCTCGACCACGAGGAGCTATCCATGCGCCCCCGTCCGTACACACTCGTCGCTGCCGTTGCCGCCGTCGCGCTGTCCACCGTGGTGGCCGGTTGCGGGTCCGGGGGGTCAGGCTCCGGTGACGAGCTCGGCGTCGGCTACTTCCAGAGCGCCACGATCGGGCCGGAGGTGCTCGTCGCGGGCAACAAGGACCTGGCTGGCAAGGTCGACGGCACGTTCAAGCTCAACCCGATCGACTCGGGTGTGGCCGGGTTGGCCTCCCTGCGGGGAGGGGCCTTTCCCTTCATCTCCGGTGTCGGCAACCCGCCGGTGGTGGGCGCGATCGCGCAGAACACCAGGCTCAAGGTGATCTACGCCGAGTACTACGACGCCGCCCAGCTGATCGTGCCGTCCTCGGTCAAGACAAACGCCGACCTCGCAGGCAAGACGATCGGCGCGCTGCAGGGTTCCTCGGAGGACTTCGAGATCCGTGGGTGGCTGAAGACCCAGAAGCTTGAGAACAAGGTCAAGGTCGTCGGTTTCCCGAGCGAGGCGGCCATCGCGGCGGCGTACAAGGCGAAGAAGATCGACGCCGGTTACGTCGAGATCGCCCAAGCGCTGGACCTGAAGCAGAACGCCGGCGGGCGCCAAGTCGTCACCGCCGAGCAGATCGCCGAGCTCGGCTACCCCTCGGTCAACGTGCTCGCAGTGACCGACGACTTCGCGAAGAAGCACAAGAAGGTCGTCCAGCAGGTGGTGTGCCAGTTCGCCGAGGCGACCAAGATCTACACCGGCGGCCAGGCCGACAGCTATATCGAGAAGGCTGCCTCGACGGTCGGTGCCCCGGCCTCGCAGGCCGTCGACGCCACCACGGTGCTGCCCTTCGTGCCGGTCTCAGAGCAGGCCGAACAGCTTGCCCCGGGCGGCACGGTGGCGAAGGCCTACAAGCTGACCGGCCAGTTCCTCGTAGACCAGGGCCGTACGACGACCGTGCCCACCGACGCGCAGATCGCCGACCACATCGACAGCTCCTACGTGGAGCAGGCCGTCAAGGACGGGTGCGGCCAGTGAGCCGGGCGGCGATCCAGGTCGAGCCGACCGCCCAGGCGCCCGGCGCGGTCGCGATCCGCGGGGTCCGCAAGGGCTTCGCCGGACGGAGCCGGAAGTCGGCCGGCCGTCTGGCCCTCGACGGCTTCGACCTCGACGTGCGCGCCGGCGAGTTCCTGTGCCTGCTCGGGCCGTCGGGGTGCGGCAAGTCGACGCTGCTCAACATGCTCGCCGGCTTCTCCGCGGCGGACGCCGGCGAGATCAGTGTCGACGGCGAGCAGGTCCGCGGCCCGGGGCCCGAGCGCGGCGTGCTCTTCCAGACCCCGATGCTCTTCCCCTGGCTGACCACGCTGGACAACGTGCTCTACGGCCCGAAGGCACGCGGCGCCGAGCGCGGCGCCGCCCGCGCCGAGGCGCAGGAGCTGCTGCGGGTCGTCGGGCTGGAGTCCTCCAGCGAGTCCTACCCGCACGAGCTCTCCGGCGGCATGCGACACCGCGCCGCATTCGCTCGCGTGCTCGTCAACCGGCCCCGGCTGCTGCTGATGGACGAGCCGTTCGGCGCGCTCGACGCCATCACCCGCGTCGCCATGCAGCGCTTCTTGCTGCAGCTGTGGGAGCGCGACCGGATGACCGTCGTCTTCGTGACCCACGACGTGGAGGAGGCGGTGCTGCTCGGCGACCGGATCTGCGTGATGAGCGGGACGCCCGGGCGCACCCGGGCCGTCTTCGACGTCGACCTGCCCAGGCCGCGCGAGCTCGAGCTGACCGACACGGTCGAGTTCGCCCACCTCAAGCGACAGGTCCGCGAGGCCCTCGAGGGGAGCCACTGACATGGCCAGCACCACCGACACCCAGGTCGGCGCCGCGCCACTGCAGGCTGCCGAGGAGCAGCTGACCCTCGCCGGCGGGCGACGCGGCGCGTCGTACTCGCGGCTGCTGTGGGGTGCCGCCGGCATCGTGCTGTTCCTCCTCGGCTGGGAGGCGCTGGCCTACCTCCGCGACGATCCGGTGATCCTGCCGACCGTCCAGGAGACCGCTCGCACGTACGTCGACTATCTCGCCCGCCGCTACCCGGCCGCGGTGGGTGACACCCTGTGGCAGCACGCGCTGGTCAGCGTCGCCCGGATCGCCGCAGGCTGGGGCGTCGGCGTGCTGCTCGGAATCGCCGTGGGCGGGCTGATGTCGTCGGTGCCGCTCCTGCGGCACCTGATCGACCCGCTGATCGAGATCACCCGTCCGCTGCCGCCGCTGGCCTTCATACCGCTGTTCATCGTCTGGTTCGGGATCGGCGAGACCTCGAAGTTCCTGCTGATCCTCGTGGGCGTGGTGCCGATCATGATCATCGCGACCGTCGCCGCGCTCGACGCCGTGCCGCGCGAGCTCGAACAGGCCGGCCGGAGCCTGGGAGGCTCGCCGCTCCGGGTCCTGCTCACCGTACGGCTACGCAGCGCGCTGCCTTCGATCATCACCGGTATGCGGCTGGCCATGGGCGGCGCCTGGACCAGCATCGTGGCCGTCGAGCTGATCGCCGCGACCAGCGGACTGGGATACCTCATCAACAACGCCGGAGTGAACCTGCAGACACCACTGGTACTCAGCGGGATCGTGACCATCTCGATCCTCGGCATCGTCTTCGACACGCTGTTACGGCTGCTCCAACGCGCCGTCGACCCGACCCACCGCTGAACACGGAACGCTCCGGCACAGAAGGCACCAGTGGTTCGGCCCACACAGGCCAGAGGTGATCGGTTCCGGACGCCGGGTTCGGCAGACAAACACTTGTGAGCGACAAGACCCGTCGCGCGGCCGCATGGTGGCGGTCGCGCTCTCAGGGAGCTGTCTGGCCTTCGAAGCCGCGGGGTCCCGCAGCTGTTTGGCTTCATTGGTCAGAACATCTACCCGGGGCAAATCACAACCGGCGGACTCCGACCCCGCGCATCGACTGAGTCGACGGCGCCGGCCTCACCACAGAGCGTTCCTCTTTCGGCGAGTGGGGCTGAGTTGCAGGCCGGCAGGAGCGGGAGACGGGTTGTCGGTAGACCTGCCCCCTCCGCCAGTCCTTCAAGGAATGGCTCTGGGCGTGCCTGCTTTCGGGCAACCGGCCGAGCAGGGGCGCGTCTCAAGACGGCGGTTCGAGACGCTTGGACACGCCGCGGCCGACTTGCGGATCCGGTTCTCGGTTGATTGACACCGGTTCGGCGCCGTTGCCATCGCGACGGTCTCTGCCCTCGCGCTGTGGAGCGGCTCTTCGCGTGGCCGCCACGATCGACTCACCCCTGCAGAGGGGCCAGACACGCCACGCACACGTCAGAGTTGGCTCTGACGACCGGATAGAAGGAGATCTAGATGAGCAAGGTTGCCCTCGTGCTCGCTGCCGCTGGTGGATACGTCCTCGGCGCCCGCGCGGGCCGCGAACGGTACGAGCAGATCCGGACCCAGGCGCAGCACCTGTGGACGAGTCCGCGGGTGGAGAAGGCCAGGGGGGAGGCCCGCGACGCTGCTTCCGAGGCCGGTGCCCACGCGAAGGACAAGGTCACCGAGGCGAGCGGGCAGGCCAAGGAGAAGGTCGTCGAGGCGATCTCGCACGAGCCGAGCGGGAGTGGGACCTCCTCCTCGACGGGTGCGCATGCACCCACGCCGAACGACATGCCCGAGCACCCGGCAGCGCCGGGCAACGCCCTCGAGGACGGGGCGAGTGGGACCGACAGCACGGGTGGCCGGCATGAGTGAGCAGACACCGGGCACACGGTCCACGGCAGAGGAGTCCACCGGTCAGCTGGTCGCTCAGCTGGGCGACCAGCTCGGCACGCTGGTGCGAGCCGAGATGGAGCTGGCCCGCGCCGAGCTCACCGCGAGCGCCAAGCGTGCTGGTCTGGGAGCGGGCTTGTTCGGCACCGCGGGAGTGATCGGGCTGTACACGGTGGGCTGCGCTGTGGCCACCGCCATCCTGGCTCTGGCGCTGGTCGTCGACGCCTGGCTGGCGGCCCTGATCGTCACCGTGGTGCTCGCCTTGATCGCCGCGGTCGCGACCTTGATCGGCAAGAAGCAGATCGGTGCCGCGCCGGCACCGGTGCAGCACAGCGTGGCCAGCGTGAAGACCGACGTCGACATCGTCACCCACCACGAGCACGACGCGGACCGCGCGGAGGAGAGCAAGCCATGACCAGCGATCAGGAGCCGACCGGTTCAAGGCCCGTCGAGGAGATCGAGGCCGAGATCGCCGCCACTCGCCGCGATCTCGGCCAGACCGTCGAGGCGCTCGGCGAGCGCCTCGACGTCAAGTCCCGGGTCTCCGCCACCGTCCGTGCGGCACCTGGTCGAGCCCGCGCAGGCTTGACTCGCTCGGACGGGTCTGTGAGACCGGAGGCCGTGGCCGCTCTGGCTCTCATGGGCGCGGGCGTCGCGGCGATCATCGTCTGGCGTCGTCGACTGCGGTGACGCTCGCGGACACGACCACCCACCACACCAGCACGACGAGGAGTACCCCTGATGCCCCACGAAGAGACGACCAGCCGCTCGGCCAAGCTGCTGTACCGGCCGTTCGGAATCGCTACCAGCATCACCGCCGGCATCCTGGCCGGGCAGGTCTTCAAGCAGGTCTGGAAGCGCGGCACCGCCGGACCTGACGCCGACGCACCCAAGGCACTCGAGTCCGAGTACACCCTTCAGCAGGTCGTCATCGCCGCCGCCATCCAGGGCGCCATCTTCGCCTCGGTCAAGGCGCTCGCCGACCGCGCCGGTGCGCGGGCCTTCCAGCGCTGGACCGGCGAGTGGCCCGGTGACTAGAGCTGGCGACGACTACCTCGCCGGACCGGATGTCAGCGGTACAGCCGCCGGTGAGGAGCGGCACCGCCGCACGTCGGAGCGCCCGTGTGACTAGAGCGCGCGCGGGGTCACCTCTTCCGGGTGCCTGGCAGGAGGCCGCCGGCGTGGAGGGCGGCGGCCCACATCACGGGTTCCGCGAACAGCCTGACCAGGCGCTTGCGGTCGCTGTCGAGACCGACGCCGTCGCTGTGGTTGCGGAACTGGGAGATGTTGCCGGGGAAGACCGCGACGAGGAACGCCGTGGTCAGAGCGGCCATCTTCTCCCGCTCGCGAGGCAGAGCGACCAGGCCGAGGCCGAGAGCGATCTCGAAGGCGCCGGAGATGACGACGGCGTCGTCGGCGCTGATGGGCACCCAACCGGGGACTTGGGCCCGCCACGCCTTGCGGGCGAAGGTGAGGTGGGAGATGCCGGCGTAGGCCATGGCGGCGCCGCCGGCGTAGCGCACGACCTGCTGGCTGAGGGGCGGGGTGCTCACGATGCGTGGTCTCCTTGATGGGGTGGTCGGGCGTTGGTCGCGAGGAGCGGGGAGCTTCGGCAGACGGGTCAGTCCGGGATCTCGGCGAGGGTGCGCGGTTCGGAGGGTGTGATCGCGTTGGTCTCGAACCTCCACCGGCCGAGCTCGTCGTAGGCCTGCTTGCGGACCCGGTTGATCGAGCCCAGAGGACGGTGCGCGACGAGACCGTTCCACGGTCGCCCGCCGAGCCTGTCGTCGGCGTAGACCCGCCGTGCCGGGCTGAACGTCTCCTGCGCCGGAAGCTCGACGACCCCGACGCGGCGGTACGGGCTCAGCTCCTCGGACCACTCGACCGCGGCGTCCTCGACCGGCATCGCGTTCAGGTCGACGCACAGCTGCACTTCCAGGTCGAACCGCGCCGCACGCTCGGCCATGAACTCCCGCACCCACCGGTGCAGCACGTCGGGCGGGTCGCTACGTGAGACCTCCCGCCCGCCGAGAGCACGCATCTCCCCGGTCGCCGGCGTGAGCCGCAGCTTCGCGACATGATCGCCGTAGCGGAACGCCGACTGCGTGTAGTAGGTGTGCGCCAGCGGGTGGATGTTGGGGGTCCGCTCGAACAGCAGAGCGTCGAGGGTGCGCTGCTTGGCAACCGTGGTCACGTCGGTGAGCAGGTGGTGCCCGGCGTGCTTCTCCCGCTGACGGATCGAGGTGAGGTACGTCGTCGCGTCCCCGTCGGGGATGACCGGCCAGGTGTTGAACAGCCAGTCCTGGCTGGGCCAGCCCGGCTCGAGCTTCTCGCCGGGCACGCCGAGCACCTTCAGCGCCGCACCGCGGGCCCGGGCCGCGGTGTCGGGGTCGATCTGACCGGGCTCGCTGGCCAGGCGCAGCACGACCTCGTAGCTCGCCGGCGCGGCGAACATGCCCTGTGCCAGCTCGGGCGGCAGGTCGTCGGCCACGGTCAGGGTGCCCGTCGCAACGCCATGGGACTTCGCGTGCGTCCCGGACGCAGCGTGCCGGTGCTGGTCGAAGGCCTTCTCCATCGTCGCGCGCATCAGCTCGATCGTCTCGGCGATCACCGCCGCCTCGTCGTCCTGGAGCTGCTCGATGTCCTTGGAGTAGCGGATCGGTGTCGGCATCGTCGTCAGCCTAGGGCGGCGGTCCACAGGATCGCGGGTGCGGCCGGTCGCACCGGGCCCGAGGCTGTTCGCGCGATCTGCTGTCTGCCCACGGTCGGGCGGGGTGGCGACGTCTGCTTGCCGTCGGTCGTGGTCAGGTGTCGACGGGCCTGCGGCTGGCGACATCGTCCACGGTCTCCACGATGTTCTGCAGGTCGCTGATCAGAGCTCCGTAGACCGGCCAGAACAGCCCCGGCAGGCGCTCGTGGGAGAGCCGGGCGGCGAGGTCGCGAAGCCGGTCGTCGAGGTGCCCGACCTCGGCGTCGGGATCGGCGACCCGGCGACCGGTGTCGGCCAAGAGGTCCAGCCACGGTCCGCGGAAGTCGGGGTCCCACTCCTGCGCCGTTCGGGTCGCGGTGTCGACGGTGCGCGCGATCGCCCTCAGCTGCGCCACCCCGTCCTCGAGCCGGCGGAGCACCTGCTCGTACGTCGTCTGGTCCCCCACCGTCGACGACACCAGCCGGCGCGGGTTCCACCAGCTCGACTCGCGTGCGTGCCTGACCAGCTGCCAGCCGGTGTCGATCCGGGTGTCCATGTCCCTCGTGGAGTCGATCCAGGCCTGCGAGCGCTCCTCGGTCCAGGAGTCACGCATCTCGCGGGCCATCTGCTGCATCAGCTCGCCCATCTCCGCGTTGATCTGGTCGACCAGCTGCTGAGCGCTGCGGTCGTTGATCGGCGGCAGCACGACGAGGTTGACCATCACGCCCACCCCGACTCCGAGCAGGACGTCGAGGAGGCGGTCGGTGAGCATGACTTGGCGGTCCTGGTCACCCGCGGTGAGGACGAAGAGGGCTGTCGTGGCGACGGTGACCCCCTCGTCGCGCAGCACGCCCAGGCGCGCGAGCCCGAGCCCGACCAGCAGCGCCGCGCCCAGGGCCCACACGGACGGGCCGAGGGCCAGGACCGCCCCGTAGGCCACGGCGATGCCGAGCACCGTCGCCGCCACCGACTGCGCGCCACGGGCCAAGCTGCGGTAGACGGTCGCGTGGACCGTGAGCAGCGCCGTCCAGGGGGCGAGGAAGGCCTGGCCCAGGTCGAGAACCCGGTCGGCGAGCAGCCAGGCGGCGACGGCGGCCACCACGGCCTTGACCACCTGGGTCGCGTCGGTCTGCACGGCAGGTGTCGCCGCTGTGCGTCGCGCCGCGTCCCAGGCGCGGATGGCCACGGTGGTCACGATCCGGTGCGCGCCTCGTTCTGCACCGCCGCCAGCAGCTGGACCGCGGTCTCGAAGACCGCGTCCGCGCCCGCGTCGAGAAGCTCTTGGGCGCCGAACCCGCCGGTGAGCACCCCCACGGCCCGGTGACCGCCGCGACGCGCAGCCTGCATGTCGTACACCGCATCGCCGACGACGAGGGCCTTCCTGCCTTCAACCCTCGCCACCGCGACATCAACGATCTGCGAGTCGGGCTTGGACGCCTCGGCGTCGTCGTTCGCGGCGACGGCGTCCGAGCGGTCGTTGCCCTCGACCGTGGCGAGCAGTCGGCGCGTCTGCTCCGCGGACCCGGAGCTGGCCACCACCACCCGGAGCCCCAAGTCCCCCAGACCCCGCAGCAGGTCGGCCGCACCCGGGAGCGGCTGGACGCGGTCGAGCAGCGCCCAGAACGCCTCGTCGTGCCGGCTGCGCACCTCGTCGCCGTACGACGTCTCCACCTCGTCGCCGGCCACGGCTGCCACCAGCCGGTCCCCGCCCATCCCGATGGCGCGGTGGATGCGCCACGACGGCACGGCGACGCCGACCGCGTCGAACGCGTCACCCCAGGTGCGCACGTGGTGGTAGACGGTGTCGACCAGGGTGCCGTCGACGTCGAGCACGACGGTGTCCACTCCGCTCAGCGAGAAGCGCATCCGACGATGCTGTCAGCCTCCGACCCGTGGCCAGCACCCCTCATCGGGGTGAGTGGGAACCCACTCGCGCACGGGTAAGACGAGGCATGGACACACCGAATGCCGAGCACACTCGCCCGAGCGGCGTCAGCGACGAGACCGTCGAGGCGGTGGACACCTTCACCCGGGCCCTGGAGACGATCGAGGTCGCGCGCGGCCACCTGATGCAGTTCCACCGGCTCACGGGCACCGGCGACACCCAGCTGCGCGAGTCGGTCGAGCAGCTTCGTGCCGCGGGGCACCGCCAGCTCGCCGACGACGTCGAACGGCACCTGGTGGGACGCAACGTGCTCGAGGGGCGCTGGACCTTCCAGCTCGTCGAGGAGTACGACGACCACTACTTCTCGCTGTGGCGCGAGCTGGAGGCGCGCGCCCGCGAGGAGCTCCTCGGCGGACGCCGTCACCTGCTGGAGGCGGAGATGAAGGAGGCCAACCGCACCCACGGTCACCCGCGGCACACCGCTGCCCCGGCCGACGGGGCCTGAGCCGGGGACTGGTGCACCGAACGCGCGGTCAGTCCCGTCGCCACGGACGCGGGCCGAGCGACCTCAGCGCCGCACGGGCAGCGCTGGCACCCGGGGCGCCGTGCACACCTCCGCCCGGGTGAGCCGACGCGGAGGCCAGGAACAGGCCCGGCACGCCGGTGGCGGGACGGCCCAGCATGGCGGGCACGGGGCGGAACACGACATCCTGGTGCAGCTGCGAGGTCCCGCCGTTGATCGCACCACCGTCGAGGTTCGCGTCGCGGGCCTGGAGGTCGTTCGGGCCGAGCACGCGGCGCGACACAACGCGTTCGCCGAAACCGGGCGCCCGCTCCTCCAGGCGTGCCTGCACCCGGTCGGCGAAGCGCTCGCACTCGCTGCGGTCCCAGCGTCCGGTCAGGTCGCCGCCTCCCGCGTCGCCACGTGTCTGCCCGGGCCGGGGGACGTGCGTGTAGGCCCACAGCGACTCGGTGCCGGCCGGCGATCGCGTCGGGTCGCTCGTGCTCATCTGCCCGGCCAGCAGGAAGGGCCGCTCCGGCACCAGGCCAGCGGCGACCTGCGCGGCGGCCAGAGCCATCTCCTCGACCGAGTCGGCCAGATGCACGGTCCCGGGTGCGCTCTCCGGTGCGCAGCGCCACGGGACCGGGCCGGAGAGCGCCCAGTCGACCTTCACCGTGCCCGGGTCCAGCTCGAAGCCACGGATCTGGCGACGTACCGCGGCCGGGACGTCGCCCGGATCGAGCAGCTGCCCGAACAGCGCGGGTGCGGTGACGTCGGCCAATACTGCCCGCCCCGCTCGGTAGGTCGCACCGTCCTCGGTCTCCACACCGCTCGCGCGGCCGCCCTCGACCCGGATCCGTCTGACCCGGCGGCCCGTGCGGACCTCTCCGCCGGCCGTGGTGAGCCGGCGGACGAGGGCGTCGGTGAGCCGGCCGGCGCCGCCGCGCGGGACGGGGAACCCGACCTCCTGGGCGAGCATCGTCATCATCAGGCCGAACGCGGCGGATCCCGGCGAGGTCGGCGGGATGTCGCTGTGTCCCGCGTTGCCGGCCAGCAGCAGCCCGGGTGCCGGTCCGTCGAACCGGTGCCGCGCCATCGAGAGCACCGGCCCGAGCATGTCCCGTACGAGCGGCAGACCGCCCGCGGCGGGAAGCCGGCGCAGGAGGCGTGACCCGTGGCGTAGCGGGGGGAAGGGCGCGGTGAAGGCGTCGACCAGCGGCCCACCGATCCGGTCCCAGGTACGGCACAGCGCCAGCCAGGCGTCACCGTCCCCGGAGCACAGCTCGTCCAGCCCGGCGGCGGTGCGCTCGCGGTCGGGGTGGATCAGCGCCCACCGGCCGTCAGGCAGCGGGTGGCCGAGGGCCGCCGGCGGGTGGACCCACTCCAGTCCGTGGTCCTCGAGCCGGAGCGAGGTGAGAGGCGCCGAGACCGCGGCGAAGGGGTAGAAGGCGCTGAAGGTGTCGTGGACGAAGTCCGGGTGCACCTCGCGGTCGCTGCGGACCGCACCACCGGGGATCTGCTGCTCCTCGAGGATCAGGACGGACCACCCGGCGTCGGCCAGGTGGTTGGCGGCGACGAGGCCGTTGTGCCCGGCGCCGACGACGACGGCGTCGTACGCCTGCGAGGTCACGAGCCGGTCGCCGCCCTGCCCTCGCACACGAGCGCGAGTCGTCGCAGCGTCTCGGCGTTTCGCCACCGGATCTGTGGCGAGCGCACGGGCCGCGGCACGAGGAGGCCCGGTCCGCTGGTCACGTCCTCGCTGATCCGTACGCGGGTGACTTCCTGCCCGGCGTGGTGCTCCCCCGCGAGGTCGAGCACCACCTCGGCCGCACCCAGCGGCCACCCGTGTGCCCGCAACCGGAGACGGCGCCCTGGCTCCGCCTCGAGCACCTCGGTCACGTCGTCGACGAGCAGCGGCCAGGCCCCGACCGAGTGGTGCAGCCGGGCGCCGGGCGCCGGCCAGGTCCGGTCGACCGACCTCATCCGCGATGCGCCGACAACGAAGAGCGGGTAGAGCCACCCGTCGCACAGCACGTCCCACACCTGCCCGGGGCGGACGCCGACGACCCGTTCGCAGTGGTTCATCGGTCCATCGAGGCGTGCGCCACCGAGATGGGGCGCGACGCGATGCGGTCGAGGACGCGGTCTCGCAGGTCCTCGAGCTCGTCGTGCACCATGAGTGCCTCGGACGCGCGCCGCTCAACGCGGCGGTGCCACGCGTCGTGCAGTCGTGCGTCGGCGACGGCGGCGCCGCAGCTCGTGCACACCCGGAGAGTCGCCTGCGGCTCGCGCCGGGGGACAGTGACGTCCTCGTCGTTCCTGGTGGTCATGGAGCGCCTCCCCTAGGTGTCGTGCCGCCACCATTGACGTTCTCCCGAACATCGTCGGACTCACCCACCCGATGAGGTGAGCGCGCCGGCAGGTCCGAGGTCGTCAGCGCGCAGGTCGGTCCAGCCGGAAACCGTGGTCGATGCCCCACAGGACCGCGTTCGAACGGTCCGCCACACCCATCGTGCGGTAGGCGGAGCGGACGTAGGTCTTGATGGTGTTGACGCCCAGGTAGAGGGACGCGGCGATCTCCTTGTTGCTCATGCCCTCGACGATCAGGGCGACGACCTCCGACTCCCGCTCTGTGAGTCCCTCCCGCTTGCCGGGCCAGAGCCGCTCGACCGGGGTTGGCTCTGCCTCTGCCCGCTGTGTCGCCTCGACTGTGGTCGTGGGCCCCGAGTAGGTCCCGGTGGCGTGGATCTCCTCGAGAGCCGCGACGAGGGCCTCGCCACCGAGCCACTTCGGGACCGCGATCGTCCTGACGGCGTCGTCCTCCGCGGGCAGGTGGTCGTCCGCACCTGGCTGGCCCTTCCAGTCGTACTGCACGACGTAGCGAGGTGCCCACCCCCGACCGAGGAACTCCGACCAGTGCCGGTCCGCGACGCCTGCGCCGTACATGTCGTACAGCACGAGGTCGACAGCCTGCCCCGGCTTCGCGTCGGTGCCGACCTCCTCGATCCGCACGCGATCGGGGAATCGACGCAGCATGCCGGCCAGGCCCTCGACCACCAGCTCGTGGTCGTTGAGGACCGCGACGCGGACGGGACCCGAGGTGGGCAGCGCAGCCACGTCGGCGCCACCGTCGGACGAGCTGCTGCGGGCCATGTCGCGGGACTCCTGAGGTCGAGCGGCTGCCACCGGGCAGGCTGCCACGCTGCCTCCACTGTCACGCCGACCCGTGACCGCGAGCAACTCGACGACCGCGGCGGCCCCTCACGCCGACGCCTCGAGCAGCACCAGCACGCCCCGGTCGTACGAGCGGGTCTCGCGCACGCAGAGGTCGAGCTGCTCGGCCATCGTGCCGAGACTCTCGACCTGGCTGCGTGATCCGAGCTGCAGCACCGCCGCCCCCTGCGGCGCCAAGTGCCGGGCGATCACACTCAGGCACGTACGCGCCACGGTCAACCCGTCGGCACCCCCGTCGATGGCACTGAGCGGGTCCTCAGGGAACCGCGACACCGCCGAGCTGATCACCCACGGCGGGTCGGCGGTCACGAGCGGAAACGTCTCGCCCTCCTCGAGCGCGGTCGACAGATCCTGCTGCCGGACCTCGACCCGGGCGTCGAGCCCGGCGCGCTCGGCGTTGCGGCGCAGGTGCCCAGCCGCGGCGGCTGAGGACTCGACGCACACCAGCTCCCGGCCGGTCTCGCACGCCGCCAGCAGTCCGATCTGGCCGGCGCCGGTGCAGAGCTCGAGAACGGGGCCCGGCGCGCTGCTGGCGGACAGCTCCGCGATCCAGCGGCTCTGAGCGGTGGTCCACTCTCGTGGCGCCAGGACTCGGTGGTCGTAGCCGATGACCAGCCCGCCGAATTCGACCTGCTGCTCGACGGGGGCGCTCACGAGGATGCCCTTCGTGCTCGGGCCACGGCCTGGTGCGTGCTGTCGCACCACGGCATGCGCTGCGACCTCTCGCACGCACACAGCGCCACCACCGGCCGGGTGACCGGGTGGGCAACCCCCTGCTCGTCCACCACGTCCTCGGCACCCCGGACCAGCACGGGGCCGCCGGGACACGCCTCGGTACGCACCGCCGTGCCGCGCGGCTGCGCCGTCATCAGCCGGCCCTCTCGGCACGGTCGTCCGACGCCCCCCACCGGCCGAGCAGCTCCTCGGCCGCGAGCCGGTCGAGGTGCAGGCAGCAGGCGGCACCGAACAGCACCTCGCTCCGCAGCTCGGGTCGTTCGACGACCAGGCTCCCGCACAGGTCGCGCGCGGCGACCTGCTCGTGCACCGCGTCGGCCTCGACGTGCTCGTCGAAGTAGGCGGCGACCTCCGGGCCGAGGCCCACCCTCTCGATGCCGGCCGCGATCTTGCGGGACGGGACCGAGCTCGAGGCCTCGAACACCGCGAAGTGCCCGGCCCCGGCCGGGACCAGACGGCGATTGAGCGCCAGCATGCTGGGCAGGTTGGCCAGGGCCAACGACGTCGCCCCGACGTCGGGAAGGTAGGCGCCCCACGAGTCGTCGAGCCCGGCGCCGCGCATCGTGCGCGCGTAGAGGTCCTGGTGCAACCGGTCGGCGCGACCGGCACCGTACTCGTCGTACTGGATCTCGGCCAGCGCCACCTTGGCCGCCCCCCGCAGACGCGGGAGCATGAACGACTGGGCGTCGGCCTCGGCCAGCTGCTGCACGCTCCGCTCGCGCAGGTAGTCGAGCACGTGCTCGCGCGTCGCGTGCCGGTGCAGGTACGCCGCGACCGAGGGGCCGTCGTCCACGGCGACCATCGCCAGCAGCAGCTCCTCGACCGGGGTGCCTGCGTCGGTGACCGCGAGCCGCTCGCGGGTCGCGCTGCGGAGCTCGGCCTCGAAGGCCGACTCGAGCCCTCTCCGAAGGGTCACCACCGCCGGTGACCACTCGAGGTCGTCGTCGACGTCGTCGTAGCCCCGGTAGGAGAGCTGGTGGATCAGCCACAGCGCGAGCTGGGCATCGAGGTCCTCGGTGAACGAGCCGGCCTCGGGCAGCTCCAGCGGTCCAGGGGCGCGATGTGCCCCACGGAGCAGCGCGTGCGCCCGCCGGCTGAGCGGACCGACCGGGTCGGGGAGCAGCATCGTCGCGCTCACTCAGGACCCGGGCGTGAAGACGACCTTCACGGTGCCATCGGTCTTCGCCTGGAACTGCTGGTACGCCTGTGCGGCCTGCGAGAGCGGCATCCGGTGGGTGGCGAAGTCCTCGGTCCCGAGGGGGTCGCCGTCCACGAGCAGCGGCATGATGTCGTCCACCCACCGTTTGACGTTGGCCTGCCCCATCCGCAGCTGCACCTGCTTGTCGAACATCGTCAGCAGCGGCATCGGATCGGCCTGACCCCCGTACACGCCGATCAGCGAGATGGTGCCGCCGCGACGGACGGCGTCGATCGCGGTGTAGATGGCGGCCATCCGGTCCACACCGGCCACGCTCATGATCGGAGCCGAGACGGCGGCGGGCAGCGCGTTGAACAGCTTCTGCCCCAGCTCGGCCACCCGCGACCCGTGCGCCTCCATGCCGACGGCGTCGATCACCGAGTCGGCGCCGCGGCCGGACGTGCGTGAGCGCACCTCTTCACCGATGTCGTCGACGGCGTCGAGGTCGAGCACCTCGGCACCGCGCGCGGCGGCCCGGGCCCGTCGCTCCGGCACGCGGTCCACAGCGATCACGCGCAGCCCTCGATGGGTGGCGATCCGCACCGCCATGTCGCCGATCGGTCCGAGCCCGAGAACCAGCAGAGTCCCACCCTCGGGGACCTCGGCGTACTCCACCGACTGCCAGGCGGTGGGCAGCACGTCGGAGAGGAAGAGGAACCGGCCGTCGGGCGGGCCCTCGGGGACCTTGATCGGCATGAACTGCGCCTGCGGTACGCGCAGGTACTCCGCCTGGCCGCCTGGCACCTCGCCGTAGAGCTTGCTGAATCCGAACAGCGCCGCGCCCATGCCCTGGTCCCGGACCTGAGTGGTCTCGCACTGCGTGTGCAGACCGCGCTGGCACATCCAGCAGGCACCGCAGCAGATCTGGAAGGGCAGCACCACCCGGTCCCCCACCTTCAGGTCGCCGGCCTCGGCGCCGACCTCTTCGACGACTCCCATGGGCTCGTGCCCCAGCACGTCGCCCTTGCCCATGAACGGGGCGAGTGTCTCGTACAGGTGCAGGTCGGAGCCGCACAGGCCGCTCGACGTCACCCGCACGATCGCGTCGCTCGGCTCCTCGAGGACGGGGTCGGGGACCTCCTCCACCCGCACGTCGCGCTTGCCATGCCACGTCACTGCCTGCATCCGGGGTCTCCCACCGCTCGTCGACTCGTGTCCACCCGAGCGATACCCACCCGCCGAGAGCGGCTACTCCCCTCATGGGGTGAGTGGCGAGGGTCGTGCGCGCATGGTCCGCTGCTGGTGGCAGTTGGGTGGCAGTTGCCGGGTCGTTAGGGGTGTCGTACGGTGTGGCTCTCGTGATGTTTCTGCAGGTCAGAGGGCTGCTGTGGAGTCACGTGGAGTCGCTGCGAAGCACTCGTAATGAATAGGTCGTCGGTTCGATTCCGACGGGCGGCTCCGGTTGTCTTCAGCGCAGGCCGAGCGCGCCGCGGAGCTCTAGCACATGAACGTCTCCTGCGGCCGGTGCGCGTCAGCACTGTCTCCAGTTGTTCCGTCGACACGCCGTACTCTCCGTGCTCTGGGCGGTGGACCCGGCTGCGAGACGCGTTCAGGCGAGGGACGCGGCTCCGCCAGGCGTAGGGATCGGAGACCACGCGGCCCACGCGAGTCGGTATCGGATCTTCGGCGCTGGGCGCAGTCCGGAGCGGCGCGCGTGCCCGTCGCTTCGGCCGCCCAAGGGGCGGGCGTCGGCGTTCAGTCGCGGGGTTCCGGCCTGGCGGCGTCGGCGGCGTCGGCGGCGACGCGGGAGAGCAGGTCGTGCACCGCACGCCGCTCGGCAGCGGTGAGTGAGGCGAAGATCCGGTCCTCGATCTCGCGGTACCGGTGAGCCGACCGCTCGTGGGCGCGCACGCCGGAGGCGGACAGGGTGACGACGTGGCGTCGGCGATCACGCGGGTCGCGGCGCCGCTCCAGCAGTCCGTCGCGCTCCAGCTCGTTGAGCAGGCCCACGACGTTGCTCGGGTCCAGGCTGAGGGCCGCGCCGAGGTCGCGCTGGCTCATCGGTCCGCGGTCGCGGAGCAGCTCGAGAGCGATCACGTGCCGCGGTCGGAGCGTGGTGTCGTCGTCGTCCGCGGCCCGCTCCGCGGCTCGGCGGCTGATCCGCGCCAGGTGGGCGAGCAGCGGAACCAGCTCGGGGGTGTCGGCGACCATGACGAAAGCCTACAGTGAGGCAATCGTTTGTTATACACAAATGATTGAGGTATACCTGAGACATGACTCCGATGCCGACCGCCGTCACGGAACCTCGACGGGTGATCGGCGTCGAGGAGCACGCGTGGACCCCGGAGCTCCGCGATGCCCTGCTGCACTGGGGAGGCGACGACACGGTCGACCTGATGAGCTCCCAGGCGGACGTCGACGCACGCCTGCGCGAGCTCGGTGACGAGCGCCTGCGGCGCATGGATCGGCTCGGCGTCGACATGCAGGTGCTGTCCGTCACGACCCCCGGCACCCAACCGCTCCGCGCGGCGGAGGCGGTCCCGCTCGCGCGTGACGCGAACGACGCCCTGCTGGACGCCACGAGGCGGCACCCGGATCGCTTCGCCGCTTTCGCCACTCTTCCGACGCCCGACCCCGACGCCGCCGCGATCGAGCTGGACCGGGTGGTCCGAGCGGGCATGGTGGGCGCGATGCTCTTCCCCCGCACCGGCGAGGACCAGCTCGACCACCCGCGGTTCAGGCCCGTCTTCGAGAGCGCGGCAGAACTGGGTGTGCCGATCTACCTCCACCCCGGGGTGCCGCCGCGAGCCGTACGCGCCTCGCTCTACGACGGGTTCGACCCGTGGGTGTCGATGCTCCTCGCCACCGGCGGGTGGGGCTGGCACGCCGAGGCCGGTGTCGCCGTGCTCAGGCTGATCCTCGCCGGGACGTTCGACCGGCACCCGGACCTCCAGGTGGTGCTCGGTCACTGGGGTGAGCAGCTGGTGTCGTTCGCCGACCGAGCCGACCTGCTCAGCGGCGCTGCTGGACTCGAGCGGCCGGTGCTCGAGCAGGTCACCGACCACGTGCACGTGAGCGCCGGGGGAGTGATGAGCCACCGGATGATGCGCGCGGCGCTCGACGTGCTCGGCGCCGATCGGGTGATGTACGGCCACGACGATCCGTACGGCGCAGGTGCGGCCGGCCAGGCCGGCGCCGACTCGCGCGGTCGGTACGGCGGTCGTGACGGCGCCCGCCTGTTCGTCGAGGAGGCGCCCCTGTCCGATCCCGACAAGGCTCGTCTCGCCCATGTCAACGCCGAGCGGCTGCTCGGCCTCGCACCTGTGGAGGAGCACTCGTGAACCGCACCCCTGTGCCGATGCCGTCGGCGACCCCGGCGCCGATCCTGTCGGTCAAGCCGATCACCGTGGACGCGCCGGACCGCGGCAGCGACCTCCAGGTGCGCGTCGCGGCGCCGCTCGTCGGCGGCGGGCTGCCGGTCGTGCTCTTCGCCCACGGGTTCGGCTCGTCGCTGGACCTCTACGGCCCGCTGACCGACCACTGGGCTGCGCAGGGGATGGTGGTGGTGCAACCGACCTTCCTCGACTCGCGGACGCTGGACCTGCCGGTGGACGACCCGCGCGTGCCGCACGTCTGGCGCCGGCGGGTCGACGACCTGGTGCACGTCCTCGACCGGCTCGGCGAGCTGGTCGCCACCGTGCCGGGCCTGGCCGACCGGGTGGACCCGACCCGGGTCGCCGTCGCCGGCCACTCCTTCGGCGGGCAGAGCGCCGGACAGCTGCTGGGACTGAGGGTCGACGGCTCGGGCGGCGAGCCCGGTCCTGACCGGTCCGACCCCCGGGTGCGTGCCGGGGTCCTGCTGGCCACCGCCGGCCGCGGCGGTGACTCCCTCGCTCCCGGCACGGCCGAGGCGATGCCGTTCCTGAACGCTCGGTTCGACCAGATGAGCGCACCCGCCCTCGTGGTCGCCGGCGACCACGACGACTCGCCTCTCACGGTCCGCGGTCCGGCGTGGACCACCGATCCGTACCACCTCAGCCCTGGGCCCAAGTCGCTGCTGACCGTGCCCGGCGGCGAGCACTTCCTCGGTGGCATCGCCGGGTACGAGGCCGTCGAGAACACCGACCCCGACCCGGCTCGCCTCGCCCTCGTGCAGCGGGTGACGACCGCCTACCTGCGCGCCGCCCTGCTCGAGGAGTCGGCGGACTGGGAGCGCCTGCGAGCCGAGGACTCGGACGGCGTCCTCGTCTCGAAGTCCTGACCGGGCCTGGGGCCCCGCTCAGGGATGAGGAGCCGTCGGCGCCGGGGGTTGCGTCTGGCCGCCTGCGGTCGTTCGTCGCCGGCGCCGAGGTCGACACCCACGTTCCTTCACGCTGAACGAGGGCGCCGTGGACCGACTCGGGTACGTCATGGACCTGCGTCGCCGTGATCGCTCTGCTCAGCCCACTGGCGACATCGCGGAGCGGGGTGCGGGGACGTCGCCACCGAGCTTGTTCATCGGCGTCTTGTAGGTCTCCTTGCCCAGGGCGATCGCGGTGCCCGAGATCAGGCAGATCACCACGACCATCACCGAGACAGGAAGCCACCCGCTGGAGTCGCCGCCGGCGAGCGCCACGGCGATGGTGGGGCCGAAGCCGGCGAGGGCGAAGCCGAACTGGGTGCCGACCGCCATGCCCGAGAGCCGGACCTCGGTCGGGAAGATCTCCGAGTACGTCACCGGCCACACCGCGTTCGTCATGGCGTAGAGGAAGGAGTTGAACACGATGCCGGTGAGGAAGATCAGTGCGACGCTCCCCGACGTCACCGACCAGAAGAACAGCGACAGCGACACCGCGCACCCGACCTGGCCGGTGAGGAAGACCTTCTTGCGGCCGATCCGGTCCGAGAGGGCGCCGAAGTAGGGGATGGTGAAGATCGCGATGAAGTTGGAGACGATGGCCAGCCACAGCATCACGGTGCTGCTGACGCCGATGCCGTACTCGTCGCTGGTGGCGAACGCGAGGCCGAAGACGCTGAACAGCGTCCCGGTCGAGGCGATGAAGGCCGCGAAGAAGACGCGGACCACTCCACGCCAGTGGTCGCGGAAGAGCACCTTGAGCGGCACCGACGGCTTCTCGCCGCGTGCCTCCTCCGCCTCGAACTCCGGGGTCTCGTCCAGGCTGCGACGGATCAGGTAGCCGACCACCACGACCACCGCACTCAGCCAGAACGGCACCCGCCAGCCCCAGCTGAGGAGCTGGTCCTCGGAGAGGAAGGTGGACAGCGGCAGCACGATCGCCGGCGCGACGACCTGGCCGCTGACCGTGCCGGACAGCGTCCAGCTGGTGTAGTAGCCGCGCCGGTCCTCGGGAGCGTGCTCGAAGGACATCGAGTTGGCGCCGGCCTGCTCGCCGGACGCGGAGAGCCCCTGGAGGAGCCGCAGCAGGACCAGCAGGATCGGGGCCCACAGGCCGATCTGGCTGTACGTCGGCAGGCAGCCGATGAGGAACGTCGAGGCCCCCATCATCACCAGTGTGCCGACCATGACGCTCTTGCGGCCGACCCGGTCACCGATGTGTCCGCTGACGAACGAGCCGAACGGTCGCGCGACGTAGGCGACGCCGAAGGTGGCCAGCGACGCGAGCGTCCCGGTGGCCGGATCGGCGTCGTCGAAGAAGATCTTCGGGAAGACCAGCGCGGCGATCGTGCCGTACACGAAGAAGTCGTAGTACTCCAGCGTGCTGCCGATCCACGCGGCGATGGCGGCCTTGCGCGGCTGCTTCACGTAGGTGGTGGTGGTTGACATGGCGATCTCCGGTTCTCGGTGGGCGTGGAGAGGTGGGCTGGTCGGGAAGGACTAGTCCTGGCGGATCTTGTGGACGAGGGCCTCGAGTGCGCTGGAGTAGCCGCGCCACGCGGCTCCGGCGATGTAGACCGCGGCCGAGCCGGCGAAGATGTCCACCCGCTCCTTGGCGTCGATCGCGTGCCACTGCGAGATGTGCACGACGGCGAAGGGGAGCTCGGTGTCGCGCAGGGCGTCGAGCAGCGGGTAGCCGACCGAGCTGAACCCGGCCGGGTTGACGATCAGCGCGTCCAGCTCGTCCTGGTGCTCGTGGACGAAGTCCACGAGGACGTGCTCGGCGTTGGACTGCTGGTGGATGACCTCGACCCCGAGGGTCGCGGCGGTCTTCTCCACGTCGACGGTGATGTCGTCGAGGGTGTGGTGGCCGTACTTGGCCGGGTTGCGACGACCCAGCCGGTTCAGGTTCGACCCGTGAAGAACTGCGACCTTCATGATGGAGACTCCTGCGAGGATCGGGCGACGGCTCGAGCCGTCGGTGTACTAGAAATATATCGAGAGTGTGACGTACGTCAAGTTCGGAGTGTGTGCATGGCAGCGACCAAGTCCACGGAGGCCTACTCCCGCGTGCGCCGGGACATCGTCAGCGGGGTCATCCCGGCCAACGTCACCATCGACGAGGCCGAGCTGGGCCGTCGCTACGGACTGGGTCGGACCCCGATCCGCGAGGCGCTCAAGCAGCTGCGCAACGACCAGCTGCTGGTCTGGCCGGACCGCCGTTCCCCGTACGTCCCTGAGATCGGCGTCGGGCAGGTCCGTTCGCTCTACGAGGCGCGCACGATGTTCGAGACCCAGACCGCTGCGGTCGCCGCCGAGCGGATCACCGACACCGAGGCAGAGTCCCTGGACCGCCTGGTCGCCGAGGAGGCGGACCTGGTGGCCCGGGGGATGCCGTACGAGGCGGTCGAGGTCGACCTGCAGTTCCACCGCGGGGTCGCCGAGGCGACCGGCAACACGTTCCTCGTCGACGCCTCGACCAGGATCAACGTCTGCGCGCTGCGGATCTGGCACGACATGATCGCCACGGAGGAGATGCTCGCCACCGAGCACGCCGACATCGTCGAGGCGCTGCGCCGCCACGACGGCGACGGTGCGGCCGACGCCGCACGGCGGCACATCGCCAACGCCTACGAGCGCTACATCCGGATGACCTCGAGGATCCCCAGCCGTACGCGCTGATTCGCTGGGTGGGCTCCGCGCCCGCCCAGCGAGTCGCTCAACGGCAGAAGGGCTCGAGCCCGGCGGTGGACTTGATCCCGCCGACGATCAGCCGCTGGAACTCTCGCACCCCCGTCTCGGTGGAGGCAGGGTCGAAGTCGGTCTGCCCGTGGCCGAGCGTGGTGAGGAAGGCGCGGCCACCGTCGTAGTACTGGCACCACGCGACCGGGTGCTTCGAGCCGTGGCCCGGGTGGTGGTAGTTGCCGGTCACCCCCTGGGCGAGCGTCCCCTCGTCGACGGCGGCGAGGAAGCGCACCTTGGACGGGTAGGGCACGAGGTTGTACCACTCGTCGGTGAAGGCCCACCGCTTCGGCAGGTCCCGCGTCGAGACGTCCTTGCGGTCGGTCGTCCGGACGACGCCGGCCTGGTCGTGGCCGTGGTCGTAGAAGTTCGCGCCGCCGAGCAGGCCCTCGTACCAGGGCCAGTTGTACTCGGTGCCGAACGCGTTGTGGATGCCGACGAAGCCGCCGCCGCCGCGCACGTACTGCCGCAGCGAGGTCTGGGCGGCGTCGTCGAGGGTGTCCCTGCTGGTGCTCAGGAAGACGACGGCGTTGTACTTGAAGAGGTTCGCCGGCGACGCGAGCTGCGTGATGTCCTCGGTCCAGTCGACGCCGAACCCGTACTTCTTGCCCAGGGCGATCATGCCGTTCTGGGCGGCGTTGGCCTCGCTCAGCGTCGGGTCGAGGCCCGGCCCCAGCGCTGGCCCGAGGTTGGCGTGACGAGGCCCCGCCGTCCGGGTGTACAGCAGGACCTTGATGCCCTTGCTGGTGTCGAAGTTGCCCCAGTCGTGGTAGCACTTCGCGCTCGTTCCGCGGCACACGCCGTAGTCGGGGTCGCCCAGCTGCTTGGCGGCGGTCGACGGCTTCGACGCGGCCGTTGCCGCGCCGTACGTCGTCGTGCCCACCGCCGCGAGCGCCGCGGCCGCGAGCGCGACCAGCACTGTCTTCGTCCTGCTCATGGTCGTTCCACCTCGTTGTCTCCGGCGCCGCCCGTGGGGCTGGTCAGGGACCGCCGGCCGTACGCCGGTGCGACGGGCGGTGCTGGGTGACCGGGCCGGGTCCGTCTGGTGGGCCCTTGTGGTGATGCCGGTCACATCATATATTCCAAATATACACAGCCGGCTGGGACTGTCCAGCCCCACTCACTCGGGAGGACCCCATGCAACGCAGAACGTTCATCGCCGGATCGTCCACGGCGCTCGGTGGCGCCCTGGCGACGAGCCTGCTCGACCAGGCGCCCGCCCAGGCGGCGAGTCTGCTGGCCCCGGCCGCACAGCCCTCGGGTTTCGGTCCGGTGGGACCCGACTTCCCGAAGGTCTGCGGCGACTACGCCAACCAGAACCACTCCCCGCTCACCCAGATCACGCGGGGCAACGTCCGCCGCCTGGGCGGGGCGTGGCACCAGACGCTCGAGCCGGACAGCACCGGTCGCTCGCAGCAGAGCACCGTGGTCGCCGAGGCCGGCGTGCTGTACGTCCAGTCGGCCCAGCAGAACGTCTTCGCCGTCGACGGTCGGACGGGAAGGATCAGGTGGAAGACCAACGTCGGCACCGAGCAGATCAACATGCGTGGTGTCGCGCTGGACGGCAAGCGGGTCTTCACCATCTCCGGTGACAACCACGTGTACGCCCTCGACAAGGCGACCGGGGAGGTGGTCTGGAAGACGCTCCTGCTGACCGAGGACGCCGGCGGCGACGACAACGACGGCTGCGATCCCGAGAACGGCCAGTGCGGTGGCTCGGTCGGCTCGCTCGCGGGCGCCGTCGTGCACTGGGACGGTCTGATCTACGTCGGGATGCAGGGCAGCACGGCGGGCGCCAGAGGGCGGGCGTACGCCCTGGACGCGAAGACCGGGAAGCTGCGGTGGACCTTCTGGTCGGCCCCGGGACCCGGCGAGTTCGGTCACGACACCTGGGAGGGCGACAGCTGGAAGACCGGCGGCGCCGTCCCGTGGATCCACCCGGCGATCGACCCCGCTCTCGGGCTCGTCTACTGGACCTTCGGCAACCCCTACCCGCGGACGAACGGCGAGACCCGGGGAGGCGACAACCTGTTCGCCAACTGCATCGTCGCGCTCGACGCGAAGAGCGGAAAGCGCCAGTGGCACTTCCAGTCGGTCCATCACGACATCTGGGACTACGACAACGTGATGGCGCCGGTGCTGGCCGACGTCAAGGTCAAGGGTCGCAAGCGCAAGGTCGTCGTGTACGGCAGCAAGGTCGGGAAGTACTTCATCCTGGACCGTCGCAACGGCGACCCGATCCAGGGCCTCACCGAGCGGTCGGTGCCGCAGGACCCCCGGCAGAAGACCGCCAAGACGCAGCCGGAGCCGGAGGGGGAGTCCTTCCTCCCGCAGAAGCCGCGCTTCGACAACGCGACCCGGCCGGTGCCGTTCTACCCCGTCGGCGGGGTCTTCGACACCTTCTGGGACCGGGCGACCATCATCTTCCCGGGCGCGGGCGGTGGGGCCGACTGGGGCCACGTCTCGTTCAACCCGCACACCGGGTGGATCTACGTCGGCTACGGCCTGATCAACTCCGCGTACTCCAACACCTTGGAGGGCCGGGTCAACACCGCTCGGCCGTACGGCGAGTACTTCGGCGGCGGCATCGCCGCGGTCGACCCGCGGGACAACTCGGTGGTGTGGTCGATCGAGAAGGACTGGTCGCTGGCCCACGGCAACGGCATCCTCACCACGGGCGGACGCGTGATGTTCCAGGGTGGTCCGGACGGCGTGCTCCAGGCGATGGACGACGAGACCGCCGAGGTGCTCTGGGAGTTCCAGTGCGGGGCCGGGGTGCACACCAGCCCCATCGCGTACGAGGTCGACGGCGAGCAGTACCTCGCTGTCTTCGCCGGCGGGAACTCGCTGCCGTACCCCGACATCCCGAAGGGCTCGGAGCTGTGGGCCTTCAAGATCGGCGGGAAAGTCAAGCAGGCGGCCGCGCCGACGCCGCCCTCGAAACGCAACCAGATCCGCACCACGCCCGTCGACGCCGCCACCGCCGACAACACGGTCACGATCGGTCGGATCTGGGACGCCGCGGCGAAGAAGCCCGGTGGCGAGGAGAACCTGGTGGCGCAGAACGCGATGTCGCCGCAGGTGATGACGGTCCCGCGCGGCACGACCGTCACCTTCGTCAACCCGGCCGACAACAAGACTGCACACGGGGCCGTCGCGTTCTTCGACTACGAGTTCGACAGCGGCACCCTGATGCCGGGCGACACCTTCACGCACACCTTCGACACGACCGGGGAGTTCTTCTACAACGATCCCGTCTACCCGCAGAACACCGGCAAGATCGTCGTCGTCTGAGCACGGCGCGCCGTCCCGGGCGACCTGCCCGGGGCGGTGCGGGCGAGCCGCAGCGGCCCCTCTAGCGTCGACGGCATGGACACCCACTCCGCTCCACCCTCTGGGGGCACCGCCCTCGTCGTCGGCGCCACCGGGATCTCCGGGGCTGCCCTGTGCCGACGGCTGGTCGCCGACGGCTGGCGGGTGCTCGGCCTGTCCCGGCGCAGCCCTAGCAGCGTGGAAGGAGTGGAGCCGGTCCTGGCCGACCTGACCGACGCCGAGGCGCTGGCCGACTCGCTGGCGTCGTACGCCCCGACGCACGTGTTCCTCTGCGCCTGGGCCCGGCAGGAGACCGAGGAGCAGAACATCGAGGTGAACGCGGGCATCGTCCGCGACGTCCTCGCCGCGGTCCGCCCGGCCGGCAGCGTCCGGCACGTGGCGCTGGTGACCGGGCTCAAGCACTACCTCGGCCCGTTCGAGGCGTACGGCAAGGGCGAGATGCCCGACACGCCGTTCCACGAGGACGAGGAGCGGCTGCCGTACCCGAACTTCTACTACGCCCAGGAGGACGAGGTGCTCGCCGCGTCGGAGCGCGACGGGTTCACCTGGAGCGTGCACCGGGCGCACACGATGGTCGGGCGCGCGGTGGGCAACGCGATGAACATGGCGCAGACGCTGGCGGCGTACGCCGCGATCTGCCGTGAGACCGGGCGGCCCTTCACCTTCCCGGGCTCGCAGACCCAGTGGGACGGCCTGACCGACGTCACCGACGCCGACCTCCTGGCCGACCAGCTGGCGTGGGCGGCGACCGAGCCGGCGGCTGCGGACACGGCGTTCAACACCGCCAACGGCGACGTGTTCCGGTGGCGCTGGCTGTGGCCGCGGCTCGCCGAGCGGCTCGGGGTGGAGTGGGAGGGGTACGCCGACGCGCCCCGGCCGCTGGAGGAGCAGATGGTCGACGCCGCCGAGGTGTGGTCGGTCATCGCGCGACGCGAGGGGCTCGTCGCCGACGACGTGGATCGGGTCGCGTCCTGGTGGCACACCGACGCCGACCTCGGCCGGGAGATGGAGTGCCTGACCGACCAGACCCGCAGTCGTGAGCGCGGGTGGACGGGCTACCGCTCGACGCTGGCTTCGTTCCTGGACACCGTCGACGCGCTGGAGGCCGAGCGGGTCGTGCCGCAGGTGCGCTGAGCGTCGCGAGTGGCCCGGAAGCGGCCACCGGCCGGGTGGCAGCTTCGCGTTCCGCGGGCGAGTCGCGGAACCGGTAGGTTCGGCCGCACCATCCCCACTTTTCCGGAGGCGCACCAGCATGGACGTAGGCGGCATCTTCTCCGCGATCGTGGCGGGCATCGTGATCGGTGCGCTCGGCCGCCTGATCGTGCCCGGCAAGCAGGCGATCGGCTGGATCCTGACGATCTTCCTCGGTCTCGTCGGGGCGTTCGTCGGCGGCTACCTCGCCCAGGGCGTGAACGTCGACGTGTGGTGGCAGGTGCTGATCTTCCAAGTCGTCGTGGCCGCCGTGCTGGTGCTGCTGGTCAGCTCGCTGCTACGCAGCAGCAGCCGGAACCGCGCGCTGAAGAAGTAGTCGTGGCGCTGCGCACCGAGCACTGGGGCCCGGCCGACGGCCCGCGCGCGCTCCTGGTCCACGGGATCACCTCCTCGGCGGCGACCATGGAGGAGCTGGCCACGGCGATGGCCGCCGCCGGGTGGTCGTGCACGGCCGTCGACCTGCCCGGGCACGGAACGTCCGGGCCGGCGACGTCGTACGCCTTCGCGGACGTGGCCGACGCGATCCACGACCAGCTCGGCGGCGGCTTCGACCTGTACGTCGGACACTCGCTCGGCGGTGCCGTGGGGACGGTCCTGCTGGCCCGCCACCCCGACACCGCCGCCCGTGCGGTGCTGCTCGACCCCGCCCTCCTCGCGCCCCCGGAGCGGCTGCGGAGCATCGTCGACGGCGTGCTGCCGGCGAAGGAGGACGGCCCTGCCGAGGTGGCGGCCGCCAACCCGCGCTGGAGCCCGCGGACAGTCGAGCTGCGGGTCGAGGCGACGCAGGCCGTCGACCCGGACGCGGTCCGGGCCTTCGTCGAGGACAACGTCTGGGACGTCCGCGAGGACGCCGCACGGGTCACCGTGCCGGTGCGGGTGCTGGTCTCGACGAGCGACTCCGCGGTCGCCCCGCAGCTGCTCGACGAGCTGCCGGCGGCGAACCCGCTGTGGAGCTTCGAGACCGTCGCGGACACCGGGCACTCGCTGCACCGGGACCGGCCCGAGGCGGTGCTGGAGCGCGTGCTGGCGCAGTAGGGCGCCCGTACGTCGATCCTCCGCCCATCCGACTGGCGGGCGACCGGTGACGGGCGTGAGGTCGGCTCGACCACCGCACGGTGGGGCCGGGTCACGAGTCCAGCAGCCCGGGCTCGAAGAGCTCCTCCACGGACCACTGCCGGGAGAGCCCCTGCTCGTGGTGGTAGCGCAGGTACGTCTCCAGCTCGCTCCGGTTCGCCGTGATCCCGTACGGCCACCAGTCCTCGCCGAGGAGCGCGAGGTCGCGGTCCATCAGGTCGTTGGCCCAGGGCAGCATCGTGGTGACCTGGTAGAGCAGCCGCATCCGCCGGTAGCGGTCGGCCGCCTGCTTCTTGGCGGCGCTGAACGCGTCGTACGCCGCCCGCGCCAGGCCGGGCAGCTCCTCGAGCAGGTCGCGGCGCACCGCGACGGTGTGCATGATCGGGAACAGCCGGGTGCGCTCGTACCAGTCGCGCTCGACGGCGGGATAGTCCGGGAACAGGCGCCGCACCTCCGGACGTCCCTCGAGCGCGCTGGGCGGGACGTTCGCGGTGACCAGCGCGTCGATCTCACCGCTGAGGAGCATCTCGTCCAGCGAGCGGTCCTCGACGACGGTGAGGTCGACGTCGTCGGGCACGGGGTGGGTGGTGAAGCCGAAGGGCGAGGCCGGCCGGTCCAGCCCGGCGATCACCCACCGGCTGTCCTGGGGGCGGACGCCGTACTCGTCGGCGAGGATGCCCTTGGCCCACACGCCGGAGTCCTGGCCGAAGAGCCGGAACTCGCCGATGGTGCGACCCACCAGGTCCGCCGGCGACTCGATGCCGCTCGCGGCGTTGACGAAGAGGCTGGAGTGGCGGAAGACCCGGTTCGGGAAGATCGGCAGCGCGACGTACGGCGCCCCCGCCTCGATCGCTCTCAGCAGGAACGTCAGGCCCAGCTCGGAGACGTCCGTCTCGCCGTCGATGAACGCCTCGAAGACGTCGGGCAGCGTGGGGTACGTCCGCACCTCGGTGCCGCCGACCCCGTCGAGACCGTCGGTCTCCAGGCGCACGCTGCCGTCGAGCAGCGCGTGGGTGGTGTCGTAGTCGAAGGTGCCGATCCGCAGGGTCCGGTCGCTCATCGTGGTCTCCTCTCGGCCGGTCGTGCGCCGGCCCTCACCCACGACGCTGCGCCTCGCGACGGACACCGTCCACGTCCACCTCGGCAGGGCGATACCGATCGGGTATGCGCGGCGTACGGTCGGAGGGGTGGACCTCCGGTTGCTGGAGTACTTCGTCGCCGTCGCCGAGGAGCGCAGCATCGGTCGCGCCGCCGACCGGCTGGCGATGACCCAGCCGCCGCTGAGCCGCGCGGTGCAGCGGCTCGAGCGCGAGCTGGGTGTACGTCTCCTCGAGCGGACGAACGCGGGCGTCACCGTGACGCCGGCGGGGGAGGTGCTGCTGCGCGAGGCGATCGCCGTGCTCGACCGGGTCGACCTGCTCCGCCGGCGCGTGGCGCACGACGACCCGCGGCGGATCGCCGTCGGCACGCTGGCCGACGCCGCCGACCTGGTCGGTGCGCGACTGGTCGCGGCGTACCGCGAGCAGCGGCCGGACGTCACCGTCGAGGTGCACGAGGCGGACCTCTCCGACCCGACCGCAGGGCTGAGGTCGGGCCTGGTCGACGCCGCGATCACGCGGACGCCCTTCGACGACGACGGGCTGCAGCTGCGGGAGCTGGCGCGCCAGGAGGTCGGGCTGGTCGTCCGCGCGGAGGACCCGCTGGCCCGGGAGGAGGTGGTGCGTGTCGCGGACCTCGTCGACCGTCGCTGGGTACGCCTGCCCGAGGGCACCGACCAGCGGTGGCTGGACTACTGGACCGGCCCGGGCGGCGCGCCGCCCGACGTACCACCGGTCCGCACCATCTCCGAGTGCGTCCAGGGGGTGCTGTGGAACCAGATGACCGCCCTCGCCCCGCTCGACCAGGTGCTGCCCCCCGGGCTGGTGACCGTCCCGGTCACCGACCGCGAGCCGAACCTCATCGTGCTCGCGTGGCGCGCCGACGACCCGCACCCCCTGGTCCGGGCGCTCGTGGAGACCGCGGACCGGGTGCTCGGTCGCCCCGGTAGGACGGGCTGATCCGAGAGCGTCCGGGCCCGAGACGGCTCGGTGTCGGCGTCAGTCCAGCAGCCGACGCAGCGCGGCGGGGACGTCGGAGGGTGCGGACACGGTCTCCAGCCGCGCGTCGACCGCGCGGGCGAGCTCCCGGGCGGCCGCCGGGTCCGCGGCGGGGGCGAGGATCGCCAGCTCGTCGAGCAGGCCGGCGGCCGCGACCACGTCGTCGGGTGTCGTGGCCCGGCAGTCCGAGAGCAGGACGGTGCGCCGCCGGCGTGCGCTCGTGCGGCCGAGCTGGTCGGCGGCGGCGCGCAGGGCCGGGGCGAGGTGGGTGGTCCCGCGGCCGCGCAGGCCGAGGACGCGGTCCAGCACCTCCTCGCCGGTCCGTCCGTCACCCAGCGACCCCAGGGCGACGACGTCGTCGGCGAAGGTGAGCACCGCGCGCTGCTCGTGGGCCCGCAGCCAGAAGCCGGCCGTGGTCAGGCACGCGGTGGCGAGCGCCTCGCCGTCCATCGAGCCACTGCGGTCCAGCACCAGGCACCACGCGGTGCGCGAGGCGGACCAGCGGCGGCTCCACAGCTCGTCCGGCTCGAGGGCGTGACTCCCGGCGCGGGCCTGGGTCAGGTGGTCCATGCTGCGGTCGAGGTCCAGCTCGCCCTGGGGGTCGAGCCCGCGGACGCTGCGCATCCGGCCGGTGCCGCGGACGGTGGTCGGGGCGGTGCTGCGCGCCTCGCGCCACGCCAGCCGGTGGGCGAGCCGGCGCGCCTTCTCGCGCAGGCCCCGGTCGGTCGCGGTCGCCATCGCGGCGACCAGCTCCAGCGTCGTGTCCGGGTCGCGCCGGTGCGCCTCCTCGACGACGGACAGGTCCAGCTCGCCGACGTCGGGAGAGGCCTCGGCGAAGCCCGGACGCTGCTCGAGCGCGCGGCGCGGTGTCGTACGACGCGACTCCTGCGCGAGCCGCTCGTCGGCGGCGTCCCCCTCGAGGGCGGGCGCGTCCTGCGGCGTCAGGCCCGGCTGCTCGTCGGGCCGCCGGCTTTTCCCGGGTCGGTGTCGGGCGCGGGGGCGAACACCGACCACCACAGCTCGGTGACGACGTCCTCCGCGGTGCGCCCGGACCCCTCGCGCACGTCGATCCGCCCCGACAGGGCGAGCAGCGCGGCGTCCAGCCCGAGCGTCGGGTCGGTGGCGGGGAGCCCGCGCAGGGCGGCCAGCTCGCGTGCGACCAGGACGACGTCGATCGCGCCGCGCACCGACGACCCGACGCGGACGTCGCCGTGCTCGCGGGTGGCGCGCACGACGGCGACGACGTCGCCCACCCATGCGGCCGGCTCCGAGGTGGCGGTGCGCAGCAGCACGATCGCGGTCTCGTCCTCGGCGCCCTGGTAGCCGAGCACCAGCCGGCACATCCGGTCGCGGACGGCCTGGGAGATCCGGGCGGTGCCGACGGCGTCGTACGGGTTCATCGCGGCGACGAGCCGGAAGCCCGGCGCGGCGGCGATCGTGCCCAGCCGCGGCACGGTCAGCGTCCGCTCGCTCATCACGGTGACGAGCACGTTGAGGGTCTCCTCGGGGACCCGGTTCAGCTCCTCGACGTAGAGCAGCGACCCCTCGCGCAGCGCGCCGACCAGCGGACCGTCGACGAACACGGCCGGGTCGTAGCCGTCCTCGAGGAGCCGGGCCGGGTCGAAGTGCCCGACCAGGCGGGCCGGGGTCAGCTCGGCGTTCCCCTCGACGAGGACGAAGCCGACGCCGAGTCCCTCACCGACGGCGCGCAGCAGGGTCGACTTGCCGGTGCCGGGCGGGCCCTCGAGGAGGACGTGACGGTCGGCGGCCAGGGCGGCGAGCACCAGCTCGGACTCCCGGCGCCGACCCAGCACGTCGTCCCCGAGCCGCGCGAGCAGCGCTGCGGCGGACTCGGGGACGACGACGGGTGCGGCCAAGATCAGTCGTAGATGATGACGCCGCGGATGTTCTCCCCGTTGCGCATCGCCTCGTAGCCCTCGTTGACCTGGTCGAGGGTGTACGTCTGGGTGATCAGCTCGTCCAGCTTGAGCTTGCCCTGGAGGTACATCTCGAACATCCGCGGGATGTCGGTGCGGATGTTGCACGAGCCGAAGAGCGAGCCGACGACCTGCTTCTCGGTCAGCGTCAGGTCGATCGCCGGGATGGAGATGCCCATCTCGGTCGAGGGGTGCAGGTTGGTGATCACCAGCCGTCCGCGCTGCCCGAGCAGGGCGTACGCCTTCCCGACGTCCTCCGAGGAGCCCAGGCCCATCGTCATGATGACCTTGTCGAAGCCGCGGCCCCAGTGCACCTCCTCGCCCTTCTCGGCCGCCTCCTCCATCGAGGAGTACGAGTGCGTCGCGCCCATCGAGGTCGCGGTCTCCCGCTTGAGCTCGACCGGGTCGATCGCCACGACGGCGCGGGCGCCGGCCATCGCCGCCCCCTGGACCGCGTTCTGACCCAGCCCGCCGCAGCCGACGACGGCGACGTACTCGCCCGGGGACACGTCGGCGGTGTAGACCGCCGACCCCCAGCCGGTCAGGACGCCGCAGCCGAGCAGGCAGCCCTTGTCCAGCGGCCAGTCCTTGTCGACCTTCACCACCGAGGCCTGATTGACGACCGTGTGCTCGGCGAAGGTGCCGAGCAGGCACATCAGTCCGAGGTCCTCACCGTCCTTGCCGTGGTGGCGCGCGGTGCTGTCGGAGATCTGGAGGCCGGTGGGGTAGTGGGCGAGGGTCTCGCACTGGTTGGAGTGCCCGATGCTGCACATGTGGCAGTTGCCGCAGGCGGGGACGAAGCCGAAGACGACGTGGTCGCCCTCCTCGACGAAGGTCACGCCCTCGCCGACCTCCATCACGATCCCGGCGCCCTCGTGGCCGCCGATCACCGGAGCGCCGGGTACGACGCCGGCGAGGTCGCCGGTGTACACGTGCTCGTCGGAGTGGCACAACCCGGAGGCCACCATCTTCACCAGCACCTCGCCCTGCTTGGGCGGGTCGAGCTCGATCTCCTCGACGCTCCAGGGCTTCTCGACTTCCCTGAGGATCGCTGCGCGTGTCTTCATCAGGCCTCCGTTCGTGCGGGGTCTCCGCTGACCCCGTGGGGTGTGACGGAGACTACAGAGAGTGTGACCTGCGCAACAGGGTTGTCGAACGTCAGTCGCGGCGGGGCGGTCTCGGCACGAAGAACGAGACCTCGCGGCGGTAGGCGTCGTACCCCTCGCGGCCCTTCAGCCGCTCCTCCGACGGCTTGGCCCCCGAGCCCCAGACGAGCAGGTAGGTCATCACCGCGGGGGAGAGGAAGGTCCAGACCCCCGGCGACGCTGCGGCGGCGACGAGGTACGCGCCGTTCCACACGCACGAGTCGCCGAAGTAGTTCGGGTGCCGAGACCAGTTCCACACCCCGTCGCGGCAGATCGCGGGTCGCTCGTCGGCGTCGCGCTCGTAGAACGCGCTCTTCTGCCGGTCCGCGACCGCCTCCAGCGTCAGCCCGCCGAGGATGCCCGACGTACCGAGCGCGACGAGGACCCGGCCTGCCGGTCCGACCGGGCCGCTGGCCGCGGCGACCTGCACCGGCAGCCCGATCGCCCACTGGGCGACACCCTGGCCGACGAAGATCTTGAGCACCTTCACCGCCTCGGAGTCACCCTCGGTCAGCTCGGCGTACCGCTCGTCCTCCTCGTCGGTGCTCCGCACCCGGGAGAGCAGGTGGGAGCCGAGTCGCAGGCCCCAGGCGCCCAGGCCGGCGGCGAGGATCCCGCGCCGGGCCCGGTCACCGGTCCCGGCCAGCGCACTGCCGGCCGCCACGGCGGCGAGCCCCGGGCCCCAGGCGACGTCGACCACCATCAGCCGGCCGTCCCGGCGCGAGGCGACGTACGCCGCCGCCTGGGTCGCGACCGCGATGCCGGCCGAGGTGAGGGTCGTGCGCGCGAAGCCCCTCGCGTCGAGTGCCATCCGAGCCCTCCCTCTCGTCGGCGACCAGCCTCGTGCGCCGGCCGGTCGTCGCGTCACACCCGAAGGGCCGAGCCGCTCCCCGGTCGCGGTCGGCGCCCGGTGGACCCGACCGGGCCCCCGCGTGACGGCGGTCGGCACGATGGCCTCGTGGACCTCGCCCTTCTCCTGCCGACCGTGGCCTGCGGCGTGCTCGGCACGCTCGCCCTGCGAGCCTCGGACGGTCTGCGGCGCGGGCGGCCGACGCTTCTCGCCGCCGTCCTGTTCGTCGGTGCCACCGTCGGTCTGGGGCGGCTCACGCTCACCTCGCCCGTGGGTGCGGTCTACGCGGTCTGGGCGGGGCTGGCCGCCGTCACGCTGCTGGTGGTCGACCGGCTGGTGTTCCGCGAGCAGCTGCGGGCCGTGCACGTGGCGGGCGTGCTGGTCGTGCTCGCCGGCGTCGTCGTGATCGACCTGCAGCAGTGACGGCGCCGATCGTGGCGGCGTACCACCGGCTGGTGCTGACCCGTGCCCAGGCGTGGACCGTGCTGCTGGCCGCGGTCGCGTGCGACACCGGTGCCTCGCTGGCGGTCGCCGGGTCCCACGGCCTGACCCGGGTGGTTCCCGCGGGGCTCGCGCTGCTCGGCTTCGCCCTGGCCAACGTGCTGCTGGCCAAGGTGGTCCAGGTGGTGCCGACCTCGATCGCGTACGCCGTGGCGACGGGAGCGGGTGCCGTCGTCGTCGCCCTCGGCGGACGGCTGCTGCTCGGCGACGAGCTCGGCGCCGGGACCTGGGCGGGGATCGGCCTGGTCGTCGCGGGCACGGTCGTGCTCAACCGTGCCGACGCCCGGGCCGATCGCTAACGAGAGCGCCAGCGCGCCCGGTCGTCGCCGGGCTTGGTGGAGCAGCCCATCGGGGTGCCCGCGGTCGTGACGCCCGTGGCGCCGACCGGGGTGCAGAACGCGCCGGGGTGGACGACCTGGCTGCCCGACGAGGCACCCGTGTCGGCGAAGCCGCGGGGGGCGCTGTCGTCGCGGGTCTCGGTACGGGTCTCCGCCCGTGCCTCGGTGCGGACCCGGGTGCGGGGCAGCGGCGCGCGGGTGGGGGCCGCGCCCGGACCGGGGAGGGCCAGGTCGCCGCAGCGGCTGAGGACGCGGACCATCGCGTCGCGCTCGGCCGGGGTCACGCGCAGGCGGTACTTCTGCTTCACCGCGACCTGCCGGGCGACGTACGCGCAGCGGAAGGCCTTGTTCGCCGGCAGCCAGGTGGCCGTGTCGCCGTCCCCCTTCTGGCGGTTGGCGCTCGCGTCGACGGCCAGCAGCTCGAGCGGGTCGTTGGCCAGCGCGTACCGCTTGGCCGGCCCCCACTGCGCCGCGCCCGTCTGCCAGGCGTCGCCGAGGGCGACGACGTGGTCGACGTCGAGCTCGCTGGCTCCGCCGACCTCGAACCGGATGTCCCGGCCGGTGTACGGGTCGGGTGCGCGGGTGCCGGCCAGCACCTTGCAGTCGTTCTTCATCACGCGGTCCACCAGGTCGCGTCGGAGCACGTCGTTGCGGGTGTCGCAGCCGTTGCGGTCGGCGTCGTACCAGGCCTGGCCGAAGGCGTCACGGTCGTAGCCGGTCATCGGTCCGCGGCCGCCGACGACGAGCGTCGACACGGCGGCAAGGGCGCTGCCCGGGCCGGGGGGCGGCGTCGCGGCGCTGGCGGGGGCGCTCGGCGCCGCCTCGGTCGCCGTGGCGGTGGACGGTGTCGGCGTCGACCCCGCGCGGTCCTCGGCGACCGTGATGCTGCCGGGTGCTCGTCCTTGCGAGGTGTGCTCGGTGGACGGCAGCGCCGCGCACCCGGTGAGGGTGCCGACGAGGGCCAGGGAGGCCAGCAGGCGGGCGGGGGCGGGGGAGGGCACGACGTACTCCGAGAGGTGGCGGGGCGAGGCAGACGTACCGTAGTTCGGGTCCGCCCGGTTTCGGGCGGTTTTGCCGTGACCGGCGGCCCCGGATGCCGTCCTCAGTGCCGGCCGGAGCAGCGCTCCTCGGTGAGGTTGTCCCGCGCCCAGTCACCGAGCGCCTCGAGGGCGGGGAGCAGTGCCTCGCCGGCGTCGGTGAGGGCGTACTCGACCGTGACGGGCGGGCCGGGGTCGACCGACCGCGCGACCAGCCCCGCGTGGGCGAGCTCGCTGAGCCGGTCGGAGAGCACCGAGTCGCTGATCCCGAGGCCGCGCTTGAGGTCGGCGTACCCGGCAGGACCTGCGCCGAGGAGGCTGAGCAGCATCCCGTTCCACCGCTTGCCGAGGAAGCCGAAGGCCCGGGAGAGCGCCGCGTCGCACGCCCGGGGCTGGTGCTCGACGGGGGCGCGACGGGTCATGTGACCGAGGGTACAGGGCTGCGGAAGTTGATGTAACTTTTAATATCGAAGTAACATCGGAATCCAGACCACCTCGATCGAGGAGACACCATGACCACCAGCACGCTGGAGACCCTGTCCGAGACCGGCCGCTCCCTGCTGTTCAGCGAGGCGCGCACGGCCAACACCTTCGCCGACGTCCCGGTCGGCGACGAGCAGCTGCGCAGCATCTGGGAGCTGGCGCGGTTCTCGCCGACGATGGCCAACAGCCAGCCGCAGCGCGTGCTGTTCGTCCGTACGCCCGAGGGCAAGCAGCGCCTGGCCGTCCACCTGGCCGAGGGCAACCGGGCCAAGGCGCTCGGCGCTCCCGTGGTCGCGGTGCTCGCCTACGACACCGACTTCCACCAGCAGTTCCCGACCACGTTCCCCGCGCGGGGCGAGGCGTTGAAGGAGCAGTTCGGCGGCATGGACGAGGAGGCGCGCGGCCACGTCGCGAAGTACAGCGCCGCCCTCGCCACCGGTGTGCTCCTGCTCGCGATCCGCTCGCACGGCCTGGCGGCCGGCCCGATGGCCGGCTTCGACGCGGCCGGCATCGACGAGGAGTTCTTCGCCGGCACCACGTGGCACAGCCACCTGGTGGTCAACATCGGCCACCCCGGCAGCGACCCGTGGTTCGACCGGCTCCCGCGAGTCGACGTCGACGACGCGCTCGCCTGGGCCTGACCCGCGGGCTCTCCCGGGTGGGCGAGGTCACCGCCGGCGCGGCGAGGAGGCCACCGCGCGGCTTGTAGATTCGAGGCCGTGAGTCCGGCTCGTCGTACGTCCCTCGCCCTCGCCGCGGCCGTCGTCGCCGCGCTCGCACTCGTCGGGTGCGGGAGCACGACCCAGGAGTCCGGCTCGGGCGGCTCCGGTGGCGCCGCGACGGTGGAGGGCACGGGAGGCGGCAGCGTCGCGGACCGCGCGTTCTCGTCCGAGCCGACGCCGAAGCCGGCACCCGCGGGCACCGTCACGAACGCCGACGGCAGCACGTTCTCCTACCGGTCCGCGCCGAAGGGGAAGCTGACGCTGGTCTACTTCGGCTACACCAACTGCCCCGACGTCTGCCCGACGACGATGGCCGACATCGCCTCCGCGCTGGCGAAGCTGCCCGACGACGTCGCCGACAAGGTCGACGTCCAGCTCGTCAGCACGGACCCCCGCCGTGACACCGACCCGCAGATCACGCAGTGGCTGGCCGGGTTCGACCCGTCGTTCAAGGGCGGGCGGGCGCCGATCGACCAGGTGGTCACCCAGGCGCGGGCGTACGGCATCGGCATCTCCCCGCCGACCACCGTCAAGGGCGACTACGAGGTCACCCACGGCGCCCAGGTGCTCGCCCTGGCACCGGGCGGCGGCGAGGTCGGCTACTTCCGTGAGCTGGCCGGGCCCGAGGGCTACGCCGCCGTGCTGCCGGGACTGGTGAAGAAGTGGGCGTGAGCCGCACGGTCGCGGCCGTCGCCTCGCTCGCGCTCCTGGCCGGTACGGCGGCGTGCGGCAGCGGTGACGACGCGCCCGCCGCCGACGACCGCTACGGCCACGCCGCGACGGGCGACCTCGCGCTGACCGACGGCTGGGCCACCGAGGCGCCGAAGGCCCCGACGTCGTCGGGCGACGCCACGGACATGGGGAGCACGATGAGCGCGGTGAGTGGCGCGTACTTCACCCTGACCAACGACGGCGACACCGACGACGCGCTCGTGGGCGTCTCGACCGACGCAGCGTCGCAGGCTCAGCTGCACACCACCGAGTCCACCGGGGGCGGCACCGGCGGCACGATGAAGCAGGTGGCCCGCGTCCCCGTCCCGGCCGGGAAGAGCACCCGGCTGACGGTGGGCGGCTACCACGTCATGCTGATCTCGCCGACCCGTGCGCTCAGCGCCGGGGACGAGGTGTCGCTGCGGCTCCGCTTCGCCTCCGGTGCGGACCTCGACGTCACCGTGCCCGTCCTCGACCGCGCGGACCGACCGTCGTGACCGGCCCCGCTCTCGGCGTGCTGCTCCCGCTCGACGGCATGGACGGGATGGGTGACCACATGATGGGCATGTCCGGCCCGATGTGGATGCCGTCCCTGCCGCCCACCTTCGAGCGGCTGGTATCGATCCACCTGCAGCCGGTGCCCCTGCTCCCGGTGCTGGCCCTGATCGGGCTGGGGCTCTACGTCTGGGGGATCCTGCGGCTGCGCCGCCGGGGCGCGCGCTGGTCGTGGGGTCGGACGGTGTCGTACGTCGCCGGCGTCGTGATCACCCTGCTCGCCACCTCGACCGGCGTCGAGGGCTACGGCATGTCGCTGCTGAGCGTCCACATGGTCCAGCACATGACGCTGGTGATGGTCGTGCCGATCCTGGTGCTGGCCGGCGCCCCGATCACGCTGGCGCTGCGGGCGCTCCCGGCGGCCGGACAGGGCGCCGGCGTGCGCCGAGGGCTCGTACGCCTGCTGGGCAGCCGGTTCCTGCGGGTGCTGACCTCGCTGCCGGTGCGCTGGCTGTTCTTCCTGTCCGCGCTGTACGGCATCTACTTCACCCCCGCCTTCGACGGCCTGATGGCCACCGTGTGGGGCCACAACCTGATGCTGCTGCACTTCGTCGCGACCGGGCTGATCTTCTTCGGCCCGCTGGTCGCGGTCGACCCGTGGCCGCACGTGCCGTCGCCGATCGTGCGCCTGCTGGAGGCGCTGGCCTCGACGCCGTTCCACGCGTTCTTCGGGATCGCGCTGATGAGCGCGCCGGACCTGATCGTCGACTTCTACCGCAACCCGCCGGCGTCGTGGGGCATCGACGTCCTGCACGACCAGGCGGTCGCCGGCGGCATCGCCTGGGCCACCTCGGAGGTCCCGACCCTGCTGCTGGCGGGCGTGATCCTGGTGGAGTGGATCCGCTCGGACAAGCGCGAGGCGGCCCGGCACGACCGAAGTGAGGACCGGACCGGCGACGCCGCGCTGACGGCGTACAACGAGCAGCTGGCCGCGATGGCCCGGCGGGACGCGTCCCTGCGCTGAGTCGGGGGTGGTCAGCGCTTGCGGATCGCCAGCATCAGCAGCGCCGGCAGGCCGAGCAGCACGACGACCAGCAGGATGAAGAAGTGCAGCGGCGTGAAGCCGTTGCCCAGGACCAGGACCGGGAGCACCACGGGCCTCCTCGAGAGGAATCTCGGGCCGGTCCGGTGACCGGCCCCGGTCGATCAAACACCCGTGCACCACACGGGTGTGCGGCGCCCTGCCCGTGACGCCGCGACCTAGGGTGCGCCCATGCGCGCGGTGAGCTGCTCCCACTCCAGCCTGTCGGTCGTCGAGCGGCCCGACCCCCGGCCCGGCAAGGGCCAGCTGGTGGTCCAGGTCCTCCGCGCGGGGATCTGCGGCTCGGACATCCACGCCCGTGACCACGCCGACGACCTGGACGCGGTGATGGCCGAGCTGGGCTACGCCGACTTCATGCGCAGCGACAACGAGGTCGTGATGGGCCACGAGTTCTGCGGGGTCGTGGTCGAGCGGGGCCCGAAGGCCGGCCGCGGCCTCGCGGTCGGCACCCCGGTGGTGTCCTTCCCGCTGGTCCGGGCGAACGGCACCGTCCACCTCACCGGGCTCTCCCCGCTCGCGCCCGGGGCGTACGCCGAGCGCGTCCTCGCCGAGGGGTCGATGACGTTCCCCGTCCCGAACGGGCTGGACCCCTCCGTCGCCGCGCTGACCGAGCCGATGGCCGTCGCCGGCCACGCCGTGAACCGCTCGGGGATCGGGCGCCGCGACGTCGCCGTGGTGCTCGGCTGCGGACCGATCGGGCTGGCGGTGATCTGCACGCTCAAGGCGCAGGGGGTCCGCACGATCGTCGCCAGCGACCTCTCGGAGGGGCGCCGCGAGCTCGCCCGGCAGTGCGGTGCGGACGTGGTCGTCGACCCGCGCGAGGACTCGCCGTACGACGCGGGCGCCGAGCACGCGGGGCGCCGCTACCTCTCGACCGCACCCGGGCTGCTCGAGCTCGCCGTCGGGTCGATGGAGAAGCTGCGGCTGCTGCCCGGCTGGACCCACGTCTACCGCGCCGCCGACCGGGCCGGTGCCGCGGCGCCGACGGGCCCCGTCGTCTTCGAGTGCGTCGGCAACCCCGGCATGATCGAGGGCGTGCTCACCGACGCCCCGCTGGCGAGTCGGGTGGTGGTCGTCGGGGTGTGCATGGGGCTGGACCGGATCCGTCCGGCGATGGCGGTGAACAAGGAGATCGACCTGCGCTTCGTCCTCGGCTACACGCCGTTGGAGCTCCACGACACGCTGCAGCGGCTCGCCGAGGGCAAGCTCGACGCCTCGCCGCTGGTCACCGGCACCGTCGGCCTGGACGGTGTGGAGCAGGCCTTCGACGTCCTCGGCCGTGCCGAGCAGCACGCGAAGGTGCTGGTCGACCCGGCCAGCGACGTGGTGGAGCTGGCACCTCGCTGAGCACCCGCCGGCCCGGCGTCGTACACAGCGTTCGTAGGCGTCGCGGGCGCGGATGGTGTGAGCCTTCTCGGCCTGTGTGCGCTGGGTTCGCGGGCCACCGCCTGTGCACCGTGGAGACATGTTTCCCGCACGTTTCGTCCGCCGCGCGACGCTCGCTGCGTCCCTCAGTGGAGCCCTGCTGAGCGTCACCGCCGCCCCGTCGCTCGCCTCCTCCCCGGATCGCGCGGAGCGGGCCTCGTCCTCCGACGGACACGCGCTGCTCGGACTGCAGCAGGGCGACGCCTCGACCGGGGACCGGCAGCAGCTCGGTCTGCTGTCGGTGCAGCGCCGCGACGGTGCGCGTCAGGCGCAGCTGCTGGGGGCGCAGCAGGATGCTGCGTCGGGCGAGCAGCAGCAGGTCGGGGTCCTCTCGAGCGAGCGTCGCGGCACCGCGAGCCAGGCGCAGCTGCTGGGTGCCCAGCAGAACGGCCGCTCGGGCGACCAGCAGCAGCTCGGCCTGCTCCAGCGCCAGTCCCGCGACGGACGTGCCCAGGACCAGCTCCTCGGCGGGCAGCAGCGCGCCGCCGACGGTCGCGAGCAGCAGGCCGGCCTTGCATCGACTTCCGGCCCGTCGGCGTCGCCGGGTGACCAGGGCCGGGTGCTGCCGATGACCCTGGGCGCGTCGCGATGACGATCGCCGACCGGCAGAGCGGGGTCGACGACGCCGGCGTGACGGCGCTGCCGCTGACCGCGGCGCAGCGCGGCCTGTGGTACGCCCACCAGCTCGCGCCGGACAACGGCGTCCTCAACATCGGCCACGTGCTCGAGCTGCACGACGACCTGGACGTCGACCTCTACCGGCGGGCGTGGCAGCGGACGCTCGACGAGGCGCAGGCGCTGCGGCTGCGCTTCGGGGTCGACGACGACGGGGAGCCGTTCCAGGTGGTCGTCGACGGCGCGGAGATGGAGATCCCCGTCGTCGACCTGCGTGACGAGGCCGATCCCGCCAGTGCGGCCGCGCGGTGGATGCAGGACGACCTGCGCCGTCCGCGCGATCCCCGCGAGGGCGACCTGTTCACCGTGGCCGTCCTGCGACTGGCCGACGACCACGTCTACTGCTACCAGCGGATCCACCACATCGCGCTCGACGGGTACGCCGCGACCCTGGTCATGGCCCGCGTGACCATGGTCTACAACGCCCTGCTCGCCAGCGAGGACGTCGGCGACGACATGGCTCTCCCGCTGTCCGCGCTCGTCGAGGAGGACCAGGCGTACGAGGGTTCCTCGGAGCAGCAGGACGACCGCGACTTCTGGACCGACCTGCTCGCGGACCGCCCGCCGCCGGGCACGCTCGCCGCGGACTCCGCGGGCCTGCCCACCCACCTGCTGCGCACCACGCAGACCCTCGACCCGGATGCGGTCGACCGGCTCAACGCCACCGCCGAGCGGATCGGCGTCTCACGGTCCTCACTGCTGCTGGCGGGCGTGGCGGCGTACCTGCACCGCGTGACCTCCGAGCGCGAGGTCGTGCTCAGCCTGCCCGTCCTCGCCCGCACGAGCGACACCTCGAAGCTCGCGCCGGGGATGGTCTCCAACGTGGTGCCGCTGCGGCTCGACGTGCGTCCCGAGACCACCGTGGCGGAGCTGGCCCGGCAGGTCTCGCAGCGGGTGCGCGCACTGCTGCCGCACCAGCGCTACCGACCCGAGGACCTGCGTCGCGACCTCGACATGCCGCGCGGGACCGCGCTGGGCGGAGTGGCGGTCAACATCCTCCCGACCGAGGGCGAGCTGTCCTTCGGCGGCGCGCCAGGAACGCTGCACAACCTCTCGGTCGGTCCGGTCGACGACATGTCGATCGTGGTCTCGCGCGCCCCGGACGGGCACGGGCTGACGGTCGACGTCGACGCCCACCCCGACCTGTACGACGAGGAGTCGCTCGAGCGTCACGGCGCCCGAGTCTCCTGCTTGCTGTCGGCGCTGGACGACGAGAGCGCGCAGGTCGCGTCGCTGCGGATCCGCACCGACGCCGACCAGCGCGCCGACGCTTCCGAGGCCGGCGTCGCCACCGACGTGATCCGGCAGACGACCCTGCAGGTCTTCGAGGCCCAGGCCCGGCGTACGCCGGAGCAGCGCGCACTCGTCTCCGCCGACGAGGTGCTCACCTTCGCCGACCTGGACCGCCGCGCGAACCGGCTGGCGCGCAAGCTCGTCCACCACGGGGCGCGGCGCGGCGAGGTCGTCGCGGTGGCGCTGCCCAGACGCGCACAGATCGCCGTCTCCCTGGTCGGGGTGCACAAGGCCGGGGCGGCGTTCCTCCCGATCGACCCCGCACACCCCACCGAGCGGATCCGCTCGATGCTCGAGGACGCGCAGCCCACCTGCGTGGTCACCGTCGAGGAGCTGCGCGACCAGCTGCCCGAGGACGCGCCGCTGCTGGTGCTCGACGACCCGGCCGAGGTCGAGGACGTCCTGCTGCGCTCGAGCGCGCCGCTGGAGGACGAGGAGCGCGGCGGGCGGGTGCAGCTCTCGGACCCGGCGTACGTCGTCTTCACCTCCGGCACCACGGGACGGCCGAAGGGGATCGTGGTCGAGCACCGTTCGCTGCTCAACCTGTTCGCCCACCACCGCGCCGAGGTCTTCGGGCCGGCGATCGCCGCGGTCGGTGGGCGCAGGCTGCGCGTCGCGCACACCACCGGGGTGTCCTTCGACGCCGCGTGGGACGGCGCGCTGTGGCTGGTCGACGGCCACGAGCTGCACTTCGTGGAGGAGCGCGTGATGCGCGACCCCGAGGCGCTCGTGGACTACCTGGTCGACAACGAGATCGACTCGATCGAGACCACGCCGACGTACCTCGACCAGCTGCTGGCCGGCGGCCTTCTCGGCGACGCCGGCGACAGCATCAGCGTCGTCGCGCTCGGCGGCGAGGCGGTGGGGGAGCAGTTGTGGGAGCGGCTCTCGGACCGTGAGGGACTGCTGGCGTACAACTTCTTCGGCCCGGCCGAGTCCACCGTCGACGTGGTCACCGCGCGGATCGGCGACCAGCGCACACCGAGCATCGGTCGCCCCGTGCACAACACGTCGGCCTACGTCCTCGACGGCTCGCTGGCGCGGACCCCGCTCGGCATCACCGGCGAGCTCTACCTCGCCGGCGAGGGCCTCGCGCGCGGGTACGTCGGCCGCCCCGACCTCACCGCCGAGCGGTTCCTCGCCGACCCGTACGGCCCTCCCGGCTCGCGGATGTACCGCACCGGCGACCTCGCCCGCTGGCGCGCCGACGGGACGCTGGACTTCGTCGGCCGCGTCGACCGGCAGGTCAAGGTCCGGGGTTTCCGGATCGAGCCGGCCGAGATCCAGGGCCGGCTGACCCAGCACGACGACGTGTCCCGCGCGGCCGTGGTCACCCGCGAGGACCAGCCCGGCATCCAGCAGCTGGTGGCGTACGTCGTGCCGACCCCCGGCGTGGCGGACGACGACCTCGACGCGGGGGAGCTGCGGACGCACGTCGCGGCCGCGGTGCCCGACTACATGGTGCCCAGCGCGTTCGTGGTGGTGCCCGAGCTGCCGCTGACCGTGAACGGCAAGCTCGACGAGGCCGCCCTGCCGGCCCCGGACGGCGCGGACAGCGCCGGCGGGCACGGGCGCAGCCCGCGCACTCCCGAGGAGCAGCTGCTGGCCGGGCTGTTCGCCCAGACCCTCGGCGTCGCACAGGTCAGTGCGGACGACGACTTCTTCTCCCTCGGCGGGCACTCGCTGCTCGCCACCCGACTGGTCAGCCGGATCCGCAACGAGGCCGGTGTCGAGCTGCCGATCCGGGCGCTGTTCGAGCACCCGACGGTCGAGGAGCTGGCCCGCGAGCTCGGCGAGGGCGGCGAGCGACGCCTGGAGCTCAAGGCGCACGAGCGGCCCGAGCGGCTGCCGCTGTCCTACGCGCAGCGGCGGCTGTGGTTCCTCAGCCGGCTCGAGCCGGACAGCACGTCGTACCACATCCCGGCGACGCTGCGGCTGCGCGGCGACCTCGACCTCGACGCGCTGCGCGAGGCCGTGCGCGACGTCGTGGAGCGTCACGAGTCGCTGCGCACGGTGTTCCCCGAGGACGAGGACGGCGACCCCTTCCAGCGGATCCTCGACCCCGGGGACGCGACGATCCCGATCAGGGTGCTCGACCCCGTGGACCGGGCGGACGCCGCCGAGGCGCTCGCGCCTGCCGTCGACCGCGCCTTCGACCTCACGGCCGACCTGCCGCTGCGGGTGACCGTGCTGCCGCTCGGCGAGCGCGAGCACCTGCTCTCCCTGGTCATGCACCACGTGGTCGGCGACGGCTGGTCGCTGGGGCCGCTGGCGCGCGACCTGTCGACGGCGTACGCCGCCCGGACGACCGGACAGGCGCCCGACTGGTCTCCGCTGGCCGTGCAGTACGCCGACTACGCCCTCTGGCAGCGCGACCTGCTCGGTGACGATGAGGACCCCGACAGCCCGATCAGCCAGCAGCTGGACTACTGGCGCGAGCAGCTCGACGGCGTCCCGCCCGAGCTGGACCTGCCGCGCGACCGCGCCCGGCCCTCCGAGTCCACCGGCGCCGGCGGCACCGTCGCGCTGGGAGTCCCCGCGCAGGTGCACGAGCAGCTGGCCGCGCTGGCCGGGGAGCACGACGTCAGCGTGTTCATGGTGCTGCAGGCCGCGGTGGCCACGTTGCTGTCCCGCCTCGGCGGCGGCACCGACGTCCCCCTCGGCGCGCCCATCGCAGGGCGCACCGACGAGGCGCTCGACGACCTGGTCGGCTTCTTCGTGAACACCCTCGTGCTGCGCACGGACCTCTCCGGGCAGCCGACCTTCGATGAGCTGGTGGACCGGGTGCGCCGTGCCGACCTCGACGCGTACGCCCACCAGGACGTGCCCTTCGAGCGCGTCGTCGAGGAGCTGAAGCCGGAGCGCTCGCTGAGCAGGCACCCGCTGTTCCAGGTGATGCTGGCCTACCAGAACCAGGCCGACGTCGTGCCCCGGCTGGGCGACCTCGAGGTCGAGGTCGACGACCTCAGCGGCCCGGTCGGCGCGAAGTTCGACCTCTCCTTCGACCTTGCCCCCGTCGAGGACGAGGACGGCACGCGGATCACCGGCACCGTCGAGTACGACGCCGACATCTTCGACGCCGCGACGGTGGAGGACCTGGCCCGGCGCTTCGAGCGGCTGGTCGCCGCGCTCGTGGCCGACCCGGGCGCGCCGGTCGCCGACGCCGAGATCACCGACGCGGAGGAGCGCGCCGCTCTGCTCGCCGCGCTGGACCGGACGGAGGAGACCACTGCGCGCGGCACGGTCCTCGACGCGGTCACGCGCCGCGTCGAGGGGGCGTCCGACGCCGTCGCCGTCTCGGGCGCCGGCGCCTCGCTCACCTGGGCCGAGCTGGACCGTCGCGCCGACGCGCTCGCGTCTGGGCTCGCCGCCCGCGAGGCCGCGGGCCGCGTCGTCGGTGTCGCGCTCGAGCGGACGCCGGACCTGCTGGTGGCGGTGCTCGGCGTGCTGCGGGCCGGAGCGACGTACCTCCCGGTGGACGTGACGCTGCCCGCCGGCCGCGTCGCCGACATCGTGGCCGACGCCGACCCGCTGCTGGTGCTCACCGAGGGTGCCGAGATGCCCGAGGGCACGACGACCGCGACGCTCGCCGAGGTCGAGGGAGCCGGGGATGCCGGCGGCAGCACCCCGCGGGCGCCGTCGCCCGAGGACGCGGCGTACGTCCTCTTCACCTCCGGCTCGACCGGCCGACCCAAGGGGGTCGTGGTCGAGCACGGCTCGCTGGCCAACCTGCTGGCCTCGCACCGGCGCCACCTCGTGGAGCCGCTGGTCGAGCGGCTGGGCCGTCCCGCCCGGGTCGCGCACACCACCGCGGTCTCTTTCGACGCCTCGTGGGACCCGGTGCTCTGGCTGCTCGCCGGGGCCGAGCTGGTGCTCGCCGACGACGACACCCGCCGCGACCCGCAGGCGCTCGCCGCGTGGCTGGCCGAGGAGCAGGTCGACGTGCTGGAGACGACACCGTCGTACGTCGGCGAGCTGCTCGGTCACGGCATCGACGACCTGGCGCTGGTCGCCCTGGGCGGGGAGGCCGTCGAGGCCGACCTGTGGACCCGGCTGCGCGAGTCGGGGCTGGCGGCGGTCAACCTCTACGGACCGACCGAGACCACCGTCGACGCGGTCACGGCCGACCTGTCGGGGTACGACGCCCCGGTGATCGGGCGGCCCGTCGACGGCGTGCGCGGCTACGTCCTCGACGACCGGCTCTCGCCGGTGCCGCCCGGCGTCGCGGGCGAGCTCTACCTCGCCGGCGCCGGCGTCGCCCGCGGCTACCTCGGCCGTCCGGACCTGACCGCCGAGTCGTTCCTGGCCGACCCCCACGGCGAGCCAGGCAGCCGGATGTACCGCACCGGTGACCTGGTCCGCACCGACGCCGAGGGCGTGCTCACCTTCCTGCGCCGCGCCGACGACCAGGTCAAGGTGCGCGGCTACCGCGTCGAGCCCGGCGAGGTCCGCGCCGTCCTGGAGAGCCACGACGACGTACGCCAGGCCGCCGTCCAGGTCCGCGAGGACGCCGCCGGCGCCGCACGCCTGGTCGCGCACCTGGTGCCCGAGCACGGTGACCCGGACGACCTCGACGTGGACGGCGTGCGCCGGCTCGTGCGCGACAGGCTGCCCGACTACATGGTGCCGACCGGCTGGACCACGCTGGCCACGCTCCCGCTGACCCCGAACGGCAAGCTCGACACCACCGCGCTGCCCGACCCCGAGGTCGGTGGCGACGGCGGGCGGGCGCCCGCGACGCCGCAGGAGGAGTCCGTGGCGCGGCTGTTCGCCGAGGTGCTCGGCACCGGCGACACTGACGGGATCGGCGCCGAGTCGAGCTTCTTCGAGCTCGGCGGGCACTCGCTGCTCGCCACGCGGCTGGTCAGCCGGGTGCGCTCCGAGCTGGGCGTCGAGCTGCCGGTGCGGACCCTGTTCGAGTCCCCGACGGTGGCCGGCCTGGCCCAGCGGCTGCCCGAGGCCGCGAGTGCGCGGACCGTGCTGGAGCCGCGCGAGCGGCCCGACGAGGTGCCGCTGTCGTTCGCGCAGCGCCGTCTGTGGTTCCTCAACCGGCTGGAGGACTCGGGCGCGGCGTACCACATCCCGATGGCGCTGCGGCTGCGCGGCGACCTCGACGCCGACGCGCTCGAGGCCGCGCTGGGCGACGTCGTCCGCCGCCACGAGGTGCTGCGCACGACCCTCCCGCTCGACGACGACGGCGAGCCGCACCAGGTGGTGCACGACCGCGGTCCGGAGCTGGAGCGGGTCACGATCGCCGCGGACGAGCTGGCCGCTGCGCTGCGCGAGCGCGCCGAGCGGCCGTTCGACCTGACCGCCGACCTGCCGCTGCGCACCGCCCTGGTGACGACGGGCGACGAGCACGTCCTGCTGCTGGTGGTCCACCACGTGGCCTCCGACGGCTGGTCGACCGGCCCGCTGGGCCGCGACCTGGCGACGGCGTACGCCGCCCGCGTCCGCGGCGAGGAGCCCGAGCTGTCCGCGTTGTCCGTGCAGTACGCCGACTACGCCCTCTGGCAGCGCGATCTCCTCGACGAGCAGGCCACCGACGACCAGCTGGCGTACTGGACCGAGCAGCTGGCAGCACTCCCCGAGGAGCTCGACCTGCCCACCGACCGGCCGCGGCCCTCGCAGGCGAGCGCGCAGGGCGGCGAGGTGCCGGTCGAGGTCCCTGACGACGTCGCGCACCGGCTGGCCGAGGTCGCCCGTGAGCGCGAGGCCAGCACGTTCATGGTGCTGCAGGCGGCGCTCGCCGCGCTGCTCTCGCGACTCGGTGCGGGCGAGGACGTGTCACTGGGCAGTCCCATCGCCGGCCGCACCGACGAGGCGCTCGAGGACCTGGTCGGCTTCTTCGTCAACACCCTCGTGCTGCGCACCGACCTGTCCGGCGACCCCGACCTGGGCACCCTCCTGGACCGGGTGCGCTCGACCACGCTGGACGCCTTCGCTCACCAGGACCTGCCGTTCGAGCGGCTGGTGGAGGAGCTGCGGCCCGAGCGGTCGCTGGCCCGGCACCCGCTGTTCCAGGTCATGCTCACCACCGACGCGGCGCCCGGTGCGGAGCTGGACTTGCCCGGGCTCGACGTCGAGGGCGGGTCGGTCTCCTCCCGCTCGGCCAAGTTCGACCTGTCCTGGACGATCTCCGAGGACGCGGACGGTGGCCTGGGCGGGACGCTGGAGTATGCCGCCGACCTGTTCGACGAGGTCACGGCGCGCGAGATCGCCGACCGGTTCGTCTGCTTCCTCGGCGACTGGCTGGCCGAGCCGGGGACGCCGCTGTCCGTGGTGCCGCTCGGCACCCCGGACGAGCCGCGCGCCGAGCTCGGCGGGCCGGCCGGCGAGCGCCGCTGGGGCACCGTGCTCGACGCCCTCACCGAGCGCGCGGCGGCCCAGCCCGACGACACCGCGCTGGACGCCGGCGACACGTCGTGGACGTACGCCGACCTCGTCGACCGGGTCGGGCGTGTCGCGGCCGGGCTGGCCGAGCGTGGCGCCGGTCGCGGCGACGTGGTCGCCGTGGCGCTGGCGCGCGGGCCGCAGAGTCTGCCGACGCTGCTCGGCGTGCTGCGCAGCGGTGCGACGTACCTCCCGCTGGACCCCGAGCAGCCCGCCGAGCGGACTGCGCGGGTGCTGGAGCGCTCCGGGGCCGTGCTCGTCGTGACCGGCGACGACGCCCCGGAGCTGCCCGACGGTCTGGCAACCGTCCGCGCCCAGGACCTCGACGGCACCGAGCCGCCCCCGGCACCTGCCGGGAAGGACGCGGCGTACGTGCTGTTCACCTCGGGCTCCACCGGCGAGCCGAAGGGCGTCGTGGTCGAGCACGCCGGGCTGGCCCGGCTGCTGGAGCACCACGAGGAGGCGCTGGTCGCCCCCGCGACCGAACGGGCCGGTCACCGGCTGCGGATGACGCACACCACGGCGCTCACCTTCGACGCGTCCTGGGACCCGGTCCTGTGGATGCTCGCCGGCGCCGAGCTGGTGCTCGCCGACGACGACACCCGGCGCGATCCCGAGGCGCTGGCCGCCACGGTGCGCGAGCAGCACGTCGACGTCGTGGAGACGACGCCGTCGTTCGCTACCGCGCTGCTCGGCCACGATGTCGGCGACCTGTCGGTCCTGCTGCTCGGCGGCGAGGCAGTGCCCCCGGCGCTGTGGCAGGACCTGCGCGAGCGTGCGGGGCTGCGGTCGGTCAACCTCTACGGCCCGACCGAGAGCACCGTGGACTCGCTGGTCGCCGAGATCGACGACCACGCCTCGCCGGTGGTCGGCACCCCGGTGCCCGGCACCCGGGCTCTCGTCCTCGACGACCGGCTCCGGCCGGTGCCGCCCGGCGTGCTCGGCGAGCTCTACCTCGCCGGCGAAGGCCTCGCCCGGGGATATCTCGGTGCGCCCGAGCAGACCGCCGAGCGCTTCGTGGCCGACCCGCACGGACCCGCCGGGGCTCGGCTCTACCGCACCGGGGACCTGGCGCGGATGCGCCGCGACGGAGCGCTGGTCTTCGGCGGTCGCGTCGACGACCAGGTGAAGATCCGCGGCTTCCGCGTCGAGCTCGGCGAGGTCGAGGCCGTGCTGGGGCAGGCGCCCGGCGTGGCCCGCGTCGCCGTCGTCGCGCGTGAGCAGGCAGGGGTCGCCGAGCTGGCGGCGTACCTCGTCGCCGCGGACGAGGTGGACCTCGACCCGGCCGACGTACGCCGCCACGCCGCCGCGCACCTGCCCGGCTACATGGTCCCCACCGCGATGGCGGTGCTCGACGACCTGCCGCTGACCCGCAACGGCAAGCTCGACCGCCGCGCGCTGCCCGAGCCGGAGCGCGCGGGCAGCACCGGTCGGCTCCCCGCGACGCCGCGCGAGCAGGCCGTGGCCGCGCTGTTCGGCGAGGTGCTCGGCGCGTCCGAGGTGGGCGCCGAGGACGGCTTCTTCGAGCTCGGCGGCCACTCGCTGCTGGCGACCCGGCTGGTGGCCCTGCTGCGTGAGCGGCTCGGGATCGAGCTGCCGGTCCGGGCGCTGTTCGAGACGCCCACCGTCGAGGGGCTGGCCCGCCGCATCGACGACGGAGGAGCGGAGGGCGCCGGCCTCGAGGTGCTGCTGGCGCTGCGCGAGGGCGGTGACGGCGACCGCGAGCCGCTGTGGTGCGTCCACCCGGCGCTCGGGCTGGCCTGGGGCTTCGCCGCGCTGCTGCCGTACGTCGCCGACCGCCCCCTGCTCGGTCTGCAGGTGCCCGGGCTGACCGATGACACGTCGCTGCCCGCCGGGCTCGACAGGCTGGTCGAGACCTACCTCGCGGTGGTCCGCGAGCGTCAGCCGGAGGGGCCCTACCACCTGCTCGGCTGGTCGCTGGGCGGCGTGCTCGCCCACCGGCTGGCGGCACGGCTCGAGGCCGAGGGGGAGGAGGTCGCCGACCTCACGCTCCTCGACTCCTACCCCGACGCCGAGCCGACGGCCCTGCCCGAGCAGCTCGACGCCGACGCAGCACGCGAGCTGCTCGGCGGGCAGGCGGGAGCGCTGGACGCGCTGGACGACACCGCGAGACAGCGACTCGTCGAGGCGTACGCCGCGACGTCGCGCTGGACCGCACACGCTGAGGGTGCGGACCCGGTACGGGCCCGCACCCTGCTGGTGGCGTCGACGGTCGACGCCGCCGACCCGCCCCTGGCCGAGCGCTGGGCCCCGCTGCTGGAGGGTCACCCGACCGTCCGGGAGATCGCGGTGGGCCACGACGACCTGATGAGCGTCGGCGCCGCCGCGCGGATCGGTCCCTGGGCCGATGCGCTGGTGGGTGGAGCCGACGTACCCGACGACGAAGGAGATGTGCGATGACGAACCCGTTCGACGACCCCGACGGCCGCTTCCACGTGCTGGCCAACGCTCTGGGCCAGCACTCGCTGTGGCCGACGTTCATGGACGTGCCCGACGGCTGGGAGGTGGTCGTGCGCGACGAGTCTCGCGACGCGTGCACCGAGTGGGTCCGCGAGCACTGGGACGATCCGGCCACGATCGGGGTGGGTCCGCGTGGTGACTGAGCAGAGCGCGCCCGCCGTCCGCGCCGAGGGTCTGGTCAAGGTGCTCGGCGGCCGTCGCGTCGTCGACGGCGTCGACCTGGAGGTGCCCGCCGGGACCGTGCACGCGCTGCTCGGCCCGAACGGTGCCGGCAAGACCACCACCGTGCGGCTGGTGACGACGCTGCTGCGCCCCGACGAGGGCACCGCAGTCGTCGCGGGTCACGACGTACGGAGCGCGCCGGACGCCGCCCGTGCCTCGCTGGGGCTCTCGGGGCAGTACTCCGCGGTCGACGAGCGGCTCAGCGGCTACGAGAACCTGCAGATGCTCGGGCGGTTGTACGGGCTCTCCCGTCCGGCTTCCCGTGACCGTGCGAACGAGCTGCTCGAGCGCTTCCGCCTCGACGACATCGGCCCGCGACGTGTCGGCGCCTACTCCGGGGGCATGAAGCGTCGCCTGGACCTCGCCGCCGCCCTGGTCGCGCGGCCGCAGGTCGTGGTGCTCGACGAGCCGACGACGGGTCTCGACCCGCGCAGCCGCCTGGACATGTGGGGTGTGATCGAGGACCTGCTGACCGACGGGGTCGCCGTGCTGCTCACCACGCAGTACCTCGAGGAGGCCGACCGCCTGGCGGACATCATCACCGTGATCGACGAGGGCAGGATCATCGCGCGCGGGACGTCCACCGAGCTCAAGGACCGCGTGCAGGGCTCCCGGCTGGAGGTCCAGGTCGATCCGGACTCCTCGCTGGAGACCGCCGCCGCCGCGCTGCGTCGGTCCGGGACCGGTGACTCGTCGGTCGACGAGCGGACCCGCCGGGTCGAGGTCGCCGTCGACGGCGGCCCGAGCGTGGCCATGCGCGCGCTGCGCGCGCTGGAGGACGACGGGGTCACCCTCACCGACGTCGCCCTGCACCGCAGCACCCTCGACGACGTGTTCCTGGCACTGACCGGCCACCCACCTGCGGAGGACGAGGCGGCGTACGACGAGGAGCCGGCGGAGGTCGCGTCGTGAGCGCGAGGACGGCGAGCACGGGCGTCCTGGCCGGGTTCGGCGACACGCTCCGCAACGGGAGCGTGCTGACGCTGCGCAACCTGCGCCACGTCGTGCGGATCCCGGGTCGGATCGTCACCGGGGTCGTGCAACCGGTGATGTTCGTCCTGCTCTTCGCGTTCGTTTTCGGCGGCAGCCTCGGCGGCGAGGAGTACCGCCGGTTCCTGATGGCCGGGATCTCCACCCAGACGATGGTCTTCAACGCGTCCTTCACCGCGGTCGGGCTGGCCAACGACTTCCAGACCGGGATGGTCGAGCGGATCCGCTCGCTGCCGATGTCGCCGCTGGCCGTCGTGCTCGGCCGGGCCGTCTCCGACCTCGTCGTGGCCGTCGCCTCGCTGGTGGTCACCGCGCTGGTCGGTCTCGCCGTCGGCTGGCGCATCCAGGACTCGATCGGGAACGCGGTGCTGGCGCTGCTGCTGCTGGTGCTCTTCGGCTTCGTGATGACGTGGGTGGGCGCCACGGTGGGCCTGTTCGCGCGCAGCGTCGAGGTCGCCCAGAGCGCGGGGCTTATCTGGCTGTTCCCCGTCTCGCTGGTCTCGACCGCGTTCGTCTCCGCTGCGAACATGCCCGGTCCGCTGAGCGTCGTCGCGGCCTGGAACCCCGTCTCCGCGGTGGCCACCGCGACCCGCGACCTGCTGGGCAACCCGACCCCCGCGTCGCTGCCGCAGCCGGACGCCTGGCCGCTGGAGCACGCGGGGCTGTACGCCGTGGTCTCCTCGCTGGTCGTGCTCGCGGTCTTCATGCCGCTCGCACTGGCCCGCTACCGCGCGCTCACCAAAGGCTGACCCAGGTCGCTGAGGGCTCGTCGGAGCCCCTCCGGAGGGGTGAGACGTGTCGAGGTGATGGGATCTGCTCATGCGTCGTGACGTCACCGCCCGCCTCGAGCTGGCTCTGTCCGGCCAGACCACGGCGTACCTGTCGATCGCGGCCGCCCTGCCCGCCCCGCTGGTAGCCGAGTCAGAGAGCCTGCTCGTCACCCTCGATGGGGAGCCGGTCGAGGACGTCACCGAGACGCTCGACGAGCACGGGTCGCGCTTCCACACCGTGCGCGCGGGCGCCGGCCTGCTGCAGGTCTCGTACGACGCCTCGGTCGCCGGCCGTGCCGACCAGGCGCCGTCCTCCGACCTGGACCTGCTGACCTTCGTCCGGCCCAGCCGCTACTGCGAGTCGGACGCGCTCGGCCCCACCGCGCGCTCGGAGTTCGGCGGCCTGACCGGGCACGACCTGCTCTCGGCGGTCAGCGAGTGGGTGCACTCGCGGATCAGCTACACCATCGGCTCCAGCGACCCCACGGACGGCGCGGTCCAGACGATGCTGGCCAGGCAGGGCATCTGCCGCGACTTCGCCCACCTGTGCGTGGCGATGCTGCGCGCCAACGACGTACCGGCCCGCACGGTCGCCGTCTACGCCCCTGGGCTGTCGCCGATGGACTTCCACGCCGTCTGCGAGGCGTGGGTCGACGGCGAGTGGTGCGTCGTGGACGCGACCTGGCTGGCCCCGCGGCAGTCGCTGCTGCGGATCTCGACGGGCCGCGACGCCGCCGACACGGCCTTCGTCACCACCATGGGTCCGGCCGCGATGCTGACCCACCTCGAGGTGGGCGCCGTCGTCGACGAGCTCCCCGGGGACGACTGGCGCCGGGTCGCCTACCTCCGCTGACCCGGCGCAGAGCAGCACCCCCCGCACCCCGACCCGGCGCAGAACTGCATATTGGGTGTATCGACCCGGCGCAGACCCGCACGACCGTCGCAGGACCTGCTGCCGACCTGCGTGACCCGTGCGTACCCGCCGATCTGTAGTTCTGCGCCGGGTCGGCATGCTCTTGCTGCGGTTCCGCGCCGGGTCACGTCATGCGGCTGTGACAGGTCTCGGCCAGGATGGCCCCATGAGCGAGTCGACGAGTGAGCAGACCGGCAGCCGTACGACCGAGCAGATGCTCGAGGCCGACCGGCGCGAGCCGGACGTCGCCCAGTTCGCCGGAGGCGTGTCCTCGGACGAGCAGCACGCGGCGCTGCGGGCCTCGGTACGCCAGCTCGGGCGGCTGCTGGGCGAGGCGCTGACCCGCCACGAGGGGCCGGAGCTGCTCGACCTCGTCGAGAAGGTACGCAGTCTCGCCCGTCAGCCCGACGACAAGGAGCTGCACGCGCTCCTCGACGGGGTCGACGACGCGACGGCGGTGGTGCTCGCGCGGGCGTTCACGGCGTACTTCCAGCTGGTCAACACCACCGAGCAGCTGCACCGCTGGCAGGAGCTGAGCGCAGGCGAGCAGGGCCCCCTGGCACGGACGGCGCAGCGCATCGGCGCCGCGCTGGAGGACGGCTCGCTCGGGCGCGACGAGGCGGAGGCGATCCTCGCCCGCCTGGAGTACCGCCCCGTCTTCACCGCCCATCCCACCGAGGCCAGCCGCCGCTCGGTGCTGGAGCTGCTGCGCCGGATCGCCGACCTCGTGCAGGCCGGCGAGGACCCGCGGGCGCGCGCGGCCGACGACCCGCTCGCGCAGCGCCGGATGGCCGAGCTGGTCGACATGCTCTGGCAGACCGACGAGCTGCGGGTCTCGCGCCCGGAGCCCAAGGACGAGGCGCGCACGGCGATCTACTACCTCGAGCAGATCGCGACCCAGGTGGTCCCGGACCTGCTGGCCGAGCTCGACCGCACGCTCGGCTCGGTCGGGCTGGTGCTGCCGCCGAGTGCCCGTCCGCTGCGGTTCGGCGCGTGGGCCGGCGGCGACCGCGACGGCAACCCCAACGTCACTCCCGAGGTCACCCTCGACGTGCTCGGCCTGCAGCACGAGATGGGGCTGCGGATCCTCGTCGGCCAGGTCGAGGAGCTGCTCAGCGAGATGGGCTCGTCCTCGCGCGTCGTCGCCGCGAGCGAGGAGCTGCTCGCCAGCCTGGAGGCCGACGCCGAGGCGCTGCCGATCACCCACCGGACGATCGAGCGGCTCAACGCCGAGGAGCCGTACCGCCTGAAGCTCTCGTACGTCCGCGTCCGGCTGCTGCGTACCCGCGACCGGCTCGCGAACGAGACGGCGCACGAGCCGGGCCGCGACTACGCCACCTTCGAGGAGCTGCTGGCCGACCTCTGCCTGGTGCGCGACTCGATGCTCGCCGGGGGCGACGACCTCACCGGCGACGGCGCGATCCTGCGGCTGATCCGGACCGCCGTCGCGATGGGTACCGGCCTGGCCACGCTCGACGTCCGCGAGCACTCCGAGAAGCACCACGCCGCGCTGGCCGAGCTGTTCGACCGGCTCGGCGAGCTCGACGTGCCGTACGCCGACCTCGACCGCGACGCCCGCACCGAGCTGCTGTCGGCCGAGCTGACCAGCCGGCGACCGCTGGTCGGGGCGTCGGCGGCCGACCTGGGTGAGGCGGCCACGGCGTCGCTCGGTCTGCTGCGGGCGATCGGCGCCGCGCAGGACGCGTACGGGCCCGACGTCGTGGAGACGTACATCGTCTCGATGACCCACGGCGTCGACGACATCTTCGGGCTCGTCGTGCTGGCCCGCGAGGCCGGGTTGGTCGACGCCGGGACCGACGAGCGGCCGGCGACGGCGCGGCTCGGGTTCGCGCCGCTGTTCGAGACGGTCGCCGAGCTGGAGGTGGCGGGCCCGCTGCTGGAGGCGCTGCTCGGCGACCCGGCGTACCGCCGCGTGGTCGCCGCGCGGGGTGACGTGCAGGAGATCATGCTGGGCTACTCCGACTCCTCGAAGGACGCCGGGATCGCCGCCTCGCAGTGGCAGGTGCACCGGGCGCAGCGGGCGCTGCGCGACATCGCCCGTGAGCACGGCGTCGTGCTGCGGCTCTTCCACGGACGCGGCGGGTCGACCGGTCGCGGCGGCGGTCCGACCGGCGAGGCGATCCTGTCCCAGCCCAACGGCAGCCTGGACGGTCCGATCAAGATCACCGAGCAGGGCGAGGTCCTCTCCGACAAGTACACCCTCCCGCAGCTCGGCCGGTGGAACCTCGAGACCGCCCTGGCCGCCGTGGTCGAGGCCTCGCTCCTGCACCGCACGTCGCTGCTGCCCACGGACCTGCTGGGGGAGTGGAACGCGACGATGGACGTCGTCGCCGCGCAGGGGCAGCAGGCGTACCGCGCCCTCGTCAGCGACGACGGACTCGTCCCCTTCTTCGTCGCGGCGACGCCGGTCGACGAGCTGGGCAACATGAACATCGGCTCGCGCCCCTCCAAGCGCCCCGGCGGCGACGGCGGTCTCGACGACCTGCGCGCGATCCCGTGGGTGTTCGGCTGGACGCAGGCCCGGATCATCCTCCCGGGCTGGTACGGCGTCGGCAGCGGCCTGGCCGCCGCGTGCGAGGACGGCCGCGCCGAGCTGCTCGCGCAGATGTACGGCTCGTGGCCGTTCTTCCGCACCTTCCTCTCCAACGTCTCCATGACGCTGGCCAAGACCGACCTCGACATCGCCGCGCGCTACGTCGAACGCCTGGTGCCCGACGACGCGGCTGGCCTGTTCGACCGGATCCGCGACGAGCACGCCCGGACGGTCCGGGAGGTCCTCGCCGTCACCGGTCAGGAGACGCTGCTGGAGTCGGCACCGGTGCTGCGCCGGACCCTGGAGCTGCGTGACTCCTACCTGGCTCCTCTGCACGCGCTGCAGGCCTCGCTGCTGGGGCGGCTGCGCGACGTTCCCGAGGGCGCCGAGCCCGACCCCGACCTCCAGCGGGCGCTGCTGCTGACCATCAACGGCATCGCCGCCGGGCTGCGCAACACCGGCTGAGTGCGGAGGGCTCGCTGCTCGACCACCGGTGGTGACCGAGCGCCAGCGAGGTGGTGCCCTGTGCCTGTCGAAGGGGAGAACGGCGAGACCTACGCTGCTGTCCGTCGGGCACTCAGAGGTCGAGGCTCAGCACTGCGGTGACGAGGTCGCCGAGCTCCAGCCCCTCGGCACGTCGTACGGCGGTCCTCACCGGTAGCAGGTAGTCGCCGTCCTTCGGCCACAGCGACGTCGTCCAGGTCGTGGCGCCGACCGTCGCGGCGACCGGAACCATGCCCCAGCCGTACGTCACTGCGCGGGCGACCTCGGCGATCTCCGCGCTGCGCTCCGCACCCGCGCTCAGGAAGTGGAACGGCGCCGGACCGCGCCACCACCAGAGCTCGCCGCTGATCTCGATGTCCACCCGGGTCCCCCGTCAGCTCGGCGCCAGGCTGCGGCCGATCCCCCGTGCGGCGACCTGGAGCGCCGCGACGAGGCGCAGCCGCTCGTGATCCGCACCGCGCCGGGGCGCGACCACGATCCCGAGCGCGGCGACGACGGCGTCACCGGCGCGTACGGGGACCGCCAGCGACGCGGCGCCGAGGCTCATCTCCTCCGAGGTGGTGGCGTAGCCGTCGGTCAGGACCGCGTCCAGCTGGCGCTGCAGGGTGCCGGGCGCGGTGATGGTGTACGCCGTCACCCGGGTCAGGTCGCCCAGCACCGCGGCCCGCACGGTGCTCGGCGCGTGGGCGAGCAGGACCTTGCCGACCCCGGTGGTGTGCAGCGGCAGTCGCGAGCCGATGGTGCTCACCACGGGCACCGAGGCGCTGCCGCCGAGCCGGTCGAGGTAGAGCACCTGCGTCTCGTCGCGCACGGCGAGGTGCACGGTCGCGAGCGTGGCGCCGTACAGGTCGTGCAGGAACGGCGAGGCCGTCTCCACCAGTCCCGCCTGCACCGGAGCGAGCATCGCGAGGTCCCACAGGCGCCGCCCGACGACGTAGTCGCCGGCCTTCGTCCGGGTCAGCGCGCCCCACGTCACCAGCTCGCCGACCAGCCGGTGCGCGGTCGGGACGGGCAGCCCGGCTCGCTGGGCCATCGCGGTCAGGGTCAGCCGACGGTGGTCGGGGTCGAAGGCCCCGACCAGCGCGAGCGCCCGGCTGGTGACGGTGTCGCCCGGGGCGGAGGTGTTGCCGGCCATGGGGACATGGTGCCCGCTCAGACGGTCTCCGGCCCCCGTGCGGGTACGACGACCAGAGCGCCGACGGCGAGCACGGCGGCGACCGCGAAGGCGTAGAAGCCCCACGGGTACGCGATGCCCGCGGTGACCAGCGCCCCGCCGAGGAAGGGCCCGACGATGGCTCCGATCCGCCCGACGCCGGCGGCGAGGCCGAGAGCCGTGCCCCGCATCGCGACGGGGTAGAGCTGTCCGACGAACGCGTAGACGAGCACCTGCGCGCTGAACACGAAGATGCCGGTGAGCAGGACGCCGACGTACACCAGCGCACTGCTCTCCAGCTTGATCGACAGCACGGCGAGGAACACCGCGGCCAGCGCGAACCAGGCCAGCACGGTCGGCTTGTTGCCGCGCGAGTCCGAGACCTGGCCTGCGATCAGCAGCCCGATGACGGCGCCGACGTTGAGGACCAGCAGCAGCCCGGTGCCCGCCTCGATCGAGTAGCCGGCCTCGCCCATGATCTTCGGCAGCCAGGTGTTCAGGCCGTAGACGAGCACCAGCCCCATGAACGAGGCGACCCACAGCCCGATGCTGATCCGCAGGTAGCCGCCCCTGACCACGTCGGCGCTGCGTCGGACGACGGCCGTGGCGGGGCCGTCGGCCCGGGCCGCGAGGTAGGACTCCGACTCCGGCAGCTTGGCCCACATCAGCGGCAGCGTCAGCAGCCCGAGCACGCCGCCGACCACGAACATGGACTCCCAGCCGAACGCGTCGACGAGCCACAGCGCCAGCAGCGCCGTGATCACGGCGCCGACGTGGTAGCCGGTCATCGTCCGGGTGACCGCCTTGCCGTTGCCGCCGGCCGGGGCGTGCTCGGACATGTACGCCAGCGCCGTCGGCAGGCAGGCGCCGAGGCCCAGGCCGGCGAGGAATCGCAGCACCACGAAGGTGGCGACGTTCGGCGCCACCGCGATCGCGATGGTCAGCACGGAGAAGACCGCGATGCTGGCCATCAGCGCACGGCGTCGGCCGAAGCGGTCGGTCAGGGGCCCGATCGCGATCGCGCCGAGCCCGACGCCGACCAGGCCGATCGTCGAGGCGGTCGTCAGCGAGGCGTCGGTGAAGCCGAGCGCTCCCTCGCGGGAGATCGTCGGGATCACGGCGCCGAGGACGACCAGGTCGAAGCCGTCCAGGGCGACGGCGACCCAGCACAGCAGGACCGGCCAGAAGCCGGGGTCGACGGGGGCGCGGCCGGGGGTGCGTGCGGGTGCGGGGGCGGTCATGGGCTCGATCGTGACAGCGGTCACAGAGGTGGAACGACGAGCGTCTTCCGCTGTGCGGAACCATGCTGCGCGCGGCCGGCCCGCCCCGACGCGTACGTTCGCCCTCGTGAGCGACCTGTTCTGGCCCGGCGACGCGCGGGCGGGCTCGTGCTGCAGCGAGGCGTCGTACGTCGCGGCGATGGTGCAGGTGGAGCGGGCCTGGCTGGCGGTGCTCGCCGACGCGGGGCTGACCACCGCCGCGCCGCTGCCCTTCGAGGGCATCGCTGCCGGCACGCTGGACGCGGAGTCGGCCGGCAACCCCGTGCTGGCGCTGGTCTCGACGCTGCGCGACCTCTCCGGCAACTCGTGGGTGCATCGCGGGCTGACCAGCCAGGACGTGGTCGACACGGCGCTGGTGCTGCTGCTGCGCGAGGCGGTGGCGACGGTGCGCGAGCACCTCCGGGCACAGGTCACGGCGCTCGTCGGTGTCGTCCGCGACCACCGCGGGACCCCGCTGGTCCTGCGGACCCTGACCCAGCCGGCCCTGCCCGGCACGGTCGGTGGCAAGGCGGCCGGCTGGCTGCACGCGGTGCTCGACCTGGTCGAGGAGCTGGACGCGCTGGTGTTCCCGGTGCAGCTCGGCGGTGCCGCCGGCACGATGGCCGCGGCCGTCGAGCTCGGCCTCGACCCGGCCGCCGCCCGAGCCGGGCTCGCGTCGCGCCTGGGCCTCGCCGACGCGCGCGCATGGCACACCGACCGTGCACCCGTGACCCGGGTGGGGGACGCGCTGGTCCGCTGCACCGACGCGTGGGGGCGGATCGCCTCCGACGTGCTCGCGCTGACCCGGCTCGGTCTGCTCTCCGAGGGCGCCGGCGGTGGCTCCTCGACGATGCCCGGCAAGGCGAACCCCGTCCGCTCGGTGCTGCTGCGGCGGGCCGCGATCGCTGCCCCCGGCCTCGCCTCGACCCTCCACCTGTCCGCCGCGCTGCAGGTCGACGAGCGTGCGGACGGCGCCTGGCACGCCGAGTGGGACACGCTGCGTCTGCTCGCCCGTCGTACGGTCGTCGCCGCTGCGCACGCCGACGACCTGCTGACCGGCCTCGTCGTCCACGCCGGCGCGGCGTCGGCCGACCTCGACGCCCACGACGTGCGCGGCGAGCAGCGCGCGATGGCTGACCTCGCCGGGCACCCCCCGGCACCGACCTACCTGGGCGAGACCGACCGTCTCGTCGACGACGCGCTCGCCCGAGCGGAGGAGCACCGATGATCCCTGGCATCACCGGCTACCGGATGACCGGCGCCGCCCACCGCGAGCAGCTGCCGCTGCTGGTGCTGGGGCCGTCGCTGGGCACGTCGGCGACGGCCCTGTGGACCGACTGCGCGGCCGGCGTGACGCCGTACTTCGACGTCGTGGCCTGGGACCTGCCAGGGCACGGGCACAACACGGGCGCCGCGGCCGAGTCGTTCACCATGGCCGAGCTGGCCGCGGGCGTGCTGCGGGTCGTCGACGACGTGCTCGAGCAGCGCGGCGAGGCCGGTGGCTCGTTCGCGTACGCCGGTGACTCGGTCGGCGGTGCCGTCGGCCTCCAGCTCCTGCTCGACCACCCGCGACGGATCGCCTCCGCGCTGCTCTGCTGCACCGCGGCGCGCTTCGGCGAGCCCTCCTCCTGGCACGAGCGGATCGCGCAGGTCCGGGCGAGCGGCACGGCCGCGCTCACGGCGTCCTCGGCCGAGCGCTGGTTCGCCCCCGGGTCGCTCGAACGGCACCCGGAGACGGGCTCGGCGCTGCTGCACGCGCTGCAGTCGACCGACGACACCGGGTACGTCCAGGTCTGCGAGGCGCTGGCCGACTTCGACGTACGTGACCGGCTCGGCGAGATCGCCGGCCCGCTGGTCGCGGTCGCCGGCGCCCACGACGTCGCGACCCCGCCGGAGCTGCTGACCGAGATCGTCGAGGGGGTCCAGGACGGCCGCCTCGTCGTGCTGGACGACGTCGCGCACCTGGCGCCGGCCGAGGCGCCGGAGCAGGTCGCGGCGCTGGTCCTCGAGGCCGCCGGGATCGAGGAGCCGTCCTCGCCGGCGACCTCCGAGCGGTACGACGCCGGCCTCGCCGTGCGCCGCGAGGTGCTCGGCGACGCGCACGTCGACGCCTCGCTGGAGAGGATCACCGACCTCACCCGCGACTTCCAGACGATGATCACCGAGTACGCCTGGGGCAGCGTCTGGACCCGCCCCGGGCTGGACCGCCGCAGCCGGTCGATGATCACCCTGACGGCGCTCGTCGCCCGGGGCCACCACGAGGAGCTGGCCATGCACCTGCGTGCCGCGCTGCGCAACGGGCTCACCGTCGAGGAGATCGGCGAGGTGCTGCTGCAGTCCGCGATCTACTGCGGCGTGCCCGACGCCAACACCGCGTTCCGGATCGCCCAGGAGGTCCTCGCCGAGGAGGCGTGAGGCAGTGCGGCGTTTCGCTGCGGAGCGGGTGCCGCGGCGGGGATGATCGCCCGGTGCCTGCGCCGACCGGATCCTCGCCCCGACGCTCCCGCACCGTGCTGACCGGGATCAGCTCGCGCGCGTGGGAGCACCCGGCGGACCGCGGCGCGCTGATCGCCATGCGGCGGCTGCGCGGTTTCGACACCATCCTCAGAGCACTGTCGTCGATGGTGCACGAGCGCGGCGTGCGCCTGGAGCTCCTGGGCTCCGCGGTCCGGGTCGACGAGCGCCAGTTCGGACGGCTGCACCGGCTCCTGGTGGAGGCCTGCACCACGCTGGACGCGCCGAGCGTGCCCGCGATGTACGTCGTCGCCGACCCGTACCTCAACGCGCGCACCCTCGGGCTGGACCGGCCCAGCATCGTGGTCAACTCCGCGCTCGTGGACCTGCTCAGCGAGGAGGAGCTGCGGTTCGTCATCGGTCACGAGCTCGGCCACGCACTCAGTGGCCACGCGGTCTACCAGACGATGCTGGAGTGGATCCTCAGCCTCAGCGGGCTCCTCAGCGCGATCCCGGTGGGCGGGATCGCCTTCCGGGTGATCCAGAGTGCACTGCTGGAGTGGTCGCGGAAGGCGGAGCTCTCCGCCGACCGCGCGGGGCTGCTGGCGACCCAGGATCCGCAGACCGCGTTCCGGGTCCACATGCAGCTGGCCAGCGGTGGGCACCTCGAGGACCTCGACACCACGTCGTTCTTCGCGCAGGGAGCGTCGTACGACGCCGACGGCGACCTGCGCGAGTCGTTCCTGAAGGTGACGATGCTGGCCGAGCAGACCCACCCGTTCGCGGTGATCCGGGCGACCGAGCTGCGCCGGTGGGTGGAGTCGGGCGAGTACACCGCGTACCTCTCCGGCGCGTACCCGCGACGTGAGGACGACCCGACCGCGTCCGTGAGCGATGCCGCTCGCGATGCCGCCCGCGGCTACGCGACCGCCTTCGCCCAGACGGGCGATGCGTTGGGCAAGCTCGTGCACGACAGCGCGGGCGTGCTCGGCACCCTCAAGGGCTGGTGGGACGAGCGCTGGGGCCGCGAGGGCTGACGTGCCCGTCCGTGCGGCTCTCGCTACGACCGACGCGATCTGCGGAGGAGGCAGCCGGCGACGGCGCAGCACGCGGCGGCGACCGCGGTGGCGAGCGCCGGGCCCGTCTGGTCGAGGAGCGTCTGGATGCCGAGCGAACCCACGCTCTGGCCGAGAGCCAGCGCCACGAAGAGGGTCGAGGTCGCTGCTGCAGCGCCGGTGGGCCGTGACTGGCGAGCGATGAGGATCAGGGTGCTGGACATGCTCATGTACGCGAAGCCGAAGACGGCCATCGCGAGGTAGGCCCACCAGGCCTGGCCGGTCTGCTCGGCCAGGATCAGCGTGAGCAGCGCGACGACGAGCAGGCCACAGAGCAGGCGCCACGCGCGCGTGGTGCCGAGGCCATCGGCGAGGAGGGAGGCCGTCGGGCCGAGCAGGCCCCCGAGCCCGAGGGCGATCCACAGCCACGCGACGTCCGGGGAGGCCACGGTCCCGGCGCCGTCGAGGATCAGCGGTCCGTAGCTCCAGACCAGGGCGGTGCCCAGGCCGACGAGCACGGCCGCGCTCGCCGGCCGCAGGAGCGCCCGAGCGGCGCCGGCCTCGGACGGGCCGGGCCGGGTGCGCCCGGAGGCGGCCACGGTGCCGGCCGAGGGCGATGCCAGACGCGCCGAGCGGCTCGGGACCAGGGCGCTCAGGGTGCACAGTGCGGCCATCACCAGCCAGGTCAGGGCGATCGACCACCCTGCGAAGCCGATCAGGCCGGCGACGACGAGGCCGACCGCGGTCCCGGTGTTGACCGTCGCCTGGACCAGGCTCGCCAGCGGCGGCGCGACCCGGGCATCGACGAGGCGGACGAGAGCGGGCGAGGCGAAGCCGGCCCCGAGCCCGGCGACGAACGCCGCGGCGACCAGCAGCCAGGGATCGCGCGCCAGCGCGATGCCCACGCAGCCGGCCGTCGCGGTCAGTCCGGCCAGGACGACGCCCGGCCCGGGCCTGCGGTCACAGAACCCGGCTGCGCCGACGGCCGCGAGGCAGTACGCGAAGAACTGGGCGGAGGCGGCGAGCCCGAAGCCGCCGGCCACGGCTGGCCGTTCGGCCGCCAGTCGCGGCCCGAACAGGCCGACCCCGAAGCGGGCCAACCCGTACGTCGTGGCGATCAGCATCGTCGCGGCCACGGCCAGCACGACCGGCCGCACGACGTCACTCCCGCGGGCGCCGACTCCGGGGGTCGACGACCTCGGGACGAGGGGTGGAGCGACCTGCACGACGACCTCCTGAAACGAGCGTTATACGAAACGATCGTTATAGTAAGCCCGTGGACGCGGACATGGTCAAGGCGCGCATCCTCGATGCGGCGGAGTCGTTGTTCTTCAACCAGGGCATCGCCGTGAGCGGGATGGACGACGTCGCACGAGCGGCAGAGGTCGCGATCGCGACGCTCTACAAGTACGGAGGGAGCAAGGACGAGCTGCTCAGCGCGGTGCTCCGTCGCCGACTGGATCTCTGGGTCGAGCACTGGGACGCGGCCCGCGCTCGCGCCGACGGCCCGGTGGATCGTGGCTTGGCCGTGTTCGACGCGCTCGAGACGTTCCGCGCCGCTGCTGCGCCCACCCAGTGGTGCTGCTTCCTGGCCACCGCGTCGGAACGGCCCGCGACGACGGCCGCCGAGCAGGACCCCGCGCTGACGCTGACGCGGCAGGACAGCCGCGTGCTCGGCCGGCGGCTGCGCGCAGACCTCGAGGCCGCCGACGTGCCCGACCCTGCCGCGGTGGCCGCCGACCTCGTGCTCATCTACAACGGCGTCCTCGCCAGCCTCCTGAGGGGCTCGCCCGAGGCGCCCGTCCGACGGGCGAGAGCCCTCGCCGAGGCCAGGATCCGGACCGCGCTGACGGGCGCGCCGTGAAGCACGCTCCGGCGCGCCGTCAGCGGCCGGCTGCGCGCTTGTACTGCGCCACCGCGAACGGCACGAACGCCGCCAGGATGATCACCACCCAGATCAGCGTGTAGATCACCGGGTGCTGCAGCGACCACGCGTCCGGCGTGGGGCCCGGGACGGTGTTGCCGAACAGCTCGCGCGCGGCCTGGGTGGTCGTGGAGACCGGGTTCCAGTCGGCGAAGACCCGCAGCGGCGTGGGGAAGTTCTGCGTCGGCACGAACGTGTTGGCGATGAAGGTCAGCGGGAAGATCACGATGAACGAGGCGTTGTTGACCACCTCCGGGGTGCGGACCAGCAGCCCGACCGGTGCCATCAGCCAGGAGACCGCGAAGGCGAACGCGAGCAGCACCACGATCGCGAGCACGAACTCGTACGGCGTGGTGTGCGGTCGCCAGCCGACCGCGAGGCCGGTCAGCAGCATCACCACGATCGAGACGACGTTGAGCACCTGGTCGGCGACGGTCCGTCCGATCAGCACGGCGCCGCTGCGCATCGGCAGCGACCGGAACCGGTCGATCAGGCCCTTCTGCAGGTCCTCGGCCAGCGCACCACCGGTCACCGTGGCACCGAAGATCACCGTCTGGCAGAGGATCCCGGGGAGCAGGAACGAGGCGTAGTCGATGCCCTCGATCGGGATCGCCGAGCCGAAGACGTAGCGGAACAGCAGCACGAACATGATCGGCGACAGCGTCGCGAAGACGATCAGGTCGGGGACCCGGCGGATCTTGGTGACGTTGCGCCGGGTGATGACCAGGCTGTCGGACAGCAGGCTCACGGCGAAACCTCCTCGGAGTCGGCGGCGTCCCCGGGCTGGTCGTCCTCCGCGGCGTGACCGGTCAGGGTCAGGAAGACGTCGTCGAGGTCGGGGCGACGCAGGCCGGCGTCGACGACGTCCATCCCCACGACCCGGTCCAGCGCGTCGCGCAGCACCGGCGCGCCGCCCTGGACAGGCAGCGTCAGCCGCCGGGTCGCCCGGTCGAGGACCGGGGCGTCGACCCCGAGCGGTGCGAGCGACTCGGCCAGGCGGTCCAGGTCCGCCGCGTCGGCCACGGTGAACACCAGCCGCTCTCCGCCCACCTGGGCCTTGAGCTCGTCGGCCGTGCCGCGGGCGATCACCCGTCCGCGATCGATCACGGCGATGGTGTCGGCCAGCCGGTCGGCCTCGTCGAGGTACTGGGTGGTCAGCAGGATCGTGGTCCCGTCCGTGACCAGGTCCTCGATGAACTCCCACATCGCCAGCCGGCTGCGCGGGTCCAGGCCCGTGGTCGGCTCGTCGAGGAAGAGCACCTGCGGTCCCGCGATCAGCGAGGCGGCGATGTCCAGGCGGCGACGCATGCCGCCGGAGTAGGTCTTGCTCGGACGGTCGGCCGCGTCCACGAGGTCGAAGCGCTCCAGCAGCTCGGTGGCTCGGGCCCGCGCCTGCTTGCGCGGCATCTGGAAGAGCTGACCGACCATCTCGAGGTTCTCGAATCCGGTGAGGTACTCGTCGACGGCGGCGTACTGCCCGGTCAGCCCGATCACCGACCGGACCCGGTCGGGCTCCTTCGCCACGTCGATCCCCGCGACCGTGGCCGTCCCGCCGTCCGCGTCGAGCAGCGTGGTCAGCACCCTCACCGCGGTCGTCTTGCCGGCGCCGTTCGGGCCCAGCAGCCCCAGCACCTGGCCCCGCGGGACCTCGAGGTCGACGCCGTCCAGGGCACGGTGCTCGCCGAAGACCTTGACCAGTCCCTCGGCCCGGATCGCCGGCCCCGATGAGGATGCGTACGTCGTGCTCGCCATGGCGAGAACCCTAGGGGCGTCCTCCGACAGGATCCGTCCTTTTGCGCTGGACGGAAGGCGGACGGTGGGGCTGTCGGTGCCGTGGGCGAGGATGGCGGGCGTCACAGCACCCGGATGTCTGGAGGCCCCGTGCCCGAGTCCTACCTGTACGCCGCCGCCCGCACCCCGTTTGGCCGTTTCGGCGGCGCGCTGGCCGGCGTACGACCCGACGACCTCGCCGCCGTCGCGTTGTCCGGGGTGCTGGCCCGCGTGCCGGACCTGGACCCGACGCGGATCGACGACGTGATCTGGGGTGCGGCCAACGGCGCCGGGGAGGACAACCGGAACGTCGGCCGGATGGCGGTGCTGCTGGCCGGGCTGCCGACGTCGGTGCCCGCCGCGACGGTGAACCGGCTGTGCGGGTCGAGCCTGGAGGCGCTGAACCAGGCGTCGCGGATGGTCGAGACGGGTGACGCGACGATCGCGGTGGCCGGTGGGGTGGAGTCGATGACCCGCGCGCCGTGGGTGCTGCCGAAGCCGTCGCGGGCGTACCCCGCCGGCAACCTCGAGGCGGTCTCGACCGCGCTCGGCTGGCGGCTGGTCAACGAGCGGATGCCCGAGGAGTGGACCGCCTCCCTGGGCGAGTGCAACGAGCAGATCGCCGACGAGCTGGGTCTGTCGCGACAGCGGCAGGACGAGTTCGCGGTCCGCTCGCACACGCTGGCCGACGAGGCGTGGGAGGCGGGGTTCTACGACGACCTGGTCGTGGACGTGCCCGAGGTCGACCTGGTCCGTGACGAGGGCATCCGCGCGGGCAGCACGACCGAGAAGCTGGCCGCGCTGAAGCCGTCGTTCCGCGCGGACGGCACGATCACGGCCGGCAACGCCTCGCCGCTCAGCGACGGCGCCGCGGCGCTGCTGGTGGCGGGCGAGGACGCCGGGCTCGGCATCGAACCGCTCGCCCGGATCGCCGGTCGTGGGGTCTACGCCAACGCGCCGCAGCGGTTCGGCCTCGCCCCGATCGAGGCTGCGGAGAAGGCGCTCGCCCGCGCCGGGATCGGCTGGTCCGACATCGCTGCGGTCGAGCTCAACGAGGCGTTCGCCGCCCAGTCGCTGGGCTGCGTGGATGCCTGGGTCGAGCGCGGGCTGACCGATGCCGAGATGGTCAACGCCAAGGGTGGGGCGATCGCGATGGGCCACCCGCTGGGTGCCTCCGGTGCGCGGATCGTGGGCACGCTGGCCGGCCGGCTGCGCGAGTCCGGGGAGCGCTGGGGACTCGCGGCGATCTGCATCGGGGTCGGCCAGGCACTGGCGGTCGTGCTCGAGAACCCGTCCGCATGACGCAGGTCGTGTCGTCGTACGACGACGCCGTCGCCGGCATCGCCGACTCCTCGACGGTGCTGGTCGGCGGGTTCGGGCTGGCGGGGATGCCGGTGGAGCTGATCGACGCGCTGATCGACCAGGGGGCGAGCGACCTGACGGTGGTCTCCAACAACGCCGGAAACGGCGACACCGGCCTGGCGGCGCTGCTGGCGAAGGGTCGGGTGGCGAAGGTGATCTGCTCCTTCCCGCGCCAGCACGACTCGTGGGTCTTCGACGGTCTCTACCGTGCCGGGAAGGTCGAGCTGGAGCTGGTCCCGCAGGGCAACCTCGGCGAGCGGATGCGGGCGGCGGGTGCGGGGATCGGTGCGTTCTTCTGCCCGACCGGGGTCGGTACGCCGCTGGCTGAGGGCAAGGAGACCCGGGAGATCGACGGGCGGACCTATGTGCTCGAGTACCCGATCAAGGGCGACGTCGCGCTGGTCAAGGCGTACGTCGCCGACGAGATGGGCAACCTCGTCTATCGCAAGACGGCGCGCAACTTCGGGCCGGTGATGGCCACCGCCGCGGCGAGGACGGTCGTCCAGGTCGACCGGGTCGTGGGCGTCGGCGAGCTGGACCCCGAGGCGGTGGTGACACCCTCGATCTACGTCGACACCGTCGTCGCGGGGTCTCGACGGGCTCGACCGCCGGTGGTCGAGCCTGTCGAGACCTCCACTCCGGAGACGGTTCGATGAGCCTGTCCAAGGACGAGATGGCGGCCCGGGTCGCGGCGGACATCCCGGCGGGGTCGTACGTCAACCTCGGCATCGGGCAGCCGACGCTGGTCGCCGACCACCTCACGCCCGGCGCGGGCGTGGTGCTGCACACCGAGAACGGCATGCTCAACATGGGCCCCGGGGCGCACGGCGAAGACGTCGACCCGGACCTGACCAACGCAGGCAAGCAGCCGGTCACCGAGCTGCCGGGGGCGTCGTACTTCGACTCCGCGGCGTCGTTCGCGATGATGCGCGCCGGGCACCTCGACGTCTGCGTGCTGGGAGCGTTCCAGGTCGCCGCGAACGGCGACCTGGCCAACTGGAGCACCGGTGAGCCAGACGCCATCCCGGCCGTCGGTGGCGCGATGGACCTCGCGATCGGCGCGAGGGACGTGTTCGTGATGATGAGCCTGTTCGCCAAGGACGGCAGCCCGAAGCTCGTCCCGGCCTGCACGTACCCGCTGACCGGCGTCGGCTGCGTGACCCGGGTCTTCACCGACCTCGCGGTCTTCGAGGTCGGCCCAGGAGCCGGAGCCGCCGGCGCCCGCCTCGTGGAGAGCTTCGGGATCGACCGTGCCGAGCTCGAGGACCGGCTCGAGGTCGAGCTCGGCTAGCTCTCCTCGGCGTCCTGCGTGTCGACCTTGATCCGCGCGATGCGGTCGAGCAGGTCCTCGAGCGCCAGCTCGAACTCGTCCGCCGCGCGGTCCTGGGCCAGCAGGTGGCGCAGGTCGTCCACGCCCGGGTAGTCCGCCAGGCTGCTCTCCGCCGTCGTGTCCTCGACCACGTCGAGCGGGCCGACGTCGGCCCCGCGCGCGGCGACCTCGAGGAGCAGGCTGCCGAGCAGGAAGCTGGTGAAGGCGCGGTAGGCCGAGGCGGTGCCCTCGCGGCTGAAACCCTCGGAGCGCAGACCCCCGACGAAGCTCTCGACCCAGTCGAGGCTGCGCAACGGTGGGCGGAGCCACGGAGCCTCCGGCGGTCGCGAGGCCACGAGCGGGAACGACTTGGGGTGGGCGATCGCGACGCGGCGCACGCCGTGCGCCATCCGCTGCAGGAAGTCCTGCCACCCGTCCCGCGGCGTGGAGAGCACGTCGTCATCGGCGTACATCGTCTCGATCAGGCGGTCGACGACACTGTCCAGCAGCTCCTCCTTGCCGGGCACGTAGCGGTAGAGGCTCATCGCCTCCACGCCGAGCGCGTGACCCAGCCGGCGCATGGTGAGGTTCCCTGGACCGAGCTGCTCGACGAGGTCGAGCGCGGCATCGACGATGCGGTCCCGCTCGAGCGGGACGCGCTCGGAGGGGGGCGAGTCCCCCTCCACGACGGCAGCGTCGGCGTCCGGCGGGGGATCCGCCGGTGGTTCGTCGGTGGGGTTCGGCACCGCGCGGCCCTCCTCGAGTAGCGCTGCGCTCACCCTACGCAAGCGCGAGGTTTACGACGTAAGCCTTCCGTGCTTATGGTGTAAGCGAGCGACGCGGTCGAGCACCGGTCGGTACATCGAGACGAGGAGGACCTCATGGGACTTGCGGACAAGGCCAAGAACGCTGCGGAGGACGCGATCGGCAAGGCGAAGGAGGCGGTCGGCAACCTGGCCGACGACGACGAGATGAAGGCCGAGGGCAAGAAGGACCAGGCCGCGTCGTCGGTGAAGGACGCCGGGGAGAACGTGAAGGACGCCTTCAAGAAGTAGGCGGGCGGTCCAGGGCGACACGGCTGCCGCCCTGCTGGTCGACGTCGACGACTCGGACGTCGACCAGGGGGGCGTGGCTCCCGTCGAGGTCCTCCAGGGCGTGGACGGCGAGCACGCGAGCCAGGCGTGCGACCTCGTCCACGTGCGCGCCGAACCTGACGACGATGTCGACCCGTACGTCGCCGCGACCCACGACCACGCGTCGCACGACGCCGTCGACGAGCCGTGAGCCGACCCGGTCGGCGATCACGGCCGCGACACCCGAACGACCCGAGAACACCACCCGATCATCATGCACTCGCCGACGACGACCGCGTCGTCGACGCGTGTGAGGATGACAGCGGGCCCGTGAGCCGGGCCCGACCACCAGCGACAGGAGCGCGCGGATGAGCGACGAGACGACGAGCACCGACAAGGCGAGCGAGCAGGCGGTCAGCACTCCCGGCAAGTCCGGGACCACGACGCCGCAGGTCTCCACCAAGGGCGCCGCCACAGCAGTCAAGGCCACCGAGGCGACCGCGTCGCCGAGCGTGCTGATCTCCGACCACGGGCGTACCACCATCGCCGACGCGGTCGTGTCCAAGATCGCGGGCATCGCGACCCGTGAGGTCCGTGGCGTGTACGCGCTCGGCAGCCGCACCGACCGGGCCGTCGGAGCGCTGCGCGGCCGGATCCCGGGCAGCTCGGTCAACGTCACCCAGGGCATCTCGGTCGAGGTGGGGGAGACGCAGGCGGCGGTCGACATCCAGCTGATCGCGGAGTACGGCTTCGCTCTCGCCGACCTCGCCGGTGAGATCCGCGCCAGCATCATCGCCGCGCTGGAGGAGATGACCGGCCTCGAGGTCACCGAGGTCAACATCGAGATCCAGGACGTGCACCTCAGCACGCCCGAGGAAGAGGCCGAGGCGGAGCCCGCCCAGCCTCGCGTCCAGTGAACGCCGCGGCCGTCGGCCTCCTGGCCGGACTGCTCCTCGGCGTCGCCGGCGCCGCCGGAGGCTTCATCGGGTTCCTGGTCGCGCTGGTGCTGGGCGCCGTCGGCTTCCTGGTCGGCGGACAGCTCGACGGCGACGTCGACCTCTCCTCGCTGGTCCGCAAGCGCGACCGTGACTGAGCTGAGGCCGGCCGACCGCGGCACCGAGATCGTCGATCCCGCCCAGCGGGGGCGCACGCTGCTGTCGGACAAGGTGATCGAGTCGACGGCGGTGATCGCCGCCGGCGAGGTGGAGGCGGTCGTCGACGCGCGTCGTGTCGTACGCCGCAGCCTGCCCAGCGCGGCGGTCGTCGTACGCAATGCGGAGAGCAGGATCTCCGTGGACGTCGCCTCCACCTGGCCGATGCCGCTGTCCCACGTCGCCCAGCAGGTGCGCAGCCACGTGCACGACCGTGTGCAGGCACTCACCGGGCTGCCGGTCGCGGCGGTCGACGTGACGGTCGCGGCGCTCGTCGAGCCCGAGCCGGAGGTGAGGGTCCGGTGAGCACGCTCCCCGCGGTCCCCGACGACACCGCCGACGTCGCCCGGCCCGACGAGGCCGTCCCGGACGCCGAGGCGGCGCTGTCGGCGGCCAAGCCGGCGGTCGGCACCGGTGCGGTCCCGCTGGTCGCGCAGCTCGTGGCGCTGGCGCTGATCTGCCTCGGCGCCGTCGGCGTGCAGAGCGCGCTGGTCGTCTGGGGCATGGTGCCCGGGCCGGCGTGGACCTCGGTGGGCATCGACGCCGCCGACCGGGTGCGGCGCGAGGACGTGTGGGTCCTGGTCGCCGGCATCGTCGCCGTCGTCGTCGGCCTCCTCGTCCTGCGGGTCGCGCTGCACCGGCGGCCACGACGAGGGCTGCCCGTGGCCGCCACGACCGCCGTCGACCTGCGCCCGCGCGACCTGGTGCGGCTGGCCGAGAACCTGCTGGCCGGACCCGGTGCGGTGACGGGCGCACGGGCGAAGGCCTCGCGTCGTCGGCTGAAGGTCGACGTCGTGTCCGGTGCGACCCCGGACCAGCGTGCGGCGGTGGCTGCCGACGTACGAGAGCGGCTCGAGCCGCTGCTCCTCGCCATGGCCCGTCGGCCCCGCCTGCGGGTGAAGGTCCGCGACGCGTCCGGATCGAGGGCCTGATGAGTCGCACGATGCACGCCTTCGACCGGTTGGTGACGCTGCTGCTCGCCCTCGTGCTCCTCGTGGCCGGCGCTGCGCTGTGCTGGTGGTGGAGCGGGGAGCCGGTCGCGGAGCTCGGCGGGCGTGCTCCCGACCTGGCCAGCACCTCGGCAGCACGCGACGTCGTCGCGGCCGGGTGGTGGCCGTGGGCCGCCGGCATCGGCGGTCTCGTTTTCGCGCTCCTCGGCCTGCTGTGGATCGCGCGCCACCTGCGACGCCCGGGCGTACGCCGGCTCACCCTCGGCGGCTCGGACGCCTCCGGGCGCCTCCAGGTCTCCGCCTCACGTGCCGCGGGGGCGGCCGCGACCGCGCTGGCCGCGCACACCCACGGCGTACGGTCCGCCGACGGCGTGGTGGTCCGCGACCGTGGCCAGCTGGTCGCCCGGCTCTCCGCCGTCCTCGACCCCACCGCCGACCTCGCGCTCGTCGCCCGTCGCTGCGACGAGGTGTCCGGTCAGCTGCGGCAGGTGCTCGAGCGCGACGACCTGCGCTGCCGGGTCGAGCTGCGCGTCGGGCGCTGAGGGAAGCAGCGACGCCGTCGCGCTGTTGCGCCCGCCATGCGAGCAGTCGGAGCGACGGAGTACGGCGGGCCTGACGTCCTGCGAGTCATCGACGTCGACGAGGAGCGGGTCAGCCCCGGACTCCTGCGGATCCGCGTCAGGGCCGCGGCGGTGAGCCCCACCGACACGTTGAAGCGGGCGGGCGCGGACGTCGACGAGGGGGCGCGCCCCGACCCGGCGGTCGTGCCGGGCATGGACCTCGCCGGCGTGCTGCTCGAGATCGGGCCGGACACCCCGACCGAGCTGAGCGTCGGCGACGACGTCGTGGCGATCGTCGTCCCGGACGGCGGCACGCACGGCGCCTACCGCGAGGAGATCGTGCTGCCGCGCGGCTCCGTCGTCGCGGCGCCGCAGGGTGCGTCGTACGCCGAGGCCTCGACGCTGCCGATGAACGGGCTCACCGCCCGGCGGGCCCTCGACCAGCTCGGCCTCGAGCCCGGACAGACGATCGCGGTGACCGGTGCGGCCGGCGCCTTCGGCGGGTACGTCGTCCAGCTGGCCAAGGCGGACGGTCTCACCGTCGTCGCCGATGCCTCCGAGGCCGACGAGGAGCTGGTCGAGGGTCTCGGTGCCGACCACGTCGTACGCCGTGGTGCCGGCTTCGCCGACGCGGTGCGCGACCTCGTCCCCGACGGAGTCGACGGCCTGGCCGACGGTGCCCTGCTCGGGGCGGACGCCCTGCCCGCGGTGGCGGAGGGCGGTGCGGTCGCGACGATCCGCGGCTGGGACGGCAGCGACTCCGAGCGTGACGACCTGCGCTTCGAGCCGGTCTTGGTCCGTGACGCCGCCGAGGACCACGACGCGCTCGACCGCCTGCGCGTCCAGGCCGAGATGGGCGTGGTCACGCTCCGGGTAGCCGACGTCGTCGGTGCCGACGACGCCGCGGAGGCACACCGCCGGCTCGAGGCCGGCGGGGTCCGCGGGCGCATGGTGATCAGCTTCGAGCGCTGATCCGGCGCACGTGGGCGTCAGGAGCGCGCCGGGTCAGTCCTCGCTGTCGTCGTCGCTTGCCTTCGAGACGACGGCGCCGGTCTTGGCGTCGATGTTCACCGAGACCTGGTTGCCGGAGGCGTCTCGTACGTCGGCCTCCCAGACCACCTGGCTGCTGTTGTCCCGGGTGTCGAGGTTGAGCTCGCGGATCGTTCCCGGCTGTGCCTTCGTGACGGCACTCGCCGCGGCCTCGTAGTCCAGCGTCGCGGCGCCCAGCTCGCGCTTGCGCTCGGCGAGGTCGTCCGCGTCGTCGTCGTCCTTGGTCGGACCGCGGGTGATCTCGGTGCCCTCGGCGTTCGTGGTGGCGTCGGTGGCCGAGCCGTCGTCGGCGGCCACGGTGACCTCCCAGCCGCCGTTGTCCTGCTCGATCGAGGTCAGGGTCGCACCCGACACCTTGCCGAGGACCAGTGCGCCGGCCGCCACGAGCTGGCTGCTCGAGCCGTCGGTGGACGCCGACGTCGTCGGGTCCGCCGGAGCGCTGGTCGACTGCTCCGCGGCCGGGGCACCGTCCCGGTCGTTGCCGTCGTTGTCGCTGCACCCGGCCAGCGAGAGTGCGAGCAGCACGGCGGAGGAGGAGGCGGCGAGACGGGTCGTCGTACGTGTCATGGCGCGATCCTAGGAGCGTCTCGGCGGGTGGGGGAGCAGAGGCACCCGCCGGTCCAGGTCGAGGTCCTCGAGGAAGGCCTCGTCGTGGCTGACCACCACCAGCGCGCCCTCGTACGCCGCCAGCGCCTCGACGAGGCGGCGCACCCCGGCCACGTCCAGGTCGTTCGTCGGCTCGTCGAGGAGCAGCAGCTGCGGTGCCGGCTCGGCCAGGAGCAGGCAGGCCAGGGTGGCGCGCAGCCGCTCCCCACCGGAGAGCGTCGCTGCCGGCCGGTCCGCGAGCCGGCCCCGGAACCCGAAGCGTGCCAGCGACCCGCGCAGGTGCTCCTCCTCCGACCCCGGGGCGACCGCGCGGGCGTTGCCCGCGACGCTCTGGGCAGGGTCGAGCACACCCGAGCGGGTCTGGTCGAGCATCCGCCACGGCACGTGCACCCGCGCGGACCCGCTGCGCGGCGGCAGCTCGCCGGTCAGCGCGCGGAGCACCGAGGTCTTGCCGATGCCGTTCGGGCCGGTCAGCGCGACCCGCTCGGGGCCGCGCAGCACGAGGTCCAGCGGGGCGAGATCGCCGTACGCCGGCACCAGCGCCTGCAACTGCGCCACCTCGCGACGCTCCGGCACCCGCGTCGCAGGCAGGTCGAGGTGGATCTCGGCCTCCTCGCGCACCCGCTCCTCGGCCGCGTCGGCCCGCTCCCGGGCCGCCTCGACCCGGCCCTCGTGCAGACCGCGGTACCTCCCTGCCGACTCCTGCGCCTGCATCCGCCGTCCGTGGGCGATGATCTTCGGGACCCGCTTCTCGCGCTCGGCCTTGTCGGCCGTGCGCTTGCGCCCGGCGAGCGTCGCCCTCGCCTGCACGAGGTCGCGCCGCTCGCGGCGCAGGTCCGCCGCCGCGGTCGTCGCCGCCTGCCGCGCTGCCTCCTGCTCGGTCTCGACCGCTGCGACGTACGACGACCAGCCGCCGCCGTACCACTCCAGCGTCGTGGTGCCGAGGCGGTCGCGTCGCAGCCCGCCGATGTCGTCCATCTCCTCGAGCAGCACCCGGTCGTGGCTGGACAGCAGGAGCAGGCCCGGCCATTCGCGGACGACCTGGGTGAGGCGCTGGCGACCGGCGCCGTCGAGGTTGTTGCTGGGCTCGTCGAGGAGCAGCACGGCGGGCCGGGCGAGCAGGACGCCCGCGAGGCGGAGCAGCGTCCGCTCCCCGCCCGAGACGGCGCCGAGCGGCCGGTCCAGCTCGAGCCGGCCGAGGCCGACCCGCCCGAGCGAGGCCTCGGCCCGCTCGGCGACGTCCCAGTCCTCGCCGACGGCGTCGAAGTCGGCGACCTCGACCGACCCGGCCTCGATCGCGGCCAGCGCGCGCAGCGTCGACCCGATCCCGAGGGCGTCGGCGACGGTCCGCGCCGGCTCGGGACCCAGTGCCTGGGGGAGGTAGCCGACCCGCCCGTCGACGCTCACGCTCCCTCGCTCCGGGGCGAGCTCGCCGGCGAGCAGGCGCAGCAGCGTCGACTTGCCGACGCCGTTGTCGCCGACCAGTCCGTGGCGGCCGGGTCCCAGGCCGAGGTCGAGCCCGGTCAGCGCGGGGGTGCCGTCGGGCCAGGTGAGCGTGAGGTCGGAGGTGTGCAGTGCGGTCATGGTGAGCCCGTTCGTCTCGTGCGGATGAGGACGCAGGGGGACGCAGCGACGCGGAAGCGGGTCGGGTCCCGGGCTCAGCTCTTCATGACGGTCCGACCGTACGGCGGGTGCTCGCCGCTGTCACCCGCGTTTCCGGTGGTGGTCTCGACAGTCGTCTGCGCGCCAGGTGGTCGAGCCCGACCGAGCGCCAGCGAGGGAGGCGGTGTCCTGAGCAGACGACCGAGGGACGAGGTCGTCGCGTCGAAGGGACGTCGAGACCCACGTCCGGGAGTGGTCTCGACGTCCTCGTTCGCTGCGCTCACGTCGGGCTCGACCACCTTGGGGTCGCCGCGCTCACACGCGGGTCAGCGACGCCGCGGGCACCCACTCCTCGACGAGCGCCCAGCGGCCCTCGCGCAGCTGGGCCGCGTACGCCACGCGGCCCTCCCACCCGCTCGGCGTCCGACGCCACTCCAGCAGCAGGCCGGGGCGGCGTACGCGGCGCGAGCCGTCGGCGGGGTCGCTCACCCAGCAGTGCCGGGCGGGGCAGTCCGGCTCGGGCAGCGGCACGGCGGAACGGCTCCGCGCGATCGACCACGCGTCCGCGGCCCCGTTCGTGCTCATCGCACGAGAGTAGAACACGTGTTCGATCCGCATGAGGCGTGCTCGGCCGGGCACCGTGCCGCCCATGACGTCCGCGGACCTCGCCCAGCGCACCATCGACCTCGCCCTCACCAACGTCGAGCAGGGCGGCAAGCCGTTCGCCTGCGTCGTGGCCGACGCCGACGGCACGGTGCTCACCGAGGCCACCAACCAGGTCGTGCAGACCGGGGACGTCACCGCGCACGCCGAGGTGACCGCGATCCGCGGCCTCGCCGAGCGCGGGCGCACCAGCCTCGCGGGCTGCACGGTGTACGTCACGGCGTTCCCGTGCCCGATGTGCCTGGCGGCGCTGTACTACGCCGACCCCGATCAGGTCGTCTTCGCCGCCACCCGGGAGCAGGAGGGCGAGCACTACGAGGACGGCGGGCGCTGGATGACGCTGGCGAGCTTCTACGACGAGATCGGTCCCGCCGGTGACCGCTCGCTGCCCCTGACGCAGGGCGAGGTCGAGGACCCGGCGGCGCCGTTCCGGGCGTACGCCGCGACGCCCGGCTGAGACGCCGCGACCCGGGTCGTACGCTTCGAGCACCCGACGCTAGGAGACTCGCCCGTGCCCGACCGGACCCGCCTGCCGCTCGACGTCGACCCGGACGAGCGGCCGATCCGCCCGGTCCTTCCCGAGCCGGGCTCGCCCAACGTGGTGCTGGTGCTGGTCGACGACATGGGCTTCGGGGCGTCCTCGCCGTACGGCGGCCCGTGCGAGATGCCGACCGCGCAGCGGCTGGCCGACGAGGGGCTGCGCTACAGCCGCTTCCACGTCACCCCGCTGTGCTCGCCGACCCGTCAGGCGCTGATGACCGGCCGCAACCACCACTCGGTCGGGATGGGCGCGACCAGCGAGATGGCGACGCCGGAGCCGGGCTACCACGGCTACCGCCCCGCCAGCGCGGCGACGATCGCGGAGATCCTGCACGGCAACGGCTACTGCACGGCCGCGATCGGCAAGTGGCACCAGACCCCGCCGGTCGAGGTCACCCCGTCGGGTCCGTTCCAGCGGTGGCCGATCGGCGAGGGCTTCGACTTCTTCTACGGCTTCATGGGCGCGGAGATGAACCACTGGTACCCGCAGCTCTACCGCGGCCGCTACCCCGTCGAGCCCGACCGGCTCCCCGAGGACGGCTACCACCTCTCCGAGGACCTCGTCGACCACGCGATCTCCTGGGTCGAGAACCAGCAGGCGATCACCCCCGACCGGCCGTTCTTCACCTACCTCGCGCTCGGGGCGACCCACGCGCCGTTCCACGTCGCGCCGGAGTGGCAGGCCAAGTACGCCGGTGCCTTCGACGCGGGCTGGGACGTGCAGCGCGAGCAGACCCTCGCCCGGCAGAAGAAGCTCGGCATCGTGCCCGAGGACACCGAGCTGGCTCCCTGGGCCGAGGGCCTGCCGGCCTGGGACGAGCTCGACGAGACCGAGCGGCGGGTCGCCTCGCGCTTCATGGAGACGTACGCCGGCTTCGCCGAGCACGCGGACGCCCAGGTCGGGCGCTTCGTCGAGGCGCTGGAGGAGATGGGCGTCCTCGACAACACGCTGTTCCTCTACCTGCTGGGCGACAACGGGGCGTCGGGGGAGGGCGGTCCGCGCGGCACCTTCCGCGAGCACCTCGTCGGTCACGGCATCCAGGACGACACCGCGGACATGGCCGCGCGGCTGGAGAACCTCGGCGACCCGACGACGTACGCCATCTACCCGGCCGGCTGGGCGCTGGCGATGAACACGCCGTACCCGTGGACCAAGCAGCTGGCCCACCTCGGCGGCACCCGCGACGGGATGATCGTGCGCTGGCCGGACGGGATCGAGGCGCGTGGGGAGATCCGGCACCAGTGGCACCACGTCATCGACGTGCTGCCGACCATCCTCGAGGCGGCCGGGGTGCCGGCGCCGGACACGGTCGAGGGGGTCGAGCAGCAGCCGATCGAGGGCACCAGCCTGCGCTACACCTTCGACGACGCGCAGGCGGCGGACCGGCACACGACGCAGTACTTCGAGATGGTCGGCAACCGCGGTGTCTACCACGAGGGGTGGACGGCGGTGACCCGCCACGGCACGCCGTGGGAGATGGTCAGCGAGAGCCGTACGCCCTTCGAGGACGACCGCTGGGAGCTCTACGACCACTCCCACGACTGGAGCCAGGCCCGCGACGTCGCCGACGAGCACCCCGAGCGGCTGCGCGAGCTGCGGGCGCTCTTCGACCGGGAGGCCGAGAAGTACCACGTCCTCCCGCTCGACGACCGGGTCACCGAGCGCGAGAACGCGGCCGTCGCCGGCCGTCTCGACCTGCACCTCGGGCGACGCTCGATCTCCTTCGGGCCGAACGTCGGCCGGCTGACCGAGGACGCCGCGCCCAACGTGAAGAACCGCTCCCACGTCATCACCGCCGACGTCGAGGTGATCACGGGGACGAGCGGGGTCGTGGTCGCGCAGGGCGGTCGGTTCGGGGGCTGGTCGCTCTACACGGTCAAGGGCGTCCCGCACTACGCCTACAACTTCGTCGGCCGCGACATCACGGTCGCCCGCGGCACGAGGCCGATGAAGCCCGGGCGACGGACGCTGAAGCTGCGCTTCGACTACGACGGCGGGCCGCCCGGGGACGGTGCGCGGGTCACGCTGGAGGTCGACGGCAAGCCGGTGGCGAGCGAGCGGATCCCGGTGACCACCGCGTACTACTTCTCCTTCGACGAGACCTTCAACATCGGCATCGACCGCGGCACCCCGGTGGTCGACGACTACCTGCCGGTCCGGAACCGCTTCGAGGGGCTGATCCACCGGGTCCGCTTCGACCTGGCGCAGGTCGACGACCAGGCTGCGGACCTCGCCGAGGAGCGGGCGCGCGCGACCATGACCCACCAGTGAGCGACTGCTGCTCGCCCTCGCGGGGTGAGGAGCCGGTCCCCGACGATGCCGGTCGCTCACCGGTGGTCTCGACGTCCTCGCTCGCTGCGCTCGCTTCGGGCTCGACCACCTCGGGTGGTCGAGCAGCGAGGAGCGCCAGCGACGAGCGCGTCGAGACCCGGCGAGGTGCGCACCCGCGTCTCCCGGGTGACCTCGTGACGATCCCCGGGGCAGACGTGCAGGTCGGGAGCGACGAGCCGGACTTCCCCGAGGAGTGGCCGGTGCGGACCGTGCGGCTGAGGTCGTTCCGGGTCGCTGCGACCGCGGTGACGAACGACCAGTGGGCCGCCTTCGTGGCGGCGACGGGGCACCGCAGCGACGCGGAGGCGTACGGCTGGTCGTTCGTCTTCGGCGGCTTCCTGCCCGACGACTTCCCCCCGACGCGAGCCGTCGCGCAGGCACCGTGGTGGCGCCAGGTGTACGACGCCGACTGGGCGCACCCCGAGGGCCCGCAGTCGAGCCTGAGCGGCCGCGGCGACCACCCGGTCGTGCACGTCTCGCGCCGCGACGCCGAGGCGTACGCCGTCTGGGCCGGCGGCCGGCTGCCCACCGAGGACGAGTGGGAGGCCGCCGCCCGCGGCGAGCTCGTCGGCCAGCCGTTTCCCTGGGGCGACGAGCTCGAGCCCGGCGGTGAGCACCGGATGAACGTCTGGCATGGCACCTTCCCGGACGCGAACACGTGCGACGACGGCTGGGCCGGCACCTGTCCGGTCGACGCGTTCGCCCCCAACGCGCTGGGTCTGCACTGCACGACCGGCAACGTGTGGGAGTGGTGCGCGGGGGACTGGGCGGCCGGTGACCCGGCGGCGGTCAGCCGCGGTGGCTCCTACCTGTGCCACGCGTCGTACTGCCGGCGCTACCGCGTCTCGGCCCGCCAGCAGCTGACCCCGGACTCCAGCACCGGCAACGTGGGCTTCCGCCTCGCCGCCGACGCCTGAGCCGGCCCACGCTGCGGGCCCCCGGCGCTCACAGGGGCTTGCGCATGAACACCGATGCCTCCTCGTAGCCGAGCGAGTCGTAGAGACGGCGCGCGGTGGTGTTGACGGCGAACACGTTCAGCGCCAGCGAGGACGCGCCGTGCTCCCGGGCGACCTGCTCGGCCAGGACCATCGTCCGCCGCCCGAGGCCCCGGCCCCGCAGCGACGGGTCGATGACGATGTCGACGACCATCCACCGCGTCGGGTCGGCGCCGAGCGGGCCGATCCACAGGTGTCCGACCGGCTCGCCGTCCTCGAGGATGCGGCCGATCTGCTGCCCGGGGGTCGGGACGCCGCCCGGTGTCCACCGCTCGCGGGAGTCGGCGGCGTTCTGCCTGGCCTCCCTCTCGGTGTCGCCGGCGGCGACCCGGTGGCGTACGTAGTCGGCGAACACCGACTCCAGCCACCGGTCGCGGGCACCGGCTTCCAGCGGCTCGAAGCTGAGGTCGGTCGCGGTCATGGTCTCCGGCTCCTCCGTCCGGCTGGGCCCCGCGGAGTGCTTCCCGCCGGGGCCGAGGGGCTCGCGCCCGTGGGTCAGGCCCATCCTGCCGTCCTGCCGAGGTCGTCGAGGGTGGGCCCGTCGGGGGTGAGTCCGTCGACCGCCGCGAGTCCGGCGACGATGACGTCCAGGTGTCGTAGCTGCAGCTCATGCTCGACGTCGACCGGGAGGCCACCCGGTAGCGGTCGCGAGAGCCGGACCAGCAGCACACCGATGTCCCCTGCGGTGATCCGGCGCGAGAGCGACCCGTCGGCGTGCGCCCCGTCGACGAGCGCGGCGACGGCGTTCGCCGAGCGCTCCTGAGCGTCGGCGAGGGCACTGCGCTGCACGTCGGCCCGGCCGAGGAGCATGGGGACGACCGCGGCAGCCTGGCTGTGCACCATCGAGCGCAGGTAGTGCCCGACCGCGGTCAGCCCGTCCGCCGAGGTGTCGGCGGCGGCCGCCCGGGCGGCCCGCTCCGCGTCCTCCAGTGCCGTCAGCGCAACCGCGGTGAGCAGCTCGCCCCGGTCCCCGAAGCGTCGGTAGAGGGTGGCGATCCCTACCTCGGCTGCGCTCGCGACCTGCTCGAGTGCGACGTCGGGGCCCGAGTGCACGACCACGGCGCGTGCTGCCGCGAGGATCCGCACGTAGTTGCGGGCCGCGTCCACCCTCATCCGCTGCTCCATCGCCGGGCACGCTAGCAATCAGGGGTCAGACGAAGGCCCGTGCTCCGGATCACTTGTCTCGGAACGTCGAGTGCCCCATGATTAAACGGACGATATTCCTACGTTTATGAGGTCCGATGACGAGCACGACCGCCTCCCCTGCCTCGGCTCGACGGCGCAACGGACGCCACCCGGGTCCGCCGCTGGCTGCCCCGGTCCTGGTGTCGGCGGCCGCCTGGCTCGTGGGAGCCGTCGTCCTGCCGCTGGCCGTGGCGGGCTCGACGATGCCGGACCCGACTGCGGACCCCCGGTCGGTGGCCGGATCGCTCACGGCCACAGCGTCCTCCGCGGCCTGGACGGCGGCACTCCTCGTGCTGTCCGGAACGATGCTCGTCGCCGCCGGGGCGTTGCTCTCCTCGCGGCTGGTCTACCTCGCCCCGAACGCTCCGGGGCCTTTGCTGGCGGGCCACGGTGCCGCCTCGGCAGGGGTGCTGCTCTCGCTCAGCGGAGCGCTGACGTGGGCCACGTCCGTCGACGCCGTGCGCGAGGACACCGACGTGGTCGTGGCGGTGCATGCGGTGGCCTTTGTCGCGGGCGGGGCCTGCGTGGTCGTGGCGCTCGGCGTCGCGACCCTCGGCCTGGCCGTCACCACGCTCTTCGTCGCCCGTACGCCGCGCGCGCTCTCCCTGGTCGGCGTCGCGCTCGCGGTGGCCGACCTGCTGGCCTTCCTGGTCGTGGCCGTGCACCAGCTAGCGCCGCTCCTGCTCGTGTGCCGGGTGCTGTCCCTGGTCTGGCTCGCGGTCGTGTGCCTGCTCCTCCCGCGCGACCGCGGGCCTCGCGGGACGCGCTGAGGCACCGCACGGGCGGTGGTGGTGCCGGTCAGGTGATGCTTGACCCGCCGGCCACGTCGATCACCTCGCCGGTGATCCACGACGCCGCGTCGGAGGCGAGGAACACGGCGAGGGCCGCGACGTCCTCGACGGTGCCCAGGCGCCGCAACGGGTGTGCCGCCGCGATCTGCTCCTGGGTCTCGTGCGGAATCTGCGCGGCGTTGCGCTCGGTGAGGACGGTCGCCGCCGCCAGGCAGTTGGCTCGTACGCCGTAGGGACCGGTCTGTGCGGCCAGGGTACGGGTCAGCATCTCCACGCCTGCCTTCGCCGCCGTGTACGCCGGAGGCGACTGGGGGCTCGCGATGCGCGTCGCGGTGGAGGACACGGTGAGCACCACTCCGCTTCCGCGGCTCTTCATCGCGGGGATGAACGCCTGCACCGTGTGGAAGGTGGAGGTCAGGTTGGCGCCGACCTCGCGCGCCCACTCCTCTGAGGTCATCTCCTCCACCGGCCCGGGTCGTACAGCCGAGCCGCCGGCGTTCGCGACGACGACGTCCGGGACGCCGACCTGGGCCGTGACCTCGTCGTGGATGCGCTCCGCGTCCTCGGCGTCGTCGAGGGCCCCGCGGACCTGGTGCACGCGGTGGTGTTCGGCGCGCAGCATCCGGGCGGCCGCGTCGAGGCGCTCGGCGTCCCGGCCGTGCAGCACGACCTCTGCGCCGGCCCGTGCCATCAGGCGGGCGATCTCGAGACCGATGCCGCGCGAGCTGCCCGTCACCAGTGCCGTCCGCGCGGCGAGGCACTGCGAGCGCGCGACGGCACCGGTGGGGTCCGCGTGTGTGGCGGGTGACGACTCGTGGGTGGTCGGCATGTCGGTCCCCGATCGAAGAGGAGGATTTCTCTCCGATTGTACGACCTCAGGCCCGCGCCTCCGGCGGGCCGAACATCGAGCGCCGGTACGGCGGGATGTGCACGAACCGGCGCCGAGTCAGCTCCTCGGGCAGCGGGCCGTCCTCGGTCAGCCACCGGGTCAGGGCGTCGGTCTCCTCCGAGGTCAGCAGCCGTCCCAGCCAGGTGTCGCGCTCACGCCGCGGGAGCCGGTGGTCGCGGACCAGCACCACGTTGCTGCGGTCGCACTCGTCGAGGCACTCGACCTCACGGACGCGCACCCGGTCGGAGGCGCAGCGGCGTACGGCGTGCCGCTGCGCCTCGTGGTCGACCGTGGGGTGCTTCGTCGTGGTCCCGCAGCAGCAGTCGTGGCACACCATGACGGTGACGTCGGGAGCCTCGGCGGACGGCTCAGGCAGCGGAGGTCTCCTCGACCCGAGCGCTGCCGGACCGCTTGCCGGTGAGCAGCCGGTCGGCCAGCGGCGCGAAGACCAGGCCGATGGTGGCCCACAGGATCAGCTGTGCCGTCACCGAGTAGACGCGGAACTTCGCGAGGACGTCGGCCGGGAAGCCGGGAAAGACGATGTTCCCCTCCGGGTCGCGCAGCGGCAACGGCGTCTCGGTGGCCCGCTTGCCCGCCTCGGCGACGTTGGCGTCGAGGTGACCCAGCGGCGGCAGGACCAGCATCACGACGCCGACCGCGACGAGGAAGCCGAGTCCGGCCCACATGCTCGCCGGCCACGTGCCGATCCGCTTGGCCAGCCGCTGGCCCAGCACGACCGCGACGAACATCAGGATCAGCGAGGCCGCGACCATGATGAGGTACAGCTGGGTGCGCTGGACGATGGTGTCGTCGTTGCCGACCGCGGGGGGGTTGGCGGGGTACTTCATGAACGGCACGAGGTAGAACCCGACGAATCCCGCCGCCGCCACCAGCAATGCCAGCGCACGCGGGCGGATGTTGCCGGTGCGGCCGATGCAGATGACGTACGCCACGGCGAACAGCGCACCGAGCGCGACACCGAAGACGATCAGCCCGACCCCGATGCCGACGTCGGCCTGGATGGTGCGGCTGAAGATCTCGTGCTCGTGACCGCCGACGGCGAGGCCGGCCGCACGGTCGAGCTTCTCCTGGGCCTCACCGCGGCCCTCTTCGTAGTCGATCGCCTGCTGGATCAGCGGCTCGGCGAAGATCCGCGCGAACACGAAGGCGAGCAGGCCACCGAGTCCTCCCGCGAGCGCGCCGCGGAGGATGAGCTTCTTCTCCATGGAACTGTCAGCTCCGCAGGAGAGCTCAGTGACAGGGGAAGCCGAGGAAGTGGCGGCCGTCGTGGAAGAACTCGTGGACGACGGCGGTGTTGCCGAAGACCGAGGTCATGCCCTCGTCCATGCCGACGAAGTAGATGACCGCGAGGCCGAGGAAGGCGGTGATGGCCAGCAGCCAGATCGTCGCGGCCTTGGCGCTGACGAGGGGCGTGCTGATCGCGCCGGAGGCGGTCTGGGAGAGGTTGCTCATGGTGTGGCTCCTTGGGAATGCAGCGTTCCTCGAGAGGATGGTCCGACGTCGGGCGCAGATCTGGCTTCGACAGCCTGAGCTGTCTCACAGTGGCGTGACCGCGCCGGAGTCTCACCGGGCTTCGACGTCACCGACATCCGTGCCGGATGCTACCCCGTCTCAGCCCCGCCCGGGGACGGCGTCGAAGACGCAGTCGCCGCACAGCCCCGCACCGGGAACCTCGTAGAACAAGCAGCAGGTCTGGGTACGCCGGGTCGTCGCGGCCGCGGGGTCGACCAGCTCGCCGGCCAGCGGCTCCCGGCTGAGCAGGTCGGTCACCAGCGGGCGTGCCTCCGGCAGGGCGTGGACGCGGGGTACGGCGTGCAGGCTCGCGGCCACGTTCGCCCACACCAGGCGCGGCGCGAGGGGCAGTACCGCGGCCACGGGCTCGAGGACGCTGCGCCAGGACCGCTCCACGTCCTCGACCGAGGGCGACGGCGAGACGGTCAGCGTCCGCAGCCCCAGCTCCAGCGCACCGGCGTCGTCGGTCGCGACCAGCTCGGCGACGTCGACGAGGACGTCGTCACGCACCACCGGCGGGAGCAGCACCGACCACAGCCGGGACGCGACCCCCATCACCACCGCGCTCTGCCCGACCCGCAGCGGCGCCCCGCCCAGGCGCTCGCAGATCCGCTCCGCGAGGCCGCCGGCGACCAGGTCGGGCAGGGCGACGTAGCGGTCGTCGGGGGCGAGGTCCGGTGGCCAGGCGGCGACCTCGCGCAGGGTCCGGCGTACGTCGTCCATCACTCGCCATCCTCTCGCTCCGTCGGCCGGCTGTCGTCGGCGGCCACCACGCGGCCGGCGTCGATCGTGAGCACGCGGTGGGTGCGTCGGCGCAGCTCCGCCAGGTCGTGACCGATCAGCAGGAGGGCCGAGTCGTGTCGCGCACGGTGCTCCTCGAGGCGGTCGAGGACCGTCGCCGCGGTGTCGGGGTCCAGTCCGCTGGTGACCTCGTCGCAGAGCAGCACCCGGGGCCGGGCGAGGAGAGCGCGTGCGAGGGCCGCGCGGCGCAGCTGCCCACCGGAGAGCTCGTGCGGTCGCCGGTGCACCTCGGCGGTGGACAGCCCGAGTGCGCCCAGCTCGGCGAGGGCCTCCTCGCGGGCGGCCGCGCGGGGTCGACGGCGGAGCAGGACGGCCGTCCGCGCGACCTGGTCGACGACCGCGAGCTGGGGCTCGAACGAGGCGGTCGCCTCCTGCCAGACGTACTGGCAGGAGGCGACCTGCTCTCGCGACCGCCGGGCCAGGGTGCCGACCCGGTGGCCCAGCAGGTGCACGCTGCCCTCGCTCGGCGCGAGCAGGCCGGCAGCAGCCCGGGCCAGGGTCGTCTTGCCGGCGCCGGAGCGCCCGACCAGACCGAGTGCCTCCCCTGGCTGCAGACGCAGGTCGACCTGTGCGACGAGCTCACGGCCTCGGGCCCGGACGCCCAGGCTTCGCAGCTCCAGGGCCGGCGCCGCGATGCACGGCGGACGCGGCAGCCTCGGAGAGGCGGCCGACGCGAGCCGGACCGGGGCCGCTCGTACGCCGCCGTCGCGGATCTCCAGCACCTCGTCGGCCAGCCGGTCGGCCACCGAGCGGTCGTGGGTGACCACGAGGGCGGCTACCCCCTCGTCGACCAGGCCTCGGAGCGTGTCCACGACGAGCGCCGCACTCTCCGTGTCCAGCCCGGTGGTGGGCTCGTCGAGGACGAGCAGGTCCGGTGCCGTGGTGAGCACGTGCGCGAGCGCGAGACGGGTGCGCTGGCCGCCGGAGAGCTCGGTGGGGAAGCGCCGCAGGGGCGTCCCGGGCTCGGCCAGCAGCTCGTCCAGCCCGGCGTGACGGAGCGCGGAGGTCACCTCGTCCTGCAGCCAGCCACGGCGCGAGCGGCCGGGCGGCCGGGCACCGTGGATCCGGACGAGCTCCCGCAGGGAGGAGCCGATCCGGTGCGCCGGGTTGAGGGTCTCGGCGGCGTCCTGCGGCAGGTAGCCGGCGCGGGTCCCGGCGTCCGTGATCCGGCCGGAGGTCGTCAGCGAGGCGGGCAGGGCGTCGGCCACGCTGCGGGCCAGCGTGGTCTTCCCCGCGCCGGACGGGCCGACCAGCACCGTGCAGCGGCCGGCACGCAGGTCGAGGTCGACGTCGTGGAGGATCGTCGCACTCCCGGCGCGGACCGTGAAGCCGCGCGCCGCGACGAGCACGGGGTCAGCCACGGCGCGCGGTGCGGGTCCACCGGAGCCGGTCCGGACCGCCGAGCACCGCGTCGCCCAGCAGGTTGAGGCCGAGCACGAGCGCGACGATCAGGAGCGCGGGGAGCGCGACCGACCAGGGGGCGAGGGAGAGGCCGTCCTTGTTGGCGGCCACGGACACCGCCCAGTCCGGCGAGGTGGTGTCGAAGCCGATGCCGATGAAGTTCGCGGAAGCCAGGACGTAGATCGCTGCGGTGAGACGGACACCGAGGTCGGCGGCGACCGGCCTGGCCAGCCGACCGGCGGCGTGCCGGGCGTACCGGTCCAGCAGACCGGCGCCCTGCAGGCGCAGCGCGTCCATCGCCGGCCCCTGGACGACGTCCCTCGCGGCCATCCGTACGAAGCGTGCGATCGGGGCGACCAGCGTCAGCCCCACCGCGACCGCGATAGCGACACCCGAGCCGTCCGAGCGCAGCGCGGCGACGAGCACCACCAGCAGGGAGGGGAAGCACAGCGCCACGTCGACCGGTCGCATGAGGAGGTCGTCGACCCAGGCGTGGCGCGTGGTGGCGGCGGCCAGCCCCACGACGGAGCCGACGAGGTACGCCGCGGCCACCGTCAGGCCCGCGGTGACGACCAGCGGGCGCCCGCCCTCGAGCACGGCGGCCAAGACGTCGCGTCCGAGCCGGTCGGTGCCGAACGGCGACCAGGTGGAGCTCGAGAACGGTGCCTGGGGGGAGTCCGGCGCGAGGTGGGCGACCCAGGGTCCGGCGAGGGCGACCGCGAGCGGGACGACCAGGAGCGCACCGACGACCACGCGGCCGATCCACCGCGTGCCGGTGCTCACGCGCGCAGGCGGCGGGGCACCATGCGCTGCCCGGCCAGGTCGATGAGGGAGTTGACCACGATCGCGACGAGGCCGATCACCAGGACCAGGCCGAGGATCACCGGCTGGTCGCGGTTGCCGATCGCGTCCAGCAGGGTGGTCGAGACACCGGGCACCGCGAAGACGGCCTCGACCACGAGGACCCCCGAGATCAGGCTGTCGCCGGTGCGACCGAGGTCCTGCATCGCCGGCGCCAGGGCGTTCGGGCCGATGTGCCGCAGCAGCAGCGACCAGCGGGGCACGCCGAGCCGCTCGGCCTGGACGACGTACGGCGCCCCGACCTGGTCGATGACGCCCGCGCGTACGAGCCGTACGAGCGGCGCCGAGACCCGGGCCACCATCACGACCAGGGGGAGGACCAGGAACCGGGGGTCGCGCAGCACCTGCCCCACGTCGACGCCGACGAACGTCGCCGGCAGGAGCCGCCAGGAGAGCGCCAGCCAGAACACCAGCGCGACGGCGAGCACGAAGTCGGGCACCGAGTCGAGCGCGATGCTCACGGTGGTGATCGCACGGTCCGTACGGCTGCCGGGCCGGAGTCCGGCGACGAAGCCGCCGCCCAGCGCGATCGGGACCAGCAGGAGCGTCGTGGCCGCCGCGAGGGCCCCGCTGACGAGGAGCGGGCCGGTGATCACCTCGGTCACCGGCCGCCCCTGGGCGTACGAGGTGCCGAGGTCCCCGGTCGCCGCGTGCCCGACCCACTCGACGAACCGCGCGGCTGGGGCGGTGTCGAGCCCGAGCACCTCCCGGGTCTCCTGGCGCTGGGCCGCCGTGGTGAGGTCGCTGCTCTGGACGTCGGCTGCGTCGCCGGGCAGGAGCAGCGAGGTCGCGAAGATGCCGACCAGCAGCACGACGACCTGGAGTGCGCCGATGAGGGCGCGGCGGGCAGCGAAACGGGCGACCACGAGACCGGTACGCCGTCAGGCCAGCCCGACGACGACCCGGTCGTCGCCGTACTGCCACAGCGTCCCGGCCTCGGCGAAGCCGGAGGCCAGGAGGAGGTCGACCCAGTCCCGGACCGTGGCGCGACGCTCGACGACGTGCACGAAGCCGCCCGCACGCTCGGCCACGAGCGCAGCCAGCTCGGGGGCCCGCTCCACGGCGGACCACCACTCCTCCCAGTCCTCGTGCCCGCGGGTGCCGGCGCGCTGGGCGCGGCGTACGGTCATCCGCCTGGCCAGCGCGTCCAGCCGCGGACCGCTCTCTCCCTCGTAGAGGTGGTCGGCGTCGACCAGCAGCCCGCCGGGGGCCACCTCCTGGGCGCAGCGTGCGAGCAACGCCCGCAGGTCGTCGACGTCCATCCAGTGCAGCGCGGTGGAGCTCACGAACACGTCGGGCGCGCGGTCCAGGCCGAGGCAGTCGTACCAGCCGTCGTCGCGCAGGTCGGCCAGCACGGTCCGCAGCCTGTCGTCGGGGCGCGCGAGGTTCCCGAGTGCGAGCAGCAGCGGATCGGCGTCGACACCGACCACACGGGCCTCGGGCAGCCGGTCGAGCAGCCGGTGGGCCAGCGACCCCGGGCCGATGCCGAGGTCGACGACCAGTGGGTCGGGGCGGGAGACGACGTCGACCACCACGTCCAGGAGGGCCGCGAACCGCTCCTCCCGGTCGGGCATGTAGTGCTCCTGCTGACGGTCCCACCGCTCCAGCCAGGCCGCGGCCTGCTCGGGGGTGGGGCGGCCGCTGGTGGGGGTGCTCACGCCTCCACCTTGTCGAACCTCGCCCAGTCGTAGGCGTTCGGCACCCCGTCCGGGAGGTTGTCGTACGCCGTGCTGAAGGCGGTGTTCCAGGGCGTCGTGGCCCACCAGATGAAGCCGCCGCGGTCGTGCAGGATCTCGTGCATCCGGTGGTAGACCGCCGCACGCCCGTCCTCGGTGCGGGTGCCCTGGGCCTGGTCGTAGAGCCTGTCGAACTCGGGGTCGGTCCACTTCGTGTAGTTCTTCTCGGACGTGCTGAGCAGGCGCGAGGAGAAGTGGAACGGGACGGGCAGCGGACCGGACTGCCCCATCGTCATCTGCCCCTGCGTGAGCGCGTCGGTGTAGTACGTGTCCTGCGAGCCGACACGGACGCGTGCCCGTACGCCGTGCTCGGCGAGCTGGCGGGAGACCAGTGTCGCCGCCTCCAGGAACCCGTTCGCCACGGGCGCGGCGAGCAGGTCGAAGCTCAGGTCGCGCACGCCGGCCCGGGTCAGCAGGCGTAGGCCCTCGTCGGGGTCGTGGCGGTGCGGCTCGAGGTCGTCGGCGTAGTACTGGTAGCCCCGCCCGAAGACGTCGTCGGAGACCTCCCCGGCACCCTCGAGCGCCACCTTGACCAGCTCCTCGCGGTCGATCAGGAGCATCATCGCGCGGCGCACGTCGACGTCGTCGAACGGTGGCCGGTCGGTCTTCATCGCGAAGAAGAGCAGGCCGCTGTTCTTCCGCGCCTGCGTGTCGATGCCGGAGACGCCGTCGAGGGTGCGGCGCGCGGTCGGGGTGAGGTTGTCGGCGAAGTCGGCCTGGCCGCTGCGTACGGCGGACTGGCGCGCCTCCGGCTCGGCGCTGACGATCGAGAGCTCCTCCAACCACGGCGCACCGTCCCAGTGGTCCTCGTATCTGGTCATCCGCAGCGAGCGGCCGGGCTGGAACGAGCGGAAGCGGAACGGGCCGGTCCCGACGGGCTTGTCGCCCAGGCGGCCGCGCTTCACGATCGCCGTCCCGATCGATGCCAGCAGGGAGGGGAGCTCGAAGGACGGCGAGGTGGTGGCGATCTCGACCGTCCGCGGCTCGACCACCCGGGACCGTCGGAGGTCGATGCCGGCGAGCGAGGACGCGGCGTTGAAGGGCTTGGCGCCCTCCTGCTTGCCGAGGATCCGCGCGAGCGTGCCGAGGACGTCCTCGCCGGTGAACGCGGTGCCGTCGTGCCAGCGCGCGTCGCGCAGGCTCAGGCGCCACCGGGTGCCGTCGGCGTCGGGCTCGGCCGTCGTCGCCAAGCGTGGCAGCGGACGCATCGTGGAGTCGATCTCGAACAGCCCGTCGTAGAGGTGCTTCGTACGGGACTCGTCGATGAACGTCGCCGCGGCCAGCTGCGGGTCGATGGTCTCCGAGGCGCCGGCGCCCTGGAAGACAGCGGTGAAGGAGCGGTCCGCCGTACGGGTGGTGCCGGAGCCGCAGCCGGCGAGCGCGAGCGCGGCCAGCCCTCCGGCTCCGGTGCCCAGCAGCGTGCGGCGATCGAGTGCGATCCGGTGCGTCATGGCCCTCCGTCGCGACGGAGTGCCGCTCGCGCGACGTCGGTGCGAGCCCGCCCCTCCGCCGGAGGCAGTCCCGTGACACGAGTCAGGCGACCGGACTCACCCGTCGGTGCGGGCTCTACCGTTGCGGGACAGTGCCGGGATCTCACCGGACTTCGCTGGGGCTCGGGCCGTCGCTGCTCGACAGCGACACCGGGAGGCTAGGCAGGCGCGATGTCGCCGGTCAAGGCGAGGGAGGCGCCGGTCGGAATGTTTCTACGGTACGTAGAGTTCGGCGGTGAACCGGCCGAAGGAGCCCGATGACCACAGTGAGCGCGCGTCCCTCTGAGCGGGACCCGTCGGTGCCGGCCCCCGCTCCGTCGACCTGGGCGGCACTGCGCCCCTTGCTGCTCCGGCTGCACTTCTACGCCGGGGTGCTGGTCGGCCCCTTCGTGCTCGTCGCGGCCGTGACCGGGCTGCTCTACACCGCGGCTCCACAGATCGAGCAGATCGCCTACCGCGACCTGACCCATGTACCGGTGGGCACCGGGCCGGTCGCGTCGCTGTCCGACCAGGTCGCCGCCGCGCGTGCGGCGCACCCGTCCGGTGCCGTGCTGGAGATCGACCCGCCCGAGGGTGCGGACCGCGCCACGCGGGTCGTCTTCTCCGACGCGGGAGTCCCGGCCGACTACACCATGTCGGTCTTCGTGGACCCGTACGACGCCCAGGTCGTCGGACAGGTGCGCAGCTTCGGGCAGTGGCTGGGCTTCCGCGGCTGGCTCGACGACCTGCACCGCAACCTGCACCTGGGGGCCGTGGGGCGCAACTACTCCGAGCTCGCCGCGAGCTGGCTGTGGGTGGTGGTGCTCGGAGGGCTCGCGCTCTGGTTCGGCAAGCGTCGTGGTCGTGCCCGTTCGGAGCGGGCGCGACGCAGTCAGCAGCACGTACCTGCTCGAAGCGAGCAGAGCTGGGCGCGTCGGCACCTCCTCCCCGACCTCGGTGCCCGCGGCCGGCGACGCAACCTGTCCTGGCACGCGGTGCTGGGAGCGTGGCTGGCGCTGGGCCTTCTCGGACTCTCGGTCACCGGTCTGACCTGGTCCCGCTGGGCCGGGACGAGCATCGGCGAGGTCCGTAGCGCCTTCGACTGGCAGTCGCCGACCCCGAGCGCGACGATTCCCGGTGCGAAGCCGCCGGCGGAGGACGACGGGCACGCGGCGCACCACGGCGGGTCGGCAGCGACGGCCGGCGACGAGGTGCTCACCGACGGCGTCGGGGTCGACGGCGTCTACCGCACAGCGCGGGCTCAGGGACTGGGCAGTCCGCTGGTGCTCACCCCGCCGGCACGGACCGGGGGTGCGTGGACGGCCGCGGAGAACGAGCGCAGCTGGCCGACGCAGTACGACACCCTCACCGTCGACCCCGCCGACGGCGGCCTCGTCGATCGGGTCGACTTCGAGGACTGGCCGTTCATGGCCAAGCTGACCGACTGGGTGATCGGCGCCCACATGGGGATCCTGTTCGGTCTGGTCAACCAGCTGGCGCTCGCTCTGCTCGCCGTCGGCCTCATCGTGGTCGTGCTGCGCGGCTACCGGATGTGGTGGCAGCGGCGGCCGACCCGCGCGCGGGGAATGTGGTTCGGGCCGCTGCCCCGTCGTGGCGCCTGGCGCCGGGTGCCGAAGGGGCCACTGGCCGCGATCGTGTTCGTGGCGGTCGTGGTGGGTGTGCTGGTGCCGCTGCTCGGGATCAGCCTGCTCGCGTTCCTGCTGGTCGACGTGGTCCTCGGCCTCGTGCGCCGGCGACCGTCACGGCCACGACTCGACGACGCGGAGGAGCTGGTCGAGGCCTGATCGGCCCTGCCGGCAACGGTCACTCAGGGTCGTCCGTGTCGGCGCTGCGCGGCCTCAGCCCGCGCGAGGCGTACGGCTCGCCGCTCGTGGTTCTGCCTGGCCCCCCTGGCCGACATCAGACCGCCCGGCGCGCGAAGGCGGCGCAGGTCGGTGCCGTGGCGCTCATCAGGGCGGACCGAACGGCGGCGCTCCCGATCCTCCGCGCCGCGCGATCGTCGGCCGCCGCCTCACAGAGCAGGTGGACGCGCCCACCGACCCGGGCCATGCCCGGAGCCCACGCCAGCGCTCCGGTGAGCACCTGTACGGCCCAGCGCACGCGGTCGTGCCAGAGGTCGAGGTGCGCCGCCTCGTGCTCGACCACCGCCGCCAGCTCGGTCTCGCTCAGCCGAGCGGCCAGCGACCGGTCGACCGTGATCACCGATCGTCCGTCGAGGCGGAGGGTGGCCGCGCCGGAGCGGAGCCCGACGACGAGGTGCACCTCGCGCCTCCCGACGGTGCATCGCACGGTCCGCGGGTCCGCGAGCGCCATCCGCATCCGCAGGCGCGCGGCCGCGTTGCGGCGGCTCGCCCGCTCGGCGCAGGCGAGCACGGCGGCGAGTGCACAGCCGAGGCCCGACGCCACACCGACGCACCCGACGAAGGTCAGCACCGCCTCGCAGCCCGTGCAGCCGTCTCGCTGCCAGGTGGGGGTAGGGACGAGCATCGCTGCCACGGACGCCACCAAGGCGACGAGCCCGGTCACCGCGGCCGCGGACCCGACTGCGAGCACCAGCCCCGGCCGTCGCCCCAGCGGGAGGTTGCCCAGACCGACGGCGACCCCGGTCGCGGCGACCAGGACCGCGAGACAGAGCACGGTCGCGTTCACGAGGAGTCCAGGGCACGGCGCAGGGCTCGGAGCTCGGTCTGGTCGAGCCGGCCGGCGAACTCCTGCAGTGCGCTCGGTCGGTCGGCGGTCGTGGCCAGAGCGGCCTCCATGGCGCCGGCCGCGGCCTGTGCCTCGGTGCGGGTCGGGGCGAAGCGCTGGCTCCGGGCCGACCCGGTGCGCTCGACCGCTCCCTTGTCGACGAGCCGGGTGAGCACGGTGAGGACGGTGGTCAGCGCGGGACGGTCGTCGTCCTCGAACCGATCGCGGACCCAGGTCGCGGAGACCGGCTCGTCGGCTTCCCAGAGGACCCGCAGCACCGCTCGCTCCAGGTCGCCACGGCGGCGTCGTTGCATCGTTCCTCCCGGGGATACCTGCCGGTGCAGGCTATCTCGGGAGCTCGGCCGGGAGCCGAGCAGGAAGCGGCGATGGCCTCCGCGGTGTCGGGCGACACGGGGCCCGCCAGACGGCTCGGCGGGCATCACCAGAGTCCGCGGGCCACGTCGGCCACGACGCACGCGTTCAGCCCCGAGATCACCACGGTGACCACCAGCATCGCTGCCGTGGTCGTACGTCGGTTCACCTGTGGTCCGAGCAGCGACCGGTCGCGCGTGAGCAGCAGCAGCGGCACCAGCGCGAACGGGATGCCGAAGGAGAGCACCACCTGCGAGAGCACCAGCACCTGGCCGGTGTCCGCGGAGACGGCGAGGACCAGCAGCGCGGGCAGCATCGTCACCGCGCGGCGCACCAGCAGCGGGACCCGCCAGGTCACGAAGCCGGCCATGACGACCTGGCCGGCGTACGTCCCGACGCTCGAGGAGGAGACCCCGGAGGCGACCAGCGCGACGGCGAAGGCCAGCGCGGCGCCGCCGCCGAGGAGCGTCCCCAGCTGGGCGTGGATGCCCGCGAAGTCACTGCCGACGCCGATCCCCGACCCGTGGAAGACGACCGCGGCGATGCACAGCATGGCCAGGTTGACCAAGCCGGCCGCGCCGAGCCCGAGCACGCAGTCCCAGCGGTTGGCCCGCAGCATCGAGCGACGCTCAGAGGCGTCGCTGGCCGCGACCCGGCCGGACTGGAGCGCGGAGTGCAGGTAGACCACGTGCGGCATGACGGTCGCCCCGATGATCCCGATCGTCAGCTGCAGCTCCCCGCCCCCGTCGAGCCTGGGTACCAGGCCCGCGGCCAGGTCGTCGTAAGCCGGTGGCCCGGCGGCGAGGACCAGGTAGCCGAACCCGGCGGCCACCAGCGCGAGCAGAGCGATCACGGCACGCTCGAACCGGCGGTGGCCGCGCTGCTCGAGCCCGAGGATGCCGAAGGCGACGACGGCCGTGACCAGCCCGGCCGGAAGCAGCGGCATGCCGAACAGCAGGTGCAGGCCGACGGCGGCACCGACGAACTCGGCGAGGTCCGTGGCCATCGCGACGACCTCCGCCTGCACCCACAGCAGCCGGTTGCTGCGTCGGCCGAACCGTTCCCTGCACAGCTCGGGCAGGCTGCGCCCGGTGACCAGACCGAGCTTGGAGGTGAGGTACTGCACCAGGATCGCGACCAGGTTCGCCGTCACCACCACCCACACGAGGCGGTAGCCGTGCTCGGCGCCGGCGGCGAAGTTGGTCGCGAAGTTGCCGGGGTCGACGTACGCGACCGAGGCGACGAACGCCGGGCCGAGCAAGGAGAGGACTCGGCGCCGGGTCCGGGTGGCGGCGTCCGGCTCGGTCGACAGCAGGGTGGTCATCGGGTGCCGCCTTCCTGTGCGGGCCAGCGCCCGGCCCACTCCACGACTGCCCGGACCGACGGGTCGGCGTCCCCGATCAGCAGCTGCAGCACGTCGTCGGTGACCTGGGGGTTGGCGGCCACCCAGGCCCGGACGACCGCCTCGGGGTCACCCGAGAGCCGGCGGAGCAGCAGGGGACCGGCACCGGCGTTGCGCGCGACGCAGGCCCGTACCGACGAGATCGGGTCGCCGGCCAGCACGGTCAGCACGTCGTGCGGCGCGTGCGCGGACAGCGCCGCGCTCTCCCGGATGCGGGCGTCCGCTGAGCCGGCGAGAGAGCGGACCCGCCGGGTCTTGCCGGGCGACGCCGCCGGCGAGGCGAACGTGGAGAGCGGGGCGCCAGCGGCCGAGGAGGCCGCGAGCGCCTCGCGCTGCGCAGCGGTGAGGAAGCCGAGGCACGACATGGTGCTCAGCCCTGCCTGGCGTTGACCTCGTACGAGGTGTTGGTGGACTCGAAGAAGTTCACCAGCTGCAGCGTGTCGTTGGCCGCCGCCATCCACTTCGCCGGGTTGGCGACGCCGTAGTGCGCGCCGAAGCCGAGCTCGTCGAGCCGCCGGTCGGCGAGGTACTTCACGTAGGTGTTGATGTAGTCGGCGTTCAGGCCGAGGATCCCGTTCGGCAGCAGGTCGCGGTTGTAGGCCTCCTCCATCTCCACCGCGTCGAGGATCATCTGCTTGATCTCGTCGGCGAACTCGGGCGTCGCGACGTCCGGGTTCTCCTCGAGCACGGTGAGGACCAGGTTCATCCCGAACTTCAGGTGCAGCGACTCGTCCCGGACGATCCAGTCCACCAGCGAGCCGAAGTTCCGCAGCAGGTTCCGCTGCCGAAAGCTCAGCGCGACCATGAACCCGGAGTAGAACCAGATCCCCTCGAGGATCACGTTGTACGCCACCAGGTTCCGCACGAAGTCCTGCTTGCCCTCGGTCGTCGTGATGTCGAGGGTCTGCTCGGTCATCCGCTTGATGAACCGGACCTCGAACTCCTCCTTGGCCGCCATCGACGGCACCGTCACGTGCGACTCGTACGCCGCGGCGCGGTCGATCGGGAAGGTCTCGAGGACGTACTCGAAGCTCATGCAGTGGTTGGCCTCCTCCCACATCTGCTTGGCGAGGTAGAGGTGGCACTCGGCGGCGTTGACGTACGGGTAGACCCCGAACGCGAGGGCCTTGTTGACCAGCAGCTCGTTCGGATTGAAGTAGCTCATCAGGTGGGTCAGCGCCGCCCGCTCGTCGGCGCTCATCCGCTCGAAGTCGGCGAGGTCCTCGCCGAGCTGGATCTCGTTGGGGAACCAGGTGTTGGCCACCGCCTGGTCGTAGAGGTCCATCGCCCACTGGTACGTCACGGGCTTGAGCAGCAGTCCCTCCTCGATGCCGGTGCCGAGGATGCCGCGAAAGGTCTGATCGGGTCGTACGTCGGTCTGGGTCATGGCGCTTCTCCTGGTGTGGTTGCTGTGGTGGGTCGGGTGAGGCAGGTCTCGACGTCCTCGCTCGCAGGGCTCACTTCTGGCTCGACCACCCGCAGGTGGTCGAGCCCGACCGAGCGCTAGGAGAGAGGACGTCGAGAACCCGGGAGCTTCGACAGGTGGTCGAGCAGCGAGCGCTAGCGGGCGTGCGCGGGTGGTCGAGCAGCGAGCGCTAGCGAGCGCGTCGAGACCCGGTGAGTCGTCAGCGAAGGCCGGGGACGGCTCTCACTGGCACGACTCGCACTGCAGCCGCTCCTGGGGGTCGACCGGGCACTGGGCGCCGGAGACGTCCTCGACCTCGATCTCGGTGGCGCCGTCCGGGGCCTCGACCGTGCTGGTCGGGGCTGCCGACTCGGCCGGAGCGGCCGCTCCGAACCCGCGAGGCGCGGAGCCGCTGGGAGCAGCTGCTCCGAAGCCGCGAGCCGCCGGTGCCGACGGTGCGCCGCTCGTCGCGGCCCCGAAGCCCCGCCGCGAGCCGCCACCGGCACCGCCGAGCGCCTCCGCCTTGTTGACCTTGACCGTGCTCTGCTCGGCGGTGTGCCGCGGCATCATGTGGAGGTAGTACGTCGTCTTGACGCCCTTGCGCCACGCGGCGGAGTACAGGTCGACCATCGAGGAGACCTGCCGGTCGGCGAGGTAGATGTTGCGGCTGATCGCCTGGTCGATCCACTTCTGCGCGCGCGCCGCGACCTCGACGTACGCCATCCCCGAGAGCTGGAACGAGGTCTGGTAGATCTCGACGAGCTCGGTCGGCACCTCCGGCCGCTCGGCGGCGACCTTCGACAGGTCGCCCTGGTGGCGCAGCAGGTCCTCGCGGACGTCCTCCCAGATCCCGGCCCGACGCAGGTCCTCGACGAGGTTGCGGTTCACCTCGAGGAACTTGCCCGAGCTGGTGGCTCGGCTGAAGATCTGGCTGAACTGCGGGTCCAGGCCGGGCGTGGTGCCGGCGACCAGGCCGATCGACGCGGTCGGCGCGATGGCCAGCAGGGTGGAGTTACGGATGCCGCCGGCGACCTTGGCCCGCAGCGAGTCCCAGTCCAGCCGGGTGGTGCGGTCGACGTCGACGGGCACGCCGCGGTCGTTCTCCAGCAGGTCCAGGGAGTCGAACGGGACCATGCCCTGGCTCCAGCGCGACCCCTCGAAGTTGGCGTAGGCGCCCCGCTCGCGGGCCAGATCGGCGGAGGCGTCGATCGCGTGCCAGGAGACGAACTCCATCAGCTGGTCGATCAGGGCGTACGCCTGCTCCGACTCGTAGGAGTAGCCGAACCTCTCGACGACGTCGGTGAAGCCCATGACGCCCAGGCCGAGGGCGCGGTTGAGCTCGTTGGAGCGCTCCGACTCCGGCACCGAGGAGATGGTGATGTCGATGAGGTTGTCCAGCTGGCGCACCGCGAGGCGGGCGGACTCCGCGAGCCGGTCCCAGTCGACGACCGCGTGCTGGCGCCGGCCGGTGACGTGGCGGGAGAGGTTGATCGAGGCCAGGTTGCAGACCGAGACGTTGTCGCGGTCCTGCGGCAGGCAGATCTCGGTGCACAGGTTGGACAGGTGGATCGCGCCGGTGTTGTCGTTCAGCGCGCGGGTGTTGATGGTGTCCTTCCAGGTCAGCCACGGGTGCGAGGTCGACTGCAGCGAGGTGAGGATCGCGCGGTACTGCTCGCGCGCGCCGATCGTCTTGTGCTTGAGCCGCCCGGCGTCGGCCATCGCGACGTACTCCGCGTACCGCTGCGAGAACGCACGCCCGGTCAGCTCGACGAGGTCGGGGACCTCGGCGGGGTCGAAGAGGTACCACGTCTGGTCGGCCTCGACGCGCTTCATGAACTCGTCGGAGATCCACACCGCGGTGTTGGCGGTACGGGTCCGGCGGTAGGGGTCGCCGGAGTTCTGCCGCAGGTCGAGGAAGGCGGGGAAGTCGAGGTGCCAGTTCTCCATGTAGAAGCACAGCGCGCCGAACTTCTTGCCGCCCCGGCTCACCGCGCGCAGCGTCGAGTCGATGGTGTGCATGAAGGGGATCGGCCCGGTCGAGGTGGTGTTGTTGGACCGGATCGGCGATCCCTCGGCGCGCAGCTTGGTGACCGAGAGCCCGATGCCGCCGGTGCCCTTGGTCAGCCACATGACGTCGCGCACCGACTTGGCGATGTGCTCGATCTCGTCCTCCATCTGCATCACGAAGCAGTTGGAGAGCTGGGAGTACGACGTGCCGGCGTTGACCAGCGTGGAGCCGGCGGCGAGGTACTCCAGGCGCGACATCTTGTCGTAGAACCCGATCGCGGCGGCGGTGGGGTCCTCCTCGTCGAGGGAGAGCCCCATCGCGACCCGCATCCAGAAGAACTGCGGCATCTCCATCGCGCGGCCGTCCGGGCCGGCGATCATGTAGCGGGTGCGCATGGTCTGCACGCCGACGTAGCGCAGCAGGTCGTCGCGCGAGGGATCCAGGGCCGAGCCGAGCCGCTCGAGGTCGAACAGCTCGCGCAGCCGGGTGTCGAGCAGACCCAGCTCGACACCGCGCAGCACGAAGCCGACGAACGCCTCCCCGTGGAAGGCGTAGACCTCCTCGCGGGTCACGCCCTCGCCGAAGATGGTCTTGTAGAGGCTCTTGCACAGCAGCCGCGAGGCGATCGTGTCGTACGCCGGGTCGTCCTTGACGTTCTGCAGGGCGACCTGGACGACCGCCTCGTCGAGCTGCTCGGAGGTGATCTGGTCGAACAGCGTGATCTCCAGCTCCGAGCGGAGCTGGGTGGCCCGGGCGATCTGGTCGTCGAGGCCGGCCGCGGCCTCCTCGATCGAGCGGGCGATCTCGTAGCCGTCGTACGGCGCGATCGTGCCGTCGCGCTTGACGACGCGGATGGGGTCCTGGGTGCTCATGATGGCTTCTCCTGCTTCGGTTCGTGCCGTTCCGACCGCGACCGGCGTCGGGGCAGCGCGAAGCAGGACCCAGGAGCGCTCAGCCGTCGGCCGTCCCTCGCGGCGTCTGACCACCGCACCCGGCGGGTGCGGTGCGCTGGCAGGTCTTCGGACTCGTGGGCGTGCTGCCTCGTCTCGCATCTCGACCGGTGGTCGAGCCTGTCGAGACCCCTACTGGCCGTCGCTTCCCAGGTCTGGCGACCCAGTGCTGTTGACGGCGGTCGTTCCCACTCACCGCTGCGGGGCAGTCCCGGACTCTCACCGGGTTCCCTCTTGCCTCACGCGCCTGGATGGCGTGTGAACCAGCTGCAGGAACACCATATCTTGCGAATGACACTCATGTAACCCCCCAGATGTAGTTCCGCTCGAGGGGCGGCCGCATCGCTCCGGCCGGGTCGGGTGCCGGAGTGGCTGCCAGGGCGACCGCTCCAGCACACGACGTGCCCTAGGCCCCGAACTCGTCGACGACGAAGTCGCGCAGCCGAGCGGCGGGGGCGGACAGAGGACGGTCGGTGGGCCAGGTCAGGCCGATGGTCCGGCGCGCGGCCTCCGCGGTGATCCGGATCTGGTGGACGCCGGCCGCCGCCGCTATCGAGTCCGGGACGACGGCTGCCCCGAGCCCCGCCCCGACGAGGCCGACGATCGTCGCGAGGTCCTGGCTCTCGAACGAGATCGTCGGCGCCGCACCGGCGTCGCGGTAGAGCGAGTCGACCAGAGTGCGGAAGCCGAAGCCGACCGGCACGGTGATCAGCTCCTCACCGTCCAGCTCGGCCATCTCGACCCGGCGGCGGGCGCGTAGGCGGTGACCGGGCGGGACGACGAGGACCAGTCGCTCGGTCTGCAGCGCCGCCCAGGCGAAGTCGCCGCCCGGCTGCGGTGAGGTGATCGCCAGGTCGGCGGCGCCGGCGGCGAGGTCCGGCAGGATCTCCTGCGACGGCTCCTGGCGCAGCTCGACCCGCGTGCGCGGTGAGTGCTCGTGGAAGGCCCGCAGCACCCGCGGCACCAGCGACGTCGACATCGAGTCGAGGAACGCCAGCCGGACGGTGCCCGTCTCCGGGTCGAGCAGCGTGGCGAGGTCGGCGGTCAGCTGGTCGTGGCGTCGTACGAGGTCCCGCGCCGCGTCGACGGCCAGCACCCCGGCCGGCGTCGCTCGTACCCCACCGGTGGTCCGGACGAACAACGGCGCCCCGAGCTCGTCCTCCAGTCGGGCCAGCGCCCGGGAGAGCGTCGGCTGGGAGGTGCCCAGCATCGCGGCGGTGTCGGTGACGTGACCCTGCTCGGCGAGAGCGAGCAGCCACTCGAGGTCGCGGGTCTGCATCCGTGCAGCATACGGAAGGCGTATGGCAAAGACGATGATGCCGTATTGGACGTATGCCTTCAGCGGGGGCATCGTCGACGGACGTGACGACCCGCACCGCCGACACCAGCCTCCCCGACCTCGGGCACCTGCCCGGGACGCCGCACTACCGGCGGATCGTGGGTGCGCTCTTCGCTGCGGGGGTCGCGACGTTCACGCTTCTCTACAGCACCCAGGCGCTGTTCCCCGAGTTCGTCCGGGACTTCGGCGTCAGCTCGGGCCAGAGCACGCTGTCGCTCTCGCTGACCACGCTCGGCATCGGGGTGATGCTGCTGGTGGCCGGCCCGCTGTCGGACGTGATCGGCCGGACCCGGATGATCCACCTCTCGCTCGCCGGCGCCGCGGTGGTCGCCGTCCTGTGCGCGTTCGCCCCGTCGTGGCCGGCGCTGCTGGTGCTGCGGTTCGTCGAGGGGGTGGTGCTCGCGGGGCTGCCCGCCGTCGCCACGGCGTACCTCCGCGAGGAGCTGCACCCCTCCACCCACGCCAAGGTCGCCGGCCTCTACATCGGCGGCACTGCGATCGGCGGCATGATCGGACGCCTGCTGACCGGGATGATCGGCGAAGCGGCCGGGTGGCGATGGGCGCTGGGAGCGGCGGCCCTGGTCGGCGTGGCCTGCGCTGTCGTCGTCCGTCTCGCGCTCCCGGACTCGCGCCACTTCGTCGCTCGGGCGCCCGGTGCGCGCTCGCTGGTGCGCATGTTCGTCCGGGCCCTGCGCGACCCGGCGCTGCTCGCGCTGTACGGCGTCGGCTTCCTGTCCGTGGGGTCGATGGTCGCCGTCTACAACACCCTCGGCTTCCGGCTCGCCGAGGCGCCGTGGCACCTCGGGCTCGGCGCGGCGAGCCTGGTCTTCCTCGTCTACCCCGTCGGCACGGTCAGCTCGACGCTGTTCGGCGGGCTGGCCGATCGGTACGGCCGCCGCACGATCCTCCCGCTCGGCTGCGTGCTGGCTGTCGCCGGGCTGCTGGTCACCATGGTCGACTCGCTGCCGGTGATCGCGATCGGGATGGCGCTGTTCACCGGCGGCTTCTTCGCCGTGCACGGCATCGCCAGCGGCTGGGTGCCGACCCGCGCCCACGCGGGCGGGGTGGCCAGCGGCCAGGCGGCGTCGCTCTACCTCGTCGGCTTCTACCTCGGTTCGTCACTCTTCGGGACCGTCGCCGGCCCCGCCTGGAGCGCGGCGGGCTGGGCCGGCGTGGTGGGGCTGAGTCTCGCGCTCCTGGTGCTGACCGCCGCGCTGTCCGGCTTCCTGCGTCGTACGCCGGCGCTGGTCACCGCATAGCGGTCGGCTCGCGGCTGTTGGTCTCGACGGCCGCTCCGCTCGCTTCGCTGCTCGACCACCGGTGGTGACGGTCGCCGCGCGACCACCGGTGGTCGAGCTTGTCGAGACCCGGCGAAGGACGCGACCGCCTCAGGCGATCAGGCCCGGGGTCTGGGCCTTCGCCTTCTCGAAGCGGTCCTGGACGTCGGCCCAGTTGACGATGTTCCACCACTGCTTGACGAAGGTGCCCTTGTCGTTCTTGTACTGCAGGTAGTACGCGTGCTCCCACATGTCGAGCATCAGCAGCGGGACCATGCAGATCGGCACGTTTCCCTGGTGGTCGAAGTGCTGGATGATGTACGGCCGCTGGCCGAGCATGTCCCAGGTCAGCACCGACCAGCCGGAGCCCTGGACGCCGAGGGCGTTGGCCTCGAAGTAGCCGCGGAACTTGTCGAAGCTCCCGAAGTGGTCGTCGAGCATCTGGGCCAGCTCGCCGGTCGGCTTGTCGCCGCCCTCGGGTGACATGTTCGGCCAGAACACGGAGTGGTTGACGTGCCCGCCGAGGTGGAAGGCGAGGTTCTTCTCGACGGTCGTGATGTCGGCGTACGACTCGGTGTCGGCGGCCTCGAACAGCTTCTCCTGGGCGGTGTTGATGCCCTTGACGTACGTCGCGTGGTGCTTGTCGTGGTGCAGCTCCATGATCTCGCCGGAGATGTACGGCTCCAGGGCCGCGTAGTCGTACGGGAGGTCGGGCAGGGCGTACTCGGTCATCGGGTCTCCTCGTTGTGTGCGATCCGAAGTTATTGCACATCGCTTGCAACTAGAGGGCAAGCCAGGCGACCCTGAGTGAGCGGGGTCGGCAAGGGTGCGCCCGGCGTGTAAAGTCTACTAAACACACTAGGTTTAATGGCTAGGCAACGGAAGGACCTCCATGACGATCGAGCTCACCCGCCCCGAGTCCGCGACGCGGGCCGAAGACATCACGGTCACGAAGATCGGCGGCCGGATCGGTGCACGGATCGACGGTGTCCGCCTCGGCGGTCACCTGGACGACGAGGTCGTCACCCTCGTTCGCGCCGCGATCCTCGAGCACAAGGTGGTCTTCTTCACCGACCAGCACCTCGACGACGCCGAGCACATCGGGTTCGCCGAGCGGCTGGGGACGTTGACCACCGCGCACCCGACGGTCAACACGGGCAGTGCGAAGGTGCTCTCCTTCAAGGCGACCAAGGGGATGGCCGCGAACTCCTGGCACACCGACGTGACCTTCGTCGACCGCGTCCCGGCCTTCTCCGTGCTGCGGGGCGAGACGATCCCGGCGTACGGCGGCACGACGGTGTGGGCGAACACCGTCGAGGCCTACTCCCACCTCCCGCAGCCGTTGAAGGCGCTGGTCGACCAGCTGTGGGCGGTGCACTCCAACGACTACGACTACGCCCAGCAGTCCGAGAGCGCGGAGGAAGAGGCGAACCTGCAGTTCAGCCGGGGCGACTTCGCCAGCACGGTGTACGAGACCGAGCACCCGGCAGTCCACGTGCATCCGGAGACCGGTGAGCGCTCGCTGCTCCTCGGGCACTTCGTGAAGAGCTTCACCGGGCTCAACACCGCCGAGTCCGTCGCCCTGTTCACCCTGCTGCAGAACCGGATCACCCGGCTGGAGAACACCGTCCGCTGGACGTGGACCGAGGGTGACGTCGCGATCTGGGACAACCGGGCGACGCAGCACTACGCCGTGGCCGACTTCGACGACCAGCCCCGGGAGGTGCGTCGCATCACCGTCGCGGGAGACGTCCCGGTGTCGGTCGACGGCCGGTCGAGCAGCGTGCGTACGGGTGACTCGTCGGTCTACGCCAGCCTCGACTCACTGATCCGCTGAGAGCGGCGACGGCCGACGAGTCGTCCTGTGAAGGGGCTCGTCGGCCGTCGTCGGTGACAGCTCGCTCCTACCGGCCGGGCGGGTCGTAGGCGC
>NZ_BMKQ01000001.1:2617216-3374816 GCF_014644415.1 Marmoricola endophyticus
GCCGGTGTCGCCGTCGCGGCGGGGGTCGAGGGTGTCCTTGACCTTCTCGCCGGTGGTGCGGTGGGCGGGGTCGGTGGGGTCTCCGCGGAGGCCGTCGTCGGGTGTGCGGCCCTCTCGGGTCGCGCCGGCCTGGTGGCCGGGCGGGTCGTAGGCGCCAGTGTCGCCGTCGCGGCGGGGGTCGAGGGTGTCCTTGACCTTCTCGCCGGTGGTGCGGTGGGCGGGGTCGGTGGGATCGCCGCGCAGTCCGTCGTCGGTCGTGCGGTGGTCCCGGGCGGTGGTGCCGGGCGCGGCGACGTCACCGCGGCCACGCTCCGTGCGGCTCTCGTCGGTGTGTGGGTCGAGCTCGTCGGCCTTGCGGAGCTTCTCCTGCTGATCCGCCCGGCTCGCCCGCGCCGCCTGCTCGCGCTCCGCGGCCTCCGCCTCGGCGCGCTGGGCTCGGGCGGCCTCCTCGTCGGCCGCAGCCCGCGTCTTTCGGGCCTGCGCCTCGACCTCCGCGGCACCGGCCTCGTGCTTGCGCACGGTCCGTTCCTGCGCCGCGGCGTCCGCGCGCAGCTTCTCGGCCTGCTCGTGCTGGACCTGGCGCTTCTTCTTGACGGCAGCACTGGCCAGCAGGCCGATCACGATCAGTGCCACGACGACCACGACCACGATGATGACGATGGTGGTAGTACTCATGGGTTTCCTCCCAGCGGCCCCGTCGGGGCCTAGACGCTGGCGGTAACCGACGTCACGCCAAACATGCCTGGGGGTGGTTCGGCGCCTACGCTGGTCTCGTGCAGAGTCGTCACGTCTCGGTGGTCGTCCGGCGGGGCCCGGGCGAGGTCTACGCGTACGCCCGTGACCCCGAGAACCTGCCGCGCTGGGCGGCGGGCCTCACGCAGGGAGAGGTGGACACGAGCGCCGACGGGGTGATCGTCGACTCCCCGATGGGTCGGGTGGAGGTGCGCTTCGCGCCGACGAACGACCTGGGAGTCCTCGACCACGTGGTACGCCTGCCCAGCGGGGAGAGGGTGCTCAACCCGCTCCGCGTCCTCGCGCACCCGGACGGCTCGGAGGTGCTGTTCACCGTGCGGCAGCTGGCGATGAGCGAGGCCGAGCTGGACCGCGACGCCGCCTCGGTCGCCGCGGACCTCGAGCGGCTCAGGAGGCTGCTGGAGGCCGACGAGGTCCAGCAGTCCTGACCCGCGCCGCCCTCGGTGAACTGTCACTCCCCACGACGGGTACGCCGTGGGAAGCGTCAGTTCGTCGTGGGTGAGGTCGAACGAGTGCCCGATTCGCCCGATACTCCCGGCATACCGTGGTGAACCGGCAGGTCACGCCTCGCGGCCGGTGCCGCCAGCGGGCTCGGGCAGGTCGCGGTGCGGCTCCGCGATAGGGATCGCCCCGGCCACGGTCTGCACCGGGCCGCTCGCGGCGAGCTTCATCGCCTGGCGCAGCACCGAGACGCCCAGTCGCGAGTGCGGTGCCGCGAGGCGGGGTACGCCGGGCGGCAGGTGCTGCGCCCGCTCGACCATCGGCCGCATCCACTCCTCGTACGCCGCGAGCGCCACCTCCACCTCGTCGTGCCGGTCGAGCATCGCGCCGAGCACGTACGCGCCGACGAGCGCCAGTGAGGTGCCGCCCCCGCCGATCGGGGTCACGCACCACGCGGCGTCGCCGAGCAGGCAGACCCGGCCGCGCCACCACGTGGTGCAGCGGGCCATGGCGAGATCGTCGGCGTAGAGCGCGTCGTCGGCGTCGAAGCCGTCCAGCACCCGGCCGGTCTCCCACCCGACGTCGGCGAACCGGCGCCGCAGGTCGGCGCGGACCTCGTCGGTGGTGCGCCCGGCCAGCGCCGACTCGTCGGAGAGGAAGGCCAGGCTCGCGCGGATCGTGCCCTCGTCGTCGGGACGCAGCTGCACCTGCCGCGAGCCCGGGGTGTTGAGCCAGCGCCACCAGTCGTCGTCGGCATCGGTACGCGCGATCGTGCCGAACGCGATCGACATGCCGAGGTGGTCCAGCTCGACCTCCTCCTCGTCGAGCAGCAGCCCCCGGGTGTGCGAGCGGACCCCGTCGGCGACCACGACGAGGTCGTAGCGCTCGGCGGCGCCCGACGCGAGGCGTACGTCGACCCCGTCGCCGTCCTGATCCAGCGCGACCACGTGGTCGTCGTAGCGCCAGGTGACCGCGTCGGGGCAGCCGCCGGCCAGCACCTCGGCCAGCGCCCCGCGGAGGATCTCCAGCTCGGCGGTCGGCCCGCCGGCGTCGCCCTCGACCACCGGCAGCTCGGCGACCGCGGCGCCGGTCTCGTCGACGAAGCGCGTCCCGACCTCGCCGGTGTTGCGGGCGCGGACCGCCTCCTCGAGACCCATCCGGCGCAGGACCTCCCGGGCCGCGCCGCGGACGTCGACGTTCTGTCCGCCCGGCCGAGGGCCCGGTGCGCGCTCCTGCACGACGACGTCGTACCCGGCCCGTGTCAGCCAGTACGCCGCCGCCGGTCCCGCGATGCTCGCGCCGACGACCAGGGCTCGGGGTCTGCTCGTCACCTTCACCCGGTGACCCCCTCGCCGCGACTTCATGCACCGCGAGTAGCGATGACGCATGCGCATATGTTTATATGTGCCGACGGCAACTCCGCCGCACCCGATCCCGAGGAGCACCATGAGCGAGCAGCACGCGGTCCACGAGGCCCACGACGACCACACCCACGGCCCCGACTGCGGTCACGAGACCGTTCAGCACGGCGACCACGTCGACTACGTCCACGACGGTCACAAGCACGCCGAGCACGACGGCCACTACGACGAGCACTGAGCTCGTCCCACGTCGTGGCGACGGACGCGCACCGTAGAGACCTCGAGGAGGACTTCGGCCCTGTCGCCGAGCTCTTCGCGGCGCTCGCGGTGCCCGTTCGCGCCGCGATCGTGCACCGGCTCACCGAGCACGAGCGCTCGGTGGGCGAGCTGGTCGAGACGCTCGGGGTCTCCCAGCCCCTGGTCTCCCAGCACCTGCGCACCTTGCGTCTCGCCGGGCTGGTGAGCGTGGAGCGCGAGGGGCGTCGGGCGGTGTACCGGCTGACCGACGCGCACGTCGCGCACGTCTTTCTCGACGCCTACCACCACTCCCGCGAGCCCGGCGACGGCTGATCAGCGACGTGGCGGTCCCGTCAGGCGTGCGGGCAGTCGCAGGCCGCTGTCCTTCAGCTCGACGTCGGCGAGCCGCTCGATGACCGCACGGTCACCGCGCCGCCAGGCCCCGGCCGGGTCCGGGTCCACCCGGGCCAGGACGTGCAGCGGCTGCTGGGTCATTGCGCGCAGCGCGAACAGGTCGATGTCGGCGCCGGAGTCGAGGAAGCGCTGCCCGGCGGTGGCCCGGCGGACGAACCGTACGCGTGGCGGCAGGTAGTAGCTCAGGGCGATCACGACCGGGATCACGGCGACAGCGACGCCGAGCCAGAAGGCCAGGCTCTCCACCGCGTGCACCTGGCTGCGGCCCGCGTCGGCGAGCTGGGCGGCGGCCGCGCCGGCGCCGTCGAAGGGCTTGCGGACGTCGTCCCCGACCAGCGGCACCCCGGCGACCCGGCGACCGGCCGAGCGCAGGTTCTCCTCCAGCCCGCCCGCGGACGACGCGACCTCGCGGCCCGGGGTGGCCAGGCCGAGGGTCACGTCGTGGACCTTGCGGGCCAGCGCCACTGCGAACCAGACCCAGGCCACCAGGGCCAGGTCGAGCAGCACCTGCCAGGTACGACGGACGGGACGGTCGGCGTAGAGCTTGAGCCTCATCGGGGGTCCTCTCCGGTCAGTGTCAGGTGTGCCTCGACCAGCGACGGGCCGTACCAGGTCAGCAGCCGCCCGCTGACGAGCCGGGTTTCGGCGTGCAGGAACGCCTCGGGGCCGTCGTCGGCGGCGAAGGCGTACGGCTCGTCGGGGAGCAGTGCCAGCACCCCGACGCGGTCGATGTCCACGAGCTCGACCGTCGGGTAGCGGGCCGCGTCGTCGAGCACGTTCTCCGCGCCCAGCCGGCGCAGCACGTCGGAGGTGAAGGAGTCACCGCCGACGGCCATCCACGGGTCCCTCCAGATCGGTACGACGACCCGCTGCCCGGCCAGCGCTCCGCCCGGCGGACGCGCCCACAGCGGCTCGGCCTCGTCGACCCAGCCGGGGACGGGCAGGCCGAGCGCGTCGCCGACGAGACGCCGGATCGAGGCGAGGGCCTCGGGCACCGTGGAGATGTCGGTGACCCAGACGGGTACGCCGGCCTCGCGGAGCCGGCGCACGTCCAGCTCGCGGTTCTCCTCCTTGTTGGCCACGACCAGGTCGGGCGCGAGGTCGAGGATCGCTGCGCGGTCGGGGTTCTTCGTCCCGCGCACGCGGGGTACGTCGAGGTCGGCCGGGTGGGTGCACCAGTCGGTCGCACCGACCACGACCCCGAGCGGGGCCAGGGTCTCGGTCAGGGACGGGACGAGGCTCACCACGCGGCGCGGGGGTCGCTCGAGCGGGACGTCGGCTCCCAGGTCGTCGTGCATCACCTGATCATCGCCCGCGATCGCCGGACGGCGCACTCGCGGTCGGTGCCCTCGAGTCAGTCGTCGGTGTCGGCGAGGTCGACCTTGATCCGGCGGATGCGGTCCAGCAGGTCCTCGAGCGCGAGCTCGAACTCCTCGGCTGCATGGTCCTCGGCCAGCAGGTCGCGCATGTCTCGCACCTGCGGGTAGTCAGCCAGTCGAGGGTTCTCGGTCGTGTCCTCCACCACGTCGAGCGGGCCGACGTCGGCGCCCAGCGAGGCGACCTCGAGCAGCAGGCTGCCCAGCAGGAAGCTGGTGAACGCTCGGTAGGCCGCGGCCGTGGCCTCGCGGCTGAAGCCCTCGGACCGCAGGCCGACCACGAAGCTCTCGACCCAGTCGACGCTGCGCAGCGGCGGCCGCAGCCACGGCGCCTCGGGTGGGCGCGAGGCGACCAGCGGGAAGGCCTGCGGGTGAGCCAGCGCCACGCGACGCACGCCGTGGGCCATCCGCTGCAGGAAGTCCTGCCACCCGTCTTGCGGGGCCGAGATGACGTCCGCGTCGGCGTACATCGTCTCGATCAGGGCGTCGACAAGGCTGTCCAAGAGATCCTCTTTGCCGGGCACGTAGCGGTACAGGCTCATGGCCTCGACGCCGAGCGCGTGGCCCAGCCGTCGCATCGTGAGGGCGCCGGGTCCGATCTCCTCGACCAGCTTCAGCGCCGTGGCGACGATGCGCGAGCGCTCCAGCGGCACGCGCTCGGAGGGCGCCTCCTCGCCGCGGACGGCGGCTGCGTCGGCATCCTCGGGCGGGCCGTCGGCCGGGTCGCTGCTCACGTCATCTCCGCAGGTTCGCTGTGCGTACGGCGGACGCCCGGCGCCGCGCGGTGGCGGCCGTCGGCTGACCCACCGTACGCACCGTGCCGGTCAGCGACCGACGACCGAGGTGTCCACGGTCCGGTGGAAGTGCATGCCCGCCAGCCCGCCGAGCATCGCCGCCACGAGACTGACGACGACGACACCGACCAGCAGGACGGCAGCCAGTGCCGTGGTCTCGCCGAGGTCCGTGGGGAGCCGCGGGAAGGAGTCGATCTTCTGCAGGACGTCGAACTTCGCTCCGCCGATGGCGCTCAGCACCGCGACGACGATCGCGGCGAGCACGGCCCAGCCGAACACGGCGACCCCTTGGCGAAGCCCGTCGAAGCGGGCCATCCGGCCGGCGACGTACCCGCCGCAGTAGTACGCCACGAACACGACGACCAGGACGACGACCACACCACCCCATCCGATCGTCTCGGCATCGCGCGAGCCTGCGTCCAGCGTGTCGGTCAGGTCCAGGGCGAGGCCGGCCGCGGCCAGCAGGGCCGTCAGCAGGACGAGCATCCCGCTCGCGGTCAGCCACCCGAAGAAGGCACAGAACGGCTTCATGCCGCCGAACTCGCGCTCGCCCCTCTGCCTGGTCTCCTTCGTGCTGGGCTGGTGGTGCTCCGGGCTCGACGTCATGGTGTGTCCTCTTCTCGGGGTGCTTACGTTGTAAGTCAATCACGTGCTTACACTGTAAGTCGACCGGCGGCACCGCACGCCGGGTGTCGACTGCCGGTCGTCAACCGACACGAAGGAGATGCACGATGGGACTCGCCGACAAGGCCAAGAACGCCGCCGAGGACGCCCTCGGCAAGGCCAAGGAGGTCGTGGGTGACGCCACCGACGACAAGGACCTGAAGGCCGAGGGCAAGAAGGACCAGGCCTCCTCCTCGCTGAAGGACGCGGGCGAGAACGTCAAGGACGCGTTCAAGAAGTAGGGCGACGCCGGGTGCGCCGGGCCGGACCGCCCGGCGCGCTCGGCCGCCCCGCACCACCCCACCGGGCCCGGCGGCCACCGCTGAGGGTGAACCTCGCCCCGCCTCTCCCCAGGGGTGGTGGCCGCCGGCCCCGGATCCGACAGTGTCGGTCGAGCGGCCCGCCTCGCGGCGGGCCGTCCCACGTCTCGACACCCACGGAGGCCCACTTCGATGACCGCACTGCTTCTCGGCTCCATCAGCGCCGTAGCCGACACCTCCGAGCTCCAGCGCCAGGCCTTCAACCGGGCCTTCACCGAGCACGGCCTGGACTGGCGGTGGGACCGGGAGGAGTACCGGTCGCTGCTGGGCACCAACGGAGGTCGGGACCGCGTCGCGGCGTACGCCGCCGAGCGGGGCGAGGACGTGGACGCCGAGGCGGTGCACGCGACCAAGTCGCGGCTGTTCCGCGAGTCGCTCGCCGACGGTGTCGAGCCGCGGGCCGGGGTGATGGAGACCGTCGCCGCGGCGCGTGAGAAGGGCGTGAAGGTCGCCCTCGTGACCACCACCTCGCCCGAGAACGTCGCGGCGCTGCTGGACGCGCTGCCCGAGCTGTCCGCCGATGACCTCGACCTGGTGGTCGACGCGACCCACGTCGAGGTGCCCAAGCCAGACCCTGCGGTGTACGCCTACGCCATGAAGAGGCTGGGGGAGCTGCCCGAGGACTGCGTCGCGGTCGAGGACAACCCCGGTGGGCTCACCGCCGCCACGGTCGCCGGTGTCCGCTGCATCGCCTTCCCCAACGCGAACACCGCGGCACTGGAGTTCCCCGGGGCCGAGCGGACCGTCGACCACCTGACCGCCGACCTGGTCGCCTGAGGCAGGAGCCACCGCGATGAGCCAGACCGTGACCCCACCCGCACCCGCTGCCGCCTCGCCGAGCGCCTCTTTGCAGGCGCACGAGCGCTCGTTCCGAGTCGAGGCGTACGAGAAGATCGACTACACGCTGCAGTACGTCGACGGAGTCTTCGACCCCTCGTCGACCGAGCTGGCCGACCTCTACCGGCCCTGGGGTCGGTGCGTGATGGTGGTCGACAGCGCCGTCGAGGAGCTGTACGGCGACGCCGCCCGCGCCTACTTCGAGCACCACCGGATCCCGCTGACGGTCCTCTCCCTGGAGCTCGACGAGACCCGCAAGACCTGGTCGACGGTCGAGCGGATCGTGGACTTCTTCGCCGAGACAGGTTTGGTCCGCAAGGAGCCGGCGCTGGTCGTCGGCGGCGGGCTGACCACCGACATCGCCGGCCTCGCGTGCGCGGCCTTCCGTCGGTCGACTCCCTACGTGCGGATCCCGACGACGCTGATCGGGCTGATCGACGCCAGCGTCTCGATCAAGGTCGCGGTCAACCACAAGAAGTACAAGAACCGGCTCGGCGCGTACCACGCCTCCTCGACGGTGCTGCTGGACTTCGGTTTCCTGGCCACCCTGCCCACCGATCAGGTCCGCAACGGCATGGCCGAGCTGGTCAAGATCACCACGGTCGGTGACGCGGCCAGCTTCGACCTGCTCGAGAAGTACGGCGAAGACCTGCTGGCCACGCACTTCGGCCACCTGGAGGCCGAGGGTGGGACCGCGGAGCTCCGTGAGGCGGCACACACCCTCACCTATCGCTCCATCCAGCGGATGCTCGAGCTCGAGGTGCCCAACCTGCACGAGCTCGACCTGGACCGGGTGATCGCGTTCGGGCACACCTGGAGCCCGACGCTGGAGCTCGAGCCGGACGTGCCGTTCTTCCACGGTCACGCGATCAGCATCGACATGGCGCTCTCGACGACGCTGGCCGAGCGACGCGGCCACGTCAGCGCCGCCGAGCGCGACCGGGTGCTCGGGCTGATGAGCTCCCTCGGCCTCGCTCTGGACAGCCCGCACCTGACCCACGACGTCCTCGAGCGGGCGACGGCCTCGATCCTGCAGACCCGCGACGGCCTGCTGCGGGCGGCGGTGCCCGGGCCGATCGGCACCTGCCTGTTCCTCAACGACGTCGACGTCACCGAGCTGGGCGACGCGCTGGCCGCCCACCGCGAGCTGGTGTCGACGTACCCGCGGGGCGGCGACGGCGTCTCGGCGTTCGTCGGCGACGCCGACCCCACGTGAGCGACTCCGGGAGCCGGGTGGACCTGCGCCCGGTCACTCCCGTGTCGCTGCTTGCCGCAGAGCTGGAGGAGCTGGTCCGCACGGCGCCGCCGGCCGACGACCGGTGGCGGGAGCGGCTGGCCAGGGCGCACGACCTGGCCTCCGGCCTGGACGCCTACGTCGCCTCGGTCACCACGCCGGCCTCGGTGGCGCTCGAGGCGCTGGAGCAGCGGACGATCGAGACGGAGTGGGCCGGACCCCTCGAGGCCGAGATGCTCTCGGGCCACGTCGAGGGCCAGCTGCTGCGCACCCTGGTGCGGGCGACCGGCGCCGGATCCGTGCTCGAGATCGGGATGTTCACCGGCTACTCGGCCCTGGCGATGGCGCAGGCGCTGCCGGCCGGCGGGCGGCTGGTGGCCTGCGAGGTCGACCCGCTGGCGGCCGCGCTGGCGACCGAGGCGTTCGACGCGGCCGGCGTGAGCATCGACGTCCGGGTCGGGCCGGCGGACCGGACGCTGGACGGCCTCGCGGGAGAGCGCTTCGACCTGGTCTTCCTCGACGCCGACAAGGCCGGCTACCTCGGCTACCTGCACCAGCTGCTCGACCTCGACCTGCTCAGCGAGCGCGCGCTGGTCGTCGTCGACAACACGCTGATGCAGGGCGAGCCGTGGCTCGGGTCGAGCACGCCTAACGGCGAGGCGGTGGCCGCCTTCAACGCCGCGGTCGCCGACGACCCACGCGTGGAGCAGGTGGTGCTGCCCGTACGTGACGGGGTGACGCTGCTGATGCGGACGGAGCCGGGCTCGGTGGCCGCCTCGTGAGGGCCGAGCCGCTCGCTCCGATCGGAGTGCGGGTGAGCGACGTCCGTGTCGGTGGTGACCTCGACGCGAGCACCGTCGCCGCGCTGGTCGACCTGCTGGCCGAGCACGGGGTCGTCGTGCTGTCCGACCAGCACGTCGACGACGAGGCCTTCGAGGCCTTCCTCCGGCTCTTCGGAGATCCGGTCTTCACCGAGGGCGAGACCCCCGTCGACGGCCACCCGGATCTCAACGTGATCAGCAACGTCGGGCGCACCACGCCGCCGCGCAGCACCTTCCACGTCGACACCAGCTACGTTGCCGCGCCGCCGGCGTACACCGCGCTGCGCACCGTGCAGGTGCCTGCGCAAGGTGGGCAGACACTGTTCAGCAACCAGTACCGCGCCCTGGAGACCCTGCCCGAGGAGGTGCGTGCGGACCTGGCCGGACGCACGATCAGGCACCGGGTCACCGGCGTCCAGCCTGCCGAGGGGGCCGAGGTCGAGGCGTGGCACCCCGCCGTGCGGCGGCACCCGGTCTCGGGCCGGGAGACGCTCTACCTCTCCACGCCGGCCCGCTGCACCGCCGTGTCCGGCCTCTCCGAGGAGGCGGCCGGAGACCTGGTGGCGATGTTGCACGCGCACTCCACGCTGCCCGACAACGTGTACCGCCACGCGTGGGCACCCGGCGACGTGGTCATGTGGGACAACGGCTGCGTGCTGCACCAGGCCGACCACTCCGGCGTCGTCGGGGACCGGGTGATGCACCGCGGTATGGCCACGGGGTACGCATGAGGCTGCGCGCCCGTGCACGCACGCTCGGCGCGCTCGCGCTGCTCACCACCGCGCTCCCGGCCAACCTCGTCCTGACCGGCGCGGCCCTGGCCCGCGGAGCGGTACGGGGTCGGCCCACGCCCGCGACGCCCGCCCGGCGCCGCACGGTCCTGCTGACCGGCGGCAAGATGACCAAGTCGCTGACCCTGGCGCGGGCCTTCCACGCCGCCGGGCACCGTGTCGTGCTGGCCGAGTCGCCGACGTACCGGTTGAGCGGGCACCGCTTCTCGCGCGCCGTCGACGCCTTCCGGACGATCCCCGACGCCACGGACCCCTCCTACGCCCTCGCGCTGCGCGAGCTGGTCCGCGAGGAGGGCGTCGACGTCGTGATCCCGGTGTGCAGTCCCGTGTCCAGCCGGTACGACGCCCGCGCCAAGGCTGTGCTCGGCTGCGAGGTGCTGCACCCCGACCCGGAGACGCTGGAGGCCGTCGACGACAAGGCCCGCTTCGCCGAGCTGGCGCACTCGCTCGGCCTCGCCGTGCCCGAGACGCACCGGGTGAGCGACCCCGAAGAGGTCGTCGCCTTCGACTTCGCCGCCCACCCCGGTCGCCGCTACGTGCTGAAGAACCTCGACTACGACCCGGTCAACCGGCTGGACCTGACCCCCCTGCCTCGGCCGACCGCGCCCGAGACCGCGGCCTTGGCCCGCTCCAAGCCGATCAGCGCCGACCACCCGTGGATCCTGCAGGAGCTGGTCGAGGGGCGGGAGTACTGCACCCACGGCACCGTTCGCGACGGACGGCTTCAGGTCTACACCTGCTGCGCCTCCTCGGCCTTCCAGCTCAACTACGAGACCGTCGACAAGCCCGCCGTCCGGGCCTGGGTCGAGCGGTTCTGCGAGGGCACCGGGACCACCGGACAGCTCTCGTTCGACCTGATCGAGCAGGCCGACGGCACCGTCAAGGGGATCGAGTGCAACCCCCGCACGCACTCGGCGATCACGCTGTTCGCCGGGGACGCGCGGCTGGCGCCGGCGTACCTCGAGGAGCGGGAGGCGGCGATCGAGCCGCTCGCCGGGGCGCGGCCGACGTACTGGACCTACCAGGAGGCCTGGCGACTGCTGCGTCACCCGGGCACGCTGCCGCAGCGTTGGCGGGTGGTCCGCGAGGGGCGGGACGCGATCTTCGACGTCGACGACCCGCTGCCGTTCCTGGCCGTCCACCACCTGCAGATCCCGTGGCTCCTGGTGCGCTGCCTGGTCCGCGGTGGCGACTTCGTGCGGGTCGACGTCAACATCGGCAAGCTCGTGGAGGCCGGCGGTGACTGACGCGCTGCGCGTGCTGCACCTCGTCGGCTCGCCGACCGACGACTTCCACGCCGACCTCTCGCGGCTCTACGCCCGGGACGCGCTGCAGGCGCTGGCCGACGCCCGCTTCGTGCACCTGGTCGCGCACGTGGCCCCGGGCGGTGGCTGGTCCTTCCCCGACGACCTGAGCCCGGCAGCGCTGGGAGCCGCGCCGGTGCTCGCGCTGCCCGACGCGCTCGCGCGCATCGGGGGCCTGCAGGTCGACCTCGCCCTGCCGCAGATGTTCTGCCCGGCGGGGATGACGACGTACCGCGCGCTGCTGGACCTGCTCGGCGTCCCCTTCGTCGGCAACCGGCCCGAGACGATGACGCTGGGGACCAGCAAGCCCCTTGCGCGAGCAGTGGTCGCCGCCGCCGGCGGCGACGTGCCCGCGGGGGAGGTGCTCCGACCGGGGGAGGAGCCCACGCTGGCGCCGCCGGTCGTGGTCAAGCCGGCCGCCGCCGACAACTCCGCCGGGGTGGCCCTCGTCCGCGACCCCGGCGAGTACGACGCCGCACTCGCCGCGGCCCGGGAGGTGGGCCCCGACGTTCTCGTCGAGCGGTACGTCGAGCTCGGCCGCGAGGTGCGCTGCGGTGTGGTCGACCGCGGCGACCACCTGGAGGTCCTCCCGCTGGAGGAGTACGCCGTCGAGTCCGCGAGCAAGCCGATCCGCGACGCCGCCGACAAGCTGGCCCGTGACGACGCCGGCGACCTGCGTCTCGTGGCCAAGGACGACGAGCACGCGTGGATCGTGCCCGCCGACGACCCGGTCAACGCAGCCGTGGGGGAGGCGGCCCGGCTGGCCTACCGCGCGCTCGGCTGCCGCCACTACGGGCTGTTCGACTTCCGCGTCGACCCCGAGGGGCGGCCGTGGTTCCTCGAGGCGGGGCTCTACAACTCCTTCGCCCGGGCCAGTGTCGTGGCCGTCATGGCCGCTGCGGCCGGGCACGACGTGGCCGACCTGTTCGCCGCGGCCGCCGCGCTTGCCCTGGACGCATAGGTCGTGTGCCTCACGACGCTCGTGGGACCGTCGTGGGGCACACGACCTCAGTCAGAGGCTCCCCGGGCGGCGCGCAGCATGTCCTCGCGCGGGACCACCTTGATCCGCTCGCGTCCCGCGACCTCGCCGAGCGCGATCTCGTGCGCCTCCAAGCGCTCCCAGTCCTCCCACAGGACCGGCTCGCAGCCGACCGCGGCCAGGTGCTCGGTCACGGCGTCCGGGTCCGGCTCCGCGGCGGGTACGAGACCGTCGAGGTCGGCGGTCAGGCTGGCGATCGTCTCGGAAGCGTCCGACTTGGTGTGCCCGATCAGCCCGACCGGCCCCCGCTTGACCCAGCCCGTGGCGTAGAGGCCCGGCAGGGCGCAGCCGTCGAGGTCGAGCACGCGGCCGGCGTCGTGGGGGATCACGCCGCCGACGTGGTCGAACGGCACATCGGCGAGGTGGCTCGAGCGGTAGCCGACCGCGCGGTAGACGGCCTGGACGTCCCAGTCGACGTACTCGCCGGTCCCACGGGCCCTCCCGTCGCCGGTGAGCTCGGTGCGCTCGGTGCGCAGGCCCTCGACCCGGCCGTCGCCGAGGATCGCCACCGGTGCCTGGCACATGTGGAGGTGGATCCGGTGCGGGGCGTCGGTGGGGGTCGCCTCGAGGTACTTCAGCAGGGTGTCGACCACCAGCCGGGTGGCCTTGGACGCCGCGATCGCCGCCTGTCCGGCCTCGTCGATCTGGAAGCCCTCCTCGGTGACGAGGACGTCGACGCTGGGGGAGTGGGAGAGCTCGCGCAGCTCCATCGGGCTGAACTTGATCTGCGCGGGACCCCGGCGCGCGAACACGTGGACGTCCTTCGCGCGGTTGGCGCGCAGGCCGGCGTGCACGTTGTCGGCGATCTCGGTGGTGAGCTGCTCGTCGGCGGGCTTCGCCAGCATCCGGGCCACGTCGAGCGCGACGTTGCCGGCGCCGATCACCGCCACCGACTCCGCCTCGAGCGGCCAGTCCCGCGGGGCGTCGGGGTGGCCGGCGTACCAGGAGACGAAGTCGGCCGCGCCGTGGCTGCCGCGCAGCTCGACCCCGGGGATGTCGAGCTCGCGGTCCTCGATCGCCCCGGTGGCGAAGATGACCGCGTCGTAGAAGCGCGTCAGGTCGTCGCGCTTGAGGTCGCGGCCGTACTCGACGTTGCCGACGAACCGCACGCCGTCCTTGCTCAGGGTGCGGCGCAGCGCCTTGACGATCTCCTTGATCCGCGGGTGGTCGGGGGCGACGCCGTAGCGGACCAGCCCGTACGGAGCGGGCAGCCGCTCGATCACGTCGACGCTCGCGCCGGGGTGAGCGGTGGTGAGGATGTCGGCGGCGTAGATGCTGGCAGGGCCGGCGCCGATGACGGCGACACGGGGCGGGCGGGGCACGGGCGTTCCTCTCGTCAGATGCCCAACCAGTCTAGGTAAGGCTTACCTTACCTAAAAGGTGATTCACCCCACGGTGCGCCCGACAGGCTCAGCGCAGCTGCATCGCGCCGCTGAGGACCGGCTCCCAGGCCAGGGCCTTGTGCTCGGCGATCTGCTTGTCCATCGCCTCGGCGACGTCCGCGGGCCAGGGCGCCGTGCGGCGCGACTCCATGTCGACGTGGAGGAAGATCTCCTCCATGACGTACGACAGCTGCTGGCGGGTCTCGTCGACGAGGTAGACCAGCACGTGCGCGGCGCGCTCCGAGCGACCGATCAGCCTGACGCGTACCGAGAGCCGGTCGCCGACCCGGAGCTCCTTGAGGTACGACATGTGGTGCTCCGCGGTGAACACGCCCTCGCCCGAGATCGTCGGCCACTGCTGCGGGATGCCGACCTCGGTCAGCGACTCGTCGAGCCCCTCGCTGGCGATGCCGACGTAGTGCCGGATGTTGAGGTGGCCGTTCACGTCCTCGAACGCCGCGGGCACCTTCTGGGGAAGGTGGACGGGGAGGGCCTGGAGCTCGTCGTACGTCGGCTGGTTGGTCACGTGGGTCATGGTCCCACCCGGGACGGCGATCAGCGAGCCAGGGTGAGGCCCGTGGCGTGTGTCACCAGCCACGGGTGGTCCGCGACGTCGGTGTCGAGGGCGGCGGCGATGTCGTCGGGGATCGTGCTGGCCCGCCGGGTCTCCATCGAGACGTGGACGACCTTCACCTCCAGTGCGCAGGCGAGCCGCTCGTGCTCGGGGTCGAGGACGAGGGCCAGCGACCGGGCCGCCTTGTCGTTGCGCTCGACCACCCCGGAGTGCACGGTCAGCCGCTGCCCCTCGCGCAGCTCGGAGAGGTAGTCGATGTGGTGGGCGACGGTGAAGAACGACGACCCGCGGCGCTCGATGTAGTCCTCTCCCATCCCGAGGTCCTGCAGCCGCCTCCACGCCCCGTGCGAGCCGAGGGAGAAGAAGTGGACGATGTTCATGTGGCCGTTCTGGTCGATGAACTCCGCAGGCACGGTCTGCTCGTGGACCAGGGGCAGCGAGGACGCTTCGGCGTACGACGGGTGGGTCACGGCAGTGACGGTATCTCCGCCGGTCGGGGGCCCCTGGCGGCGGCCTCGGCGTCCGTCAGCTCGTGATCGCGCCTCGTCCCGCGGTGCGCTTGAGGGTCAGGCGGTCGATCTCGGTCTGCGGGCGGCCGGTGCCCGGCAGGGCGTCGGCGATCGTGCGGATCGTGAACGTCGTCGACTGGCCGTGGGGTGCGGGGACGACGTCGACGGCGATGAACGCGTAGTCGTCGTACCTCACCTGCGACCAGTCGACCGTCTCGGGGACCTTGACCCCGGTCGGGTAGCCGCTGCTGCTCAGTGCACTGTCGCCCTTGGCCCAGACGTAGGAGTTGGCGACGTTCTCGGTGTTGTTCTCGGCCGAGTTCTTGCCGCCCGCGGGCCGGTAGCCGCGGTAGCGCTGACCCTCGGGCAGCGCCTGCGGTCCGCTCGGCTCGACCCCGGCCGGCGCCGGAGCGGTCGTGCTCGGGGCGGGGCGGAACGGGTAGCGCGGGCGTCCGCCCGAGCCGACGCAGAGGTACGTCACCCCGTCGAGCGCCGGCTCGATCGTGGAGCGGTCCGGCGCCGCCTTGGTGCGCTGCCCGTTCTTGATCGGGTCCGTGCGCTCCATCAGGTGGTTGTGGCCCTGGACCACGAGGTCGACCTGGTACTTGCTGAACAGCGGGTCGAGCGCGTCGCGCACGCCGCCGTCGGAGGCGTGGTTGTCGGTCGTCGAGTACGCGCAGTGGTGGAAGAACGCCACCACGAAGTCGATGCCGGGGGCGACCTCCGGGTCGGTGCGCCACTCCTTGAGCGTCGACTCGAGCCACGACAGCTGCGCGCCGTCGGAGTAGCCGGTGTTCGTCTGGATCTCCGCCGAGAGGTCGTTGGCGTCGACCGAGATCACCGCGACGTTGCCGTAGACGAAGCGGTAGACCGACGGGCAGGTCTTCGGGCCGTTCTTCGGCAGGTCCAGGCGGTGCTGGAGCCCGGCGTACCCGTGCGAGGCGGAGTCGCCGAGGTAGCTCGTCGCTCCGTACAGCGGCTCCATGTCGTGGTTGCCGGTGGCGAACATCCACGGCGAGAACGCCGCCTGCGGCTCGATCTGGTCGAGGAAGACGTCCCAGACGTACGGGTTGTAGGCGTTCTTGCCCTTGGGTGTCGGCATCGTGTTGTCCGCCGGCAGCCCGCTGCCGCCCGGGTCGGCGTAGCAGATGTCGCCGGCCAGCAGCGTGAACGCCGGCTTCTGCCGGGCCATCAGGTTGGTCATCGTGACCGCGGGCGTCGGGTCGGTGCCGCCCGGCCCGGCGACCGGGTCGGTGGCGGAGTAGTAGTTGTCGTCGAAGACCCCGCGTGCCCAGGTGCCCCCGTTGCCGGTGACCGACGCCGGGTCGTTGCCCCAGGCGAAGCGCGGGTCGGTCGGGGCGTTGTTCGTGCCGACGTCAGCGAAGGCGGTGAAGGTGAACGGACGCGGCACGTCGACCACGTGGCGGCGGCCGATCCGGAAGGTCGGGGCGGTGGTGAAGTACGCGTCGCCCGTCGCCGTCCCGTCGTTGAGCACGACGCGGTAGTGGTAGACGCGGTCCGGACGCAGGCCCGTCATCTGGCCCTTGAGGTAGAACTGGCTGCCCGCCGGGCCGTTCGGGACGACGTACTGCCCGACGAGGTGCACGATCTCGGCCTCGTAGCGCTGCCCGTAGTGACCCGGCGACTGCCCGACCTCGACGTAGGCCCGCAGCGTCTTCGGCAGCTTGCCGGTCCGGCTGACCAGCTGCGCGGTCAGCGCCATCGCGGAGTCGCGCAGGCCGAAGGTGTCGGGGGCGAAGGAGAGGTGGCGCCCGGAGACGACCACCCCGACCGGTCCCGCCCTGCCGCCGCCCGCGGCGAACGCCTTCTGGGCGAGGCCGAACTGTGCGGCGGTGATGCTGCCGGCTCCGATCGTCGCGGTCCGCAGCGCCGTACGGCGCGTGACGCGGTGACGCTTGAGCTCGCCGGCGTTCCACTCGGTCATCTCGTCGACCGTCAGCGGAAGGTTCACGTTGTAGCGGATGTCGGGATCGGGCATGGGGCCCATCGGACTCCTCGCTACTGACGGCCCGGCGAACCCCGGGTGAACGTTGGGGGCGGGGCGGAAGAGGTCTCGACAGGCTCGACCTCCGTGGTCCCGGTCGTCGGTGACCACCGGAGGTCGAGCTCGTCACCGCCGCGATCCTCGCCACGGCCAGGCTTCACGAGCTCCGTCTGGTCCTCGGATTTCGACTCGTGTCGTTCCCGCCTCGCGGGCTCGGCGGGAGCCGACATGGCTCAACCTCTTCGCGCTACGGCCGGGCGTCGCAAGCTCCGCCCGGCCGGCGCTCAGACGTTGCGACGGTACTCGCCGCCCACCTCGAAGAACGCCTCGGTGACCTGCTGCAGCGAGCACACCCGGGCGGCATCCATCAGCACGGCGAAGACGTTCTCCCCGGCGACGGCGGCGTCCTTGAGACGCGCCAAAGCCTCCTCGGCCTCGCTGCGGTGCGCCTCCTGGAAGGCGGTGACCCGGTCCAGCTGGGACCTCTTCTCCTCCTCGGTGGCCCGGGCCAGCTCGACGTGGTCGGGCGTGCCGTCGTCGGCCGCGGGGTTGCGGAACGTGTTGACCCCCACGATCGGCAGCGACCCGTCGTGCTTGCGCTGCTCGTAGAGCATCGACTCGTCCTGGATCCGCCCGCGCTGGTAGCCGGTCTCCATCGCGCCGAGGACGCCGCCGCGCTCGTTGATCGCGTCGAACTCGGCGAGCACCGCCTCCTCGACGAGGTCGGTGAGCTGGTCGATGACGAACGAGCCCTGGAGGGGGTTCTCGTTCATCGACAGGCCCCACTCCTTGGTGATGATCATCTGGATCGCGAGGGCCCGGCGCACCGACTCGTTCGACGGGGTGGTCACGGCCTCGTCGTAGGCGTTGGTGTGCAGCGAGTTCGCGTTGTCGTACAGCGCGATCAGGGCCTGCAGCGTGGTCCGGATGTCGTTGAAGCTCATCTCCTGCGCGTGCAGGGAGCGCCCGCTGGTCTGGACGTGGTACTTCAGCTTCTGCGCGCGCTCGCCGGCGCCGTACTTCTCCTTCATCGCCACCGCCCAGATCCGTCGGGCGACGCGGCCGATGACGGAGTACTCCGGGTCCATCCCGTTGGAGAAGAAGAAGGACAGGTTCGGGGCGAAGTCGTCGACGTGCATGCCGCGGGCGAGGTAGGACTCGACGTAGGTGAACCCGTTGGCGAGCGTGAACGCGAGCTGGCTGATCGGGTTCGCCCCGGCCTCGGCGATGTGGTAGCCGGAGATCGACACGGAGTAGAAGTTGCGCACCCCGTGCTCGATGAACCACTCCTGGATGTCGGCCATCATCGAGAGGCTGAACTCCGTGGAGAACAGGCAGGTGTTCTGCCCCTGGTCCTCCTTGAGGATGTCGGCCTGCACCGTGCCGCGGACCTGCGAGACCGCCTCGGCTGCGAGCATCGCGGTCTCCTCCTCGCCCGGGTCGCGGCCCTCCCGCTCGCGGAACGCGTCGATCTGCTGGTCGATCGCGGTGTTGAGGAAGAACGCCAGCACCGTCGGCGCCGGGCCGTTGATGGTCATCGACACGCTGGTCGTCGGCGCGCAGAGGTCGAAGCCGTCGTAGAGCGCCTTCATGTCGTCGAGCGTCGCGATCGAGACCCCGGAGGTGCCGACCTTGCCGTAGATGTCGGGGCGCAGCCCGGGGTCGCGCCCGTACAGCGTCACCGAGTCGAAGGCCGTCGACAAGCGCGTTGCCGGCTGGCCCTCACTGAGCAGCTTGAAGCGGCGGTTGGTACGGAACGGGTCGCCCTCGCCGGCGAACATCCGGGCCGGGTCCTCATTGTCGCGCTTGAACTTGAAGACCCCGCCGGTGAAGGGGTAGAAGCCGGGGAGGTTCTCCCGGCGCCAGAACGAGACCAGCTCGCCGTGGTCGTCGTACGCCGGCAGCGCGACCCTCGGGATGCGCGAGCCGGACAGCGACTCCCTGGTCAGCCGGGTGACGATCTCCTTGTCCCTGACGGTCACCGTCTGCTCGTCGCCGGAGTACGACGCCACGACGTCGGGCCACTGCTCGATCTGCTCGCGCGTCTCGCGCGGCAGGTCCTCCCGGGCGTCCGCGAGGAGCCCGGCGACCGCCTCATCGTCGGGCAGCTCCTCGGCCACGGCGGCGACCCGCTGGGCACGACGGGCTCGTGCGGCCAGGTCGGCGGTGTCGGCGTGGTAGCCGCGGACCGTCTCACTGATCTCGGAGAGGTAGCGGACGCGCTCGGCCGGCACCGGCTGGGCGTCGTGGCTGGAGAACCGTACGTCGACCCGCGGCAGCACGCCGTCGGCCAGGTCGAGGCCCTTGGCGGACAGCAGACCGGCGAGGTGCTGGTAGAGCGCGGTCACGCCGTCGTCGTTGAACGTCGCCGCCGAGGTGCCGAAGACCGGCATCTCCTCGGGCTTCTTCCCGAACGCCTCCTGGTTGCGCACCATCTGCCGCCCGACGTCGCGCAGCGCGTCCTTGGCGCCGCGCCGCTCGAACTTGTTGATGGCGACGGCCTCGGCGAAGTCGAGCATGTCGATCTTCTCCAGCTGCGAGGCCGCCCCGAACTCGGGCGTCATGACGTAGACGGGGACGTCGACGAAGGGCACGATCCCGGCGTCGCCCTGGCCGATACCGGGTGTCTCGACGATCACCAGGTCGTGGCCGGCCGCCTTGAGCAGCGCGATCACGGTCTCCAGCTGCTCCGGCGTCTCCTTCGCGCCACGGGTGGCCAGCGAGCGAAAGTAGACCGGCGACTCGCCGTCGTTCTCGCGCAGGGCGTTCATCCGGATCCGGTCGCCGAGCAGGGCGCCGCCGCCCCTGCGGCGGGTCGGGTCCACGGCGAGGACCGCGATCCGGAGCTTGTCCTGCTGGTCGAGGCGGAAGCGGCGGACGAGCTCGTCGGTGAGGCTGGACTTCCCGGACCCGCCGGTGCCGGTCAGCCCCAGCACCGGCGCGGACGAGGCGTCGGCTGCCGCCGTGATCGCGCTCAGGAACTCCTCGTCGAGGTGCCCGGTCTCGGCGCCGGTGATCGCTCGCGCCAGCGCGCGGCGGTCTCCGGAGAGCACCGCCTCGGCGGTGGTGCCCTCCTGCTCCCACAGGTCGAGGTCGCAGGCCTCGATCATCGTGTTGATCATCCCCGGCAGCCCGAGTTTCTGCCCGTCCTCGGGCGAGAAGATGGTGACGCCGGCGTCCTTGAGTCGGGCGATCTCGTCGGCGACGATGACGCCGCCCCCGCCGCCGTACACCTGGACGTCGCCGGCACCGCGCTCGGCGAGGAGCCGGCCGAGGTACTCGAAGTACTCCACGTGCCCGCCCTGGTACGACGAGATCGCGACGCCCTGCACGTCCTCCTCGACGGCCGCGTCGACGATCTCGGCCACCGACCGGTTGTGCCCGAGGTGGATCACCTCTGCGCCCTGGCTCTGCAGGATCCGCCGCATGATGTTGATCGAGGCGTCGTGCCCGTCGAACAGGCTCGCCGCGGTCACGAACCGCACCGGGTGGGAAGGGGTGTGCAGCTCGGCCATCGGGTCCTCCGGGAAGATTTGGTTGGACGTCCTACTAAATCTCCACCCAGAGTACGTGCTACCGGTGCGTACGCCGACCCGGCAGTGCGCGGCGCGCTGCGCGCACCGACCGCGCAGCCGTCACTTCGTCGCGGCGAGCACCATCAGGTCCACCGCGCGCGCCCAGTCGACCCTGACCGTGTCGATCACGAGGTCGTAGAACGCGGGATCGGCGGAGTCGGCGCGGTAGAAGTGCTTGACGTAGCCCGAGCGCAGCTTGTCGTTCGTGCGCAGCTGGGCGGCGGCGTCCTCGGCGCTGATCCCGTGCTGACGCACCGCCGCCGCGATCCGGCCCTCGGGGGCGCCGTCGAGGCGGACGTGCAGCGCATCCGGCCGGTCGGCGAGGACGACGGCGCCGGCGTGGCCGAGGATCACCGCACCGGTCTCGTCGGCCGTACGCCGCAGCTGCGCCTCGGTCGCCGCGATCAGCTCGCGCTCGCCGGTGCCGTGACCGTCGGCCAGCGTCGGTGGCAGCCCGCCGAGCGGCGACATCCAGGCGAAGGCGTCCCACAGTCGGCTGCCGGTGTCCTCGGCGACGGCGGTCGCCTCCTCGACGGAGACGCCGAGCTCGTCGGCCACGGCGACCGGGATGGCGCGGTCCACGAACGGCAGGTCGAGCCGCTGGGCCACCTGCGGGCCCAGCTCGCTCCCGCCGGCGGCGTACGACGCCGAGATGGTGACGATCATTCCCCTCACCCCCTGGTCCACTTGACGGTAGCGCCGCCGGCCGGCTCGTGCACCCGTCGAGGCTGCGTCCGACGGAATCCGGGTGCCGGGTGCGCCGCGCGCCTGAGACGATCGGGTGCGTGAAGAGCGAGCAGCGGGAGCTGGTGGTGGCGCGCAACAAGAAGGCGCGCCACGACTACCAGGTGCTCGACACGTACGAGGCCGGGCTCGTGCTGGTCGGCGACGAGGTGAAGTCGCTGCGCATGGGGCGGGCGTCGCTGGTCGACGGGTTCGTCGACGTCGACGCCGGTGAGGCCTGGCTGCACCAGGTGCAGATCCCCCCGTACTCCCAGAGCTCGCGGATGCCCGGTGGCGGCCGGCCCGGGCGCCGTGGTGATCTCAGCGAGTGGTCACGCCGCAAGCGCAAGCTGCTGCTGCACCGCAAGGAGATCGAGGACATCGAGCGGCAGGTGGGGGAGAAGGGGCTGACGGTGGTGCCGCTGAGCCTGTACTTCTCCGGCGGACGCGCGAAGGTCGAGATCGCGGTCGCGCGCGGGAAGCGCGACTGGGACAAGCGCCAGACGCTGCGCGCCCGCGACGCCGACCGCGAGGCCGAGCAGGCGGTCAGCCGCCGGCTCAAGGGGATGCGGGACTGAGGGCTCCACGCGCTGCGGCGCCGGTGCCGCTCGTCACCGAGGAGTGAGATTGATCTCCTCGGTGGAGGTTTGACCGGGCGACCGAGTGGGAAGGATGCCCTCCACAGACGTTCGACCGGATTCGCCCTGCGGGGCGTGGAGGAGGTTTCATCCCATGACTCGTGTGCTGTCGACCCCGGAGGCCAAGACGGCCATTCAGCAGCTGCGGACGCTGATCACCGGTGGGTTCACCGACCAGATCACGCAGATGGACGCGCAGGGCAAGACGCTGTCGGACCCGAACGTGTGGGACGGGCCGCTGGCGGAGAAGTTCCGGTCCTCGACGTGGCCGGAGACCCGTTCGGCGCTGGACAAGGCGAAGCAGGAGCTGGAGGAGCTGCGTACCCAGCTGGACCAGATCTCGCAGAACATCATGTCCGCCGGCGGCGGTTCCTGAGTCGTTCCGTACGACTTCTCCGGTTCCCCGCGCCCGAGTACGTGGCGCGGGGGAGCGGGGTGGACGTGCGGGCCGAGCAGGCCGGCAGACCACGCGAGCACGATGAGGAGACGTCATGGGTGACCCGATGCACGGCATCGAGGAGGATGTTCCGTTCGACTTCGAGGCGGCCTCCTCGTTGATCAGCGCGGCGCGGAACGCGGCCACCTCGGTGGACACCCACCGGATCTCGCACGCGTCGTGGGTCAACAACACGATGACCGACTTCAAGGGTCACTTCTCGCAGCTGTTCAAGTCCAACGGCGAGACCGCCGACCGGGACGCGATCGAGCTCGCCTCGGCGCTGCGCTCCGTGGTCACCGGCGTCGGCAAGCTCGTCGACGACGCCCGCGCCGAGCAGGGGCGGCGCAACGACGCCCGGGAGTGGAAACGCCACCACGACAACCGGTCCGGCTGGGAGCAGTTCGGCGACTGGCTCTCGGGCGGTGACGACTGCCCGATCCCCGAGGCGACCGAGCAGCTGCGCTGGGCCGCGCCGACGCCGTCGCAGGCACCGCGGACGACGCCCGGCCCGGGCTCGTACTCCGGTGGGGGAGCCGGGACCGGGACCTCGTCGGCGCGACCCAGCGACCTGCACACCTTCGCGACGAACATGAACGGCGCCCAGGACACGCTCTCGACGCGCAAGGGGACCTTCACCACCGCACTGACGACCTTCGTGCAGGGCTGCCAGTGGGGCTCGCTGGACGCCAGCGGGGTGAGCACCGGCTTCACCTCCTGGGTCACCGCCAACCAGAACGACTCCCGGTGGGCGAAGACGGTCGGCGACGCGTTCGCGGCCGCCGGTGGGGAGGGCAACGTCTCCTCGTTGCCGAACTCCTCGATCGACCAGTCGCTGCGGGCAGCCGGGGTCAACGAGGTCCGCTCCGACATCACCATCGCCATGCCGTCGGCGATCGGGTCGCCGCCCACCACCGGCTACGCCAACGACCCGGTGAACACCGCGACGGGCAACTTCGTGGAGATCGAGTCCGACCTCGAGTTCTCCGTCGCGGCGGGCGACCTGTGCTGGCGGCGGTCCTACAATTCGGTGCACGACCACGACGGGCCGTTCGGTCGTGGCTGGTCGAGCTGGTGCGAGACCGGGTTGTCGTTCGCCGACGACGCGGCGTACTTCACCTTGCCCGACGGCCGACAGCTGACCTTCCCGCGGCTCGGGGAGGGGTGGGACCGGGCCGAGGGAGAGTCGCTGTGGCTGTCCCGCGTGGACGAGCACCTGGTGGTCACCGACAACGCCGGAAGCCGCTGGGCCCACACCACCGGTGGCCGGCTGGTCTTCGTGGACCGGGGCGAGGGCACGCGGGTGGCCTTGCGCTGGGACGGGGACCGGCTGGTCGGGCTCTCCCACGAGCGCGGGCGGTCGATCAGCCTGGAGTGGTCCCGGGACGGGGTCGCAGACGGTGCGCGGATCGTGGCGGTGCACGCCTCGGACGGCCGCAGCATCGCCTACGGCTACGACGCCGACGGTTTCCTCGTCTCGGCCACCGGCCCGCTGGGCACCCGCCGCTACGCGTGGAACGACGACGACGTGCGCCGGATCGCGAGCGTCAGCGACGCCGACGGTGTGGTCGAGGTGGAGAACGTCTACGACGAGCACGGGCGCGTCGTCTCGCAGCGCTCGCCGCACGGGCGGGTGACGCGGTTCGCCTACCTGCCGGACCGGATCACGGTCGTCTCCGACGAGGACGGCACCCGGGCCAACACCTGGATCGCGGACGCGAAGGGCCGCCAGGTCGGAGTCATCGACGCCCACGACGAGCGGCAGTCCACGGCGTACGACAGGCACGGCAACGTCGTCATGGTGACCGAGCGCGACGGCCGGGTCACCATCCGCGACTTCGACGACCGGGGCCGGATGACCCGCGAGGTGGTGCCCGACGGGGCCGACATCGCCTACGCCTACGACGAGGTCGACCGCCTGGTCCGCGTCGAGGTCACCGGTGGCGCCACGGACGTGGCGGACAGTGCTCCGGTCGCGGTCAGCACGCTGGCGTACGCAGGCGAGGACCGCGACCCGTCGACGATCACCGACCCGGAGGGTGGGGTGACCCGGCTGGAGTGGTCGGGCGGCCTGCTGTCCCGCATGGTCGACCCGGAGGGCGTCAGCCTCCAGCTCGAGTACGACGAGCACGGCGAGCTGGTCGCGACGACCGACGGCACGGGCGCGACGGCGCGGCTGGAGCGGGACGGCGCGGGCAACATCGTCGCGACCGTCAGCCCGACCGGCGCCAGGGTGAGCTTCGAGTACGACGACGCCAGCGGCCTGGCCGTCCGGCGTACCGACCCCGACGGCTCGGTGTGGACCCTCGAGCACACCGCGGCCGGCCGCCTGCACGCGGTCGTCGACCCGCTGGGTGGGCGCACCGAGGTGGAGCACGACGAGGCGGGGGAGAGCGCGGTGACCGTCGACCCGCTGGGTCGTGCGGTGCGTCGGGGCTTCGACGACCTGGGCCGGCTGCGTTCGGTCACCCTGCCCGACGGCTCGCGGTGGACGTTCGAGCACGACGCGCTGGGGCGCCTGACCGACGTCGCCGACCCGGCGGGCGCGACGACCCACGCCGAGTACGACGTGGTCGGCCGCGTGGTCGCCGTCGAGGACCCGACCGGGGCTCGACGTGAGCTGACCCGTCCCGCGCCGGGAGCCTCGAACCCCTGGGCCGAGGGCGACGTGCCCGGCGTCCGCTTCGACGTCGACACCCTCGGGCGGCTGGTCTCGCAGACCGGTCGCGACGGCTCGACCCAACTGGTGCGTTACGACCTGTGCGGCCGCCCGGTCGAGACCGTCGACCCGCTCGGCGGCGTGACCAGGCTGGTCCGCGACCGCTCCGGCCGGCTCACCACCGTGGTCCGGCCCTCGGGCGCGGAGGTGTCCTACGCCTACGACGCCGCCGGCCGGCTGGAGGCCGTGACGGACGAGACGGGAGCGCGCTACCGGCGCACCTACGACCTCGACGGCCGGGTCGTGCGCGAGGTGGGGCCGACGGGGGAGGCCACGGAGATCCGCTACGACACCTGCGGCCGCGTGGTCGCCCGCCGGGTGCCCGGGGTCGGTACCACGACGTACGCCTACGACGCCGCCGGCCGCCTGGTCGAGTCGCGCGACCCGCGGTCGGGGCGGCGCCGGTTCCGCTGGGACGCTGCGGGACAGCTCGTGGCGGCTGTGGACGGCAACGGCGCCGAGACGACGTACAGCTTCGACGAGGTGGGCCGGCGCACGCAGATCACCTCGGCCGTCGGCGGGTTGACGCGGCGCGAGTACGACCGCGTCGGCAACCTGGTCGCCGAGACCGACCCGCTCGGGCGGCGCACCACCGCGGAGTACGACGCCGCCGGTCGCCAGACCGCGCAGAGCGACCCGTCCGGCGCGCGGATGGAGTGGCGCTACGACGAGCGCGGCGAGCTGGAGTCGACGTGGGTCGACGGGGTGGAGCGCTCGCGCATCGAGCGCGACGGTGCCCGCCGCGAGATCCGCGTGACCGACCGCTCCGGACCAGGTGGCACGACCTCGACCCACGTGCTCACCTACGACGCGGCGGGCCGCCTGGTCTCCCGCACGCGCGACGACCGCGGGCCTGCGTGGGAGTACGACGCCGACGGCAACCGGGTCGCGATGACGATGCCGGGCGGCGCCCGGGTCGAGTACGTCAACGACGCCGCCGGCCGGGTGCTGCGCGTCGCGCACCCGCTGCTGGGCGCCGTCTCGGTCGAGCGCGATGCCGCGGGCCGCGTGGTCACGGCGAGCGCCGGCGACCAGGTCCAGCGGTGGACCTGGACCGACGGGTTCCCCAGCGGCTGCGAGAGCGACGGGCGTCGGACCACTGTCGAGCGCGACGACCAGGGCCGCATCGTGTCGGTCAGCACGGCCGACGCCGCGACGACGTACTCCTTCGACGAGGCCTGCCAGCTGGTCGCCGCCTCGACCCGCACCGACGAGGGCGAGGAGGTCGTCCGCTGGCGCTACGACGCCGCCGGCCGGCTCGTGAGCGAGACCGTGACCGGTGCGCAGGGGCAGGCCTCGCGCGAGCTGGTCCACGACCTGGCCGGGCAGCTGCTCTCCACCCGCGTCCGTGGCGAGGAGGTCGCGTCGTACACCTACGACGCCAACGGTCGTCGGGTCCGCGAGCAGCGGGCCGACGGGTCGTCCACCGACTACTCCTGGCGCGCCGACGGCTGGCTGGCCGCGGTGGGCATGACCGACCCGTCCGGCGTGCGCAGCCAGGTCGACGTCGTCGTCGACACCTCGGGGGAGCTCGCGCGCGTGAGCGCCGCCGACGGTCTCTCGGGAGAGGCGTACGCCGACTCCGCGAGCCGGTGGGCCCCGCTGCTGGCGCTCGCCGGTGAGCAGGTGCTCGGCGCGCCCGGGTTCACCGGGCACCTCGGTACGGGAGCGGCCGGCGGCTGGCAGGCGCACGGGTGGCGCGACGCCCGCACCACCGGGGCCGACCCGTGGTCGCTCCTCACCCAGGCACCCGCGCTCGGCGCGGCGATCGCCGCGACCGGCGAGCTGCTGCTCGGCGGCGCGGAGTGGATGGGCGCGCGGCTCTACGAGCCCTCGACCCGCAGCTTCCTCTCCCCCGACCCGCTGGCGCCCACGGCGGGCGCGGGCTGGGCGGGCAACCCGTACGCCTTCGCCGGCAACGACCCGCTGCACGCGCTGGACCCGCTCGGCCTGCACCCGGTGACCGACGCGGAGCTCGAGGAGTACAACGCCAGCAACGGGCTCAGCGGGTGGGCCACCAACGGATGGGGTGCCTGGGTCATCGGTGGGCTGCTCGTCGTCGGCGGCGGCATCGCCATGGCGACAGGCTTCGGTGGCCCGCTCGGGCTCGCGATGGTCTCGGCGGGGGCCGACACCTTGATCCAGAAGGCGACCACGGGCACGGTCAACTACGGGCAGGTGCTCGTCTCGGGAACTGTCGGGGCCCTCACCGGAGGCGCGGGATCCTTGGTCACCCTCGGCGCGCGCGAGGCGGGGTGGTCGGTGGCGAGGACCACGGCCACGCAGATGGTCACCCAGGGCACGCTCGGTGCGGCCGGCGGCGGGGCGCACTACATGGCCGGTGGCGGCGAGTTCGGCGACCGCGGGTTCTGGGGCTCCGTCGCCGGTGGCGGCATCGCCGGAAGCCTCGGCGCAGCCGGCGACGGCGCGGGCAGCGCGGTCGCGACCCACCTGCTGGGCGATACCGCGGAGGGCGCCGGCGCCACGGCCATCCGCCAGGGCACCGCAGCGGCGGTCGACTTCACCGCCGGTTCGACGGGCAGCGTGGCCGACCAGTACGTCTCCACCGGCCACGTCGACGCCCAGCAGGCCGCTCTGGCCGGCGGGAGCACCACGGTCGCCAACCGCGTGGGTGCGGGGTTGGAGAACCGCTTCCCCGCGGAGTTCCACGACCCGAGCGCGGGCGGCGACGTGTTCGACATCCACCACGGCGCGACGGGGTCCGGGGCCGTCGTCCAGATGGTCACGGACGAGGCAGCCAAGCACGTCCCGTGAGCACCACGGCTGCCACGACGCGGCGATATCGTTGGTCGCCGTGACGAGCCTGCCGCCCGGCGTGACCCGCTACCCGCGATCAGCGGGTCGCGTCGGTCGCCCGTTCCACCCGGTGTTCGACCCCGCCCTGGTGGCGGTCGTGGTCGTCGGCGGGCTGGTGCTGGCGCTGGCCGACTCGGTCCCCGTGCGCACGGTGCTCCTCGCCCTGGGAGTCGGCCTGGTGCTGCCGCCGCTGACGTGGGCACTGCACTGGCTGGTCCGCATCGTCGTGTGCGTCGCGGCACTGGTCGTCGCTCTCGCCATCGACTCCTCGGTGCATCTGCTCGGCGCCACCGCGGTGTTCTTCTGGATCATCTGCGTCTTCTCGGGGTTGATCGTGCTCAGCGGCCTGGTTCAGCGTCGCCGGCGTCTGCAGCGGCTGGCCTCGGCCGAGGGGGCTCCGCCCTCCGGTCGTGACCCGGGCTCGAGCGACGCCGGCTTCATGGCGACCTGGGACGACGCCGACTACGACTACGAGATGGCCGACCCCGACCTCGAGACCGTGCTCGACGCCGTACGCGCCCTCGACGGGCGCGAGCGGACGTACGTCTCCGTCTTCCGCGGACGAGGACGGCTCGACGTCGGCGGGGACGCGCGGACCGACCTGGTGGTCCAGCACACCCGCAACCGGGTGGTCTGGGGGACCGTGTGCGACCCCACCCAGCCGGACCCGGTCGAGGACAAGGCCGCCCGGACCGGCACGCGGACGTCGGTGGTCTACGGCAGGCAGTCGATGACCGTCCACCGGTACCGCCTGACCACGCTGGCCTGGGCCGAGCAGGCCGTGCGCGTCTGGGTGACGACCGGCGAGCGCGACCAGACGCTGCCGTGGTGGGACTCCTCGGCCAACTGGCCGGCGCCGCGTCCGGTGCTGTTCAAGGCGACGGGCGGCTGAGCCTCAGCGCATGGTCGCGGCCAGGGTCTGCGCGTCGAGATCACGGTCGGCGTAGACGAGACGGACGGCGTCGGCGTCGGGGTTGCCCGCGTCCGGCCCGCGGTGGACGAGGTCCAGACCGAGGCGCTCGGCCAGCCGGGCGGAGGCGTGGTTGTGCTCGAGGAGGTAGGCGACGACCGGGAGGTCCGGGCGTACCCGCGCTGCCTCTCCCAGTGCCGGGAGGCACGCCTCCGTGGCGTAGCCCCGACCGTGGAGCTCCGGTGCGAACCGGTAGCCGAGGTTCCAGAAGGCGTTGTGGCGCAGGGACACCCCGGCGTTGCCGATCACTCGCTCGGAGCCGCGCAGCCGGACCAGCCACGGCCCCAGCCCTTGCTCGGACCAGTCCCGACGCCAGGCGTCGAGCAGCTTGCGGGTCCTCTCAGGGTCGGCGAAGCGCGCGCTCGGGTAGTGCGTCCATGTCGCCGGGTCGGAGTAGATCCCGTGCAGCTCGGCGAGCTCGTCGTCGTACGAGGTCGGCGGCCGCAGGTCGAGCCGCCCGGTCAGCATGCCTTCACGCTAGCGCCACGAACTCACGGTGAGGCGTCGCGTGTACGCGACGCCTCACCAGCTCGCTCTCGCGAGGCGGCGCGAGTACGCGACGCCTCGCGGGTCAGCGGGCGGCGGTCAGCAGCTTGCGCGCCATCACCATGCGCTGGATCTGGTTGGTGCCCTCGTAGATCTGGGTGATCTTGGCGTCGCGCATCATCCGCTCCAGCGGGAAGTCCTGGGTGTAGCCGGCGCCGCCGAGCAGCTGGACGGCGTCGGTGGTGACCTCCATGGCGACGTCGGAGGCGAAGCACTTCGCGGCGGCACCGTGGAAGCCGAGGTCGGCGTCGTCGCGCTCGGACTTGGCGGCGGCGGCGTACACCAGGCCGCGTGCGGCCTCCACCTTCATCGCCATGTCGGCGAGCATGAACTGGACGCCCTGGAAGTCGGAGACGGCCCTCCCGAACTGCTGGCGCTCCAGCACGTACGACGTCGCCTGGTCCAGTGCGCCCTGGGCGATGCCGACGGCCTGGGCGCCGATGGTCACGCGGGTGTGGTCCAGGGTGCGCAGCGCCAGCGGCAGGCCGGTGCCGGGCTCGCCGATCATCCGGTCGGCGGGGATCCGGACGTCGTTGAAGATGAGCTCGCGGGTGGGGGAGCCCTTGATGCCGAGCTTGCGCTCCTTCTCACCGAAGCTGAAGCCCGCGTCGGACTTCTCGACGATGAACGCGCTGACGTGGTGGCCGCGCTTGGCGTCGGGGTCGGTGACCGCGAGGACGGTGTAGAACTCCGAGACGCCCGCGTTGGTGATCCACGCCTTCTGGCCGTTGAGGACCCACTCGTCGCCGTCCTGCTTCGCGCGGGTCTTCATCGAGGCGGTGTCCGAGCCCGCCTCGCGCTCGGACAGGCCGTAGGAGAATCCGCCCTTGCCCCGGGCCAGCGGGGTGAGGTACGTCGCCTTGAGCTCCTCGGACCCGCCGAGGATCAGCGGCATCGAGCCCAGCTTGTTCACCGCGGGGATGAGCGACGAGGTCGCGCAGACCCGGGCGACCTCCTCGATCACGATGCAGGTGGCCAGCGCGTCCGCGCCGACGCCGTCGTACTCCTCGGGGACGTGGGGCGCGTGGAAGTCGGACGCGGTCAGCGCGTCGTCGGCCTCCTGGGGGTAGCGCGCCTCGGCGTCGACCTCGGCGGCGTACGGCGCGATCTTGTCCTCGGCGAGCTGGCGGACGGCGGAGCGCAGCTCCTCGTGGTCCTCGCTGGTGCGGAAGAGGTCGAAGTGCTTGCCGGAGCCCATGATGCCGCTCTTTCCCGTTGGTGGTACTGAGTACGTTTCTGATGGTACTCAGTTCCACTGACAGGATCCACCTCGTGCCCTCCACCGATGCCAGCGTCGAGCAGCGCCTGCGGACCGCCGCGCTGGAGCTGTTCGCGGAGCAGGGGTACGACGCCACCACCGTCGAGGCGATCGCCGCGCGGGCCGGTGTCGGGCGTACGACGTTCTTCCGCACCTTCGACTCCAAGGAGGCCGCGGTCTTCCCCGACCACGAGCTGGTGCTCGAGGACGTGGCGGCCCGCCTGCGTGCCGCCGGGCCGGGCGGCTCCCGGGCCGCGGTGGTCGAGGCGGCGATGCTGGTGCTGTCGCACTACCTGGCCGACGGGGAGGTGGCGCGGACGCGCTACCGGCTGACCCGCACGATCCCCGCGCTGCGACAGCGCGAGATCGCCGGGCTGCACCGCTACCAGCGACTCTTCGGCGACTTCCTCAACGGACCGGGCGCCGACCTGGTCGGCGCCGCGCCGGACGCCGACGCCCGACAGCTGCGCGCGGAGGTGGCAGCCGCGGCGATCGTCACCACCCACAACCACGTGCTCCGTCGCTGGCTGCGGCACGACCTGGACGACCCGTCGCCGGTTCTCGAGCGGGCGCTCGACGACGTCGTCGACGCCATCGCGGTCCGCCCCGCTGAGCAGCGGGCCGCGGTGCTGGTGGTCCGCAGCCGGGCGGACCTGGACGCGGCGCTGCCGGAGATCCGGCGGGTGCTCGGCGACCCGTAGCCCGCACGGCCGGGGGCGCGCCGGGCGGTACGGTCCGCTCGTGGCCGACCTCAGCTGGACCGAACCGGGCGCCTACCCCGTCAGCGACGGTGTCTGGAGGATCCCGCTCCCGCTGCCGATGGACGGGCTGCGGGCCGTCAACGTCTACGTCCTCGAGACCGAGGAGGGTCTCGTCCTGATCGACGGCGGCTGGGCGATCCCCGAGGCGCGCGAGCAGCTGGTCGACTCGCTGCGCCAGGCCGGCCACGCGCTGAGCGACATCCGCCGCTTCCTCGTCACCCACGTGCACCGCGACCACTACACGCAGGCGGTCGCGCTGCGCCAGGAGGTCGGCGCCCACGTCTCGCTCGGGATCGGCGAGAAGCCGTCGCTGGACCTGCTCAACGCCGCCGAGTCGGTGGGCGACAACGACGTACGACGTCTGCGCCGCGCCGGCGCGCACGAGCTGGACTTGCCGTGGACCGACACGCGCGGGGAGCGCCCCCCGGTGGAGTACTACGACTACCCGGACGCCTGGCTGGAAGCGTCGAGCCGGGTCGACCTGGGCGGCCGCGAGCTCGACGTCGTCCCCACCCCGGGGCACACGCAGGGCCACGTCGTCTTCGCCGACACCGGCGGCGGGCTGCTCTTCGCCGGCGACCACGTCCTGCCGCAGATCACGCCCTCGATCGGGTTCGAGCCGGCCTGGGTGCAGCAGCCGCTGCGAGACTTCCTCGACTCGCTGCGCAGGGTGCGCGAGCTCCCTGACCTGCGTCTGCTCCCGGCCCACGGGCCGGTGACGGACTCCTCGTACGCCCGGGTCGACGAGCTCCTGGCCTTCCACGACGAGCGCCTGGCCGACACGCTGGCCGCGGCGCGAGGCGGGGCTCGTACCGGCTGGGAGGTCGCGCAGGAGCTCCCGTGGACCAGGCGCCGGAGGCGAGCGGTCGACCTGACGCCGTTCGACCAGGTGCTGGCGGCCTTCGAGACGCTCTCGCACCTGGAGCTGCTGGTGCTGCGAGGCCAGCTGGCGCGCGGCGAGGAGGACGGGGTCGCGGTCTTCGCCCCCGTGTGAGAAAGCAGACCGTTCCTGGTCGTCGATGCCCGCCCGGAGTACGCCTGGGAGGCATGACGACCACTCGGGACAGCGCGACTGACCAGACCTGGCTGTGGGACACCGGACGGTACGAACCGACCGGCGAGGACCTGCTGCCGTACGGCGAGGAGGTGGTGCGTCGCGCGGCGCCCCGCCCCGGCGAGCACGCCCTCGACGTGGGGACGGGCACCGGCAACCTCGCCCTGCTGTGCGCCGAGGCCGGAGCGCGGACGACCGGGCTGGACCTGGCCTCGCGCCTCCTCGGCGTCGCCCGCGACCGCGCCGCCGAGCGCGGCGTGGCGCCGACCTGGTTGCACGCCGACGCCCAGGCGATGCCGCTGCTCGACGAGGATGTCGACGTCGCGGTGTCGGTCTCCGCGCTGGTGCTCGTCCCCGACGCGCCGCGCAGCGCGGCTGAGCTGTTGCGCGTGCTCAAGCCCGGCGGGCGGGCCGTCATCGGGGGCTGGGACTGGGGCGAGAAGCCGCTCTTCCCGCCCGAGGTGATGGACGTGATGCGCGAGGTGCTCGCCGACAACCCGATGGCCGACGCGATGGACGAGGACCCCGGCTGGTTCGGCGAGGACCGCGTGCGCCGACTCTTCGCCGACCTGCCCGTCGACGTGCGCACCGAGACGATGCCGTACCGCATCGGCCGGGTCGCCGAGTCGGACACCGCTGCTGCGGACTTCTTCGCCGACCACCCCGTCGGCGTCGCCGCCCGCGACCGCCTCGGCGACGAGCGCTGGGGCGAGGTGCAGCAGCAGATGAGCGACTTCCTCTCCCACGACGACGGCAGCGTCTTCGTCGAGCAGACCGCGCTGATCACCACGATCACCAAGCACTGAGCGTGGGTCGATGGGTCTCGACCCTTCGACAAGCTCAGGACAGGCCGAGCTCGACCACCGGAGGTCGAGCTTGTCGAGACCCGGCTCGGGTGACCCCCGCGTGAGGTGACCGCGAGCGGGTACGACGTACCCATGCGGTACGACTACGACTACCTGATCATCGGCGGCGGGATGGTGGCCGACGCGGCCGCCAAGGGGATCCGCGAGCGTGACGAGAGCGGCACCATCGGGATCGTCGGCGAGGAGCCGACCGCACCGTTCCCGCGGCCGGCCCTGTCGAAGAAGCTGTGGACCGACCCGGACTTCGACAAGGAGTCCGCGGCCCTGGCGACCGCGGACGAGACCGGGGCGACGCTGCACCTCGAGACCCGGGCCACCTCGCTGGACCGCGAGGCCAAAGTGGTCGGCACGGTTGGCGGTGACGAGTTCGGCTATGGGCAGCTGTTGCTGGCCACCGGCGGGCACCCCCGCCGCCTCGACGGGCTGGAAGCCAGCGACAGGGTGCTGTACTACCGCACCCTGACCGACTACGACCGGCTGCGCGAGCTGGCCGCCGGCGGCCCCGACGTCGCTGTCGTGGGCGGCGGCTACATCGGCAGCGAGGTCGCGGCTGCGCTGGTCCAGAACGGCGCCACTGTGACCGTCTACCACCCTGGCGAGCGGCTGCTGGACCACATGCTGCCGGACAGCATCACCGCCGACCTGGAGAAGGCCTTTACCGACGCCGGCGTGACCTTGCGGGCCGGCGTCAAGGTCGAGGGCGGGGAGAGCGGTGACGGCTCGGTCACGCTGCGGCTCGACGACGGCTCCTCGGTCGAGGCCGACGTCGCGGTGGTCGGACTGGGCATCGAGGCCTCCGACGCTCTCGCGCGCGCGGGCGGTCTCGAGGTCGCCGAGGGTGGCGGCGTCGTGGTCGACGAGCGCCTGCACACCTCCGACCCCGCCGTCCTCGCCGCCGGCGACGTCGCGCAGTACCCGGACCGGATCCTCGGCCGGCGCCGCGTCGAGCACGTGGACAACGCCGACCAGATGGGCGCCGTCGTGGGCCGGATCCTGGCCGGGTCGGACGAGACGTACGACCACACGCCGATGTTCTACTCCGACCTCTTCGACTACGGCTACGAGGCAGTCGGCACGCTCGACGCGTCGCTGGAGACGGTGGTCGTGGACAAGGGCGAGGGCAACGCGGTCGTGTACTACGTCGACGACGAAGAGGTCGTCGGCGTGCTGCTGTGGGGCGTCTGGGACTCCACCGACGCCGCGCGCGAGGTCTTGGCGCGGCACTCGCGTCCCACGTCGTTCGACGGCCTGATCTAGACCCTCAGCCGCTCGAGGCACTCGGCGACGGCACCGGGCGCCTCGAGCGCGGTGAGGTGACCGACCGCCGGCAGCACTATGTACGTCGTGTCCTCGTCTGCGCGCAGCCGCAGCATCTCCTCGCCCCGCTCCGGGGGCGTGGCCTCGTCCTCGGCGCCGAAGACCAGCAGCACCCGACCGGTGAAGGCGCGCAGCGTCGATGCGGTGTCCTCGCGAGCGGCGATAGCGCGGGCCATCCAGGCCACGCCTGCCGGATCGGCACGCGCGAGGACGGAGATCAGCTCGTCGCGCAGACCGGGTTGATCGCGGTGGGCCGTGGCGCCGAGCCCCTCGTCGGCGCTGCCCGCCACGGCGTCGGTCGACCCGCTGCGCTCCACCTCCACGGCCGTACGACGGCGCTCGTCGGGGTCGTCGGGCGCGATGACGCGGGTGGTCGTGCTGCCGAGTGCCAGCGCGGCCACCCGCTTGGGGAAGAGACCGGCCAGCGCGAGCGCGGCGTACCCGCCGGTCGAGACGCCGAAAACCGTGGCGGTCTCGATCCCCAGGTGGTCCAGCACGTCCCGGACCCCGTCGGCGACCGCGGTCATGGACGGCACCGAGGCCGGGACGGGGCTTGCGCCCAGCCCCGGCAGGTCCACGGTGACGACCCGCCAGCGGTCGGTCGCCAGCGGGACCAGTCGCCGCCACATCCGCGAGCTCAGCGGGAAGGCGTGCAGCAGGACCAGGTCGGGCCCGGCGCCCCCGTGGTCGACGTGGTTCAGCATCAGATGGTCGCCACGGACCCCGAGTCGACCCGGTAGTTCGAGCCGTTGACGAAGCTCGCGAGGTCCGAGCACAAGAAGGCGACGACTGCGGCGGCCTCCTCCGGCTCGCCACGGCGCTTGAGCTCCATGTAGGGCCGCTCCTCGTCGAGGAAGCTCTCCACCGCCTCGTCGAAGCTCGTGCCGAGCTCGTCCGAGCGCTTGTCCATCATCGCGTCGGTCATCGGCGTGTGGATGAAGGCAGGGGAGACGCAGTTGACGAGCAGCCCCTCGGCCGCATAGGTGCGCGAGAGGCCCTTGGCGAAGGCGAGCACCCCGGCCTTGGCCGCGCAGTAGGGCAGCTCGTCGTCGTACGGCTGGAGGGCGTCCTCCGACGTCAGGTAGACGATCCGTCCCCACCCCCCGCGGCGTAGTGCGGGGAGGAAGGCCCGGGTGAGGCGGACCGGTGCGAGCAGGTCGGTGGTGAGGGTGTCCACCCAGCCGGCGTCGTCGATCTCGTGGAACAGTCCCTGCGCTCCGGTGACACCGGCGGACTGCACCAGGACGTCGATGTCGCCGACCTCCTCGGCGACTCTCTGCTGCAGCTTCTGGATCGCCTCGAGGTCGTCGAGATCGGCGGCGAAGGCGAAGAGCTTCCCCTTCGGCGCACCGAGGTCGGCCGCCGCCGAGTCGAGGCTGTCCTGGTCGACGTCGCTGAGCACGACGGTGACCCCCTCGTCGAGGAGCAGCCGGGCGGTGTGCCAGCCGATGCCGGAGTCGCCGCCGGTGACCAGTGCTGTACGTCCGGAGATGTTCAGGTCCATGAAGTGCCCTTCGTCGGGAGCAGGGTGGGAGACGGGCGATACCCCGACTGCGTACGCTCACGCCCCTCCTTCGGTGTGGCCGGCACGTTCGAGGGCTCTCAGTGCCCTCTCAACCGCGACTGCCTACAATCCCTCGGGTGAAGCGGCGCGCGTGGGGACTCCTGGTCTTCAACGCCGTCGTGATGGTCGCGCTGGCGGTGATCTGCTCGATCTCGCTGGGCATCCCGCTGCGCGACCCGGACGGCTTCCTCGGGCCGAGCTGGCTGCGGCTGCCGCTCCTGGTCGGGGGCGCGTTCCTGGTGGACGTGATCCCCCGGACGCTGTGGCGCTCGCGGTTCAGACCCGTGGAGTTCAAGCGTCAGGCACAGCTGATCGTCCGCGAGCACTGGACCTGGGACCGGATCAAGCTGGTCGCCATCGGGCTGGTCAGCTTCTACGCGGTCTACGTCTGCTACCGGAACCTCAAGAACATGCTGCCGTTCATCCGCAGCGAGAACGGCAAGCCGGTCACGTACGACAACACGCTGCACTCGCTGGACCAGTGGCTGCTGTTCGGCCACGACCCGTCGGTGATCCTGCACGACGTGCTGGGCACCGGGCCCTCGGCGTACGTCCTGTCCTGGGTCTACCTCGCGTTCTTGCCGATGGTGCCGGTCGTCGTCATCGCCTGGGTGGTCTGGTCGCGCAACGTCAGCTTCGGCTACTGGTTCGTCACCGCGGACTGCCTGGCGTGGACGCTGGGCACGCTGAGCTACTACCTCGTCCCCACTCTCGGGCCGAACTTCGCCTTCCCGTTCCTCTACAACGACCTGCCGGACACGGGCACCAGGGACCTCGCGAACTCGTTGTTCGACGGCCGGGCCGCGTCGCGCTTCAACCCGCTGTTCGAGGGCGTGCAGTCGGTCGCCGGCTTCGCCTCGCTGCACGTCGGGATCACGCTGACCGTCGCCTTGGTGGCGCAGTACACCGTCCGCAGCCGGCTGATCAAGACCGTGCTCTGGGTCTACTTCGTGCTCGTCGTGCTCTCGACGACGTACTTCGGCTGGCACTACATCGCCGACGACATCGCCGGCGCCGCGATCGCGATCGTCTCGGTCTACCTCGGTGCCCTGGCCACGGGGCAGAAGTTCGACAGACGGGGGCGCAGCTCCCATCCCACGACGACCACGAGTGCCGTACCGGTCGAGGAGCGCGCCGAGGCCTGAGCCTCGCCGGCGGCCCGTTGCCGCTGTCCCACCGACCTCATCCGAGTTCGGTGGAAATGTCTTTTTTGCGATGTGCGTGAATTACATCGTTGTGGTACGTCAAGGCGACACGCCGTTGCTGTTGAACATTTCTGTGAAAGATGTTCGCATTGTGGCGCTTGATGTGCCACGAGACAGGAGTTCCTCGGTGAAACGACCATCTAGGGCGGCCCTCGCCGCCGCGGCCGCTCTGGCGGTGCTGCTCCCCGCAGCCCCGCCGGCGTTGGCCGACTCGAACGATCCACCGCCGTCCCAGCAGGACGTCTCCCAGGCCCAGCAGCGCGTTGTGGGGAAGCAGCGCGACGTGGCGGCCATCCAGGCGGACCTCGCTCAGGCCAACGACGACCTGAACCGTACGGGCGTCGCGGCCGAGATCGCGGCGGAGCGCTACAACGCGGCGAGCTGGAAGCTCGGCCAGGCCAAGTCCGACCTCGCCGCGGCCCGCGCCGCGGAGCGGTCGGCGACGAAGAAGGCCACCGACCAGCGCGACGACATGGCTCGGATGCTCACGCAGAGCTACCGCAGCAGCGCCACGCTGGACCGGATGCAGGCGCTGACCTCCGGCGACGGTGCCGAGAAGCTGATGGACCGCTACGGCGCGGTCTCCGGCGCGGGCGCCAGCATGGACCACACCTACGACCAGTACGTCGCGACCCGGCAGGCCGCGGCGAAGGCGCGGGTCACGGCGGCGGACGCCAAGCGGGAGGCCGAGCAGCTCACCGAGATGGCCCGCAGCACCCGCGACGCGGCGCAGCAGGTCGTGGCGAAGGCCCAGGCGCGCAACGACGCCATCGCCGCGCGGCAGTCGCAGCTGATGGACGAGCTGGCCCAGGCCCAGGGGGTCTCCCGGCAGCTCGCCGAGCAGCGGCAGGCGGCGCTCGAGGCCAAGGCGCAGGCGGCTCACGAGGCCGAGCTGCAGCGTCAGGCCGACGAGCAGGCCGCTCAGGAGAAGGCGGCGGCAGAGAAGGCGGCCCAGGAGAAGGCGGCCCAGGAGAAGGCCGATCGCGAGAAGACTCAGGGCTCGACCGGTGGGGAAGCCGGTCGCAGCGACGGGTCCGACGGCGACGGGTCCGACGAGGGCACCAGCAGTGGTGACGACGCGGGACAGGGCGAGACGTCCCCGACGCCGACACCCACTCCGACGCCGACCCCGACGCCGACTCCGAAGCCGACTCCGAAGCCGACTCCGAAGCCGACTCCGAAGCCCAAGCCGGCTCCGAAGCCGTCGTCGGGGCGCAGCGTGAACGCGATGATCGCGTTCGCCAAGGCCCAGATCGGTGACCCGTACCGGTGGGCGGCCACCGGGCCGTCGTCCTGGGACTGCAGCGGGCTGACGATGAAGGCGTGGGCCGCGGGCGGGAAGTCGATCCCGCGCAACTCCGCAGCGCAGTACGCCGCCATCGAGCACATCTCCCGCAGCGAGCTCGAGCCCGGGGACCTGGTGTTCTGGGGCAGCAGCCCCGGCGGCATCCACCACGTCGCCATCTACATCGGCGACAACGAGATCCTGCACGCACCGCGCACCGGTCGGGACGTCGAGATCGACTCGATCGACTACTGGATCCCGCCGAACTACTTCGGCCGGGTGAGCTGAGCCGCAGCACCCCCTCAGGGCGGACGCCCCCACTCGCAGGTCACCTGCGGGTGGGGGCGTCGTACGACTGCGTGCGGCACGATGGAGCCATGGCCGACCCGGCGAGCGCGCCTCGCATCGACGTCCCCGAGCTGACCGCCTTCCTCGACGGGCACTACGCCGACATCCGGCAGCTGACCCGCAAGCACCTCGCCGAGCACCCGGAGGTGCTGCGCGACCAGATCGAGATGGACCCGGACGACTTCCGCGAGCGCGTGCTCGAGGTGGTCCAAGAGTTCGCCGCCACCGGGATGCTCGGCGTCGGCTTCCCGGAGGAGTACGGCGGTGGTGGCGACATCGGCGCCTCGATCGCCGGGTTCGAGACCCTCGCGCTCGGGGACCTCTCGGTGCTGGTGAAGGTGGGTGTGCAGTTCGGGCTCTTCGGCGGCGCGATCCTGCACCTGGGCAGCCGTGCGCACCACGAGGCGTACCTCCCCGACCTGGTCTCGGGGAAGCTGCTCGGCTGCTTCGCGATGACCGAGTCCGGGCACGGGTCGGACGTCCAGCAGCTGGGGACGACCGCGACGTACGACCCGGAGGCGGGGGAGTTCGTGCTGTCCACGCCGTACGACCTCGCCCGCAAGGACTACATCGGCAACGCCGCCTGCCACGCCCACGCCGCCGTCGTCTTCGCGCAGCTGGTGATCAAGGGCGAGTCCGAGGGCGTGCACGCGTTCGTGGTCCCGATCCGTGACGAGGCGGGCAAGGTCCTCCCCGGAGTGCGGATCGAGGACGACGGCGCCAAGATGGGGCTGAGCGGTGTCGACAACGGACGGATCTGGTTCGACGGCGTGCGGGTGCCGCGGGCGAACCTGCTCAACCGCTACGCCGACGTCAGTGACGGCGGCGAGTACTCCTCCGACATCGAGAACCGCTCCCGCCGCTTCTTCACCATGCTCGGCACCCTGGTCCAGGGCCGGGTGTCCGTCGGCGGGGCCGGGATCAACGCCGCCAAGGTGGCGCTGGTGCTGGCCGTGCGCTACTCGCTGATGCGACGCCAGTTCGGTGACCCGTCGGCCGACGAGGAGGAGCTGCTGCTCGACTACGGCATGCACCAGCGGCGGCTGTTCCCGCGGCTGGCGCGGACGTACGCCATGCACTTCGCCCAGGAGACGCTGGTCGCCGAGCTGCACGAGGTGTTCTCGACCCAGGCACCGGTCGGGGACGAGGCGGCCGAGCACCGGCGCCGCGCGCTCGAGTCGCGGGCGGCGGGCACCAAGGCGATGGGCACCTGGCTGGCGACCGACGTGATCCAGGAGTGCCGCGAGGCGTGCGGTGGCAACGGCTACCTCGCGGCGAACCGGTTCGCCGCCCTCAAGGCCGACACCGACGTCTTCACCACCTTCGAGGGCGACAACCACGTCCTGCTGCAGCTGGTGGCCAAGGGGCTGCTGACCGACTACCAGTCCAACTTCGAGGAGCTCGACCAGCTCGGGATGGTGCGGTTCGTCAGCGAGCTGGCGGTCGAGACGGTCGTCGAGCGGACGTCGGCCCACACGCTGCTCGAGCGGGTGAAGGACTGGCTGCCGGGCTCCGACGACCCCGCCGACGACGAGTCGGGGCTGCGCGACCCGTCGTACCACCTGGCCATGCTGCGCTGGCGTGAGGAGCACCTGATCTCCGGCGCCGCCCGACGCCTCAAGCGCGGCATGGACCGCAAGATGCCACCGGTCGTGGTGTTCAGCCGCGTGCAGGACCACGTCATCGCCTGCGCGCGGGCCAGCGTGGAGCGTGAGGTGCTGGAGACCTTCGTGGCGAAGCTCGAGGAGCTGCCCGGGGACAGCGCCCACCGTGTGGCGATGACGTTGCTGTGCGACCTGTACGCGCTCTCGGTGATCGAGGACGACAAGGGCTGGTTCATGGAGCACGGCCGGTTGACCGCCGAGCGCTCCAAGGCGGTCACCCGCGAGATCGGCCGGCTGTGCCGTCGGATCCGCCCGATCGCGCTGGACCTCGTGAACGCGTTCGGCATCCCCGAGGAGCTGCTGCAGGCCGAGATGCTCGTACCGCTGTCGGGGATGCCCGAGCACGACGGCTGACCGGGCACCTCACGCACGCTCTCGGCCGCCGAGCGGGCACTTCGTGCACCCGGTCGGCGTCCTGAAGCGTGCTCGAACTGCCCGGTGGGCGGGCTACCGGCCGAGCCGCTCCTTGACCGCGTCGAGGACGGTACGGCCGGCGCCGACCGGGGTGAAGTCGCGGGCGGCGTCGCTCAGCGCCGTCATCGCCGACTCGTCGAGGTCCAGCTCGGCGGCGGCCACGTTGGACTCCAGCTGCTCGATGCTCGACGCGCCGGGGATCGCGACGACCTGGGGGAGGTTCACCAGCCAGGCGAGGGCCACCTGCGACGGCGTCGTGCCGATCGTGCCGGCGACGTCGCGGAGGACGTCGAGCAGCGGCTGGGCGCGGGCGAGGTTCGCCGTGCCGAACAGCGGGTTGGTCCGGCGTACGTCGCGAGGACGGTTCTCGGGGCCGTACTTCCCGCCCAGCAGGCCCTGGGCCAGCGGGCTGTACGCGATCACCAGCCGGTTCTCGGCCTGCGCGAACGGGACCATGTCCTCCAGCGGCCCGGCGTTCGCCAGCGAGAAGCTGACCTGGTTGGAGACCACGGGGCGCCCCAGCGCCGAGTCGGCCTTCTGCCAGCGTTCGAGGGAGTAGTTGGAGACGCCCGCCGCGCCGATGGTGCCGTCGTCGAGCAGGGTCTTCATCCCCGGCATGATCACCGAGTCCGGGACGACCGGGTTGGGCTGGTGCACCTGGTAGAGCGGGATCCGCCTGACTCCGAGCCGCTTGGCGCTCGCTCGGGCACGGTTGACGACGACCTTGGGGAACGGCGCCACCGGCATGATCTTGGAGGCCAGCGCCACCTCGTCGCGCCGCTCGCCGAGGGCCGCACCGAGGATCCGCTCGCTCTTGCCGAAGCCGTACGCCTCGGCGGTGTCGAAGAGCGTCACGCCCAGCTCGAGCGCGCGCGCGACGATGTCACGCGCCGTCCGGTCGGCGTAGTCGTCGCCGTAGCCCCACTCTCGGGAGCCGAACTGCCAGGTGCCGAGGCCGATCCTGCTGACCGGGCCGACGCCGTCGATGTCGAGGGTCCTCATGACGACGGCGTACCCGATCGGGAGGCGATCAGTCGTCGAGCGGCGGGGGCGGCTGGTGACCGTCGCGCTCGAACGAGGCGCGGACCTCGGCCTCGGCCTGCGGTCGACCCACCCACTCCGCACCCTCGACGGACTTGCCGGGCTCCAGGTCCTTGTAGACCTCGAAGAAGTGCTGGATCTCGAGCCGGTCGAACTTCGAGACGTGGCTGATGTCGCGCAGGTGCTCCTGGCGCGGGTCGCTGACCGGCACGCAGAGGACCTTGTCGTCACCGCCCTTCTCGTCGGTCATCCGGAACATCCCGATCGCGCGGGCGCGGATCAGGCAGCCGGGGAAGGTCGGCTCGGGCAGCAGGACGAGCGCGTCCAGCGGGTCGCCGTCCTGGCCGAGGGTGTCCTCGATGTAGCCGTAGTCGGCGGGGTACTGCGTGGAGGTGAACAGCGTCCGGTCCAGACGCAGCCGACCGCTGTGGTGGTCGACCTCGTACTTGTTGCGCTGCCCCTTGGGGATCTCCACCAGGACGTCGAACTCCAGCTCCACGGCTGTCTCCACCTCTCCTCCAGGCCCCGCTCGGGGCCTGCGACGATCACGTTCCGCGCGCGCCGGGCCGGACGGTGCCGGTGGCCGCGCGCTGGTCAGTCTCGCGCACAATGGCACGGGCGCGTCCAGTGGAGGGGGTATCTCGTGGCCGACAGTGGTGCAGACCACGCTCGCTCGGACGAGCCCGCGGGGTCCCAGGGGTCCCAGGCGCCGCAGGCGCCCGACGACGCGACCGACCGGCCGTTCCCGGCCAAGGGCAAGCGGCGGGCCCGTCGCGCGGAGCGCCGCGAGGCCAAGCACCAGGCGCGAGCGGCTCGTACGCCCACGCGGCGCAGCCGGTGGTGGCTGCTGCCGGAGGCGCTGGTCCTGCTGCTCGTCGTCGGTGCCGGGCTGGCGTGGCACTTCCGGCTCGGCGACAAGCTGGGGATCAGCAGCCCGGACCCCCTGACCGAGCCGGCGGCCGTACGCCCGCCCGCGGGCCTCGACCTGCCGCGCACCGCCCCGGCGCGTGCCGTCGCGGCGGGGCAGGACGACGGGGACGCGTCCGCCGCCCGCCTGAAGCAGGCGCTGGACCCGCTGCTCGGCGACCGGCGCCTGGGGCGGGTGACGGTACGAGTGGCGGACCTGTCGTCGGGGCGCGTGGTCTACCAGCGCGGTGACCAGCCGTTCACGCCCGCCTCGACCACCAAGCTCCTCACCTCGACGGCCGCGCTGCAGGCGATCGGTCCGGGCAAGCGGTTCGCGACCCGGGTCGAGCAGGAGCCCGCGGCGTCCGGCACCCCTGCGCGGCTGACGCTGGTCGGCGGAGGCGACCCGTTCCTCGCCTCCGGCACGCCCGAGGCGGGGACGTACCCCCACTACGCGGACGTCGGGACGCTGGCGCGCCGTACGGCCGCCGCGCTGAAGCAGGGCGGGACCACCCGCGTCACGCTCGGCTACGACGACAGCCTCTTCACCGGGCCGCGGGTCGACCCGTCGTGGGAGTCCTCGTACGTCCCGGAGGGCGTCGTCCCCCCGATCTCGGCGCTGTGGGTCGACGAGGGGCGCAGCCCTGCCGGCGGGTACGTCGACGACCCGAGCGCACGTGCCGCCACGGTGTTCCGTCAGGCCCTGGGTGCCGCGGGCATCACGGTGTCCGGGGACGTACGACGCCAGCCGGCGAGCCAGGGGGCGACCGAGGTGGCCCGCGTCGAGTCCCCGCCGCTGGGCCAGATCGTGTCGCGACTGCTGCTGGTCAGCGACAACAACGCCGCCGAGGTGGTCTCCCACCAGGTGGGGCTGGCGGAGGGGACGGGCGGCTCCTTCAGCGGCGGCGCGAAGGCCGTGATCCAGGTGCTCGGCAGGCTGGGTGTGCCGACCGCCGGGCTGAGGCTCCTCGACGGCTCCGGCCTGTCGCGCGGCAACCTGATCTCGCCGGAGACGATGGTCGGGGTGCTCCGTACGGCCGCCTCGGACGACCACCCGACGCTGCGCGAGGTGGTGACCGGGCTGCCGGTGGCCGGGTTCACGGGCTCGCTGACCGACCGCTTCGACACCGGCCCGGCCGCGGGACGCGGGCGGGTGCACGCCAAGACCGGCACGCTGACCGGCGTCCACGGGCTGGCCGGCATCGCGACCGACCTCTCCGGCGACGTGCTGGCCTTCGTCGCCATCGCCGACCGGGTCCCCGAGGCCGACCAGCTCTTCGCCCGGCAGCGGATCGACCAGGTCGCCGCCGCGATCGGTGCCTGCCGGTGCGGTACGTCTGCCACGCCCTCGGCCTCGCCTTCCCCGTCGGCCTCTGGCTGAGGTCGCCGTTCGGCTGGCGGTGGTCTCGACGTCCTCCCTCGCAGGGCTCGGTTCGGGCTCGACCACCTCGAGCTGTAGGTGGTCGAGCCGTGAGGAGCGCCAGCGACGAGCGACGTCGAGACCCGGTGAGGTACCAGGCGGACATGCCCACGGCGGACCGGGGCGGTCGGTGCGGGTCCGTAGGGTCGTGCCATGAGTGACAAGCCGTCGATGGTCGACTGGGAGCTGGCCGCGCGGGTGGGCACGCGTCTGGCCGGTCCGGGACCCGAGGTCTCCTCGAGCGAGGCCGCCGAGGCCGTCGCGGAGCTGCGGCAGGGAGCGGCCACCGCCAGTCCGCTGGTGCGCGCGTACACCGGCCTGGTCACCGAGGCCGGCACGGCACCCGTACGCGTCGTGGACCGCGCCGGCTGGATCGAGGCCAACCTGGAGGGGTTCGCCCAGCTGGTCACGCCGCTGGTCGACCGGCTCACAGAGAAGCGCGGCGACCCCGGCCGGGTCGCGCGGGCCGTGGGGTCCCGCGTCTCCGGCACCGAGGTCGGGGCGATGCTCGGCTTCCTGTCCGGCAGGGTGCTGGGCCAGTTCGACCCGTTCCACGGTGCGGGGGCGGTCGACGACCCCGGCAGCGTCGTGGGGCGGCTGCTCCTCGTCGCACCCAACGTCGTCCAGGTCGAGCGCGACCTCGACGTCGACGCCACCGACTTCCGGCTCTGGGTCTGCCTGCACGAGGAGACCCACCGGGTGCAGTTCACCGCGGTGCCGTGGCTGCGCGACCACCTCTACGACCAGGTGCGCGCGCTCGCCGACGGCATCGGCACCGACCCGGCCGAGATGGTCGGGCAGGTGGTCCGGCGGGCGCGCGAGATCATCGGCGGCGGGACGAAGGACATGAGCCTGGCCGAGATCTTCGCCAGCCCCGAGCAGCGCGAGGTCATCGACCGGGTGACTGGCGTGATGAGCCTGCTGGAGGGCCACGCCGACGTCGTGATGGACGGCGTCGGCCCCGAGGTCATCCCGAGCGTGGGAGCGATCCGCCGGAAGTTCACCCAGCGCCGCAAGGGCGTGGGCGTCCTCGACCGGCTCGTGCGCCGGCTGATGGGGATGGACCAGAAGATGGCGCAGTACCGCGACGGCGCCGTCTTCGTCCGCTCGGTCGTCGACAAGGTCGGCATGGACGGCTTCAACGCGATCTGGACCGAACCCGCCACGCTGCCCTCCAAGGCCGAGATCCACGCCCCCGAGACGTGGCTGGCCCGCGTGCACGGATGACCGGGCCGCACCCCTCGGTCGCGGCGGTCCGGCTCGCGGTCCGTACCGACCTCGCCGACCTCCCCGAGGGCGCTACCGTGCTCGTCGCCTGCTCGGGAGGCGCCGACTCCCTCGCGCTGGCGGCCGCGACCGTCGTAGAGGGGCGTGGCTCGTCGTGCCGGGTCGTCGGCGTCTGCGTCGACCACCAGCTGCAGGAGGGCTCCGCCGCCCAGGCCGACCGGACGGCCGACCAGCTGCGCGCGCTCGGCGCCGACGAGGCCGTGGTCGTGGCCGTCACGGTGAGCGCCGCCGGGCTGGGGCCGGAGGCGGCCGCCCGCGAGGCGAGGTACGACGTCCTCCGCGAGCTGGCGACCCGCTTCGGGGCCTCGGCGGTCCTCCTCGGGCACACCCGCGACGACCAGGCCGAGACCGTCCTGATGGGCTTGACTCGGGGGTCCGGCGGCCGGGCGCTGTCGGGGATGCGTCGCGCGTTCGAGGTCTTCCGACGGCCGCTCCTCGACGTCACCCGCGCCGACACCGAGACGGCGTGCCTCGCCGAGGGTCTCGAGTGGTGGGAGGACCCGCACAACACCGACGACCGCTTCACGCGGGTCCGCGTACGCCGCACCGTGCTGCCGCTGCTCGAGGACGAGCTCGGCCCGGGGGTCGGCGCCGCTCTGGCGCGTACCGCCGACCAGCTGCGCGAGGACGCGTCGTACCTCGACGCCGTCGCCGACGACGCGCTGGGCCGCGCGGCCGTACCGGGCGGCCTGGCCGTGGACGCGCTGGCGTCGCTGCACCCTGCCGTACGCCGCCGCGTCCTGCGGCTCGCGGCGGTCACCGCCGGCTCGCCCACGGCCGACCTCTTCCGGGTGCACGTGCTGGCGCTGGACCGGCTGGTGACCGACTGGCACGGGCAGGTGGGCGTCGACCTCCCGGGGCCGCTGCGCGTCGTCCGCCGCGCGGGGGTCCTCGACTTCACCGGCGCCTCTCCCTCCGACGGCGGCTCGGGCTCGGGGCGGGGTTGACCGTCACCTCGGTGGGGATACGGTCGAGGAATGGGGTTCCTCTCCCGTCGACCGTGGGCCGGCAGGCGCCGCCGTCGACGGGCGCGCGGCGCCGGTGACGTACCGGCCGACCCGGCCCTGCCGATGTTCCCCGACCCCGTGGTGGCCCACCGGTTCGCGCGGCTGGCGCGCGAGGTGTTCGCCGAGCACGGGCTCGAGTGCACGTACGCCGACGGGCAGCTGCGGGGCAGCGACGGGCACAGCTACGGCCTGACCAACGTCGCTCTCCTCGCCGCCGCCGGTGACCGGCGCGCGTGGCGGGGCCTGCTCGACCAGCACGTGCAGGGGATCGTGACCGCCCACGCCGTCCCCAAGCAGCGCGAGCTGGCCAGCGTGGCCGACCGGCTCCACCTGCGGCTGTGGGCCGCCGGTGACGCCCGGCCCGCGCCGGGCGCCGCCGTCACGCTCGGTGACGGGCTGATGGGGCTGGCCTGCATCGACCACCCGGAGTACGTCGAGACCCTCACCGGCGCCCGTGACATCGAGCGGCTCGGGGGATGGGACGGGGTCCGGGCCGCGGCGCTGACGAACCTCTCCCGCCTGCGCGGCGAGCACGTGATCTCCGTGGGTGACGACCTGGCCTCGGAGGTGAAGCTGAGCACCGGCGGCTTCTTCAACGCCAGCCGGGTGTTCACGATGGAGCACCTGCTCCGCGAGGACTTCCTGGTCGAGGCCCCGGCCAACGGCGTGCTCTTCGTCGTCCCGAACCGGCACGTCGTCGCGGTCCACCCCGTCGCTGGGGAGGGGATGTTCGCCGCCATCCCCACGCTGCTGCAGGTGGCGCGGCGCGAGCACGCCGCGCCGGGCGCCGTCAGCCCGGACGTGTGGTTCTGGTGCGACGGCGCCGTCCAGCAGGTCACCCGCCCCGCCGAGGAGGGCGCCGTCGAGGTGCTCGTCGCGGGGCCGCTGGAGTCGCAGATGCGCGCGCTCGGGCTGGTCGACGAGCAGTAGGCGAGACTCGTCGCGCTCGCCTCCCGTGGGCTGGGACAATCGTGGCGTGGACATCGCGATCGGCATCGTTGCGCTGGCGGTCACCGTGCTGGTGGTCGCCGGTGGCTGCCGACGGTTGGGGCTGTCCTCACCCCTGGTGCTCATCGTGGTCGGGATCGCCGCCTCCTACGTCCCCTTCATCCCCGACGTCGAGCTGACCTCCGAGGTCGTGCTGCTGGGCCTGCTGCCGCCGCTGCTCTACTCCGCCTCCCAGCAGACCTCGCTGATCGACTTCAACGCGAACCGGATCCCGATCCTGCTGCTGGCAGTGGTGCTGGTCGGGATCACCACGGGCGTCGTCGCCGTGGTCGTGCACTGGCTGGTGCCGGCGCTGCCGTGGTGGGCGGCCTTCGCGATCGGGGCCGTCGTCGGCCCGCCGGACGCCGTGGCGGCGACGTCGATCGGCCGGCGGATCGGGCTGCCGCGCCGGGTGACGACGATGCTCGAGGGCGAGTCGCTGTTCAACGACGCCACCGCGCTGGTCGCGCTGAACACCGCCATCGGTGCCGCGACCGCGAGCGTCTCCCTGCTGGGGATCGGGCTGGACTTCGCGGTCGCCGCCGGTGTCGGCGTCGTCGTCGGGCTCGCGATCTACGCCCTGGTCGGCAGGGTGCGCCGCCACATCACCGACCCGGTGCTCGACTCGGGTCTGTCGTTCGTGGTGCCGTTCGCGTCGTACCTGATCTCCGAGGAGCTGCACGGCTCGGGCGTCGTGGCCGTCGTCGTCGCCGGCCTGCTGCTGGGTCACCGTGCACCGGTGCTGCAGACCGCGCGCTCACGGATCCAGGAGCGCACCAACTGGCAGAGCATCTCCTTCCTGCTGGAGAGCGCGGTGTTCCTGCTGATCGGGCTGCAGGCCTACCGCATCGTCGACGGAGCCCTCAACGGCGACCTCGGGCTGGGGCGAATCGGGATCGTGTGCGTCGCGGCGCTGGTCACCGTCGTGGTCGTCCGGATGGCCTGGGTGTTCATCGCCCGGCTCGCGCTGCAGCGCTCACCCGATCCCGAGGGCAAGCGACTGACCTACGGGGCGACGACGCTCCTCGGCTGGGCCGGTATGCGGGGTGTGGTCACCCTCGCGGCAGCGTTCGTCATCCCCCCGGACACGCCGTCGCGAGACCTCCTGCAGCTGATCGCGTTCTTCGTCACGGCCGGCACCTTGTTGCTCCAGGGTCTGACCCTGCCACCGCTCGCCCGCTGGCTGAAGGTCGAGGGACCGTCGGCGGCCGCCGACGCGCTGGCCAAGGCCAACCTGCTCCAGCAGGCGTCGCAGGCGGGGATGTCGTCCCTGAAGGACCTGCACGAGAGTGGCGACCAGTACGGCGTCAAGGCTCAGATCAAGGAGCGGCTCGAGCGGCGGAACTTCGCGGCCTGGGAGTCCGTCGGTGCGAAGGACGAGGACACCCCGACCGAGATCTACGCCCGGGTGCGGCAGGAGATGATCGACGCCGAGCGCGAGAAGGTGCTCGAGGTCCGCAGCTCCGGCACGGTGCCCCACGAGGTGGTCACCTCGGTGCTGTCCATGCTCGACGTCGAGGAGTCGATGCTCGAGTACGGCGAGCGGGAGCGCGACCGGGTGCGTGCCGCCGAGATCAGCGTGGTCGGCGAGGGCGGCTGCGAGCACCTGCGTGACGACACCGGCCACGTCGCGCCCGACACCCCCGGAGAGTGCGCCGAGTGCCTCGACGAAGGGCTCGCCTGGGTGCACCTGAGGATGTGCTGCACCTGTGGCCACGTCGCGTGCTGCGACTCCTCCCCGGGCCGGCACGCGACCCGCCATTACCACTCCACAGGGCACCCGGTGATGCGCTCGGCCGAGCCTGGCGAGGACTGGCGGTTCTGCTTCGTCGACCAGGTCACCGGCTGAGCGGGCGCGCCGCTGGCGGCCTATCGTCGCAGGCATGAGAGTCACCAAGCTCGGTCACGCCTGCATCCGCCTCGAGCACGACGGCCACGTGATCGTCATCGACCCGGGTGGCTTCACCGAGCGCGAGGCGGTCGACGGTGCCACGGCCGTCCTGATCACCCACGAGCACGGCGACCACCTCGACCTGGGCCACCTCGCCGCCACCGACGCGCCGGTGTTCACCGTCGAGGGGGTGGCCGCGCAGATCCGCGTCGGCGCCCCGGCGGTGGCGGAGCGTACGACGGTGGTCGCGCCCGGCGAGAGCTTCGACGTCGGCCTCCCCGCCCGGGCGGTCGGCGAGCGGCACGCCGTGATCCACGAGTCGATCCCGGTGCCGAGCAACAGCGGGTACGTCGTCTCCGCCGGCGGCACCACGCTCTTCCACCCCGGCGACTCCTTCGAGCTGCCCGGTGAGGACGTCGACCTGTTCTGCCTGCCGGTCAGCGCACCGTGGACCAAGCTGGCGGAGGTGATGGAGCACGCCAAGGCGGTCGGCGCGCCGCGCACGCTCGCGGTCCACGACCGGATCCTCTCCGAGGTGGGGCTCGCGCTCACCGATGACCGCGTGGCGGCGTACCTGGAGGGGATCGGCGACTACGTCCGCCTGCCCGACGGCGCCGAGCTCTGAGCCGGGCGGGTCAGCCCACGACGGCGACCTGCCAGGACAGCCCGTACCGGTCGTCGACCCAGCCGAACGGGCCGAACCCGTAGTCGTCCAGCGGCATGTGCACCGTGCCGCCCTCGGCGAGCGCGTCGAGCACGCGGCGCTGCTCCTCCCCGCTGTCGAGCTCGAGCCACAGCGAGACCGCCGGGGTGAGGTCCCACGCGTGGTCGACGAAGCTGTCACTGAACCGGACCCGCTGCCCGGCCAGCTCGAGCTCGGCGACCTGCACGGACCCCTCCGGTCCCGGGTCGTCGGCGCCGTACCGCTGATCGGAGATCACCCGGCTGCCCGGGAGCAGCGCGAGGTAGAAGTCCATGGCCGCTTCGGCGCTCTGGCCCCTGCCCGGCTGGAAGGTCACGAACGGCGAGATGCTGCTCATGCCACCCAGTGTGCGCGCTACTCGCCTCGGAGCGCGTCGCGCACCGGGACGAGCTTCGCCTCGGACTCGGCCAGCTCGGCGGACGGGTCGGAGTCGGCGACGATGCCGCAGCCGGCGAACAGCCGGACGGTGGCGCCGTCGAGGTGGGCCGAGCGCAGCGCGATGCCGTACTCACCGTCGCCGGACCCGTCCATCCAGCCGACGGGCGCGGCGTACCGGCCCCGGTCCATGCCCTCGACCTCGCTGATCAGCCGCACCGCCGCCTTGGTCGGGGTGCCGCCCACCGCGGCCGAGGGGTGGAGGGCCGCAGCCAGCTCCAGGGCGTTGGCCCCTGCCCCGGTGTCGTGCACGACGGCCGCGACGTCGGTCGCCAGGTGCATCACGTTGGGCAGGTGGAGGACGAACGGCGCGTCAGGCAGGTTCATCGAGTCGCAGTACGGCGCCAGGGCGTCGGCCACCGAGCGGACGGCGTACTCGTGCTCCTCGAGGTCCTTCGAGGACCGCGCCAGCGTGGCGGCGAGCGCGAGGTCGTGCTCGTCGTCGCCCGTACGACGGATGGTGCCGGCCAGCACGCGCGAGGTGACCAGCCCGCGCTCGCGACGCACCAGCATCTCGGGCGTGGCACCGAACCAGCCGTCGACGTGGAAGGTCCAGCAGCGCCGGTAGTCCCGTGCGAGTCTCCGCAGCGGCCAGCGGACGTCGACCGGCGCCGCCGCGGTGGCGACGACGTCACGGGCGAGGACGACCTTCTCGAGGTCGCCGGCGCCGATCCGGGCCACCGCGTCGGCGACGGCGGCGGTCCACTCCTCGTCGGAGAGCGCTCCCTGTGCGGTGGTCAGGCCGACCGGCGCCGCGGGCAGGTCGTACGCGGTCACGAGGTCGGGGAGCGCGGCGGACTCGCCCTCGGGTGCGGTCGTCGTCAACCAGGCGACACCGTGGCGGCGGCCCACGACCACGCGGGGCACGGCGAGCACCGAGTCGCCCGGGTCGCCGGAGAACCCGAACCCGCCGAAGCAGACGAGCCCGCTGCCGGGCACCCGGACCTCGTCGGCCACGTCGGCAGCGGCGACGACACCGCGCCACCAGTCCGAGGCGTCGAGGAAGCGGTCCTCACCGGCCGCGTCGCACTGCGCCGCCCGGCCCCACCCGACCAGGCCCTCGCCGTCGCGCAGCCACACGAACGAGTCCGTGTCCGGCAGCCGGTCGAGCAGCGCCCCCGGGTCGGGGATCTCGACGGTGCGCGAGACCAGTCGGGGCGGCGCAGGAGTCACGAGGAGCGAGAGTACGCCCGCACCCCGACGGGTACGGCCTCGGCAAGAGGCAGCGGGTCGAGTCGTGTGCTGGAGTGGTCGCTCTGACGACCGCTCCAGCACACAACGCGGTGACTCAGCGTCGGCCCGAGCTGAAGCCGGCGGCGGAGTGGCCACCGGAGCTGGTGGAGTACACCGTCTGCGAACCGCCGCCACGACGGCCGCCGCCGCTGCGTCGGCCCTTGCCTCCTCCGGCAGCGCCGTTGCCGCCGCCGCCGTTCGAGCCGCCGCCGTTGCCCTTGCGCCGGGGACGTCCGCCGCCGGAGCCGTCGGGGCGCGAGGAACCCGGCGAGCCACCGCCCTGCGCGGATCCACGACCGGACCCGCCGGAACCACCGCGCGACCGGTTGCCGCGACCGCGCTTGCGGCCGCCGCCACCGCCGTTGCCCGAGCCGCCGGCGGATCCACCGCGCTGGCCCTGCGGCGCCGCCGGCTTCTCGTCGGCCAGCCCGCCGGGCACCAGCTCGCGCGCGCCCGGGGCGAGCTCGGCCAGCAGCGGGTGGTTGTCGTCGCGGACCCGGGTGGTGGTCGGGCTGATCCCGGCCGCCTTGGTCAGCGAGCGGACGTCCTTCATCTGCTCGCCGGTGGCCATCGTGACCACGGTGCCCTCGCTGCCGGCGCGTGCCGTCCGTCCCGAGCGGTGCAGGTACGCCTTGTGCTCGACCGGCGGGTCCGCGTGCACCACGAGGGCCACGTCGTCGACGTGGATGCCGCGGGCGGCGATGTCTGTGGCGACCAGCGTCGTGGCGCGCCCGGAGTGGAAGGCGTCGAGGTTGCGGGTACGAGCGCCCTGGCTGAGGTTGCCGTGCAGGTCGACCGACGGCACGCCGCGGGAGTTGAGCTGGCGGGCCAGCGCCTTCGCGCCGTGCTTGGTCCGGGTGAACACCACGGTGCGGCCCGGCGCGCTGGTCAGGTCGACCAGCACCGGGAGCCGCTGCTCGCGGTCGACCTGGAGCACGTGGTGGCTCATCGTGGAGACCGGGGACTGCGCGGAGTCGGCCTGGTGGATCCGCGGCTGGTCGAGGTACCGCTTGACCACGACGTCGACCTGCTTGTCCAGCGTGGCCGAGAACAGCATCTTCTGGCCGTCCCGCGGCGTCTTGTCCAGCAGCCGCTTCACCGCCGGCAGGAACCCGAGGTCGGCCATGTGGTCCGCCTCGTCGAGCACGGTGACCTCGATCGAGCCGAGGTCGCAGTGCCCCTGCCCGATCAGGTCCTCGAGCCGGCCGGGACAGGCGAGGACGACGTCGACGCCGCGGCGCAGCGCGTTGACCTGCGGCTGCTGACCGACGCCGCCGAAGACGGTCCGCGAGGTCAGCCCGGCCGCCGCGGCGAGCGGGGCGAGGCTGGCCTCGATCTGCCCGACCAGCTCACGGGTCGGCGCGAGGACCAGGGCGCGGGGCGCGCCGGGGCGGGTCTTCCTCGCCGAGGCGGTCAGCCGGGCGACGAGCGGGAGGAGGAAGGCGTACGTCTTCCCCGACCCGGTCCGCCCGCGGCCGAGCACGTCGCGCCCGGCGAGGGAGTCCGGCAGCGTCGCTGCCTGGATGGGGGTGGGGGTGGTGATCGCGTGCTGCGAGAGCACGTCGACCAGGGAGGAGGGCACGCCGAGGGAGGCGAAGTCGGGCGAGGACAAGAGAGGATCCGTTCGTCGGTCTCACGCAGGACCCCGACCCGGAAGTCACCGGAGGGCCGCGCACGGAGCAGGCTCGCTACGACGTGCGGACAGCTCGCGGTGAGAAACGGTGACGAGCTGTGCTCTCAGCCTACGGGCCGGCAGGGTGCGCACGCGACTCCGCGGACGGCGCGACGGCCGTGGCCTCGGTCACGGTGCCGAGCGCAGGTGCTTCCAGAGGGTTCTCGGCGAGCGCAGCCAGCGGAGCCGGAGGTCGTCGCGGGTGAGGGGGCGGGAGGCGCGGGGAGCGGTCGTGGTCTTTCCGTCCGAGACGGTCGGTTCACGGCCCTCGGCGACGGCGGTCAGCTCGCCGGCCCACGCCTCGACGAGGTTCTGGATCGAGCCGCCGTCGGTCCGGCCGAGAACCGCGATCGCCGGTGCGACCAGGGGCCACCACAGGCCGCGGGCGGTCAGCCGGAGCTGCAGGCTGAGGACGCCGTCGACGGCCTCTGCGTGCAGACGTACGCCGAGCCAGCGCAGCCGCAGGTCGAGGTCGAGCGGCGCGGCGGGCTCCGGGCGGACCTCCAGGGTGCCCCTCAGGAAGGGGTGGGTGCTGGTGGCGGACACCGAGACGGACCGGTCGAGCCCGTCCACGGTCGCCTGCATCGTCTGCCCGGAGTCGTCGGCCATCGCCAGGCGTGCGGTGCGGAACCCGGTCGACCCCTCGACGTCGGCGGTGACCCGTGGGGTGTCGGCGAGCGCCGGCCCCTGGAGGACGTACGACGCACCGGGCGACAGGTGGGTGCCGGACACGAGACGCACCTCGGCGCCCAGGCCCCACGCATCGGGGATGTGGACCACACCGTCGCCGCCGACCTCGAGCGCGTCCAGGTCGGCCAGCTGCTGCGTCCACCAGCGCTCGACCGCGGCGCGGTCGGGCCAGGTGACGGGAGCGCTCCCACTGAGTCTCACGAGCGGTACACGATCACCTTGTCACCGACGCGTACCTGGTCGAAGAGCTTCTCGATGCCGGCCCGGTCGCGGACGTTGACGCAGCCGTGCGAGGCGCCGGCGTAGCCGCGAGCGGCGAAGTCGGAGGAGTAGTGCACCGCCTGGCCGCCGGAGAAGAACATCGCGAACGGCATCGCGGACCCGTAGAGCCGCGACACGTGGTCGCGCGACTTCGACTGCACGGAGAACAGGCCCTCGCGGGTGGGGGAGTACGACGCGCCGAAGCGGACGTCCATCACCGAGCGGACCTTCCCGTCGACGACCCAGCGGACGGTGCGGCCGGTCTTGTCGATGCACAGCGCCCGGCCGGTGGTGCAGCGCTTGTCCAGCGGCCGGTCGGTGGAGCCTGAGAAGCCGACGACGTTGTGCATCTCGCCGTACGTCGGCGTGTGGCTCATCTGCTCGATCCGGCGCAGCGTGCGGGTGTCGACGACTCCGTCGACGGTGAACCCGCGCTTGTCCTGGAAGCCGCGCACCGCCGCGGCCGTGGTGTCGCCGTAGCTGCCGGTGACGTCGCCGGAGAACCACTGCAGCGACTTCAGCCGGGCCTGGACGTCACGGACCTCGTCGCCCTTGTCGCCCGGCCCCAGCACGCGGCGCAGCGGAGCCGGCGGTGCCGCCTTCTCCGGTGCGGGGGTGGCCGTCGGCGTCGGGTCGGCCGACGTCGGTGCCGAGGTCTTCGGGGCGGCCGGCGTCTCGGGGGTCGTCGGGGCCTTCGACGGCTTCGGCGTCGGTGCGGCGGCCGGGCTCGGTGCCGCGCTGGTCGTGCTCGGCGTCGTCGCCTCGGCGGCCGGCGACTCGGTGTCGCGCGTACCTGAGGACACCAGCCCCGCCGACGCCTGCTGCACGCCGACGGCGAGGGCCGCCGTCCCGAGCAGCACGACGAGGAGGAGCGTCAGCCCGCGGAGGGTGCGGGAACCGGAGGGTCTGGCCACGGCGCCATGGTGCCAAAAGAGTCTCCTGTGGCCAGTGTGACTCGCCGTCGTGCCGCCGGCTGGAGTGCCCGGCGAGCCGTCGTACGACCCGCCTAGGCTCTCCGGGTGACTCGCGCCGACCTGGAGAAGAAGCCTGCCGAGGTGCAGGCGATGTTCGACGACGTGGCGCGGCGCTACGACCTGACCAACGACGTGCTGTCGCTCGGCCAGGACCGGCGTTGGCGACGTCTGGTGGTCGAGGCGGTGGCGCCGCGACCCGGGGACCGGGTGCTCGACCTCGCCGCCGGTACGGGCACCTCCAGCCAGCCGTTCGCCGACGCCGGTGCCACGGTCGTCCCGGGCGACTTCTCGATCGGGATGCTGACCGAGGGCAAGCGGGTGCGCCCGCACCTGCCGTACGCCGCCGTGGACGGCACCCGGCTGCCGTTTCCCGACGACACGTTCGATGCCGTGACGATCTCCTTCGGCCTGCGCAACTTCGTCGACCCCGACGCCGGGCTGGCGGAGATGCACCGGGTGACGCGGCCCGGCGGCCGGCTGGTGGTCTGCGAGTTCTCGGCACCCGTGTGGGGACCGTTCCGGACGGTCTACACCGAGTACCTCATGCGCGCGCTGCCCCCGGTCGCCCGTGCGGTGTCCTCGAGCCCGGACGCCTACGTCTACCTGGCCGAGTCGATCCGGGCCTGGCCCGACCAGCCCGGCCTCGCGACCCGCATCGACGCGGCCGGGTGGAGCGACGTCCGCTGGCGCAACCTGTCGGGCGGGATCGTGGCGCTGCACCACGCCGTGGCGTGAGGCCGCGATGACCGACGACCGCGACGGCGTCCCCGAGTCCGGGGCGTACCCCGACCCCGAGGGGATCGCCGCCGACCTGCCGCCGCTGCGGACCACGCGCATCGACGAGGCCGAGCTCGAGGCGATCTCGGCCGCCGTCGCGCGCGGCCGGATGGTCGGGCTGCGGCGGGTGCTGCTGATCTCGGTGGTGCTGCTCGCGGCCGTGGCCGTCGTCGTCTCCCGCGACCTGCTCTCGCTGGGGCCGGTCGTCCTCGTCGCGCTGCTGGTGTTCTGGCTGGGTCCCCGCACCGTCCGGTCCGGCGTCCGAGGCGAGCTCGGTCTGCTGCTCCCGGTCGGCAGCGTGGTCGGGATCGGCGTCGCCGACGACGTCGTCCGCACCGAGCGGGACGGGACCGAGCGGCTGCTGCACCCCGGCTTCGTCCGCTCGGTGAAGACCTCGAGCGCCACCGTCCAGCTGCGCACGCGCGAGGAGGAGCTGCTGACCTTCCCGCGCTCGCTGATCACCGACGCCGACGTCGAGCGGCTCGAGCGTGCGCGCGAGCGTCCGGTCGGGGGCGGCCTGCTCGCCCGCTCGCTGGCGCTGCCGTGGGCGGGTGAGCTGGGTGTCGCCGGCACCGCCGCGCGGCGACGGATGGTGGTCTCCCGGCTGCACCGCAGCCCCGCGTTCTGGGCGCTGGTCGTCGTGGGTCTGGCCTGGGTCGGGCTGCGGCTGCTGCGCGACGGCCGGCAGGGCTTCTACTGGCTCGCCGGCCTGCTCGTCCTGCTCGCCGTGCTCGAGACGCTCGTACGCCGTCGCGTCCGCCGCGCGCTCCCCACGCGGGCGGGGGCCGGGCCGGGTACGTCGTACCGGATCGGTCGCGAGGCGGACCACCTCGTGGTCGCCACCGCCTTCAGCGTGACGAGCTGGCCGCTGGACCGGCTGGCCGAGGTGACCTCGACGCACCCCGTGCTCGAGCTGCGCTGGGAGCGGCCCTCGGCGACCCTCCTCCTGCCCGCCGACGCCGTCCCCGACGACGAGGTCGGGCGGCTCCGCGCGCGAGGTGGGCGGGAGTCCTGACCCGCGCCCGGGTGTGCGCGGCGTCACGAGTCGGCGGATCCCGGCGAGGGCCGGCAGGGCTGCCTTTTCGCAACCTGAGCGTTGTCGAAGTCGTCAGGCGTGGCGCGGGTTTTCCGGGTGCGGGGGGTGGTTGGGAGGCGTCGCCCGACAGTCGTAGAGTGAGGCCCACGCCACACTCGTGAAGGTATTCACAAAGTCGCGAGTCGGTGGCCCGCACCAGGTCCGCGACCGAAGGGACGACCCGAAGTGGAGCTCTACACGCCGGTCCTCGCGCTGCTGATCCTGGCGACCGGGTTCGCCGTCTTCTCGGTGGTCATCAGCACCCAGACCGGGCCCGCGCGCTACAACCGCGCCAAGCTCGACTCGTACGAGTGCGGCATCGACCCGACCCCGCAGCCGGCCGGCGGCGGCAAGTTCCCGGTCCGCTACTACATCACCGCGATGCTCTTCATCGTCTTCGACATCGAGATCGTGTTCCTCTACCCGATCGCGGTCGCCTTCGACCAGATGAGGATCTTCGGCCTGATCGAGATGGTCCTCTTCGTCATCCCCGTCTTCGTCGCCTACGTCTACGTATGGCGCCGCGGCGGCCTGGACTGGGATTGAGAGCCACGATGCACGCGCGCTGCCGGCGTTGTCCTCGCTTGACGACCAAACCCGGGTCGCCTGCGCTCGTCCGCCTTGGCAGCGCACGCGCCTCGCAACTCTCAACACTGACGAATCACACCACTGACAGGGAGATCTGATGGGTCTCGAGGAGAAGCTCCCCAGCGGAGTCCTGCTGACCACCGTCGAGGGCGTCGCGGGCTACATGCGCAAGGCGTCGTTCTGGCCGGCCACGTTCGGTCTCGCCTGCTGCGCGATCGAGATGATGACCTCCGGCGGTCCGAAGTACGACACCGGGCGCTTCGGCATGGAGGTCTTCCGCGCCTCGCCGCGCCAGGCCGACCTGATGATCGTCGCCGGTCGGGTCAGCCAGAAGATGGCACCGGTCCTGCGTCAGATCTACGACCAGATGGCCAACCCCAAGTGGGTTCTCGCGATGGGCGTGTGCGCCAGCTCGGGCGGGATGTTCAACAACTACGCGATCGTCCAGGGCGTCGACCACGTCGTCCCCGTCGACATGTACCTCCCCGGCTGCCCGCCGCGCCCCGAGATGCTGATCGACGCGATCCTGAAGCTGCACGACCAGGTCCAGCACACCAAGCTCGGCGCCAACCGGATGAAGCAGATCGAGGAGCTGGAGACCCAGCGTCTCTCCGCGCTGCCCACCTCCGACCAGACGGGACTCCTCCGCTGATGGCCGAGGAGGGCAAGGACGAGAAGGGCCTCGAGGCCCACGACCCGAGCCACGAGGACGCCCAGCGGACCGGCGAGGCCGTCGCCGTGCGCCACGGCATGTTCGGCGTCCGCGGCACCGGTGACACCTCCGGCTACGGCGGCCTGGTCCGCACGGTCCAGATGCCCGGCGCGGCCCGGGCACCGTACGGCCCCGGCGCGGGCCCCGGCTGGTTCGACGAGGTGGCCGGTGCGCTCGACAGCGCCGGACGGGCCGCGGGGGTCGAGCAGCCGGTGCAGTACGTCGTGGTCCACCGCGGCGAGATCACCTTCCACGTCCGCCGCGAGGACGTCGCCGCCCTGGCCCGGGTCCTGCGCGACGACGAGGGCCTGCGCTTCGAGGTGCTCTCCAGCCTGTCGGGGGTCCACTACCCCGACGAGACCGGCGCCGAGCTGCACGTCGCCTACCACCTGCTCTCGATGACCCACAACCGCCGGATCCGCCTCGAGGTGACCTGCCCCGACGCCGACCCGCACGTGCCCAGCGTCGCGGCGACGTACCCCACCGCCGACTGGCACGAGCGCGAGACCTGGGACTTCTTCGGGATCGTCTTCGACGGCCACCCCGGGCTGACCCGGATCGAGATGCCCGACGACTGGCCCGGGCACCCCCAGCGCAAGGACTACCCCCTCGGTGGGATCCCGGTGGAGTACAAGGGCGCGACCGTTCCTCCTCCCGACGAGCGACGGAGCTACAGCTGACATGACCGACACCACCACCGACCCGTACGCCGCCGCCGAGTCGTCCACGACCGAGGGCCGCGTCTACACCGTCACTGGGCAGGACTGGGACTCCCTGGTCACCGGCGTCGCGGAGTCCGACGACAACAAGGTCGTCGTCAACATGGGCCCGCAGCACCCCTCGACGCACGGCGTGCTGCGCCTGATCCTCGAGCTCGAGGGCGAGACGGTGACCGAGGCCCGCTGCGGCATCGGCTACCTGCACACCGGCATCGAGAAGAACATGGAGTTCCGCTCCTGGACGCAGGGCGTCACGTTCTGCACCCGGATGGACTACCTCGCGCCGTTCCACAACGAGGCGACGTACGTCTTCGGCGTCGAGCGGCTGCTCGACATCGAGGACGACATCCCCGAGAAGGCGCGCCTGATCCGGGTCATGATGCTCGAGCTGAACCGGATCTCCTCCCACCTCGTGGCCATCGCCACCGGAGGCATGGAGCTCGGCGCGCTCACCGTGATGACGATCGGCTTCCGCGAGCGCGAGCTGGTCCTCGACCTCTTCGAGACGATCACCGGTCTGCGGATGAACCACGCGTACATCCGTCCCGGCGGCGTCGCCCAGGACCTCCCGCAGGGTGCGCTGGAGGACGTGCGCGAGTTCAGCAAGCTGATGCGCAAGCGGCTGCCGGAGTACGCCGCGCTCTGCAACGCCAACCCGATCTTCAGGGCGCGCCTGGAGGGCGTCGGCCACCTCGACCTCGCCGGGTGCCTGGCGCTGGGGCTGACCGGCCCGGTGCTGCGCTCCACCGGCTACGCCTGGGACCTGCGCCGGACCCAGCCGTACGCCGGCTACGAGGAGTTCGACTTCGACGTCTGCACCTGGGACACCGCCGACTCCTACGGCCGGTTCCGGGTCCGGCTCGACGAGATGTGGGAGTCGCTGCGGATCGTCGACCAGTGCGTCGAGCGGCTGGCCGGCATGGAGGGCGAGCCCGTCATGGTGGCGGACAAGAAGATCGCCTGGCCCAGCCAGCTCTCCATCGGCTCCGACGGTCAGGGCAACTCCCTGGACCACATCCGCCACATCATGGGGGAGTCGATGGAGGCGCTGATCCACCACTTCAAGCTGGTGACCGAGGGGTTCCGGGTGCCCCCGGGGCAGGCGTACGTCCCCATCGAGTCGCCGCGCGGCGAGCTCGGCGCCCACGTCGTCTCCGACGGCGGCACCCGTCCGTTCCGCGTCCACTTCCGCGACCCGTCCTTCGTCAACCTGCAGGCGACCTCGGTGATGGCCGAGGGCGGGCAGGTGGCCGACGTGATCGTGGCGATCGCGTCCATCGACCCCGTCATGGGAGGTGTCGACAGGTGAACCACCCCACTCGGTTCCTCCGTCGCCTCGCTCCGCTCGGAGCGGGAACAACCGATCGGGGACCCCGATGACCGAGAGCCCCCAGCAGGACGAGACCACCCGTACGACGACCGAGGTCCGCGCGCTGCCCGCCGAGGTGTGGGCCGAGCTCGAGGAGATCGCGGCGCGCTACCCGCAGAAGCGCTCCGGGCTGCTGCCGATGCTGCACTTGGTCCAGGCCCACGAGGGCATGGTCACCCCGGCCGGGATCGAGGCCTGCGCCGAGATCCTCGAGCTGTCGGCCGCCGACGTCTCCGGGGTCGCGACCTTCTACACGATGTACAAGCGCCGCCCGGTCGGCGACTTCCACGTCGGGGTCTGCACCAACACGCTGTGCGCGGTGATGGGCGGCGACCTGATCTTCGACCGGCTCAAGGACCACCTCGACATCGGCAACGACGAGACGACCCCCGACGAGGTCGGTCGCCGCTCGATCACGCTGGAGCACATCGAGTGCAACGCCGCGTGCGACTACGCCCCGGTGATGACGGTCAACTGGGAGTTCATGGACAACATGACCCCGCAGAGCGCCACCGACCTCGTCGACGACCTCCGCGCGGGCGTGGGGGTGCGCTCGACGCGCGGACCGGCACTGTGCACCTGGCGCGAGGCCGAGCGGGTGCTGGCCGGCTTCCCCGACGGTCGCGTCGACGAGGGCCCGGCGGCCGGTCCGGCGTCGCTGGTCGGTCTCGCCCTCGCGGGCGAGCGCGGCTGGAGCGCCCCGGACGCCGACGCCTCCGGTGAGGCCGACGGTGCGCCGGCCGAGGCGCCCACCGAGCGGGACGAGGCCGAGGAGGTCGTCGCGGAGTCGCCGGCGGAGGCGGTCCACGAGGACGACCCCGAGGACAAGAGCGAGCAGGGCGCCAAGCCCGGGGAGGGCGAGGCATGACTGCCCTTCGACACGCTCGCTGCTCAGGAACCGGAGAGAGGACACTTCGTGGCTGACACGCTGACACCGGTCCTGACCGCGGGCTGGGGCGACGAGCGGTCCTGGACGCTGGAGGCCTACCGCGGCCGCGGCGGCTACGCCGCGCTGGACACGGCGCTGGGCATGGCGCCGGCGGACATCGTGACCATGGTCAAGGACTCCGGCCTGCGCGGACGCGGGGGAGCGGGGTTCCCGACCGGGATGAAGTGGGGGTTCCTGCCGCCCGAGGACCCCGAGGACCCGAAGCCGCGCTACCTCGTCGTCAACGCCGACGAGTCCGAGCCGGGGACCTGCAAGGACACCCCGCTGATGATGGCCAGCCCGCACACCCTGCTCGAGGGCGTGATCATCTCCTCGTACGCCATCAAGGCGCGCACCGCGTTCATCTACGTCCGCGGCGAGATCCTGCACTGCGTCCGCCGGGTGCAGGCGGCCGTGGCGGAGGCGTACGCCGCCGGCCACCTCGGCACCGACATCCACGGCTCCGGCTACGACCTCGACGTCGTCGTGCACACCGGCGCCGGGGCGTACATCTGCGGCGAGGAGACCGCGCTGCTCGAGGGCCTGGAGGGTCGCCGCGGCCAGCCGCGGCTGCGCCCGCCGTTCCCCGCCGTGGCCGGGCTGTACGCCTCGCCGACCGTCATCAACAACGTCGAGTCGATCGCCTCGGTGCCCTCCATCCTCGAGCACGGTGCGGACTGGTTCGCCTCGATGGGCACCGAGAAGTCGAAGGGCTTCGGGATCTTCTCGCTGTCCGGCCACGTCAAGCGTCCGGGCCAGTACGAGGCCCCGCTCGGCGTCACCCTGCGTACCCTCATCGACCTCGCCGGCGGGATCCGCGAGGGTCACGAGCTGAAGTTCTGGACCCCCGGCGGCTCCTCCACGCCGATCCTCACCGCCGAGCACCTCGACGTGCCGCTGGACTTCGAGGGCGTGGGCGAGGCCGGCTCGATGCTCGGCACCCGCGCTCTGCAGATCTTCGACGAGACGACCTGCGTGGTCCGCGCGGTGCTGCGGTGGACGGAGTTCTACAAGCACGAGTCGTGCGGCAAGTGTACGCCGTGCCGCGAGGGCACCTGGTGGCTGGTGCAGACGCTGGCGAACCTGGAGAAGGGGATCGGCTCGGAGTCCGACCTCGACCAGCTCGACGACGTCTGCGACAACATCCTGGGCCGCTCGTTCTGCGCCCTCGGTGACGGCGCCACCAGCCCGATCACCTCCTCCATCAAGTACTTCAAGGAGGAGTACCTCGCCCACCTGTCGGGTGGCGGGTGCCCCTTCGACCCGATCCGGTCCACGGTCTTCGCCGACGAGGGGGTCCTGACGCCATGACGGCTACCGCAGACACGCAGGCCGAGGTCGAGAAGAGCGACCTGGTCACCCTCACCATCGACGGCATCGAGGTCTCGGTGCCCGAGGGCACGCTGGTGATCCGCGCCGCCGAGCAGGTCGGCGTGCAGATCCCGCGCTTCTGCGACCACCCGCTGCTGGACCCCGTCGGCGCGTGCCGCCAGTGCCTGGTCGACGTGCCCGACGCGGGCAACGGCCGCGGGATGCCCAAGCCGCAGGCCTCGTGCACGCTGACCGTCGCCCCCGGCATGGTGGTCAACACCCAGGCGACCTCCCCGGTCGCCGAGAAGGCGCAGCAGGGCGTGATGGAGCTGCTGCTGATCAACCACCCGCTGGACTGCCCCGTCTGCGACAAGGGCGGGGAGTGCCCGCTGCAGAACCAGGCGATGAGCAACGGCCGCGGCGAGACCCGGTTCGAGGTCGCCAAGCGGACCTACCCCAAGCCGATCAACATCTCCGCCCAGGTGCTGCTCGACCGCGAGCGGTGCGTGCTGTGTGCGCGCTGCACGCGGTTCTCCGAGCAGGTGGCCGGTGACCCGTTCATCGCCCTGATCGAGCGCGGGGCGCTGCAGCAGGTGGGGATCTACGAGAACGAGCCGTTCGAGTCGTACTTCTCGGGCAACACGATCCAGATCTGCCCGGTGGGTGCGCTGACCTCCGCGTCGTACCGCTTCCGCTCGCGTCCCTTCGACCTCGTCTCCACCCCCGGTGTCGCCGAGCACGACGCGTGCGGCGCCGCGATCCGGGTCGACCACCGCCGCGGCAAGGTGATGCGCCGGCTGGCCGGCAACGACCCCGAGGTCAACGAGGAGTGGATCACCGACAAGGACCGCTTCGCCTTCCGTGCCGCTCGTCTCGAGGACCGCCTCGAGCACCCGATGGTCCGCGACGACGAGACGGGCAGCCTGCGCGTCGCGTCCTGGCCGGAGGCGCTGGCCGTGGCCGCCCGCGGCCTCGCGGCAGCCCGGGCGACCGGTGTCGGTGTGCTGCCCGGTGGCCGGCTGACCGTCGAGGACGCCTGGGCGTACTCCAAGTTCGCCCGCGTCGCGCTCAGCACCAACGACGTCGACTTCCGGGCCCGGGCGCACTCCGCGGAGGAGGCCGACTTCCTGGCCTCCGACGTGGTCGGCACCGAGGACGTGACGTACGCCGACCTCGACGCCGCCTCCGTGGTGGTCCTGGCCGGGCTGGAGCCCGAGGACGAGGCCGGCACGCTGTTCCTGCGGCTGCGCAAGGCGGCCCGCAAGAGCGGGACGTCGGTCTACGCGATCGCGCCGTACACCACGCGCGGGCTGCGCAAGGTCCACGGCACGCTGCTGCCCACCGCTCCGGGTGCCGAGGCCGAGGCGCTGGCCGGCCTGTCCTGGGACGGTGTCGTCCCCGTCGACGAGCGGACCGTCGTCCTGGTCGGCGAGCGCCTGGCGAGCGTGCCGGGCGCGCTGTCCGTGGCCGCGAAGCTCGCCCGCTCGCACGGCGCCAAGCTGGCCTGGGTGCCGCGTCGCGCCGGCGACCGCGGCGCCGTCGAGTCCGGCCTGCTGCCGGGTCTGCTGCCCGGTGGCCGCCCGGTCACCGACGCGACCGCGCGGGTCGACCTCGCCGCGGCGTGGGGGGCGCAGAGCCTCCCGACCGAGCCGGGTCGCGACGTCGCCGGCATCCTCGGGGCGGCTGCGGCCGGGGCGCTCGGCGCCCTCGTCGTCGGCGGCGTCGAGGTGGCCGACCTGCCCGACCCGGTGGCCGCCCGAGAGGCGCTGGACGCCGTCGGGTTCCTGGTCTCCCTGGAGCTGCGCGCCTCGGAGGTGACCGAGCGGGCCGACGTCGTCCTGCCGGTCGCTCCGACGACCGACAAGGCCGGCTCGTACCTCAACTGGGAGGGGCGGCTGCGGCCCTTCGGGCGGATCATGCACGTGCCCGCCTCGCTTCCCGACCTGCGCGTGCTGGCCGGCATCGCCGAGGAGATGGGTGCTCCGCTGGGCTTCCGCACTCCCGAGCAGGTGCAGGACGAGATCGCCTCGGTCGGCGCCTGGGACGGCGAGCGGCCCGCTTCGCCGAGCGTGGAGCCCGGTGGTCTCGACGTCCTCCCTCGCAGGGCTCGGTCGGGCTCGACCACCTCGGAGAGCTCGACCACGGAGGTGGTCGAGCAGCGAGCGCAAGCGAGCGCGTCGAGACCCGGTGAGCCGACCGGCGACGGCGGTCTGCTGCTGGCGTCCTGGAAGCAGCTCCTCGACGACGGCCGGATGCAGGATGGCGACGAGCACCTGCGCGCCACGGCCCGGCGACCTGTGGTTCTCGCCCCTGCCGGGCTGCTCGACGAGCTCGGCCTCGCTGCCGGCGACACCGCCGAGCTCTCCGGTCCGCTGGGCTCGCTGGTGCTGCCGGTCGACGTCGCCGACCTGCCCGACGGTGTCGTCTGGGCCCCGGCCTCCGCGCCGGGCGCGAGCGTCCGCACCCTCGTCGGTCCTGCCGGCTCCGCAGTGACCCTCAGCCCGACCGGAGGTGTCGCATGACCGCCCTCACCCCGCTCGTGGACGACCCGGGGCTGTCCGCCTTCGGCAGCGACCCGGTCTGGATCGTCATCGTCAAGGCGGTGCTGATCTTCGTCTTCCTCGTGCTGCTGACGCTGTTCAACATCTGGTGGGAGCGCCGCGTGGTGGCGCGGATGCAGCACCGGATCGGCCCCAACCGCAACGGTCCCTTCGGCCTTCTGCAGAGCCTGGCCGACGGGGTGAAGCTGGCGCTGAAGGAGGACATCGTCCCCAAGGCCGCCGACAAGCTGATCTTCGTCGTCGCACCGGTCCTCTCGGTGGTGCCGGCGTTCCTGGCCTTCGCGGTGATCCCGTTCGGCCCGGAGGTGAACCTGTTCGGCGTGCAGACGCCGCTGCAGCTGACCGACATGCCGGTCGCGGTGCTCTTCGTGCTCGCCATCGCCTCGATCGAGATCTACGGCATCGTGCTCGCCGGGTGGTCGTCCGGCTCGACGTACTCCCTGCTCGGCGGTCTGCGCTCCAGCGCGCAGATGATCTCGTACGAGGTGGCGATGGGGCTCGCACTGGTCGCGGTGTTCCTGTACGCCGGCTCGATGTCGACCAGCGAGATCGTCGACGCCCAGCAGGGCGGCTGGTTCTGCTTCCTGCTGCTGCCCAGCTTCCTGATCTACGTGATCGCGATGGTGGGGGAGACCAACCGCGCCCCGTTCGACCTGCCCGAGGCCGAGGGCGAGCTGGTCGGCGGCTTCCACACCGAGTACTCCTCGCTGAAGTTCGCGCTGTTCTTCCTCGCCGAGTACATCAACATGGGCACCGTCTCGGCGCTGGCGACGACGCTGTTCCTCGGCGGCTGGCGCGCTCCGTGGCCGATCGGCTACTGGGACGGCGCGAACGACGGCTACTTCCCGGTGCTGTGGTTCTTCCTCAAGGTGATGTTCTTCATCTTCCTCTTCATCTGGCTGCGCGGGACGCTGCCGCGGCTGCGCTACGACCAGTTCATGCACTTCGGCTGGAAGCGGCTGATCCCGATCGCGCTGGCCTGGACGCTGCTGGTGGCCGCGATCCGCGCCATCGACCGGACCTACGGCTTCGACCGCAACTGGTTGATCGGGGTGGCGATCGTGCTCGCGATCGCGCTGGTGGTCACCTTCCTCATTCCCGAGAAGACGCCCGAGCCCGAGCCGGAACCGGAGGACTTCGACCCCTTCGCGGGCGGCTACCCCGTGCCCCCGGCGCTCGAGGGCTTCGGTACGCGGGGCCCCGGCGGACCTCGTGCCGCCGGCGGGTCGACCCCCGACAGCCTCACCACCGCACGTCGCGACAAGGAGCAGTGATGGGCCTCAAGGAGACCTACTGGGACCCGGTGGCCGGGTTCGGCGTCACCTTCCGGACGATGTTCCGCAAGGTCGTCACCGAGCAGTACCCGGAGCAGAAGGAGCCGACCGCTCCCCGCTTCCACGGCCGGCACCAGCTCAACCGCTGGCCGGACGGTCTCGAGAAGTGCGTCGGCTGCGAGCTGTGCGCCTGGGCCTGCCCCGCGGACGCGATCTACGTCGAGGGAGCCTCGAACGTCGACACGGAGGACGGCTCCGGGCGCTTCTCGCCCGGTGAGCGCTACGGCCGCGTCTACCAGATCAACTACCTGCGCTGCATCCTGTGCGGCCTGTGCATCGAGGCCTGCCCGACCCGGGCGCTGACGATGACCAACGAGTACGAGCTGGCCGACGCGACCCGCGAGGACCTGATCTACGAGAAGTCCGACCTGATCGCCCCGCTGCTGCCCGGCATGGAGGCCCCGCCGCACGCGATGCTGCTCGGCGACGACGAGGGCGACTACTACCGCGGCGCCACCGGGGCCCCGAAGCAGGAGGTCGGCGAGTGATCGCCTTCTGGATCCTCGCGCCGGTCATGGTGGTCTGCGCGCTGGGCATCCTCGTGGTCCGCAAGGCGGTGCACTGCGCGCTGCTGCTGGCGGTCGTGATGATCTCGCTGGCGGTGCTGTACGCCGTCCAGGACGCGCCGTTCCTGTTCGCGGTGCAGATCATCGTCTACACCGGCGCGATCCTCATGCTGTTCCTGTTCGTGCTGATGCTCGTCGGGGTCGACGCCTCGGACTCGCTCGTCGAGACGATCCGCGGCCAGCGCGCGGTCGCCGCGGCGATGGGGCTGGCGTTCCTCGTGCTGCTCACCCTCGGCGTCGCCCAGGTCTCGGTCGGCGTCGACCAGGGCCTGGAGCAGGCCAACGAGGGTGGCAACGTCCCCGCCATCGCCCGCGTGCTGTTCACGCGCTACGTCCTGGCCTTCGAGGTGACCTCCGCGCTGCTGATCACCGCCGCGCTCGGCGCCATGGTGCTCGCGCACCGCGAGCGCCTGACCCCGAAGCCCAACCAGGCTGACTGGGCGGCGCAGCGGATGCGCGACTTCGCGGAGCGGGGCACGCACCTCGGGCCGCTGCCGCCTCCGGGCACGTTCGCCCGGCACAACGCGGTGGACACCCCGGCGCTGCTGCCGGACGGGTCGACCGCTCCCGGCTCGGTGCCCCGCGCGCTGGCCGCGCGCGGCACCGTACGCACCGCTCCCGCGCACGAGATCGACGTGATCAGCCACGAGATCGGCGCGGACGCCCCCGTCGGACCGATGGGTGGCCTGCCCGCCCCGCCGGCCGAGGGCCCGGTGCAGTCCGACGAGTGGCCCGGCTCGGTCCGGCCGCTCCCCGACGGCAGCGAGCCGGAGGGGCACCCGGTCAAGGGCAACAAGGTCTCCGGGCTCTTCCACGAGCCCGGCGGGCGCTGGTACGCCCAGACCCGCGCGGAGGTCTGGTTCGACTCCGCCGATTCCGCCGAGGCGGCCGGATTCACCCGCGCCGGCTCCCGGTCCGGCACGACGACGAAGGAGGACTGAGGTGGACACCACCCCGTTCATCGTGCTGTCGGCGATCCTGTTCAGCATCGGCGCCGTCGGCGTGCTCGTACGACGCAACGCCATCGTGATCTTCATGTGCGTCGAGCTGATGCTCAATGCCGGCAACCTCGCGCTGATCACCTTCGCGCGGGCCAACGGCGACCTCGACGGCCAGATCGCCGCCTTCTTCGTGATGGTCGTCGCCGCTGCCGAGGTGGTGGTCGGCCTGGCCATCATCATGACCATCTTCCGCACCCGTCGCTCGGCCTCGGTCGACGACGCGAGCCTGCTGAAGTACTGACGGGACGCCACTGTGATGACTGCTGCTCTGACGTCTGCCCTCACGAGCGTCGTCCCGACCGAGGTGCCCGTGGTCGACCCCTCGTCCGCCGACGGGGTCCTCGGGCTCCTCTGGCTGGTGATCGCGCTGCCCGTGCTGGGCGCGCTCGTCCTGCTCGTCGGGGGCCGCCGTACGAACGCCTGGGGACCGGGCCTGGCCACCGGGCTGGTCTTCGGATCCTTCGGCCTCGGCGTCGCGATGTTCGTGGAGATCCTCAGCCGGTCCGAGGACGACCGGCAGGTCGGGCAGCACCTGTGGACCTGGATCAGTGCCGGGCAGTGGCAGGTCGGCGCGGACCTGCTCTACGACCCGCTCTCGGCCCTGTTCGTCCTGCTGATCACCGGTGTCGGCGGGCTGATCCACGTCTACTCGCTGGGCTACATGGAGCACGACGCGCGCAAGCGGCGGTTCTTCGGCTACCTCAACCTCTTCGTCGCCGCGATGCTGGTGCTGGTCCTCGCCGCCGACTACGTCGGCACGTTCCTGGGCTGGGAGGGCGTCGGCCTCGCCTCGTACCTGCTGATCGGCTTCTGGCAGCACAAGCCGTCCGCAGCCGCGGCGGCCAAGAAGGCCTTCGTCATCAACCGGGTCGGCGACTTCGGCATGGCGCTCGGGGTCGGCCTGATCTTCGCGACCTTCGGCACGACCAGCTTCGCCGGCGTCTCCGAGGCGGCCGGACGGGCCTCCGACGGAGCACTGATCGCGATCGGGTTCCTGCTGCTGCTCGCCGCCTGCGGCAAGTCGGCGCAGTTCCCGCTGCAGGCCTGGCTGCTGGACGCGATGGAGGGTCCGACGCCGGTCTCCGCGCTGATCCACGCCGCGACGATGGTCACGGCGGGCGTCTACCTGATCGTCCGCTCGAACTTCATCTTCGAGCTCGCGCCCGCCGCCCGCACCGGGGTGATCGTCATCGGCTGCATCACGCTGCTGTACGGCGCCGTGATCGGCTGTGCGAAGGACGACATCAAGAAGGTGCTGGCCGGGTCCACGATGAGCCAGATCGGCTACATGGTGCTGGCCTCCGGGCTCGGGGTCGCGGGCTACGCGTTCGCGATCTTCCACCTGCTCACCCACGGCTTCTTCAAGGCCAACATGTTCCTCGGGGCCGGGTCGACGATGCACGGCACCGACGACGACGTGGACATGCGCCACTACGGCCTGCTGCGCAAGGCGATGCCGGTGACGTTCCTGACCTTCGCGATGGGCTACCTCGCGATCATCGGGTTCCCCGGCTTCTCCGGCTTCTGGTCGAAGGACAAGATCATCGAGACCGCGTTCGCGCAGAACCCGGTCGCCGGTGCCTGCGCGCTGGTCGGGGCGGGGGTCACCGGCTTCTACATGACCCGGCTGATGCTGATGACGTTCTTCGGCAAGGAGCGCTGGGAGCCCGACGTCCACCCGCACGAGTCGCCGAGGACGATGACGGTCCCGCTGGTCGTCCTGGCCGCGCTGTCGGTCCTCGGCGGGGTGCTGCTGCTCGGCGACTGGATCGTCGACTTCCTCGCCCCCGTGGTCGGGGAGCACGAGGAGGAGCACCTCGCGATCTCGCCGCTGGCCTTCTCCGCGATCGCCGTCGTCGTCGTCGCGGTCGGGGTGGTCGTCGCCTGGTTGACCGTGGGCCGGCGCGACGTACCCCGTGAGGCTCCGCAGGACGTCTCCTTCGTGACCCGGGCGGCGCGCAACGAGCTCTACGGCAACGAGGTCAACGACGCCTTGGTGGTGACGCCGACGATGCGGACCATCACGGCGCTCGACGCCGCCGACGGACGTGCCGTGGACGGGGCCGCGGAGGGGGTCGCCCGCTCGGTCGGCGGACTCTCGGCGGTGTCCCGACGATTGCAGAACGGGTACGTCCGCTCCTACGCCGTCGCCCTGCTCGCCGGTGCCGCCCTCGTGGTGGCCGCCCTCCTGGTGGTGAACCTCTGATGCTCACGGCTCTCCTGCTGGTCCCGCTCGTCGGCGGGCTCGTGGTCGCCTTCGCACCGACCAGGCGCAACCCGCTGCTGACCAAGCAGCTCGCGCTGGTGGTCTCGCTGGCGGTGCTCGTGCTCGCCGTGGTCATCGCCGTCGGGTACGACCCCGGCGGCGGCATGCAGTACGTCGAGGAGATCAGCTGGATCAGCGCCTTCGGCACCCACTACGCGCTCGGCGTCGACGGCCTCGGTCTCGCGCTGGTCCTGCTCACCGCCGTGCTGACGCCGATCGTCATCCTCGCGGCGTGGAACGACGGAGACGAGGGACGGTGGGGCACGGGGACGTACTTCGGGTTCCTCCTCGGCCTGGAGGCGCTCTCGCTGGGCGTCTTCGCGGCCACCGACGTCTTCCTCTTCTACGTGCTCTTCGAGGCGACGCTGATCCCGACGTACTTCCTCATCGGCGGCTGGGGCGGTCCCGACCGCGCCCGCGCCGCGGCCAAGCTGCTGATCTACAACCTGCTCGGTGGGCTGGTCATGCTGGTCGCGGTGATCGGGCTCTACGTCGAGTCCGCCAAGGCGGGGACGCCGTCGTACCTGCTCAGCGACCTGAGCAACCTGGACCTCTCCACGGGCGTCGAGCGCTGGCTGTTCGTCGGGTTCTTCATCGCCTTCGCGATCAAGGCGCCGATGTTCCCCGTGCACACGTGGCTGCCCGACGCGACCCAGCAGGGCACGCCCGGCGTCTCGGTGATGCTGGTGAGCATCCTCGACAAGATCGGCACCTTCGGGATGCTGCGCTACTGCCTCGGGATCTTCCCGGACGCCTCGCAGTGGGCGACGCCGGTGGTGATCGTGCTGGCCCTGATCAGCATCCTGTACGGCGCGCTGGTCGCGATCGGCCAGGACGACATGATGCGCCTGATCGGGCTGACCTCGGTCTCCCACTTCGGGTTCATCGTCATCGGGATCTTCGTCTTCAACAGCCAGGGACAGTCCGGCTCGACGCTCTACATGGTCAACCACGGGATCTCCACGGCCGCGCTGTTCCTCGTCGCCGGCTTCCTCGTGAAGCGGCGCCGCTCCCAGCTGATCAGCGACTACGGCGGGGTGGAGAAGGTCGCACCGGTGCTCGCCGGGTTCCTGCTGCTCTCCGGCCTCTCGGTGCTCTCGCTGCCCGGCATGGCGACCTTCGTCTCCGAGCTGCTCGTGCTGGTCGGGGCCTGGGTGGAGCACCCCTGGATCGCGATCGTGGCGGTGCCGGGCATCGTGCTGGCCGCCGTCTACGTGCTGCGGATGTACCAGCGCACCATGACCGGGCCCGTCGCCCCGGGCGTCGAGGTCGTGACCGACCTCCGGCCGCGCGAGGTCGTCGCCGCGGTGCCGCTGATCGTGCTGCTCGTCGTGCTGGGCTTCTACCCCAAGCCGCTGCTCGACGTGATCGACCCGTACGTCCAGGACACGTTGAGCCACGTCGGCAAGGCCGACCCCGCCCCGGCCGTCGGCTCGGCCCCGGAATCGCGCGCAGACTCGGCAGGGAGTGACCAGTGACCAGCTTCGACGCCCCGAAGATCGAGTACTTCCTGCTCGCTCCCGTCCTCATCGTCCTCGGCGCCGCCGTGGTCGGCGTCCTGCTCGAGGCCGCGCTGCCGCGCGGTCGCCGCTACCTCTGGCAGGCCCTCGTGGCCGGCGTCGGGCTGATCGCCGCGCTGGTGCAGCTGGTCCTCGTCTGCCGACGTCTCGACCTGTTCGGCGGCGGTGACGCCGGCAAGGGTCGTCTGGTCGCCGAGCAGTCGCTCGCCCTGGACGGGCCGACGGTGGTGATCTGGGCGCTGGTGCTGGTCTTCGCCCTCCTCGGCGTGCTGCTGTTCGCCGAGCGGCACCTGGAGGGCGGCGTGCTGTCCTTCGCGGGGCAGGCCGCGGCGCTGCCCGGCACCGAGGCCGAGCGCGAGGCCTCCAGCAAGGGTCTGGAGCACACCGAGGTCTTCCCGCTGCTGATGTTCGCGGTCGCGGGCATGCTGATCTTCCCCGCCGCCAACGACCTCGTGACGATGTTCGTCGGCCTCGAGGTGCTCTCGCTCCCGCTGTACCTGCTGTGCGGCCTGGCCCGGCGCCGACGGCTGCTGAGCCAGGAGGCGGCGATGAAGTACTTCCTCCTCGGCGCCTTCTCCTCCGGCTTCTTCGTCTACGGCCTCGCACTGGTCTACGGGTACGCCGGCTCGATGCGCTTCGCGGAGATCTCCGCGGCCGTGTCCGGGCGGACGACCGGCACCGGGCTGCTGCTCGGCGGCATCGGCCTGATGTCGGTCGGTCTGCTGTTCAAGGTCGGCGCGGCCCCGTTCCACTCCTGGACGCCCGACGTCTACCAGGGAGCTCCGACCGCGGTCACCGGCTTCATGGCCGCGGCGACCAAGGTGGCCGCCTTCGGCGCTCTGCTGCGGCTGTTCTACGTCGCCTTCGGTGGTGCCCGCTGGGACTGGGTGCCGGTCTTCGCCGGCATCGCGGTGCTCACGATGGTCATCGGCTCGGTGGTCGCGGTGACCCAGAACGACGTGAAGCGGCTGCTGGCGTACTCCTCTGTCGCCCACGCCGGGTTCCTGCTCGTCGGCGTGCTGGGGATCCGCTCGATCGGGGCGCTGCAGAACGGCGAGCTCGGCGCGGTCCAGGCCGTGCTGTTCTACCTGGTCACCTACGGCTTCACCACGATGGCCGCCTTCGCGATCGTCACGCTGGTGCGCGACAGCGGCGGCGAGGTCTCCAACCTCGAGCGCTGGGCCGGCCTGGGGCAGAAGTCGCCGCTGGTGGCCGGGGTGTTCGCGTTCCTGCTGCTGGCGCTGGCCGGCATCCCGCTGACCAGCGGCTTCACCGGCAAGTGGGCGGTCTTCACGGCCGCGGTGAGTGCAGGCTGGTGGCCGGTCGTGGTGGTCGCGGTGCTGCTCTCGGCGGTGGCGGCGTACTTCTACGTACGCGTCATCCGGCTGATGTTCTTCACCGCCCCGCTGCCCGACGGCCCGAGCGTCGCGGTGCCGTCGGTGCTGACGATGGTGGTGATCGCCGTCGGGACGCTGGCGACGCTGCTCCTCGGTCTGGTCCCCGGCTACCTCCTGGACCGGATCGGGGACCTGTCGCTGTTCGTCCGGTGACCGGTGGGCGTCAGGCTCCGGCTAGGCTCGGTGGAACCAGTCGGTCCCAGCAGAAGGCAGTGCACGCGTGAGTGACACCCTCGCCCTGCCCGTCGTCGACACGGCGATGGAGCAGCGGCTGCGTGAGCGCATGGACGAGGTCGAGAGCGCGCTGCTCGAGCACACCGTCAGCGAGGCGCCGTTCGTCACCGAGGCCGCCCGCCACCTGCTGACCGCCGGTGGCAAGCGGATCCGCCCGCTGCTGGTGCTGCTGGCCGGCGAGGCCGGTCCCGTGCGCGGGGCCGACCTGCCCGACGTCGTACGACGCCAGCTGCGCACGGCCGCGTGCGTCGTCGAGCTGACCCACCTCGCCTCGCTCTACCACGACGACGTGATGGACGAGGCCGAGCTGCGGCGGGGCGCCGAGTCGGCCAACCACCGCTGGGACAACCTCGTCGCCATCCTCACCGGAGACTTCCTGTTCGCCCGGTCCTCCGAGCTGACGGCCGAGCTCGGCCCGGACGCCGTGCGCGTGCAGGCCCAGACCTTCGCGCAGCTGGTCGAGGGGCAGATCCTGGAGACGCTTGGCCCCGGCCCCGACGAGGACCCGTTGGAGCACTACCTGCGCGTCGTGGCCGGCAAGACGGGGTCGTTGATCTCCGCCTCGGCGTGGTACGGCGCCCACTTCGCGGGCGCGGAGCCCGAGGTGGCCGAGGCCCTGACGTCGTACGCCGAGAAGGTGGGCGTGGCCTTCCAGCTCTCCGACGACATCCTCGACATCGCCTCCGACGCCTCCGGCAAGACCCCTGGCACCGACCTGCGCGAGGGCGTGCCGACGCTGCCGACGCTGTTCGCGTCCCGCTCGACCGACCCGGCCGACGACCGGCTGAAGGCGCTCCTGGCCGGACCGATCACCGGCGACGCCGAGGTCGCCGAGGCGCTCGGGCTGCTGCGCGCGCACCCCGCTCTGGGTCAGGCCCGCGCCTACGTCGCCGCGCTCGTCGCCGAGGCCAAGGCGCTGCTCGAGGTGCTTCCCGACGGTGCGGTACGCATCGCCCTCGACGACTTCGCCGACCTGATCGGCGACCGGTCCGCCTGACGGGTGGTCTCGACGTCCTCGCTCGCTGCGCTCGCATCGGGCTCGACCACCCGGCGAAGCGGGCGTGGTCAGTGGTGGTGGTCTCGACGTCCTCGCCTTCGACAGGCTCGGTGCGTCGCCCTTCGACAGGCTGAGGACATCGCCCGTCGACGGTTCCCACACGTGTGGGTGGTTGGGCAGCGAGCGCCTCGGGGTGGTTGAGCAGCGAGCGCCAGCGAGCGCGTCGAAACCACCCGGCCTGACGGGTGGTCTCGACGTCCTCGCTCGCTGCGCTCGCATCGGGCTCGACCACCCGGGGCTCGCATCGGGCTCGACCACCCGGGGCTCGGTCGGGCTCGACCACCCGGGGCTCGCATCGGGCTCGACCACCCGGGGCTCGGTCGGGCTCGACCGCCCGGGGCTCGGTCGGGCTCGACCGCCCGGGGCTCGCATCGGGCTCGACCACCGGGTGCTCGGTGACGCCTCCGATCCGGGGCGATCCGTACTAATCTGCCCCGGACGTCACCGACGAGAGGACCCGAACGATGTCCGACCAGGGCACCCCACCGCCGCAGGACCCGGGCCCGCCGTCCGGCTACGGCGCACCGCCCCCGCCACCGCCCGGGCACGGCTGGGGCGGCTACCCCGCGCAGCCGGCGGGACCCCAGCCCGAGAACTACCTGGTCTGGTCGATCCTCACGACCGTCTTCTGCTGCCTGCCGCTGGGCATCGTCTCGATCGTCTTCGCGGCGCAGGTGTCCTCGAAGTGGCAGATGGGCGACCTCGCCGGGGCGCAGGAGTCCTCGCGCAAGGCGAAGCAGTTCGCGATCTGGGCCGCGATCATCGGCGCGATCGTGATCGTGATCGGCATCGCGCTCTACGCCGTCCTCATCGCCGTCGCCGTGAACAGCGGTGACTTCGACACCTACGACAGCTACTGATGAGCCTGCTCCAGCGGGCGGACCCGGCGATCTCCTCGAGGTCGCCGGGTCGCCGCTGGCTCCCCTTCGTGGGCACGACCCTCGCCGCGGCCGCCGCCGTCGGCACGGTGGCGACGCTCGACCCGAACCGGCCGGGCCACTACCCGACGTGTCCGTTCCTCTTCGTCACCGGCCTGTGGTGCCCCGGCTGCGGCACCATGCGCGCCGTCCACGACCTGGCCCACCTCGACCTCGCGGGTGCGCTGGCGCGCAACCCGCTCACGGTCGTGCTGGTCCCGGTGCTGGTCTACGCGTGGGTCGCCTGGGGAGCACGCCTGGCGGGCCGGGACCTGCCGCGGGTCAGCCGCGTACCGGCCGCCGTGATCTGGGGCTTCCTGGTCGTCGTGGTGACGTACGCCGTGCTGCGCAACGTCCCGGGCTGGACCTGGCTCTCACCGGCCTGACCCGACCGCCACGGGCCCGCTCAGTCGAGCGCGGCGCTCGCGGACCTCAGCTCCTCCAGCGCCGAGACGACGTACGGCGCGAGCTCGTCGCTCTCGGTGTCCGCCCACGCGGCGTACCCACGCTTGAACGCCAGGACCCCCAGCTCGGCCGCCAGGTGCGCGACGAGGTCCGTGTGGCCTCGGGCGCGCAGGGCGTCGGTCATCGCGGCGGCCAGGCCGACGCTCTTCAGCGCGTCCCGCTCCTGCAGCGCCTCGCTGGCGGCGACCGCGGCCCGGATGCGAGGCCCGAGGTCCCGGTTGGTCGGGCCCATCATCGTCGAGGCGCGCTCGAGACCCGCCTGTACGCAGGCCAGTGCGCCCGACCCCTCGGGCGCCTCGCGGATGCCGTCGGCGAGCAGCTCGCTCAGGGCGTCCTGGCCGGCGACGAGCAGCTCGCGCTTGTCCGGGAAGTGGCGGAAGAAGGTGCTCTTGGTGACCCCCGCCCGCTCGGCGATCTCGGTGACGGTCGTGGCGTCGTAGCCCTGCTCGGTGAACAGGTCGACCGCGGCCACGACGAGCCGGTCGCGTGCCCCGGGTTCCCAGCGAGCCATGGGCCGATCCTAGCGACGGGACCTTTGTCCCATCGCCGTGCTACGTTGACGGGACAAGAGTCCCATCACTGTGGAGGAACCATGGACGTCTTCGTCACCGGTGGCACCGGCCTGATCGGCACCGCCGTCGTCGCCGAGCTGCGCGCGCACGGCCACCGCGTCAGTGCACTCGCCCGCTCGGACGCATCGGCGCGCGCTCTCGAGGGCGCCGGCGCGAGTGTCGTCCGCGGTGCGCTGGGCGACGCCGAGGTCGTGCGAGGCGCGGCGGCGGCCGCTGAGGGTGTGGTGCACCTCGCCTTCAACCACGACTTCGGCACGCAGGCCGCGGTGGACGCCGCGGCCGCCGACGAGGCGACCGCCCTGCACGCGATGGGCGAGGCGCTGCTCGGCAGCGGCCGGCCGTTCGTCGTCGCCTCGGGCACGCCGTGGATCGCCGGGCGGGCCTCGACCGAGGACGACCCCACCCCGGTCGACGGCGCGGTCGCGGCGAGGGGGCGTGCGGTGCAGACGGTGCTGGCGCTGGCCGACCGGGGCGTCCGGTCGGCCGCCGTCCGCCTGCCGCGCACGGTGCACCGCGACGGCCGGGGTGGCTTCGCCGGCGTGCTGACCGAGGCCGCCCGACGCTCGGGCGTCGCCGGCTACCCGGGCGACGGGACCCAGCGCTGGCCCGCCGTCCACGCGCTCGACGCCGCGGCGCTGTTCCGGCTGGTGCTCGAGCAGGCGCCCGCCGGCACCGCCTGGCACGCGGTCGGCGAGGAGGCAGTCGCCGTGCGGGACACGATGGAGGTGGTCGGTCGCCGGCTCGGCCTCCCGGTCCGCTCGGTGCCGGAGGAGACCTTCGGCCCGCTCGGCCCGGTGTTCGCGATGGACCAGCCCTCGACCAGCGTGCGTACCCGGCAGGTCCTGGGCTGGGAGCCGACCCACGAGGGGCTGCTCGCCGACCTCGAGCGGGTACGGCCGGAGGGCTGAGCGGCCACCGAGGGGCAGCTGGGACGACGCAGGCTCGTCCGACTCGAAGCCGACGAATGTGATCGAATCTGATCGAACTCGCGCTACGTTGCTCCCATGTTCGCCGCCGAGCGCCAGCGCCTGATCACCGACATCGTCCACCGCGACGGCGCGGTGACGATCCACGACCTGGCAGCCGCGGTCGACGCCTCCGAGGTCACGGTGCGGCGGGACCTGCGGACCCTGGAGGAGGCGGGCCTGGTCCAGCGCCACCACGGTGGCGCGATGCCGGTCGCGCCGACCTCCGCCGAGCCGACGTACGCCGAGAAGCGGCACACGGCCAGCCGCGAGAAGGCCGCGATCGCCCAGGCCGCCGCTCGCTTCGTCCGCGACGGCGACGCGGTCGTGGTCGGCGCGGGAACCACGACGATGGCGCTGGCGGCGGAGCTGCTGGACCGCTCCGAGCTGACGGTGATGACCAACTCCCTGCTGGTGGCGCAGGTCTTCGCGGACTCGCCGCGGATCGAGGTGCTGCTCACCGGAGGGATGCTGCGCGGCTCCATCCTCGCGATGGTCGGCGACGTGGCCGAGACCGCGCTCGCAGGGATCAAGGCCGATGTGACCTTCCTGTCCGGCAACGGGCTCTCAGCCGAGAACGGCCTGTCCACCCCGCACCCGATGGTCGCCAGCATCGACCGGACCATGGCGGCGGCGGGACGGGAGGTGGTGGTCGTCGCCGACCACACCAAGTTCGAGCGCGACTCGGTCGTGCAGACGGTCGGTACGACGCAGATCAGTCACCTGGTCACCGACGCCGCGGCTCCGGCGGACGAGCTCGACCGGCTGCGAGCGGCCGGCGTGGACGTCACGATCGCCGAGCAGGCGATCGTCGGCGACTCACCCCGTGGCGTTCGTTGACACTTTCTGATCGGTTGTGATTGATTTTCGCGTGACGCCCACCACACTGGTGGCCGTACTCCGAGAAAGCGAATGCCCATGTCTGCTCGCGCCCCCCGTCTCCGTCTCCTGCTCTCCGGCCTGGCGATCCTCGCGCTGACCGGCACCGCCGCGGCCTGCGGCAAGGCCGAGGACACCGGCGGCGGCTCGAGCGACTCCTCCGCGGCTCAGCAGGTCGTCGAGCCCGCCGACCAGAACGGCGCGCAGTGCGACCTCACGCAGTACGGCGGAGGGGTGAAGAAGCTCGACCTGAAGGACGCGACGGTCGGCTTCTCCCAGTCGGAGAAGGAGGACAACCCGTTCCGGATCGCTGAGACGAAGTCGATCGGCGACGCCGCGAAGAAGGCGGGCGTGAAGAAGTACATCCACACCAACGCGCAGACCCAGCTGTCCAAGCAGATCTCCGACATCCAGGACATGCTCGCGCAGGGCGTCGACGCCCTGATCGTGGCGCCGCTGAACTCCGACGGGCTCGAGCCCGCGCTCAACGCCGCGAAGGCCAAGGGCGTCCCGGTGCTCACCGTCGACCGGAAGCTGACCTCGGGGGCGTGCGACACGTACGTCTCCTTCCTCGGCTCGAACTTCACCGAGCAGGGCCAGCGGGCCGCCGACCAGCTGATCAAGGGCACGGGCGGCAAGGCGAAGGTCGCGATCCTGCTCGGCGCCTCCGGCAACAACGTGACGACCGAGCGCACCAAGGGGTTCGTCGACGAGATCAAGGCCAAGGGGTCCGGGATCGACATCGTCGCCCAGCAGACCGGGGAGTTCGCCCGTGACAAGGGCCAGCAGGTCACCGAGCAGCTGCTGCAGTCGAACCCCGACATCACCGCGATCTACGCCGAGAACGACGAGATGGGCCTCGGCGCCCTGGCCGCGATCCAGGGCAGCGGCAAGCAGGCCGGCAAGGACGTGCAGATCTACTCCGTCGACGGCACCCGCAACGCGGTCCAGGAGATCGTGAACGGCGACTACAACGGCGTCGTGGAGTCCAACCCGCGCTTCGGGCCGCTGGCCTTCCAGACCCTCGAGCAGTTCCTGTCCGGCGAGAAGGTCTACGAGAACATCGTCATCAAGGACACCGAGTACGACCCCGACAACGCCGAGGACGGGCTGAGCTCCGCCTTCTGAGTCGCGACGCCCCCGAGGAGTGTCGATGACAGACGACGTGCGTCCCCCGGTGCTCCAGGCCCAGGGGATCACCAAGGTGTTCGGTGGCGTGCGCGCCCTGTCCGGGGTGGACTTCGCCCTCGGCGAGGGGGAGGCGCACGCCCTGGTGGGGGAGAACGGCGCCGGCAAGTCGACGCTGATCAAGGTGCTCACCGGCGTGCACCGTCCCGACGAGGGGCAGGTGCTGCTCGGTGGCGAGCCGCGCAGCTTCGGCCGACCGCTGGACGCGCAGCAGGCGGGGATCTCCACGATCTACCAGGAGGTCAACCTGATCCCGCTGATGTCGGCGGCGCAGAACGTCTACCTCGGACGTGAGCCGCGGACCTCGTTCGGCCTGGTCGACACGCGCGCCATGGAGCGGGACGCGCGCGAGCTCCTGGACTCGTACGGCATCGACGTGGACGTACGCCGTCCGCTGCGCACGCTCGGTCTCGGTGCCCAGCAGATGGTCGCTCTCGCCCGTGCGGTCAGCATCGACGCCCGCGTGGTGATCATGGACGAGCCGACCTCCTCGCTGGAGCCGCGCGAGGTGCGCACGCTGTTCGAGGTGATCGCCCGGCTGCGCGAGCAGGGCATCGCGATCGTCTACGTCAGCCACCGGATGGACGAGCTGTACGAGGTGTGCGAGAAGGTCACCGTGCTCCGCGACGGCCGGCTCGTGCACACCGGCGACCTCGCCGACCTGCCGCGCCTGGAGCTCGTGGCGATGATGCTCGGTCGTACGACCTCGGAGATGTCCGGGTCGGGGGTGACCGAGTTCGGCGAGGAGGCGCACACCCAGGCCGCCGAGCCGGTGCTCGTCGCCGAGCACCTGACCCGCAAGCACGAGATCGAGGACGTCGCCCTGTCCGTACGCCCCGGTGAGGTGCTCGGCCTCGGTGGCCTGCTCGGCGCCGGACGCAGCGAGACCCTCAAGGCGGTGGCCGGCGCGATGCCGCTGGACCGCGGGCAGGTCAGCCTCGACGGGAAGCGGGTCCGCAGCGGGTCGGTGCCGGCCGCGATCCGGGCCGGCGTCGTCCTGCTCCCCGAGGACCGCAAGGCCGAGGGGATCATCCCGAACCTGTCTGTCCGCGAGAACATCGTGCTCGCCGCGCTGCCCCGGCTGTCCCGCTTCGGGTTCACCTCGCGGCGCAAGCAGGACGCGGTCGTCCGCACGATGATGGAGCGGCTGCACATCAAGGCCTCGAGCCCCGAGCAGCCGGTGGCCGAGCTGTCCGGGGGCAACCAGCAGAAGGTGATGATCGCCCGCTGGCTCGCGATGAGCCCCCGGGTGCTGCTGCTCGACGAGCCGACCCGGGGGATCGACGTCGGCGCCAAGGCCGAGGTGCAGGCGCTGATCGACGAGCTCGCCCGCGAGGGCCTGGGCATCGTCCTGGTCTCCTCCGAGCTGGAGGAGGTCATCGAGGGCGCCGACCGGATGGTCGTGCTCAAGGACGGCGCCGTCGTCGCGGAGCTGAACGGCGAGGAGATCACCGAGGAGCGGCTGATGGCGGCCCTGTCGACCGAGACCGCACTGCCGGCGGACCCCGGCGCACCCCCCGAGGAGGCGAGCCGTGGCTGAGGCCACCGTGACCAGTGCCCCCACCCGTTCGACCTCGGTGAGCGGCTGGCTGCGCGTCTACGGCGTGTACGCCGCCCTGGTCGTCGTCCTGGTGATCAACCTGCTCTTCACCGACAACTTCTTCGCCGTCGACAACTTCCGCATCCAGCTGGTGCAGGTCGTCCCGGTGCTCGTGGTCGCCCTGGGCATGGCCCTGGTGATCGGTACCGAGGGCATCGACCTCTCCGTCGGTGCGGTGATGGCGCTGGCGGCCGCGGTCATCCCGCTGTGGCTGGGTTACGGCGTCGTCCCGGCGGTGCTCGTCGCGCTCGTCGCCGGTCTCGTGGTGGGCCTGGTCAACGGCGGGGTGATCGCGTTCATCGGCGTGCAGCCGATCGTGGCGACCCTCGCGCTGATGGTCGGTGGCCGCGGCATCGCGCTGGTGATCTCCGGCGAGCAGCTGAAGTCGATCCAGAACCAGGACCTCCGCAGCCTCGGCACCGCGGAGGTCGCGGGGATCCCGCTGATCGTCGTGATCGCCGCGGTGCTCGCGGTGCTGGTCTGGCTGCTGGTCTCCTCGACCACGTACGGGCGCCAGCTGGTGGCGGTGGGCGGCAACCGCCGCGCCGCGGAGCTGTCCGGCCTGCCGGTCAAGCGGGTGCTGATCACGGCGTACGTCCTCTGCGCGCTGCTGGCCTCGATCGCCGGCGTGATCGGGGTGGCCCGCGCCGGGGCCAGCGTCCCCTCGACGCTGGGCAACCTGATCGAGCTGTCCGCGATCACCGCGGTCGTCGTCGGCGGCACCCCGCTCTCGGGCGGGCAGGTCCGCGTCTGGGGCACCGTCGCCGGCGCGCTGCTGCTGCAGCTGATCGACGCGACGCTGATCAAGCACGACGTGCCCGACTCCTACTCACAGATCGTGCAGGCGGTGATCATCGTGATCGCGGTGTTCGTGCAACGCGGCAAGGGGGTGCGCTCGTGAGCGCGCCGACCACGGCGTCGACCGTCGATGCCGGGGCCGCCGCCCCGACCAGGCGTCGCGGGGAGGCGGTCGCCGAGCTGTTCTCCCAGCACGGCGCGGTCGCCGTCCTCGTGCTGCTGCTGGTCGTCGGGTCGCTGGCCTTCGACACCTTCGGCACGGTCGACAACCTCTCCAACGTCGCGGTGCAGGGCTCCTTCCTCGCAATCGTCGCGCTCGGGGTCACCTTCGTCATCCTCACCGGCGGCATCGACCTCTCCGTGGGGTCGGTCTTCGCGCTCGGCGGCGTGCTCGCGGCGTACGGTTCCGGCGGCGGGTGGCTCACCGCGATCCTGCTGCCGGTCGCGGTCGGTGCGCTGATCGGCCTGGTCCAGGGCGGGCTGGTGGCCTACGCCGGGATGGCGCCGTTCATCGTCACCCTCGCCGGGCTGCTCGGTGCCCGCGGGCTGGTCTTCGCGATCACCGACGAGGGAAACACGACGCCGAAGGTGAAGTCCGAGGCGTTCGTGTCGCTGGGTCAGGGACACGTCTGGGAGGCGACCTGGCCGGTCGTCATCATGCTGGCGCTGTTCGCCGTCGGCTGGGTGGTGCGCCAGCGCAGCCGGGCGGGCCAGGTGGTGGTGGCCACCGGAGGCGGCGAGGACGCCTCGCGGCTGATGGGCCTGCCCGTCGCGCGGGTGAAGCTCGGGGTGTACGTCGCATCCGGCATGCTCGCCGCGTTCGCCGGCGCCCTCAACGCCGCTCGGTCCTCCTCGGGGGTCACCACGGTCGGGGTCGGCATGGAGCTGGAGGCGATCTCCGCGGTCGTCATCGGCGGCACGCTGCTCTCCGGCGGGCGGGGCAACGTCACGGGGACCCTCGCCGGCGTCTACCTGCTGGGTGTCATCCAGAACCTGATCAACCAGGTCGGCAGTCTCACCAGCTCGATCCAGTCCGTGGTGAGCGGCGGGTTCCTGCTGGTGGTCGTGATCCTGCAGACGCTGCTGAGCCCGAGCCGCAAGACCTAGCTGTCCTCAGTGAGGGCCGTCGGTCCACGCCACCGTGCCGTGCCGTCGGCACGCTCAGCGCCAGCGGAGTCCCTCGAGGAAGCGTCGGTAGAGCCCGCCCTTGACCGGCAGTGCCGGCTCGGGTGGCGGGGTCGTGCTCGTCCGCGTCGCGATCGGCGCGTCGTAGTCCGTGCTGCGGATCGCATCGACGACCTCGTCCTCGTCGAAGTCCGCCGAGCCGGGGATCTCGGGGACGTAGCCGACGAGCATCCCGTCGCGCATGACGTTGGCCTCCAGCGACGCGGTGCCGTCGGCGTCCCAGATCGCCTCGCGCTTGCCGGGGAGCTTCACGGTGACGCCGAACTGGCGTACGCCCACCCGGGCGAGATCGGCGTCCGTGCCGAGCTCGCGGAGCCGGTCGACGACGCGTCGGGCCTTCATCTCCTCCATCCGACGAGCCTAGGCAGGCCACCCACGGGCATCAGGTCGAGGAGCCCGGCCGATGACCGGTGTCCCTCGCGCGCGCCGGCTCAGGACGTCCGTGCCTCGAGGGGGCTGCCGTAGCCCTTCCAGCCGGCGAAGTCGGCGAAGGCCTCTGCGTTGCGTCGCCACGCAGCGACATCGTTCGGGCTGCGGTGCTCACGCGGCCACATCATCATCACCGGCACGGTGGCCACCTCGTCGACGAGGTCGACGAGCACCAGCCCGTCCGGGCGAAGGAACCGGCAGGACTCCGGGCGGATCGCCAGGACGTCGCCGCTGAGACGGGTGAGGATCCGCTGTCCCGGGATGGGGTTGTGCACGATCCGGGGCGTGCACCCCCCCGCGCGGCAGATGCTGAGCAGCAGGTCGTGGTAGAGCGGGGCGAGCTCGCGCGGCCAGAACATGATCTGCTCGCCGTCCAGGTCGGCGAGCCTGAGCGAGGTCCGCCCAGCGAGCGGGTGGTCCTCGCCGAGCGTGGCGACCAACCCCTCGTGGCGCAGGACGATCGCTTCCATGTCGTCTGGAGGGTCGAAGACCCGGCCGATGGCGACGTCGAACGCCCGTGTCCTCAGACCCGCGACGACGTCCCGACCCCACGTCTCGCGCGCGAGCACCTCGACGTCGGGGTTGTGGTGGCGGAAGCGCGAGACGAGGCCGGGCACCACGTCGTACCCGGTGCTGACGGTGTACGCCACGCGGAGCTCGTCCGTGCGACCCGACGACAGCGCGGACGCGCGCGAGGCGAAGTTCTCCTGCGCGGAAACCAGGGCCATCGCCGTCGGGACCAGCTCGCGGCCCTGGAAGGTGAGCTCGACCCGCCTGGTGGTGCGGTCGAACAGGCGCATGCCCACCTTCTCCTCCAGCCGCGCGATGCGTTGGCTCAACGCCGGCTGGGCGATGAACAGGCGCTCAGCCGCTCGGCGGAAGTTCAGCTCGTCGGCGAGTACGAGGAAGGTCCGCACCAGCGGGAGCTCGACGTCCTGCATGGCGCCAGGCTACCCACTGATCGCGACTGCTTATCAATGAACCGCTTTTTGCGTCTTGGACATGCCGCTGACGCAATGAGACCGTCGTCACGTCGCCCAACGACGAGGTGAGGAGGTCGACGACGTGCCCGAGCTGACTGCGAACGACGTGGCGCCGGTGGAGGGAGCACAGGTCCCGCCCTCCGAGCCGAGGTCCGGCGACGAGGTCATCGCGATGACCGGGATCCAGCACACCTACCTGGCCGGCAACGGTGAGGAGATCCCGGCGGTCGGCGATGCGACCCTGCGCGTCGGCGCGGGCGAGTTCGTCTCCATCATCGGTCCGTCCGGCTGCGGCAAGAGCACGCTGCTGAAGATCATCGCCGGACTGGTCCACCCGAGCGCGGGAGACATCCGCGTGCAGGGTCACTCCCCTGCGGATGTCGCACCCGAGTACGGGCTGGTGTTCCAGGCGCCCAACCTCCTGCCGTGGCGCAACGTGGCCGCCAACGTCGGCCTACCGCTGGAGATCAACGGTGTCGGTCGACGAGACCGCGAGCGGCGGGTCGAGGAGCTGCTCGAGCTGGTCGGGCTGCAGGGCTTCGGGCGCAAGTCGCCGCGCGAGCTCTCAGGCGGGATGCAGCAGCGCGTCGCCATCGCTCGCGCGCTGACGACCGACCCTCCCCTGCTGCTGATGGACGAGCCCTTCGGCGCACTCGACGCGATGACCCGCGAGCAGATGAACATCGAGCTCCAGGCCGTCAACGCGGAGCTGGGCACAGCCGTCGTCATGGTCACCCACTCCATCGACGAGGCCGTCTTCCTCAGCGACCGCGTGGTCGTGATGAGCGCCCGTCCCAGCCGGGTGGCGGCCGACCTCCCCATCGATCTTCCGCGTCCTAGGGGGCAGGAGACGTTCGGCTCGGCAGAGCTGGGTCGCCACGCCAACCAGGTCCGGGCCGTCATGAACCAGGCAGGTGGTCACTGATGAGCCAGACGACCCAGCAGCTCGACGACCGACGTGCCGAGGGGTCCTCCAGGCACGTCGGCGACGGGAGGACACCCGTGCAGGTGCGTCGCCGCGCCGCCGTCCGCCGCCGCGTGACCGTGTGGGGCCTCGGAGTGCTCATCCCCGTCGTCATCGTCGCCGTGTGGCAGCTGCTCTCGCAGCTCGTCGGTGCCTATCTGCTGCCCGAGCCCCTCGACGTCGCCCGCAAGATCGTCGACGACGCGAGCTCCGGAGCGTTCTGGGGTGATGTCTGGGTGACCCTCGTGGAGGTGCTCCTCGGCTTCGTCCTGGCCTCGCTCGCCGGGGCGGCGGCGGCGGTCTTCGTCGCCAGCGTCCCGCTGCTCGAGCGGCTGTTGATGCCCTACATCGTCGGCTTCCAGACCTTGCCGAAGATCGCCCTCGCGCCCCTGATCACGATCTGGGTCGGCTATGGCATCAACTCCAAGGTCGTCATCACTGCCCTGGTGGCCGTCTTCCCGGTCTTCGTCAACGTGCTCACCGGCTTCCGCAGCATCGATCGCGACGCCCTGCTGCTGATGCGCTCGTTGCGCGCCAGCCGGACCCAGACCTTCCTCAAGCTCAAGCTGCCCGCGATCCTCCCGTACCTGGTCGCGGGGCTGAACATCGCCATCGTCTTCGCCATCATCGGCGCGATCGTCGGTGAGTTCATCGGGTCCAGCAACGGGCTCGGCAGCGTGATCCTGACCCGTCAGGCGAGCATCGACGTCGCCGGTGTGTTCTCGGTCCTGTTCTACCTCTCACTGATCGGCCTCGCTCTGAGCTATCTGCTCGAGGGCGTCACCAGACCCTTCCTGGCGTGGTCCGAGAACCGCGACAGCTAGAGGCCCGTCCCCACCCATCCAAGGAGAATTGATGCGCAAGCGCGCCCTGATCGCCCTCGTGGCGCTCGTGTGCCTGGTCGCCACCGGTTGCGGTGCGGGCGGGTCCGAGGCCGGCACCCTCGTCGTCCAGAGCGGGAACCCCGCCGCCAACCTCAGCAACATCGACCTCTACGTGGCACAGAAGGAGGGGTTCTTCGACGACGAGGGTCTCGACGTCTCGGTGCGCTACTCCAACGGCGCCACCCTCGCCGCGCAGCTCGTGGCGAGCGGCAAGGCCGACGTCGCCAGCATCACCTTCGAGCCGATCGTCGACGCCTACTCCAAGGGCGTGAAGGGGTCGTTCTTCTGGGCCAAGTACAAGCAGGGCATCTACTCGGTCCAGGTGCCCGAGAACAGCCCGATTCGCAGCTTCGCCGACCTGAAGGGCAAGACCGTCGGCGTGGCCAGCCTGACCAGCTCGGCGATCCCGTTCACCAAGATCAATCTCCGGCGAGCCGGTGTCCCCACCGACTCAGTGACGTTCCAGCCGACCGGGCTCGGAGGCCCGGCGAAGACCGCCGTCCAGAGCGGCGACGTGCAGGCACTCGCGCTGTGGAGCGACCCGTACTCCACGCTGGCCCAGGACGGACTGAGGTTGCGCACCGTCGAGCAGGGTGGCGTCGGTCGTCCCGGCGGAGGCGGCTACTTCGCCTCCGACAAGGTGCTCGACGGCGACAAGCGCAGCGACCTGGAGAAGTACGCCAAGGCGCTCGCCAAGGCCGACGCGTTCATCGCGAAGAACCCGCAGAAGGCCATCGAGGACTACTGGGCGGTCAACCCCTCCGCCAAGTCGGTCGGGATGCAGTCCACGCTCACGTCGCTGAAGGCCGTTCTCGGTGACTTCGTGACCAGCCCCCCGTACGGCGTCTTCGACCCCGACGAGGTCGAGTCCTACGTCAAGCAGTACGCCGACGTCCAGGGCGTGGACGACCCGCCGTCGGTCGACCAGCTGATCACCAACGACGTCGCCGAGCAGGCCGACCGGAGCGTCCGGTGAACGCGCGGCCGGTGACCGCGTCCGACGAGGCGCGTCGCCGCAGCTACTACACCGAGGGATTCGCCCACCAGAACCCGATCCCTGCAGCCTGCCGCGTCGGATCGCTGCTCATGACCGGCAACATCCACGGCGCGGATCCCACCTCCGGGGAGATGCCGGCAGACGTGCGGGAGCAGACGCGCAACATGTTCGGCCACCTGCGCACCACCCTCGCGGCGGCGGGCGGCTCTACCCACGACGTGGTGAAGCTGACCGTCCGGCTGCGCGATCACCAGGACCGGTCGGCGCTCAACGAGGAGTGGCTGGCCACCTTCCCCGACCCGGACTCCCGCCCGGCCAGGGAGACCCTGCCGGGCACCACCCGCGCCGACATCCTCGTGCAGTGCAACGCCGTGGCGGTGCTGGACGACGGATCGCCGGCCCACTGACCGACCGACCCGAACGACCACTCCGGAGGACCCATGAAGGACTACTCGCACTTCGATCCCGACACCGTCGCGCCGCAGATCCCGCTGCCCGCCGGCGCCTGTGACAGCCAGATCCACGTGTTCGGCGACCCGGAGGCCTATCCGTACTCGCCGAGGGCGGCGTACCTCGCACCCGACGCGACCATCGAGGCGGCACTGAAGATGCACTCCGTCCTCGGCATCGAGAAGGGCATCGTCGTGCAGTCGACGGCGTACGGCACCGACCACCGTGCCCTGCTCGACGCGCTCGCCGTCGCCGGGCCCGGCTACCGCGGCTGCGGCGTGGTCGACGACGACACCACCGACGAGGAGTTGGCACGGCTGCACGAGGGGGGTGTCCGCGGCGCGCGGTTCAACTTCCACGGCACCCTCGGCCACGCGCCCTCCGCCGATCTCGTGCGTCGCACCATCGCCCGGGTCGCCGAGCTGGGGTGGTACGTCAAGTTCCACGTCAACGGCCTCCCGCTGGCCGAGCTGGATGTGCTCGACGACGTCACCGGCCCGGCCGTGATCGACCACTTCGGCCCGCTGGACTACTCCCAGGGCCTCCAGGACGCCAACTTCGGTCGCGTCCGGGAGCTGCTGGGACGCGGCAACTGGTACGTGATGGTCTCGAACGGGGATCGGCGCTCCCAGCTCGGCAGCCCCTACGACGACGCGGCCGCGTACGCCCGGGGATACATCGCCACGGCGCCGGAGCGGGTGCTGTGGGGCACCGACTGGCCGCACCCGCTGCACACCGGCGTGGTTCCCAACGACGGGCACCTCGTCGACCTGCTCCACCGCTACGCACCCGACGAGGCCGAACTGCGGCGGGTCCTGCTGGACAACCCGGCCGAGCTGTTCGGCGTCTGACGCCGAGCCTTCCGTCTCCTACATCCCGCACCCTCAGAGAGGTCCAGTCATGACAGTGCAGCTTCGCGGGTCCATCGCCCCGCTCGTCACCCCCTTCCGCGAGGACGACACGGTCGACCACGACGTCGTCTCGACCATGGTCGAGCGGCAGATCGCCGCCGGTGCGCACGGCATCTCCGTCGCCGGCACCACCGGTGAACCGATCGCGCTGAGCCTGCGCGAGCGGATGGACCTGGTGGCGCACACCGCGCAGTCGGTCGCCGGTCGGGTCCCGTTCGTCCCGGCGACAGGGTCCCACCAGCTCGGCGAGACCCTGGAGCTGACCAAGCAGGCGCAGCAGGTGGGCGCCGACGCGGCGATGGTCATCCTGCCCTACTACAGCAAGCCCACCCAGGAGGGCCTGTTCCGCTGGTTCGCCGCCGTCGCGGAGAGCACCGACCTGCCGCTGCTGGTCTACAACATCCCGTCCCGGACGTCGGTCGACATCACCCCCGAGACCGTTGCCCGGCTCCGTGCTGCGTACCCCCACATCGTCGGGATGAAGGAGGCGAACAAGGACTTCGAGCACGCCAACCGGGTGCTCGACGCCTGCGGTCGAGACTTCCTGGTGTTCTCCGGTCTGGAGATGCTGTGCCTGCCGTTGCTGGCCATCGGTGGTGCCGGGCACATCAGCGTGACCGCCAACATCTTCCCGGCGGAGCTGGTGGCGCTCTACGAGCTCACCACCGAGAACCGGTGGGACGAGGCCCGTGACCTGCACTTCCGGTTGATGGCGCTCAACGACGCGATCCTCACCGAGACGAACCCGACGGCCGTCAAGTGGGTGCTCTCCCGCATGGGTCTGGTCCACAACCGGGTTCGCGAGCCGCTGCAGCCGCTTTCGGACCGCGGCCAGACGCTGGTCCGCTCGGCGATGGAGTCCCTCGACCTCGGTGTCGCGCTGTGAGCGAGGCGGTGGCGCAGGAGACTCTGGACCAGCTGGCGTCGGCCAGCACCGCCACGGTCGCCAGCCAGCTGCTCAAGCACGGCCTGGCGCACCAGACCCTCGCCGGCCTGCGGCCGGTAGGCCAGACGTCCGGGTTCGCGGCCCCCGCCGCGACGCTGAGGTGCGTACCGTCGCGAGCGACGATCGACGGTCTGGTGCCGGGCACGCCGCCGACGCCCGGGCTGTCGATGTTCGACGTCGCCGAGCGGGTCCTGGCCGGTCACGTGCTGGTCGTCGACACCGCGGGCAGCACCCGCGCCGCGACCGGTGGCGACATCCTGCTGCAGCGCATGCACGAGCGAGGGGTGGCCGGCGTCGTGACCGCAGGCTCGTTCCGCGACGCCTCCGGGGTCGGCGAGGTCCCGATGCCGACGTACGCCGCCGGCGCGACCGCCGACATCAGCCGCGCGGACGTGCGCACGCTCGAGCTCGACGTCCCGATCGGCTGTGCCGGCGTCGCCGTGTATCCCGGTGACGTGCTCGTCGGCGACCGCGACGGGGTGGTGGTCGTGCCGGCCGAGCTGGCCGCCGAGATCGCGCCGGCCGCGGCCGAGCAGGAGCGGCTCGAGGAGTACGTCCTGCGCCGGGTGCGCGACGGCGAGCCGTTGGCCGGGCTCTACCCGCCCGGCCCCGACACCGTCGCCGCCTTCCGTGAACAGGAGGTGGACCGATGAGCGCCGAGGGTGGGAACGAGGTCACCATCGCCGCCTCGGACCTCGACCCGGAGCAGACCTACCGGCTGCTCTCCGGAGTCGTGGTTCCGCGCCCGATCGCTTGGATCACTACCGTGGACGAGGCCGGCGTGGTCAACCTCGCGCCGTTCAGCTGCTACACCTTCGTCTCCACGGCGCCTCCCCTGATCGGGGTCAACGTCGGCCGCAAGGCGGGCACCCTGAAGGACACCGGCACCAACATCGAGCGCAGTGGCGAGTTCGTCGTCAACGTCCCCGCCGAGGAGCACTCGGAGCTGGTCCACCTCAGCGCCGTCGAGCACCCGCCGGCGACCAGTGAGGTCGACCTTCTCGGACTGGAGACCAGCACGAGCAGGCTCGTCACCCCACCGCGGCTCGCGCTCGCTCCGCTGGCGATGGAGTGCCGGTGGCAGCAGACGGTGCCCTTCGGCCGCACGGGCAGCCAGTTCATGGTCGGAGAGGTCGTCTGCTTCCACGTGCGTGAGGACCTGTGGGTCGACGGCAAGGTGGACACGCCCACGCTGCGCCCGCTCGCCCGCCTGGGCGGGCCGACGTACGCCACGATCGGCGAGCCCGTCACCCACCGCGGGATCGCACAGACGGCGAAGTCGGTGATCCCGTGACGGCGGTCATCGCGTCGTACCTCCCTCGCACCGGCGAGGTGCACGACGAGGTCAAGGAGAGCTCGCCGCGACACGTCCGCGCCGCCCTGGCGCGCGCGGGTGCCGCGGCACCTGCCGTCGAGGCGGTCCCGCCCGCCGAGCGCGCGACCTGGCTCGACGCACTCGCGCAGGCGGTCGAGGCCGCGGCCACCGGGCTGGTCGAGCAGGCGGACCTCGAGACCGCGCTCGGGCACGACCGGCTGAGTGGCGAGGTGCAGCGACTCGCCGCCCAGCTGCGGTTCTACGCGGAGGTCGCGGCGGGCGGTGAGTCGCTGGAGGTCACCCTGGATCGCGCGACGGACACTCGGCCCGCGCTCGCGCGGTACCGGCGACCGCGCGGCGTCGTCGCCGTCTTCGCCGCGAGCAACTTCCCCTTCGCGTTCGGAATCTTGGGTCACGACACCGCAAGCGCTCTGGCCTCCGGCTGCCCGGTCGTGATTAAGGCACACTCGGCGCACCCGGTGCTCGGCGACCTGCTCGCGGACCTGCTGGTCGACACCCTGCGCGAGTGCGGAGCGCCGGCCGGTGCAGCCTCGGTGGTCAGCGGCTTCGAGGCCGGCCTCAGCCTGGTCGGCGCGGACGAGGTCGCAGCAGTCGCCTTCACCGGGTCCACGTCCGGTGGCACCGCACTGCTGCGGGCGGCCGCGCAGCGCCCCGTCCCCGTTCCGGTCTACGCAGAGATGGGATCGGTGAACCCGGTGCTCGTCACGCCGTCGGCGGCGACCACGCGGATGGCCGAGATCGCACGCGGGTTCGTCGCGTCGTACACCGCGGGCTCGGGTCAGATGTGCACCAAGCCCGGGCTGCTGCTGGCACCCCGCGGTGCGGACGCCGCCCGACTGGTGACCGAGGCCTTCCGCGAGCTCGCGCCGCAGCCCGTGATGCTCACCAGCGGCATCGCTGCCGACGTGGGGGAGCGCATGGCCGCGATGGAGTCCGCCGGAGCCACGGTGCTCGCCTCGAGCGGGTCGAGGGAGTCCGGCTGGTCCGCGCCCGCGGCGGTGCTCGCCGCCGGCCCGACGGCGTTGCGGAGGGGGTCGAGCGTCCTCGAGGAGTGCTTCGGCGCCGTGGCCGTCGTCGTGGAGCACGACCCGGACGTCGACGCGGCCGAGGGACTGGCCTGGATCCTGCCCGAGCTGCCCGGAGCGCTCGCAGCGACGGTGCAGACGGCCGGCCGGCACGACCCCGACGCGGCACGGTACGTCGACCTGCTCGCAGGCCGGGCGGGCCGACTGGTCGTCGACCAGTGGCCGCCTGGTGTGGCGACGACCTGGTCCCAGCACCACGGCGGCCCGTGGCCGGCGACCGCCGACCCGGCGTGGACCTCGGTCGGCGCCACCGCGCTCGACCGGTTCCTGGTCCCGGTGGTCTACCAGAACGCCACCGACGCTCTGCTCCCGCCGCCGCTGCGCTCGGACAACCCCTGGCGTCTGCCGCGCCGGGTCGACGGCCGTCCGGAGGAGCCGGCGTGAGCCGACCGCTCGAGGGGATCCTGGTCGCCGACTTCAGCCGGGTGCTGGCAGGCCCGTTGGCCACGGTCACCCTCGCCGACCTCGGCGCCACCGTGGTCAAGGTCGAACGGCCGGGCAGCGGCGACGACACCCGCCAGTGGGGCCCGCCGTGGACGGAGAGCTCGAGCTCGTACTTCGAGTCGGCCAACCGCGGCAAGCGCTCGGTGTGCCTCGACCTCGACGACGACGACGACCTGGTGCTCGCGCGCGAGCTGGCGCTGCGCGCCGACGTGCTGGTGGAGAACTTCGCCTCCGGCACGATGCGTCGCCGTGGGCTCGACCAGGCGGCTCTCACCGAGATCAACCCGGGCCTGGTCTACGCATCGGTCTCGGGCTTCGGGTCCGCCGAGGGTGCCGGGCGCCCGGGGTACGACTTCTTGGTGCAGGCCGTCGGCGGGCTGATGAGCATCACCGGCCCGCCAGAGGAGCCGAGCAAGGTCGGCGTCGCCCTGGTCGACGTGCTCACCTCGAAGGATCTGGTGATCGGGGTCCTCGCTGCGTTACACGAGCGCGAGACCAGCGGACGTGGTCAGCTCGTGGAGGTCAATCTGCTCTCCAGCCTGCTCGGGTCGATGGCCAACCAGGCGTCCGGCTACCTCACCACCGGTCGGGATCCCTCCAGCATGGGCAACGCACACCCGTCCATCGCCCCGTACGAGACGCTGCGGGCAGCTGACGGTGCCCTCGCGATCGCCTGCGGCAACGACCGCCAGTTCGCCTCGCTGGCCGAAGCCCTCGGCGTGCCCGGGCTGGCCGAGGACCCGCGCTTCGCCACCAACCGCGACCGCGTGGCCCACCGTCCCGCGATGGTCGCCGCACTCGAGTCCGCGCTCGCGACGGACACTGTCGACCACTGGGTCGAGGCTGTCGGTCTTTCGCGCGTGCCCTGCGGGCGGGTCGGCAGCCTGGCCGACGGGTTCCGGCTGGCCGACGAACTCGGGCTGGACCCGGTCAGCGAGGTCGGCGACGGCGGCATCCCCCAGGTACGCAGCCCGCTGTGGCTCGGTCGTACCCCGGTCGGTGAACCCACCCGGCCGCCCCGGCTGGGCGAGCACGACGACGAGGTGCGCCGCTGGCTGCAGGTCCCCCGATCCACCCCCGAGACGACCACCCCACACCCGAGAGTGACGGAGCACGACCGATGAGCGCGAACGCCACGACGACCCCGTTGGACCCGATCGACCTGATCGGCGTCGACGACCAGCTCACCGACCAGGAGAAGGACGTCCGCTCGGCGGTGCGCCGGCTGTGCGCGGCCAGCGTCGAGCCGTACGTCGCGGGCTGGTTCGAGCGCGGCCACATCGACGACGTGCGGGGCCTGGCCAAGGAGCTCGGCTCGCTCGGCCTGCTGGGCATGCACCTGGAGGGGTACGGCTGTGCCGGGATGACCGCGACCGAGTATGGCCTGGCCTGCCTGGAGCTGGAGGCCGCCGACTCGGGGATCCGCTCGCTGGTCTCGGTCCAGGGGTCGCTGGCGATGTTCGCGATCCACCACTGGGGCTCGGAGGAGCAGAAGACCGAGTGGCTGCCGCAGATGGCCTCCGGCGAGGCGATCGGCTGCTTCGGGCTCACCGAGCCCGACGTGGGGTCTGACCCGCAGTCGATGCAGACCCGTGCCTGGCGCGACGGCGACGACTGGGTCGTGCGCGGGCGCAAGATGTGGATCACGAACGGGTCGGTCGCCTCGGTCGCCGTCGTCTGGGCGCAGACCGAGGAGGGGGTGCGCGGCTTCGTCGTCCCGACCTCGACGCCGGGGTTCTCCGCGCCCGAGATCCACCACAAGCAGTCTCTGCGGGCCTCGGTGACCAGCGAGCTGGTGCTCGAGGACGTACGGCTGCCGGCCTCGGCACAGCTGCCGAAGGCCCACGGGCTCCGCGGCCCGCTGAGCTGCCTGAACGAGGCCCGCTACGGGATCGTGTGGGGCGCGATGGGCGCCGCGCGCTCCTCGCTGGAGGCGGCGCTGTCGTACGCCGGCGAGCGGGTGCAGTTCGGCCGGCCGATCTCCGGCTTCCAGCTGACCCAGCAGAAGCTGGTCGACATGGAGCTGGAGTACACCAAGGGGGTCCTCCTCGCACTGCACCTCGGCCGGCGCAAGGACGCCGGCACGCTCCGCCCGGAGCAGGTCAGCGCGGGCAAGCTGAACAACGTGCGTGAGGCGCTGGAGATCTGCCGTACGGCGCGGACGGTGATGGGGGCGAACGGGATCTCCCTGGAGTACCCGGTGATGCGCCACGCGAACAACCTCGAGGCCGTGCTCACCTACGAAGGCACCTCGGAGATGCACACGCTGGTGCTCGGGCAGGCGATGACCGGTCAGGCGGCGTTCCGGTGACGCCGATCGAGCGGGTGGGCGTCGTCGGCTGCGGGCTGATGGGCGCCGGGATCGCGGAGGTCTCGGCCCGATCCGGGCTGGACGTGGTCGTGGTGGAGTCCGAGTCCGCGGCCGCGGCCCGCGGCCGCGAGCGGCTGGAGGCCTCACTGAAGCGCGCCGAGTCCAAGGGCAAGCTCGGGCAGGAGACGACCGAGGCGGTCCTCGCGCGGGTCACCGTGGACTGCGAGCTGGACGCGTTGGCGGACCGGGAGGTGGTCGTCGAGGCGATCGGGGAGGACGAGGCGGCCAAGGTCGAGCTGTTCCGCACGCTGGACCGGATCGTGTCGTCACCCAAGGCGATCCTGGCCTCCAACACCTCCTCGATCCCGATCATGAAGCTGGGCGTCGCCACCTCACGGCCCGAGCAAGTCCTGGGCGTGCACTTCTTCAACCCGGTGCCGGTGTTGCCGCTGGTGGAGCTGGTGCCCTCGCTGCTCACCTCGTCGCAGACCACCGAGCGTGCTCGTGCTCTGGTCACCGACCAGCTCGGCAAGCAGGCGATCGACAGCCAGGACCGGGCCGGCTTCGTGGTCAACGCGCTGCTGATCCCGTTCGTCCTCTCGGCGATCCGGATGTACGAGTCGGGCTTCGCCTCCGCCGGGGACATCGACCGCGGTCTGGTCCTCGGCGCCGCACACCCGCAGGGCCCGCTGGCCCTGGCCGACCTGATCGGACTGGACACCACCCAGGCGGTGGCGCTCTCGCTGTATGAGGAGTTCAAGGAGCCGCTCTACGCTCCTCCGCCGCTGCTGGCGCGGATGGTGGACGCCGGGCTGCTGGGCCGCAAGAGCGGCCACGGGTTCTTCACCTACGAGGGCTGACCCGGGCGGTCAGCGCTCGGCGGCGAGCGGACCGGCCATGTGGAGCAGAGCGAGCGCGTCGGCCGAGGGTGATCCCGCGGGCGCGGTGTAGAGCACGAGGTGCTGGTCGCTCTCCTCGAGCAGCAGGGAGTCGCAGTCGACGGTGACCGAGCCGACGGCGGGGTTCTCGAAGGTCTTGGTGAGCATCGCGGCGGGCTGGACGTCGTGACGTCGCCAGAGCCGCTCGAAGTCGGGGGCGGTGCGGAGGTCGTCGAGCAGGCTCACGACGTCGGGGTCGGTGGGGTAACGGGTCGCCGTGGCGCGCAGCTGCATCACCGCGTGGTGGCGGAACGCCGTCGCGTCGGAGACGCCGTACAGGTGGTCGGGCCCGGCCGGGTCGAGGAACGCCCGCCGGGCGAGGTTGCGCTGCGCCGGGACGAGCGAGCCGAAGTCCTCCATGAGCGCGGCGGCGAGCTCGTTCCAGGCGAGCACCTCGAAGTCCGCCGCGATCACGAAGCCCGCGGTCCGGGGGAGGCGCTCGAGCATCGTCAGCACGCTGGGGCGCACGTCGCGGCACACCAGTCGGCGACGCGTCGGCGCGGTCCCCGCGAGCAGGTGCAGGTGGTCGGACTCGGTGTCGGTCAGCAGCAGGGCCCCGGCGATGCCGGCCAGCACCTCGGCGGAGGGTCGCGGCGCGCGGGCCTGCTCGAGGCGGACGTAGTACTCGGTCGAGATGTGCGCGAGCACGGCCACCTCCTCGCGCCGCAGACCGGGTGTACGACGGCGCGGGCCCGAGGCCAGTCCGACGTCCTCCGGGCGCAGCCGCTCGCGTCGGCTGCGCAGGAAGTCCGCGAGGTCGGCCTTGTCCACGACGACAGTGTGCCCCGAGGTGGGCGTCCGCACCCTGGTACAGCTTGTGCCTGCCTCACCGGTCCGCCGGGAGCCACGGTGGTGCCATGACTCAGACCACGCACCTCCCCATCGGCCTGCTCACCGGCAAGATCGTGCTCGTCACCGGCGCGAGCCGCGGCATCGGCGCCGCGGCCGCGCGGCTCTTCGCGGCGGAGGGCGCCCGTGTCGTGCTCGCCTCCCGCGGCACCGCGGCGCTCGGCGCCCTGGTCACCGAGATCCGCGACCAGGGCGGGACCGCCGACGCGGTCGCGCTTGACCTGGCCGACCGCGCCGGCGTTCGCGCGGCCGTGGCACGGGTCGGTGAGCTGCACGGACGGCTCGACGGCGCCTTCAACAACGGTGCGGCCATCCAGACGCCCGGTCCGCTGGACGAGACCAGCGATGAGGACGTCGAGCAGCAGTTCGAGGTGAACTTCCGCGCACACTGGGTCGCGATGAAGGCGGAGGCAGCGCTGATGCGTCAGGTCGGTGGCGGAGCCATCGTCAACACCTCCAGCATCGGCAGCCGGCGGGCGAACCCGGTGCTGCCGGCGTACGGGGCGATGAAGCGGGCGCTGAACAGCCTCACCGAGTCCGCTGCGGTCACCTGGGCGCGCGACGGGATCCGCGTCAACGCGCTCACGCCGGGCGGGACGACGACGGAGATGATCGACGCGTGGGAGAGCGCCACGCCAGGCGTCGTGGAGCAGATCACCGCCTCCTCGCCGATGGGCCGGATGGCCGAGCCGGTCGAGGTGGCCCAGGCGGCGGCCTGGCTGCTCAGCGACCGGGCCTCGATGGTGACCGGCGCGATCGTGCCGGTCGACGGGGGCGCCGGGGCCTGATCGGCGGTGCCCGGAGCACGTCGAGGCCCCGGCCGGCGTACCGGACCGGGGCCTCGACGTGGTCGTGCTACTTGACCTGGCCCACCTCCGAGTCGGACAGGGCGCGGTCGAAGACCGTCACCTGGTCCACGGCGCCCTTGAGCCGGTCGACGGGGTTCCCGTCGTACTTCGCGCGGCCCACGGCCAGCGGCCCGGTGGACTCGTCGCCCAGGCACTGGCCGAACGAGCCCTGCTTCTCGCCGTCGACGTAGAGCGTGTACGTCTGGGCGGCGGCGTCGCGGACCCCGACCAGGTGGTACCACTGGCCCGCCTTCGCCGTGGTGTCGGCGTAGGCCCGGCCGCTCTTTGTCGAGAAGGCGAACTTGTTCGCCCCGCCGTCGTACTGCAGGAAGAACGCCGAGGCCTGGTCACCGTCCTGGCTGACCGCGGTCTGGAAGCCGCCGCCGGTGGCGTCGAGCTTGACCCAGGCCGAGACCGAGAAGTTCTTCGTGGTGTCCACGACCGGCTTCGCCGACTCCGCGGCACCGGTGCCGTCGAAGGACAGCGCGTTGCCCTCGACGCCGGCGGTGCGGCCGACCCCGCCCGAGGTGGTCAGGTCGGCCGAGCCGACCCCGTCCGCCACGGTCGTCCCCGACGCCTCGTCCGCGGCGTAGGCGTGGGTGCCGCCCAGCCCCGGGGTGCCCGGCGGGTACGACGTCGGTGGCACGCCGAGGTTGCCGGACGCGGAGAGCGCCTCGTTGATCCGGCGCACCGGGTTGGCCCGCATCTTCAGCTGCTTGCGGTCGTAGGTGTAGAGCCCGTTGACCTCGTCCTCGACGTCGGTGATCTGGGTGTAGATCCCGCCCGAGAGGCCGCACTTCTCGCTGTACTCCAGCAGCTTGCGCTGGTTGGCGACGTAGAGGTCGGTGAGCTCCTCCTTGCTCTTGGCCATCTGGTACGCGCCCGGCTGTCCCGGCCACACGTGCCCGGGGACGACCAGTCCGAAGCCACCGTGCTCGCCGTCGATCGCGGCGCGGTCGGCGGTCGGGCTGGGGCTGGCCGGGCCGGTGTAGGTGTGCCAGTCGATGACGTCGCCCTTGCCGGAGTCGCCGTGGGAGTTGCAGCAGTTGACGCCGGAGTGCGCGTCGACCAGCCGGGTCGGGTCCATGGCCTTGACCATGTCGGCGACCTCGCCGGTGCCCTCGCTGCTCCACTCGCCCCAGCCCTCGTTGAACGGCACCCAGCCGATGATCGAGGTGTCGCCGCGGTGCTGGGCGATGATCTGGCGCAGCTCGGACTTGTAGGCGTCCTGCACGGCCCTGGGCGGCTCGCCGTCGTTGAGCGAGGGCATGTCCTGCCAGACCAGGAGTCCGAGCTTGTCGGCGTGGTAGTACCACCGGTCCGGCTCGACCTTGATGTGCTTGCGGACCGCGTTGAAGCCGAGCTTCTTGTGCGCCTGCAGGTCGAAGGCGAGCGCCTCGTCGGTCGGCGCGGTGTAGATGCCGTCGGGCCAGTAGCCCTGGTCGAGGGTCGCGTTGAGGAACACCGGCTTGCCGTTGAGCACGATGTGCTGCTTGCCGTCGGCGCCCTTCTGGGTCGCGATGGTCCGCAGCCCGGCGTACGAGGAGACGGTGTCGGCGCGCTTGCCACGGTCCTTGAGGACCACCGTGAAGTCGTAGAGGTGTGGGTCGTCCGGGGTCCAGAGATGGGGATCGCGGATCTTCAGGCTGAGCGGGTAGTCGCCCGCGCCGGAGGCCTGGCCGACCTTCTTGCCGTCGTCGTACGCCGTGACGGTGACCTGCGGGTTCTTCGCGCCGGCGGTGTTCACGCGGACGTTGAAGCCCTGTCGGTTCTGCTGGGTCGTGGCGACGACCTGCTCGACGTGCGCGGTGCGCACCGGCTCCATCCAGACGGTCTGCCAGATGCCGGAGGCGGGGACGTACTCGATGCCGCCGGGCGAGTCGATGGCCCGCACCCGCTGCTTGCCGACCGGCTGCTGCTTGGGGTCGGTGTAGTCGGTGACGGCGACCACGAGCTCCTGCGGGCCGGACCTGGTGAGGGCGTCGGTGACGTCGGCGCTGAACGCCTCGTACCCGCCCTTGTGCGTGGCGACCTGCTGGCCGTTGACCCAGACGCGTGCCTGGTAGTCGACGGCGCCGAAGTGCAGCAGCAGCCGGTTGGCGGCGTTGGTCCGCCACGACGCCGGCACCTCGAAAGTGCGGCGGTAGATCATGTGGTCCTCGTGGCGCTGGATGCCCGAGAGCGCGGACTCGATCGGGTACGGCACCAGCACGCGCTCGCCGAGGTCCTGGCCGAAGTCCGGGCGGGTCGCGGCCGAGGCCGCAGCGGCGAACTGCCACTCGCCGTTGAGGTTCTGCCACGCCGAGCGGGTCATCTGGGGGCGGGGGTACTCCGGGAGCGCGTTGTCGGCGGAGACGTCCTTGGTCCAGGGGGTGGTCAGCGGCGGTGTCTTCGGCGTCAGGTCGGCCTTGGCGGCGCGGTCGGGTGCGGCGCCGGTCGCCGGCGCCTGGGTGGCTCCGAGGCCGGCGGACAGGACGACGGCGACCGCGGCGGCGACCCCTGTCCACCTCCGGCGACCTCGGCGTGGTGCGGACAGATGCATGACGGCTCCTCCCGAGCGCCGGGACCCCGGCGGTGGTCTGCTGTGACGAGCGACACAGTGCTCTGATCCAAGCAACTCCGATCACAAAGTGTCAATGATCGCGGGCAAACGATCAGAACTGATCAGACCAGGCCGCCCGCCGGCGCGCGCGGCCGCCCTCGTCGGCGGTCGAGCCTGTCGAGACCTGGTGACGTGCGCGGGGTGTGAGGCCGGTGGTCGAGCCCGTCGAGACCCGGGGGCACGAGGGGAGCGGTTGCCGTACGCCTCAGCGCTCGTGCCCGTCGCGCAACCACGTGACGTAGTCGGCGGCCGACCGCTCCAGGTCCCACTCCGGCTCGAAGCCGGTGTCGGTGCGCAGGCGCTCGGTGTCCAGCCAGGTGCGCGGCGGCACCTCGGCGTCGGGCAGGTGGGCCTCGAAGGACGGCTCGATGCGGCGGAGCGCCTCGACGACCTCGGCGTTGGAGGTGGCGAATCCCGAGGCCACGTTGTAGGTCGTGTGCTGCAGCTCGTCGGCCAGCTGGAGCATGGCGAGCGCGCGGCCGGTGTCCTTGACGTAGGAGAAGTCGAGCGAGTCCTCGGCGTGCGGCGCGACCTCCATCTGGGAGAAGTCCGGCGCGACGCGGTGCGCGGCGGCGTACGCCAGCGACGGCGGGGCGAAGAACGGGTCGGGCTGGTGGCCGCCGGGACCCCAGTTGCCGTTGACGCGCGCGGTGACGACGTCGACCTCGGACGTTGCGGACAGGAAGCCGCCGAGCAGCTCCGCGGTCTTCTTGAAGGTGGGGATCGGGTGTGAGCGCCCGAGCGAGAGCGGCAGGTCCTCGGTGAGCGCGCCGCCCTGCGCGAGGCGGTCGCCGTACACGCCGATGGTGCTGGCGCTGACCACGCGTCGCACGCCCCACTCCTGCGCCGCCTGCACGACGTTGAGGAAGCCGTCGACCCCCGTCCGCACGCCGTCGACGGGCGGTACGTCGGTGCTGGGCCACGGCAGCGCGAGCGCGAGGTTCACGATGCCGGTGACGGGGTGCTCCCGACCGACCGTCAGGAGGGCGTCGAGGTCCGTGACGTCGACCTGCGCGACGTGCACGGGGAGGTCTGTCAGCGAGTCGGGCACGACGGGGGAGCGGCGCTGCGCGAGCAGGCACTCCTCGCCTGCGTCGCACAGCGCGCGGACGGTGTGGGTGCCGATGAAGCCGGCGCCTCCGGTCACGAGAATCATGCAGTCCTCCTCATTGCTGATTGTCAGTATTACTGACGATCAGCGTAGGCATAGGATCCCGACGTGTCCAGGGACAGCGACGACCCGCGCGACCTGCTCGCGTACCTGCTCAAGCACGCTCACCTGCGGCTGACCGGGCTCGTCGACGCCGGCCTCGCGCCGTACGACATCGACGGCAAGGACTTCGGTGTCCTGCGGGTCGTCGCCACCGGCGAGCCGAAGTCCCAGGCCGCCGTCGCGCAGATCCTCGCCATCGACCGCACCACGATGGTCGCGCTCGTCGACGCCCTCGAGCGCAAGGGCGTCGTCACCCGCCGCCCCGACCCGGCCGACCGCCGGCGCAACGTCGTCGAGCTGACGGAGCAGGGGAGGACGACGTACGACAAGGCGGCCGAGGCGTACGCCGCCGCCGAGCAGGAGCTGCTGGCGCCGCTGGAGGAGGCGCGGGCCTCCGACCTCGCGCGGCTGCTTCGCGAGCTGGTGAGCGCAGAGCGCTCTGCCTGACCTGTCCGCGGAACGCGCGTGACGTCGTCGCTCCGGCGCTACCGGTGCGCCTGCGGCCGGTACGTCACCTCCGTCGTGCGCCCGTCCAGCACCCGGTGCTCGACCAGCGCCAGGTCGAAGTCGCCGACCCCGGAGAACACCGGCTCGACCCCGGTCGCGCCGGCGATGACGGGGAAGACGGTCACCTGGACGAGGTCGACGAGCCCGGCGTCGAGCAGGGCACGGTTGAGCGAGAGGCTGCCGTGGGACCGGAGGGGGACGTCGGACTCGGCCTTGAGGCGGCGTACGGCCTCGACGGCGTCGTCGGAGGCCACCGTCGCGTCGGGCCAGTCCAGCGGCGCGGTGAGCGTGGAGGAGACGACCGTGGCGGGCAGGGCACGCATCCGGCCGACCCAGGGGTCCTGGGCGTCGGGCATCTCCTCGGGCACGGCGAGGAAGCCGACGAATTGCCGGAAGGTGGTGGCGCCGAAGACCATGCGCTGCGGGTCGTCGTACAGCGACAGCCGGTGCGCGAGCAGCTCGGGTCCCTGCTTGCCCCAGTAGCCGCCCCAGTCGCCGGGCGGGTCGTACGAGGCGAAGCCGTCGAGGCTGGTGAACACGTCGAAGGTGTAGGTCGCGGTCATGGCAGGACAGACTGACGAGGCGCCGGGACTCATCGGTGCGGCGCACCGGCCCACGACACAGGAGACATCTCGTTGATCCTCATCACCGTCAAGACCACGGTCACCCCGGGCAGCGCGGAGGCGTACCTCGCCGCGAACCGCCCGTTCCTCGAGGCGACCCGGCAGGAGCCTGGCAACCGCTGGTACGAGCAGTTCCGCAGCGTCGACGACCCGGACGTGATCCTCACGCTGGAGGCGTTCGACGACAAGGCGGCCGGCGAGGCGCACGTGGCGTCGGCGCACTTCCAGGCCTACCTCGAGCAGGATGCGACGCGGCCGCTGGTCGCCGAGACGCCTGACATCATCTACCTCGACGTCCCCGAGCAGGACGGCTGGGACAAGATGGCCGAGTTCTGACGGCGAGGCGGTGTCCTGAGCAGCGACCGAGGCACGAGGGAGCGCGTCGAAGGGACGTCGAGACCATCAGCCGTAGCCGGAGGTCTCGACGCGCTCGCTGCTCGACCACCGACGGGCGGTCCAGCGTCTCGGGTGGTCGAGCCCGACGTGAGCGCAGCGAACGAGGACGTCGAGACTCCCCGGCTGCAGGCCGGGGTCTGGTCGACCGCGTCGCTCCTCACAGCCCGCCGGAGGCCTCGATGCGCTGGCCGGTGATCCAGGTCCCGGAGGCGGTGGTCAGGCCGGCGATCGCCTGGCCGACGTCCTCGGGCGTCGCGACGCGACCCAGCGCGGTGCGCTCGGCCATCACTTTCAGCAGCTCGGGGTTGCTGCGCAGGTGGCCGCCGCCGAAGTCGGTCGGTACCGGGCCGACGGCGACGGTGTTCGCGGTGATGCCGCGCGCGCCGTACTCCACCGACTGGTAGCGGGTCAGCACCTCGACCGCGCCCTTCGCGGCGGCGTACGCCCCAGAGCGGGCGAGCGTCAGCCGGGTCAGGCCGCTGGAGATGTTGACGATGTGGGCGCCGTCGGCGAGCAGCGGCTCGAGCGCCTGGGTGAGGAAGAACGGCCCCTTCACGTGCACGGCGAAGACCTGGTCGAACTCCTCCTCCGTGGTCTCCTGCAGCATGCTGTAGAGCCCCGTGCCGGCGTTGTTGACCAGGATGTCCAGCCCGTCCGGGGCGACCTCGCGCACCTGCGAGGCGAAGTCGGCGAACGAGCCCAGGTCGGTGGTGTCGAGGTGCAGGGCGTGGGCGCGTGCGCCCGCGGCCTCCACCGCCGCGACGACCTCGGCGGCCTCGGCCTCACCCGAGCGGTAGGTGAGGAGGACGTCGACACCTGCGCCGGCGAGGGCGAGGACGGTGGCGCGGCCGAGGCCGCGGCTGCCGCCGGTGACGAGGGCGACGGGGGACTGGAGAGTGTCTGTGGTGGTCATGTCCGCCACGGTCGCCCGCGCCCAGCGGCCGCGAAAGAGACCTGTCGAGCCCTGGGATCGACAGTCCCTGGTGGGCCGCGGTGCCCCGGGCGAGGATGGGGGCATGGACCGTGAGCGCCTCGCCGACTTCCTGCGCCGCCGCCGCGAGGCGCTGCAGCCCGAGGACGTCGGGCTGGTCGCGGCCGCGCGCCGACGTACGCCGGGGCTGCGCCGCGAGGAGGTCGCGCTGCTGGCCAGCATGTCCAGCGACTACTACACCCGTCTCGAGCAGGCCCGCGGCCCGCAGCCCTCGCCGCAGATGCTGGGCGCCATCACTCGTGCGCTGCACCTGAGCCTGACCGAGCGCGACCACCTCTACCGGCTCGGCGGGCAGACGCCGCCCGCCAGTGACGTGCGCAGCGACCACGTCTCGCCCGGCGTACGACGAGTGCTGGACCGCATCGACACCCCCGCCATGGTGCTCAACGACCTCGGCGAGGTGCTGGCCCAGAACGCTCAGGCGGTCGCTCTGCTCGGCGACGAGACCCGCTTCGCGGACGGCGACCTGGCCCGGTCCCGGGTGTACCGCTGGTTCACCGACGCCACGGCCCGCCGGATCCACCCGCCGGAGGAGCACGAGGAGTACTCCCGCTCGTACACCGCGATGCTGCACCTCGCCGCCGGGCGCCACCCCGACGACCCTCGTACCCGGGCGATGGTCGACGGGCTGCGCGCGGCCTCACCCGAGTTCGCCGCGCTGTGGGCCGGCCACGACGTCACCTGGCGGCCCGGGCCGGAGCGCAAGACGTTCCTGCACCCCGAGGTCGGCGCGATGCAGCTGGACTGCGAGCAGCTCACCGCACCGCGCGACGGCCAGCTCCTCCTCGTCTACACCGCGACCCCCGGCACCGACTCCGCCGAGCGGCTGCGGCTGCTCGAGGTGGTCGGCCACCAGCGGTTCGCCGACCCGGTGCAGGCGGACTAGACGGCACGGCGCGACCGACCTCGGCCGAGCGTTGGTGGCCGCGCCCAGGCCTCGAGGAGGGCGGCGACCCGTCGTGGACCTCCGCCGTTCCACGGGCCGTCGTGGCCGAGTCCGACGAGCTCGACGTGGCGGACGTCCGGCAGCAGCTCGGTGAGTCTCGTGGCCGCCTCGCGCAGGAACGGGGGGCTCGTGGTCCCGCTGATCAACAGAACCGGCTTCCGCAAGGTCGAGTACCGGTCGAGGTTGGCACCGAGCTGGGCGACGTCGTGGAAGTCGTAGCGCACCCCCGGCAGCAGGTGGGCGAAGCTCGTACTGCCGTGCCGCAGCAGGTGGTCGGCGCGAACCACGATGCCCGCGAGCCTGTGGGCGATCGGTCGCGGAACACGCTCGAGCAGGCGCGGGGCCGTGCCGGCCACCAGCAGCGCGTCGAGCAGGGCAGCGCCGAGATCGCCGCGCTCGATCTCCTCGTCGATGCGACGCACACCGTGCTCGTCGACGCCGTGCGGGTAGAAGGGGGGCTCGTACACCGCGACCTGGTGGGCCCTGGTGAGGGTGAGCGCCGCTTCCAGGGTGATGATCGCCCCTGAGCTGAGGCCGAACACCGTGCTGGCACCGGTCGCCTCGAGCACCGCGTCGACGTCCTCGACGTCGCGCGCCACGTCGTGGCCGTGGTCGTACGGACGCGGGCTGAGCCCTCGACCGCGGCGCTCGACCCGGAAGACGGTGTGGCTGCCCTCGAGCGCCTCGGCGAGTCGTCGGTAGGCCGAGACGTCGGCCATCGCGCCCTGCACCAGGACGACGCCGGGACCCGTGCCCTGCTCGAGGAACCCGATCCGCGTGCCGTCGGCGGAGTGCACGGAGCGGTGTACAGGCGCGGGTCGGCGGTGCCCACGGCCGGGCACTGGGCTCATGCCGACCACGGGCCGGCGTCCCGGGAGAGCAGCGCGTCGAGCACGTCCGTCAGGTGGTCCGGTTCCACCCGGGCCGCGACGTGGCCGTCGGGGCGCACGAGCCACAGCCCGGGGCCGTAGGAGGCCACCTCGTGGCAGGGAACGGGCGCCGCAGCCGGCACGCGGTCGCCGACGGCGACGAAGGTGTCGGGGCGCACCAGGTCCAGCGACGAGCGTCCGTCGGGCAGCCACACGTGCGGGAGCCGCGCACCGACGACGGGGGTCGGCGCGCGCGGGTCGACCACCTGCAGGTCGTCGCCCTCGCCGGACAGCGCGGGGGAGGCGCCTGCCGGGTAGCCCAGGCCCAGGTCCGCGACCAGCCCGGCCAGCTCCCGCTCCCCGTGGGCCAGCGCCACCGACGCGCGCAGCACCCGCTCGTCCACGGGGCGCCGCTCGATCTCGTAGCTGTCCAGCAGGTCCTCACCGGCCCGGCCGCCCAGCACCCAGGCGAGCTTCCAGGCCAGGTCGTGGGCGTCGCCCACCGCGAGGTTGCCGGCCATCCCGAGGGAGGGCGGCATCGAGTGCACCGCGTCGCCGAGCGCGAGGACCCGTCCGGCGCGGAACCGGTCCGCCAGGTGTCCGCTCGGGCGCCACGAGCCGTGGTCGAGCACCTCGACGTCCACCGGCGCGCCGACCGCCGCTGCGACGTCCGCCGGTACGTCGAGGAAGTCCTTGCCCTGCCGCTGCAGCTGCCAGCGGTCGAGGTCGCGGCGGAAGACGATCGTCCCGCCCGAGCCGCAGAGGAACGCCTTGCCCGGTCGGGTCGCCATCAGCTCCTCGAGCCGCCGGCTGCGGAAGAGCACCTGGAAGAACTCCTCGGCGTCCTCCGCGAACCGCTGCGAGCCGATCCCGAGGTCCTCGAGCAGGCCGGCTCGCGCGCCCTCCGCGAGCAGGACGTACGAGGCCAGCAGCGGCGGCCCGTCGCCGTCGTGGTGCACCTGCACCACCTCGCCCAGGTCGACCAGCCCGGTCACCTGGTGGCCCCAGCAGACCTCGGCGCCGTCGGTCTCGGCTCGGGCGCGCAGCAGGCCCTCCAGCACGTCCTGGTCGCACTGCGCAGCACCGGTGGGGCTGAGCGCGGCGGTCTCGTCGACCACCGCTCGCTCCTCGTGGACCTCGAGCAGCGTGTCCACGGTCTGCAGGTCCCAGGAGCCCGGGGTGCCGAGCCGGAGTACCTCCTCGGCGAGACCGAGGCCGCGCATCAGCTCCATGGTGCGGGCGGAGAGCACCCACGCCCGGGGTCGCGGGGTCGGCGCGTCGCGTCGCTCCAGCACGGTCGCCCTGACCCCGGCGCGCCCGAGGAACGCGGCGGCGGCGCTGCCTCCGAGCCCGCCGCCGACCACGACGACCGGGTGCACGCGGGTGGGTTCGTTGCTGCGCATCGCGGACTCCTTGATTGCTTGACGAAATGATTACTTGATAGTGAAGTTATTACGGCAAGGTGCTAACGTGCAACCCCGTCGTCGACAGGAGCAGTCGTGGACCAGCAGCAGCGCCGCGCCGAGGTCGTACGACGGGTCCGAGCACTCGCTGCGACCACGACCGAGCTCGGCCGGGCGTTCGCCCGCAGCCGGGGCATGCACACCACCGACGCGGCCGCCGTGGTCGAGATCCTCACGGCCGAGGGACGTGGTGAGCCGTTGACGCCGGCCCGGCTGGCCGAGCGTGTCTCGCTGACCACCGGCGCCACCTCCACGCTGCTCAACCGGCTCGAGCAGGCAGGACACGTCGTCCGCACGCGTGAGCACCGCGACCGCCGGGTGGTGACGCTGCGCTCCACCCCGGGCATCCACGAGGAGGCGGAGTCGTTCTACGCCCCGCTGGGCGTCGACCTCGACGCCGCCCTCGGGGAGTTCTCGGCCGCCGAGCTCGACGTGGCCGCCGCCGTCGTCGCCCGGCTGCAGGAGGCGATGGCCCACCACGTCGAGCCGGTGAAGCCGCGGTGAAACCCGCCCCGTGCACGGTCGGGCCATGACCTCAGGCACCGTCCTCGTCTCCGGTGCCAGCATCGCCGGGCCGGCGATCGCCCACTGGCTGCAGCGCTACGGCTTCGACGTCACCGTCGTCGAGAAGGCGCCGACGCTTCGACCCGGCGGCCAGGCCGTCGACTTCAAGGGCCCCGTCCACCGAGCGGTCCTGGAGCGCACGGGCATCCTCGAGCAGGTCCGCGCCGCACAGACCGGCGGCGACGACGGCACGATCGTGGACGCGCACGGCCGCCGGCTCGCCGTCGTGCCGAAGGAGTTCAGCGCCGGCGAGCTCGAGATCGCCCGCGGCGACCTCGCCGCGATCCTGCACGACCTGACGAGACGGACCTGCGACTACGTCTTCGATGACTCGATCGCCTCGCTCACCGAGACGCCCGACGGCGTCGAGGTCACCTTCGAACGAGGCGAGGCACGTCGCTTCGACCTCGTGGTCGGTGCCGACGGCATCCACTCGAACGTCCGCCGGCTGGCCTTCGGCCCGGAGGACGGGTTGGTGCAGCACCGCGGCTACTACTACGCGCTGGCCGACGTCGAGGAGTCGCTCGGCGCCGACTTCGAGATGTACGGCGAGCCCGGCCGGATGGCGGCGACGGGCGGGCCGAAGGCGCCGGCGTTCTTCGTCTTCGCCTCGCCGCCCCGACCCGAGGCCCGCGGTGACGTCACGGCCCAGCAGGCCCTCCTGACGCAGGCGTACGCCGGCGCCGGCTGGAAGGTGCCGCAGCTGCTCGCCCAGCTGCCGGCAGCGCGCGAGTTCTACCTCGACGCGATCTGCCGGGCCCGGGTCGACCGGTGGTCCTCGGGCCGGGTGGTGCTGCTCGGCGACGCGGCGTACGGCAACACCCTCGGTGGGTACGGCACCGGCCTCGCGCTGGTGGGTGCGTACGTCCTCGCCGGCGAGCTGCGCCGGGCCGGCGGTGACCACGCGGCGGCGTTCGACAGGTACGAGCAGGTGGTCCGCCGCTACGCGAAGGGCTCGGGAGAGGTCAACGCCGGGCGACTGCTCGCCCCGCGCACCCGAGCGGGGATGCGAGCGCGCAACGCGATGTTCACGGTGGCCGCGCTCACGACGCCGCTGCTCCGGCTGACCGAGCGCGGCGCCACCCGGATCGACCTCCCCGACTACGAGACGCCGGGCTGAGCGTCCTCGGGCCGAGCAAACGAGCTGCGTGCCTGTCGAGGCGGGCTGCGCATCCTGCGCTGTCGGGGACCTCCCGCGCCCACCGGGCGGTCGACCGCCGAGACCGGCGATCGCTCAGGGCGGCTGCTCACCGGACCGCAGGGTCTCGGTCGGGTCCTGCGCCGGTGAGCGAACGGCGCGCAGGAACGCATCGGCCCGCTCGCCGGCGCCGGCCCGCTCTCCGACGTCGGTGAACGCATCGAGCACCTCCGGGCCGACGAGGAGCGACACGGCCTGTCGGGCAGGCACCTGCACGGTGTCTTGTCCCAGCGCGTCGACGATCGCGTGCGCGGAGTCGATCAACGGGTCGCTCGCGCGCATCAGGTCGGCCACGGCGGCGTCCTGCTGGGCGGCGGCGACGAGCGCCTTGTACGCCGCGCCCGCGTCGGAGCACGCGAGGAACACCTCGACCCGCTCGAGGTAGGCGACCACGTCCGCGCGGGCGTCGCCGGACGGCTCGCTCGCGAGCTCCTTGGCGGCGTCGTACGTCGTCGCCTCGAAGAGCACCTCGGCCTTCGTGGCCCACCACCGGTAGACCGTCTGGCGACCGACCCCGGCGCGCTCGGCGATCGCCTTCATCGTGAGGTCGGCGTAGCCGATCTCGACCAGCAGGTCGTCCGCCGCGTGCAGCACCGCGGACCGCGCGCGCTCGCTGCGCGGTCGTCCCGCCTTGGTGGTCGTCGTCCGCTCCGGCACGCAGTCACTGTAACGAGACACCGCGTATTGCGATGCATGGTGACTCTTATTACGGTCACTGCAACGAGACATGGTGTCTCGAATCGAAGGAGGGATCATGAAGGTCTTCGTCACCGGAGCCAGCGGCTGGATCGGGTCGGCCGTCACCGAGGAGCTCCTCGGAGCCGGCCACGAGGTGCTCGGGCTGGTCCGCTCGGACGCGTCGGCCACGCGAGTGGAGGCGCTCGGCGCCCGCGCGCTGCGCGGCGACCTGGATGACCTCGACTCGCTGCGAGCAGGGGCCACCGAGGCCGACGCGGTCGTGCACCTGGCCAACAAGCACGACTGGTCGGACCCCGAGGAGTCCGACCGCGCCGAGCGGGCCGCCGTCGAGACGCTGCTCGCCGCGATCGAGGGCACCCAGCGCCCCTTCGTCATCGCCAACGGGCTGTCCGGTCTAGTCGAGGGCCGAGCCGCCCTGGAGAGCGACCGCTCGCCGGCCGTCGGCCCGACCAGCGACCGCGGCGGCTCGGAGAACCTCGTGCTGGAGACGGGCGGACGTGGCATCGCCGTTCGCTTCGCGCCCTCGGTGCACGGCGTCGGCGACTGGGGCTTCGTCGCCTTCCTCGCGGGGATCGCGCGGGAGAAGGGCGTCTCGGCGTACGTCGGCGACGGCGTCCACGCCTGGTCCGCCGTGCACCGCGCCGACGCGGCCCGGCTGATCCGGCTCGGCCTGGAGCAGGCGCCGGCCGGCACGCGGATGCACGCCGTGGCCGAGCAGGAGATCACGACCCGTGCGATCGCCGAGGCGCTCGGCGAGGCGCTCGACCTGCCCGTGCACTCGGTCCCCGCGGGCGAGGCGGGCGAGCACTTCGGCTTCATGGCCGAGTTCTTCGCCGCCTCCATGACCGGCTCCAGCGATGCGACCCGCGCGCTGCTCGGCTGGACGCCGAGCGGCCCGGGACTGCTGGACGACATCGCGGCAGGGGCGTACGCCGGTGACTGAGCAGGTACTCGCCACCCGATCGCGGGCCGCGGGAGTCCCGCGCGGCGTGCTCGCGTGCGTGTGCGCGAGCACGCTGGTCGTCATGGGCCTGGTGGCCGCGGTCAACGTCGCGGTGCCGGCCCTGGCAGCCGGTCCGCTGCACCCCTCGGCGTCGCAGCTGCTGTGGGTGGTCGACGGCCACGTCGTCGTCTTCGCCTGCCTGGTCATCCCCGGCGGCGCGCTCGGGGACCGGCTGGGCCGCAAGGGCGTGCTCGTCGCCGGCCTGGTCGGCGTCGCCGTCGGGGCGGCGGTCACGGCGGCCGCGCCGAGCACCGGCGTGCTCCTCGGCGGCCGCATCCTCACCGGCGCGAGCGCGGCCCTCGTGCTGCCCAACTGCCTCGGCGTGCTCGTGCACGCCACCGAGGGGCCGGCCCGGCTGCGCGCGATCGCGCTGTGGGGTGCGGTCTCGGGCATGGGCGGCGTCGTCGGCAACACCGTCGGCGGCGCGCTGCTGCTGCCGGGGTCGTGGCGGTTGCTGTTCGTCGCGGTGGTGCCGATGGCGCTGGCGTGCGCGGCGTGGACGGCCCTGGTCGTCACCCGCACCGGCCGCAGCGACCGGCGGCTCGACCCGGTCGGCACGCTGCTGATCGTCGTGGTGACCGTCGCGCTCCTCGGCGGCATCGTCGAAGGACCCGAGCGAGGCTGGACCAGCGCGCTCGTGGGGTCGCTGCTGGCCTCCGCGGCCGTCTCCCTGGTCGTCTGGGTGCTCGTCGAGCTGCGCGTGGAGCACCCCCTGATCGACCCGCGGCTGTTCCGCCTGGCCGGTGTCTCGGCGGCAGGGCTCGGTCTGGTGGTGCTGTTCTTCGGCAGCTTCGGGTTGTTCTTCCTCAACGCCTCGCTGCTGCAGTACGTCCACGACTTCTCCACCCTCGGCACCGGCCTGGCGATCCTGCCGCTGGCGGTGCCGCTGCTCCTGCTCTCGCGGGTGATGCCGACGCTCCTGCCGCGGGTCGGCCTCGTCGCCGCGCTGAGCGTCTCGTTCGTCGCGGTCAGCGCCGGGCTGCTCGGCCTCGCAGCGACGGTCGAGTCGTCGTACGCCGTCTACGCGCTCTGGCTGGCCGTGGTCGGCATCGGCTTCGCGTTCGGGCTGCCGGCGCTGACCGTCGAGCTGAACACCTCGATGCCTGCGGGACAGGCCGGTGCTGCCGGTGGCCTGCAGTCGGCGCTGCGCGAGCTCGGCAGCGCCCTCGGGGTCGCAGTCGTCGGCTCGGTCCTCACCGCCTCGCTCGCCGACAGGCTCGGCGCCGTGGGCGGTGTGCCGCCGTCGGCGCGGACGGTGGCCGCTGCCCTGGACGCGGCGCCCACCCAGCGAGCCGAGGTGGTGCACGCCTTCGCCCGGTCCTGCGCGAGCGGGCTCTGGGTGGGGGCAGCGGTCACCGCGGCGAGCGGCGCACTCGTGGTCGCGACGATCCTGCGGTCAGGCCGGCGGTCGCAGCGGCACGGCGGTGACGACGGTGTTGCCGGCGTACGAGCGCCCGTTCCAGCCGGTGCAGGTGACCAGGCGTAGCTGGCCGGCGCCACGGCCCTGGCCGAACAGGTCGGTTGCCCGAGCGGCGAGCTGCGCCTTGCTGAGGTCCTCGACGGTGACCACGCGGTAGGCGATCCGCTCGGCGCCCGCCGACGGACGGCGGATGACGACCCGGTCGCCCGGCTGCAGCGTCGCGAGCCGGTCGAGCGCGCCACCGCCGGTGTGCACGGTGTGGCCGGCGACCAGCGTCTGGCCGGTGGCCGAGCCGGGCGCCGCGCTGCCGTCCCAGTAGCCGACCTCGCGCGGGTTGCGCGGCGGCGTCAGCGTCCTCGTCGCCGACATCGCCACCGAGACCAGCGGCGCCCGGACGCCCAGCGAGGGGAGCACCAGCACGTCGCCGGTGCGGTCGCCGACCAGGCGGGGCCGAGCGGTGCGCGTCGGCGAGGGGGTAGGCCGGCCCGGTGTCGGGTCCGCCTGCGCGGGCGCAGGGACGGAAGCCGGCGCCTCGTCACGTCGTACGACGACCGCGACGACGACGAGCGCCACGACGACCACGAGCGCCGCGACCAGGGCCAGCCGGCGCCGGCTCACGCGACCGACTCCGCCGAGAGAGCGAGCTGGCGCCGCCGGTGACGTCCGTGGCGCACGGCCTCGCCGGTGAAGATCGCCAGCGCCACCCAGACCAGCACGAAGCCCAGCCAGCGGCCCAGTGGCATGTCCTCTCCGAAGACGACGATACCGAGGACGAACTGGCAGATCGGGGTGACGTACTGCAGCAGGCCGAGCACCGTCATCGGCACCCGGATCGCGGCAGCGCCGAAGCACAGCAGCGGGATCGCGGTGACGATGCCGGTGCTGGCGAACAGCAGCGCGTGCCCCGTCCCCTCCGAGGTGAAGTGGCCGTCGCCGGTGGCCTGCAGCCAGACGATGTAGCCGACCGCGATCGGGAACAGCAGCACCGTCTCGAAGGTCAGCGACTCGATCGCCTCGGCGCCCGCCTTCTTCTTCGCCAGTCCGTACGAGCCGAACGAGAAGGCCAGCAGCAGCGCGATCCACGGGAGCCGGCCGTACTCCACCGAGATCACCAGCACCGCCACCAGCGCGACGCCCATCGCCACCCACTGCGCGCGTCGCAGCCGCTCACCGAGGAGCAGCACGCCCATCAGCACGGTGACCAGCGGGTTGATGAAGTAGCCCAGCGACGTCTCCACGACGTGACCGTTGTTCACGCCCCAGATGAAGCCGCCCCAGTTGACCGCGATCACCACCGCGGCGACCGACAGCAGCGCGACTTTGCGGCGGTCGCGCAGGATCGCGCGCAGGTGCGTCGTACGACGCAGCGCGACCAGCAGCACCAGCATCGTGATCAGCGACCACGCGATCCGGTGGGCCAGCAGCTCGATCGCGCCGACCGGCTCCATCAGCGTCCAGTAGATCGGAAAGACGCCCCACAGGCCGTACGCCGCGGCGCCGAGCAGGAAGCCCGTACGACCCTCGTCGCGCAGTGTGCCCGGGCTCGTGCCCGAGGCCGCTCGCGGGGTGTCGGTCGCCGTCACCGGCACAGCCTAGGCTGCCGAGCATGGCCAACTTCGGTGACCGGCAGAACGAGATCTACCTCGCCGGGCTCGGCGGGCAGGTCCCGGCCTACCCGATGTCGTACGACGAGCTCGAGCGGCGGGCGGAGCTGGCGATGTCGCCGGGGACCTGGTCGTACGTCGCCGGCGGTGCGGGCGACGAGCGCACCCAGCGGGCCAACCGCGAGGCGTTCGACCACTGGGGGCTCGTCCCGCGGATGCTGCGCGCGACCACGGAGCGCGACCAGTCGGTCGAGCTGTTCGGGCACCGGCTGCCGACGCCGCTGCTGATGTCGCCCATCGGCGTCATCGGGATCTGCACCCAGGACGGCCACGGCGACCTCGCGACCGCCCGCGCCGCGGCGGCCACCGGCGTCCCCATGATCGCCTCGACGCTCACCGAGGACCCGATGGAGGTCGTCGCCGCGGAGCAGGGGGAGACGCCGGGGTTCTTCCAGCTCTACTGCCCGACCGACCCCGAGGTCGCGCAGAGCCTGGTCGGCCGGGCGGAGGACGCGGGCTACCGGGCCATCGTGGTCACGCTCGACACCTGGGTGACCGGCTGGCGCCCGCGCGACCTCTCCACCGCCAACTTCCCGCAGCTGCGCGGCCGCTGCCTGGCCAACTACTTCTCCGACCCGGTCTTTCGCAGCCGGCTCGCGGCGCCGCCGGACGAGGACCCCGGCTCGGCGATCCTCGCGTGGGCGCAGATGTTCGGTCGGCCGCTCGGCTGGGACGACCTGGCCTGGCTGCGCTCGCTCACCGACCTCCCGGTCGTGCTCAAGGGGATCTGCCACCCCGACGACGCGCGCCGGGCGGTCGACGAGGGCGTCGACGGGATCTACGTCTCCACCCACGGCGGGCGCCAGGCCAACGGCGGCATCGCCGCGATCGACTGCCTGCCGGCCGTGCGCGAGGCGGTGCCGGACACGACGGTCCTCCTGGACTCCGGCGTCCGCTCCGGCTCCGACGTCGTCAAGGCGCTGGCGCTGGGCGCGGACGCCGTCGGGGTGGGGCGCCCGTACGCCTTCGGGGCGGCGCTCGGCGGCACCGACGGCATCGTCCACGTGCTGCGCAACATCCTCGCCGAGGCGGACCTGCTGATGGCGGTCGACGGCTACCCGACGGTGCCCGATCTCGGCCCCGAGGCGATGCGCCGCCTGTGAGGGTGAGCCCCACCCGAGTGGGTACGGTCGACGGCATGAGTCTTTACACCACGACCAACCCCGCCACCGGGGAGACGCTGAAGGAGTTCGACACCCTGGACGACGCGGGGGTGCAGGACGCCCTGGCCACGGCCCAGAAGGGCTTCGAGAGCTGGCGTGACAAGTCCGTCGAGGAGCGCGCCGACGTGCTGCGCGCCGTCGCGAAGGCGTACGACGAGCGCGCCGACGAGCTCGCCCGCCAGGTCGCCACCGAGATGGGCAAGCCGCTGAACCAGGCGACCGGCGAGCTGAAGCTGTGCTCGATGATCTACTCCTACTACGCCGAGCACGGGCCCGAGCTGCTCGCCGACCAGCCGCTCGACCGGATGGGCGCGGAGACCACGCTCGTACGCCGCTCCCCGGTCGGCGTCCTGCTCGGGATCATGCCGTGGAACTTCCCTCACTACCAGGTGGCTCGGTTCGCGGCGCCGAACCTGCTCGCCGGCAACACCATCCTGCTCAAGCACGCCCCGATCTGTGCCGGGTCGGCCGAGCTGATCGCCGACGTGCTGCACACCTCCGGCGTGCCGCAGGACGCGTACGTCAACGTGTTCCTCACCAACGAGCAGGCCTCCGACGTGATCGCCGACCCGCGCGTCCAGGGCGTCTCGCTCACCGGCAGCGAGCGTGCCGGCGCCGCCGTCGCCGAGATCGCGGGCAAGAACCTCAAGAAGGTCGTGCTCGAGCTCGGCGGTTCCGACCCGTTCATCGTGCTCGACGACGCGGACGTCGACGGCGTCGTCAAGGCGGCGGCCATGGGCCGGATGATGAACTGCGGCCAGGCCTGCAACGCGCCGAAGCGGATGATCGTGGCCGACGCGATCTACGACGAGTTCGTGGAGAAGCTGACCGCGTCCGTGTCGGGGATGAGCACCGGCGACCCGCTCGAGGAGGGCACGCTGGTCGGCCCGCTGTCGTCCAAGAGCGCCGCCGACGGCCTGATGGAGCAGATCCAGAACGCCATCGACGAGGGGGCGACGGTCCGCGCCGGCGGCAAGGCGGTCGACGGCCCGGGCGCCTTCGTGGAGCCGACCGTGCTGACCGACATCACTCCGGACATGCGGGCCTTCTCCGAGGAGCTGTTCGGCCCGGTGGCCGTGGTCTACAAGGCCGGGTCGGTCGACGAGGCGGTCGAGCTGGCCAACACGTCCTCGTACGGCCTCAGCGGCTCGGTGTGGTCCTCCGACGCCGACGCCGCGCAGTCGGTGGCCGAGCGGCTCGACGTCGGGATGTCGTACGTCAACGAGCACGGCACCACGCTGCCGGGGCTGCCCTTCGGTGGCGTCAAGCGCTCCGGCTTCGGTCGCGAGCTCGGCCCCTGGGGGCTCGACGAGTTCGTCAACAAGAAGCTCGTCCGGGTGAGCGCCGCCAAGTAGCAGCAGCTGCGCGGCACCTACCCGTTGAGTGGTGCTTCCTACCGGGCCGAGTGGTGCTTCCTACCGGGCCCAGTGGTGCCTCCTACCGGCGGACCCCGGCAGGAGGCACCACTCATGCCAGCAGAAGGCACCACTCAACGAGGCAGGTGCGGCGCGCAGCGGTGAGTAGGGTGGGCCGGCGATGGCCTCCTCGCTGACCGAGTCGCTGCTCTCCGAGAGCCGGCGGACGGCGCTGAGCATCAGCGTCGGGGTGGTCGTCGGGCTGCTGCTGGCGCTGCTGGTCCCGCTGCGGCTCTCGGGGGTCGACGCGGGGGTGCTCTTCCTGCTGCCCTACCTCGTCGCGTACTTCGTGGCGACGGTGGTGGTCTTCATCGCCGCCCCCCACGAGCTGGTGCGTACGTGGGCCAGCCGCTCCGCTCGCGGCAGCTTCGTGCAGCGCTACGTGTTCGGTACGGCGCCCGGACCGGGGGTCTCGATCTCGCTGGCCGCGATCGCGCTGATCATCGCGATGCTGTGGCTGCCGGGCGTGCTCGGCAGCTCGCTGCCCGCCGGTGCGCGGGTGGGCGTCGCCGCCGCGCTCGTCGCGGTCGCGTGGGGCAGCGTGGTGGTCTCGTTCGCGGTCGCGTACGAGGCCGACCACCTGCTGCGCGACGGCAAGGGGCTCGACTTCCCCGGCGGGGAGCGGGCGGAGTGGTCGGACTACGTCTACTTCGCCATGGCGGTGATGACCACCTTCGGCACCACCGACGTGACCGTCACCTCGCAGGAGATGCGCCGCACGGTGTCGGTCAACGGCGTGGTGGCCTTCGTCTTCAACACCGTGATCGTCGCCGCCCTCGTGACTGCGCTGACGTCTCTCTAGGCACTCACCAGGGGACGGTCGCGCCGAACCGGTCGAGGTACTCCAGGCCGGGACGATCCCGCTTGGCCTCGATGAGGTCGGCGAGCAGCGGGGTCGTCTCCTCCAGCGAGTACGTCCCCTCCGACCCGCCGAGGTCCGTCCGCACCCAGCCCGGAGCCAGCAGCAGCAGCGGCCGCTCGGGGTGACGGGCGGCGTACGAGCGGAAGCTCATGTTCAGCGCCGCCTTGCTCGCCCGGTAGACCTCGCGCGAGCCGGCGGTGTTGTTCGTGATGCTGCCCTGGCCCGACGTCATCGCGCCGATCAGGCCGTCCGCGGCCACGACGTCGTCCAGCGTCTCGACGACCCGCATCGGGCTGAGCGTGTTGGTCACCAGCACCTCCACGAACGCCTCCAGCGGGACCTCGCCGATCGGGGTGTCCTGGTGGCTGGTGGTGCCGGCGTTGACGAACAGCGCGTCGAGTGCGCGCCCGCCCAGCCGCCGGTGCAGTGCGTCGAGCTGCGCGGCGTCGTTGATGTCGAGGGTCTCGACCTCGACCCTGCCGGGGTGGGCGTCGGCGAGCGCGTGCAGCGGCGTACGCCGACCGGGGTCGCGGACCGTGCCGACGACCGACCAGCCGCGCCCGACCAGCTCCGCGGCAAGGGCGTGACCGAGACCGCGAGAGGCCCCGACGACGAGGATGGTGCTGGGCATGAGCGGCTCCTTGACTCGGCTCGACCCTCGGGGAAGCCCTCGGCCCTGCGATCTGTTCCGCGTGCAGGACGCTGAGGAGGCGATCGCGATGCGTGCAGTGCGCTACCACGAGTACGGACCGGCCGACGTGATGCGGATCGAGGAGGCGCCGGACCCGGTCCTCGCACCGGGTGCCGTGCTCGTCCGGGTCGAGGCGGTGAGCGTGAACCCGATCGACTGGAAGCTGCGCGCCGGGCTCGCTCGTGACGTCGTACCGCTCGACTTCCCGGTCGTCCCGGGTCGCGACGCCGCGGGTGTCGTCCAGGCCGTCGGCGAGGGCGTCACCGACGTCGCGGTCGGTGACCGGGTCTTCGGGCTGGGCGGCGTCCAGGACACGTACGCCGAGCTCGCGGTGCTGACGGCGTACGCCCCCGTGCCGGCGCAGTGGTCGGCGAACGAGGCGGCGTCGGCGGGACTGGCGCCGGCGACGGCCATGGGCGCACTCACCGCGCTCGGTGACATCGCGGGTCGCACGCTGCTCGTCGAGGGCGGCGCCGGTGCGGTGGGCGCCGCCGTGGTCGCGCTCGCCGTGGCGCGCGGCGCGCGGGTGGTCGGCACCGCCCGCGTCTCCGAGCACGCCGTCGTCGAGCAGCTCGGCGGCGTCCCCGTCGAGTACGGCGACGGCCTCGCCGACCGGGTGGCGTCCGTGGCGTCCGGGGGAGTGGACCTCGTCGTCGACACCGCCGCGTCGGGGTCGCTGGCCGAGCTGGTCCGGATCGCCGGCGGCCCGGAGCACGTCGTCACCGTCGCCGACCAGCAGCGCGCCGCCGGCCTGGGGGTCACCGAGGTCTGGGCGGAGAACCGCTCGGAGTGGCTGCGCGCCGCGGTGGACCTCGCGGACCGCTACACGCCGCGCGTCGCCCGGGAGCTGCCGTGGGCTGAGGCCGCCGAGGCGCACCGGATCGCCGAGCGCGGCTCGACCGGCGGCAAGATCGTGCTCACCGTGCGCTGAGCCCCTACTCGCGCGGGGTCAGCGTCAGACGACGGTCCACGTGTCGGGCCCGGAGATGAGGGCGGCCAGCGCCTCCTGCGGGTCGCCCTCGCCCTGCTCGGCGGTGACCAGCTGCTGTCGGGCGTCGTCGTCGTACGTCGCCCGCTCGACCTGGCGGAAGATGCCGATCGGTGACTGGTGGAGGACGCCGGCGTCGGTGAGCCGGGACAGGGCGAACGCGGTCGTCGGGTCGTCGGCGTGGGCGTCGTGGACCAGCACACCCGGGTCGTCGCCGGAGGTCACGCGGACACCGCCGGTCGTCTCGTCGCGGGCGATGCCCTTGGCGCCGTCGACGCCGAAGCGGATCAGCTCGCCGTGGACCAGCGGGATGATCGCGTCGGCCTTGGTGTCGGGGTTCTTGATCGCCTCGAACGCGTTGTCGTTGAAGATCGGGCAGTTCTGGTAGATCTCCACCAGCGACGTGCCGCGGTGCGCGGCGGCGGCCTCGAGCACCGAGGTGAGGTGCTTGCGGTCGGAGTCGACGGTCCGCGCGACGAAGGTGGCCTCGGCGCCCAGTGCGAGCGAGACCGGGTTGAACGGGTGGTCGACCGACCCGACCGGGGTGGACTTGGTGACCTTGCCGGGCTCGGAGGTGGGGGAGTACTGGCCCTTGGTGAGGCCGTAGATCCGGTTGTTGAACAACAGGATCGTCATGTTCACGTTGCGGCGCATGGCGTGGATCAGGTGGTTGCCGCCGATGGAGAGCGCGTCGCCGTCGCCGGTGACGACCCACACCGAGAGGTCCTCGCGGGTGGTGGCGATGCCGGTCGCGATCGCCGGCGCACGGCCGTGGATCGAGTGCATGCCGTACGTGTCGAGGTAGTACGGGAACCGCGACGAGCAGCCGATGCCGGAGACGAAGACGATGTTCTCTCGACGCAGCCCGAGATCGGGCAGGAAGCCCTGCACGGCCTTGAGGACGGCGTAGTCGCCGCAGCCGGGGCACCAGCGGACCTCCTGGTCGGAGGTGAAGTCCTTGCCGGTCAGGAGCTCGTCGTCGCCGCGGGTGGGGACGCCGGTCAGGCCGGGAAAGGGCAGGTCGGTGGCAGTCATGAGGACACCTCCTCCACGACCGGCTCAGCGCCGGTGGTGGTCGTGATCAGGTCCGTGATCGCCTCGGCGAGCTCGGCGGCCTTGAGCGGCAGCCCGCGGACGTGGTTGTAGCCGACGGCGTCGACGAGGTACTTCGCGCGCAGCAGCATGGACAGCTGGCCGAGGTTCATCTCGGGGACCAGGACGGCGTCGTAGCGCTTCAGGATGTCGCCGAGGTCGTTCGGGAACGGGTTCAGGTGGCGCAGGTGGACCTGCGCGACGTCGAGGCCGGTCCGACGTACCCGCCGTGCGGCGGCGCCGATCGGCCCGTACGTCGACCCCCAGCCGAGCACGAGCACCTTGGCCTCGCCGGACGGGTCGTCGACCTCGAGCGGGGGCAGCGACTCCGCGATCCGGTCGATCTTGGCCTGGCGGGTGCGGACCATGAAGTCGTGGTTGGCCGGGTCGTAGGCGATGTTGCCGTGGCCGTCACCCTTCTCCAGCCCGCCGATGCGGTGCTCGAGGCCGGGGGTGCCGGGCACCGCCCACGGGCGGGCGAGAGTGTCGGGGTCGCGGAGGTAGGGCCAGAAGTCGTCGACCTCGGCGCCGTCCTTGCCGGTGGTGGTGTGGTTCATGCCGGTCGCGAAGGCCGGGTCGATGACCGGCAGGTCGGCGATCTCCGGGACCCGCCACGGCTCGGAGCCGTTGGCCAGCATCCCGTCGGAGAGCAGCATCACCGGGGTGCGGTAGGTGACCGCGATCCGGGCCGCCTCGAGCGCGGCGTCGAAGCAGTCGCCGGGCGACTGCGGTGCGACGACGGGGACCGGCGACTCGCCGTTGCGGCCGAACATCGCCTGGAGCAGGTCGGCCTGCTCTGTCTTGGTGGGCAGACCCGTCGAGGGGCCGCCACGCTGGACGTCGATGACCAGCAGCGGCAGCTCGGTCATCACGCCGAGGCCGATGGTCTCCGACTTCAGCGCCACACCGGGCCCGGAGGTGGAGGTGACGCCCAGCGAGCCGGCGTAGGAGGCCCCCAGCGCGGCACCGATGCCGGCGATCTCGTCCTCGGCCTGGAAGGTGGTGACGCCGAACCGCTTGTGCTTGCTCAGCTCGTGGAGGATGTCCGAGGCCGGGGTGATCGGGTAGGTGCCCAGGAACACCGGCAGCCCGGACTGCACGCCCGCGGCGACCACTCCGTACGCCAGGGCGAGGTTGCCGGTGATGTTGCGGTACGTCCCCGCGGCCATCGGCGCCGGCTTGATCTCGTAGCGCACCGCGAAGGCCTCGGTGGTCTCCCCGAACGCCCAGCCAGCGTTGAACGCGGTGACGTTGGCGTCGCGGATGGCCGGGTTCTTCGCGAACCGCTTCTCCAGGAACTCGATCGTGGTCTCGGTGGGACGGCCGTACATCCAGGTCAGCAGCCCCAGCGCGAACATGTTCTTCGCCCGGGCGGCATCCTTGCGCGAGAGCCCGAACTCCTTGACCGCCTCGACCGTCATCCCGGTCAGGTCCAGCGGGGTCAGCGCCCAGTCCGCCAGCGAGTCGTCCTCGAGCGGGTTCTCGGCGTACCCGGCCTTGGTCAGGTTGCGGCCGGTGAAGTCGTGGGAGTCCACGATCAGCGTGCTCCCCGCCCGCATGTCGGGGAGGTTCGCCTTCAGCCCCGCCGGGTTCATCGCCACCAGCACGTCCGGGGCGTCACCCGGGGTGAGGATGTCGTGGTCGGCGAAGTGGACCTGGAACGAGGACACCCCCGGCAGCGTGCCCTGCGGCGCGCGGATCTCGGCGGGGAAGTTCGGCAGCGTCGACAGGTCGTTGCCGAACGCCGCCGACGAGCTGGTGAACCGGTCTCCGGTCAGCTGCATGCCGTCGCCGGAGTCGCCCGCGAACCGGATGATCACCCGGTCGAGCTGCTGGACCTGCTTGCTCAACGTTGCTCCTGCTGTGCGAGGGGCCGCCGGACGGGTCGGCCTGACTCGCGACGGCGAGTCGGCATTGTCCGCGGCGCGAGTGCCACCTTAGCCGCGAGAGGCCGCTCTCCCGAGGGTGTCTGCGCTGTGGACGGGCCGGGGCGGGGCGTTGTGAGCAACGACACGCCCGTACGTCGCTGCGCGCGTTCCGCTTGCTCGACGGTGTCGATGCGCTCTACTGTCTCGCCAGATTCAATTATTTCAATAGACATTGACGGGGCGAGCTCGGGGCCGTCCTCGTCGGTGCAGTGACCGAGAAGAGAGCAGATCGCCATGCCCAGCACCCGCCCCCTGTCCCGGCGTCTCGCCCCGACCCTGGTCGCCGCCGTCGCCGCGACCACCGCACTCGCACTGTCGGGCTGCGGCGCCACCGCCGGCGGCAGCAGCTCCGACGGCGCCAAGTCCGTCAGCATCGTCGGCTTCTCGGTGATGAAGACCGCCAACGCCAAGGTGATCGCGGACTTCAAGAAGACGTCCGAGGGGAAGGGCGTCTCCTTCACCCAGTCCTACGGCGCGTCCGGCGACCAGGCCCGCGCCGTGGTCTCGGGGCTGAAGGCCGACGAGGCGCACCTGTCGCTCGAGCCCGACGTCACCAAGCTGACCGACGCCGGCAAGGTGGCCGACGACTGGAAGACCGGCGCCGCCGCGGGTCCGGACAAGGGGATCCTGACCCAGTCCGTCGTCGTCATGGTGGTCCGCAAGGGCAACCCCAAGGGGATCAAGACCTGGGACGACCTGGTGAAGCCGGGCGTCAAGATCGTCACGCCGAACCCCGGCTCGTCCGGCTCGGCGAAGTGGAACATCCTCGCGGCGTACGGCCACATCCTCGCCCAGGGCGGCGGCGAGTCCGACGCCAACGCCTACCTCACCAAGCTCCTCGGCAACGTCGCCGCCCTGCCCGGCTCCGGCAAGGATGCGACGACCGCGTTCGAGGGCGGCACCGGGGACGTGCTGCTGTCGTACGAGAACGAGGCGATCGAGGCGCGCCAGGCCGGTGCGGACTTCGACTACGTCGTGCCGCCGCAGACGCTGCTGATCCAGAACCCGGCCGTGCTGACCGAGGGCGCCGGCCAGGCGGCCAAGGACTTCCTCGCCTTCCAGCAGGGCAAGCAGGGTCAGACCGACTACGCCGAGCAGGGTTTCCGACCCCTGGACGACTCGATCAAGGTCGACGTCAAGGGCGCGAATGACCCGAGCGACCCCTTCCCGGCCCCGACAAAGCTGCTGACCATCGACGACGACTTCGGCGGGTGGAGCAAGGCCAACAAGCTCTACTTCGACGACAACGACGGGATCGTCACCAAGGCCCTCGCGGCGTCGGGCAAGAGCTGACCGCGTGACCAGCAGTCTCACCGCCCCGTCTCGCGCGCGCGTCCGAGGACGCGCGCGGGGGGCGCGGCGGCTCGGTGCCGGGGCGACCCTGGGCCTGGGCGTCTCCGTGCTGTGGTTCAGCCTCCTCGTGCTGATCCCGCTGGTGGCCGTGCTGGTTTCGGCGGCCGGTCTGGGGCCGAAGGAGTTCCTCGACGTCCTCACCAACGCGCAGACGGCGGCCGCGATCCGGCTCACGGTGGTGCAGTCGTTGCTGGTCACCGCGCTCAACGTGGTGATGGGGACGGCACTGGCCTGGGTGCTCGTGCGCGACCGCTTCCCCGGCAAGGTCGTGCTCGACATCGTCATCGACGTGCCCTTCGCGCTGCCCACGATCGTGGCCGGGCTGGTGCTGGTCTCGCTGTACGGGCCCCGCTCGCCGGTGGGCATCGACGTCAACAACACCCGCTGGGCGGTCTTCCTCGCCCTCGCCTTGGTCACGCTGCCGTTCGTGGTCCGTACGGTGCAGCCGGTGCTCGAGACGCTGGACCACGATGTCGAGGAGGCTGCCGCGTCGCTCGGTGCGTCGCGGCTGACCACGTTTCGCCGGGTGATCCTGCCCTCGCTGGTCCCGGCGATCGCCGCCGGTGCGGCGCTGGCCTTCGCCCGCGGGATCAGCGAGTACGGCTCCCTCGTCCTGCTCTCCGGCAACCTGCCCAATCGCACCGAGGTCGCCTCGGTGCGGGTCTTCACCTACCTCGAGAACGGCCAGAAGGGGCAGGCCTCGGCGATCGCGGCCGTGCTCCTGGTCGTCTCGCTGGTCGTGATCGTGTCCCTGGACCTGATCCAGCGACGGGTGGCGCGCCGTGGCTAGGGCGCAGGCCCCGCTCACCCGCGACCCGGCGCCGGTGCGCTGGGGGCTGAGGGTCGTCGCGGTGGTGTACGTCGTCCTGCTGGTCGCGTGGCCGACGTACCTCGTCTTCGAGAACGCGCTCAAGCCCGGCCTCGGAGCGATGCTGGACGGACTGCGCGACCCCGACGTCGCGCACGCGATCGACCTGACGGTGACGATCACGGTGTACGCCGTACTGATCAACCTGGCCTTCGGCCTGACCGTCTCGCTGCTGCTCGTCCGCTACGACTTCCCCGGTAAGCGGCTGCTCTCCGCGCTCCTGGACGTGCCGCTGTCGGTCTCGCCCGTCGTGGTCGGCCTCGCGCTGGTGCTGGTCTACAACGGCCAGGACGGCTGGTTCGGACCGACGCTGGAGAGGCTCGGCTACCAGGTGATCTTCTCGACCCCCGGCATCGTGATGGCCACCGTCTTCGTCGCGCTGCCGCTGGTGATCCGCGAGATCGTGCCGGTGCTGGAGGAGATCGGCGACGAGCAGGAGCAGGCCGCCCGCAGTCTCGGCGCCAACGGGGTGCAGACCTTCTGGCGCGTCACCCTGCCGGGCATCAAGTGGGCGGTGGTGTACGGCGTCGTCCTCGCGCTGGCCCGTTCCATCGGCGAGTTCGGCGCCGTCAAGATCGTCTCGGGCAACGTCGTCGGCCAGTCGCAGACCGCGACGCTGGTCGTCGAGGAGACCTACCAGAACTTCCAGCAGCAGACGTCGTACGCCGTCTCGGCCCTCCTCGCCCTGGTGGCGATGGTGAGCCTGGTCGTCGTCGCCGTGCTGAGGCCCAAGGAGCACAAGTCATGAACACGCCAACGATCCCGCTCGCCCCGCTCGCGCTTCGTCGGGGACGCCGCACGAACACATCGACGAACCACTCGCTTCGCCCGCGCTTCGCCGGGGACCCCGCATGAGCATCCACGTCGACGGCGTGAGCAAGCGCTTCGGGGACTTCGTCGCCCTCGACGACGTCAGTGTCGACCTGCCCACCGGCCAGCTCACGGCGCTGCTCGGGCCCAGCGGCGGGGGCAAGTCGACGCTGCTGCGCATCATCGCCGGCCTGGAGACCGCCGACACCGGCACCGTGACCATCGAGGGCCGCGAGGCCACGCACCTGCCCCCGCAGAAGCGCAACGTCGGCTTCGTCTTCCAGCACTACGCCGCCTTCAAGCACATGAGCGTGGCCAAGAACGTCGCCTTCGGCCTCGAGATCCGCCACCGCCCGAAGACCGAGGTGAAGAAGCGGGTCGCCGAGCTGCTCGAGCTGGTCCACCTCGACCAGTTCGCGCACCGGCTGCCCTCCCAGCTCTCCGGCGGGCAGCGGCAGCGGATGGCACTGGCCCGGGCGCTCGCCGTCGAGCCGTCGGTGCTGCTGCTCGACGAGCCCTTCGGCGCGCTCGACGCGAAGGTACGCAAGGAGCTGCGCGAGTGGCTGCGCCGGCTGCACGACGAGGTGCACGTGACCTCGGTGTTCGTCACCCACGACCAGGAGGAGGCCCTCGAGGTCGCCGACGAGATCGTGGTGATCAACGAGGGCCGGGTCGAGCAGGTCGGCACCCCCGACCAGCTGTACGACGCCCCGGCCACCGACTTCGTGATGGGCTTCCTCGGCCCGGTCACCCGGCTCGGCGGGGCCCAGGTGCGTCCGCACGACATCGAGGTGAGCACCGACCCGGGGCAGCCGGGAGCCGTGCCGGGACGCGTCGTACGCCTCCTGCGGGTCGGCTTCGAGGTACGACTCTGGGTGGAGACGGCGCCCAGCGAGGAGCCGGTCTCGGTCACCGTGACCCGCGCCCACCAGCGGCAGCTCGCCCTCGGCGAGGGCAGCGCGGTCTGGCTCTCGCCGACGTCCGACGCGACCCGGGTCGACGCAGTGGTCTGAGGAGGGCCGCGGTGGCTCGCGGCTGCAGGTTCCCCACGGTATGCAGACGAGTTCGCAGGCCCCACGACGAACCCGCACCTCCCACGACGGGTACGCCGTGGGAGGTGCGGGTACGCCGTGGGGAGCAGTGCGGCGTACCCGACGTGCCGTTGGCCTCCCGGCGCATCGTGAGGGACCCGCTCCTGCGGCGACACCCCGACCGTGAGGACAGCAGGGCATACACCCCGGCGCCGACGTCAGCGGTAGTTGGTGAACTGCACCGCGAAGTCGTAGTCCTGTGCCTTGACCAGCTGCTGCACGGCCTGCAGGTCGTCGCGCTTCTTGGAGCTGACCCGGAGCTCGTCGCCCTGGACCTGGGCCTTGACCCCCTTGGGGCCCTCGTCGCGGATCAGCTTCCCGATCTTCTTGGCGTCCTCGGAGGTGATGCCCTCCTTCAGCGCCACCGTGATCTTGGACTGCTGGCCCGACGGGCGCGGCTCGGAGGCGTCGAGGATCTTCAGCGACTGCTGCCGCTTGACCAGCTTCTCCTTGAAGACCTCGAGCACCGCAGTCGCCCGGTCGTCGGCGTTCGCGCTGATCTCCACGGCCGCCTCGCCGGCCCACTCGATGCTGGCCCCGGTCCCCTTGAAGTCGAAGCGCTGGGTGACCTCGCGGGCCGCCTGGCTCAGCGCGTTGTCGACCTCCTGGCGGTCGAGCTTGGAGACGATGTCGAAGGAGGAGTCGGCCACGAGAGGGGCTGCCTTTCCGATTTATCGGGGACCAGGGGTCTGCGCTAGAGTCGCTCGCGCGCTGGCCACTGTAGTGGCGTCGCGCACCCGGCAGGTTGGCACCTGCCACCGAGTCGTCAGAGGCCGGGCCCGGACGGGCCCGGCCTTCGTCGTCCCCGACGACTGACGCGGGGTGCGCTCACCGCTCGGACGCCTATCTGCGGGAGAGCGAGATCACCCTGTCCGAGCTTGGTCCTGTCATGAGTCATGCGAGAGAATGCTCATGACGGCGGAAACGGTCCGCCCGGCCCCTCGAAGGAGTGATCGCTCATGACGACCAAGCCCCCCTACGACCTGCTGTCGGTTCGCGCGCAGACCAGCGTCGGATCCCGTGAGTGGGTCCTCCGCGCCGGTCGCGGGGTGCGTACGGCGATGCGCGACGCCGCTGCCGCCAACCGCCGGATGGCCGAGCTGCGCACCAGCATCGACCACGTCACCCCGTTCTGAGCCACGCTCCACGACGGCCCCCGACGCACCACGCGTCGGGGGCCGTCGTCGTGCGCCACTAGTCTCTCGACGCGTGAGCGAGGGGACCGGGCCGCTGGTCGGCGAGGACGGTGTCGCGCGCTGCCCGTGGGGCGGCGGGCCGGCGATGATCGCGTACCACGACACCGAGTGGGGCGTGCCGCTGCACGGTGAGGACGCCTGGTTCGAGCGGCTGAGCCTCGAGGGCTTCCAGGCGGGCCTGTCGTGGCGGACGATCCTGGACAAGCGGCAGCGGTTCCGAGAGGTCTTCCACGGTTTCGTCGTCGACGAGGTCGCGGCGATGACCGACGCCGACCTGGAGCTGCTGATGGCCGACCCGGGGATCGTCCGCAACCGCGCCAAGGTCCTCGCCACGCGCGGCAACGCCCGGGCGACGCAGGCGCTGCGCGAGCGCGGCGGGCTCGGGGCGCTCCTCGCCTCGTACGCCCCGGAGGAGACGCCGCGGCCGGCCGTCGTCGAGGAGGTGCCGACGGTCTCCGAGGAGTCGACGGCGCTGTCCAAGGCGCTGCGCAGGCTCGGATTCTCGTTCGTCGGGCCGACGACGATGTACGCCCTGATGGAGGCCAGCGGACTGGTCGACACCCACCTGCTCGGCTGCCACCGGCGCGGCGTCCGCCACGCGACCTAGGCCCTGTCTCTCAATTCGTGGCCTGCTGCCCGCCGCTCATCACGCACGCTGGCTGCGTTGCGGAAGCTCGACGGGCCGCCGGCCCGCCGTCGCTCCCGCGCCAAGCCACCACCCCACGAGACCGCTCGCTGCGCTCGCGCTCCCGCAGGGACCCCGGAGCTGCCATCGCACGCGCTCGACGACGTTCAGCGGACGGCCAGAATCGAGAGACATGCCTTAGCCCTCGCGCTCGTGCCGGCCGTGCTCCTCGGGCAGGTGCGGCGGGCCGTCCTTGCGGTGGTGTCCGCCGACGGTCGCCTCGAGCTCGCCCGCCTCCTCGGTCACCGGGGAGCCGGCGGCCTCGCCCGCGGCGTACTCGACGCGCTCGCCCTCGGAGCCCTCGGCCGCGGCGCTCGCGGGCGCGCTCTCGCGCAGCTCGATCTTCGGCAGGAAGTTCAGCACGACGAACGCCACCGCCATGACGATCGCGCCACCGATCAGCACGGTGCCCATCGAGCTCGCGAAGCCGGCCTGGAAGGGGTGGGCGACCAGGTCGCTCATCTTGTTGATGATCGAGGAGTCGTCCTGCACCGAGGCGAACACCCCGTTGCTCGATCCGGGGTTCTGCAGGCCCTTGAGCACCTGGCCGTCGACGCCGGTCGTGGGGATCTGCCCGCTCCTGGCCGCGGCGATGATGTCGGGCCCCTCGGACTTGAACGCCGAGGAGATGTTGCTGCCGACCGTGCTGAACAGCAGCGACAGGAACACCGCCACACCGAGCGCGCCACCGGTCTGCCGGAAGAAGGTCGCCGAGGCGGTGGCGACGCCGATCTCCTTCGGCGGGACGGCGTTCTGCACGATGATCGTGATCGGCTGCATGCACTGCCCGATGCCGAGACCCAGCAGCAGCATCCCCGCCATCACGAGGACGACGTTCGTGTCGGCGGTGAGGAACGAGAGCGCGCCCATCATGATCGCCGCCAGGCCGGAGCCGATGATCGGGAAGATCCGGATCGCACCGGTGCGGCCGGTGATCTGACCGACCACGATGCCCGCGGTCATCATCCCGACCACCATCGGCAGCATGAACAGGCCGGCCTCCGTCGGGGAGGCGCCGTGGACGATCTGGAAGTACTGCGGCAGCACCGAGATCGCGCCGAACAGCCCGGCGCCGATCAGGACGCTGGCGATGATCGTGACGGTCGCCGCCCGCAGCCGGAAGAGCCGCAGCGGGATCAGCGCGTCGTCGCGCATCGCCCGCTCCACCAGGACGAAGCCGAGGATCCCCACGACACCGACGGCGTACGAGACCAGTGCCCGCGCCGAGCCCCAGCCCCACTCGCGACCCTGCTCGGCGACGATCAGCAGCGGGACGGTGGCGACGGCGATGAACAGCGCCCCCCACCAGTCGATGCGCAGGTTCGGCTTCCGGGTGACCGCCCTGAGGTGGAGGTTCTTGGTCACGACCGCCAGCGCAATGATCCCGATCGGGACGTTGACCAGGAAGACCCAGCGCCAGCCGGTGACGCCGAGGATGGAGGCCTGGCCGGCGAAGAGGCCGCCGATGACCGGGCCGAGCACGCTGGAGGTGGCGAACGTGGCCATGAAGTAGCCGGTGTAGCGGGCACGCTCGCGCGGCGACACGATGTCGCCGATGATCGCCAGGACCAGGGTGAACAGGCCACCGCCGCCGATGCCCTGGAGCGCCCGGGTGACGGCGAGCATGTACATCGAGCTGGCGAAGGTGCACGCGACCGAGCCGATGATGAAGATGCTGATCGCGAACAGGAAGAGCTTCTTGCGGCCGTAGAGGTCGCCGAGCTTGCCGTAGATCGGCGTCGTGATCGTGGTCGTGATGAGGTACGCCGTCGTCGCCCACGCCTGGAGCGACAGACCGTCGAGGTCGTCGGCGATCGTCCGGATCGCGGTGCTCACGATCGACTGGTCGAGCGCGGCGAGGAACATGCCCAGCATCAGGCCGGACAGGATCGTCAGGACCTGGCGGTGGGTGTAGCCGCTGGCGTTGACGTCGTCGTGGGTCGTACGACCGCCGGTCTCGGCGCGGGTGGCGGTGGTGGCCATGGGAGCTCCCGGTGTGGCTGGTGGGCGGGCTGCTGGGCCGGTGGGCCCCCGACAGGCTAGTTGCCTCGGGCAACGAGTCGCACCGGATTTGGGGGTGAACCCCCTCACCCGTGGATGTGTTCCTCGCTCCGGTGCGCCCCCAGGGCGCCGAGCGCGCAGTTGGGGCACGTCGTACGACGCCGAGCGGGCGTTCTCGTCCGGGCCGTGTGCGTGAAGTGCCCGGTCGGCGCGCTAGAGCAGGGCCCCGGGGTTGAGGATGCCGGCCGGGTCCAGCGCCCGCTTCACCGTCAGGTTGAGGGCCATGACGTCCTCGCCGAGCTGGGCCGGCAGGGCGTCGCGCTTGGCGCGTCCGACACCGTGCTCGCCCGTGATCGTGCCGCCCAGGGAGATCGCCAGGGCCATCACGTCCTCGAACGCCCGGCGCGATCGCGCGACGGCGTCGGGGTCGTTCGCGTCGAAGACGATGAACGGGTGGCTGTTCCCGTCGCCCGCGTGGGCGACGACGGCGATCGTCGTCTCACGCTCGGCGGCGATCCGGGCCACCCCGCCGACGAGCTCGGGCAGCAGCGGCACCGGGACGCCGACGTCCTCGAGGAGTGCCGAGCCCTTGGTCTCCAGCGCCGTGAACGCGGCCCGGCGGGCGTCGACGAACATCTCCGACTCCTCGGGGTCGGTGGTCGCCAGCACCTCGGCGGCGCCGCTCGCCTCGCACACCTCGCCCATCGCCTCGATCTCGAGCCCGCGCGCGTCTCCCGGGGCGTCGGACTGGGCGATGAGGAACGCGCCGGCCTCGCGGTCGAGGCCACGCGGCTTGAGGTCCTCGACGGCGTTGATGGTGGCCGTGTCCATCAGCTCCAGCATCGAGGGACGCATCCGTCGCCGGATCTCCACCACGGCCCGGGCCGCCTCGGTCATCGAGGCGAACGTCGCCACCATGGTCGCGAGCGGCCCCTGCGAGGGGACCAGCCGCAGGACCGCACGGGTGACGATGCCCAGCGTGCCCTCGCTGCCGACGTACAGCTTGAGCAGGGGCAGTCCCGCGACGTCCTTGACCCGCTTGCCGCCGAGGGTGACCAGCGTGCCGTCGGCGAGGACGACGTCGAGTCCCAGGACGTAGTCGGCGGTGACGCCGTACTTCACGCAGCACAGCCCGCCGGCGTTGGTCGCGATGTTGCCGCCGATGGAGCACATCTCGTACGACGCCGGGTCCGGCGGGTACCACAGGCCCTCGGCTGCGGCCGCCTGCTTGACCGCGGCGTTGAGCGCACCCGGCTCGACGACGGCGACGCCGGACGCGGCGTCGATCTCGATCGCCCGCATCCGCTCGAGCGAGACCACGATCCCGCCGTCGACCGCGGAGGCGCCGCCCGACAGGCCGCTGCCCGCGCCGCGCGGGACGACCGGCACCCGGTGTGCGGCGGCCCAGCGCACGGCCGCCTGCACCTGCTCGGCGGACTCGGCCCGGACGACGGCGAGCGGGGTCCCCGCCGTCTCGTCGTGCGACCAGTCGAAGCGGTAGCCCTCCAGCGTCGCGGGCTCGGTGGTCAGCACGCCGGCCGGGAGCACCTCGGCGAGCGACGGCAGGTCCGGGGTGGTCACGACTCACACCCAACCACGCCGGCCGACACGGGCGGAGGTCTCGACGTCCTCCCTCGCTGGCGCTCGGTCGGGCTCGACCACCTCGGTGACGGCCTCGACGTCCCTTCGACGCGCGCTCCTTCGTCGCTGCTCAGGACATCGACTCGCTCGCTGGCGCTCGGTCGGGCTCGACCACCTCGGTGGCGGCCTCGACGTCCCTTCGACGCGCGCTCCTTCGTCGCTGCTCAGGACATCGACTCGCTCGCTGGCGCTCGGTCGGGCTCGACCACCTCGGGGACGGTCCCGACGGCGGCCGCACCGTCACGTCCACGGCGTCGTAGGTTCGTGGTCATGGCGTCGGTGGTGCTCGCGGAGATCGTTCGGTCGGGGTTCGTGGAGGGAGCGCACCACGGGTCGGCGGTGTCGCTGGCGGCCGACGGGACGCTCGCGTACGCCGCCGGCGACGTGAGCACGCCGATGCTGCCGCGCTCGTGCGCCAAGCCCCTCCAGGCGGTGGCGATGCTCCGGATGGGCCTCGAGCTCGACGGCGAGCTGCTCGCGCTGGCGTCGGGCTCGCACTCCGGGGAGGGGTTCCACGCGGAGGGGGCGCTGCGGATCCTGCGCGGCGCCGGGCTGGACGCCTCCGCCCTGCAGGACCCGCCCGACCTGCCGCTGCAGCCGCAGGTGCGCGACATGGCGCTGCGCGGCGGCGTGGAGCCGAGCCGGCTGCTGATGAACTGCTCCGGCAAGCACGCGGCGATGCTCGCGACCTGTGCCGTGCGCGGGTGGGACACCTCGTCGTACCTCGACCCGCAGCACCCGTTGCAGCAGGGGATCGAGGAGACGGTCGCCGAGCTGACCGGGGAGCCGATCGCCGTCCACGCCACCGACGGCTGCGGTGCGCCCCTGCTGTCGACGTCGCTGGCCGGGCTCGCGAGGGCCTTCGCGAGGCTGGCCACGGCCGTCGACGGTCCCGAGCGCCGAGTGGCCGATGCGATCCGGCAGCACCCGGAGTGGACCAGCGGCACCACGCGCGACGAGCGCGCGCTCCTCGCGGCGGTCCCCGGGGCGATCGCGAAGATGGGTGCCGAGTCCTGCTACGTCGTCGCGCTCGCCGACGGCAGGGCGTTCGCGCTCAAGCACGACGACGGTGCCGACCGGGTGCGTCCGGTGACGATGACGGCCCTGCTGAGCCGCTCGGGTGTCGACACCGAGCCCGGCGTCGACACCGGTGCCGTACGACGACTCGGCGAGCTGTCGCTGCTGGGTGGCGGCGTCGTCGTCGGCGCGATCCGCGCAGCACTTCCCTGACTCCTGCTGCTAGCAGAGCAAGCGGTTGTCTGCTCAACCACTGTTGAGTATCTGTGACTACGTTCACGCTGCTAGCGGTTGCAAGCGCTAGCACTTGCTAGCAGCATGGAGGCATGGCACGAAGCAAGGTCGGCGACGCGGTGGTCTCCCTCGGGGAGTACCTCCGCGAGCAGCGCACCGGCGCCCAGCTGTCCCTGCGCCAGCTCGCCGCCCAGGCGGGCGTGTCCAACCCGTACCTCTCCCAGATCGAGCGCGGACTCCGCCGGCCCTCGGCCGAGGTGCTCCAGCAGCTCGCCAAGGCGTTGCGGATCTCCGCGGAGTCGCTCTACCTCCACGCGGGGATCGTGACACCCGAGGGTCAGACCCGGTCAGTCGAGCTGGCCGTCCTCGGCGACCCCGACCTCACCGAGCGGCAGAAGCAGTCGCTGCTCGACATCTACTCCTCGTTCCGGTCCTCCAACCTCGGCGACGACGCCGAGGACCGGTCCGGGAGCCCACGCACGGTCCGCGCCGACAGCACCGTCGGCACCGAGTAGCACCACCACCACGAGAAGGAGCCCACACATGGCTGGCACCAGCACGAAGTCCAAGAACGCGATCGACACGGCGGTGCGCCCGCTGTACGCCGTGGCCGGTGCGACCGACCTCGCCGTCGAGATGGCGCGCGGGTACGTCGCCGGGGCCCAGGCCAAGGTGACCGGGGCGCAGAAGAGCGCCCAGAAGCGGTTCTCCTCGGTCGACCTCGACCCGAAGACGCTGCAGAGCTCGGCCAGCTCGCTGGTCGCCGCGCGCGTCGAGGAGGTCGGCAGCCGCGCCAAGGCGCGTCGCAGCGAGATCGAGAAGACCGTCACCGACCTGCAGGACCGCGTCCAGGCGCTGCCCGGTCGCGTGGAGTCCTACGCCAAGGACACCGTCTCCGACCTGAACCAGACGTACGCCGAGCTGGCCACCCGCGGTGAGCAGCTGGTCACCCGGATCCGCACCCAGCAGTCCAGCCAGGACCTGAAGTCCTCGGTCAAGACCGGTGTCGCGGAGGCCAAGGCCACGGCGACCACCGCCGAGAAGGGCGCGAAGGCCACCAGCTCGCGTGCGAAGGCGACCTCGACGACGGCCAAGAAGTCCGCGAAGAAGGCCACGAAGTCCGCTGCCTCCTCGACGTCGAGCAGCGCCAAGGCGACGGGGACGACGGCCAAGAAGGCCGCCAAGTCCACCACCAGCCGCGCCAAGGCGACCGGCACCACCGCCAAGAAGGCCGCCACCAAGGCGACCGAGGCCGTGAGCGACGCCGCCGAGAAGATCGGCGACTGACCCTCGACCCGCACCGCGAGGCGCCTCCCGTCCGATGACGGGAGGCGCCTCGTTCCGGTTTTCGCCGGATCGCTCGTCGCTCGCGGGCACCGTCGGTGGATCTCGGTAGGCTCGTCAAGGTGAGCTACGCGTTCGAGTTCCAGAATCTCGCGGTGACCGCGATCCTCCTCGTGATCGTCGCGGGGACGGCGTGGGCGCTCATCGATGCGCTGACCCGCAACCCGCAGGCGTTCGTGGCCGCGGACAAGCAGCAGAAGAACACCTGGCTCCTGATCCTGGGGATCTGCCTGGCGGTGGCGATCTTCCTGCCCGGTCTCGGCCTGTTCATCGGCGCGGTGGGGATGCTCGTCTACCACCTCGACGTGCGTCCGGCGCTGGCGCGAGTGACGCGGCGGCGATGAGTCGATGAGCGCGCCGCTGCACGCGTACCCCTGCACCATCGTGCCGCCGTACCTCCTCGAGCGGATGCGTGGCCACGACGACCCGCACTGCGCCTCCTGCGCCTCGCAGACGCTGGCGCTGGACGCCGAGCTGCGCGAGCGCACGCTCACCCGAGACGTCGCCGGACCGACGCCGGTCACCGGGGACTGGGCGATCCACACGGCCGGCAACACCACCGATCTGCCGGGCCGTCTGGTCCGCAGCGCCGGCGAGCCCGAGAGCGGCGACGCCGCCGTCGACGAGGCGGCCGCCGGGATCGCGGCCACCCTGGCGATGCTGCGCGAGGTCTTCGACCGGGACTCCTACGACGGAGACGGCGCCGGAGTGCTCGGCACGGTGCACTACGGGCAGGACTACGACAACGCGTTCTGGAACGGCACCCAGCTGGTCTTCGGCGACGGGGACGGCAAGGTCTTCGGCCGGTTCACCGAGCCTGTCGACGTGCTGGCCCACGAGCTCGCGCACGCGCTCACCGAGCGGACCGCCGGGCTGGCGTACCAGGGCCAGCCGGGCGCGCTCAACGAGTCGGTCTCCGACGTCGTCGGCGCCTGCGTGAAGCAGCGCGTCCTGGGGCGTACCGCCGAGACCGCGACGTGGCTGGTCGGGGAGGGGATCTTCCTCCCCGGGGTGCAGGGCAAGGCGCTGCGCTCGATGATCGAGCCCGGTACGGCGTACGACGACCCCACGCTCGGCAAGGACCCCCAGGTCGGGTCGATGGCCGACTACGTCGAGACCGACGAGGACAACGGCGGCGTCCACATCAACTCCGGCATCCCCAACCGCGCCTTCGTGCTCGCGGCGAGGGCCATCGGCGGGGACAGCGCCGAGGGCGCCGGCCGGGTCTGGTACGCCGCCCTCACCTCGGGCATCGGGCCCGACACCGACTTCGCCGGCTTCGCGCAGGCCTGTGTCGCGGCGGCCGGTGACCACGCCGACGCGGTGCGCTCGGCGTGGGAGCAGGTCGGGGTCACGCCCGGCACGGCGGCGTCGCCAGCCCCGGCGGCCGGTCGGGCGGTCCGCGTCACCCGCAGCGGCGGCTTCGCCGGGATCGGGGCCAGTGCCGAGCTGGACCTCGACGGCACCGACCCGAGGGCGGCCCAGGCGCAGGAGCTGGTCGCCCGGACCGACCTGGCGTCCGTGCGCGCCAGAGCACCCCAGGACAGCCACCCGGACCGGTTCGCCTACCGGATCGAGGTGCCCGGCGCCGCACCGGTGACGGTGGCCGAGCAGGACCTCACCGAGGACCTCCAGCAGCTGGTCCGTCTGCTCCTGGGCTGACCTCCTCGACCAGCCCCTCCGCGGACAGCGTGGCCACGGCGGCGGCGACGAGGGCGCCGGGGTCCTGGCCGGGCGGTGCGCCGAGCTCCTCGACGAGCCGCTGCGTGAGTGCGGCGAGCGGGGTCGGCTCCGCCAGCAGGTCGAGGACGTACGGTCCGAGGCCGTGCACGTGCACGACCCGGCCGGCCAGGAGCACCAGCCGCTCCCCGTCGCGGTCCAGCTCGTCGACCGGCGTCACGCGTCGCAGCGGCCCGCCGCTCATCGGGCCGGGCCGATCAGCTCGTCGAGCAGCGGGCCGAGCGTGGTGGCCTCGGCGTACGTCACCGCCAGCACGGGGCGCACATCGAGCAGGTCGGCCAGCAGGTGCAGGGGTCGGTCCAGCCGGTCCAGCGAGGAGGTCTCCTCGGCGAGCGCGACGATCGTGTCGAAGAGTCCGAGCCTCTCGACGCTCGGCTGCCCGACGTGCGTGGGCTCGCGGCGAAGCAGCACCAGAGCGGCGAGCCACGGTGCGGCGCCCTCGGTCCCGAGTGCCAGGCTGCCCGGCGCGACCTCGTCCTTGGTGACCTCATCGGCGCGGCGGACCGACAGCGGCTTGGCGAACGGCACCACGGTGCCGTCGCGACGCAGCGCGAGGGTCTCGTCGGTGAGGTAGCGGCGACCGGGGCCCAGCGTCCGGCACAGCGTGGTCTTGCCCGTACCGCCCCTCGCGACGCAGGCGACGGCGGCGCCGGTGACCGGATCGGCCAGCCCGGCGGCGTGCAGCATCAGCAGCTCGCCCGCGCCGGACTCGATCGCGATGCGCACCAGGGCGTGGGTGAGCGTGGTCGGCAGCCGCTCGGCGTCGGGGTCGGCGATGCTCTCGGGCTCGGCGGGGGCGCCGACGCGTACCGTCACCCGGCGTCCGGGCGCCGTCGCGTCGCGTCCGCAGCCCGCCCAGAGGGCCGCGAGCGAGCGGTGCATCTCCTCGGCGCCCGGGCCCGACACGTCGAGGTCGACGTCCGCGCGCAGCAGGCGCAGCGGGATCGGCGGGAGCACCCCAGCGAGGATAGAGCGCCTACAGTCGCCGGGTGACCGACGCCGTCCTCCTCGCCCCGCTGGCGCTGGCGGTCTCGCTGGCCGTCGCCGGCGTGGCCAAGCTGCGCGACCCGGTCGGGAGCGCGATCGCGTTCGAGGACCTGGGCGTCCCGGCGGCACTGAGCGGGCCGAGGGCCGTCCTGGCCCTGCCGTGGGTCGAGATCGTCCTCGCGGTCGGGCTCGTGGCGCTCCCCGCGCCGTGGACGCTGGTGGCGGCGGTGCCGGCCACCCTCCTCCTCGTGGTGTACGTCGGTCTCGTCCTGCGGGTGCTGCGCGCCGGGGAGGAGGTGTCGTGCCAGTGCTTCGGCGGGATCGGCGACGGCGCCGTGGACTCCCGCGCGCTGGCGCGCAACGTCCTGCTGCTGCTCGCCGGTCTCCTCGGCGTCGTCGACGCGGCGAGCGGCGGGTCCGTGGTCGGGCGGGTCCCGGATCTCGGCGGCGAGGGCTGGGCGTGGCTGGTCGGCGGTGTGCTGCTGGCGCTGCTGGCGGCGCTGGTCGTCGGGTCCTCGCGGGCGACGGCGGAGGAGCGCGCGGGCATCCCGTACCTCACGGTGCACACCGAGGACGGCGAGAGCACCAGCCTCCCCGAGCTGGCCAGCCTGCGACCGGTGCTCCTGGTCCTGCTCTCCACCTCGTGCAGCCACTGCGAGCGGGTCAGTGCGCAGGTGGCCGACTGGCCGGCGATGCTGCCCGAGGTCGCCGTCCACGTCGTGGGAGCCGGAGCCGACGCGGACCCGCGCTGGCCCGCCGTCCTGCGGGACCCCGAGGAGCAGATCGCCCGCGTGCTCGGGATGGGTCGGCCGTCGGCGGTGCTGCTGGGCGCCGACGCCCTGGTGGCCGGTGGACCGGTCACCGGTGCCGGCGACGTCCTGCGGCTGGCGTCCGACGTCCGGGCCCGGCTCGACGAGGCTTAGGCCCTGTCTCTCAATTCGTGGCCTGCTGTCCGCCGCCCCTCACGCACGCTGGCATCGTTGCGGAAGCTCGACGGGCCGCCGGCCCGCCGTCGCTCCCGCGCCAAGCCACCACCCCACGAGACCGCTCGCTGCGCTCGCGCTCCCGCAGGGACCCCGGAGCTGCCAGCGCACGCGCTGGACGACGTTCAGCGGTCGGCCAGAATTGAGAGACGTGCCCTAGGCCAGCTCGGCGGCGACGTAGGCGGCGAGCGCCTCGTCGGCGTCGACGGGCTCGAAGCCGGTCGCGCGGATCCGTTGCAGGCTCAGCGTGGAGTACGCGGGGCGGGGGGACAGCACCTTGCCGGCGGCGTACTCCTCGGTGCTCACGGCGGTGACGTCGCCGGCGTCCCGGCCGGCCGCCGCGAAGACCATCCGCGCGTAGTCGCACCAGCTGCGGGTCTGCCCACCGTTGGTCACGTGGTACGTCCCGCAGGCCGGCCGGGCCTGCAGCAGGTGCGCGGTCGCGCGGGCCAGCTCGTCGGCGAAGGACAGCCGACCCACCTGGTCGTCGACCACCGACGGCGAGACCCCGTCGCGGGCCAGCCGCAGCATCGTGCGGACGAAGTTGTTGCCGTCGCCGACCACCCAGCTGGTGCGCAGCAGGTAGTGCTGCGGCGCCGCCGCGACGGCGAGGTCGCCGGCCGCCTTGGACTGGCCGTACACGCCGAGCGGCGCCAGCGGCTCGGTCTCGACGTGCTCCTCTGCGGTGCCGTCGTACACGTAGTCGCTGGAGTAGTGCACGAGCGTGAAGCCGTGCTCCCGGGCGGCCGCGGCGAGCAGCGCCGGCCCGGTGGCGTTGACCGCCCAGGCAGCCGCGCGGTCGGTCTCGGCCGCGTCGACCGCGGTGTAGGCGGCGGCGTTGACGACCACGTCGTACGGGGAGAAGTCGAAGGCCGCGACCGAGGCCGGGTCGCCGATGTTGAGCTCGGGGAGGTCGACCGAGTCGCCGCCGAGCAGCAGGGACGCCGCGCGGCCGACCTGGCCGCGGCCGATCACCAGCACGTGCGGGCCGGGGAACGGCGCGACGTCGGCGAGCGCCGGGTTCGCACGGTCCTTGGCCGACATCTCCACGGCCGGGTCGTCGAGCGGCACCGGCCAGCCGATGCCGAGCGCAGGGTCGGCGGCGTCGACCTCGAGGTAGATGGCGTCGGGGCTCCAGTGGTCGTTGACGAGGTACGAGTACGCCGTGCCGTCCTCGAGCACCTGGAAGCCGTTGGCCACCCCGCGCGGGACGAACACGGCGTCGCCGGGGCCGATCTCCTGCGTGGCGACCGTCCCGAAGCTCTCGCCGGGACGCAGGTCGACCCAGGCGGCGTACACGCGGCCGGTGGCCACCGAGACGAGCTTGTCCCACGGCTCGGCGTGCATCCCGCGGGTGACGCCCCGGGTGGCGTTGAAGGAGATGTTCTGCTGAACCGGCGCGAAGTCCGGCAGCCCGCCGGCGACCATCTTGGCGCGCTGCCAGTTCTCCTTGAAGAAGCCCCTCGCGTCGCCGCGCAGGTCCAACTCGAGGCGCAGCAGCCCGGGGATCGCCGTCGCGTGGACGGCGGGCAGGGCGCTCACTGGCCGCGTGCGGCGTACGCCGCCTCGGTCTCGGCCTTGGCGGGACGCCACCAGTCCTCGTGGGCGGCGTACCACTCCACGGTGTCGCGCAGTCCTGCCTCGAGGTCGGAGAACCGCGGGCGCCAGCCGAGCTCGTCGCGCAGCTTCGTCGGGTCGATCGCGTAGCGCAGGTCGTGGCCGGCCCGGTCGGTGACCATCTCGAGGTCGTCGGCGCCCTTGCCGAGGATCGAGAGCAGCATCCGGACCACGTGCAGGTTGTCCTGCTCGCCGTCGGCGCCGATGAGGTACGTCTCCCCGATCCGGCCGCGCTGGAGGATCTCCCAGACGGCCGAGGAGTGGTCGTCGACGTGGATCCAGTCGCGGACGTTGGCGCCGGTGCCGTACACCTTGGCCCGGCCGCCGTCGAGCAGCGTGGTGATCTGGCGCGGGATGAACTTCTCGACGTGCTGCCAGGGGCCGTAGTTGTTGGAGCAGTTGCTGATCGTCGCCGGGATGCCGAAGCTGCGGGCCCACGCCCGGACCAGCAGGTCCGAGCCGGCCTTGGTGGCGGAGTACGGGCTCGACGGGCGGTAGGCCGTGTGCTCGGTGAAGCGCTCCGGGTCGTCGAGCTCGAGGTCGCCGTACACCTCGTCGGTCGAGATGTGGTGGTAGCGGGTCCCGTGCCGGCGGACCGCCTCCAGCAGGGTGAACGTGCCCACCAGGTTGGTCGTCACGAACGGTGAGGGGTCGGAGAGCGAGTTGTCGTTGTGTGACTCCGCGGCGAAGTGCACGACCGCGTCCGCGGCCGCGACCAGCGGGTCGACCGCACCCGGGTCGGCGACGTCGCCGACCACCAGCTCCACCCGGTCGGCCGGCAGGTCGGCGATCGACTCGCGGGTCGCCGCGTAGGTGAGCTTGTCGAGCACGGTCACGTGGGTGTCCGGCTGCGCCACTGCGTGCCGGACGAAGGCGGAGCCGATGAACCCGGCGCCGCCGGTGACGAGGAGGCGTTGCATGGGGCCACGGTAGGACAGGCCGGTCACGGCGTACGACGTCGGTGGCCGCGGTTGGTGCGTCGGTCGCGGTGGTCTCGACGTCCTCGCTCCCTTCGACAGGCTCAGGACATCACGCTGTGCTCGCGTCGGGCTCGACCACCTCGGGCGGAGGTGGTCGAGCAGCGAGGAGCGCTGGCGACGAGCGACGTCGAGACCCGGTGAGGTGCGCGCCGGCGGCGACGTGGGCCGGCGTACCGCGGCAGCAGCCAGGTCGGCGCTCTAGGATCGCGACCCATGCGAGGAATCATCCTGGCCGGGGGGACCGGCTCGCGACTGCACCCGATCACGCTCGGGGTGAGCAAGCAGCTGGTGCCGGTCTACGACAAGCCGATGATCTACTACCCGCTGTCCACGCTGATGCTGGCCGGGATCCGCGAGGTCCTCGTCATCACGACGCCGCACGAGGCGGCGCAGTTCGAGCGGCTGCTGGGCGACGGGTCGCGGTTCGGGATCGAGATCACCTACGCGGTGCAGCCCTCGCCGGACGGGTTGGCGCAGGCGTTCGTGATCGGCGCCGACCACGTGCGCGGGGAGAAGTCGGCCCTGGTGCTGGGCGACAACATCTTCTACGGCGCCGGGATCGGCCACCAGCTCACCCGCTTCGAGAACCTGGAGGGTGCGGCGGTCTTCGGCTACCAGGTCAGCGACCCCACGGCGTACGGCGTCGTCGAGTTCGACGAGACCGGCCGGGCGATCTCGCTGGAGGAGAAGCCGGCGCGGCCGCGGAGCCCCTACGCGGTCCCGGGGCTGTACTTCTACGACGAGCAGGTCGTCGACATCGCCTCCACCCTCACCCCGTCGCCGCGCGGCGAGCTGGAGATCACCGACCTGAACCGGGTGTACCTCGAGCGCGGTGAGCTGCGCGTCGATGTGCTCCCGCGCGGCACCGCCTGGCTGGACACCGGCACCTTCGACTCGCTCAACGACGCCGGCGACTTCGTCCGCACCATCGAGAGCCGGCAGGGACTCAAGATCGGCGCGCCCGAGGAGATCGCCTGGCGGCAGGGCTGGCTCGACGACGACGCGCTGCGCGAGCGGGCCGAGCCGCTGGTCAAGAGCGGGTACGGCGAGTACCTCCTCGGCCTGCTCGACTGACCCGTTCGGGCGACGATCAGGGCGCGACGAGCAGCCCGCGTCCGACGAGGTCGTCGAGGAGGTCGCGCACGGGTGCGTCGAGGGTCTCGGCGTCCTCCCCGGTGAGGTCGGCCATGCGGGCGACCACCTCGCCGGCGTCGCGGGACTCGAGCGCCACCAGCCAGATCTGCGCGGCGGAGGCGGGCAGGACCACCGGCTCCCCGCCGGGCATCCGGGCCAGCAGGACCGACTGCGGTGCCTCGGTCGACTCGTCGACGGTCCAGGCGACGTCGGGCGCCGCGGCGTAGGTCACCGCGTCCGCCCGCGGAGGCGGGAGCGCACGAGGTCACGTACGTCGCCGAGGGCGTTGCGCCGACGCTCGCGGCGCGCCTGGGCGAGCTCGGCAACCGACGGCTCGTGGCCGATCGCCATGGCGACGTACTCCGGGTTGACCCGGAGGCCGTCGGCGGCGACCCGGAGCTTCGCCCGGGGTGTGGGCGCCGCGCGTACCCGGGCGCGCAGCTCGTCGAGCCGGCTTCCGCCCTCGGAGTAGTAGCGCCACAGCGCGGCGGTGCGGTCGTCGGCGTGCCGGCCCAGCTCGCCGAGCGCGGCGGCGAGCGCCACCTCGGCCCCGAGCCCGTCGGCACGCTCGCGCAGCGCGGAGCGGGCGCTCGCCGGCTGCTCCTCCCAGGCACGGCGCACGTCATGCTGCGCACGTGTCGACCGGCCGTCACGTGCGGCGTGCAGCAGGAGCAGCAACCCCTGGTCGAGCAGGGACGGGACGGCGCACTCCACGTGCGCGATACGTGTCGTCGCGCGATCGGCCCACAGCGCGTCGAAGGCGTCGGCCGCCGGGACGGTGAGGCCGGGGAACGAGCGGTGCAGGTCGGCGTACCCCCAGTGCGGGTGGCGGTAGTTGGCCGCGTGCTCGAACGCCGAGCCTCGGGCGAAGCCGGTGACCAGCCGCCAGTGGTGCGCGACCAGGAGCGAGACGAGCCGGTCGACGTGCCCGGGACGGATCAGGACGTCGGCGTCGCTGCTCGAGCGCTCGCCCTCGCCCGTCAGCGCGGGATCCAGCGCCGGCCCCTTGACGTGCAGCAGGTCCAGCCGGTGCTCGGTCGCGAGGGAGCCCAGGGTCGCGTGCGCCATCCGCACCCGGGCCTGCAGGCCGACCTCCACGGCGTCCATGCGGCCGAGGATAGGTGTGGCAGGGGACTCGGCGGCCTGCCGTGCGGCTGCGTTCCCCGTACACTCGGCCGACGACAGGGACCAGTGCACTGGTTCGGACGACCCACCCGAGGGCACCCGTGACCGTCATCGACTTCGTGCGGCTGAGCAGGGCCAACGCCACGCTCCTGCTCGTCTTCGTCTCGCTCGGGTTGCTGCTGGCGCTGGGCCACACGGTGCGGCAGCCGGTCGTCTACACGGCCACCTCGAAGGGGTACGTCGTCGTCGACTCCGGCAGCTCGGTCGGCGACGTGTTCAGCGCGCAGAACCTCGCCCAGCAGAAGCTCTCGACGTACGTCACCCTCGCCACCAACACGCAGGTGGCCGAGGACGTGATCGACCAGCTCAAGCTCGACACGACGCCCGGCGACATCGCCTCGCGCTACGTGGCGACCGCCAGCGAGGGCTCCCCCGAGCTGACCATCTCGGCCAACGCGTCCTCGCCCGACGAGGCCCGCGACCTGGCCAACGCGGCGGTCGGTGCGCTGTCGCGTGCGGCGGCGCGGCTCGAGTCCGCCGCACGGCCCCAGGGGGCGGCGACCCAGAGCCTGGTCAAGCTCCAGCCGATCGAGCAGGCGGTGTCGCCGGGTGCCCCGTCGTCGCCGAGCTACCCGCGCAACCTCGGCATCGGTGCGCTGCTCGGCCTGGCCGCCGGCTACGGCGTGGCGCTGATCCGCAAGCAGCTGGACCGGCGCCTGCGTACGGTCGACGACATGGAGGAGGCCGTCGGGACGGCCGTGCTCTCCATCCTCCCGGAGTCCGACGAGCTGGACCGGCGGGGCGCCAAGGGTCTGGTCGCCTCGCAGACCGGGCCGGCGGCGGAGGCCCTGCGCCAGCTGCGCACGAACCTGCGCTTCGTCGACGTCGACCACCCGCCCCGCAGCATCGTGATCACCAGCGCGAGCGCCGGCGAGGGGAAGTCGGTGCTGACCGCGAACCTCGCCCGGGTGCTGGCGGCGGCCGGGCAGCGCACGGTCCTCGTCGACGGCGACCTGCGGCGGCCGATGGTGGCCTCGCTCTTCGACGCCGACCCGGCCGTCGGCCTGACCCAGGTCCTGGCCGGCGACGTCGCCCTCGACGACGTCGTCCAGTCGACCACGCTGCCCAACCTGGCGGTGATGACCGCCGGCCGGATCCCGCCGAACCCCTCGGAGCTGCTGGGCTCCCAGCGGATGCAGCAGCTGATCGAGGACCTCGTGGCTCGCGGCAACATGGTGCTCCTCGACGCCCCGCCGCTGCTGCCGGTGACCGACGCGGGGCTGCTCAGCGCCACCGTGGACGGCACGATCCTCGTGCTGGCGGTCGGGCGCACGTACAAGGAGCAGGCGCGGCTCTCGGCCAAGGTCCTCGACCAGGTCGGCGGGCACCTCGTCGGGTCGGTGCTCAACCGGGCGCCGCTGCACGGGATCGGCTCGGTGCTCTACGGGTACGGCTACGGCTACTCGGCCTACTCCCGCGACTACTACAGCGCGTACGGCTACCGCGGCGGGTCCCGGTCGCCCGCCGGGCGCGGACCGCTCTCGTGGCTGGCGTGGCTGGCCGGCCGCCGTCGTCGGTCGGCCACGGCGCGAATCACCCCGATGTCACCGGAGCGCGACGGGGAGGAGCCCGGGCCGGAGCGCCGCGAACCCGCTCGGCGGCGGGGCTGAGCAGCGCTCAGCGCACGCCCTTCTCGGGGTTGAGGGTCCCTGCGTCGGCGCCGTACTTCTCGATGTAGGCGTCGAGCCGGTCGGCCCGGACGTCGCCGAACAGCTCCTTGGTGCGCGCGACGTCGGGGATGATCACGGCCCCGGCCGCGTTGGTGGCGAAGCGCTTCATCGGGGCAGTGACGAAGCTGAGGTCGTCCGCGCGCAACCCGCGCAGCGACCAGGCCAGCCGGCGGATGTCGCCGTTGGTCAGCCCGCTGTCCACCGTCAGGTTGCCGGTGATCGCCCGCAGCAGGTTGCGGAACCGGACGGGGTCGGTGAGCGTGCCGCGCGACGCGGACTGGCTGAGCGCGGCGCGCAGGAAGTTCTGCTGGCGCTGGATCCGGTCGTAGTCGCCGTTCTTCAGCCCGTAGCGGGTGCGGACGTAGCGCAGCGCCCGGTCGCCCTTCAGCGTGGTGTAGCCGGGCTTCCACTCCCCGCCGGCGCCCTGCTGGCTGGAGGTCGCCTCGGAGATGTAGACCTGCACGCCGCCCAGCGCCGTCGCGAGGTCACGGAACCCGGTCCAGTCGATGATCGCGGTGTGCTGCATCCGCAGTCCGGTGAACTGCTCGACGGTCTGCACGGCGAGGCTCGGGCCGCCGTAGGAGAACGCGGCGTTGATCTTCTGCTCGCCGTGCCCGCTGACCGGGACGTAGGTGTCGCGGGGGATGGAGACGAGGTACGCGTGCTTCCGGTCCGCGGTCAGGTGCAGCACGATCAGCGTGTCGGAGCGGTGCGACCCGGGGGTCCAGGAGCCGTCGGCGAGCTCCTGGGCGATCGTGCCGGCGTCGCCGTTGTCCGCGCCCGCGAGCAGCAGGTTCATCGACCCGTCGGTGGGGGCGGCCGGCCGGTTGGTGGCGTCGATCTCGACCCGCGGGATCGACCCCAGCTGGGTGTTGAGCCACCACGCCGCGCCGACGACCGCGACGAGGATGATCCCGACGAGGGCGAGGAACGCGGTGAGCGCCTTGTGGCGCCTCATCCAGCTCCGCGCGGGTGTCCGGCGCGAGCGGGAGCGGCGCGAGCGGGAGCGGCCCGAGCGGGATCGGCCCGAGCGGGATCGGCCCGAGCGGTGCGAGGACGATCGGCGGGAGATCGGTCCTCCCTCCGCCCAGGGGTCGACCTCGCGCCCGGGACCCGGCGCGTCGTCGGCGCCGGAGGGCGACAGGTCGGGCTCCGCGGAGGACGGGCGGCCGGTGCCGGGCATCGCGTCCTCCTCACGGCGGCAGGCACGGCAGAGCGTACGTGAGGACCCGTGCGGGGGCTGTCAGGATGGGGGCCGTGCGCTCGCCCCGGTCCGTCCTGCTGGTGGCGGGGCTCGTGGCCCTCGACCTGCTGATCGTCGTGGTCGCCTTCGCCCTCAGCCACCGCGACGGCGCCCCGGCGGACGCCGGCGGCTCCGCGGCCCCGTCCGTTGCGTCGGCGCAGGACGACGTGGCGCCGATCCAGGGGCCGCTCGTCCTGGCCGCGTCGGACGAGGGCGCGATCGTCCGGGCGACACGCGGGTCGTGCGACGAGCGGGCGCCGGTCGCCGCCCGGGTCTGGACCTCCACGGGCGCCGGCGGCGAGCTCACCGAGCGGAAGGTCGCAGGGCTGCAGGAGAGCCTGGGTGTCACCTATCGCGGGCGGTCCGTCTCGATCGTCGGAGCGACGACGAGCTGCGAGGTGGTCGGCTTCGAGTCCTCGGACGGCGGGCGGACCTGGCAGCGCGGCGCGGTGCCTCGTGACGCCTGGTGGCTCGACACCGACACCTCGAGCGGTTTCGTCCACGGGCCGGTCCCCAACGGTGAGGTCAACGTGGTCTGCATCCCGACGTCGCTGAGCACGCTCGGGGCGGGGCAGAGCGCACGTGTCGTGTGCCAGGGCCAGAACGTCGTCACGGTCGACCGAGGGCTGGGGCAGAGCACCGGCTCCGCCCCGGTGCAGTCACCGTCGGCCGCGACCGCGGTCTCCGGTGATCGCCTGCTGGTGCTCGCGGAGCAGCCGGACTGCTCCGCGGCGCTGGTTCGGGTGAGCAAGGGTGACGCCGCGAGCGGCGGGGACGGCGACGCGGACAGTGTGGGGTCCCGAGTCGCCTGCCTGTCCCGGTCGGCCGCCGGCCTCGGCCTGGCGAGCGGGGGAGGACGGGTCTTCGCGCAGGTCGGCTACCGGCTGCTGGTGAGCACCGACGGTGGCGAGCGGTTCACGGCGTACGACGGCGACCCGGTGACGGCCGCCGCCGACGCCGATCAGTAGGCCCCGGCGGAGGCGAGCACGGCGCGCAGCGTCCGCAGGAGGATCACTGCGTCCTGCACCATCGACCAGTTGTCGACGTAGTACAGGTCGAGCCGGACGGTGTCCTGCCAGGACAGGTCCGAGCGGCCCGACACCTGCCACAGCCCGGTCATGCCCGGACGGACACGCATCCGCCTGGCGACGTCCTCGTCCCAGTGCCCCCGCTCGGTGGGCAGCGCCGGCCGGGGCCCGACGAGGCTCATCTCGCCTCGCAGCACGTTGACCAGCTGGGGAAGCTCGTCGACCGAGAAGCGGCGCATCCAGCGGCCGGGGGGCGTGACCCGGGGGTCCTGCGCCATCTTGAACATCGGCCCGTCGTGACGCTCCTCCGGGGCCAGACCGGCCTGCTGCTGCTCGGCGTCGACCACCATGCTGCGGAACTTCAGCATCGTGAACGTGGCGCCGTCGCGGCCGACCCGTCGCTGCCGGAACAGCACCGGACCGCCGTCGTGACGTCGTACGGCGATCGCGCCGGCGAGCATCACCGGGGAGAACGCGACCAGCAGCGCGGCTCCCGCGATCAGGTCGAAGGACCGCTTGGCCCAGCGCAGTGCGTTGCGCCCCGTCGGCCGCTCCAGGTGCACCAGCGGCAGGCCGGCGACGGGGCGTACGGCGACCCGCTCCGCGGCCATGTCGGTGATGCTCGGCGCGACGATCACCTGGACCCGGTGCTCCTCCAGCGCCCACTGAGCCCGGCGCAGCGCCTCGGAGGTGGGGTAGGCCCCGCGGGCGACGATGATCGCGTCGACCGCGCCCTCCTCGGCGAGGCTGGCAGCGTGGTCGGCGGTGCCGACGTACGCCACACCGCCGGGCGTCTCCGGGCCGCTCTTCGTCGAGGGGGCACCCGGTGCCGGGCCGGGGGAGAGGGCGCCGACGATGGCGTAGCCGAGCCAGGTCTCACGACGCAGCACGGTGGCGATCTCGTCGACGTGGGCGGCGTCGCCGGCGAGCAGCACGCGCAGCGGGAACCGGCCGCGCACCCGGGCGCGGTGGAAGGCCCGGCGCAGCAGCAGCCGGGCGAGCACCAGCAGCGGGATGCCGAGGAGGAAGCTGAGGACGAAGAACCCGCGGGAGAGCGGGATCTTGCCGAGGTAGCAGACGATCCCGACGACCCCGGCGGCCACGACGGAGGCGGTCATCACCGAGCGGTACATCTCGACGCCGGTGTTGAGCCGGTGGACGTCGTAGGTGCCGAAGAGGGCGAGCAGGACCAGCCAGGCCACCGCCATCGGCCCGCCGATCTGGGAGACCAGCTGGTTGACGGCCCCTGCGTCACGGTCGAAGGGGAGGGCGACCCGGAGGGCGGACGCCGCGACGATCACACCGACGATCACGACTGCGTCGAGGGTCACCGCGAGCAGGGGCAGCGTGGGCCGGCGTCGACGGGCACCGGTGCGCAGGAGGGACCGCGACCGGTCCTCGACGGCGCGGTCGACGGTGCGCTGAGTGGTGAGTGTGGTCATGGTGTGAGATGCCGCAAATCGGGCTTGTCGACACGGTAGCCGACCCGGTGGCCCGGTGGGCCCGTTCCCTGCGGACCGGGGATCAGGAGCCGAGCACCCGGTCCACCTCGTCGTGCAGGCGTCGGGCGAACGCCGCCTCGGAGAAGTCGTCGGCGTGCCGGCGTACCGCGTCGTGGTCCCATCGGGTCGCGGTGGCCTCGGCCAGGGCCGCGGCGAGGGGTCCCGCCTCGGGCCGGTCGAAGTGGACGCCGGTGACGCCGGGCACGACGGTGTCGAGGTAGCCCCCCGCGCCGAGGGCCACGGTCGGGACGCCGAAGGCGGCCGCCTCGAGCGGGGTGAGGCCGTAGTCCTCGAGACCGGCTGCCACCAGCAGCCGCGCGTGGGCGTACGTCCAGCGCAGCTGGGCGTCGTCGAGGCCGTGCAGCAGCGCCACATGTCCGGGCAGGTCGCGCAGCAGCCGCTCCCGCTCGGGGCCGTCGCCGACGACGACGAGCCGGCGCCCGGTGCGTCGCGCCGCCTCCACGGCGACGTCCACGTTCTTGTACGGCAGCAGCCGCGAGACGACCAGGTCGTAGCCCTCCTCCGCCCACGCGGCGATCGCGGGGACGGGCTCCTGGGGAGCGGTGGGGTCGAAGGAGTGTGGCGCCGGCGCGAGGGTCGCGTCGATGCCGTACGCCCGGGCGATCCGTTCGCGCACGACGCGCGAGTTGCAGAGGTAGGCGTCTGCGCGCGCGGCCGCGCGCCGGTCCCAGCGACGCAGGGGGCGTCGCAGGGCCAGCAGGGCCAGTCCCTTCGGGGATCGGGTCAGCGGCCCGCCGACGTACGCCTCGGGCTGGTAGAGCCACCGCGCGGGGGCGTGGCAGTAGACCAGCCGGCGGCCGCGGACGTCGAAGCCGTGGGCCCAGCCGCTGCTGGAGCTCAGCACGACGTCGGCCTCGACCCGGGTGCGGGAGGCGACCGGCGCGAGGACCGGCAGCGCGCGGCGCGGGTCGCGCCGCAGCGGCCGCACGCGGTTGAGGGGTGAGGCGACGACGTCGAGGTCGGCGAACTCGGGGTAGGTGCCCTCGGGGTCGTAGAAGGTCGTGTGGATGCGGGCGCCGGGGAACGCGCGCGCCATGGCGAGCACCACGCGCTCGGCTCCGCCGCGCTGGGTGAGGTAGTCGTGCGCGATGGCCACCCGCGGAGTCATCGGGTCGGCGGGTCGTCCAGGTCGGCGTCGACCATGCGGCCGACCAGCTCGGCGAAGTCGACGGTGGGGGTCCAGCCGAGCACCTCGGCGGCCCTGGAGGCGTCGCCGCGCTGCTCGGTCGGGTCGGCGGGGCGTACGAGCGACTCATCGACGCCGACGACCCGGTCCCAGTCCTCGATGCCGACCCGGGCGAAGGCCGCGGCGACGAAGTCCCGGACGGTGTGCGCCCGGCCCGTGGCGACGACGAAGTCCATCGGCTCGACGTGCCGGGCGGCGCGGACCATGGCGTCGACGTAGTCGGGGGCCCACCCCCAGTCCCGACGGGCGTCGAGGTTGCCCAGCTCGAGCCGGGCCAGCCGACCCTGGGCGATCATCGCCGCGCCCTGGGTGATCTTGCGGGTGACGAAGCGGGCGGGGCGGCGCGGGGACTCGTGGTTGTAGAGCACGCAGCTGACCGCGTGCAGGCCGCGCTGGCGGAAGACGTTCGCCCCGAGGTGGGCGGTGGCCTTGGCGACGCCGTACGGGTTCACCGGGCGGACGGGCGTCTGCTCGTCCTGGGGGGAGCTGTCGGCCTCGCCGAAGATCTCCGCGCTGGAGGCCTGGACGAAACGCACCTCGCGGCCCGACCGCTCCTGCAGGCGCAGGCAGGCGTCCATGAGGTCCAGCGGAGCGAGCCCGGAGACGCGGGCTGTGGCACCGGGCTGGTCCCACGACTGGCCCACCGAGCTGATCCCGCCGAGGTTGAAGACGACGTCGGGCTCGACCTCCTCGAGGAGCCGGCCCATCGCCTCGGCGTCGGTGAGGTCGCCGGGGTGGGTGACGACGCCGTCCACGTGGGTGTCGTCGGGGCTGGCCCGGTGCACGAGCCCGTGCACGGCGACGCCGTCGGCCAGGAGCCGCTCGGCGAGGTAGCTGCCGTCCTGCCCGGTCACGCCGGTGACCAGGGCGGTGGCGGAGTCGGGGGTCATCGAGTCGCCGGCCGCTCAGAGGCCAGCGAGCACCTTCTGCTCGGTGAGGTCGTTCTCCACCATCATCGCCACGAGCTCCTCGAAGCTGACCTTGGGCTTCCAGCCGAGCTTCTCGTGCGCCTTGGCGGAGTCGCCGATCAGCAGGTCGACCTCGGCGGGCCGCATGAAGCGCGGGTCCTGGAGGACCAGGTCGCTCCAGTCCTCGATGCCGACGTGGGCGAAGGCGGCGTCGAGCAGCTCGCGGATCGAGTGGGTCTCGCCGGTGGAGATGACGTAGTCCTCGGCCTCGTCCTGCTGCAGCATCAGCCACATCGCCTCGACGTAGTCGCCGGCGAAGCCCCAGTCGCGCTTGGCGTCGAGGTTGCCCATGGTGATGCTCTCCTGCAGCCCCAGCTTGATCCGCGCGACCGCGCGGCTGACCTTGCGGGTGACGAACTCGGGCCCGCGTCGCGGGGACTCGTGGTTGAACAGGATCCCCGAGCTGGCGTGCATGCCGTACGACTCGCGGTAGTTGATCGTCATGTAGTGCCCGTACACCTTGGCCACGCCGTACGGCGAGCGCGGCCACAGCAGTGTGCTCTCGTTCTGCGGCACCGCCTGCACCTTGCCGAACATCTCGGAGCTGGAGGCCTGGTAGTAGCGGACCTTGGACGGGTCGTCGCCGGCGTAGAGCCGGACCGCCTCGAGCATGTTCAGCACGCCCAGGCCGGTGACGTCGGAGGTGACCTGCGCGTTCTCCCAGGAGTAGGCCACGAAGGACACCGCGCCGAGGTTGTAGACCTCGTCGGGCTTCGCGTCGCGCATGGCGCGCATCAGGCTGGACAGGTCGGTCAGGTCGCCGGTGTGCAGCCGCACGTCGGGGAGCAGCCGCTGGACCAGCTCGAGCTTGGGGTTGTTCTGCCCGCGGATGATCGCGTGGACGTCGTACCCCTTGGAGGTCAGCAGCTCGGCGAGGTAGAGGCCGTCCTGCCCCGTGATTCCGGTGATCAGGGCGCTCGGCATGGGGATCCTCCTGGCTCGGCGGGCTCGGCGCGCGGCTCGCGCGGCCTCATCGTAGTGGTTCTCAGAACGCCCCACCGATCCGTTCGGGATGGCGTCGACCGGCCACGCCCGCCGACTCCACGAGCAGGGCGACCAGCTTCTGCGCCACCCACGGCGGGAGGTGCTGCGTGCGACGGTCGAGCACCGAGCCGACCCTGCTCACCGACCGCTCGGTCACCCCGCCCGCCACCAGGTCGACCAGCCGGGACCAGGCCGTTCGTCCCTGTCGCTGCCGTGCGGCCTCGGCGGTGAGCGGTGCGTCGAGGACTCCCTCGCCGTGGATGGCCTCGAAGGTCAGCCGGGCCGCACCGGAGTGCAGCGCCCGGCGGGCGCGCTCCTCCACGCTGGTGACCGGACCGTGGTGCAGGGTGGTGAAGCCGTCCGGGACGAGGATCGGCACGCCGAGGGCGTGCAGCCGGTAGCCCCAGTCGACGTCCTCCATGCCGTAGCCGCGGTAGCGCTCGTCGTACCCACCCACCCGGTCGTAGGTCTCGCGGCGCGCGGAGACGCAGCCGCACCACCAGCGCCAGGTCTGGTCGGGCGTGGTGGCCAGGGCCGTACGACGGATCCGCGCGTCGGCGGGCACCCCGTACGCGCGGGAGTACGCCGTGGGCCGGGCGTACGCCTCCAGGCACATGGTGACGATCCCGACCTCCCGGTCGGCGTGCAGCGCGCGGTGGCGGGCGACGAAGTCGGGCTCCAGCTCGAGGTCGTCGTCGCAGCGGACGAGGATCTCCCCGCGGGCGTCGGCGAAGCCGGCGTTGAGCGCGGCCGAGCGTCCGCGGTTCTCGGGGAAGACGATGCTGCGGACCGGCACGTCCGTGCGGCGGGCCACGACGGCCTCGGAGCCGTCGACGTCGCCGTCGAGGACCACGACCACCTCGAGGTCGTCGTCGGTCTGCGCCGCGACGCTGTCCAGCAGGGTGTCCAGCCGCTCGGCGCCGCCGCGGGAGGGGACGACGATCGAGGTTGCGGGCACGCGCGGATGCTAGTTCGTGGCGAGGGTGCGTTGCTGAACCGCTGGCCGTTCGCAGCAGGCCAGGGGTTCAGCGACGTGCCCTAGGGTCTCGGCCCATGGGAGGCGAGTCCGAGCGGATCGACGCGGCCAACGTGTCGGCCTACGCCAGCGACGCCTCGGTCTCCCACTACGCGGCCCAGTCGTCTTTGCAGGTGGGGGAGAGGGCCGTGCTGGACGCCCTCGGTCTCGACCTGGCCGGCACCGACCTGCTGGACCTGGGGATCGGGGGTGGGCGGACCACCGCCGCGCTCGCCCCGCTGGTGGCCGGCTACGTCGGCCTCGACTACGTGCCCGAGCTGGCGGAGCGCGCACGGGCACGGTTCCCCGGGGTGCGCGTCGAGACCGGCGACGCCCGGGCTCTCGAGCACGAGGACGCGACGTTCGACCTCGTGCTGTTCAGCTTCAACGGGATCGACGGCGTCGCCCACGAGGACCGGCTGCAGATCCTGTCCGAGGTCCGTCGGGTCCTCCGCCCGGGCGGACGGTTCTGGTTCTCGGCGCACAACCGCGGCTGGTCGCGCTTCCACAGGCTGCCCTGGCAGGGACGCCCGAGACCGGGCCGGGTGATGCTGCGGAAGTCGTACGAGGCGTGGCGGGCGCGCGCGAACCGTCGACGCCTCAGGCCGCTCGAGGTGCACACCGACGAGTACGCGATCGTGAACGACGAGGCCCACGACTACGGCCTGCTTCTCTACTACGTCGCGCCGGAGGCCCAGGTGCGCCAGCTGGAGGCGGCGGGATTCGGCGACGTCCGCGTCTACGACCAGTGGGGGAGCCCGGTGGACGCCGGCTCGACCTCGCCGGAGTCGATCTGGCTGCACTACGTGGCGCGGTCCTGAGGCCTCCGGCGGGTCCACACCCGGGCCAGCTGGTCGGCCAGCTCCGTCGCGGGGCGGGTCGGACGGCCCGCGACCCGGCGAGCAGCGCCGACCGCCGCGTTCACGAGCGAGGCGGCGCTCAGGCCGACCCGCAGCCGGGTCAGACCACCCCAGGTGCGCGCGTAGTGCAGGCGCGCGGTGGTCAGCCACGAGGCCCGCAGCGCCGGGTCCGAGGACGCCGCGCCCTCGTGCAGCACCGGAGTCGTGCCCAGGACCACCGAGCCGACGCCGCGCTGGTGCAGCCGGCGCTGCAGGTCGACCTCCTCGGCGTACATGAAGTACGTCTCGTCGAAACCACCGACGGCCGCGAAGTCCTGCGTGCGCATCAGCATCGCCTCGCCTGCGACCCAGTCGACGACGACCCGGCCACCGGCCGGCGGTGCGTCGACCTTCCCGATCGCCCGGCGGAACCAGCGCGCGTCCTGCCACCGGCCGAGGAACGAGACCCACTCGACGCTCTGGAAGCGTGCCCGCGGGAAGCGCTGCCCGCCCGTCATCCTCCCGCCGCACGAGACGTTGGGCGCGACCACGGCGGGCAGCTCCGGCAGCGCCCGGCCCACCAGCTCGTCGAGGAACCGCGACGGCACCTCGAGGTCGCTGTTGAGCACCAGCAGGAGCGGGTGGCGTGCCTCCCGCGCCCCGGTGTTGACCGCGCTGCCGAACCCGCCGTTGCGCTCTCGCCGCAGGACCGTGACGTCGTCGCGGTCGGGGAACGGCGCCGGTGAGCGGTCGTCGACCACGATCACCTGGAGCGGGTGCCGGGTCGGCTGGGTGAGCAGCTGCTCGACGAGGGCCAGTGCCGGAGCCGGGGAGCCGTAGTGAGGGATCACCGCCGTCACGCCGACAGCCGCCGCTTGCCTCACCGCGGCATCGTACGAGCCGTCCGTCGCCTAGGTTGGCCTCGTGCGCCGCCTGGTCCTCGCCCCTCACATGGACGACGAGTCGCTGGGCTGCGGCGGTCTGCTGGCGAAGCACCCCGAGGAGTGCTCGGTCGTGGTCGTCACCGACAGCGGCGAGCAGCGGCGCGAGGAGCACGCGCGGGCGCTGGAGATCCTCGGCGTCGGTGAGTCGGTCGCGCTGGGGCTGCGCGACGGCGAGGCGCAGCTGCACATGGCCGACCTGGTGCGCCGCCTCGACGATGTCCTGCGCGAGCTGCGGCCCGACGAGGTCTACCTGCCGTTCCCGTCGCTGCACCAGGACCACATCGCGGTCTACGAGGCCGGGATGCGCGCCTGCCGGATCTCGATGAGCCCCGACCACTGGCTGCCGTCGACGGTGCTCGTCTACGACATCGCGGTCTACGACCTCAACCTCTACCCGTCGGACCTGACCTGGAACACCTTCGAGCGGCTGACGGAGGAGCAGGTCGACCGCAAGGTGGCCGCGTGCGAGGCCTACGCCTCGGAGAACCCGGGCGGCGACCACCCGATGAGCAGCGTCAAGCAGATCGCCGGCGCGGTCGGCAAGGTGCGGCTGGTGCCGTACGCCGAGCAGTACGCCCTGGTCCGCCACATCCGGCGGTGAGGGCCGGTGATCGTGGCGATCCACCAGCCGGACCTGCTGCCGTACTCCGGCTTCTGGTTCAAGATGGCGACCTCGGACGTGTTCGTCGTCGCGGTGCACGACCAGTTCCAGAAGCACGGCTACCAGCGCCGGGTGACGATGCGGGAGGCGTGGTGCTCCCACCGGCTGGTCGGCAAGCCGTCGCTGGTGCCGATCGACGACGTCGAGGTGGCGGAGGGCTGGCAGCAGCACCTGTGCGACGTGATCCGCGGCCGCTACACCGGTGCCCGGCACTGGCGTGACCGGGGCGGCGAGCTGCTGGAGCGGATCTCCGCGTGCACGGGCACGACCCTCGACGAGGTGAACCTCTCGATGATCCGGGCCGTGCGCGACCTGCTGGGCATCGGGACCGAGCTCGTCGTCACCGCGCCGCCCCGGCAGGCGGGCATCGACCGGCTGATCGAGCAGGTCGCCACGGTCGGCGGCACCGAGTACGTCTCCGGTGCGGGCGGGGCCGCCTACCTCGGCGCCGACGCCGACGAGCGGTTCGCCGACCACGGCATCACGTTGCGCTGGTCGGCGCACGTGCCCGCCTCGCCGGACTCGATCGTCACCGTGCTGATGGACCACGACGACCCGATGGACGTCGTACGCCGCACCGCCTGACCGGGCTCGTGCTGGTCGGGCTCGGTACTCGAGGTGGTCGAGCCCGACCGAGCGTCAGCGAGGGAGGACGTCGAGACCCCTCACAGCTGCGACAGCAGCACCGCGAGCCGCTCGGCCCCCGCCTCCGGCGAGAACCGCTGCTCCCACCGGAGCCGTGACGCCTGCCGGGCCGCCTCACGCTGCTCGGCGGAAGCGCGGAGTGCGTCGCCGACGACCCGCGCCAGGTCCACGGCGTCGTCCGCGCGCGCCACCCAGGGGTGCTCCGCCCCGGCGACCTCCGGCAGCGCCCCGGCGTCCGAGATCACGAACGGGACGCCGCTGCCCATCGCCTCGGCCGCCACCAGTCCGAACGGCTCGGCCCAGGTGGACGGGAACACGGCCAGGTCGACGCGGTCGAAGAAGTCGTCGCGATCGATCCAGCCGACCCGGTCGACCGCGTCGCCGAGAGGCGCGAGAGCGGCCTCCACGACCTGCACGTCCTCGGCGGTGCCGAAGCGCGCCTCGCCCGCGACCAGGAGCCGGGCGCTCAGACCCTCGTCCCGCAGGCGGCGGACGGCGCGAGCGAGGAGGTGGACACCCTTGTCGACGGTCGTCCTGCCGAGGAAGCCGATCGTGGGCGACTCGGGCAGCGGCGCGGCCGGGCGGAGCACGAGCGGCTCCGTCCAGTTCGGCAGCACCGCCGTGTGGCCGACTCGCGCACCCATCGACTCGGACGGCACGACGACCGCTCGCGCTCCTCGGACCGCGAGCAGGCGTGCGCCCTTCTGAGGGCCCTCGGGCTCCCGGTGCAGGTGCACCACGCGGTCCCGGTGCCCCGCGGTCGCGGCCGCCGGGAGCAGCCCGTTGCACCACAGCAGCCCCTGCCGTTCCCGCCGGTCCCAGGCGCGGAGTGCGACGGCGTACGAGCGTCGGTCGCGGACGTCGAGCGTGACGACCGCGAGACCGGTCGCCGACGCGGCCTCGACCAGACCCGAGGGGTGCCGCGGTCCCACGACGGTGACCCCGTGGCCGAGGGAGCGTGTCGCCTCGGCGAGGTGCAGCAGCATGACCTCCCCGCCGCCCAGGTCGCCGTTGGTGGTGGCGATCGTGAGGTGACCGCTCACGTCGGTGCGGGTGGGGGATCGGGCGGGCGAGCGGTCAGCAGGTGGTGCATCGCCGCACCGATGGCGATGGCGGCCGGGAGCTCGAGAAGCACCTCGCCGAGGTTCACCGCGACGACCGCCGCGCAGATGATCGCGCCCTCGAGCCAGCCGTTGCGCCGGGGCACCGGCATCCGGAGCAGTGAGACGAAGACGGTGACGGCCAGGACCGCGAGGATCCCGATCAGGACCCAGCCGCCCTCACGCTGGGCCGCGAGATAGCTGGAGTGGTAGAAGAACCGGTCCGACCCGAGGTTCACCTGGGCGGTCCCCGCACCGCTGCCGAACCACGGGGAGGCCGCGACGTCGACCTTCTCCTGGGCCAGGAGCCGGTCCCGGAGGGCGTCGCTCCCGGTGCGGTCGGAGAACAGGCCGAGCAGACTCGTCTCGCGGGGGATGGTGGACACGACGTACGCGTAGACGGCGACGATCGGGATGCTGAACGCGGGGCGTACGCGACGACCGGTCAGCACCCACGCGCCGGCGAACACCGCGGCGAGCAGAGAGGTCCGGGAGAGGGTCAGCACGACCGCGACCGCCACCACCACGGCCACGACCCGCCGCAGCCAGGTCCGGTCGCCGGCACCGACGGCGACGCACCCGAGGACCGTGAGGACGTAGCCGGCGAGGTTCGGGTCGCCGAGGGTCCCGCTCAGCCGGCCGACGTAGGTGTCCGGGCCGAGGCCGGCGACGGTGAGGGCGACGGTCAGCACCAGACCCACGCCCAGCCCTCGCGCGGCGGAGGGGAGGTGGATCCGCCCGGACGCGACGAAGATCGCGAGCACCGCCCACAGCCCGAGGTGGAGGAGGCGGCGGTAGGGCGCCAGGTCGTTGTGGGCGGAGACGAGGGCGAGCCATACCGGCACCGCCAGGACCAGCAGGACGAACCAGGTCGGCAGCTTCGCCGGGACGGCCGGTCGGCGGAAGGCGGCGAGCGCGCAGAGCGCGCCGGGGGCGATCTCGTTCGCGGGCAGGCCGAGCCCCGGGACGAGGAGCGCCGGGAAGGCGAGGAGCACGAACGCCGCGAAGTCGGGGAGGTGCAGGTCCTTGCTGCGGTCCTCGACGTCGGGCCTGACGCCGTACGCGTTCTGCGTGCGCCGGGTCGTCCGGCCCTCGACGACGCGGTCGTTCACCCCAGCACCCCGTCGTACACGGCCGCGATCCTGGCCGTCATCGCGGCCACCGACGGCCAGCCCTCGGGCAGCGCCGGGCGGGTCCCCCGGTCGAGTCCCTGGCTGGCGAGCACGGCAGCCACCGTAGTCGGGTCCTCGGGGTCGACCAGGCACCTCTCCGGGACCAGCTCGGGGTTGCCGCCGACGGGGGAGGCGACGACCCCGACGCCGCGGGCGAGGCCGTCGAGGATCGCGTACGAGCAGTTCTCCCAGACCGAGAGCTGGGCGAGCACATCGGCCTCGGCGAGCAGCGGGCCGGCGTCGACGTGTCCCGGCAGGTCGACGCGGTCGCCGAGACCGAGGCGGGACACCTGGGCCCGGAGGTCGCCCTCGAGCGGCCCGGTGCCGGCGAGGGTGAGCCGCGCGGCCGGGTGCTCGGCCGCCAGCAGGGCGAACCCGTCGAGGAGGCGGTCGAGGCGCTTCTCCGGCGCCAGGCGGGCGAGGCTGACGACGTGCGGGCCAGGGGCGTGGGCGGCGCTGCGAGACGACGCGTCGACGCCGTTCGGGACCACGGCGGTGGTCAGCCGCGGCGGCAGCCGCCACTTCGTCAGGGCGGCGTCGAGGGTGGCGTGGGAGACCGCGACGAAGCCGTCCGTACGACGCAGCCGGAGCCGGTGCAGGCGTGCCTTGAGCGCCGACCGCGCGGTCGAGCGGTGGTAGACGAGGTCGTCGGCGGCGATGCCGTGCTCGGTGGTGACCAGCCGCTGACCCCGCTGCTTGCCGAGGGAGGCGACGACGTCGGCGTACGAGAGGTGGCTGTGCACGACGGCCGGTCGCAGCCGGCGCTGCGCGCGACGCAGGGCGACGAGGGATGCCGCCAGGCCGTGTGCCGGGCCGATCCGGTCCACGACGACCTCGGCGCCCGCGCCCCGCAGCACGCCCACGACCGGGCCGTCGGGCACGAGGAACACGACCCGGTAGCCCGGGATCTCGACGCGTGCGACGTCGGCGGCGTGGCGGGCGACACCGCCGAGATCCGAGACCGGCAGTACCCACAGCACGGTCGGTGGGGCGCTCAGAACCACTCCTCCAACCGCTCGAGGGCGGTCCAGAAGCCCTCGCCGTCGTTGACGTGGCCCTGCCAGATCTCCGGGATGAAGCCGGCCCGCGGCGCGAGCCGGTCGAGCTGCTCGGCCAACACCGGCCAGTCCACGTCGCCCTCACCCACTTGCACACCCTCGCCGTCGACGCCGGTCGCGTCGACGAGGTGCAGGTGCTCGGTGTGCGGGGCGAGGGTGTCGACGACCTCGGTGAAGGGCACGTCCAGCCATGTGGCGGCCAGCCTGGAGTGCGACACGTCGAGCACCAGCCGGCGCTCGTGGGCGCGGGCGAACGCGGCGGTGTCGTCGGGTCGGACGAAGAGGTTGCAGTAGAGCTGGCCGCCCAGGTACCAGGGGTACGGCGGCAGCGTCTGCGCGCAGAGACGTACGCCGGCGTCGTCGACCTGCGCGAGCCCGTCGGCGACCCGCTCGTAGAGCGCCGGCAGCTGCGAGGGGTGCAGGTGCGCGTCGTGGGTGAATCCGCCGAGGCTGGCGATCACGACGGGCGCGTCGTCGAGGGTGAACCGCGGGGTCAGCGCCCGGGTCAGGTCGACGACGCGCTGCAGCTCGGCGATCGAGCGGCGCCAGTGGTCGTCGTCGGAGGAGGCCAGGTTGAGCAGGAAGTCGCCGGCGAACAGGTCCGGGCTGTGCACGGCCAGGCCGAGCGGCTGGCGCTCGGTGAACACGCCCGCAGGGTCGATCTCGAGGTCCTTGTAGGACAGGTGCAGCTCGAGGAAGTCGGGGTTCGACATCGCGGCGAGCGGGCCCGCGTCGTGGTAGCGCACCGGCAGCCCCCACGGGCGCCGGAAGCGGTAGCGGCGCGCCCGGGCGCCGCCCTCCTCCAGGTCGGCGGCGTAGAAGTAGTCGCCGGCGGCCAGGTCGCGCCGCGCGGTCCGACCGACCAGGCGGTCGAGGGCGTTGGGCTGCAGACCTCGGCCGGGGGAGCGGACGTCGACCGCGTCCGCGGCGATCGTCTCCCCTGCGGCGACCGGGCGCGCGGCGACCAGGCTCTTGGCGAGGTTGACCCGGTTCATCCGCTCCCCGGTCGAGACCGAGCGCGGCGCGTTGCTCCCCATCGCCTCCTCGAGCTCGCGCACACGGCGGACCATCGCGGCGAACTCGTCGGGCAGCAGGCTGACCTTGTGGTCGTTGCCCTCCAGGTCGCGGTCGGTGGTGAAGTGCTTCTCGACCACCACCGCACCGAGCGCGACCGCCGCCAGCGGGACGTGGAACCCGCGCTCGTGCCCGGAGTAGCCCACCGGGCAGCGCCCGATCTCGGCCAGCCGCTGCAGGTAGCGGAGGTTCACGTCCTTGTACGGCGCGGGGTACGTCGACTGGCAGTGCAGTAGCGAGTACGCGACCCCGGTCTCGCGCAGCACCGCCACGGACTCCCGGATCTCGCCCTCGGTGGCCATGCCGGTGGAGACGACCATCGGGAGACCCGTGGCCGCCATCCGCCGCAGCAGGTCGTGGTTGGTGAGGTCGGCCGAGGCGACCTTGAGCGCGTCGACGCCGTACTCCGCCAGCCGGTCGACGCTGAGCGGGTCCCAGGCCGTGCACATCAGTCCGACCCCGGCCGCGCGAGCGTGGTCGAAGACCTGGGCCAGCTGGTTGGCCGAGAGGTTGTACCTCGCCAGCAGGTCCAGCGTGTACTGCGGGCCGAGGTCCTCACCGGCGCTGGCCCCGTCCGCCTGGCGGTACGTCGCGTCCAGGTCACGCAGCTGGAACTTCACCACGTCGGCCCCGGCCTCGACCGAGCGGTCGACCAGCTCCTTGGCGAACGCGACCGACCCCTGGTGGTTGATGCCGATCTCGCTGACCATCAGGGCCGGGCGGCCCGGACCGACCGCGTGCCGACCGATCCGCAGCTCGTCGCCTGTGTCGACGGCGATCGCGACCAGCCGGCCGAGGTCGTCGACCAGCGGGACGTGACCCACGCCGTCGCCGAACAGCGGCCGCACGTCGCCGGGAGGGGTGCGCTCGTGCGCCGAGCGGACCGCCCGGTTGGCGACCGTGAGCACCGGCGCCTCGAGGTCGACGGTGCTGCCGTTCGCGCTCACCCAGCGTCGGAAGTCGCCGTCCGACATCGCGCCCTCGAGGTGACCGTCGCCGGTGACGACGAACACGATGCGCGCCCGGTTGGCCGTGACCGCCTCGAGAGCCTGGAGGACGGTGTCCTCTGTGTCGACGACGTACGGCGCCACGTGTCGCTCGATGAGCACCGGGCGAGTCTAGGTGGCCCCGGTCCTCGGCCGGCCCGGCCCGAGCCCCGCCCCGGTGGTCGAGCTGTTCTCGGTGGTCGAGCTTGTCGAGACCGTCGTGGTGGCGGTGACCCGGGTGGTCGAGCCTGTCGAGACCGTCGTGGTGGCGGTGACCCCGGTGGTCGAGCTTGTCGAGACCTCCCACTCAGGGGGTGCCGGTCACCGGGATCACCCCGGCCAGCCGCTCGCGCAGCTGGGGGAGCCGCTCGCGCGGGGCGAGGACGGCGTTCCAGTACGTCGTACGGCCGACCGAGCCGGCGACCTCCTGGGTGACGGCCGGGACGGCGAGCCGGTCCTGCTCGACGAGCCCGCCGGGCGTGATCTCGAACGGCACGTAGTCCAGCCCGGCCAGACTGTCGGCGACGGCGTCGAGCGACTCGTCGCCTATCTCGACGACGAGGAACGGGCGGGCGGTCCGCAGCACCTCGCGTGCACCGGCAAGGGCCTGCGCCTCGAATCCCTCGACGTCGACGAGCAGCAGCTCGGGGGCGTCGCCCAGGTCGTCGTCGAGGGTCACCACCTCGACGGCGACGCTGCCGCTGTGGCGGGCCTTGAACGCGGGGTCGAGCGACGCCGAGCCCTCGAGCAGCCCGTGGTCGGTCGGGGGGACGTGCAACGGCATGGTCCCCGGGGCGTCGCTCGCCGCACAGGGGCGGACGCGCACGTCGGTGAGCCTGTTGTCGGCGAGGTTCTCCCGCAACCGGTCCAGGGCGGGCGGGAACGGCTCGTACGCCGTCACGCCCGCCCCCGTGGCCTGGGCCAGCAGCATCACGTAGTAGCCGCTGTTCGCGCCGACCACGGCACTGGGCCCCGGACCGGCCAGGGCGGGGACGACGCGGGGCAGCGGGGGCTCGAACCCCAGTGACCCGTGCAGCCAGACCAGCTGGGCCACCAGGCAGGTCGGCGTCCCGGTCGCCATCGTGAAGACGCCGCGGTCGTGCGTGACCTCCACGCGCGCGGGGAGTCGGTGCTGGGCCGCGAGGAACCGGTGCAGCCGGCCCGTCGGCAGCCGGTGGGCGGCGGCCACGAGCACTCGCTCGACCGCGCGGACGTGCAGCGCGGTCTCGGCGGCGCGGGCGAGGGAGCGGTGCACCCGCCCAAACTAGGGCCCGTTGCTCGCTCTAGGGGTCGGTCTAGATTGTGCCGCGTGCCGCGCCTGACCGATGACGACGTCGACACGGTCCCTGGAGCGTTCTGGGCGCCGGACCTCGACCTGTTCCGGGTGCTGCTGGAGGCGACCGCGGCGCAGGGGGACGGCGACCTCGCCGAGCTGGGTGTGCTGCTGGGTCGCAGCGCGGTACTGATCGGTGACCACCTCCGTCCGGGCGAGGTGTTCACGGTGGTCGACCTGTTCGGCGACGACTCCGGCGACCGGGCCACCGACGCCGAGAACGACACCAGCTACCCGACGCTGACCCAGGCCGCGTTCGAGCGGCACTACCGGCGCCTGCACCGCGACCTGCCGGTGGTGGTGCGCGGCCTGACCTCGAGCCTGGTCGACCACGCCCCGCACGGCACCCACCGGTTCGTGCACGTCGACGCCTCGCACCTGCACCACAACGTGGTCGCCGACCTCGAGGTCTCGCGCACGCTGCTGCGTCCCGACGGCGTCCTGGTCCTCGACGACTTCCGGGCCGAGCACACCCCGGGTGTCGCGGCCGCCGCGTGGCAGGCGGTCGGGAGCAGCGGGCTGCACGCGTTCGCGGTCTCGCCGCAGAAGATGTACGCCACCTGGGGCGACCCGGCGCCGTACCTCCGTGCGCTCCGCAGCTGGCTGACGGCCGGCGGCCCGCCGTACGAGACCCAGCAGGTCAACGGCCGTGACCTGCTCCTGGTCAGCGCACCGAGGGCCACCGCCGCGCCGCACCCGGCCCGCAGGTTCGTGCCGCCGGTGCTGGTGGAGCCACTCGCCCGGGTACGCCGACGCGTGCGTGGCCTGCGGTGATCGTCTTCGCGACCCTCGACCACGCGGCGCCGGCGGGCGGGATCAGGGTGGTCTACGCGATGGTCGAGGCGCTCGAGCGCGCCGGTGTCGACGCCGCCGTCTGGCACGCGTCGGACGGCTTCCGCGCGACCTGGTTCGACAGCGACGCGCGGGTCGTGTCGGGCGCCGAGCGTCGGCTCGAGCCCGGCGACGTGCTGGTGATGCCCGAGATCGGGGGCGCCCGGCACCACCACCTGACGCGCCACGCGCGCGTGGTGGTGCTCAACCAGCGGCACTCGTACACCGTCGAGCCCGGCCTTGCCGCCTCGGACCCCTCGGCCTACCCCGGCTGGCCCAACTGCGTGGCCGTCGTGAGTACGAGCGAGGCAATCACTCGATTCGTGGAGGCACTGGTCGCGGATCGGATTCCGGTCGAGCGCGCGACAGTGCTCGTGGACGACGACTTCTTCCTCGACCAGCCCAAGCAGCGACTGGTCACCTGTGTCGAGTCGCGCCGGCCGGGGGACGTCGCAGCCCTCGGGCACCTCCTGGCGAGGTCACCGCACTTGCCAGAGGGTTGGCGCTTCCAGGTCGTCGGTGGGCTCGGCAAGACCGAGCTCGCCCGGGTGCTGGCCGAGACCGCGGTGTACGTCAGCACCGCGGACCATGACGGCTTCAGCCTGATGGGTGCCGAGGCGTTGGCCGCCGGCTGCGACGTGGTGGGCTTCCACGGCGACGGGGCACGGGAGTACCTGCGACCGGAGTTCAGCACCGTGGTCGACGACCCGGACCTGGTGGGGCTGCGCGACGCGGTGGTCGCGGCCGCCCGCGAGTTCGACGAGGACCAGGAGACCTACCGGCGGCGGCGTGCCGCGGGGCGTGCCTTCGTCCGGGACCACTACGCCGCCGACGTCTTTGCCGCGCGGACGGTCGAGGTCTTTGCCGACCTGGTCGACCGCGGGGTCGGGCAGGATCGTGCCGTCACGGTGCGCCACATGTACGCCGGCCCCACGCGTGCCCAGCGGATCCGGGCGGCGGGGAGGCGCGTCGTACGACGTGGCTGATCAGCCGCTCTCGCCGGTGGAGCCGTTCCACCCGCCGGCGATGTCGGCGACGACCCGCCAGCGCGGGTCGACCTGGTAGGCCCGGCCGCCGGCCTCGGCCCTGCTGAAGAACCACGGCGCGACCGTGTCCGCGTGGTTGTCGCCGTGCCGGACGTTGCTCGCGTACGCCGCCCAGTAGGAGAAGGTCGAGTTGGTGATCACCGGCCGCCGAGCGGCGGCCACCTCGGCGAAGTTCGCCAGCGCGGAGTCGCTCGGGGCGGCGAGCTCGACCTCGTGCTCCTCGGCCAGCCAGCCGAGCCGGGTGCGGCACCACTCGGGCCCGTCGGAGACGATGCGTACCCGGCTGACCGGCGCCCCCTCCTGCGCGGCCGCGAGGGCGGCGCGCAGGTAGGCCACCTGGTCGAAGCCGTAGGTGACCTGGTGCTCGGGGACGCTGTAGTAGTCGCCTCGCCGGACGTTGAGGGTGACCAGGCCGGGGTCCGGGTCGGTGGTGACGTCGAGTGCCGCCGAGCCGAGCAGCCGGGCTCGTACGAAGTCGGCCAGCTCGTCGGCGGTGAAGTCCAGGCCGAACGCGCCGTACGTGCGCAGCAGCGGGTCCTCCCGCCGGTCACGGCGTCGTACGTCGTCGGCGACGAGGTCGTCGAGGGTGCCCAGCGACGTCGCCCAGCGGTCGAGGACCGGCGTACGGAGCACCCGGCAGTCCCGACCGGCGGCGCGACGGGTGTGCGCGGCGAGCAGCAGGTAGAGCAGGTTGCCGAATCCCATCCAGGGCGGAGCGACGATCACCGTCGGCCGGTTCGTCCGCGGCGCAGCCCCCGTCCCCGGCACCTGGGCCGAGCGGACCACGTCGGGCCCGGCGAGCGCGCCGTCGGGGTCCCAGGTTCGCCATCGCTTCAGGTCGACCTCGGTCACCGGCCCGTGCGGTGACCTGGCAGGGCGGACGAGATGCAGGTCGGGGGCGCCCGCCCGCGAGCCCGGCCGGTCGACCGTGCTCCCGTCCGGCCCGACCCGCGCCAGCGTGTGCGTGCGGAACGCGACCCGACCTCGCCGGTCGCGGCTGCGGTCGAGCAGCCAGCGATCGCCGTCGAGGACGGCGTCGTGCACGGGGACGCCAACGACGTCGGCGTCAGTGGCAGCGAGGGCGTCGGAGAGCGATTCGCCACGGGCAAACCCGCGTTCGTCGGGACCGGCCACGAGCACCCAGTCGGCGCCGGCACGCCGAGAGCGGCGGGCCAGGGCGGTGAGGAGCTCACCGTCGGTCGCCCAGGCGTCCGTGCTCGTGCCGACGAGCGCAGACCCGCGCTGCGCGAGCGACCCTCCGGTGCCCCCCATGTCGGCGACGGCGAGGTGACTGATCCCTTGGACGGCCCAGCGCTCTTGGTCCGGCCAGGGGTCGCCGTCGCGCACGATCGTCACCAGCCAGACCTCGCCCGGGCGTCGGGGCCCACGCAGGTCGGCGGACCAGGTCAGCCGGACCCGACGTCGTACGCCGGCCCGTGCGGCGCGTAGCAGGGTGCCGCCCGTCGTACGGACCAGGGTGGTGAGCCGGCTCAGAGGTCGGCCCTGCCGGCCAGGTCGGTCAGCCGCTGCTCGGCCGCCGCGAGGTCGGCCTCGGTGTCGACGTCGACGCCCTCCACCTCGTCCATGACGAACAGCGAGATCCGCCCACCGAGGCGGTTGTGCTGCTCGCGGTAGACCGCCGGGCGGGTGAGGTAGAGCGAGCCGGTCTCGCGGTAGCGCAGGTCGGCCGGACCCATGTCCTGACGACGCAGCCGGTTGGCCACGTCGTACGACGCGACGGGTGCGCCGTCGGGCCGCAGCTCCCACACGAAGGGGGGCTGGGGGACCACTCCGACCATCGAGTCCACGCCGTCGGCCTCGAACTGCTCGACGGCGCGGGCCAGCGTGCCGGGCAGGCGGACCGGAGAGGTGGCCTGCAGCAGGAGGACCGCCGACGGCTCGGTGCCGAGGCTGTCCAGCGCGTGCTCGACGACCGGCTCGGTCGGGGTCTCGTCACGCGCGAGATCGGCGGGGCGCAGGAAGGGGACGGCGGCCCCGGCGTCCCGGGCGACGCCGGCGATCGCCTCGTCGTCGGTGGAGACGACCACGTCGGTGTCGCCCAGCGCGAGGGCGTGCTCGATCGTCCACACGATCAGCGGCTTGCCGGCGACCACGCGGAGGTTCTTGCCGGGCACACCGCGGGAGCCGCCGCGCGCGGGGACCAGGCAGAGCAGCCGGCTCACCCGATCGCCTCCAGGGCCGCGGCGACCGCGCGAGCGGGCTCGACGGCCGGCCGAGCCGGCGCCGGCGTCGGGTCCGATCCCCAGGGGCGCATGGCGTAACGGTCCCAGAACTCCTCGAGCCAGGCCGGAGGGGTCGGGAGATCGACCCACGCGGGCAGGCCTCGGGCCGCCGCCTCGAGGACGCCGGTGGAGAAGACGCTCACCACGCCGCCGGTGAGGGCCGAGAGCGGCTCGTCGGACCGGTCCAGGGTCATGCCGGAGGCCTCCCAGCGTGCGTGCGTGCGCCGGCTGGCCCGGTCCCGCTCGGCAGGGTGGGGCCGGTACGTCGCCCCGTGGGCAGCGCAGAACGCCTCGGCGGCCGCGGCCAGGTCGCGCCGGGGGAGCTCGGCGCCGTGCAGCTGGCCGAGGTAGGTCAGCGGGGGCGAGGAGGCGGTGGCGGGAGCCGGGTGCGCGGCCGCGTCGTGCAGCAGCTGCGACCCGACGATCTCGGCGCGCTCGGCGCCCCAGAAGTCGGCGTCCGCCGCGCTCCAGGCCAACAGCGTCGCCCCCGGGGGCAGCGGCGGCGCGAGCGGGGTGAGCAGCCCGTGCTGGACGACCAGCTCGGGGACGTCACGCCGACGCGCCTCGGCGTGCCCCACCGCGCCGAGCGCGAGGTAGTGGCCGGCGGTGAGCACGGCGGAGACCGGCCCGAGCGGCTCGCCGTCGCCCCACCGTTGCTCGGACCAGCCGTGCTCGGGGAGGAGATCGACGACCGGGACGGGGGACAGGACCGCGACCCGCTCCGGTGCCAGCGCGGCGACCGGCGCCAGCAGCGCGGCCCGGTTGGAGGGCGAGAGGCCGTCGAGCACGACCAGCAGGTCGGCCTCGGCGCTGCCCCGCGTGAGGACACCGGCCGTTCGTACGGGGCGCAGCCGTCCTCGGACCGCACGCAGTGGGTGTCGGCGCCGCTGCCACCGCCGCCAGGCGGAGAGGTCGGCGTACCTCAGCCCCACGTCGACCACAGCTCCTCCAGCACCGCGACGCGGTGGTCGACGGTGTGCTCGGCCAACGTCCGCGCGGCGCCGCGGCGGCGGACCCGCTCGGCCCACGCGGCATCGGTGCGCGCCCGGGTGAGGAGCTCGACGAGGTGCTCGAGGTCGTGGAAGACCAGCAGCTCCTCGCCGGGCTCGTACAGCTCGCCGACGTCGCTGCGGTCGATCAGCTGCAGCCCACCGACTCCGCACGCCTCGAAGGTGCGCATCGTGAAGCCGTCCTGGTCACCGTGCACGTTGAGCGCACCGCGCGCGCCGGCCATCGCGGCGTACGCCGCGGGGCGGTCCAGGTCGCGCCCCGTGGGCAGCGCCGGACGGGCGCCGCCCCAGGTGCGCAGCCGATCCACCGGGTGGCGTGACCAGTCGCGCCCGTACGCCGTCACCGCGACGCCGGCGGCCTGCAGCCCCAGCAGCAGCTCCTCACGGCGGGGGTAGCGGGCCCCGACGAAGACCACGTCCTCGCGCTCCCGGACCGCCCCGTGGGCGACGTACGGGTCGTGGGCCAGCGGCAGGTGTCGCGCCGGCACGCCGGCGGCGTCCAGCCGGGCCACGTCGTGCGGGGAGTACGACGCCACGGGACCCACCTGGCCCAGCCGGTCGAGCGGGTGGGCCATCCGCGCCAGCTCGTCGTAGAGCCAGAGCACGCGGGGCAGCCGCCGCTCGTCGAGCAGGCCCCAGAAGTCCTCGCCCAGCACGTCGCCCTTGACCACGAGCACGACCTCGGGCCGCTCGGCCCGCAGCCGGGCGACGGTCCGCGCGGTGATCTCGGCGCGCAGCTGCTCGGGGCTCGTCCGCCCGAGTCGCTCCGGCAGCTCGTAGCGCAGCTTCTTGCGCACCGGCCCGACGTCGTCATAGCGGTGCTCGGCCACCTCGTGGCCGCGCCGGCGCAGGGCGTCGGCGATCGAGGTGCCGTAGCCGTGGAAGGTCGGGGTGACCAGCAGCAGCCGGCTCACCCGGTGAGCCCCCGCCGGGCCAGCTCGTCGAGGGCGCCGTCCCACGCGGCGGCCGCCGCGCCGGGTCGCGCCCAGGCGTGGGCGACGAAGTCGGCGACAGCGTCCGCGGTGGACCGGGTGGGCAGCGGGGCGCCGAGCGCGGCGAGGTGGGTGAGGTCGGCGCAGGCGTGCGTGATGTCGCCGGCGCGGCGCACGTCGAGGTGGGCGATCTCGAACGGGCCGCGCGAGTCCTCGGGCCGGCCGTCGGCCGTCAGGCGGGCGAGGTCGAGCAGCGTCGTGCGGACGCCGGTCCCGCAGTTGAGGACCCGGGGCCGGGCGGCCTCCGGGGGGTGCTCCAGGCACCAGGCGAGGAGATCCGCCACGTCGGCGACGTGCACGAGGTCGCGGGTCTGGTGTCCGTCGCCGTACACCGTCAGCGGCCGGCCCTCGCGCAGCATCGCCAGGAACGCGGCGAGGACCCCGGTGTACGGGTTGTGCAGCGACTGGCCCGGCCCGACCACGTTCTGCGGCCGGACGACGGTGACCGGCACGTCCAGGGCGTGCAGGCTGCGCTCGCCGGCCGACTTCGTCTCGCCGTACACCGACACCGGACGGTGCTCGTCGTCCTCTGTCGAGGCAACCGGGAGCGCGGCGTCGCAGCACGGGCCGCCGACGCGAGTGCCGTGCTCCGGGCACGCGTAGCGGCCCTCGCCGTAGACCGCGCGCGAGCTGGCCGTCACCAGCGGCACGCCCCGCTCCTGCGCGAACCGGCCGGCCAGCGCGGTGCCGTCGACGTTGACCCGGTGGTAGCGGTCGGCCTCGTACATCGACTGGCCGGTCCCGGTCTCGGCCGCCAGGTGGACGACCGCGTCGGGGGAGGCGAGCCCCGTCCAGGCGTCCTCGTCGGCCACGTCCGCCACCGTGACAGTCCCGGGGAACGCGGCGACGGCACCGTCGGGGTCGGGATGCACCTGCGGGTGCAGCAGGTCGAGCGCGGTCACCTCGTGGCCGCCCGCGACCAGGCGCCGGGCCAGGTGCTGGCCGGTGAAGCCGGCACCGCCGGTGACCAGGACCCTCACGCGCGCTGCTCCCGGATCAGCACCGGCTCGGCGTACGCGCCGCGGCGTAGGAGCACCAGCCCGGCGATGTTGCCGACGAGCGTCACCACACGGCGAGCGGCAGCACGGCGGTCGAACCCGCGGCCGGCGCGGACGTCGGCGAGCCAGAGCGCCGGCAGCCGCAGCAGGCCCCCGACCGGGTAGCGCAGCCGCAGTCGGTCGGCGAACCGGGTGGGGTGCCGTTGCCAGACCACGGCCTCCGCCGTCGCGGACCGGTAGATCTTGGTGACGACGTGGGTGAACCCCTCCGTGGGGCGGTGGAACATCACCATCGTCTCGTCGACACCGATCCTCACGTGCGCAGCCTCCGCGCGGATCGCCAGCTCGAACTCCTCGCACCCGTAGGGCGGCAGCCCCTCGTCCATCCCCCCGATCTCCAGGTACGTCGCCCTGCGTACGGCGAAGTTGCACCCGACCACCGCGCGGGCGAGGTCGAGCACCTCTGCCTCCGGACCCGCCCGCTCGCCGAGCAGGCGGGTCTCGCCGGAGACCACCTCGAGATCGGCCAGCGCCCCCACGGCGGCGGAGAGCCACCGAGAGTCCGCCCGGTCGTCGGCGTCGCAGAACGCGACGAGCGGTGCCGTCGACGCGAGCAGGCCGGTGTTGCGGGCGTGGCTGATCCCCGGCCGCCGACCGGCGTCGACGACGCGCAGCCGGACCGGGAAGGCGTCGGCCCGGGCCCCGACCCGCTCGCGGGTGTCGTCGGTCGACCCGTTGTCGGCGATCACCACCTCCCACGTGCCGTCGAAGTCCTGCGCGGCCAAGGCGGTCAGCTGCTCGTCGATCCAGTCCGCGCCGTTGCGGACCGGGATCACGACGCTCACCGAGGGCGACGAGGTCACGCGGGGGACCCCACGACCCGAGCGGGTACGCCCACCACCGTCGCGCCCGCCGGAACGTCGCGGGTCACCACGGCGTGCGCACCGACCGTTGCGCCGTCGCCGACGCTCACGCCACCGAGCACGACGGCCCGCTGCCCGAGGAAGACGTCGTCGCCGATCACCACCGGACCGGAGCCGTGCACCGCGTGCCGGTCCTGGCGGTCGTGGTCGGCGGAGGTGACGAGGACGCCGTCGGCGAGCACGCAGCCGGAACCGATCCGGACCGCGTCGATGGAGTGCACGTGCACCCCGAGCCCGAGGTAGACGCGGTCGCCGATGTCGATGCCGGGGGAGCCGTCCTCGGCCTGGAGCCAGGCGTCCTCGAAGATCGCGCAGTCCCGACCGACCCGGATCCGGTCGACCCCGCGCAGCGCGTGCGGCCGGACGATGACGGTCCCAGAGCCAAGAGCCCCGAAGGCACGGCGGAGCAGCGGCATCCGCAGCCGAGCGCGGTGCCAGCGCAGGGCGGGCGGAGCGCTGAGGACCTGTCGAGCGAGGCTCACGCCCCTCCTTCCCATGAGAGGTCGACCCGGTGGAGGCTTGGATTCAAGCACGCCGCCGCCAAGCGTGAGGTGGCCGTTGGTGGTTGACTGCCGTTCGCCGAGCCGACCCGGAGGGGGCGAGATGCACCCGGTCCTGCGACAGGTCGCCGACCAGTCCCGCGCCGTGTGGTCCCACCCGTCCAACCGCGGGGCTCGGGTGCGGGCGGTGGGCCGCGCCGTGCGCTACCAGGTGAGGGCACGCGTGCTCGGCCGCTCCAGCGTCGCCCGCGTCGGGGTACGAGGCCGCGTCGTCGTCCGGCTGCACGACTGGGGGTCCTCTCAGGCGCTCTACGCCAACCCCGTCGACCACGCGGAGATGACCTTCTGGCGCGGGTTCTTGAGACCGGGCGACCTGTTCCTCGACGTCGGCGCGAACGTCGGGATCTACTCCCTGTGGGCCGCCGACCGCGATGCCGAGGTCTGGGCCTTCGAGCCTGACGACGAGGCGCGCGGACGGCTGGAGGAGAACGCCGCCCTGAGCGGGCTGGCCGTCGCGGTCCACCCGTGTGCCGTCGGCGCCGGGTCCGGGACCATGCGGATCACCGAAGGGCTCGGCACCAGCAACCGGATGAGTGCCGACGACGCGCCGGGCACCCGCGAGGTGCCCGTACGGAGCCTCGACGACCTCGTCGGCGACCGCGAGGTCCGTGGCATCAAGGTCGACGTCGAGGGGGTCGAGCGGCTGGTCGTCGAGGGTGCAGCCCGGCTCCTGGACGGGGCACGCGTCGACGTGCTGCAGCTGGAGTGGAACCACATGAGCGACGTCGTGCTGGGCGAGGGCCGTCGCCCGTTGTGGGACCTGCTGCGCGCGCACGGGTACGTCGGGTGCCGACCCGAGAACGGCCGCCTGGTCAACCTGGCGCGCGACGAGTGCCCGGGCCACGGAGCCGACCTGTTCTTCGCCTCGCCTCGCTGTGCCGAGGGGCTCGACCGCCTCGAGTGAACACGGCCAAGGGGGCCGGAGTCAGGTCAGCGCGAGCACGTGCTCGACCCGTCGACGGAACTCGTCAGCGAACAGGTGCTCGGCCATGAAGGCCACGCCCGCGGCCCGTGCTCGTACGATCTCGGCGCGATCGCGGGCGAGGGCGGCCAGCCGGTCGGTGAGGGCGCCGACGTCGCCCACCGGTGCGCTCCAGCCAGCGCGGCTCTCACCGATCAGCCGCCGGGCGTACGCGTTGTCACAGGCCAGCACCGGAGCACCGCAGGCGAGGGCCTCGAGGTAGGTCCCGGAGGGGTCCGCCTGCGGGTGCGGGAGCAGCATCACGTCGACCGACCGGGACACGTGCCGCACCCAGTCGGGGTCGAAGGGCAGCGCGCCGGTCAGGCGGAGGCCGTCTGGCGCGTCCCTGCGCACCCGTTCCTCCTCGGGGCCGGACCCGAGCAGCTCGACGGTGACGGGCAGCCGGCGCCGCTCGCACTCCCGCGCCACGGCGACGACGGTGTTGATGCCCTTGGTCCGCAACCACCGGCCGGAGAAGGCGACCCGCAGCGGGCCGTCGGCCACGGGCGCCGTCGGGGCGGCCAGCTGCTCGCGCCGGATCCGGCTGTCGAGGTAGAGCATCGGTGCGGCCGATCCGCGGGCGTACCGGTCCCAGGTCGGCCAGCCGTTGCACTGCAGGCCGGCCGCGCGACGCACCATCGCTCGCTGCCGCAGGTCGCGACGGACTGCGCCGAGGCGGACCCGGGCCCGGGTCAGCGCGGTCGTGCCGCCGTCCAGCAGCGTGTACGCCGCCTGGTTGGCCGGCGTGTTCTCGGCGAGCAGCACGACAGGCCGGTGGCCTCCCAGCAGTGGCTCGTGGGCCGGGTCCAGCCCGGCCAGGACGACTCCCCGCCCCGGTCGGGCCAGCGTGTCGGCCACCGGGTCGTCGGCCAGGTCGAGAGCGAACGGAAGCTGTCCGGGGTCGACCCAGTCCACGTCGAGGTTGGCCGACGGGTCGCTGGGCACCGGCCGGCCGACCATGCGGACGGTGCCGGGCCAGTGCTCGGCGTACGCCGCCATGCCGGTCGTCGTCTTGGCTGCGACCAGCACCCGCCCGTCGGGTCGCCGCGGGACCGGTCCGGCGAGCACGGTCAGCTCCACGGCACGACCCCCCGCTCGCGCAGGCCCTCGGCGAGCCGCTGCCACATCCGGGCGGTGCCGTGGTGGCGGTGCACGTGCTCGCGGCCCGCGGCGGCGAGCCTGTCCCGCAGTGCCGCATCGTCGCGCAGTGCCGCGATCGCGGTGCGCAGCGCTCGGGCGTCGCCGGCCGGCGGCATCAGCGCAGTCTCGCCGTCGGCGAAGTAGTCCCGCATCGCCGCCGTGCCCGAGACGACCACTGCGCAGCCCGCCGCGGCGGCCTCCAGCGCGACGGTCTGGCCGGTGGGGTACGCGAGTTCGTGGGTGGCCACCACGACCGTGCGCGCGCGGCGCAGCAGGGCGAGGTGGTCGTCGTACGCGACCCGGCCGAGCAGCGTCACGCCGGGAAGCCCAGCCAGCGGGCCGACCCGTTCGGGCGGCGCCACCACAGTGAGTCGGCCGTCGGTGCCGCGGATCGCGGATGCCAGCGTCGCCGGGTCGCGCCCCGCGTCCTGGCCGACCGTGAGCAGGTCGATGTCGCGCTCCACCGGCGCGGGGTCTGTGTGCGGTGCGAGGTCGACCCCGAAGGGGACCGGAAGCAACCGCTCCGCGGGGATGCCGTGGTCCGTGAAGACGGCGCTCTGGTTCTGTGACAGGTAGGCCACCACCGCGCTGGCCCGCAGCAGCCCCAGCGCCCGCTCGCGCTGCCACGGCTCGCCGCGCAGCAGGTCCTCTGCGACCCAGCAGACCAGCGAGACCAGCGGCGGCGCGCCAGGCAGCCGGGCCAGCCGGACCGGCCAGTGCAGGTTGGGCTCGAAGTAGCCCAGCAGCAGGTCTGCGCGTCGCGCGGCCAGCAGACCGGGCTGCTCGAGGCGTACGCCGCTGCGGTCGCGGACCACGGCCGCGAGCTTGGCCGGTAGGGGGACCCGGCGCGGGAGGGTCGGCTCGATGCCGTGCTCGGCGAGCGCCTCGGCACCGAAGGCCATCGGCTCGCCGGGGGCCGCGCCGTTGAAGAGCAGCGCCCGGGTCATGGGCGCTCGTCCCAGCCGCCGGGGAGCTCGTCGACGACCTGCCAGGCCGGGTGCAGCTGCCAGGCGCGCCCCCCGTTGATGTCGCGCCGGTGCAGGCGCGGAGCCCACACCGACGCCGGGCGTCCGCTGCGGACCCCGGACACGTAGGCGCCCCAGTACGAGAAGCTCGAGTTGGTGATCACCAGGCGGGTCGCCGCGCAGACCTGGGCGAGGTCACCGAGGGGTCCCTCGTCGATCGACCCGAAGCGGGTCGGGGCGACGTCCTCGAGCCAGCCGAGGTGCTCGCGGCACCAGTCCAGGCCGTCCGAGACGACCCGGACACGCCGGGGCGGGCCGTCGGCGGCCACCGAGCCCGCGACCGCGGCACGCAGGTAGCCGTCCTGGTCGAAGCCGTAGAGCGCGCGGAAGGCCGGCACCGAGTAGTAGTCGCCGCGCCGCACGTTGACCACCAGCTCGCCGGGGTCGGTGGCCCGCTCGACGGCGTCGGCGAAGCCGGGCGCGGACAGCAGCCGCTCGTGGACGAACGCGTCGAGGTCCGCCAGGGTGAAGTCGACCCCCAGCTCGCTGTGGTCGTGCTCGAGCACCCGCCGGTCCCAGGGGCGGACCTGTGCCCGCCGTCGGGACAGCTCGCGCAGCGCCGGGAAGACCTCCAGCCACGGCTCCACGGAGTCCTGCAGCAGCACCGACTCCCGGACCCCGGCCCGCCGAGCCGTGGCCGCGTGCTGCCAGAGGTAGAGGAAGTTCCCGAGGTTGACCCCGGGGAAGGTCCAGGTCACCGGGTCGCCGTGGCGGCGTACGGCGTTGACCAGCGGGCCGAGCAGGGAGTGGTCAGCCACGTGTCCGCCACGCGTCGAGGGTCTGCCGGGCCGCGCTGCGCCAGGCCACCCACGAGCGGTCCCAGGCGCTCTCCCCGGGCGCGTGGGCCGCGAAGTGCTCGACCAGCGCCGGCGCCGGCTGACGGGCGGGGGAGCCTTCGGCGTCGAGCCGGGCGAAGGCGTCCTCGAGTGCGGCCGACATCGCGGCGGCGGTGTACGTCCGCGCCACGTGCTCCCGCCCGGCCGTCGTACGTCGCGCCCACTCGTCGTGGTCGTCGTCGAAGAGCCGGCAGGCCGCCACGACCGCGTCGTGCAGGGCCACCAGGTCGGTGTCGCCGAGGGGCACCGACCACGCCGGGTCGAGGTACTCCCTCGCCCCGTCGCCGGTGAACCCGACGACGAGGCAGCCCGACAGCACCGCTTCGGCGCCAGGCAGACCGAAGCCGTCGCGCTCGGCGGTGCTGACGAAGACGGCGGCGCGGGCCAGCGCCGCGGCCATCGCGTCGCGGTCCAGGCCGTGCAGCAGGTCGACCTGCCAGCCGTCGTCGAGGGCGCCGCTACGGCGCAGCAGCTCGCTCAGCGCCGCGACGTCCCACGGGCGGCGGGCGGTGGTGACGGCGACCCGGCGCTCCTTCGGGCCCGGGGCGAACCGCGCGGCGTCGACGTGGAGCGGCACGTGGTGAACCGGGAAGTGCACCGGGACCAGGCGCCGAAGGAAGGTCTCGATCGCCCGCGACGTGGCGACCGCGGCCACCGCGTTGGGCCAGCCCGGGTACGGCTCATCGAACCGGGTGCCCGGATCCACTCCGCCGAAGGTGAAGTGGTGCCCCTGGTTGAGCATCACGACCTTCGCGTCGCCGGTCAGGTGGCGGTGCCGCGGACCACCCGCCTCCGGCACCAGCAGCACGTCACCGGTGGCGAGCTCGCGGCGCAGGCCGTGCACGATCCGGGTGCGGTGCGGGAACCAGGACGCCGCGAACCCCTCGCGACCGTGCCACACCGCCGCCTCCCGGCCGGCGTCGTTGAGCCGGTCGACGACGTCGTACATCACCTTGATCCCGCCGGAGGGCTCGGCGATGTCCGGTGCGAGGACGAGGATCACTGCTCTCCCGGGTCGGGTGCGGGTGGACGGAGGTGTGCGTTCCTATACTGACGGCTCGATCCGGCGGGGGGTGAGCACGGCGATGCTCGGTCTGACGCGGCGTGTCGTGGCCCTCTTCGACGCCCGCACCCGTCGCCGGCTGGCGCTGGCCGTCATCGGCTCGGTGGTGATCGCGCTGGCCGAGGTGGTCGCCGTGGTCGCCGTGCTGCCGCTGCTCGAGCTGCTCACCGGAGGCTACGACGACGCCGGCCGCCCGTCCGGCGCGCTGCGGGTGGCCAGCGACGTGTTCGGCGACCCGCCGCCCTCCCGGCTCGCGGCGTACGTCGCGGCGACGGTGTTCGTCGGCTTCCTGGTCAAGGGCCTGGTCTCGCTGGCGATCCGCTGGTGGTCTCTCGGATTCCTGCTGCGCCAGGGGGTGCGGACCGCCGAGGACCTGATGCGCTACTACCTCACCGCGCCGTACTCCCTGCACCTGCGCCGCGGGCCGGCGGACCTGCTGCGCACGATGAACGACGCGGTGGGGCAGGTCTACTCCCAGGTGGTGATGGGCGGGGTGACGATCCTGACCGAGGCGGTCACCATCGTCACCCTCGTCGTCACGCTCCTGGTGGTGAACCCGCTGCCGACGATCGCGGTGGCGGTGTACTTCGCGGTCGCGGCGCTGCTGCTCCAGCGGCTGGTCCGCGCTCGGGCGGTCCGCGCCGGCGAGGACATGATCCACGCGGCGTACGTCACCACGCAGACCGGCCTGCAGGCCCTCGGCGGGGTCAAGGAGATCAAGCTGCGCAGCGAGCAGGAGGTGTTCGTCCGCCGATACGCCGCCGCCAGGCAGCGCGCCGCCGACGCGCTGCGGACGTCCAGCTTCCTCTCCGACGTGCCGAAGTACGCCATGGAGCTGCTCTTCGTGCTCGGGATCGCTCTGGTCACCGCGCTCGTCTACGCCCAGGACGGGTCCCGCTCGGCGCTGGCCTCGGTCGCGCTGTTCGCGGTCGCCGGGTTCCGGGTCCTGCCGAGCATCGTGCGGGCGATGAGTGCACTGACCTCGCTGCGTGCCGGTACGGGCTCGCTGGACCTCGTCGAGCACGACCTGGACCTGGCCCGCGCGACCGAGCGGGTCCCCGCCGAGCGGCCGGAGCGGATGCGGTGGAGCCGCGGCCTCACCGTGCAGGACGTCTCCTTCCGCTACGAGGGACACGACGCGCTGGTCCTGGACCGGGTCGACCTCGACATCCCGGCCGGCAGCTCACTCGCGCTGGTCGGCAGCAGCGGCGCCGGCAAGACCACCCTGGTCGACGTCCTCCTCGGCCTGCACGCGCCGGTGTCCGGTCGAGTCCTCGCCGACGGCGAGGACGTACGCCGCGACCTCGCCGCCTGGCAGCAGGGGCTGGCGATGGTCCCGCAGGAGGTCTACCTGTTCGACGAGAGCCTGCGAGACAACATCCGGTTCTCCCCTGACGTTGACGACCCCGACGACGCGCGTCTGCTCGAGGTGATCGAGCAGAGCCGGCTCGGGGACCTGGTCCGCAGCCTGCCCGACGGGGTGGCCTCGTCGGTCGGTGACCGCGGCCAGCGGCTCTCCGGTGGTCAGCGGCAGCGGGTCGGCATCGCACGCGCACTCTTCCGTCGGCCGTCCCTGCTGGTGCTCGACGAGGCGACCTCCGCGCTGGACAACGAGACCGAGCACGAGGTGATCGAGACGGTCGAGGCGCTGCACGGCGAGGTCACCCTCGTCGTCGTGGCCCACCGGCTCTCGACGGTCCGCCACTGCGACCAGATCGCCTTCCTGAAGGACGGCCGGGTGGAGGGGGTCGGCACGTTCGCCGACCTGCGTCGTACGGTCCCCGACTTCGAGCGGATGGTGCGGCTGGGGCGCCTGGACGACGAGAGGACGTCCCCGAGCGAGAGGTCAGGGACGGGCGAGAGGGCGTCCTGAGGGCCGTCGCAGCGCCGCGCGCGACTCCGACAGGCCAGCGGCGAGGTGCCCGAAGTCGGTCCGGATGCTGCGCAGCGGGGTGGTCGGGCGCCCACTGAGACGACGCAGAACGTTGTAGGCGAGGTTGACCGCGGACACGGTCGCGGCGACGAGGGTCGCGCGCCGGTGGAACCCCCAGATGCGGGCGTAGAGGGTGGCGGACACCGACAGCGCGCGGACTCGGCCACCCCACCCGGTCGTCCCACCGCCGAGGTGGGTGACCGCGACGTCCCCCACGAAGTAGGCGGGCACTCCGTGCCGGGCCAGGCGGCGTTGCAGGTCGACCTCCTCGAAGTACATGTGGAAGCGTTCGTCGAAGCCGCCCACGGCCCAGAAGTCGGCCGTCTGCATCAGCAGGCAGGCTCCGGTCAGCCAGTCGGTGCGACGACGTCTGCCGGCGACGCAGTCGACGTCGAAGCCGACCAGTCGACGCATCCACGCATGCTGTGACCAGCGAGCGAGGGGCTGGAGAGCGCCCAGCCCTCGGTAAGCGGCCGGCCAACGATTGGCGGTGGAGGTCGGGCGCCCGCTCTCGATCAGCAGCGGACTCGAGACCGACGGCCGGGTGGAACGGCCCGCGGCGACGAGCCTGTCGAGGGTGCCCGGCGGCATCGTGACGTCGCTGTTCAGCACCAGCAGCCAAGGGTGCAGTGCATGCGCCGCTCCGGTGTTGATCGCGGCGCCGAAGCCCAGGTTGAGATCGTGGCGGATCACCGTGACGCCCGGTCGCGGCGCGAACGGCTCAGGCGAGTGGTCGTCGACGACGATCAGCTGGACCGGCCGATCCCCGTGCTGGTCGCGGACTGCAGAGACAGCTCCCTCTGCCAAGGAGGCGCCGCCGTAGTGCGGCACGACCACGCTGACGCCCTCGCCCTCGCCCTCGCCCCCGGCTCCGGTCACGGGGAACCCGTCGGCCCGGCCCACGTCGTCACGTCGGCGCGGGCATGGTCGCGGTAGTACCGCTCCTCCTCGTCCAGGCGAGCGCTGTCGACGTACCAGGGCTCGTGACGTGCGACGAGTCGTCCTCCGGTGCGGATCGCAGGTCCGAGGGTGGGCGCGCGCACCGACGGGCGGTAGACGGCGAAGGTGGTGTCGATGGGCGCGTGGAACACCTCTGGGCCGATCGCGTGCTGCCACGCCGAGGCCTCCCAGTCCAAGACGTCCTGCTTGCCGGCGTACTGGTCGGGGAGGTCGTCGATACGCAGGCCGAAACCCACCTTCACGTAGGTCGGGTGACGGTTGAGCAGCCGGATGAACGTGCGCACCGCGCCGTGGGCGGCCTCCTCGGGCACGACGTCCGGATCGGTGACGACGTAGGGCTTCCGGCCGGCCACCGAGTCGACGAGACCAGCGTCCCAGGCCGCGTGGTGGCCGAGGTTGGCGCCGAGTCGTACGACCCGGTGGTGCGTGCGTTCGTAGAACCTCAGCAGCGGGGGGTACGTCGAGGCGTTGTCCACCAGCACGATGTTGGTCATGCCCTCGTCGTCGAGCCACCCGAGCAGGCGGAGCAGCGAGCTCACCCGGTCCCGGCAGACGACGAAGACCGGCATGGCGGGGTCGAAGCCGACCGGTCGGTGCCGCACGCGGGCCCGAGCGTGGGCGACCAGCCTGGCGTGGTCGATCATCGGCCGATCATGGCACGCAGCCGCGCCGGTCTCACCGGCCTCGGCCCCACCTGTGACGCGCCGGCACTGAGAGCAGCGTGCCGACCAGGCCGCCGAGACCGTTCGCGACGAGGTCGGTGAGGCTGGAGACGCGGTGCAGGGCCGGGATCATCTGCACCAGCTCGACTGCAGCCGACAGCGCGACGCAGCACAGCGCGGTGAGCAGCCAGGGAAGGCGCAGCAGCACTGCGAGCAGGATCCCGACGGGGATGAAGAGCAGCACGTTGAGGCCGAACCCGAACACCTCCGGTGGCGGCCGACCGGGCAGCGCGAGGTCGTAGTTCCACACGCCGTACATGCGCACCGTGAGCTCGTTCAGCTCACGGCCGACGGGGGAGAGCACGAGGGCCGCGAGGGCGGCGGCGTAGAGGCCGGCCGTCAGCCACACGGCCCGTCGCGCTGTCATGGCGCGATCCTATGGAGCGCACGGAGCGGTCCGCGGACGTGCCAGCATGTGCCCATGAGGCCCAGCGACGTGGCGCGGCTGCGCCGCGGCGTTCTCGACCCGACGCGCTACCGGTCGGTCCTCGAGCTGCTGCGCCTCAGCCGGCGGCCGCTGACCACGCTCCGCCGGTACGTCGACGCCGACGCGGGGGAGTACCCGTGGACGACCACCGTACGTACGCCGACCGGCCCGCTCGCCCTGCGGCTGCCGCACCCGCACGACGTCCGCACCCTCAACGAGGTGTTCTTCCGCCGCGACTACGGCGACGCGGCGCCACGGGTCGTCGTCGACGTCGGCGCCAACATCGGCGTCGCGTCGGCGTACTTCCTCTCGCGGCGCCCCGATGCGGTCGTGCACTGCTGGGAGCCGGTCCTGGCCAACCTGTCGACCCTGCGCCACAACCTCGGCCCGTACGCCGACCGCGCCGTCGTCCACGAGTCGGCCCTGGCGCCTGCGGCCGGGCTCGCGGCGTTCCGCGTCGAGGCGGTCGGGCGCTACAGCGGGCTCGCCGACTACTACGAGCACGACCTCGAGACCGAGACCGTCGAGGTCACCTGCGAGGCCGTCGGACCGGAGCTCGAGGAGGTGATCGCCCGGCACGGCGGGATCGACCTGCTCAAGATCGACACCGAGGGGAGCGAGACGGCGCTGCTCGCCGCGGTGCCGGACGACCTGCTGCCACTGATTGGGACGGTCGCCTACGAGCGGCACGGGTCCGTACGACGCGTCGCCGGCGCGGCCCTGCTGGCGCAGCGACGGGCCGGCTGACGCTCAGGCCGGTGCCGCGTCGCGCCGCAGCACCGCTCGCAGCGAGCGGCGTACCCACCGGCTCGCCGGCACCTCGACGACGTGGTGAACGCCCCAGGCCAGCACCAGCACCACGAGCACGGCGAGGACCGAGGCCAGGGTCCGGTCCACGTGCCCGACCAGCCGCTCGAGGACGACGTAGCCGACGTTCTGGTGGACGAGGTAGAGCGGGAAGCTGATCTCACCGAGGAGGACCAGCGGCCGCCAGCGCAGCACCGGAACGCCCGGGACCAGCACGACCGCGGCGAAGGCCAGGGAGAGGGCGGTGACGACGAGCGCGGCCGACAGCCCCTGCAGCGACCAGGTGACCGCGAAGCCGACGACGACGCTGAGTGCCGTCAGCGGCTCGACCCGGCCGCTGCGCCTGCTCAGGAGCAGGAGCATCCCCGTGCTGAACAGCGCGGCGTACTCGGTGACGGTGACGACCTGGACGAGGTCGAGCAGCCGGGACCCGGGCAGCGCGCGCGACGCGGCCGCGACGAGCACGCTGAGGGCCAGCCAGCCGACCACGACCCGTCGGACGGTGCCGGCGGTGAGCGTGCCCAGCCAGGCCAGCAGCACGAAGACCAGGGCGTAGAAGACGATCTCCACCGACAGCGACCAGTAGGCGCCGTCGACGCTGCGCACCCCGACCAGCCGCTGCACCATCGAGTAGTTGACCGCGATCTCCAGCGGGCTCCGGAACAGCCCGCCGACGCCGGCGACCAGCACCACCACCCACGACAGCGTCAGGCAGGCCCAGTACGTCGGGTAGAGCCGGCTCACCCGGGACACCGCGAAGTCCACGGCGTCCCCGCGCTGCGCGGTCAGCAGGATGACGTACCCGCTGATCAGGAAGAACAGGTGCACGCCGTAGAAGCCGAGGGAGAACTCCACGACGGGGCGGTCGCCGGCCGGGTCGAAGTACACGTCGTACAGGTGGAACAGGTGGTAGAGCACCACCGACCCGGCGGCTATCCCCCGGAGCCCGTCCAGCTCCAGGTAGCGCGAGGACAGGCCGGTGCGCACCGGCCCAGTGTCCCCGATCGTCCGCTCAGCCCTTGCGCGCCCGGGCCGCGGTCTTCGCGCGGTCGCTGGCCATCAGGTCGACCTTGCGGATCCGTACGGCGTCGGGGGTGACCTCGACGCACTCGTCCTCGCGGCAGAACTCCAGGGACTGCTCGAGGGAGAGCTTCTTCGGCGGGATCAGCTTCTCGAAGTTGTCGGAGGTGGAGGAGCGGACGTTGGTCTGCTTCTTCTCCTTGGTGATGTTGACGTCCATGTCGTCGGCGCGAGAGTTCTCGCCGACGATCATGCCCTCGTAGACCTCGGTGGTCGGCTCGAGGAACATCGTGCCGCGCTCCTGCAGGTTCGTCATGGCGTACGACGTCGCCGCGCCCGCGCGGTCGGCGACCAGCGAGCCCTGCTGCCGCGAGCGGATCTCGCCGGCCCAGGGCTCGTACCCCTCGAAGACCTGGTGGGCGATGCCGGACCCGCGGGTCTCGGTGAGGAACTCGGTGCGGAAGCCGATCAGCCCGCGTGCCGGGACGAGGAACTCCATCCGCACCCATCCGGTCCCGTGGTTGGTCATCTGCTCCATGCGGCCCTTGCGCAGCGCCAGCAGCTGGGTGATCGCGCCGAGGAACTCCTCGGGGGCGTCGACGGTCAACCGCTCCACCGGCTCGTGGACCTTGCCGTCGACCTCGCGGGTGACGACCTGCGGCTTGCCGACGGTCAGCTCGAAGCCCTCGCGGCGCATCTGCTCGACGAGGATCGCCAGCGCCAGCTCGCCGCGGCCCTGGACCTCCCAGGCGTCCGGGCGCTGGGTCGGCAGGACGCGCAGCGAGACGTTGCCGACCAGCTCGGAGTCCAGGCGGTCCTTGACCAGCCGCGCGGTGACCTTGGTGTTCTTCGTCGGACCGCGCCCGGCCAGCGGCGAGGTGTTGGTGCCGATCGTCATCGAGATGGCCGGCTCGTCGACCGTGATCACCGGCAGGGCGACCGGGTTCTCCGGATCGGCGAGCGTCTCGCCGATCATGATGTCGGGGATGCCGGCGATCGCGGCGATGTCGCCGGGGCCCGCCGACTCGGCCGGCTTGCGCTCCAGCGCCTCGGTCATCAGCAGCTCGGTGACGCGGACGTTCTTGGTGGTGCCGTCGGTGCGCATCCAGGCGACGGTCTGGTTCTTGCGCAGGGTGCCCTCGTGGACGCGTACGAGCGCGATCCGGCCCAGGAACGGGCTGGCGTCGAGGTTCGTCACGTGCGCCTGCAGCGGCGCTTCGTCCGTGTACTCCGGAGCCGGGATCGTCTCCAGGATCGTACGGAACAGCGGCTCCAGGTCGGGCGAGTCGGGCAGGCCACCGTTGTCCGGGACCTCCAGCGACGCCTTGCCGGCCTTGGCGCTGGCGTACACGACCGGGAAGTCCAGCGCATCCTGGTCGTGGGAGTCGTCGAGCAGGTCCATGAACAGCTCGTACGTCTCGTCGACGACCTCGGAGATCCGCGCGTCCGCGCGGTCGACCTTGTTCACGACGAGGATGACCGGCAGCTTGGCGTTGAGCGCCTTGCGCAGCACGAAGCGGGTCTGCGGCAGCGGTCCCTCGGAGGCGTCGACCAGCAGCACGATCCCGTCGACCATCGACAGCCCGCGCTCGACCTCGCCGCCGAAGTCGGCGTGCCCGGGGGTGTCGATGATGTTGATCGTCATCGGCTCGCCACCGGCCGACGGGCCGGCGTAGTGGATGGCGGTGTTCTTCGCGAGGATCGTGATGCCCTTCTCGCGCTCGAGGTCACCGGAGTCCATCGCCCGCTCGTCGACGTGCTGGTGCTCGCCGAACGCGCCTCCTTGCCAGAGCATCGCGTCCACGAGGGTCGTCTTGCCGTGGTCGACGTGGGCCACGATCGCGACGTTGCGCAGGTCGGAGCGGAGAGTCATGTGCGTGCAGGCCTTTCGGTCTCCCACCTCGGGCGGGCGAGAGGGGTACGACGAGGGCGGGCCGTGCGGCAGTGTCGCTCGTACGGCGGGGCGCGCGAGGCCGGTCCTCGGCCTGCGCAGCCCGGCCCAGCCTATCGCGTGGGCGCGGGTGCCCCGCCCGCCGCGGGTCCTGCGGCGCCCTGCCGGTCGGTGTCCGTGACGGGTGACACACTGCGGGCATGCCAGTCGCCCCCGACCTCCAGCCGCTGCTCGACGCCATGGCCGCGCCCGAGGCGCGTCCGATCCAGGACGGGACGCCGCAGGAGGCGCGCGAGATGATCGGGATGACCGAGCAGCTGCGCCGGCCCGACCAGGAGGTCGGCGGTGTCGAGACCGCGCCCGACGAGGTCGCCGGGTGTCCGGCCCGGGTCTACCGGCCCGAGGGCGCCACCGGTCCGATGCCGACGATGCTGTTCCTGCACGGTGGCGGTTTCGTGGTGGGCGACCTGGACACGCACGACGCGATCTGCCGGCTGCTCGCACGTGAGTGCTGGGCGACCGTCGTCGCGGTGGACTACCCGCTCGCGCCCGAGCACCCGTTCCCGGCCGCACCCGAGACGGCGGTGCGGGCGATGCGCGAGGTGGCCGCGCGGCGGGAGTCGTACGGCGGCGACGACCGGCTGGCCGTCGGCGGCGACAGCGCCGGCGGGAACCTCTCCGCGGTCGTGGCCCAGCAGTGCCGCGACCTGCGACTGCAGGCCCAGCTGCTGATCTACCCCGTCGTCGACCCGTACGGCGAGTGGGCCTCTCGCGAGGAGAACGGGTCGGGCTACTTCCTCGACCTGGCGGGGATGGCGTGGTTCCAGGGCCACTACGCCGCCGGCATCGACGAGGAGACCCGCACGGACCCGCTGATGGCGCCGCTGCACGGCGACCTCGCGGGCCTCGCCCCGGCCGTCGTCGCGACCGCCGAGATGGACCCGCTGCGCGACGAGGGCGAGGCCTACGCCGCCGCGCTGGCCGACGCCGGCGTACCCGTCGACGCGAAGCGGTACGACGGCCAGATCCACGGCTTCGTGAACTTCGACTTCCTCGCCGAGTCCTCCCGCGCCGCGATCATGGACCTCCTCGCCCGGTTCCGGACGCTCCTGCACGGTTGAGCGGTCTCACCTGCACGTCGAGACCGGCCCTGAGGTGGTCGAGCCGTGAGGCGCGCCAGCGCCGACCGACGTCGAGAGCCGGTGAGGTGCGCGCGACAGCGGGGGTGCGGTTGTCGAGACCGCTCACCCCGGGGAGAGGGCGCGCGGGCTAGACCCCGACCCGGTGCACCTTGTGCTGGGCGGCCTGCGCCTTCGGGCGCATGACGAGCTCGTCGATGCTGACGTGGTGCGGCAGCGAGGTGACCCAGCGGATCGCCTCGGCGACGTCCTCGGCGACCAGCGGCTCGGCGACACCGGCGTACACCGCGTCGTACTTGTCCTGGTCGCCGCCGAAGCGCACCTTGCTGAACTCCTCGGTCCGCACCATCCCGGGCGCGATCTCGGTGAACCGGACCGGCTGGTCGACCAGCTCCAAGCGCAGCGTCTCGTTGACGACGTTCACGCCGTGCTTGGCAGCGGTGTAGCCGCCGCCACCCTCGTACGCCACGCGCCCGGCCGTCGACCCGGTCTGCACGACCAGGCCGTTGCCCGAGGCGATCAGCGCCGGCAGCAGCGCCTGGGTGACGCGCACGGTGCCGAGGACGTTGACCTCGTACATCGCACGCCAGGTGTCGATGTCGGCCTCCGCCACCGTCGCCTGGTCGAAGGCGCCGCCGGCGTTGTTGACGAGGACGTCGAGAGAGCCGCCGACGGCGTCGGCCAGGGCCGCCACGTCCTCGGCGTCGGTGACGTCGCACGCGACGGCGCGGCCGCCGATCTCCTCGGCGAGTGCGCGTACGCGGTCCTCGCGCCGTGCCGCGCAGACCACCTCGAAGCCGTCCCCCGCCAGGGCCCGCGCGGTGGCCGCGCCGATCCCCGAGCTGGCTCCGGTGACCACGGCGAGTCGTGTCATGACGCCTTCCTCTCCTCGAGCGAGCAGGTCGCCGTACCGCCCGGCAGCGACTGCCTGTGCGCGGCGACCCACGTGTAGGACCTGGACGCGACCGGGCGCACCGCCCGCGAGCCGAGGACGGCACCCGCCGCACGCACCACGGCGTACGACGACCGGCGCAGCGCGCCAGCGATCGCCTCGTGCCCGCGCAGCACCCGGTCGCCGTCGACGAGGTGGATCTCGGCGTGGGCGGCCTCCGGCGTGATGGCGTACGCCGCCAGCTCGTCGAAGTCCTGCCAGGCGACCATCTCGACGTCGCACCCGAGCCGCTGCACCCATCGGGCCGAGCGCACGCAGAAGCCGCAGTCCGCGTCGTGGAGTAGCGCGTGCCGCAGTCCGGGTCCTCGGCTCGTGGTCATACGACGACCCTACGCACCCTCGTGCACCCTCCGCCGGGGTGAAGGCCGTCACCTCGGGTCGGAATAGGGTGCCGGAGGCGCGGGTTGACCCGGGCAGCAGTGTGGACAGGAGGCCGGCGGATGAGTGTCGTGCACGGCGTGGAACGCCCTCTGCGCCGCGTGGCCATGGTCAGCGTGCACACCTCGCCGCTGGACCGTCCCGGCACCGGCGACGCGGGCGGCATGAACGTGTACGTCGTCGAGCTCGCGCGTCGACTGGCCCGACGCGGCGTCGAGGTCGACGTCTTCACCCGGGCCACCTCCTCGGAGCTGGAGCCGCTGGTGCAGGCCGAGGACGGCGTACGCGTCCAGCACGTCACCGCCGGACCGTTCGAAGGGCTGGACAAGGCGGACCTGCCCGCCCAGCTGTGTGCGTTCTCCCGTGAGGTGCTGCGGACCGAGGCCAGCCACGAGCCCGGCTGGTACGACGCCGTCCACAGCCACTACTGGCTCTCCGGCCAGGTCGGGGCGCTCGCGCGCGATCGCTGGGGCGTCCCGCTCGTGCACTCGATGCACACGATGGCCAAGGTCAAGAACGCCGCGCTGGCCGACGGGGACCCGCCGGAGCCCGCGGTCCGGGTGATCGGCGAGGAGCAGGTCGTCGCCGCGGCCGACCTCCTGATCGCCAACACCGACGACGAGGCGCGCGAGCTGGTCGAGCACTACGGGGCCGAGCCGGACCGCATCGAGGTCGTCGCACCCGGAGTCGACCTCGAGCTGTTCACGGCGACCGACCGCACCGCCGCGCGCGCCCGCCTCGGTATCGCGCCCGACAAGCACCTGCTCGTCTTCGTCGGCCGGATCCAGCCGCTCAAGGCTCCCGACATCCTGCTGCGCGCCGCGGCCGAGATGCTTCGGCGCGACCCCACGCTCGCGGGGCGGCTCGAGGTCGCCGTCGTGGGTGGTCCGTCCGGCAGCGGGCTGGAGCGGCCCACCGCCCTGGTCGACCTCGCGGCCGACCTCGGCCTGGGCGACGCGGTCCGGTTCGTCCCACCGGTCGAGCGGCGCGAGCTGGTCGACTGGTACGCCGCCGCCGACGCGGTCTGCGTGCCCTCGTACAACGAGTCGTTCGGCCTGGTCGCCGCCGAGGCGCAGGCGGTGGGGACCCCCGTGGTCGCGGCCGCGGTCGGCGGGCTCCCCACCGTCGTACGACATGAGGAGTCGGGGCTCCTGGTGCCTGGCCACGACCCGGTCGACTACGCCGCTGCCCTGGGCCGCATCGTCGCCGATCTTGCTTTGCGCGAGCGGCTGGCGGACGGGGCGGTACGCAGTGCTTCCCGGTTCAGCTGGGACCGTACGGCGGACCGCACGCTGGCGGCGTACCGGACCGCCGCGCTGCGCCGCCGTGAGGACCTGGTGCCTCGTGCCTGAGGATGGTGCGGTGAGCGAGCCACTGGAGCAGGACCTGCCGGCCGACGCCCTGGCTGCCGCGGAGGTGATCCGGGCGGCGCTGGACCAGGGCGGGATCGACTGGGAGGAGCCGAGCGGCGGGACGTTCGACGTCGTACTCCCCGGGGAGCGGAAGCTGAAGACCCCGGTCCGGCTCCAGGTCGGCAGCCACGCGCTCGCCGTGCACGCCTTCGTGTGCCGTCGTCCCGACGAGAACCACGAGGTGGTCTACCGCTGGCTGCTGGAGCGCAACCTGAAGATGTTCGCGATGGCCTTCGCCGTCGACCACCACGGCGACATCTTCCTCGACTCCCGCCTCCCGCTCGGCGTCGTCACCCCGGACGAGGTCGACCGGCTGCTCGGCTCGGTGCTGTCGTACGCCGACGAGTCGTTCAACACCATCCTCGAGCTCGGCTTCGCGTCCGCGATCCGCAAGGAGTGGGACTGGCGCCGTGCCAACGGCGAGTCCACCGCCAACCTCGAGGCCTTCCGCGGCTGGCTCGAGACCAGCTGACCCGGTCGACGGCAGCGCGCCTCACCTGCCCGTCGAGTACTCACTTCTCCTGGCTTGAATGGTGCCTTCCGCCGGTACGAGTGGTCGGTTCTGCAGGTGCCGATCGCACAACCCACCACTCGACCCGGTGGGAGGCACCACTCAGCGGTGCAGGTGCCGCGCTCAGAGTTCGAGCTTGTAGCCCAGCCCACGGACGGTGACGAGGTACTTCGGCTCGGCGGGGTCGGGCTCGAGCTTGGTACGCAGCCGCTTGACGTGGACGTCGAGGGTCTTGGTGTCCCCGACGTAGTCGGAGCCCCAGACCCGGTCGATGAGCTGCCCCCGGGTCAGGACCCGGCCCGGGTTCCGCAGGAACATCTCCAGGAGCTCGAACTCCTTGAGCGGCAGCCTGGTGTCGGTGCCGTTGACGGTCACCACGTGCCGCTCGACGTCCATCCGCACCGGGCCGGCCTCGAGCGCGCTCGGCTCCGGGTCCGGCTCGACGCCGCGCCGCAGGACCGCGCGGATCCGGGCGACCAGCTCGCGGGGGGAGTACGGCTTGGTGACGTAGTCGTCCGCGCCCAGCTCGAGCCCCACGACCTTGTCCACCTCGTCGTCCTTGGCCGACACCATGATCACCGGCACGTTCGAGGTCTGACGGATCTGCCGGCACACCTCGGTGCCGGGTATCCCGGGCAGCATCAGGTCGAGCAGCACCAGGTCGGCGCCGGCCCGGTCGAACTCCGCTACGGCGTCGGTGCCCGTGACCGCGATCGCGACCTCGAACCCCTCCTTGCGCAGCATATAGGAGAGGGCGTCGGAGTAGCTCTCCTCGTCCTCCACCACCAGGACTCGCGTCACCGGCGTTCCTCCTGTCTCGGGCGGCCGGCCACCGTGGCCGGCCGTCGTTCTTCGGTCTCGGGCAGACCCTCCACGGGCCCGTCCTCGAGGTCCTCGTCGAGGTCGATGTCGTCGTACGACGTGCGCCGTGCGGCCGCCTGCTTGCGCGGCAGCGTGAGGGTGAACGTCGAGCCGGCCCCCTCGACCGACCACACCTTCACCTCGCCGCCGTGCGAGGCGACGACGTGCTTGACGATCGAGAGCCCCAGACCCGTGCCGCCGGTGGACCGGTGGCGCGCGGGGTCGACGCGGTAGAACCGCTCGAAGATCCGGTCGATCTCGGGCGCCGGGATGCCGATGCCCTGGTCGGTGACCGCGATGTCGACGTCGCCGGACCGTGCGGTCACGTGGATGACCACCCGCGAGCTGTCGGGGGAGTAGCCGATCGCGTTGGCGACGAGGTTCCCGAGCGCGAGGGCGACCTGCTCGGTGTTGCCGAGCAGCGCGACGTCGGCGTCGCCGTCGCGGACCACGGCGATCTGCTTGTCGGCGGCGTCGGTGGCGTTCTCGTCGATCACCCGGTCGATCACCGCGTCGAGGTCGACGCTGGACAACGCCTCGATGGGGTCGTCGTCCTGCAGCCGGGACAGCTCGATGATCTGCTGCACCAGGCGCCCCAGCCGCTGGCTCTCCACACCCATCCGCGAGGCGAACCGCTGCACGGCCTCGGGGTCGTCGGCGGCCTCCTCGACGGCCTCGCTGAGCAGCCGGATGGCTCCGACCGGAGTCTTCAGCTCGTGGCTGACGTTGGCCACGAAGTCACGCCGGATCGCCTCGACCCGCCGCTCGCGGGTGCGGTCCTCGAGCAGCACCAGGACCAGACGTACCCCGAGTGGGGCGATCCGGACCGCCAGCGTCCGGGCCGGCCCCTCGCCGGGTCGAGGGTGCTGCAGCTCCAGCTCACGGATCTGCCCGTCGCGACGGACGGCGCGGACCTCCTCGCGCAACCTCTCGTCGGCGATCTGGTCGCCCTCGAGCACACCCATCGCGTACGTCGGCGCGGTCGCCTTCCGCACCCGGTCGTCGCTGTCGACGACCAGAGCGCTGCTGCGCAGGACGGAGAGCACCCCGGTCACCCCCTCGGGGAGCGTGGGAGGGGGCGCGGCCCGAGCCCGCGCCTGCTGGATCTCACTGATCCGCCACGCGAGCACTGCCGACCCGCCCAGCACCACGCCGAGCAGGACGAGCAGGAAGGAGTGCAGACCGTCGCCCACACGGGCGATGGTACGCATCCGTACAGGTGCTCCTCGCCCGCGACGCTGTTGGTGGCACCGAGTTCACCGCGCGTTCACCGAACGTCGTCCGGGCGTCACCTCCACGCGCCTACGCTGCCCGCATGCGCGACGCCTACGCCGATCAGCTCGACTCGATCCGCACCGATCTGGTCTCCATGTCCCGGCTGGTCCTCGATGCGGTGTCCCGCTCGACCCACGCCCTGCTCGAAGGTGACGCGGCCACGGCCGAGGCCGTCATCTCCGACGACACCAAGGTCGACCAGTTCCGCGAGGACATCGAGCAGAAGGCCTTCGAGATCCTCTCCCTACAGGCACCGGTCGCCGGCGACCTGCGGATGGTGATCGCCGCGATGCGGATGGTCAGCGAGCTCGAGCGGATGGGCGACCTGTCCGTGCACGTCGCGAAGATCGCCCGCCTCCGGGTCCCCGAGATCGCGGTGCCGACCCGCGTCGAGCCCACGATCTCGCGGATGGCGACGATCGCGGCCGTGATGGTGGGCCAGGTCGAGCGGATCATCGGTGACCGGGACGTCGAGGCCGCGAAGGCGCTCGAGGAGGCCGACGAGGAGATGGACAAGCTGCGCCGCACGAGCTTCCGCGAGCTCCTCGGCTCGGACTGGAAGGACGGCGTCGAGGCCGCCGTCGACGTCGCCCTTCTCGGCCGCTACTACGAGCGCATCGCCGACCACGCCGTGTCCATCGCCCGGCGCGTGGTCTTCCTCGTCACCGGCGACATGCCGGCCGCCGTCTGAGGCTCGCGAGGTCACGACTGCCCGGGACGTACGCCTGCCGCGTTCGGCTCGCGGGTGGGGTCGGTGTCGCACCAGTGCGTGCTGGGGGTTTCGACACGCTCGGTCCCGAGATCGACGGGGCGAGCGGGCCTTCGTCGAGCTGGCCGGGGTTTCGACACGCTCGGTTCCGACCTCGTTCCTCGGTCGGACTCGCTGCTCAACCACCCTCAGCGAGTCCGCTGGCGCGGCCTCGCTCGCTGCTCAACCACCACCAGCGAGTCCGCTGGCGCGGCCTCGCTCGCTACCGTCCCTGGTTGGCCACGGCGGCGGCGGCGTCGGCCGCGGCCTCGGGGTCCAGGTAGCGGCCGCCCGGCGTCGTGGGCCGCATCTGGTCGTCCAGCTCGTAGACCAGCGGCATGCCGGTGGGGATGTTCAGCCCGGCGATGTCCTCGTCGCTGATCCCGTCGAGGTGCTTCACGATCGCACGCAGGCTGTTGCCGTGCGCGGCGATCAGGACGACGTTGCCCGCCTGCAGGTCCGGCACCACGGCCGACTCCCAGTACGGCAGCATCCGCGCGATGACGTCCTTCAGGCACTCGGTGGCCGGCATCTCCGCGCCGAGGTCGGCGTAGCGCGGGTCCCCGGCCTGGGAGTACTGGTCGTCGGGGTCGATCGGCGGGGGCGGCACGTCGAAGGAGCGGCGCCAGAGCATGAACTGCTCCTCGCCGTACTCGTCCTTCGTCTGCTTCTTGTCCTTGCCCTGCAGCGCGCCGTAGTGCCGCTCGTTGAGCCGCCAGGAGCGGCGCACCGGGATCCAGTGCCGGTCGGCCTCGTCCAGCGCGAGGTGGCAGGTCGTGATCGCGCGCCGCAGCAGCGAGGTGTGCACGACGTCGGGCAGGATCCCGGCCTCGACGAGCTGTCGGCCACCGCGGGTCGCCTCGCTGCGGCCCTGGTCGGTCAGCGCGACGTCCACCCAGCCGGTGAACAGGTTCTTCGCGTTCCACTCGCTCTCGCCGTGGCGGAGCAGGACGAGGGTGTGCGTCACTGGCCGCCCACCTCCGCGGAGGTCCCGTCGCTGTTGACCGGGTCCTCGTCGGTGGCGGCATCGCCGCCGAAGGCGCCCTGGGAACCGGTCGCGGCGACCTCGTCGCCCGCCGAGGACCCGGTACCGCTCTCGGACTGGCCGGGCGCGAGGCCGGCGTACGGGCCGTCCGCGGCGACGACGGGGACGTTGAGGGTCACCGCGTCGCTGCCGGAGAAGGAGAAGCGCATCCGCACGTAGTAGCCGGCGTCGACGTCGGCGTTGCTCACGACGATCGGCTGCTCGTCGGAGTCGGCGAGGTTGGTGAACCCGGCGTTGTACGACGGGATCGCGATGCTGCTCGGACCGGTGATCGACACGTTGCGCCCCGTGATCCCGGTGAGGCTGGCGGGCCGGCCGCCGCGGTTGACGAAGGTCGCGATCAGCCGACCGCTGCCCTTGGCGTCCGACACGACGACGGCGCCCAGCACGTCCACCTGGCCGACGCGCTCGTTGGAGCCCTGGGCCGGCTGGTACGCCGCGTCGGTCTGCACGTCGAAGCCGCACCCGGCGGCGACCGGGGCCAGCAGCACCAGGGCGGCCGTGGCCACCCGGCGACGGAGGGGGAACCGGAGGTGGTGGGGCACGGCGGGTTCTCCTCGGGGAGTGTCGGCGTCTGGCGCCAGGAGGCGCGGGTCCAGCGTAGGCCACCCGGCCGCGGTCGGGCCGGTGTGGTCAGCGGGTCAGGCCGGCCGAGATCGTGCCCGCCACCAGACCGAGGGTGACCGCACCGGTGAAGACGATGCTGACCAGCAGCAGCGCCGTCGCGCCGGTGCGTAGCGCGATCCGCAGCGGCAGGTGCCGGAAGCCGGAGCGCCGGTCGGCCACGAGGTCCGGCAGCGCCAGGAGGAAGTGCACGGCCACCCCGAGCAGGGCCGCGAGCACCGTGACCGACAGCGTCGGCGGACCGCCCTGGACGGAGATGCCCCAGCCGCCGTACGAGAGGTACGCCGGCACCAGCGCGAAGCTGACCGCCCACGGCAGCCAGGACAACCACGTACGCCGGAACCACAGGTTCGACAGCAGCCCCGAGACGAGGATGCCGGCGAGCGCGGCGGCCGCGAGGACGCCGTTCTGCAGCGAGAGCGGCACCAGGAGCAGCGTCAGGCAGGCCGCGACGAAGCTGGCGTTGCCCGCGGGCAGCCGCCCGGCCGCGACCGGCTTGCGGCGGATGCCGTTGGCGTGGTCGCGGTCCTGGTCGCGGACGTCGTTGACCAGCCCGAGGACGGCGGACGTCACCAGCACGCCCGCACCGGCGACGACCGCCTCGCGCAGCGGCCGCTCGGAGACGTACGCGAGGACCCCCACGATCAGGCCGCCGACCACCGCGACGCGGGGGTGCAGCGCCCGGACGATGCCGGCCACCTGGGTCAGGACCTCGCGGACGCTGCCCCCGACGGTGGTCGGCTCGGCAGCGACGCCCGCCTGCCCGCCGAGCACGCCCGGGTGGTGGCCGAGCGCGGCGAGCCGGGCTCGGCGCTGGTCGTCGGGAGTGACGCGGCGACGCTCCTGGCGCATCGCCACCGCCAGCTCCCGGCGCGCTCGACGGTCGGTGCTGCGCTGGGAACGCGCCGCCGAGGCGGGCGGCTCCTCCGTTGCGGTCTCCGCGGGCGCCTCGTCGAGCCGCTCCGCGGGCCGGTCGGCGTCGGTCGCGGACACCTCGGCCCTCCTCCGGCCGAACCGGCGCTTGCGCGGCGCCTTCTCGTCGGGGGCGGGCGGGGGAGTGCTGGATGGGCTCCCCCCGGCATCGACGCCGGGGCGAGCGTCGGGCTCCTCTGTCATGTCCCGCAGTATCGACCCTGACCCGCCGCCGGACGACCCGATCGACACGCCGGGCGCGGGGGAGGCGGACGTACGAGCCCGCGAGATGCACACCCGGCGAGGATCTGTCAACCCTCTGCACCCGGTCTGACCTGCGCAAACGCCGCGGGACGACCTCGGGAGCCGTGTTAAGATGGTCACCTCGAAAGGGGTCAACTACACATGACATTCACCGTAGGCGAGACGGTCGTCTATCCCAATCACGGCGCCGCTGTCATCGAGAACATCGAGATGCGAAAGATCAAGGGGGAGGACACCCAGTACCTCGTCCTACGGATCGTGGCCCAGCAGGACCTGGTCGTCCGGGTCCCCGCGTGCAACCTCGACCTGGTCGGCGTCCGCGACGTCGTCGACAAGGAGGGCCTGGACCGCGTCTTCGACGTGCTCCGGCTCGCGCAGGTGGAGGAGCCGACCAACTGGTCGCGCCGCTACAAGGCGAACCTCGAGAAGCTGCACTCCGGAGACGTGATGAAGGTGGCCGAGGTCGTCCGCGACCTGTGGCGCCGTGAGCGCGACCGCGGGCTGTCCGCCGGTGAGAAGCGGATGCTGGCCAAGGCGCGCCAGATCCTCGTCTCCGAGCTGGCCCTGGCCGAGAAGACCAACGAGGACAAGGCCGAGACGATGCTCGACGAGGTCCTCGCCTCCTGAGCACGTCTTGAGCACGAGCACGGGCCCCGACCGTCACGGTCGGGGCCCGTGCTGCGTCCTAGGCTGGCCCGGTGACCGACGGGACCTGGTTGTACGACGAGACCCCCCGGCCGGCCGGGGTCGTACCGGACACCGGGCGCGGGTCGCTGCCCTTCGCGCTCCTCCACGGGGAGTCCCTGGTGGCGTGCGCCGCCTGGGCGATGGGTGAGGCCGAGGTGGAGCTCGTGGACCTCACCGTGCCGTGGGAGGACGTACGACACTCCGGTCGCCCGCTGGTCGTCCACGACCCCCTGTGCCCGCTGACCCCGCCCGCGTTCCTCGCCGAGGCGGCCGCGCTGGCCGCCGCGTCGGGCCGCGTCGTGGTGGCCTACCGGCCCGTGACCGACACCGTCAAGGAGACCGACGGCGACCGCGTGGTCGGCACCCGCGACCGCGAGGGCCTGCGGCAGGTGGTCTCGCCGCTGGTGCTCCCGGCCGACGTGCTCGCTCAGCTCGCGGCGCCGGCACCCGGCCGGCCCCTGGACCTCGACGACCTGGCCGCCTCCGCGCTCGCGCTCGGGGCGTCGTACGACGTGGAGTGGCTCGAGGCCCCGACGACCGCGGCCCGGGTCGCCCGGGTCGAGGACGTCGAGCTGCTGGAGAGCCTCAGCGGCGCACCCGGTCGCTGAGCAGCCGGTCGGCGACCGCGAGGTCCTCGGGCCAGGTGACCTTGAGGTTCGTCGGCTCGCCCGGGACGGTGACGACGGTCAGCCCGGAGTAGGAGGCCACCACCGAGGCGGTGTCGGTGCCGACGAACCCGCCCGCGGCGGCGGCGTCGTACGCCTGCAGCAGCTCGCGCGCCAGGAACGCCTGAGGGGTCTGCACGCCGACCAGCGCCGGCAGGGTGGTGGTGCCGTCGGCCGGAACCAGCCCGGGGAGGTCGAGTGCGGGCAGCGCCCCGCCGTGCTCCGCCGCCGCCGCGAGCACGTGCTCCCACAGTGCCGGCGTCGCGAGCGGGCGGGCGGTGTCGTGGATCGCGACCAGCTCGACCTCGCCGGTCCCCACGTCGGCGCGCAGCACGTCGAGTGCGGCCTTCTCTGAGTGCTGGCGCTCCGCGCCGCCGTCGACCAGCCAGACGTCCTGGTCGCCGAGGTGCGGGCCGAGCGCCTCGGCCACGTCCGCACGCTCCTCCGCCCGGCAGACGACCACCAGGCGGTGCACCGAGGCGAGGTCGAGGACGGTGCGTACCGACCAGGCCAGCGCCGGCCAGCCACCGAGGGGGAGCAGCGCCTTGTTCGTCCCGGAGCCGGTACGACGCCCGGACCCGCCGGCGAGCAGGACCGCGGCGGCACGCCGGGTGCCGCCGCGGGCTGCCGAGGTCATGGCGGCGAACCTACCCGGGCTGCTCGGTCTGCAGGTCGACGACCCAGACCACGCCGAACCGGTCGGTGAGCATGCCGTAGAGCGGGGAGAACATCGCCGGGCCGAGCGGCGTGCGCACCTCGGCGCCGTCGCTGAGCCCGTCCCACAGCGCGCGCAGCTCCTGCTCGGAGGTGGCGTGCACCGAGATGAAGAAGGAGTTCTCGCCGCGCTCGAAGGGGCGGGCGGCCGGCACGTCGAACGCCATGATCCGGAAGCCGCTCTCGGTCGCGACCTGGCCGAAGATCAGCTGGTTCAGCTCGTCCTCGGCGACGTCGCCCGCCAGGGCCGCGCCGGCGGCCGCGTCGGCGTACGTCACGAGCAGCAGGTCGCCGCCGACGACCTGCTGGTACCAGGTCAGCGCCTCGCGCGCCTGGCCGCGGAAGTTCAGGTGGGTGGTGGGGATCAGGGCCATGGGTCCTCCTCGGTCCGTGCGGTCGACCGACCTGGTCGACACGCACCACTGTGGCTGATGAAAAGGCCAGATTCTGTCCGCTACTCGGAGGACACTCGACCCTATGACCGGACCCACCGGACGCCTGCTGACGCTGCTGTCCCTCCTCCAGGCCAGACGGGACTGGCCCGGCCGTGCGCTGGCCGAGCGGCTGGGCACCAGCGAGCGCACCGTGCGGCGCGACATGGAGCGGCTGCGCGACCTGGGCTACCCGGTGCGAGCGACCAAGGGCCCCGACGGGGGCTACCGGCTCGGTGCCGGGTCCTCGCTGCCGCCGCTGCTGCTGGACGACGAGCAGGCCGTCGCCGTCGCCGTGGCCCTGAGGGTCGCGGCCGGCGCGGGCGCCGGCGTCGAGGAGGCGGCGCTGCGTGCGCTGACCACGCTCGGCCAGGTGCTGCCCGCTCGCCTCAGGCACCGGGTGGAGACACTCGAGGTCGACGTGGTCGGTCGCCCGGGTCGGGCCGGTGTCGACCCCGAGGTCCTGGTCTCGCTCTCCGCCGCGGTGCGCGCCCACGAGGTGGTGCGCTTCGACTACGCGACGCCGGCGGGACCCGAGGACGCCTCACCGCGGCGCGCGGAGCCGCACCACGTGGTCAGTCGGGCGGGACGGTGGTACCTCGTCGCGTGGGACCTCGACCGCGCCGCCTGGCGGACCTTCCGGGTCGACCGGATGGCGCTGCGCACCCCGAACGGACCGAGGTTCGTCCCGCGGCGGCTGCCCGGCGACGACGTCGAGACCTTCGTGAACGCCCACTTCAAGGGCAGCTCGGGGGTGGACCGGTGGCCGTGCTCGGGTGAGGTGCTGCTGTCCTGCCCGGCCGCGGAGGTCGCGCCGTACCTCCTCGAGGGCGAGGTGGAGGCGTGGGGGCCCGACCGGTGCCGGGTACGCCTCGGTGCCTGGTCGTGGCGGGGCCTGGCCGCCACGCTGGGCCGTTTCGACGCCGACGTCGAGGTGGTCGGTCCGCCCGCGCTGCGCGAGGCCTTCGCCGCGCTGGCCCGGCGGTACGCCGCCGCCGGCACCTGAGGTCGGCCTCGGTCCGAACCTGTTTCCTGGCCGAAACACGACCGGCACGCGTGGAACACACAGCGCTCCTAGTTTCGCGAGCGTCATGAGCGATCCGACCTGGGTGGCGGTGTGCCGCTACGAGGACCTCGACGCCGAGCACGGCGTGGCCGTGCTGGTGCACGGGCGCGGCGTCGCCGTGTTCCGCTCCGCCGAGGGCCGTGTGCTGGCGGTGGCCAACCGCGACCCGTTCAGCCGCGCCAGTGCGCTGTCGCGCGGTCTGGTCGGGACGTCGGGCGGCGTCACGTACGTCTCCTGCCCGACGCACCTGCAGACCTTCGACCTCGACACGGGGGTCTGCCTCGAGGACCCGCAGGTGCGGATCTCGACGTACGACGTCCGGGTGCGCAACGCGATGGTGGAGGTCGGCGCACGCCGCAGGGGCTGAGCCGGGCGTCGCGCCGACTCAGCCCGCCAGGGGACGGACCAGCCCGAGCAGGGCGTCGGAGACCATCGCGTCGCGCTCCAGCGGCAGCATGTGCCCGGCGTCGGGGGCGACGTAGAGCGAGGCCGAGTCGACGTGGTCGACGATGTGGCGGGCCATGCGTACCGGGGTGAGCCGGTCCGCCGCGCCGACCAGCACGGTGGTCGGGATCCCGCTCAGGTGCTTGAGGGCGTCGGTGCGCTCGTGGTGGAGCACGATGTCCTCGTAGAAGCCGGCCACGCTGTCGCCGGGGGAGTTGACCAGCCCGTCGACGGCGAGGGCGACGTCGCGCACCCGCTGGGGCTGGCCGAAGACCAGCCGCGACATGATCTGCCGCTCGATGATCGGCGTGCGACGTCGTACCCGCTTGGAGAGCGTCTTGGCCCGCAGCGCCAGCAGTCGCGGGATCTGGTTGCGGACGTTGTCCCCGATCTCGGGCAGCCCGAGGTCCACGCTGCCCATGTCGCCGGCCGAGGTCGAGGTGAGCAGGACGCCCTGCACCCGCTCGGAGAACAGGTCGGGGCGCTGCTCGGCCAGCGCCATGATCGTCATCCCGCCGATCGAGTGACCGGCCAGCACCAGCGGGCCGGTCGGGGCGAAGGTGTCGATGATGTCGGCCATGTCCCGCGCGAGGTTGCCGACGGTGCAGTCGCGTCGGGGGACGGCCTGCGAGGCGCCGTGCCCGCGGTGGTCCCAGGCGATCGTGCGTACCCGACCAGGGAGCACCTGGGCGAGGTCACGCAGCTGGTAGCGCCAGTCCTCGGCGTCGGAAGTCCAGCAGTGGGCGAGCAGCACGGTCACCGCGGCGTCCTCGGGGCCGTTGGCGTAGACCGCGACGTCGAGGTCGTCATGGGTGCGCAGGGTCTCCATGACCGGCCATTGTGGCCCCGGCGCTCCGCCGGCGTCTCGGGTCGTGCGTGTGAGATCGGTTTGCGTGGCCGTCGCGGCGTCGACTGGTGGCTCAGCGAGCGGTGACGAGGGCGGTCGCGATCGCGGCGACGCCCTCGCCGCGGCCGGTGAGGCCGAGACCGTCGGTGGTGGTGGCGGTGACGCTCACCGGGGCGCCGGCCGCGTCCGAGAGCGCGCGTACGGCCTCGTCGCGGCGCGGGCCCAGCCGGGGCACGGTGCCGATCACCTGGACCGCGACGTTGCCGATCTCGAAGCCGGCCGCACGGACCCGCGACGCGGTCTCGGCGAGCATCATGGTGCCGGCGGCGCCGGCCCACTCGGGGGCGTCGGTGCCGAAGGTGCTGCCCAGGTCGCCCAGGCCGGCTGCCGAGAGCAGCGCGTCGCAGGCCGCGTGCGCGGCGACGTCGGCGTCGGAGTGGCCCTCGAGCCCGCGGGGCTCCTCCGGCCAGTCCAGCCCGGCGAGCCGCATCGGGCGGCCCTCGACCAGCCGGTGGACGTCGGTGCCGATCCCCACGCGTGTGCTCACGAGGGCGATTGTGTCCTCTCTTGGGGCGCGTGTGCCCGCTCGGCACACTGGAGGGGTGAGCACGTCCCGGCGCGAGCGCCTGCCCCTGGCCGCCGCCGGTGTCGTCACCGGTCTCGCCGGCCTGGCGGCGAGCCTGCTCGCCGCCGCGCTGCTGCACCTGCCCGGCAACCCGGTCACCGCGGTCGCCTCCGTGGTGCGCGACCTCACCCCCGGCCCGGTCGCCGAGGCCCTGATCGGGCTCGTCGGTCACGCCGACAAGCCGCTGCTGATCGCCGGTACGACGCTGGTGGTGCTGCTCGTCGCGGGGGCGGCCGGCGTGCTGCAGGCCCGGTCGGCACCCCTGGCGTACGCCCTGCTCGGGGCGCTCGGTGTCATCGGCTTCATCGCCACCTCGTCCGCGCCGGGCACCGAGACCGGCGGCGGCACCGGCTCCGGCGGGAGCCCGGCAGCGGCGATCCCGGTCGTCATCGGCTTCGTCGTCTGGGCCCTGGTGCTGCCGATGCTGGTCGGCGTGGCTCAGCGCTACGTCGAGGTCCGTGCCGCGCCGTCGGCGTCACCGGCCGCCGTCGGCCACTCGCGACGGGTCTTCCTCGAGCGGTCCGCGATCGTCGTGGTGGGCGCCCTCGTCCTCGGCGGCGCCTCGCGGGCGCTGGCCTCGGGCCGCGACCGGGTCGAGGCGGCTCGGGAGGCCCTCCGGCTGCGCCTCGGCCGGGGTACGACTCCGTCGGGCGCCGACCTCGGGGTCGCCGGCCAAGCGTCCTGGCGTACCGCTGACAGCGACTTCTACCTCATCCACACCGCGCTCGCGGTCCCGCAGGTCGCGCCCGACGACTGGAGCCTGCGCATCCACGGGATGGTCGAGCGCGAGCTGACCATCTCCTTCGCCGAGCTCGCGCGGCGCGAGCGCACCGAGGACTGGATCACGCTGTGCTGCGTGTCCAACGAGGTCGGCGGGCCGCTGATCGGCAACGCGTACTGGTCCGGGGTGCCGATCCGCAGCCTGCTCGCGGAGGCGGGCGTGAAGGACGGCGCCGACGCGGTCAAGCAGACCTCCGAGGACGGCTGGACCTGCGGTACCCCGCTGGCGGCCCTCACCGACCCGGACCGCCAGGCGATGCTTGCGCTGGGGATGAACGGCGAGCCGCTGCCCATCGAGCACGGCTTCCCGGTCCGGATGGTCGTGCCGGGGCTGTACGGCTACGTCTCGGCCACCAAGTGGCTCGTCGACCTCGAGGTCACCCGGTTCGACGACTTCGCGGCCTACTGGACCGAGCGGGGCTGGGGCGAGAAGGGCCCGGTGAAGACCGAGTCGCGCATCGACGTACCGGTCGACGGCGAGGCGGTCGACGCCGGCCGGGTGGCCGTCGCCGGTGTCGCCTGGGCGCAGCACACCGGCATCGACAAGGTCGAGGTCCAGCTCGACGGCGGGTCCTGGCAGGACGCCCGGCTGGGCACCGTGCCGGGCGTCGACACCTGGGTGCAGTGGGTGCTGGACACCGAGCTCGACGCCGGCGAGCACACGGCGGTGGTCCGCGCGACGGACCGCTCGGGATACACGCAGACCGCCGCGCGCGCCGACGTGCTCCCCGACGGGGCCACGGGCTGGCACAGCCGCACGTTCACCGTCCAGGGCTGAGACCCGGCGCTCGTGGGGGTCACCAGCGCGGGGCGCTCCCGGCGGGCGGCAGCGGGTGGGCGGCGTCGCGGACGATGTACGCCGTCCCGTACGAGTGCCCCATCCAGGCCCGCTCCAGCTGGCCGCGGTCGTACGTCCGGCGCACCGAGCCGTTGCTCGGCCCCGCCGGGTCGTTGACGACCGGGTTGCCGGCGGCGGTGAAGCCGGAGACGACGACGAGGTGGCCGTTGCTGGCCGAGATCGGTGCGCCGGACAGCTCGCCCTTGCCGAACGACACCGAGATCGCCACCGGGATGCCGGCGTGCACCAGCTGCTCGACGTCGCGCAGGCTGGTCAGCCGGGTGACGAAGGCGTCGCCGGCGTACGTCGCGGCGACCGCGGTGTTGAAGGGCCAGTTGCCGGTGCCCTGGTAGGCGTAGTCGTATGTCATCCGGGCGACGCCGTCGACGTACCGGTCGGCGTCGCCGGCCGCCACCCAGGCGTACGACGAGGCCGGCGGCAGCCGCTTGTAGTAGCCGAGCAGCATCGCGACGCTGGTGGGGGAGCACCAGGCCTCGCCGCCGTTGCCGTACTGCGGGTACTCCCCGCGGTGCGTCATCTGGCTGTACGTCGGCACCGCCAGCGTGCGTGCGCCGTACAGCGGGGCCGAGGTGTGCCCGCTCCAGGGCGTCGGGGTCGAGGCGACGCCGCCGACCTTGACCACGCTGGGTCCGGGCTTGCCGGCCGGGCGGGTGAGCACGACCCGCATCCGCCAGGCGACGAACCGGGTGCCGGCGTGCGCCTTGAAGGTGTCGGTGGCGACGGAGGCGGTGTCGTCGGGCTGCGCGCTGGCGGAGGCCCGCCGGACGACGTCGTCCTGCTCGGCCCAGGTCGCGGTGTCGTCGACGGAGGTGTACGTGCCGGCCGTCGTCTTCGCCTGCAGGCCGATGCGGACGAAGCTGCCCGGCGCGGTGGTCGCCTTCCAGGAGGCGATCAGCTCGGTGAACGAGGTGCCGGGGGTGACCCAGCCGGAGTACCAGCTCGCGTTCTCCAGCGTCCCTCGCCCGGAGGCGGTGGTGCTGGTGGCGTGGTCGAGCACCAGCCGCCCGGAGCGGTAGGCGGTGCCGTTGTGCGTGCCACCGGCGAACCCGGCGCCGACGACCGAGGCGTAGCGGGGGCTTCCCGGGGCGGGCGCTGCCGCGGAGGCCGCGCCCGCGGGGACGGTGAGCGCCGCGGCGCCCAGGAGGAGGGAGGCGACGGCGGCGGGAAGCGGACGCATGCGCGAAGAGTAAGTCTCAAATGCCTCATCTGTCACTCACGTCACAGGTCGGGACACGGTCCGGAAGTCGTTAGGGTTGACCGCATGTCCTTGCGCCTGCACGACTCCGCCACCCGGGAGGTGCGCGACTTCGAGCCGCTCACCGAGGGACGGGTGGGCGTGTACGTCTGTGGGCTCACCGTCCAGGGGGAGCCGCACGTCGGGCATGTGCGCTCCGCGGTCGCCTTCGACGTGCTGCGCCGCTGGCTCCTGGCCAGCGGCTACGCGGTCGACTTCGTCCGCAACGTCACCGACATCGACGACAAGATCCTCGCCAAGGCCGCGGCGGCCGGGATGCACTGGTACGAGCTGGCGTACGCGATGACCCGCGTCCTCGACGGCGTGTACGACGACCTCAACGTGCTGCCGCCGACGTACGTCCCGCTGGCCACCGGCCACGTCCCCGAGATGGTCGAGCTGATCGGCGAGCTCGTCGAGAAGGGCCACGCCTACCCGGCGCCGGACGGCTCCGGCGACGTCTACTTCGACGTGCGGTCCTGGCCGGAGTACGGCGGCCTCACCGGCCAGCGCACCGAGGACATGGAGGCGGCGGCCGACGCGGACCCCCGAGGCAAGCGTGACCCGCGGGACTTCGCGCTGTGGAAGGGCCGCCAGCCCGGGTCCGGCGAGCCCGAGTCCGCCTCCTGGGCCTCGCCGTGGGGTCGTGGCCGGCCGGGCTGGCACATCGAGTGCTCCGCGATGGCGGGCAAGTACCTCGGTCCCGCCTTCGACATCCACGGCGGCGGCGTCGACCTGCGCTTCCCGCACCACGAGAACGAGCAGGCCCAGTCGCGGGCCGCGGGCCGGCCGTTCGCGTCGTACTGGCTGCACAACGCGTGGATCACCACGGCCGGCGAGAAGATGAGCAAGTCGCTGGGCAACTCGCTGCTGGTGCCGGAGGTGCTGCGCCGGGTGCGCGGCATCGAGCTGCGCTACTACATGGTCGGCGCGCACTACCGCTCCACCGTGGAGTTCTCCTTCGAGGCGCTGGACGAGGCCGCGGCCGGGTTCCGCCGCATCGAGGGCTTCCTCGCCCGGGCGGTCGACGTGGTCGGCGAGGTGCCGGCCCCTGGCGTCGCCTGCGCGGAGTTCGTCAACGCGATGGACGACGACCTGGGGACGCCGGCCGCGGTCGGTGCCGTCTTCGACGTGGTGCGCGAGGGCAACAAGCTCCTCGCGGGCGGCGACTCGCCCGCGCTGCGCGGTGTCGTGGCGTCGGTGCGGGCGATGCTCGACGTGCTCGGGGTCGACCCGTACGACCCCGCGTGGGGAGCCGCGCGCGGCGGCGACGACGCGCGCGCCGGCCGGCTCACCGAGGCGGTCGACGTGCTGGTGCGCGGGCTGCTCGAGCAGCGCGGCGAGGCGCGCACGGCCAAGGACTTCGGCACCGCCGACGCGATCCGCGACCGGATCGCGGCCGCGGGCGTCGAGGTCACCGACACCCCGAGCGGCCCCGCATGGTCGCTCGCCCGCCCGGACAAGGACTGAGACATGGCAGGCAACTCCTCGCGCCGCGGAGCGGTGAGCAAGGGCGGCAAGGGCAACCCGACCGCCGGGTCCGGCGGGCGCGTGCGCCGCGGGCTCGCGGGCAAGGGGCCGACGCCGAAGGCGGCCGACCGGCCGAACCACAAGGCGTACAAGGCGGCCCAGAAGAAGGGACCGGCGCCGCGGCAGAGCGGCCGCCGCCCGGTCGGCGGGAAGCGCGGCACCGACTCGGAGTGGGTGGCCGGGCGGAACTCCGTCGTCGAGGCGCTGCGCGCCGAGGCGCCGGTGACGACGCTGTACGTCGCCGAGGGAGCCGAGCGCGACGGGCGGCTCCGTGAGGCCTTCGAGATCGCCGCCGAGCGTGGGATCAGCCTGATGGAGGTGCCGCGCCACGAGATGGACAAGATGACCGCCGGCGCGGTGCACCAGGGGCTGGCCGCCCGGGTGCCGGCGTACGAGTACGCCCACCCCGACGACCTCCTCGACGCCGCCGCCGGCAGCGGTCACCCCCCGCTCCTCGTGGCGCTGGACTCGGTCACCGACCCCCGCAACCTCGGCGCGGTGGTCCGCAGCGCGGCCGGTTTCGGCGCCCACGGCGTGCTGATCCCCGAGCGCCGCTCGGCGAGCATGACGGCCAGCGCGTGGAAGACCTCCGCCGGCGCGGCCGCCCGGGTGCCGGTGGCGCAGGCGGTGAACCTGGTCCGCCAGCTCAAGGCGTACCAGCAGGCCGGCTGCATGGTGGTCGGCCTCGCCGCCGACGGCGAGGTGTCCCTGCCCGACCTCGTCGGTCGCGGCGAGGGCCAGCTCGACCTCGCCTCCGGCCCCCTGGTGGTCGTCGTCGGCTCCGAGGGCAAGGGCCTGTCCCGCCTGGTCTCCGAGACCTGCGACCACCTGGTCTCGATCCCGATGAGCAGCACCCTGGAGTCGCTCAACGCCTCCGTGGCCGCCTCGGTCACGCTCTACGCCGTCGCCGCCGAGCGCGCCTGACCTGCCCCGTCGAATCGTCAGTTCTGCAGGCTCGAGTGGTGCGTACTGCAGGCTCGAGTGGTGCGCACTGCAGGGCCGAGCTGCGGGTTCCGCCCGGCGACCGTACGCGCGGCTCGCGCCGGTGGTCGTACGACGTCGACGGCCGGGCGCTGCCCATGCACGAGGCACCACTCGACCCCGCAGAGCTGACGACTCGGACCTGCAGAGCTGATGACTCGACGGGCAGGTGCCCGGCACTCACCGGCACCCACAGGCGGACCACGGCGCGGGCTGGGTACCGTTGCGCTCGCACACCCGCACACGTCAGGAGTCCGCGATGGCCGAGTCGTCCGAGCTGGAGCCCCAGGCCCACGAGCCGTCCCACGACCAGACCCTGTCGCTTCGTCCGCAGCCCCCGGTCTCGACCGGGGCGAACGACGTGCACCCCGCGGTCAGCTGGTCGCCCAAGCGCGGCGGCGGGCTGCTGATCCTGCTCGCGGGCGTGGTGTTCATCGTCTTGAACTTCTTCGAGATCTACCCGATCGAGATCTCCGCGGAGCACGCGTCGTGGCGGGAGAACGGCTACAGCATCGTGCTCACCCTCGCGGGTCTCGTGCTCACCTTCTTCGGTCGCAGCAAGGTCGCCACCGGCGCCGCCATGCTCTGCGGTGTCGTGATGATCGTGGTCGCGGTGCTGGTCGACTACCCGCTCACGCTGCGGATGCTCGACTTCGGCGCCGGCGTCGCAGCCCTGGTCGGCGGGGTGCTCAGCCTCCCCGGCCCGTCCGACGACTGAGGGGCCTGCCGCAGCGTCTTCCGTTCGGGCCTGCCCCCGGATAATCTCCAGCCGACTCGGCACGGAGCCGGGAACGCACGAGCGCGGAGGATCCCGTGGACCAGTCGAAGGTACGACGCAAGCTCGGCGACCGGCTCGGCGACCGGCTCGGTGCGGAGGAGGAGATCCTCCTCTGCGAGCCCTTCGGCCTGAAGGTGTCGCGGTCCTCCGTCGCTGCCTCGACGGCGGCCGCCTTCGCGATCGGTGTCGGTGCGGCGCTGGTCACGGGTGGGTCCGCCGTCGCCGGCGTGGTCCTCCCTGCGGGCTGGTGCGTGGTCACCGACCAGCGGATGCTGGTGTTCACCAAGGTCACCGGCCTGTTCCGCAACCCGTTCGGCACCGCCCTGTTCGAGGCGCCGGTCGCGGCCCTCACCCTGGACGGGCCGACGGGCAAGCTCAACACGGTGACGGTGCGAGACCGTGGTGAGGGCACCGAGCTGCTCCAGGTGAAGTCCGGGGTCTCGAGCAGGCGGACGCGTGCGCTCGTGGACGCCGTCGCCTCCGTCCAGCAGCGCCCGCCCTCCTGAACCCTCGCAGGTAACCTCTGCGGTGGCATGAGCGCACCGCACCCCGTCGTCGTACGTCGACTCCTCCACGTCGCCGGCGGAGCGCTGGTCTGGCTGGTGGTGGCCGCAGGCGTGGCGCTGCTGCTGTTCCTCAACACCTCGCGCTCGACCGTCCTGGCCAGCCACGACGCCGTCGTACGCCCCACCCTCGACGGCCGGGCCACCATCCACCTCGGCCCGTTCCTGCCGGACCTGCGCGACTCGACCGGGAGCCGGGTCGGCGCCGACATCACGCTGGGCAAGACCGAGGCCTCGTCGCTGCAGGAGCTGGTCCAGCGCTACGGCTTCATCGCCTCCGACCCCGAACCGCAGCTCGCCAAGGCGCGGTCCGCGATCACCGACGTCGCCTGGCAGTCGGTCGGCCTGGGCGCGGTGGCCGGGCTGGTACCGCTCGGGCTGTGGCTGCTGCTGGGCCGCCGTCGCCGCGCCGAGGTCGTACGGCACCTGCCCACGCCCCGCGGCGCCGTGCTCGTCGTGGGCACCCTCGTCGTCGTGGTCGCCGCGGGGGTGCTCGTCCGCGAGCCGTGGCGCGCCGACGCCCCCACCGTCGGGGGTGGCCAGACCTGGCGACCGCTCGCCGCGCTCGCGCCGGGCGTCGACCTGCCGAGCGAGACCCGCGGCATCGAGGTACGCATGGACCTCGCGACCGCCGGCACCAAGCAGCTGATCGCCAGCGCGCTGGACACCTACGACCGGTCGAAGCGGTTCTACGCCGATGCCCGGGAGGCTGCGGAGGACCTCGACGGCCTGCACGAGCCGGCCGAGGACCAGAGCGTCGTCCTCGAGGTCAGCGACCGCCACGACAACGTCGGGATGGACGCGGTCGCCCGTGCCGTGGCCGACCGGGGCGGCGCGAGCGACGTGATCGACGCCGGCGACGACACCTCGACCGGCTCGCAGTGGGAGGCGTTCAGCCTCGACTCCCTCGACCGCGCCTTCGACACCCCCGACGGGATCGAGCACCGCTGGTCGATCGCCGGCAACCACGACCACGGCGACTTCGTGACCTCGTACCTCGCCGACCTCGGCTGGACGCACCTCGACGGGAAGGTCGTCGACGGCCCGGCCGGCACCCCGATGTACGGCATCGACGACCCGCGCTCCAGCGGCCTCGGGCCGTCGCGGGAGGCGGTCGGGATCTCCTTCGACGAGCAGCGTGAGCAGATCGCCGACGAGGTCTGCCGGGCCGACGAGGAGGGGGAGCGGGTACGCACCCTCGTCGTCCACGACGCCAACTCCGGCGAGGAGGCGCTGGCCCGCGGCTGCGTCGACCTGGTGCTCGCCGGGCACCTGCACGTGCAGGTCGGTCCGACGAGGGTCGTGGGCAGCAACGGCTCGGTCGGCTACAGCTACACCAACGGCACGACCGGCGGCGCGGCGTACGCCATCGCGGTGGGCTCGAAGCTGCGGCGCGAGGCCGGCATGACCCTGGTGACGTACGACGACGAGCGCCCGGTCGGCGTCCAGCCCGTCGCGCTGCGCACCGACGGGGTGTTCGTCGTCGGCGACTACACCGCCCTCGACTACTCCGCCGGTGCGGACGAGCCCGCGGCCGGCGCGTCGACGTCGCCCTCGCCGAGCAGCAGCCCCTCGTCCTGACCGCCCGCCTCACCGCCCGGCGCCGGGAGCGCCTCGTCGGGTCGCCGGGGCAGGACGGTGTCCACGTAGTCCCGCGCGACCTCGAGGATCCCCTGCTCGGCCCCGGCCCGCTCGCTGAGGAACCACCGGTGCTCGAGGATCTCGTGGAAGATCTCCGGGCCCTCGAGCTTCCCCCGCAGCTCGGGCGGGACCATCGCCAGCACCGGCTCGTACACCTCGTGCAGCCAGGTCGACGCGACCACCATCCGGTCCTCGCCCTCCGCGCCGAAGAACGCCGTGAACGCGGCCAGGTCGTTCAGCAGCCGCCGCGCCTGGTTGTCCTCGACGTCGAGGCCGGTAAGGTCGCGCAGCTCGCGGCAGTGGTGGCCGAGCTCCACGACCCGCGGCTGCACCCGGACCGTCGCGCCGTCCCAGTCGGTGACCACGTCGAGCTCCTCGACGTCGAAGCCGAGGTCGTTGAGCCGCTCGACACGCTGCTCGATGCGCCACATCTCCGTGACGTCGAACTGCTCGGAGGCGGTCAGCTCGGCCCACAGGTCGTCGTACCGCTCACGGATCAGCTCGATCACGTGCCGCTCGTCGGTGTCGTGGTCGACGAGACCGCCGGCCTTGAGGTCCATCAGCTCGGCGAAGACGTTCGCGGTGCCGACCTCGAGGTCGTACTCGCGCATCCGGTCGGGCAGCTCGTCGCGCAGCTCGCCGGTCTCGGCGTCGACGAGGTACGCCGCGAACGCGCCCGCGTTGCGCCGGAACAGCACGTTCGACAGCGACACGTCACCCCAGTAGAAGTCCGCGAGGTGCAGTCGTACGAGCAGCACCACGAGGGCGTCGACGACCTGGGGCAGGCTGTCGGCGCGCACCCCGTGCGAGAACAGGGTGCGGTACGGCATCGCGTGCCCGAGGTGGCGGGTGATCAGGACCGCGGGGAGCGGGTCGCCCTCGTCGTCGACCCGTCCCGTCACCACGCCGTGCGGGACCACCGTCGGGAGGTCCATGCGCCGCAGGTCGCGCAGCGTCGCGTGCTCGCGCCAGGCGATCGGCTCCTGGGTCTCCTTGAGGGCGTAGACCTCACCACCGAGCCGGATGATGCGTACGACGTGGCGCGAGAGCCCGCGCGGCAGCGCGACCACGTGCTCGCTCCACTGCTCGAGCGGCAGGTGCCAGGGCAGGGTGTAGAGCCCCGGGTCGGCCCGGCTGGCGACGATCCGCAGCGCCATGGGCCCACGCTAGTCCGCTGACCGGGCAGTCAGGTGGGTCGGTCGTGGTGCGCCGCTTGCCACTCAGCGCAGCAGGGCGACGGCCGCGACGACCCCGGCGAGCACCACGAGGCCTCGGAACAGGGTGGGAGGCAGGCGACGGCCGACGCGGGCGCCGACGTAGCCCCCGACGAGCGAGCCGGCGGAGACCAGGCCGACCGCGGTCCAGTCGAGATCGGCCACCACGACGAAGACGAGGGAGGCGACGACGTTGCCGGCGAGGATGGCCGTGGTCTTGACGGCGTTGACCACGTGCAGCGGCAGGTCGGTGCCCAGGCCGAGGACGGCGACCATCATCACGCCGGAACCGGCGCCGAAGTACCCGCCGTACACCCCCGTGACCAGCGCGAAGACCCGCGTGACGGGTCCGAGCGCGAGCCGCTCCTCCACCGAGCCGCTGCGCCGCCGCAGCCACGCCGAGATGCGAGGCTGGGCACCGACCAGCAGGCAGGTGAAGAGGATCAGCCACGGCACGACGGCCTCGAACACGCTCGGCGGCAGTGCGAGGAGCAGCACGGCACCGACGACCGCCCCGAGCCCGCTCGTCACCATCACCACGGCCGTCACCCGCGCGCTGGCGCGCAGCTCCGCGCGGTAGCCGAAGGCACCGGACAGCCCCGCCGGCACCAGGCCGACGGTGTTGCTCGCGTTGGCCGTCACCGGCGGCAGGCCGACCGCGAGAAGCACCGGGAAGCTGATCAGGGAGGCGACGCCGACGGTCGCGGTGAGGACGCCGGCCCCGAAGCCGGCACCCAGCACGGCGAGGGCCTCCAAACCGCTCACCGGGGGTCGTCGCGGGTCAGGGCCACGTCGCTGACCAGCTCGACGTGGGCGTGCATGGCCGCGGTGGCCGCGTCGGGGTCGCGGTCCCGGATGGCGGCGGTGATGGCGCGGTGCCCCGCCAGCGAGTCCTGCGGACGCCCGGGCTGCGAGAGCGACTCCACACGGGTCTCCTTGATCAGCCCGGAGATCTCGCCCATCAACCGGGCCAGCAGCGCCGAGTGCGCGGCGGCGGTGACCGCACCGTGGAAGGCCTCGTCGCCGGCGAGGCCCCGCCCGCCGGCCTCGACGTCGGCCGCCATCTGCTCCAGCGCGGCGTCGATGCGCGCGAGGTCCCCCTCGGTATGACGCTGGGCCGCGAGGGCCGCCAGCTTGGACTCCAGCGCGTCGCGCGTGTCGATGACCTCGCCCAGCCGGTCGGCGTGGGCGCGCACTGCCTCGACGGTACGGCCGGCCGCGGGCCGCTCGGTCACCACGGTGCCGTCGCCGTGGCGCACCGTGACCACGCCGACGACCTCCAGGGCGACCAGCGCCTGACTCAGCGTGGCGCGGCTGACGCCGAGCCGCTGGGCGAGCTCGCGCTCCGGCGGGAGACGGTCGCCGGCGCTCAGGCCGGCGCTGCGGATCCAGCCGGTGATCTGCTCGGCCACCTGTGCGTAGAGCCGGGTGCGTGGCAACGGACCGACGCCCGGGTCGCCGGCGGGGACAGCGGTGCTCACGGGCCCAGGATATTGACACCGGGCTCGCTGGCCTATTGGCTAGGCCACTGGTCCACGTGAGCCCGGTCACATCTCGGGTCCGCCCGACGGAAGTAGGTCCGCATGGGAGTCGAGCTGGTGGCGATCCTCGCCCTGGTCGCGCTGTTCGTGATCGGCACGGTGCTGCCGATCAACATGGGAGCGCTGGCGTACGTCGCGGCGTGGCTGGTGGGCATGTACGCCCTCGACCTGGACGAGAAGACGATCCTCGGCGGGGTCTCCGGCGACCTGATCCTCACCCTCATCGGGGTCACCTACCTGTTCGCCATCGCCCGCAACAACGGCACGGTCGATCTCATCGTCCAGACCGCCGTCCGCGCGGTCGGGGGACGGGTGGCGCTGATCCCGTGGGTGATGTTCGCCGTCACGGCGCTGCTCACCGCGATCGGCGCGGCCAGTCCGGCGGCGTGCGCGATCATCGGCCCGATCGCTCTCGGCTTCGCCGGCCGCTACCGGATCAATCCGCTGCTGATGGGGATGTTCGTGGTCCACGGCGCCCAGGGTGGAGGCTTCTCGCCGATCAGCATCTACGGCACGATCACCAGCTCGGTGATGACGGACAGCGGTCTGCCTTCCAGCGAGGTCACCGTCTTCCTGGCCAGCCTGCTGGTGAACCTCGCCATCGCCGCTGTGCTCTTCTTCGTCCTCGGTGGCCGCGACCTGATGCACCGCCGGATCGAGGCCGACGAGGGCGACCTGGTGGCCGCCGACCTGCACCGCGGCGGACCGCCCGTCCCGGCGCGCGGCACCGGCACCCTCACCGAGGGCGCCACGACCGCGGTCGGCGTACGCCGCGACCAGGTGCTGACCCTGGTGGCGTTCGTCGCCGTGGCGGTGGTCTCGCTGGCCTTCGACAAGAACATCGGGTTCGCCGCGATCACCGCCGCGGTCGTCCTGGCCATGCTCAAGCCGCAGGAGCACAAGGACGCGGTCAAGCAGATCGCGTGGCCCACGGTGCTGCTCGTGGCGGGAGTCTCGACGTACGCCACCATCCTCACCACCGCCGAGGTCCCGGAGTACGTCGGCGGCTGGGCCGCCGGCCTCGGCGTGGCCGCGGTGGGCGCGCCGGTCCTCTGCTACGTCGGCGGGGTCGTCTCGGCCTTCGCGAGCTCGACCGCGCTGCTGCCGGTGATCGTGCCGATCGCGATCCCGCTGATCGCCGAGGGCGGCCTCAACGCGGGCCTGTTCGTGGCGGCGCTGGCGGTCAGCTCGACGATCGTCGACGTGAGCCCGTTCTCCACCAACGGCGCCCTGATGCTGGCCAACCGGCCCGACTCAGTCAGCGAGCAGACGTACTACCGCCAGATCCTCACCTACAGCGTGGTCGTGGTCGTCGTCGGACCGCTCCTGGTGTGGGCCGCGCTCGTGCTCCCGGGATGGTGAGCCCCGCGAGCGGCGAAGACCCGACGATGCACGAGGCTGGAGACATGACGACCCGACCCGACGGACCGCTGGCCGACCTTCTCGTCGTCGACCTGACTCGCGCCCTCGCCGGGCCGCACGCGACGATGATGCTCGGCGACCTCGGGGCACGCGTCGTCAAGGTCGAGGCGCCGGGGCTCGGCGACGACACCCGCGACTGGGGGCCGCCCTTCGTGGGGGAGCCCGACGAGGCCGGTCGCCGGCAGTCGACGTACTTCCTCTCGGCGAACCGCGACAAGGAGTCGATCGTCCTCGACCTCAAGGACGCGGCCGACCGCGAGGTGCTGCTCGCCCTGGTGGACCGGGCGGACGTGGTGGTGGAGAACTTCCGGACCGGTGTCCTCGAGCGGCTCGGCCTCGGCCTGGAGGAGCTGTGCGCGCGCAACCCGCGGCTGGTGGCGCTGTCGATCACCGGCTTCGGGCACGACGGGCCGGAAGGCGGCCGCGCCGGCTACGACCAGATCGCCCAGGGGGAGGCGGGGGTGATGTCGCTGACCGGGACCGACCCCGAGCACCCGCAGAAGGTGGGCGTACCGGTGGGTGACCTCCTCGCCGGGATGTACGGCGCGTACGGCGTCCTCGCCGCCGTCCACGAGCGCGAGCGCACCGGCCGCGGGCAGGTGGTGCGCACCTCGCTGCTCGCTGCGCTGGTCGGCACGCACGCCTACCAGGGCACCCGGTGGACCGTGGCCGGCGAGGTCGGCCGGGCGCAGGGCAACCACCACCCGTCGATCTCGCCGTACGGGCTGTTCCGCTGCCGCGACGGCGCGGTGCAGATCTCGGTGGGCTCGGAGGGCCTGTGGGCGCGGCTGTGCCGCGGGTTCGGGATCGACCCGGCGACGCCGGGGCTGGCCACCAACTCCGAGCGGGTGGCGAACCGCGAGCTGGCGATCGAGGTCGTCGAGCGGGCCTTCGCCGACTGGGCGCCCGAGCCGCTGCTGGCGAGGCTGGCCGAGGTCGGCGTGCCGGCGGGACGCGTGCGCGCGATCGACGAGGTGTACGAGTGGGACCAGACCCGCAGCCAGGGCCTGCTGATCGACGTCGACCACGCCGCCCTCGGCAACGTCACGCTGCCCGGTCCGCCGCTGCGGTTCTTCGGCCCGGACGGTGAGACCACGCGCCGCGACCACCGTCCGCCGCCGCTGCTGGACGAGCACGGCGACGCCATCCGCGCCGAGCTGGCGGGGGAGGACGTGTGAGCAGGCGCTGGAGCGCCCGCGAGCTGCTGGAGCTGGTCCTCGACGCGGGCTCCTTCGAGTCCTGGGACGAGCCGATCGACGTCACGGGCCACCCGGAGCACTACCGCACGCAGCTGCTCGCCGCGGCCGAGAAGGCGGGCACCGACGAGTCCGTCCTGACCGGCCGCGGCCTGGTCCGGGGCCGTCCGGTGGCGGTGGTGGTCAACGAGTTCGGCTTCCTCGCCGGCTCGATCGGGACCGACGCGGCCCGCCGCATCGAGAGCGCCGTCCGACGGGCGACCGCCGAGCGGCTGCCGGTGCTCGCCTCGACCTCGTCCGGCGGCACCCGGATGCAGGAGGGCACCGTCGCGTTCGTACGGATGGTGGAGATCTCCCGTGCCCTGATGGAGCACCGCGCGGCGGGGCTGGCGTACCTCGTCCACCTGCGCCACCCCACCACCGGCGGCGTGTACGCCTCCTGGGGGTCGCTGGGTCACGTCACGGTCGCCGAGCCCGGCGCACTCGTGGGCTTCTTGGGCCCGAAGGTGTACGAGGCCCTCCACGGCGAGGCGTTCCCCGAGGGCGTGCAGTCGGCGGAGAACCTCGCCGCGAAGGGCGTGATCGACGCGGTCGTGGCGGCCGAGGAGCTGCCCGGGCTGGTCGACCTCGCGCTCGGCGTGCTCGTCGACGAGCCGACCGAGCCGCGACTGGCCGGTCGCGTGGCGGTCACCAGCGTCGAGGAGCTGCCGGACGAGCAGCGCACGGCGTGGGAGTCGATCGAGGTCACCCGGCGGGCGGACCGGCCCGGCGTCCGCGAGCTCCTGCGGTACGCCGGCGCCGGCACCGTACGGCTGCGCGGCACCGACGAGGGGGAGCGGGACGCCGCCATGCTGGTCGCCCTCACCCGGCTCGACGGCCAGCCCTGCGTGCTCGTCGGGCAGGACCGCGAGCGGCAGAGCGAGTCCTCGCCGATGGGCCCGGGCGCGCTGCGGGAGGCGCGGCGCGCGATGAGCCTGGCCGAGGAGCTCGGGCTGCCGCTGGTGACCGTCGTCGACACCCCGGGCGCCGAGCTGAGCGTGTCGGCGGAGGAGCGGGCGATCGCCGGCGAGATCGCCCGGTGCATCGCCACGCTGACCACGATGACGGTCCCGACGGTCTCGGTGATCCTCGGCCAGGGCTGCGGCGGCGGTGCGCTCGCGCTGGTGCCCGCCCGGGAGACGGTGGCGGTGGAGAACGCCTGGCTCTCGCCGCTCCCGCCGGAGGGCGCGAGCGTCATCGTCCACGGCGACACCGACCACGCGGCCGAGCTGGCCGAGGCCCAGCACGTCCGGGCCCGCGACCTGCTGGCGACCGGCACGGTCGGGCACCTGGTGCCCGAGCCGCTCGACTGCACGCCCGAGGAGCTGGCCGTCGGCGTCGCGGTCGAGGTCGCCCGGCTGATCCGCACCCAGCGCCGCTGACAGGGGCGTACGGGCGTGCCCCGCCGGTCTCGGTAGGGTCGCCGGGTCAGCACGCCGCGTTAGCTCAGTGGTAGAGCACCCGCCTTGTAAGCGGACGGTCGTCAGTTCAATCCTGACACGCGGCTCGAGATGTCGCCGAGCCGCGTGAGGGGCAGCGTGCCGCCCGTGAAGTCGGCGGATCCGCTGGCTACCCTCGCGCAGTGCGCCTCACCCCCCACGCCCGCCGGCCCCTCGCGGCGACCCTGGCTCTCACGTGCGTGGCGGCCGTCGCCGCCTGCAGCACCGGCTCGTCGCCGACACCCTCGCAGGAGGCCAAGCGGCGCCCCCCGCTGACGGCGAGCGCGAGCCTGCCGGCCGCGTCGTACCCGGCCGTGGCGAAGCCGAACATCCTCGTCATCGAGACCGACGACATGCGTGCCGACGACTTCGACGCCATGCCCAACGTGGAGAAGCTGATCGCCGACCGGGGCCTGCGCTTCCAGAACTCCTACGCCCCGAACCCGCTGTGCTGCCCGTCGCGGGCGTCGTTCCTGAGCGGGAAGTACTCCCACAACCACAAGGTCTACAGCCAGATCGACCCGTACGGCTTCGGGGCCTTCGACGACCGCACGACGATCGCGACCGTGCTGCAGAAGCAGGGCTACAGCACGGGCCTGATCGGCAAGTACCTCAACGGCTACGGCCAGCAGCCCACCCACCTCACCCGCCGCTCGTCGGTGCGGTACGTCCCGCCGGGGTGGGCCTCGTGGCAGGCCGGCCTGGACCACCGGTGGCCCCGGAGCTCGCCCAACCGGGGCGGCACGTACCACTACTTCGCGATGACGCAGAACGACAACGGTCGCGTCGTCCCGCACCCCGGGGAGTACTCCACCGATCTCACCGCCCAGCAGACCCGCGCGACGATCGACCGGTTCGGCGCGGCGCGCACGCCGGCGGGCAGGAGCAAGCCGTGGTTCGTGTGGTGGACCCCCACGGCTCCCCACTTCGGCGTGCCGGTCGAGCCCGACGACCCGAAGCCGATGAGGCGGACGGACGGGAAGAAGGAGTTCATCGCGACCCCGGCGCGGCCGGACTGGGTCAAGGGGCTCTTCGACGACCGGATCGACCACCCGCCGGGCATGCCGCCGCACGGCCCGGCCGAGGCCGACATGAGCGACAAGCCCCGCTACCTGCGCTCGGTCCCGGAGGCGGACGCGCAGGAGAAGCGGGCCGTCACCGAGCTGGCCCGCCAGCGCGCGGAGGCGCTGTACGCCCTCGACCGCCAGATCGGTGCCACCCTCCAGCGGCTGCGGACGACGGGCCAGCTGGCGCGGACACTGATCGTGTTCACCTCCGACAACGGCTACTTCCTCGGCGAGCACCGCAAGCGGCAGGGCAAGACCCTCCCGCACGAGCCGTCGCTGCGGGTGCCGCTGCTGATCGCGGGACCGGGGGTGCCGACCGGCGTGCGGTACGACCCGGCGACCACGATCGACCTCGCTCCGACGTTCGCCGGGTACGCCGGCACGGCCATGCCGGGCGCCGACGGCCGGGACCTGCGAGCGACCATCGCCGGGCCGGACCGGGGCTGGGACCTGCCCCTGGTCACCGAGGGGCTGGCCCAGCTGCCGGGCTACGAGTCGCCCTCCGACGTCCCGGGGTTCGACACCGGGCTGAACATCCGCGGGGTGCGCACCGGGCGCTACAAGTGGGTCGAGTACGCCAGCGGCGAGACCGAGCTGTACGACCTGGCCAAGGACCCGCTGGAGATGGACAGCGTGGCCTCCGACCCGGCGTACGCCGGTGTGGTCGCCGAGCTGCGCCGGGTGTGGCAGCAGTACAGCAGCTGCGCCCAGGCCCAGTGCCGGGTGCCGCTGCCGGCGGACCTGCGGCTGACGTCGCAGCAGAACCGTGACCTCACCCTCAACGAGGCCTACCGGACCAACGCCTTCTACCAGAACTGACCCGTCCGGACCGGCGGGAGCGGTCGTCGGTGGCCGCCGGCGGGGTGCGACTTCCCCGGCCGGACCGTGGAGTGAGTGTGAGCGGGCGCGCCCTCGCTCATGCCACGCGCTCGGCGCGGAACTGCATGGCGGGGCTGGCGAAGTACTCCTGCGCGGCGACCAGCTGCAGCTCCCAGCGACCGCTCTCGTGGGTCAGCCGGAGGAGGTCGAAGACGCTGGAGGCGGTGCGCTCCAGGGCGTCTCGGACGTCGCCGCTGCTGCGGGTCAGGTGCGTCGTGAACAGCGCCGCGGTCACGTCGCCGGAGCCGTGCGACTTCTCGGGGAGCCGCGGGGTGCGTACGAGCCACGCCTCGTCGCGGTGGACGGCCAGCATCTCCAGCGTGCCGGCCGGCGCGTCGGGCCGCAGGACGCTGGTGACCAGCACCGTCGCCGGACCGGCCGCGCGGACGGCGTCCACCGCGGCCAGCGTCTCGCGCAGCGTCCGGGGGTCGCTGCCGGTCAGCATGCCCAGCTCGAACTGGTTGGGCGTCACCAGGTCCGCGGCCGGCACCATCTGCTCGCGCATCAGCGCGGGGATGGCGGGGCGGACGTACGGCCCGGACTCGGCGTTGCCCATCACCGGGTCGCAGGCGTAGACCGCCTCGGGGTTGGCGGCCTTGACCGCGGCGACCGCCTCGAGCACCACCGCGCCGATGTCCTCACCGCCCTGGTAGCCGGAGAGCACCACGTCGACCTCGGGCAGCACACCGCGCTCCTCGACACCGCGGATCACGGCGCGCACGTCCTCGGCAGGCAGCAGCGGGCCGCGCCAGGCGTCGTACCCGGCGTGGTTGGAGAAGACCACGGTCGGCACCGGCCAGACCTCCACGCCCAGCCGCTGCACGGGGAAGACCGCGGCGGAGTTGCCGACGTACCCGTAGGCGACGCTGGACTGGATGGAGAGGATGCTCACCGGGCCGATCATGCCGCCCGGCCCCGCCGGCAGCGGCGGGGGTCGTCAGGGCAGCGCCCAGTCCACCGGCTCCCCGCCCTGCTCGCTCAGCAGCGCGTCGACCCGGCTGAACGGGCGGGAGCCGAAGAAGCCGCGGTGCGCCGACAGCGGGCTCGGGTGGGTCGAGGTCACGCACGGGACCCCGCCGAGCATCGGCTCGAGCGACTGCGCGTCGCGGCCCCAGAGGATCGCGGCCAGCGGCCCGCCGCGGGCGGCCAGCGCACGGATCGCCTGCTCGGTGACGGCCTCCCAGCCCTTGCCGCGGTGGGAGGCCGGCCGGCCGGGGCTGACCGTGAGCGACCGGTTGAGCAGCAGGACCCCGGCGTCGGCCCACGGCGAGAGGTCGCCGGACGTGGGTCGCGGCACACCGAGGTCCTCGACCAGCTCCGTGTAGATGTTGGCCAGGCTCTTGGGCACCGGCCGGGTCTCCGGCGACACCGAGAAGCTCAGCCCGACCGGGTGCCCCGGAGTGGGGTACGGGTCCTGCCCGACGATCAGCACCTTCACCTGCGCCATCGGCCGCGCGAAGGCGCGCAGCACCAGGTCGCCGGCGGGGAGGTAGGACCGGCCGGCGGCCAGCTCCTCGCGCAGGAACACCCCCATCGCGGCGATCGCCCCCTCGACCGGCGCCAGCGCCTGCGCCCAGTCGGGAGCCACGAGGTCGCGTCGTACGAGTGCCTCCAGGGTGCCGTCGCCGGTGCCGCTCATGGACCGATCATCGCGCGGACAGTTGGAGTCGTGCGGGTCGGCACCGCACAATGGAACGAGTTGCCCGTTCCATCCCTGCGTCGCACTCGCGCGGGACACCACAGACAAGGTCCGCCCCACCCGTGAGCGACACCCCTCCTCCCGAGCCCAAGCAGCCGGGACACCGCGCCCTCCGGCGTGCCGACGCGCGCCGCGAGCAGAAGGTGGCGCGGACGTCGGGGGCGCGCGTGCGCCGCGTGCTCAAGCGGGTCTCGGTCGTCGTGGTGGTGCTGGCCCTGATCCTCGGCGGGGTCTTCGCGTACTTCTACAAGCACCTCGAGGGCAACATCAACCAGCTCAGCGTCTCCGACGCCCTGGGCAAGCGCCCGGACAAGGTCGGCAGCGGTGGTCCGCTCAACGTGCTGGTGATGGGGTCGGACACCCGCAAGGGGCAGGGCAAGGCGGTCAAGGGCTCGACGCCGGGCCTGTCCGACACCACGATCCTGCTGCACCTCTCGGCGAACCGGAAGCGCGCGTACGGCATCTCCATCCCGCGCGACGCGATGGTCGAGCGGCCGTCGTGCCAGCGCAAGGACGGCAAGGGCTCCGACCCGGGAGGGCTGACCCAGTTCAACGCCGCCTACGCGGTCGGCGGGCCGGCGTGCACGATCAAGACGGTCGAGTCGATCTCCGACGTCTACATCGACCACTTCGTGGTGATCGACTTCAACGGCTTCCGCACGATGGTCGACGCGCTCGGCGGCGTCCAGGTGTGCGTGCCGGAGAAGGTCGACGACGACATCGGCGACATCCATCTGCGCAAGGGCACCTACAACGTCACCGGTGAGCAGGCGCTGGACTACGTACGCGTGCGGCACGCGCTGTCGACCAACGGCGACATCGGCCGGATGCGGCGTCAGCAGACCTTCGTGGCGGCGATGATCTCCAAGGCCGTCTCGGCCGGCACCCTCGCCAACCCGGTGAAGCTGGTCCGGTTCCTCAACGCTGCGACCAACGCGCTCACCACCGACCCCGGCTTCGCCAAGCTCTCCGACCTGGCCTCGCTCGGCTCGTCGCTGAAGAACATCGGCCTGGGCAACGTGCAGTTCCTGACGGTGCCCTTCCAGGAGTACGCGCCCGACCCCAACCGCGTCGAGCTCTCGCCCGACGCCGACGAGGTGTTCAAGCGGATCCGCAACGACCAGCCGTTGAGCCGTTCCACCTCCGAGGAGGCGGTCAAGGCGTCGGACTCCACGCCGTCGACCGGCCGCAAGGGGCCTGCCGTTGGCAAGGCGCGCTCGGCGGTCGACGTGGCCGCCGCGGCCGGACGCGACCGCCTGGAGAAGGTCGAGGAGCAGACCCAGCAGAAGCAGCAGCGTGCCGAGGACAACGGCCTGTGCGCCTGAGCCGGTGCCCGACCGCCCCGTCGCACCGCGCTGCGGCGGCGGGCAAGGCGCGCCTGGCTTGCCGTGATCGTTTCGTTATCCGAGACTGAGTCGATGCAGGTCGCCCTCATCGGCGCCTCCGGTCGGATCGGCCGGCGGGCCGTCCCCGCCCTCCTCGACGCCTCGTACGACGTCGTGGCCGGTGTACGACGCCCGCACGAGGCCGCCCGGGTGCCGACCGGGAGCGACGGGCGAGCGGCGCGGACGGTGGTCTGCGACGTGCTCGACCCCGACTCGCTGCTGGACCTGGTCCATGGTTGCGACGCGGTCGTGGACCTCGCCTCGCACGAGCCGGACCACTGGCAGATCGCGGTGCCGGGCTCATGGCGCCGCCAGGACCAGCTGCTCACGCGCGGGGTGGAGAACCTCGTCGCCGCGGCCTACCTCGCGGACGTGCGGCGAGTCGTGCTGCAGAGCTCCTCGGTGCTGTACGCCGACGGAGGCGAGGGCTGGGTGCGCGAGGGCCACCCGGTCGACGTCACGTCGGCCACCGAGCCGCTCGCGGTCGCCGAGTCGCAGGTGCTCGACCTGGCCGGGCCGACCCGCGCGGCGGTCGTGCTCAGGCTCGGCCACGTCGTCGGGGGTGGGGAGACCCACCCGGTCGGTCTGGGGATCGGCTCGCCGGAGTCCTGGATGCACCTGGTCCACCCCGACGACGCCGCCGAGGCGGTGGTGGCGGCACTGCGAGCGCCGACCGGGACCTACAACGTCGGGGCGGAGCCGCTGCGACGCAGCGAGGTCGAGACCGGCGTGCTCGGCCGGCCGGGGCTGCTCACCCGCCGGCTGGGGGCAGGACGGCTGGAGCCGCACGCGCGGTCGCTGCGGGTCTCCTCCGACCACTTCACGGCCACGACCGGCTGGGCGCCGTGGCACCAGCGGTGGAGCCCGGAGTGGCTCGGAGCCTGGGAATCGCACCAGGCGCGCTCGTGAGCGAGGACGTGGCCGACTCCTCGGGCGCGGAGCGTCGGCGCGAGGCGCAGCGGGCGGCCGCTCGGCGCCGTCGCCTCGACGAGGTCTTCGGTACGACGATGCCCGAGCAGACCAGCGACGACGTCGACGCCACCGGCCCGGACGCCGGGGGGCGCGGCGACACCTGGCTGCGTGAGCAGGTGCCGCCGCACCACGGGGGCTGAGCTCAGCCCCGTGGTGCGGTGCTGAGCTCAGCCGCGTGCCGCCAGGGCGTCGCGGATCTCGGTGAGCAGGACGATGTCCTCGGGGGTGCCCTCCTCGGCGACGGGCTCGGCCGGGAAGAACCGCTCCTTGGCCTTGGTGTACGGCGTGACGATGAGGAAGTAGACGACCGCGGCCAAGATCAGGAAGCCGATCACCGCGGTGATCCAGGCGCCGACCGAGACGCCGCCGGGCGTGTACGAGGAGAAGTTCGGCGTGCCGCCGATCTTGCCGATGAGGTCCATGATGATCTTCACGGTCGCGTCGACCACGGTGGCGAAAGCGCCGCCCATGATGAACGCGACAGCGAGCTCGACGAGGTTGCCGCGGAGAATGAAAGCCTTGAAGCCGTCCATCTGACGCTCCTTCTGGTGACCGGACACCAGGGCCGGTGCCTCTCAGGGTTGTGTGGGGGCCACAACCTAGCGAGGAAGGGCGACGGTGAGGAAGCCCGCCACTCCGGCGGCAGACACCTCCGGAGCGGCGGCTGCGTCGACAGCCACCAGGACAATCCCCCCGGAATCCGGACCGTCCGGAACTCCGATGGCGGACGGCGTGTCGCGGATCACGCTCAGCACGACCGCCCGCGGGACGAGGAGTGTCGACGGGCCGTCACCTCGCGGGTCCGCCCGCATCAGGTCGACCCGGTCACCCGGGTGCAGCAGCTCCGCGACGCCGGGGTCGGCCAGTCGTACGGGCACCGCCGAACGACCGGGGTAGGCCTCCAGCAGTGCGGCGCCCAGCACCCGGCGGTCGGTCAGCGGCTCGCCGGCGCGGACCGGGCCGGACAGGCGGCGCCCGACCAGCTCCTCCCGCGTGACAGCGCCCGCGGGCGCCGCCGCCTCGGGGAGTCGTGCGCGACGCAGGTCCGCCCCGGTGAGCGCGCCGCCGCCGTCGAGGTCGCGGGCCGCCACCCAGACCGTCGTGGTCGCCTGCGCCGGGGCGCGTACGGCACCCACCCCGGCGGCCACGGCGACGGCGAGGAGCAGTGCGGCCAGGCCCCGGCGGTGCAGCAGGACCCGCCGGCGTAGGCCGGCCAGGAGTCCGCGGAGGCTGTGTGAGGGGTCGTCTGTGGCCATGCCTCGGACGCTAGGCGGTGCGGCTCACGGACGGCCCGGGTTGCCCACAGGCGCGGTGTCGTCCCAGGTCAGAGGTGCACTCAGCTCGACGACGAGGTGGAGGACGACGAGGACGAGGAGCTCGAGCCGGAGCCGGTGGAGCCTGCGGAGCTGCTCGAGGTCGCCGAGCTTCCCGAGCCTCCCGAGGAGTCGGAGCTCGAGGTCGAGCCGCCGGAGTCCTTCGAGGATGAGCCCTCGGCGGAGCCGGAGCTCGAGGACGAGCCGTCGGAGCCCTTCGAGGACGAGTCAGAGCGGCTGTCGTTGCGGTAGAACCCGGAGCCCTTGAAGACGACGCCCACCGCGTTGAAGACCTTCCGCAGCTGCCCGCCGCAGACCGGGCACTCGGTCAGCGCGTCGTCGGTGAACGCCTGGAACTGCTCGAGGAAGTGGCCGCACTCGGTGCAGCGGTACTGGTAGGTGGGCACGTCTCTCCTTGGTTGCGCGGCCGAGCGGGCTGGCACTCCCTGCTGCCGAGTGCCAAGTCTACGCCGTGCCCGGGGGACGTCGGGACCGTCCCGCGGGCGTCGGTGGCGCCCGGCGGCCCCCGGTGACGACCCGGCACAATGTGCCGCGTGACGGTCTCGGGAGGCGTGGGGGAGCGACCCGTGCCCGAGCGGGACCGCTTCTCCGACTGGCCGGCACCGTTCCGCTGGGCGGTGTACGTGCTGGTCGTGGCGCTGGTGCTCGCTCTGCTGGCCGTCGGCGGGGCCTGGTGGGTCGCGCGCCGCTCGCTGCCCGAGACCGACGGCGCGCTGCGGCTCGGCACCCTCGACGGGCAGGTCGTCGTACGACGTGACGCCCAGGGGGTGCCGCAGATCTACGCCGGCACCAGCCACGACCTGTTCGCCGCGCAGGGGTTCGTCCAGGCGCAGGACCGGTTCTGGCAGATGGACCTGCGCCGCCACGCCGCGTCGGGCCAGCTCGCCGAGATCTTCGGCAGCCGGCTGCTGCGGCAGGACGAGGTCGCGCGCACGCTGGGCTGGCGCCGGACCGCCCAGCGTGAGCTCGCGCTGCTCGACGCGCCGACCCGGCAGGCGCTGGAGGCCTTCAGCGACGGCGTAAACGCCTACCTCGACCAGCACATCGGCTCGGACAACTCCTTGGAGTACACCCTCGTGTCGCTCGACGGCGACTACCGACCGGGCGACTGGACGCCGGTGGACTCGCTGGCGTACCTGAAGCTGGCGGCCTGGCAGCAGGCAGGAGGGCTGCACGAGGAGGTGCAGCGCGCCGAGCTGGCCGTCTCCCCGGCGCCGGCGGGCGCGGCGACCCTCTACCCGTCGTACCCCCTGGACGAGCGCGCCGCCGTGACCGGTGGGACCACCCCGGGCGCCGGTGCCCGGGTGCAGCCCGGCAGCGCCCCGAGCGGAGCCGAGCCCCGGGGCAGGAGTGCCCTGGTGAACGAGCTGGGTGACGGCTTCGCCGCCGAGGACCCGCTCGTCGCGGCCCGTCCGGGCACCGGTGGCACGGCCTTCGCCGTGGCCGGCCGGTCGACCGTGTCGGGCCGGCCGCTGCTGGCCGCGGTCCCGGGGCAGCAGGTGGCGCTGCCGGGGTCGGCGTACCAGAGCGGTCTGCACTGCCGACGCGTCTCCGCCGACTGCCCGTACGACGTCTCGGGGTTCGCCTACGCCGGCCTCCCCGGCATCGTCACCGGCCACAACGACGACGTGTCGTGGGCGGTCACCGCACTGGGCGCCGACACCGTCGACCTGTTCCTGGAGTCCGTCGCCGGGGGGACGTCGGTGCGGGCCGGGCGCCGCGAACCGCTCGAGACGCGCACCGAGCGGATCCGCGTCGCCGGCGGGTCGACCCGTGAGATCACCGTGCGCGCGACCGGGCACGGACCGCTGCTCTCCGACGTGTCGGACCGGCTGAGGGAGATCGGCCGGGAGATGCCGGTGCCGTCCGGCGCGCCGCCACGGGGCGACGGCTACGCCGTGGCCGTGCGGTGGACGGGGAGCACGCCGGGCCGCTCGATGGAGGCGGTGCTCGCGATGGACGCCGCCGGGTCGGTGAGCGACGTCCGCGCCGCCGCCCGGCGGCTGCGGGCCCCGGCGTCCGGCGTGGTGTACGCCGACCGGAGGTCGATCGGCTACCAGGCCACCGGCGCCATCCCGTCGAGGGTGCCCGGCGACGGTCTGCGGCCCGCGCCGGGATGGGCGTCGACCCGGCCGCTCGTGCCGGTGCCCGACGACCGGCTGCCGCACGAGGAGGATCCCGCGTCGGGGATCGTCGTCGCGGCGGGACAACCACCCTCGGCCGACACCACGACCCTCGGGGACTCCTGGTCGTACGCCGCCAAGGCCGACCGCGTGCGCCGGCTCCTCGCCGCGGCCGGCGGCGACGTCACTGCGACCGACCTCGTACGGGTCGCGACCGACACGCGCAGCCCGACCGCGCCGGCGCTGGTGCCGCACCTGCTCGACGTCCCGCTGCGCTCGGCGTACGTCCGGCAGGGGCAGCGGACCCTGCGCGGGTGGGACTACTCGCAACCGACCGGGTCGGCCGCCGCGGCGTACTACAACGCCGTGTGGCGCAACCTGCTCAGCGACACCTTCCACGACCAGCTGCCGCCGACGCTGTGGCCCGACGGGGACCCGCGGTGGGACGAGGTGGTCCGCGGACTGCTCGACCACCCCGACGACCCGTGGTGGGACGACGCGACCACGCCGAAGCGCGTCGAGAAGCGCGACGACGTGCTCGTCCGGGCGATGCGCGAGGCGCGCGACGAGATGACCAGGCTGCAGGCGCGCGATCCTCGCGGCTGGAGCTGGGGACACCTGCACCGCCTCGAGCTGCGGAGCCCGGCCCTGTCCGAGCGGTGGCTGGGACGGGTGCTGTTCGACCGCGACGGGCACGGCGCACCGGGTGGACCGGGCGCGGTGATGGACACGGCGTACGACCCGCGCAGCGGGTACTCCGCGGACGCGGCGCCCGCCGGCTGGCTGGTCAGCGACCTCGCCGACCCCGACGGCAGCCGGTGGGCGGTCCTCGGCGGCACCTCGGGCCACGTGTTCGGACCGCACCTCCTCGACCAGCTGCCCGCCTGGCGCGACGGCTCCTCGTCGCCCTGGCCCTCGACACCGCACGCCGTCCGCGCCGCCTCGTCCGACACCCTCGTCCTGCGTCCGACCCGCTGAGGCGTCGCGTCCTGCGCTCACACTCTCCCTTGCGGGAGGCGGCGCCTCAGCGCAGCCGCAGCACCCCGTCCTCGGTGGCGACCGCGGTGACGGGACGGTCGTGGGGGGCGTGGGGTACGTCGTCGAGGATCTCGGCGGCGTCGAGCAGCACGCAGGTGAAGGTGCCGACGGGCACCCGGCCGAGGGCGCGGTCGTACGACCCTCCGCCGCGGCCGAGCCGTACCCCGGTGCGGTCGACGGCCAGCCCCGGCACGAGGACGACGTCGGCCGTCGCCACCGCGTCCGCGCCCAGCGGCTCCCCGGCGGGTTCGAGCAGCCCGCGCCCGGCGCGCACCAGCGACTCCGGCCCGCGGTAGACGCCCCAGTCCAGGTCCATGTCCGCCAGCAGCAGCGGCAGCACGACCCGCTTCCCGGCGGCCACGAGGGCGTCGAGCAGGGGGCCGGTGCCGGGCTCGCGCCCCACCGAGACGTACGCCGCGACGGTGGCGGCCCGGCGTACCTCCTCGGTCGCCAGCAGGTGCTCCGCCCGCGAGCGTGCGCGCGCCGCGATCACCGCGACGGGCAGGCGCCCACGCGCCGTCAGCAGCTGGTCGCGCAGCGCGAGCTTGGCCCCCGCGGCCCGATCGTCGGGGAGATGTGCGGCTGCCACGGCCGCAGCCTACGATCGGTGGCATGGGTGACAAGCGCCAGTCGGCCCCCGGTGACAAGGCGGGCGACAAGGCTCTGAAGCGGTGCAAGCAGAAGATGGCCGACGCCGGGGTCGACCCGGTCGCCATCGACACGTTCGCGCACTACTGGCGGCTGGTCCAGCACGGCGAGACGGGCATGATCCCGGAGAGCGCGATCGAGCCGGTCGACATGCCGGCGCTGGCCGACGTCGAGGTCTCCGAGGAGACCGCGAGCGAGGCGATCCGCGCCACCGCCGTCATCAAGCTCAACGGCGGGCTGGGTACCTCGATGGGCATGGACCGTGCGAAGTCGCTGCTGTGCGTACGCCGGGGGATGTCCTTCCTCGACGTCATCGCCCGACAGGTCCAGCACCTGCGCCGCGAGCACGCCGCGCCGCTCCCGCTGATCCTGATGAACTCGTTCCGCACCTCGGCCGACAGCCTGGCCGCCCTCGCGCGGTACGACGACCTCCCCGTCGAGGGGCTGCCGCTGGAGTTCCTGCAGAACAAGGAGCCGAAGATCCTCGTCGACTCGTTGGAGCCGGTGACCTGGCTCGACGACCCCGACCTCGAGTGGTGTCCGCCCGGCCACGGCGACATCTACACCGCCCTGCGCGGCACCGGCCTGCTCGACCGGCTGATCGACGCCGGCTACCGCTACGTGTTCTGCTCCAACTCCGACAACCTCGGCGCGGTCCCGGATCCGCGGGTCGCGGGCTGGTTCGCGCAGTCCGGCGCCTCGTTCGCGATCGAGGCCGTACGCCGCGACGCGAACGACAAGAAGGGCGGGCACTTCGCGCGCCGGCTCAGCGACGGACGCCTGGTGCTGCGCGAGACCGCGCAGACGCTGCCCGAGGACAAGGAGGCGCTCGCGGACCTCGACCGGCACCGCTTCGCCTCGACCAACAACGTCTGGATCGACCTGCGGGCGCTGCGCGCCGAGCTGGACCGGCGTGACGGCATCCTCGGCCTGCCTCTGATCCGCAACGAGAAGACCGTCGACCCCGCCGACAAGCAGAGCCCCAAGGTGCTGCAGCTGGAGACGGCGATGGGCGCCGCGATCGAGGTCTTCGAGGACGCCGCGCTGATCGAGGTCGGCCGCGACCGGTTCGTGCCGGTCAAGAACACCGCCCAGCTGATGCTGCTGCGCTCGGACTGCTACACGGTCGGCGAGGACTTCGTGCTCGACCTCGGCCCCGAGCACACGCCGTACGTCGACCTCGACGGGCCGTACTCCCTGGTCAAGGACTTCGACAAGCGCTTCCCGGCCGGCGTGCCGTCGCTGAAGGAGGCCACGTCGCTGGTCGTCCACGGCGACTGGGTCTTCGGCGAGGGCGTCCGCGTCCGTGGCGACGTCGAGCTCGACGAGCCCGGCGGCCAGCGCCGCGTCGACGCGGGCACGGTTCTCGGCGAGGAAGCTCCGGCTCCGGTCTAGTCTGCGAGGTATGCCTGTCTCACCCGGTCTGACCTCGGTCGACGACCAGCTGCGCTCGATCCTCGACGCACTGGAACCACTGCCGGCCTACGAGCAGCCGCTGCTCGAGGCGATGGGCCTGCCGCTGGCCGAGGACGTCGTCGCCACGAGCGCCCTGCCCGCCTTCGACAACTCCAGCATGGACGGGTACGCCGTCCACCACGCCGACGTCGTGACCGCCTCCGACGACCGGCCCGTGCACCTCCCCGTCGTGGGCGAGATCGCCGCCGGCCGGGCCGGCGCGAAGCCGGTCGCGCTGCAGCCGGGGACCTGCGTACGCATCATGACCGGGGCGCCCGTGCCGCCCGGGTGCGACGCCGTCGTACCCGTCGAGTGGACCGACGAGGGCACGGTCGAGGTGCGGATCACGCAGGCGCCGGACGAGGGGCAGCACGTGCGCCGCCGCGGCGAGGACGTCTCGCCCGGGGACGTGATCCTCGAGGCCGGCCAGATCCTCGGCCCCCGCCAGATCGGGCTGCTGGCCTCGATGGGCCGCCCGGCCGTCAAGGCGCACCCGCGCCCGCGCGTGGTCGTCATCTCCACCGGCGACGAGCTGCGCGAGCCGGGTCGCCCGCTCGACGGCGACGCGATCCACGACGGCAACTCGTTCATGCTGGCGGCGGCGGCCCGCTCGCTCGGGGCGATCGCGTACCGGGTCGGCATCGTCTCCGACACCGGTGACGACTTCGAGGAGGTCCTCTCCGACCAGCTGGTCCGCGCCGACGTCGTGGTGACCAGCGGCGGGGTCTCGAAGGGGGCGTACGACGTCGTCAAGGAGGTCCTCACCCGCTCCGGCGGCGTGCAGTTCACCGAGGTGGGCATGCAGCCGGGCAAGCCACAGGGGTTCGGCTTCGTCGGCGAGGAGCGGGTGCCGATCTTCACGCTCCCGGGCAACCCGGTGTCGTCGTACGTCTCCTTCGAGGTGTTCGTCGTGCCGGCGCTGCGCAAGCTGATGGGTCGCCGCCGGCTGCAGCGCCCGCTGATGAAGGCGACGACCACCGAGGCGATCGGCTCGATGCTGGGCAAGCGGCAGTTCGTCCGGGCGAGGTACGACGTCACGCGGACCGGTGCCACGGTCACCCCCGTCGGCGGCCACGGCTCGCACCTGATCGGCGACCTCGCCGTCGCCAACGCGCTCGTCGTGCTGAACGAGGACCAGTCGGGTGTCGACGCCGGTACGCCCGTCCCCGTGCTCGTCCTCGACCGGGACTTCTGATGTCCGGAGACGACCGAGCCCTCGGCGAGGGACCCGAGGAGGTCTCGACGTCCTCCTTCGCTAGCGCTCAGTCGGGCTCGACCACCTCGGGTGGTCGAGCAGCGAGCGCCAGCGAGCGCGTCGAGACCTCCGCACCCGAGGCAGGGCTGCAGCCACCGTCGGTCGAGCCTGTCGAGACCTCCACCCCTGGCGATGATGGGTCAGCTTCGGGGGTCTCGACGTCCCTTCGACACGACGACCTCGTACCTCGGTCGTCTGCTCAGGACACCGCCTCCTTCGCTAGCGCTCAGTCGGGCTCGACCACCTCGGGTGGTCGAGCAGCGAGCGCCAGTGAGCGCGTCGAGACCTCCGCACCCGAGGCAGGGCCGCAGCCGCCGTCGGTCGAGGCTGTCGAGACCCCGCACCTCACCCACGTCGACGAGTCCGGCGCGGCCCGCATGGTCGACGTCTCCGCCAAGGACGTGACGACGCGCGAGGCCACGGCCACCGGGCGCGTGCTGGTGAGCGCCGAGGTCGTGGCGCTGCTGCGGGCCGGCGACGTGCCCAAGGGCGACGCGCTCGGGGTCGCGCGGGTCGCGGGGATCATGGCTGCCAAGCGCACGCCCGACCTCGTACCCCTCTGCCACCCGCTGGCCATCTCCGGCGTCACCGTCGACCTCGACGTCCACGACGACCACGTCGCGATCGCGGCGACGGTGCGCACCACGGACCGCACCGGCGTCGAGATGGAGGCGCTGACCGCCGTCAGCGTCGCAGCGCTGACGGTGGTCGACATGGTCAAGGCGGTCGACAAGGGCGCGGTGATCGCCGACGTGCGCGTCGAGGCCAAGTCCGGCGGGCGGAGTGGAGAATGGCGCCGTGAGTGAGCACCCACCCGAGGACCCCGCCGGCGAAACCTTGCCCGAGGCGCTGACGGCGACCGTGGTGGTCGCCTCCAACCGCGCCGCGGACAAGGTGTACGACGACACCACCGGCCCGCTGATCGTCGAGGCCCTGGAGGGGCTCGGCTTCGACGTGACCGGTCCGGACGTCGTGCACGACGGCGAGCCCGTCGGTCAGGCGATCCGGATCGCGGTGTCGTCCGGCGCGCGCCTGGTCGTCACGACCGGCGGCACGGGCCTGACGCCCACGGACCGCACCCCGGAGGTGACCCGGGAGCTGCTGGACTTCGAGGTGCCCGGCATCGCCGAGGCGATCCGCCGGTACGGCGTCGACCAGGGCGTGCCGACGGCGGCACTCTCGCGCGGGCTCGCCGGGGTGCACCGCGACGCGCTGGTCGTCAACCTCCCCGGCTCGAAGGGCGGGGTGAAGGACGGCCTGGCCGTCCTCGAGCCGCTGCTGGTCCACGCGGTGGAGCAGGTGCGGGGGAGCGACCACTGACCACGACGTACCCGGTCGACATCTGGCCCGTCGAGCTCCGCGCCGGCGACCTGCTGCTGCGTCCGGTCCGGCGGCGCGACAAGCGGGCGTGGCACCGGCTGCGCAACCGCAACCGCGACTGGCTGCGGCGCTGGGACGCGACGTCCCCGGCCGGGGTGAGCGGGCCGCGCAGCTTCGGCGAGATGGTCTCGACCTACCGCCGCCAGGCGCGTGCCGGCCAGACGCTCCCGTTCATGGTGGTCGTCGAGGGCCAGCTGGCGGGGCAGGTGACGGTCAACAACATCGTGCGCGGGTCGGGGCAGTTCGCCTCGATCGGCTACTGGATCGACGAGGCGTACGCCGGCCGCGGCCTGACCACGCAGGCGGTCGCGATGGTGATCGACCACTGCTTCTACGCCGCCCGGCTGCACCGGGTCGAGGTGGCGATCCGCCCCGAGAACGCTGCGTCCCTGCGGGTCGTGGAGAAGCTCGGGATCAAGGAGTACGGCTACGCCCCCCGCTACCTCCACATCGACGGCGACTGGCGCGACCACCGGCTGTTCGCGGTGACCGTCGAGGAGGTTCCCGGCGGCATGGTGCGGCGACTCCAGAAGGCTCGACCTCAGTAGTCACACGAGTTCACAGACGACACACGGGCCGAGAAGCCGGGTCCGAGCCGCCCGGCTCCTTATGGTCGTCGCGTGGACATGTCAGCGCTGATCTTCGTCGCCCTCGCGGTCGGCTGGGCCGCGTACCTGATCCCCCAGGCGCTGCGCCGCGACCCCGCCGAGGACGTCCCGCTCACCGACTTCGCGGAGTACGTCGACCACGCCGACGCCGCCCGCGTCCTCCCGCGCACCTCCGCGCTGACCCGTGAGGCGCTCGCCGTCCGGGCCGCCTCCGTCGAGACACCCGTCCCTTCGCCGGCCGCGCGCCGCCGCGCGATCCGCGCTGCCCGAGCCTCCGCTCGTCGACGTCGCGTCGTCCTCGTCGGCCTGCTGGTCGTGACCGTCGTCGTCGCCACATTGGCCGTGCTCGGCCAGGTCGCCGCGCTGTGGGTGTGGCTGCCCGGGTTCCTGGTCGCCTGCTGGCTGATCGTGTGCCGCCAGGCGGCACGCACGGCGGCGGCGCGCGTCCCGGCCGCCCCGCCGCTGGTGCACCCCTCCACCCAGGCCGAGGACGTCGAGGCCGTCGTCGCCCCCTCGCTCGCCGCGGCTGCGGTCGAGACCGTGGCCAGCGTCCCCGAGCCCGAGGTCGTCGAGCACGCCGCCGAGGAGCTCGCCGCCGCCCCCGCGCTGTGGGACCCGGTCCCGGTCACGCTCCCGACGTACGTCACCAAGCCCGCCGCGCGGCGCACCGTGCGCACCATCGAGCTCACCGGGGAGGGCGTCACGTCCTCGGGCCACGACGCCGCCGACTCGGCCCTCGCGAAGGGCGCCCGGTCGACCGAGACCGACGAGCCGGCCCAGCCTCAGCGGCGCCAGGCGGCCGGCTGATCCGATTGGGAGGGCCGCCGGTCCCGGTGGTACCTTCGTCGTCGCGCCTTCGGGGCGCATGGGGCTGTGGCGCAGTTGGTAGCGCGTCTCGTTCGCAATGAGAAGGTCAGGGGTTCGAATCCCCTCAGCTCCACCGATCAGAGGTCCGAAGTATCCACGTCGGGACCGGGCCGCTCCTCGTGTCGTCGACACGCGAAGGCGCGACGTGACTCAGGGTGATTCCGGGGTGCTCAGGGCACTCGTCGACCGAGCCGTCTCGATGTGCTTGCGGCGGATCACGAGGAGCGCGCCGGTCACGACATAGGCGAGAATCGCTGCTCCGGACCCGAGGTAGCTTCCTTGGCCGGCGGCGATCGCCGTGCCGGAGATGACGGAGAAGTCGAAGAGACCGTGGACGACCGAGTTGACGGCGTTGCCGCGGCTGACTCGGCGGATCAGGTAGAAGAAGTAGCCCGCAAAGCTGACGGCGACAGCCTGCGGGAGCGCCTTGCTCACTGATCCCGGTCCCAGCGCGTTGGTGAGGTGCACGGCGCCGAACAGGACCGACGACCAGAGCGCGACCTTGCCCTCGCTGAGCTCGTGGAATCGCAGCGAGACGACGCCGATTCCGCGGAACATGCCTTCCTCGCCCCACCCCACGATCTGGGTGGCGACCAGCAGCGCGAGGACGTACCCCAGAGGCTTGGCCGCGAGGTCGCCGTAGTCGATGGCCAGCGCGATGCACGCCACGAAGACCACGGGCACCGCCCACACCCATCGCCGCACCGGCCGGTCGTCGTGCCACACCGGACGCAACCAGCCGAGCCAGGTGATCACCGCGTAGGTGTAGGCGAGCGCGAGACCCAACGGGAGCCACATGAGGACCACGACGTCTCGCGCGGTGTAGATCTCGCCGTCCAGGTCCCAGATCGACGCCGCGGCGTAGCCGACGCCCTTGATGATCGTCAGGTAGCCGACGACCACGGCGATCAGCCCGGGGTACGACAGGTGCCGCGGTCCCTGTCTCGCCGGCGTCGTCACACGGAGAGGCTACGAGTGAGCCGGCCGAGGTAGTCCGTGCACGGCGTGACGACTCGGCGCCGTGTCCGGCTCCCGCGGCCCCACCCTCGAGCAGCCGTACGAGAGCGGCCAGGGGTGCGACGACCGCTTCTCGGTTCGGTCGAGGTCCGAGGCACCGCTTGCGTGCTGCCGATCGGCTGCGGCGGGACGCCGTGGCTCCGTACGCTCCTCCACGTGACCGAGCTGCCCCCGCTCTTGCCGAGCGTCCCCGAGATCGTCGCCAGCCTGCTGGTCGTGCTCGACACGGCCCTCGTGCTGGCGGTGGTCGGCCTCGCGCTGACCGGCCGACTCGGGCGGCTCGGAGCAGCAGGGTGGTTCCTGGTGCTCTTCCTGCCCGTCCTGGGTCCGCTGCTGGTGCTGGCGGCCGGACGGCGACGTACTCCTGTCTGAGGAGCGGGTCGCCCTCGGTTCCGGGCGCTCAGAAGCTCCGTCGCGCCCACTCGGGGTCCTGGGGCATCAGGGTCATGGGGTCGCGGTGCTCACCGGGAAGGTCCTGCTGCGCACGGTCGAGCGCCCGCTCGATCCCCTCTCGCAGCCCCACCAGGCGGTGATCGGCGGGCAGGAGGTCGCGCACGAACTCGTCGTCGGCGCACACCATGTCGTGGTGCAGGCTCTCGACGAGCGACTCGACGGTCTGCTTCGGGACGTCGGTGAGCAGTCCGGCCAGGGCGCCCACCAGGCCCGTCGGCAGCAGCGGGACCGGGATCTGCAGCCGGTGCAGGTCGGCCACCTCGCCGTACGTCGCCACGAGGTCGCCGTACGACAGCACCTCCGTGCCGCCGACGTCCCAGTGCCGTGAGCCGGACTCGACGGTGAGTGCGCCGACGAGCGCGGCGAGTGCGTCGACGGTGGCGATCGGCTGGACGCGGCAGTCCTTCATCCACGTCGGGATCGGCTGGACGGGCAGCCGGGTGGAGATCTGACGGATGATCTCGAAGCTGGTCGAGGCGGCGCCGACGAGCACCGCGGCCCGCAGGGTCAGCGCGGTCACGCCGGCCGCGGAGGTGAGGATCTGCTCCACCTCGAGCCGCGAGTCGATGTGCGCCGACTGGTCCTCGCGAGGGACGTCGGGGACCAGCCCGGAGAGGTAGACGACTCGTCCGACGTCGTTGGTGACGCACGCGCCGGCGAGGTTCTCCGCAGCCTGCCGGTCGGTGCGCGCGAAGTCGGCGTCGCCGAGGTCGTGGACCAGGTAGTAGACGGCGTCCACCCCGTCGGTCGCCCGCAGCACGTCGTCGGCGTCCAGGACGTCGGTCCGTGCCACCTCGACGTGGCTCAGCCACCACAGCGTGTCGGGGTCGGGGGAGGAGGTCGCCGTGATGCGTACGTCGTGGCCGGCGGCGAGGAGCAGCGGGACGAGGCGGGAGCCGACGTACCCGCGGGCGCCGGTGACGAGGACCTTCATGCGGTCCGGACAGCTGGGGTCATGGGTCGATCCTTGCAGCCGGACGTCTGCTGCTCACCGTCTCCAGGGGTGGGTCACAGGACCAGCGCGACCTTGCCGCCGGGATGACCGGTCTGCAGGAAGCGTGCGGCGTCGAGCGCGTCGGCCAGCGGGTAGGTCCGCGCGACCGGGACGACCAGCCGACCCTCGCCAGCCAACCCGATGAGGTGGGCGCGGACGCCGTCGCGGTACGCCGCGCTCGCCGGGAGCGAGCCGCGCACCCACACGATCCCGTCCGTCTCGGCCCGCCCGGCGTTCGCGATGGTCACGATCCGCTCCCGGTCGGCGACGAGAGCCAGCGAGGCGTCGACTGCCTCGTCGGTGCCGACGCAGTCGAGAGCGGCGGCGTACGGGCCCAGCTCGCGGGCCCGCTGCTCCAGCCCGCTGCCGTACGCGAGGGGCGTACCGCCGAAGCGGCGCACCTCCTCGAACCGGGACTCGCTCGCGGTGCCGACGACGCGCACGCCGAGCAGGGCCGTCTGCTGCAGCAGGCTCACCCCCACCGCGCCCGAGGCGCCGTGGACGAGGACGGTGTCGCCCTCGCTCACCCCGGTGACGTGCAGCATCTCGGCGGCGGTGGTGCCGGCGAGGAGCAGGTTGGCGGCCTCGGGGTACGACAGCCCCGCCGGCTTGGCGAAGACGTCGCGGGCGGGGACGACCATCTCCTCCGCCCACCCGCCGTACACCCGGAAGGCGAGCACCTCCTCGCCCACCGCACCCCCGCCCGAGGCGATCTCGGTGCCCGGCCCGAGTGCGGTGACCACGCCGGCGATCTCGTAGCCGACCGGCTTGGGGAAGTCGGCCGCGTCGCCGCTCGCGACGTGCTTGTAGTCGGCCGGGTTCATCCCGGCGGCGCGGATCGCGATGCGGACCTCGCCGGATCCCGGGTCGGGGACCTCGTGGTCCTCGAGCTCGAACACGTCGAGCTCTCCGGGCGAGCGGGCGACCCAGCGCAGCGTCATGCCCCCATCGTGGCACCGGTGCGCCGCTGCCTGCGCTCCCGGACACGGTTGACCAGCCCGGTCGCCAGCACCCCGGCACAGAAGGCGGGGAAGAGCGCGATGAGCCAGAAGACCCACGACTGCGAGCCCTGCGTGTCGAAGAACGTCGGGTTCTCCGGGTCGTAGTGCACCGTCACCGTCGGGTCCGAGCCGTCCTCGGGGCACGCGTCCTGGCTCGGTGCCTTGCCGCCGAACTCGGTGCCGTCGACGGTGAAGCTCAGCCGGCCCACACACTTCGGCCCGCCGTCCGTGCTCACCGTGTGGGAGTCGTTGAGACGACCGGTGGTCGTGCCCGTCTTGGTGTTCTCGGCGAACCCGGCCACGACGAAGAACGCCGCGGCGACGATGCTGACGAGCAGGAGGAGGACGGCCCACGGCCAGGCAACCCGGCCACCGGTCGTGTCCGGCTTCTCGCTCACGACGCGGGCACCAGCGCCGCGTCGGGGTCCAGCGCGACGCCGCCGCGACGCAGGATGCCGTCGGCCAGCACCCAGATCCACGCCGACAGGTCCTCGGTCAGCTCCTCGTGGTCGAGCTCGCCGGGCGCCTCCAGCCACCGGGCGGTCGCCGCCTCGACCAGCCCCACGATGCCGTGGGCCAGCGGGTCGGCGGCGCGGGAGGAGACCTCCAGGGCGTCCAGCCAGGTCCGCATGAAGTCGGCGAGGTGGCGCCCGATCGCCCGCTGGAGATCGGCGATGCCGGCCGGCGCCTGTCCGGCGAGGTAGCGGTAGAGGTTGCCGTGCGCGGTCAGCCAGGCCACGTGGGCGCCGACCACGCCCTCGATCATCTGCCGCGGCGACCCGCTGAGGTCGAAGACCGGCGCCAGCTCGGCGGTGAGCATCGCCTCCACCCGCGCGGCCACCGCGCCGCGCAGGTCCTCGGCGTCGTCGAAGTAGCGGTAGAGCTTGGTGCGCGAGATGCCCAGCCGCTCGGTCACCTGCGCCGGCGTCACGTCCGGCCCCTCGTCGTCCACCAGCACGAGCACCGCGTCGACGAACTCGGCGCGGCGCCGCTCCCGCTGCCCGGCCCAGCGCGCGGCCCGGCCGTCGGTGGGGATCGCCGCCGAGTCGCTCACGGCTCGAATCCTACGGAAGCGCTTGCCAGTGACGCGACGTCACAGTAACTTGTCCGGTACGCGACGTACCAGTTGTCGAGAGGACCGATCATGACGCTGAGCAGGACGCAGGACCGACCCACGCTGGACCAGATGATCGCCACCCCGGCTGCCGACCACGGCTTCTTCGGCCCGGGCTCGGTGACCTGGCGCGTCTGGAGCCACCCCGTCTCGGTCAACGTGGGGTTCATGCGCTCGGTCGTCATCCAGCACCTCGACCCCTTCCTCGCCGCGTCGGTCGACGCCAGCGGCCAGGTCGAGGCGCGCACGGCGCTGCGCTACGACCGGACGATGGAGTACTTCGCCCAGGTCGCCTTCGGGGACGCCGAGACGGCGCTGAGAATGTCGGAGATCCTGGTCAGGATCCACTCCCGCGCGGTGGGCACCGAGCCGGTGACCGGGCGCCCGTTCGACGCCAACGACCCCGACTCCCAGCTGTGGATCCACGTCACCGCGTGGCACTCGATCCTCTACTGCTACGAGGTCTTCGGGCCGGGCCGGCTGAGCGCGATCGACGAGGCCGCGTACTGGCAGCAGTGCGCGATCGCCGCCGAGCTGCAGACCATCGACCCCCGCGACGTGCCGCGCACCCGCGCGGGCGTCCGGGCGTACTTCGAGGACTACCGGCCGCGCCTGGTGACCACGGAGCCCGCCCTGCGGCTGATGGACTTCCTCCTCGACCTGCAGAGCCACCTGCTGCCGCAGGTGCTCCCCGGGCCGCTGCCGCGGATCGGCAACGCGCTGGTCCGCCACGCGACCATCGCCACCATGCCGCGCTGGATGCGCCCGCTGGTCGGGGTCGAGCAGTCGCCCGCCGTGGACGCGGCCGCGATCGCCGCGACCCGCACCGCGATGAGTGCACTGAAGCGCGACCCGCGCCGGATGCTGGAGGTGCTGGACAGGCTGACCCCGCGCACCACGCCGATCCTCGCGCCGGCGCTGATGGGCACGCCGAGCGCGAACCCGGTGACCTACACCCCGACGGAGGCACGTCGCGTGTTCGGCCACGAGCAGACCCCCCGGGAGATGTACGACGACATCCTCGCCGCCCGCCGGGCGGGCGAGGGTCCGGCGCCGTACACGCACGGGCACACCGACGAGCTGCTCAGCTTCACCGGCTGACGCCGTCGGCGTCACGCGTGCCATGATCGACTCGACGCGTGCGGCGTCGCGGCGGTGGGGCCCACCGCACCCAACCTCGGTCGTCTGGCCGACAACGGTCCCTGTCTGAGACCGACGCACGCCCGCAGACAGGAGACCCCGATGAGCGGCAACCGGACCCTCGTGGTCGGCGTGGAGCCACAGCAGAGCCCGACGGTGGTGCAGGCCGCCGCCGCGCTCGCGGTCCGACTCGGTGCCCGGCTGGTCTGCGTCCACGCCGACGCCGGGCGCGTCGTGGTCGGCGAGGAGGACGGCACCGAGGTGACTGCGCCGGTCGACCCCGACCTCGAGGACACGGGACCGGCAGCGTTCCCCGAGTCGCTGCGCGAGCGCGTCGAGCACGCGCTCGCCGTCGAGGGTGCCGCCGGCGAGGCGCGCGAGGTGGCGGGGGAGCCGGGGGACGCGCTCGCCCGGGTCGCCGACCTGCTCGACGCGGAGATGATCGTCGTCGGCACGAGACGGCCCGGGATCCGAGGAGCGATCGGGGAGTTCTTCGAGGGGTCGGTGGCCGTCCACCTCTCGCACCGCCAGCACCGACCGGTGCTGGTCGTGCCGCAGGCCCCGCAGGTCGACGGGCTGCTTCCGTGGCAGGAGGACCGGTGACCGGCCGCGAGGAGCTGCCCCTCGACAGCGACGTCGAGGTCGAGGAGTCCGCGAACCGGCTGCGGCCGGTGCACCTGAGGCTGCGCTTCGTGCTGCTCGTCGCTCTCGGGGGCGTCCTCGGCACCGCCGGTCGTGAGGGGCTGGCGCTGCTGCTCCCCACGACGCACGTCCCCTGGGCGACGTTCACCGTCAACCTCGTCGGCGCCTTCGTGCTCGGCGCCTTGCTGGAGGCGCTGCTGCGTCGCGGCGAGGACCACGCGCACCGCCGCGCGATCCGGCTGAGCGTCGGCACCGGGGTGCTGGGCGGCTTCACGACGTACTCCTCGCTGGCGACCGACACCGTGCTGCTGCGCGACGACCCGGGCACGGCGCTGGCCTACGCCCTGGGCACCGTCGTGCTCGGTGTCCTCGCCACGGCGGCGGGCGTCGCCGTCGCCAGCCTGGTGCCGGAGGGTGAGCGGTGACGCCGGCGCTCTTCGTCGGCCTCTGCCTCGCCGGTGGCGTCGGCGCGGCGCTGCGCTTCGTGGTCGACGGGCTGGTGCGGGAGCGTACGAGCGGCACGTACCCGGTCGGCACGACGCTGATCAACCTCTCCGGGTCCCTGCTGCTCGGTCTGGTCACCGGTCTCGCCGCCTCGGCCGTGGTCTCCGACGACCTCCGTCTCGTGCTGGGCACGGGGCTCCTCGGCGGCTACACCACCTTCAGCACCCACTGCGTGGAGACCGTCCGGCTGGCCCAGGAGCGACGCTGGCGGGCCTCGACGCTGAACGCGCTGGGCACGCTGGTGCTCGGGGTGGCGCTCGCGGGCCTGGGGTACGCCCTCGGCTCCGCCGGGTGAGTAGCGTCTGAGCCGTGGGCACCGTCGACCTGGGCGCGTACGCCGACCGCACGGTCGGTCAGGTCATGGTGCGCTCGCCCAAGGTGCTGGCCGCCGACGCGACCGTCGGCGCGGCTCGCGAGGCGCTGCGCGACGACCACGTCCACCTCGTGCTCCTCGTCGACCCGGACGGTCGGCTGGTGGGCACCGTGGTGCGCGACGACCTGTCGGGGGTGACCGACGCAGCCCCCGCGATCGGCGCCGGGACCCTGCGGGGTCGCGTGGTCCGGCCGACGTCAACGGTGCGTGAGGTGCTGCCACTGCTGGAGGGCGCCGTCGCCCGCCGTCTCGCCGTGGTCGACGGGCAGGGCGTCCTCGTCGGGCTGCTGTGCCTCAAGCGCAGCCGGCGCGGGTTCTGCGACGACGCCGGTGTCGCGGCCCGGGCGGCCGAGCGAGCGGAGACGCGGCTCAGCCCGGCACGCTGACCACGACGGCGACCGCCGTGCCCAGGCAGAGCGCGGTCAGCGCCGTGCCGAGCGCCACGACCGCGACCGTGCTCGGGCCGGGACACGTCGTGGAGCGCCGTACCCGGCGACCCCGGACCGCGGCGTGGGTGCTGGCCGCCGCGGCGATGACGAGGGACGCGGTCAGCAGGGTCAGCCCGACCGGCTGGGGGAGACCGCCCTCGTGGTGGACCACCGCGAGCACCCCATTGACCAGCAGCGCCAGCGCGGTGCGGTTCCACGCCAGGCTGGTGCGCTCGAGCGCCAGGCCCGGGTCGCGGTCGAGCAGGTCGCTCGGGACGAGGCCCACTCAGGCGATCCTGACGACGGTGACGACGACCACCGCCGCGGCGACCAGCGCGAGGCCCGCGGCGAGGACGTACGGCGAGCGCCCCTGGCGTAGCGGCGCGCCGGCGCGGATGTCGCGCTCGGCCTGGACCCAGCGTCGTACCCCGGCGACCGCAGAGGCCGCAGCGAGCAGGGCCAGCACCACCGCGCAGACCTCGCGGAACGGCCGCGACCCCAGGTCCGGCGCGAGCTGGACGACCGCGACCGCGGCTGCGAGCAGCGCGAGGCAGGTGCGCATCCACGCGAGGAAGGTGCGCTCGTTGGCGAGGGTGAAGCGGTAGTCGGGCTCGTCGCTCACGAGCACCACGCTAGGGCATGGCCTTCCGGGTGCACGGTGTGAAGGAGACCGGACCGTCGTACTGTCGCCACGTGGAGGGTGAGGCGCTGCGCCGGGCGGTCGACGCCGCGATGGTGCCCATGGTCGCCTCGCTCGGGGGAGCGGGGGTCCTCGACGCGCACTGGCTGCCCGATCGTGCCGGCGAACCCGTCGTCTGGCTGCGGGTGCGCACCGAGATCCAGCGGGTCGAGCTCCAGGCCCAGGCCTGGCTGCTGCCGCAGGTGCAGGTGCTGCTCACGCGCCTGTCCGTGCCGTACGCCGTGATTGCGCGGCTGCGCCTGGAGGTCACCTCCGTCGAGGCCGAGGACGACTTGCTCAACGGCTGACGCTCGCGCCGGAACCGCGTCGTCCTTCCCGCGACGTACCCGCGCTTCCCATGAGTGATGACCCGTGGGACCTGCGGGTTCGTCTGCATACCGTGGGCGAACCGCGACCGCCTGCCGCCTCAGATCCAGCGCTTGAACCAGATCCGGTCCAGCCAGTCGGGCGTGGTGATCAGCGCGTCGGTCCAGATCGGCCAGAACCAGCCGAAGAGCAGGACCACGACCAGCACGTACGCCCCTGCCGCGAGTGCACCGACCCGTCGGCGCACGGCGGACGCCCCTCGCGGACCGAGGACCCGGCCGAGGACGAGCACGAGCCCGAGGATCAGGAACGGCTCGATGACGATCGCGTAGTAGCTGAAGATCGGCCGGTCGTCGTAGCGCAGCCACGGCAGCCAGGCGGTGAGCGCGCCGACCAGCACGACGCCGTACCTCCAGTCGCGACGGCCGAACCACCCGGCGACGGCGTACGCGAGCGCCGCGGTGCCGCCCCACCACACGGCGGGGTTGCCCAGCAGCAGCACCTGGCGCAGGCAGGTGCTGTCGGTCGCTGCGGTGCAGCCGTCGACGCCGGGCTTGATGTCGAGCTGTGCGTCGACGCCGACCGGACGGCTCAGCAGGGTCCAGCCCAGCGGGTTCGACTGGTACGGGTGCGTCGCCTGCGCCAGCCCCGGTCCGGTGTGGAAGGAGTAGACGTCGTGGTGGTAGTGCCACAGCGAGCGCAGCGATCGCACCGCCTCGGCGAGGAAGCCGTGCGTGTCCTGCTGGAGGTAGGAGCCCCAGTACGGGCCGTACTGCGTGTTCGACAGCGCGTCCTCGTAGACCGAGGCGTGCAGCAGCCAGCCGGTCCAGGTGGCCGTGTAGATGACCACCGGCAGCAGCACCAGCCAGCCGAAGGCCGGGAGCGCGTCGACCAGCGCCGAGCGCAGCCAGGCCTCCCGGACGCCGATCCGCCGGCGCGCGCCGGCGTCCCAGGCCCACACGAGGAGCCCGAACCCGGCGATGAGGAACACGGTGCTCCACTTGGTCCCGCAGGCCAAGCCGAACCAGACGCCGGCGAGGACCCGCCAGGGGCGCAGCAGCATCCGGCGCACGGGCCCGAAGCCGTCGCGTACGCCGTCCGGCGCGAGCTCGGCGAGCCGCGCCCGGCCCCAGTCCCGGTCGGCGACCAGGCAGGCGACGGCGCAGAGCACGAAGAACGCCTGGAAGATGTCCAGCAGCGCCAGCCGGGAGAGGACCAGCTGCAGCCCGTCGAGGCACATCAGCAGACCGCCGACGACGCCGAGCAGCGTGGACCCGGTGATCCGCCGGGCGAGGCGCACCATCACCACCACCATCAGCGTGCCGACGATCGCGGAGGCGAAGCGCCAGCCGAAGGGGTTCATCCCGAACAGGTGCTCGCCGGCCGCGATCAGCCACTTGCCGACCTCGGGGTGCACCACCATCTCGGGGGTGCCCTTCCAGATGCCGGTCGTCTGGCCGCCGAGGATCTTGTCGTTGGCGTCGTCGACGTAGTTCTGGGCGTAGCCGAAGTGCAGCAGCGACCAGGCGTCCTTGGCGTAGTACGTCTCGTCGAACTCGAACGCGTGCGGCCGTCCGAGGTGCCACAGCCGCAGGAACAGCGCGAGGCCACCGACCGCGAACGTGGCCACCCAGCCGGCGACGCGGTCGGAGACGGCGAACGGGCCGGGCGCGGCGCCTTCGTCCGGGACGTCGGCACGCGCCGGAGCGAGCGGGGCCTGGGTCACGCGGGTGCTCCTGGAGGCGGGGGACGGGCTGCGTGCGGGTGGTGCGCGATCATCGTAGGTGTGAGCGACCAAGTGACCGGGGCCGCCGGAGTCCTCGTGCTGGCCGGCACGCCGATCGGGCAGTACGCCGACGCCCCGCCCCGGCTGGCGGCCGAGCTCGCAGGCGCCGACGTGATCGCCGCCGAGGACACGCGCCGGCTGCAGCGGCTGCTCGCCGACCTGGGGGTACGCACCGAGGCGCGGGTGCTGTCGTACTTCGAGGGCAACGAGCAGGGGCGGACCCCGCAGCTGCTCGAGGCGCTGCTCGGCGGCGAGCGGGTGGTGCTGGTGACCGACGCGGGGATGCCGTCGGTGTCCGACCCCGGCTACCGGCTGGTCGCCGCCGCCGTCGAGGAGGGAGTCGCGGTCACCGCCGTCCCGGGGCCGAGCGCGGTCCTCACGGCGCTGGCGGTCAGCGGCCTGCCGGTCGACCGGTTCTGCTTCGAGGGGTTCGCGCCGCGCAAGGCGGGCGAGCGCGCCCGTCTGCTGGCGTCCCTGGCCGACGAGCGCCGCACGCTGGTGTTCTTCGAGTCGCCCCACCGCACCGAGCAGACGCTCCTGGCGATGGCCGACGCGTGGGGTGGCGAGCGGCGCGCGGCGGTCTGTCGCGAGCTGACCAAGACCCACGAGGAGGTCGTGCGCGGGCCGCTCCCGGAGCTGGCGGCCTGGGCTGCCGAGGGGGTGCGCGGCGAGGTGACCCTCGTCGTCGAGGGCGCGCCCGAGCCCGAGCCGGACGACGACCCGGAGAGCCTGGTCGCGCAGGTCGCCGCCGAGGAGGCCGCCGGGACCTCCCGCAAGGAGGCGATCGTGGTCGTCGCGCGGCGGGCCGGCGTCCCCAAGCGCCTGGTGTACGACGCCGTGCACAAGCGGTGACCGACACTGGAGGGGTGACCGAACCGCTCGACCAGCCCGTCCGCACCCGCCGAGACACCCGCTCCGCCGAGCGGCCGCCGGCGCCCGACCCGCTGCCGTACCCGGTCGTCGACAACCACTGCCACCTCGACATGGCGGGCAGCGACGGCGACTGGCTCTCCATCGAGGAAGCCCTGGCCCGGTCCTCGGCGGTCGGCGTACCGCGAATCGTGCAGATCGGCTGCGAGCTGCCGAGTGCACGGTGGTCCGTGCAGGCCGCCAGGGAGTACGACGCCCTCGTCGCCGGCGTCGCGCTGCACCCGAATGAGGCGCCGCTGCTGGCGGAGCGCGGCGAGCTGGACGACGCCCTGGCCGAGATCGCCGAGCTGGCCGGCGACGAGCAGGTGCGCGTGGTGGGGGAGACCGGGCTGGACTACTTCCGCACCGGTGAGGAGGGGCGCGCGGCGCAGCAGGAGTCGTTCCGGCGGCACGTCGTGCTGGCCAAGGACCTGGACCGCACGCTGCAGATCCACGACCGCGACGCCCACGACGACGTGCTCCGGATCATCGACGAGGTCGGTGCGCCGGAGCGCTGGGTGATGCACTGCTTCTCCGGCGATGCCGCGTTCGCGGAGGCGTGCCTCGAGCGCGGGGCGTACCTGTCCTTCTCCGGCACGGTGACGTTCAAGAACGCCGACCCGCTGCGCGAGGCCCTGCGCACGACGCCGACCGACAGGGTGCTGGTCGAGACCGACGCGCCCTTCCTCACCCCGACCCCGCACCGCGGCCGGCCGAACGCGTCGTACCTCGTGCCGCTGACGGTCCGCTCCATGGCCGACACGCTGCAGCACGACCTGGCCGACCTGTGCCGGGCGATCGAGACGAACACGTTCGCGGCGTACGGAGGTCCCTGGGGCTGAGATCGACCCCCACGGGTGGGCACGACAGAGACGCGCGAGACTGGTGTGACGCATGTGTCGTGAGCCCGCTCACCGTCCACAGCCAGGGTTTGCAGAGCCCGTACGTCGTCCGTACGGTCGAGGACTTGTTGGCCGGGAACGGACCGCACGACTCTCCCGGCGTGCCTCCACGTCGGGATCCCCTCCCGAGACGGGTGCGCCGGATCCCTTCCGTGACCCGGAGAGCTCGACGTCTGGATCTGTGTGCGACTTCCGTCCTCCCCCCGTGTCCTGTCCCGCCTGACCCCCAGCGCCCTCCTGGCGCGAGCCCGCGGCGCCCGCCGCGGCTGGGTCGCCGGTCTGGCGGTCCTCATCGTCGCCGCCCTGGCGCTGACCACGGTCGGCTACTCGGCGATGACCAAGGACGTCACGCTCTCGGTCGAGGGCAAGCAGCAGGAGGTCAGCACGACCGCCGACACCGTCGGTGACGTGCTGAAGTCCGAAAACATCTCGGTCGGCTCCCACGACGTGGTCGCCCCGAGCCCGGACCAGCCGGTCGACGACAACACCCGGATCGCCGTGCGCTACGGCAAGCCGGTCGACCTGGACGTCGACGGCCAGAAGTCCACCGAGTGGACGACCGCGCGCACCGTCTCCGACGCCATCGACGACCTGGGCGTGCGGATCACCGGCGCCGACTACTCCCAGAACCGCGGTTCGATCGACCGTGAGGGCTTCGCGCTCACGATCACCACGCCGAAGAAGATCGTGCTCGTCGACGGCGCGAAGAAGCAGCGCAAGGTGACCGTGGCCGCCAGCGACGTCAAGGACGCGCTGGAGAAGCTCGACGTCCCGGCCGACGCGGACGACCAGACCAAGCCGGGGCTCGACGCGACCATCGCCGACGGCACCAAGGTGGTCGTGACCCGGATCCGTACCGCGACCAAGCGCGTGCCGCAGGAGAAGGTCGACGCCGGCACCATCCGCCGCGACGACGACTCGATGGACAAGGGCGACACCGAGACGGTCCGCTCGGGGGTCGACGGGGTCCGCGACGTGACGTACCGGCTGACCTTCCGCAACGGCAAGCTCGACAAGCGCGCGGTCGTCTCCGCGAAGACCGTGAAGCCCGCGCGCAAGGCGATCGTCCGGGTCGGTACGAAGGAGCCCGAGGTCTCGGCGCCCAACTTCGCCTCCGGCAACTCCGTGTGGGACAAGATCGCGGCCTGCGAGTCCGGCGGCAACTGGTCGACCAACACCGGCAACGGCTACTACGGCGGCCTGCAGTTCGACCTGGGCACCTGGCACGCGTACGGCGGCTCCGGCCGCCCGGACCAGCACAGCCGCTCCGAGCAGATCGCGGTGGCCGAGAAGGTCCGCGACGCCCGCGGCGGGTACGGCGCCTGGCCGAACTGCGGCGCCGGGTTCTGATCCGGTGAGCGCCCGGCCGTGACCCCTGTCGACGGTCACGGCCGGCGTGCGCACCACCGCGGTGTCGACCGGGTCGCGGCGATCCTCGAGGAGGTGGCCCGCGCCCCGCGGGGTGCCACGACCGCGGAGCTCGGCCGTGCGCTCGGCGTCCCGGCGAGCACCATCCAGGACCTGGCCAACGGACTGGTCGCGACGGGCTTCCTGCTCGAGCACCAGCACCGCTTCCGGCTCGGGCCCGCTTTGCACGTGCTCACGCTGATCGACGGGGTCCCGCTCCCCGCTCTCTCCCAGGACGAGCTGAACCGGCTGGGCGCCCTGGCCGGTACGACGCTCCTGCTCGCGGTCCGCGTCGGGGCACAGGCGGTCTACGTCAGTCGCGGCGGCCCCGACGAGGTGCCCCGGCTGTCGTACGTCGCCGACGAGCACCACCCCCGCTCGTTGCTGCGGACGGCGGCGGGTCGGCTCCTGGTCGCCCTGGCCGACGAGTCGGAGCGGCGCGACCTGGTCGCCGAGCTCGACCTCGAGGACGCCGAGGCGACCGCCGAGCTGGTCCGTGCGGTGCCGGCGATCCGCGCCTCCCGGGTGGCGCACAGCGACGGCGCCGCCGACCCCGGGGTCTCCGCCGTCGCGGTGCCCGTCACCCGGGGCGGACGCGTCGTCGCGGCCCTCGTCCTGGTCGGCGAGGGCCGCGGGGCTTCGGAGCGGGTACGCCTCGACGGTGCCGCCCGGCGCGTCCTGGCCGCCGTCGACGGCCACGACCACGGATATCCGTGATCTCTTCGCCGACTCCTCTCCTCGCACGAGGGTCGCTGCATGACCACCCACCTCGTACCCGAGACGCCCGCTGCTCCTCCCGCGACCAGTGCCGTCGTACGTGACCTCCTGACGACCCTCGGCGCGCGCGCTGCCGAGTCCGACAAGGTCAGCGTCGTCGGCGGTGACCCGCTCGTCCCCTCCGTGCACCGGCTCGCCGACGCGATGTCCGCCGCGATCGGCGTGTTCGCCCAGCAGACCGCCGCGCTGGGGACCGATCGCGGGCGAGCGCCCCGCGCGGTCACCGTCGACGCCGGCGCCGCGATCGACCAGCTGATGGGCGCCTTCCACACCACCGTCGCCGGGATCCCCGTCCACGGGCTGATGGAGGACCCCCGCCTGCTGGGTGACTGCGACTTCTACCGCACCGCCGACGACAGGTGGGTGTTCGTCCTGACGTCGTACCCGCACCTGCGCGACGCCGCTTGGTCGGTCCTCGGCGACGCGGGGCCGCTGAGCGACCGCACGGCGATCGCGCGAGCGGTCGCGCGCTGGCGCGCCCTCGACCTCGAGGGCGCGATCTGCGCTCGCGGCGGCGTCGCGGCGATGGTGCGTGCGGCCGCCGAGTGGGCGGAGCACCCGGCCGGACGCCACGTCGCGTCGCGGCCGGTGGTGGAGGTCGAGCGGGTCGGCGACGCGCCGCCGGCGCCGCTACCGGTGCTGGGCGAGGACCGCGAGGCGCTCGACGGCGTACGCGTGCTCGACCACACGCACGTGATCGCCGGCCCGGTCGCGGCCCAGCTGCTCGCGCGCAACGGGGCGGACGTGCTCCACGTCTCGCGCGCCGACCGGCCCGACCCGAACGGCATGCTCGTCCTGACCGGGGCGGGGAAGCGCAACGCCTTCTGCGACCTGCGCCGGCCCGACGAGCGGGCGGCGTACGCCGAGGTGCTCGACGGCGCCGACGTGCTGGTCAACTCCTACCGGCACACCGAGCAGTGGGGCGTGCTCGCCGAGCGGCGCGGCCGGACCGACGGGCCGGGGCTGGTCGAGCTGGACCTGCACGCCTGGGGCGAGACCGGTCCGTGGGGTGACCGGGGCGGCTTCGACCAGCTGGCCTGCGCAGCGACCGGCTTCGCGGCGGAGGAGTGGACCGACCGGCCGGCGCTGCCGCCGACGCGCCTGCTCAACGACTACCTCGCCGCCTACCTCGGTGCCGCCGCCGTGGCGTCGGTGCTGCGCCGCCGCGCGGTCGACGGTGGCTCGTGGCGGATCCGGATCAGCCTGGCCGGGGTGTGCACCTGGGTGCAGCGACTGGGGCTGCTGGACCGCGACACGGTGCTCGCGCTGCCGCGTCCGTCCGCGCCGCTCGGTGCGTTGGCGTCGTACGACACCACGTTCGGTCGCGTCGTCGAGCCGGCGGCCCCGTACACCCTCGACGGACGGGCAGTCCCGGACCCGGGGGACCGGCGTCCGCTGGGGACCTCTGCGCTGTCCTGGTGCTGACCGGGTCGGCACGGGCGCGGCGGGCCGGTCCGACGGCAGCCCCGGCCCGTGCCGACTGCGCTCGCCAGAATCGGCTCGGTTAGCCTCGCGGAATGCCAGAGCCCGTCCGTCTGCTCGGCCCGGCCGACGTGCGCGGGCTGGCCGAACGCCTCGACGTGCGCCCGACCAAGCAGCGTGGCCAGAACTTCGTCATCGACGCCAACACGGTCAGGCGCATCGTCCGCGAGGCCGGGGTGAGCGCCGAGGACGTGGTGCTCGAGGTCGGTCCGGGCCTCGGGTCGCTGACGCTGGCGCTGCTCGAGGTGGCCCACCACGTGACGGCCGTGGAGGTCGATCCCGTCCTCGCCGCCGCCCTTCCCGAGACGCTGGCCGAGCGTGCCCCGGGTCGCAGCTGCGAGGTGGTCGAGGACGACGCGATGCGCGTGGTCCACCTGCCCGGCCCCGCGCCGACGGCACTGGTGGCGAACCTGCCGTACAACGTCGCCGTCCCCGTCCTGCTGCACCTGCTGGCCCTCCTGCCGTCGCTGCGGCGCGGACTCGTGATGGTGCAGGCCGAGGTGGCCGACCGGCTGGCCGCGGGCCCCGGGTCGAGGACGTACGGCGTCCCCTCGGTCAAGGCGGCCTGGTACGCCGACGTGCGCCGCGCCGGCGCCGTCGGCCGCTCCGTCTTCTGGCCCGCACCCAACGTCGACTCCGGCCTGGTGGCCCTCACCCGGCGCGAGCCGCCGGTCACGACCGCGAGCCGCGAACGTGTCTTCGCGGTCGTCGACGCCGCCTTCGCCCAGCGGCGCAAGGCGCTGCGACCCGCGCTGCGCGACCTGGCCGGCTCGGCCGAGGTGGCCGAGGCGGCACTGCGTGGCGCCGGGATCGACCCGATGACGCGCGGCGAGCGGCTCGACGTGACCGAGTTCGCCCGGCTGGCCGAGTCCCTCGACGCGACGCTGGACGCGGCATGAGCGGCCTGACCGTCCGCGCAGCGGCGAAGATCAACCTCCACCTCGGGGTCGGGAGGGTGCGCGAGGACGGCTTCCACCCGTTGGCGACGCTCTACCAGGCGGTCGGGATCTACGACGACGTCACCGTCACCGACGCTCCGCGCTGGGACCTCGACGTCCGCTGCCACGAGCGGATCGACGGCTCGGAGGTGCCGCGCGGCACCGACAACGTCGCGGTGCGGGCCGGGCGGATGCTGACCGAGCACCACGGCGTGCGCCGCGCCGCGGCGATCCGGATCGAGAAGCAGATCCCGGTCGCGGCCGGGCTGGCCGGCGGCAGCGCGGACGCCGCCGCGACGCTGCTCGCGCTGGACCGGCTCTGGCAGCTCGAGACCTCCGACGAGGACCTGCTCGCGCTCGCCGCGCGGCTGGGCAGCGACGTGCCGTTCGCGCTCGTCGGCGGGAGCGCGACCGGCCACGGTCGCGGCGAGGTCGTCGAGCGGGTGGAGGACAACGGGACCTGGTGGTGGGTCGCGGTCGAGTCCGACATCGGGCTCTCTACCCCGGCGGTCTACGCGGAGCTCGACCGTGCCGGCGGTGGGGACCCCGCCCCCGAGGTGCCGGAGCCGCTCCTCGCCGCGCTGCGCTCCGGGGACGCCGACGCGCTGGCCGCGGCGGTCGGCAACGACCTGGCCGCGCCGGCGCTGCAGCTGCGGCCGGACCTGCGCGAGGTGCTCGACGCCGGCGTCGCGGCCGGCGCGCTGACGGGGCTGCTGTCCGGCTCCGGACCGACCTGCCTGTTCCTGTGCCGCGACGGCGACCACGCGATCGACGTACGACGCCGGCTGACCGAGGCCGGCCACGAGCGGGTCCAGGCGACGACGGGGCCCGTGGCGGGCGCGCACGAGGTGTCGTACTGATGCCTGCTGCCAATCTCGTCTCGCTGGAGAAGGTCTCCAAGTCCTACGGCGTACGGATCCTGCTCGACGAGGTCTCGCTCGGCGTCGCCGAGGACGACCGGATCGGCATCGTGGGTCGCAACGGTGACGGCAAGACCACGCTGATGAACCTCATCGCCGGCCGCGAGGAGCCCGACTCGGGGCGGGTGGCGCGGACCCGCGGGCTGCACCTGGGCTACCTCGACCAGCGCGACGAGCTCGAGGACACCCACACCGTCCGCGAGGTCGTGCTCGGGGGCCGGGCCGACCACGAGTGGGCGGCGGACGCGACCACGCGCGAGGTGGTCGAGGTGCTGCTGGCCGGCCTCGCGCTCGACCGCTCCGTCGACGGTCTGTCCGGCGGTGAACGTCGGCGCTGCTCGCTGGCCCGGCTGCTGCTCGAGCCGCACGACCTGATGCTGCTCGACGAGCCGACCAACCACCTCGACGTGGAGGCGGTCGCCTGGCTGGCGCGTCACCTGGCTCGTCGTCGTACTGCACTGGTGGTGGTCACCCACGACCGCTGGTTCCTCGACGAGGTGTCCACCCGGACCTGGGAGGTGCACCCGGCGGCGAACGGCGCCGGCGTGGTGGACACCTACGACGGCGGGTACGCCGCCTTCGTCCTCGCGAAGGCCGAGCGGCAGCGCCAGGCCGCCGCGTCCGAGCAGCGCCGGCAGAACCTGATGCGCAAGGAGCTGGCCTGGCTGCGTCGAGGCCCCCCGGCGCGGACCTCGAAGCCGCAGTTCCGCATCGACGCCGCCAACGCGCTCATCGCCGACGAGCCGCCGCCGCGCGACTCGATGGAGCTGCAGAGGTTCGCGACGCAGCGACTGGGCAAGGACGTGCTCGACGTCGAGGACGTCGACCTGACCCGCGGCGACAAGCAGCTGCTCTCGCACGCCACCTGGCGGCTCGGGCCCGGTGACCGGGTGGGCGTCGTCGGGGTCAACGGAGCGGGGAAGTCGTCGGTGCTCGGGCTGCTCGCCGGGCGGGTCGAGCCGCAGCACGGGCGGGTGCGGACCGGTCGTACCGTCGCGCTGGCCGAGCTGACCCAGCAGGTCCTCGAGGTCGACCCGACCGCGCGCGTCCTCGACACCGTCGAGGGTGTACGACGCCTCACCCGCACCGCCGACGGGCGCGACGTCTCCGCCTCCTCGATGCTGGAGCGCTTCGGGTTCACCGGCGACAAGCTGACTGCTCGGCTCGGCGACCTCTCCGGCGGTGAGCGGCGGCGCTTCCAGCTGCTGCGGATCCTGCTCGACGAGCCGAACGTGCTGCTGCTCGACGAGCCGACCAACGACCTCGACATCGACACCCTCAACGTGCTCGAGGACTTCCTCGACGGCTGGCCGGGGACGCTGGTGGTGGTCTCCCACGACCGGTACTTCCTCGAGCGGGTCACCGACTCCACCTGGGCGCTGATGGGAGACGGCCAGCTCTCGATGCTGCCCGGCGGGGTCGAGCAGTACCTCGAGCACCGGCGCCGGCTGCCGGCGCCGACCGGGCCCGAGGCGTCGACGACGGCGACCGCTCCCGCGCCGACCACCCGTGCCGGCAGCGCCGAGGCCCGTGCGGCCCGCAAGGCGATGGAGCGGGCCGAGCGTCAGCTCGCGAAGCTCTCCGAGCAGGAGGAGAAGCTGCACGCCGAGGCGGCCGAGAAGGCCACCGACCACGTCGCCCTCGCCGACCTCTCGGCCCGGCTGGCCGACCTCGCCGCCGAGCGCGAGACGCTCGAGGCCGAGTGGCTGGAGGCCGCAGAGCTCGCGGAGTAGCCGCCCTCTCCGCGAGACGTCGCGTACACGCGACGTCTCGCGGGGCCGGGTCGCGAGGCGGCCCGTACACGCGACGTCCCGCGGGGCCGGGTCGCGAGGCGGCCCGTACACGCGACGTCTCGCGGGGCCGGGTCGCGAGGCGGCCCGTACACGCGACGTCTCGCGGGGTCAGCGCTCGCCCAGGGGCCCCATCAGCGTCTTCAGCAGTCCGGCCAGGCGTACCCGGTCGGGCTCGGGCAGCGACGCCAGCAGCTCACGCTCGGAGTCGATCAGCGCCTCGAAGGCGGCGTCGACGGCCGTCTTGCCGTCGGCCGTGAGTCGTACGAGCACGCCGCGGCGGTCCGCCGGGTCGGCCTCGCGGACGACGAGACCGCGGGCGGCCAGCCGGTCGACTCGGTTGGTCATGGTCCCGCTGGTCACGAGGGTCTCGACGAGCAGCTTGCCGGGCGAGAGCTCGTACGGCACACCGGCGCGTCGAAGCGCCGCGAGCACGTCGAACTCCCACGGCTCGATCCGGTGCGCGGTGAAGGCCTGCCGGCGTGCGCGGTCCAGCAGGCGGGAGAGACGGGAGATCCGGCTGAACACCTCGACCGGTCCCAGGTCCAGGTCGGCCCGTTCCCGCTGCCACGCAGCGACCAGCGCGTCGACCTCGTCCTCCACAACGCCAGCCTAGGCCACGAGTCGAGAATCTTGACATCAAGATAAAGTCGCCGCAGGATCGACCCATGGCCGCCGACTGGGACCCCGCCCGCTACCTCACCTACGCCGACGACCGGGGGCGACCGTTCGTCGAGATGCTCGCCCGCGTCCGTGCGAGCGCGCCGCGAGCCGTGGTCGACCTGGGCTGCGGTCCGGGGAACCTCACCGGTCTGCTCGCACAGCGCTGGCCCGACGCGGACGTCACCGGCATCGACTCCTCCCCGGCGATGATCGAGAAGGCACGAGCGTTGGGCGACGGCGTGCGCTACGAGGTCGGCGACGTGCGGGAGTGGAACCCCGACGACCGCGTCGACGTCGTCGTCACCAACGCCACGCTGCAGTGGGTCCCCGACCACCTCGACCTGGTCCGTGGCCTGGTCGCACGGGTGGCTCCTGACGGTTGGTTCGCGATGCAGGTCCCCGGCAACTTCGACGAGCCGAGCCACACCGTGCGCCTCGAGTTGGAGCGCGAGCGCCCGTACCGCGAGCACCTGCGCGACCTCGCCCGCCCCGGCTCGTACGACGCGCCGACGTACGCCGACGCCGTCCGGCCGCTCGCCGACGTGGTCGACGCGTGGGAGACGACGTACCTCCACGTCCTCGACGCCACCACCGACCCCGACCCGGTCTTCACCTGGATCTCGGCGACCAGCGCACGCCCGGCACTGGGGGCGCTGGAGCCCGAGCCGGAGCTGCGGGCACGGTTCGTCGCAGAGCTGAAGGAGCGGTTGCGCGAGGCGTACCCACCGGCCGAGGGGCGCGTCGTCATGCCGTTCCGGCGCGTGTTCTGCGTCGTGGGCCGCTGAGGTGCGGCTGCACCACGTGCAGGTCTCCTGCCCGCCAGGGGGCGAGGAGGCCGCGCGTGCCTTCTGGGTCGGGTGCCTGGGGATGACCGAGGTGCCCAAGCCCGACGCGCTGGCCGGTCGTGGGGGCTGCTGGTTCCGCTCGTACGACTACACCGGCACGGTCACTGCCGAGATCCATGTCGGTGTCGAGGACCCGATGACGCCGGCCCGCAAGGCGCACCCGGCGCTCGTGGTGGACGACCTCGACGTCGCTGCCAACGCGTTGCGCAGCGCGGGCCACCCGGTCGACGACTCCGAGCGCGACACCTTCCCGGGGTTCGTCCGGCTGCACACCGTCGACCCCCACGGCAACCGCGTGGAGCTGCTCGCGAGGTGAGTCACGGCTCCGGCCGGCCGCGCCGGCCTTCGCCGCCGCGGTGCGCGACCAGCGTCGGGACAGCCCGACGTTGAGCCGGGCGGGCACCGAGCCCGGCGCGCCGTCACGGTGGCACTGTGCGACGCCTGCGTCCGAGCCCGGGGCGAGCCGCGGACGGCTCGGCCCCGGGCGTCGAACAGCCGGTTCAGCCGCGTCGCGGTCGCCGCCGCAGCAGAGACAGCCCCCCGATCAGCATCCCGAGGGCCAGGAGCAGCAGGTACGCCGTCGAGGCCGGTGCGCCGGTCTGGGGCAGCACGCCGGTCGTAGGACCGGCCGTCGGGGTCGCTGAGGAACCCGTCGTGCTCGAGGAGACGGTCGCCGCTCCGGTGCTACCGGTCCGGGTGGTGTCGACGGCGGTCACGATGGTCCCGGATCCGTCGCCGGGGTTGCCGTCGCCGGGGTTGCCGTCGCCGGGGTTGTCACCGCCGGGGTTGTCACCACCCGGGTTGTCACTGCCGGGGTTGTCACCGCCGGGGTCGTCGCCACCGGTGGTCCCGCCGCCATTGGTGTTGCCGTCGCCGATGACGGTGATCTGGGTGCCGGAGGTGTCGATGGGGATGATGCCGCCGGTGTCGATCTGGTTGCCGGAGCCGGTGCCGTCGGTGCCCGAGGTGGTGCTTCCGCCGGTGGTGCCGGTGCCAGTGTCGCTGCCGGTGGTGGTGCCGCCACCGGCGTTGGTGTTGCCGTCGCCGATGACGGTGATCTGGTTGCCGGAGGTGTCGACGGGCGCGACGTTGCCGAGTCCGATCTGGTTGCCGGAGCCGGTGCTGTCGGTACCGTCGGTGGCACTCGTACCAGTGTTGCCGGTGTTGCCGGTGCCGCTGGTGGCCGCGCTGTCGCCGGTGCTGGTGTTGCCGTCGCCGATGACGGTGATCTGGTTGCCGCTGGCGTCGACGGGCAGCACGTTGCCGAGCCCGACCTGGTTGCCACCGAGGGTGCTGTCGGTGCCGTCGGTGGTGCCGGTGCTCGTCCCGGAGCTGCCCGGGTTGGAGCCGCCGGTGCTGGTGCCGCCGGTGCTGGTGTTGCCGTCGCCGATGACGGTCACCTGGTTGCCCGAGGCGTCGACGGGCGCGACGTTGCCGAGTCCGATCTGGTTGCCGGAGCCGGTGCCGTCGGTACCGTCGGTGACACTCGTCTCAGTGTTGCCGGTGTTGCCGGTGCCGCTGGTGGCCGTGCTGTCGCCGGTGCTGGTGTTGCCGTCGCCGATGACGGTGATCTGGTTGCCGCTGGCGTCGACGGGCAGCACGTTGCCGAGCCCGACCTGGTTGCCGGAGCCGGTGCCGTCGGTTCCCGACGTGGTGCCCCCGCCGGTGGTGCCGGTGCTGGTCCCGGAGGTGCCCGGGTTGGTGCCGCCGGCGTTGGTGTTGCCGTCGCCGAGGACGGTGATCTGGTTGCCCGAGGCGTCGACGGGCGCGACGTTGCCGAGCCCGACCTGGTTGCCGGAGCCGGTGCCGTCGGTACCGTCGGTGGTGCCCGCAACGGTGTTGGCGGAACCGTCGTCGCCGGCCGTGCCGGTGCCCTTCGGCTCGGCCTTGTTGCCGTCGCCGATGACGGTCACCTGGTTGCCCGAGGCGTCGACGGGCGCGACGTTGCCGAGCCCGACCTGGTTGCCGGAGCCCGCGCCGTCGGTGCCGTCGGTGGTGCCCGCAACGGTGTTGGCGGAACCGTCGTCGCCGGCCGTGCCGGTGCCCTTCGGCTCGGCCTTGTTGCCGTCGCCGATGACGGTCACCTGGTTGTCGCTGGCGTCGACCGAACCGACGTTGCCGGTGCCGGCCTGGTTGCCGCCGAGCGCGCTGTCGTCCCCGGAGGTCGTGCGGTTGTCACCGGAACCGTCACTGCTGTCCGTGCCGCCGGTGCTCTTCGGCTCTACCTTGTTGTGGTCGCCGAGGACGGTGACCTGGTTGTCGCTCGCGTCGGCCGAGCCGACGTTGCCGGTGCTGGCCTGGTTGCCGCCGAGCAGGCTGTGGTCGCCCGAGGTGGTGTCGGCGGGGTCCGGGGAGCTGCTGGTGCCGCTCGTGGAACCGCCCTTGTTGGTGTTGTGGTCGCCCAGGACGGTGACCTGGTTGCCGGAGGCGCCCACCGAACCGAGGTTGCCGGTGCCGGCCTGGTTGCCGCTGACCACAGCGTGGTCACCGTTTGTGGAGGACCCCTGGTCCTCCGCTGAAGCAGTGCTGGCGAGCACGACGCCGAGGAGCAGGAAGCCCCCGGTGACGCCGAGCGAGCACAGCACACGGGTCATCCATGTACGCATGTTCTTCTCCTTGAGGTGGGTGAGATTCGCGGCGGTGCGCCGCGATCGGCGTGGCGCGTTCAGCAGCGCCCGCCGCACCTCAGTCGGGAGAAGAACCCGGGTCGAAGGACGGACCGCTGAGAAGGGTGTGGTCGTAGCCCCGGGGAAGCGTCACGGTTCGTGCGTCGGTCACCGCCGCGTCGTCCAGCAGTGCCGCGGGTGCAGCTCCGCCGCTGTGGGAGGCGGAGGAGCCGCCCGACGTGCTCGAGCAGGCGGCGATCGGGTCGCCGAGGGAGGGCTGACCGGGACGGGGGAGCGGCGCGGGGTCGAGCATCGAGGCCGAGTCGTGGTCACCTGGGGCGGCGGCGGACGACGCCGGGACGGAGGTGGGCTCCGCCGGACGGACCGTGCCGTGCTGCGAGGTCGTGGCGGCTCGGGTGACGTCGTGCGCGGGCGTACGCGCCGGCCGCACGACGGTCGACCCGGCCGGGTCGACCACGTGGTCGGCAGGGAGCACGTGGCCCTCGAGACGGCTGATCCCGGTGTCGAGGCCTCGCGTCGACAGGTTCACGGTGGTGTCGACGCGACGAGCGATGCCGTCGACCGTGGTGCCCACTCCGCGCACGACGGGCGAGAGTGCCGGTGCGACCGCGTCCGTCACGCGACGCAGCGCGTCGGTGGTCCGGTCGGTGAGTGAGACGAGTGCGCGCGTGGTGTGGGTCGTGGTGCCCCGCACCGTCGACGGCACGTCGATCCGCGTCGCCCGAGCGTCGTGCGTCGCGGAGGGCCGGTGCGGTGCGTGGGTCGTACGCGGTTCCCGCCGGTCGGTGCTGGGCTCCTGGGCGTCGCGGGCCACCTGTGTCACCGAGCGAGACCGGTCCGACGTGGTGGCCTCCGACGGGGTGGGCGACGAGGGCGCCGGGCGTGCCTGGGATCGGGCGGCCTGGCCGACCACCCGCGTGGTCGTCCGTACGACCGCCTCGGCGCGCTGCGTCACCTCGTCCGCGGTTCCGCGGGTGCGTTGGGTGACCGCCTCGAGGGCGCCGGGTCGCTGCTGGGGGGACTCGGGCCGCGCGGTGCTGCCGGACAGCAGGCCGTGACCCGACCCGTCGTCGGCGTGCGCGGGACCGCTGAGGAGTACGCCGGCGAGAACGACTCCGACCGCCAGGCCGAGCAGGACGAGGCCGCGACGGACCCAGGTGCAGCGGTCCGCGGGTGCGGCCTCGCTCAGCTGGATCGACATGACGTCCCTCACGCGACAAATGGGCGTTTCGTCAGCAAAACGGTACAGAGCGACCAAAGTTACTGTCGAGCAGTGCTGGTCCAGGCCAGTGCTCCGGCGGTCGGCCCGTACGTCGAGCGACCTCGCCGCGGCCGGGACCGTTCCGGCGAGCGACGTCCCGGTACGTGCGTCGCCGTGCGGAAGGGTTCGACCAATCTTGACTAGTTCAAGTATTCGCGCGAGGGTCGGAGGCGTCGTCGAACCCCTGCCGATCCGAGAGGACGCCCCCGTGACCGAGCGCCACACCGACCACCCCAACGCCGTCGAAGGTGACATGAACGAGCCCACCGGCGGTTGCCCGGTGGCACACGGCGATCGACTGCTGCACCCCGTCCAGGGAGGGTCCAACCGCGACTGGTGGCCCGACCAGCTCAACCTCTCGATCCTGCGCAAGCACGGCGACGCGTCCAACCCGATGGACGCCGACTTCGACTACGCGACCGCGTTCGCCGGGGTCGACCTCGATGCGCTGGCCGCCGACGTCGACGAGGTGCTGACCACCTCCCAGCCCTGGTGGCCGGCCGACTTCGGGCACTACGGCGGCTTCATGATCCGGATGGCCTGGCACTCTGCAGGCACGTACCGGGTCGATGACGGCCGCGGGGGAGCGGGCGCCGGGATGCAGCGCTTCGCGCCGCTGAACTCCTGGCCCGACAACGGCAACCTCGACAAGGCCCGCCGGCTGCTGTGGCCGGTCAAGCAGAAGTGGGGCCGCCAGGTCTCCTGGGCCGACCTCATCATCTTCACCGGCAACCGCGCGCTGGAGACGATGGGCTTCCCCACCTTCGGCTTCGCCGGCGGGCGCGAGGACGTCTACGAGCCCGACCAGGACGTGTACTGGGGGCCCGAGCGGACCTGGCTCGGCGACGAGCGCTACACCGGCGACCGCGACCTGGAGAAGCCGCTCGGCGCGGTCCAGATGGGGCTGATCTACGTCAACCCCGAGGGCCCCAACGGCGTGCCCGACCCGATGGCCGCCGCCCGCGACATCCGCGAGACCTTCGCCCGGATGGCGATGAACGACGAGGAGACCGTCGCCCTGATCGCCGGTGGCCACACGTTCGGCAAGACCCACGGCGCCGCCGACCCGGAGGAGTACGTCGGGCCCGAGCCCGAGGGTGCCCCGCTGGAGCAGATGGGCCTGGGATGGAAGCAGTCGTACGAGTCCGGCGTACGCGAGCACGCGATCACCTCCGGTCTCGAGGTCACCTGGACCTCCACGCCGACGGCCTGGTCGAACGGCTTCTTCGAGAACCTGTTCACGTACGAGTGGGAGCTCGAGCAGAGCCCCGCCGGCGCCAACCAGTGGATCGCCAAGACCGACCACCCGAGCATCCCCGACCCGGACGGCACGCCGAACAAGCGCAAGCCGACGATGCTCACCACCGACCTCGCTCTGCGCACGGACCCGGTCTACGAGGAGATCTCGCGCCGGTTCTGGAAGAACCCCGGCCAGTTCGCCGACGCGTTCGCGCGCGCCTGGTTCAAGCTCACCCACCGCGACATGGGCCCGATCGAGCGGTACGTCGGCGCGCAGGTCCCGGCCGAGCCGCTGATCTGGCAGGACCGCGTGCCCGCCGTCGACCACGAGCTGGTCGACGCGGCCGCGCAGGCCGAGCTCAAGCAGCAGGTGCTCGACTCCGGTCTCTCGGTGAGCCAGCTGGTCAAGGCGGCCTGGGCGTCGGCCTCGTCCTTCCGGGCCAGCGACAAGCGCGGCGGCGCCAACGGTGCCCGCGTACGCCTGGAGCCGATGTCCGGCTGGGAGGTCAACGACCCCGACGAGCTGGCCACCACGCTGAGCACGCTGGACGGGATCCGCTCCTCCACCCCGCACCGGATCTCGCTGGCCGACCTGATCGTGCTCGCCGGGTCCGCCGCGGTCGAGAAGGCCGCCGCCGACGCCGGGCACCCGGTCGAGGTGACCTTCACCCCGGGTCGTACGGACGCGACCGCCGAGCAGACCGACGCCGAGTCGTTCACCTGGCTCGAGCCGGCCGCCGACGGGTTCCGCAACCACCTGGGCAAGGCGGCGACGATGCCTGCCGAGTACCACCTCGTCGACCGCGCCAACCTGCTCGGCCTGACCGCCCCCGAGGCCACGGTCCTCCTCGGCGGCCTCCGGGTGCTCGGCGCCAACACGGGTGGGTCGACGCACGGGGTGCTCACCGACCGGGTCGGTCTGCTGACCAACGACTTCTTCGTCAACCTGCTCGACATGGGGACGACGTGGTCGGCGACCGACGAGTCGCAGACGATCTTCGAGGGCCGCGGCTCCGACGGGCAGGTCCGCTGGACCGGGACGCGGGCAGACCTCGTCTTCGGCTCCAACTCCGAGCTGCGCGCCGTCGCCGAGGTGTACGCCTCCGGCGACGCCGCCGCGAAGGTCGTCGCCGACTTCGCGAAGGCGTGGACGAAGGTCATGGAGGCGGACCGCTTCGACCTGCACCGCTGACCCACCGCGAGGGCCCGCGACCACCCCGGTCGCGGGCCCGCCCGCGTCGCGACCCGGCGGCGTCCGGCGGGTGGTGGTCTCGACGTCCTCCCTCGCTGGCGCTCGGTCGGGCTCGACCACCGGTGGTCGAGCAGCGAGCGTCAGCGAGCGCGTCGAGACCTGGCGAAGTCTGGCGGGTCGGGGCCTCGACGTCCCTTCGTCGCTGCTCAGGACGTCGCATGCCGCGCTGGCGCTCGGTCAGGCTCGACCACCGGTGGTCGAGCAGCGAGCGTCAGCGAGCGTGTCGAGACCCGGCGACGTCTGGCGGGTCGGGGCCTCGACGTCCGCCCTCGCTGGCGCTCGGTCGGGCTCGACCACCGGTGGTCGAGCAGCGAGCGTCAGCGAGCGCGTCGAGACCCGGCGACGCGGGCGCCGTCGGTGACCTCGGTCGATGGAGTCCGCTCCGCCGCGGGGGTGGTGGACGACTCGGCGATACCCTCGACCCGCACCGATCCCCGGTTGGTCTGCCGGCAGGGCCCGCCTGACTTTGAATCAGGACAAGCGACGTAGGTTCGACTCCTACCCGGGGAGCTCGCCCGCGTCTGCCCGGGGTCACCGCCCGGTCGGTGCCCGTGCCCGACCGGCTGCTGCGCATTTGTGCGGCGCGTGATCGTGACCTGCGCGAGTCGCGACACCAGGTCCGAGGTTTTGGTGGGATCAGGTCTCCATCTCGGACCCATGAGGAGACAACTCAATGAACGCTGCATCACGTACCGCCGCATCCCGGCGTCGCGCGATCGTCGGTCTGACCTCGGCGATGACCCTCGCCGCCGCCGGACTCGCACTGGCTTCACCATCGTCGGCCGACGACGCGGGGCAGGCTCAGCAGTCCGCCAACGAGCGCGGCGTGGTCACCAGCGTGCGCGCCACGACGTCCGCGCCGATCGCACGCCCGGCGTCCTCGGACGACGCGTCGGCGGCGCGCGGCTACGCCAAGCGCTACGCCGAGCGGTTCGGCGTCGGTGCCGGCAGCGTGCGGCTGGACAAGCTGGTCGAGGTTCCCGGCGGCACGATCGCCCGGTTCCAGCAGTACCTCGACGACAAGCCGGTGCTCGGTGGCCAGCTGTCGGTCCAGCTCGACTCCGCCGGCGCGCTGTACGGCGTCAACGGCCGGCTGAGCCCGACCAGGGCCCGCACGGGCACTGCCAAGGTCGCTGCGCGAACGGCGGCGAGCAAGGCGACCGACCTGCTCACCCGCGGGGCGAAGGCGCCGGCGTCGGCCCCCAAGGCGGCCACCCGGCTCAGCTGGTACGACGCGGCGCTCTACGCCAACCGGCCCTCGACGGGCGACCTGACGCTCGCGTACCGCGTGGACCTCACCCCGACCTCCTTCGACACCGACGGCGGCACGGTGATCGTGGACGCGACGAGCGGGAAGACGCTGCTCACGCAGTCGGACCGGCGAGACGCGCTCAAGCGCAGCATCTGCGACGCGAACAACACCCGGGTCGCGGACTCCGCCTACTGCCAGAGGCCGGTACGCACCGAGGGGCAGGCCGCGACCGGCAACACCGACGTCGACAGCGCGTACAACCAGTTCGGCTCCTCGTCCTCGTACTACAGCAGCCGCTTCGGCTACGACCTCACCACCAAGATCGGCGGTGCCGTCGGTTCCCCGACGCTGCGGGCGATCACTCGCGCCTGCATCACCGGTGAGCAGTGCCCGGGCTCGCAGAACGCGTTCTGGAACGGCTACGGGATGGTCTTCGGTCAGGGGTTCACCACCGCCGACGACGTCGTCACCCACGAGCTCGCCCACGGCGTCACCGAGCACACCAACGGGCTGAACTACTCCTACGAGTCCGGTGCGATCAACGAGTCGATGTCGGACGTCTTCGGCGAGTTCGAGGACCTCGCCGACGGCACCGGCAACGACTCCAGCGCGGCGCGCTGGAAGCTCGGCGAGGACCTGCCCTCCTCGATCGGCGTGATCCGCGACATGAAGAACCCGCCCGCCTACAACCAGCCCGACCGCACCGGGAGCTCGCTGTACTACCGCGGCAGCGCTGACAACGGCGGCGTGCACTACAACTCCGGCGTCGGCAACAAGGCGGCGTACCTCATCACCGACGGCGGCAGCTTCAACGGCCAGACCATCACCGGGCTGGGGCAGGCCAAGGCCGAGCAGCTGTACTGGCGGACCCAGGCGGCGCTCACCAGCTCCGCCGACTACGCCGAGCTCGGTGCCCAGCTGAACACCTCCTGCGCGGCGATGGCCTCGCAGGGCACCGCCGGCATCACCACCACGAACTGCGCCCAGGTCAAGAAGGTGGTGACCGCCACCCAGATGTGACCTCGAGACGCTGCACCTCGGCGACGGGGCGGTGGGGCCGTCACGGTCCCCACCGCCCCGTCGCCGCACGTCGGGGGAGGGGACGTAGGTTCGAGCACCGGGGAGCCGTCCTCGAGCGGGGACGCCCCGCGCGCTCGACCACCCCGTGTCCTCCGGGGTCGACCGGCTCCTGCCCGACCACGTACGCAAGGAGAGACCGGTGCCGGACACCCGCACGGTGATGGTGGTGCCGACCTTCAACGAGGTGGAGAACCTGCGCGCCGTGGCCGAGCGGCTGCGTCGGGCCCAGCCCGAGGTCGACCTGCTGGTGGTCGACGACGGGTCCCCGGACGGTACGGGCGAGCTCGCCGACGCCCTCGCGGCGGAGGATCCCCGGGTCTCGGTGCTGCACCGCCGCGCGAAGGCGGGCCTCGGCGCGGCGTACGTCCACGGGTTCACCGTGGCGCTGGACGCCGGCTACGACCTGATCGGGGAGATGGACGCCGACGGGTCCCACCAGCCCGAGCAGCTGGGCCGGCTGCTCGCGGAGATGCCGGCGGCCGACCTGGCGATCGGCTCGCGGTGGGTGCCCGGCGGCAGCATCGTCGACTGGCCCGCGCGCCGTGAGCTGCTCTCGCGAGGAGGGAACCTCTACACCCGGGCGCTGCTGGGCATCGCGGTCCGCGACGCGACCGCGGGGTTCCGGGTCTTCCGCCGCGAGACCCTGGAGCGGGTGGCCCTGGACACGGTGGTCTCGACGGGCTACGTCTTCCAGGCCGAGCTGGCCTATCGCGCCGTCCGCGCGGGGCTGAGGGTGGTCGAGGTGCCGATCGACTTCGTCGAGCGCGAGCGGGGGCAGTCCAAGATGACGCCCCGGGTCGCCGCGGAGTCGCTGTGGCGGGTCACCCGGTGGGGACTCGCTCAGCGCCTCAGACGAAGCCGTCCGTGACCAGCGCCGTGGTGCCGTCCCACGCCAGCGCCCGCTCGATCCGCTCGCGCATCCGCGGCGCCAGTGCGGTGAGGTCGTCCAGCGGCCACCAGCGCACCTCGCTCGACTCGTCGTCGCCGACCGCGGGCTCGCCGCTCACCCACACGCACCGGAAGGTGTGGTCGAGGTAGCGCGCTCGGTCGCCGTTGTCGTACGTCACCTCGTCCACCACCCCCACCGCGACCAGACCGACGACGCGGATCTCGACGCACGCCTCCTCGGCGGCCTCCCGCACGGCGGTGACGGCCGGGTGCTCGCCCGGGTCGACGATGCCCGTGACGGGGGTCCAGGCGCCGTTGTCCGACCGGCGGACGAGCAGGACCCGGGTGGGCTCGGTGTCGTCGTCGAGGACGACCGCGGTGGTCCCGGGCAGCCACAGCTCGGTGTGCTCGACGTGACGGCGGAGGTCGGCGACGTACGGCGGGATCGGCACCCGCTCATCCCAGCACGCCGGGCTCCGGCGTGGCAGGGTGACCTCGCACCTACTGACTCGGAGGACACCCATGGCCCGTGACGACGGACTCGACGCCGGAGCCGTGCCCGGTGTGGCGGCGCTGGACCCCGACGCCGTGCAGCGGCTGATCGACCTCGGTCGGCTCGTGCACATCCCGGTCGGCTGGTCGCCGATCCGGGCCGACGAGCCTGCGGACAAGGCGTACCTCCTCCTCGAGGGGTCCGTCGAGGCGGTCGACGGCGACGTCGTCCTCGCCGAGCTGGGGGCAGGCGAGTTCGTCGGCGAGATGGGCCTGGTCGGCAAGACGCTGCGCTCGGCCCGCGTGACCGTGGTCCAGCCCGTGCTCGCGATCGCCTGGCCGCGCGCGGACTTCCAGCGGCTGCGTGAGGAGATCCCCGACTTCGACCGGCTGGTCACCGAGACCACCGACCGGCGCCGCGAGGAGAACCAGGCGCGCTGACCCCGCCAGACGGGTGGAGGCTCAGCGCACCTCGACGGGGATCCGCGGCCACGCCGTGTTGGCGTAGCCCTTCGGGTTCCACAGGTGTGCCGGGTCGCTCGGTTGCTGTGCGCCGGTGTCGTCCCAGGCCCGTGCCACGACGGTCCGTCGCCCCGCAGTGACCGGCAACCGCACCCGCCACCGCCGCCAGGCCCACGGGCCGAGGTCGTTGAGCAGCTCGGCCTGGGTCCACGTCGCGCCGTCGACACAGACGTCCACGCGTGCGACGGCGCGGTGCTCGGCGGCCAGCGCGTAGCCCTCCACCAGCAGGTCGCCGGAGGGGACGAGGTCTCCGGCCTGGGGCGAGAGGATGTCGCAGTTCAGGGCCCACGGACCCAGCGAGATGCCGTCGCCGGGTCCCGCGGCGTCGGGGTCCGACTCGGGCGGCAGCACACGGTAGGCCGTCGCCTGGAAGTAGTTCTCCGACGGCTCGGGCTGGACGCGGACCTGCTCGACCCACTTGACGCTGCGCGCACCGACGTAGCCGGGGACGACCACGCGGACCGGGCCGCCGTGCAGCGCCGGCAGGGGGACGTCGTTCATCCTCCACGCGAGCAACGTCTCGGGGGCCCGGGCCTTCGTCATCGGCACCGACGACCCGTAGCCGCTCGCAGGGTCGGGGATCGTGGACACGTCGGGCGCCGAGAACGCGACGTGTCCCTCGAGCGGCGCACCCACCGCCGCCAGCACGTCGCCGAGGCGGACACCGGTCCACCGTGCGGTGCCGATCGCTCGCCGCCAGGGGTCCTCGCCCGGGATCTCGCGCACCTCGACCAGGTCGGCCCTGCGGTTGCCCGCGCACTGCATCGTCGCGGTCACCGTGTGCTGGTCGAAGCCCGCTGCGAGCTCGTCGAGGGAGTAGGACGTGCCCTCGACGTCGAGTCGCCACTCGTGCGCATCGATCTCGGGGACCGGTCCGTGGTTGCGGCTGTAGAAGGCGTCCTGCCTGGTCAGGCCCGGGTCGGCGAGCGCCGCGGCAGGCGGTTCGGCGTTGAACGGTGACTGCTCGTGGACCGTGGTCCCGAGACGCTTCCCGTGGGAGGGGATGCACATGCACTGACCGGTGTCCGGGTCGGTCCCGACCATGCCTCCCGATCGATGGCCTATGTTCGATCGGAGCCCCGCGCGGCACCGAGAGCACAGACCGAAGGAGCCCGATGCCTGACCTGACCGTGATCGTCCTCGCCGCCGGCGGCGGCACCCGGATGAAGTCGAAGACCGCGAAGGTGCTGCACCCGGTCGCCGGGCGGAGCATGGTCGGGCACGTGCTCAACGCCGTCGCGGCCGTGCGCCCGACCCGGGTCGTCGCCGTGGTCGGTCACCAGCGCGAGGCGGTCTCTGCGCACATCGCCCAGCTGATGCCGGAGGTGGTGCTGGCGGTGCAGGAGACCCAGGACGGCACCGCGCACGCCGTCAGCACCGCGATGCGGGCGGCCGGCGAGACCACGGGCACGGTGCTCGTGACGTACGCCGACACCCCGCTGCTGGAGGGTGCCAACCTGCGCGCCTTCGCCGAGGACCACACCGCCTCGGGTCGGGCGATGAGCATCCTGTCCGGCGAGCTGGCCGACCCGACGGGGTACGGGCGGATCGTGCGCGGCGCGGACGGCTCGGTCGAGTCCATCGTCGAGGAGAAGGACGCGACGCCCGCACAGCGGGCACTGCGCGAGATCAACTCCGGGATCGTGGCCTTCGACGCCGGGTTCCTCGCCGACGCGCTGCCGCGGATCGGCAACGACAACGCGAAGCGGGAGTACTACCTCACCGACACGGTCGCCCTGGCTCGCGCGGCCGGCGAGCGGGTCGACGCGTTCCGTCTCGACGACGTCTCGCAGACCCTCGGCGCCAACGACCGTGCTCAGCTCGCTGCCCTCGGGCGCGTGCTCAACGACCGGATCGTCAGCCGCTGGATGGCCGAGGGGGTCACCGTGATGGACCCGGCGACCACCTGGGTCGAGGCCGACGTGAGCCTCGCGCCCGACGTGACGCTGCTGCCCGGCGTCCAGCTCCTCGGCGCCTGCGCGATCGCCGAGGACGCGGTCATCGGACCGGACTGCACCCTGGAGGACACCGAGGTCGGCGCCGGCGCGAGGGTCGTCCGTACGCACGGCCAGCTCGCGGTGGTCGGCGCCGGGGCGAGCGTCGGCCCGTGGTCGTATCTGCGACCCGGCGCCCGGCTGGAGGAGGGCGCCAAGGCCGGCGCGTTCGTCGAGGTCAAGAACTCCACCATCGGTGCGGGCGCGAAGGTCCCCCACCTGTCGTACGTCGGCGACGCCGACATCGGCGAGGGCACGAACATCGGGGCCGGCGCGATCTTCGCCAACTACGACGGCGTGGTGAAGAACCGGTCGGTGATCGGGCGCCAGGTGAAGACCGGCGTGCACAACAGCTTCGTGGCACCGGTCCACGTCGGGGACGGTGCCGTGACCGGCGCCGGGACCGTCGTACGACGCGACGTGCCGCCCGGCGCACTGGCCGTCAGCGGCGGTCCGCAGCGCCACGTCGAGGGGTGGGTGTTCCGCAAGCGGGCGGGTACCCCCGCGGCGGAGGCCGCCGCGGCGGCGGCGCCGACGCCGGACCCGGGTGGGCCGGACGCCGCCGAGGGTGGAGAATCCTCGTAGTCCTCGCACCCGGCACCAGGGAGACACGCCCGTGAGCGGCATGAAGCGGACCACCGAGAAGAACCTCATGGTCTTCAGCGGTCGGGCACACCTCGACCTGGCCGAGGAGGTCGCCCAGCAGCTCGGCACCGGGCTCGTCCCCACGGCGGCGTACGAGTTCGCCAACTCGGAGATCTACGTCCGCTACGAGGAGTCCGTGCGCGGCTCCGACGCGTTCGTGATCCAGTGCCACACCGCGCCGGTCAACGAGTGGATCATGGAGCACCTGATCATGGTCGACGCGCTGAAGCGGGCGTCGGCCAAGCGGATCACGGTGGTGATGCCGTTCTACGGCTATGCCCGCCAGGACAAGAAGCACCGCGGCCGGGAGCCGATCTCCGCGCGGCTGATGGCCGACCTGTTCAAGACCGCGGGCGCCGACCGGCTGATCTCGGTCGACCTGCACGCCGACCAGATCCAGGGCTTCTTCGACGGACCCGTCGACCACCTGATGGCGCTGCCGATCCTGGCCGACTACGTCAAGGAGAAGTACGGCGACCAGCAGCTCGCTGTGGTCTCGCCCGACGCGGGGCGGATCAAGGTCGCCGAGCGCTGGTCGGCCCGGCTCGGTGGCGTCCCGCTGGCGTTCATCCACAAGTCGCGGCGCACCGACCGGCCCAACGAGACAGTCGCCAACCGGGTGGTCGGCGACGTCCAGGGCCGGATCTGCGTGCTGGTCGACGACATGATCGACACGGCGGGCACCATCACCAAGGCCACGGAGGCGCTGATGGCCGACGGCGCCGCCGGGGTCATCATCGCCGCCACCCACCCCATCCTCTCCGGCCCCGCCGTGGACCGGCTGAAGAACTCCTCGGCGACCGAGGTCGTGGTCACCAACACGCTGCCCCTCTCGGACGAGCAGCGCTTCGACAAGCTCACCTGCCTCTCCATCGCTCCGCTGATCTCCCGGGCGATCAAGGAGGTCTTCGAGGACGGCTCGGTGACCTCGATGTTCGACGGCAACGCCTGACGCCGTCCGGCGGGCTGAGGCAGGCCCGGGTTTCGTCGTACCGGGCGGGACCGTTAGAGTTCTCGGGTTGCCTCGGCGAGGGAGCGAGCCCCACCAGGGAGCTCCGTGATCGACGTGGCCGGTTGCTCACTCGATGCACCGCGCCCGTTCGAGCGCGGTGCATCTCGCATCTCGGCCACCGATCAACCACGGGGCGACCACCGACCACCAGCACACCCCGCTGGACACCGACCGACCACGAGTACGTCTGCGAAGGATTGCGATGCCCGAGAACAAGACCGAGACCATCAAGGCCGAGACCCGTACCGAGTTCGGCAAGGGCGCCGCCCGCCGGATCCGCCGCGACGAGAAGGTGCCCGCGGTCGTCTACGGCGCCGGCAACGCGCCCTCGCACCTGACGCTGCCCGGCCACGACGTGATGATGGCGATCAAGAACGGCGGCTCCAACGCGCTGCTCTACCTCGACATCGAGGGCAAGGAGGTGCTGGCCCTGACCAAGCAGGTCCAGGCCGACCCGATCAAGGGCTTCCTCGAGCACATCGACTTCGTCGAGGTCAAGCGTGGCCAGAAGGTCACCGTCGACGTCCCCGTCCACCTGACCGGCGAGGCCAAGCCCGACGCCCTGGTGGTCACGGAGAACACCACGATCTCGCTCGAGGCCGAGGCGACGCACATCCCCGAGTACATCGAGCTCTCCATCGAGGGCGCCGAGGTCGGCACCCTGGTCCAGGCCTCCGAGCTCGTCCTGCCCGAGGGCGCGACGCTGCTCGACGACGACGAGATGCTGATCGTCAACGTCACGCACGCCCCGACCGCCGAGGAGCTCGAGGAGGAGCTGGAGGAGGCCGAGGCCGAGGCCGGCATCGAGCGCGAGGAGTCCGACGAGGACGCCGAGGGCGACGACGCCGCTGCCGAGGGCGACTCCGACTCCGACTCCGAGGACTCCGACGAGGAGTGAGCTCGTCCGTACCTGAGCAGGACCCCGGGACGACGCGTCCCGGGGTCTGGCTCGTCGTGGGCCTGGGCAACCCCGGCCCGAGGTACGCCGACACGCGCCACAACGTCGGCTACCTCGTCTGCGACGAGCTGGCCCGGCGGATGGGCGGTGGGTTCCGCGCCCACAAGTCCGGACGGGCCGACGTGGTCGAGGGCCGCCTGACGCCGCCGGGCACGCCGGGGCCGCGCGTGGTGCTGGCCCGGCCGAGGGCGTTCATGAACGAGCTCGGCGGACCGGTCAAGGCACTGGCGACGTTCTACAAGGTCCCGGTGCAGGCCGTCGTCGCGGTCCACGACGAGCTCGACATCCCGTTCGGTGCGCTGCGCGTGAAGCAGGGTGGCGGCAACGGCGGTCACAACGGGCTGAAGTCGATGCAGGGCTCGCTCGGCTCACCGGACTTCTTCCGCGTGCGCTGCGGGATCGGCCGTCCGCCCGGCCGGCAGGACCCTGCCGACTTCGTGCTCGGCGCGTGGAGCAAGGTCGAGCGCAAGGAGCTCCCGTTCGAGGTCGACCGTGCGGCCGACGCGGTCGAGTCGCTGCTCGACGTCGGGCTCCCGCTCACCCAGACCCGCTTCAACGGCTAGTCTCAGCCGACGACGAGCCGCAGGTGTCGCTCCGACGCGCCGACGGTGACCTGCTGGCCCCAGGTGAGGTCGAGCCGGTCGTCCTCGATGCCGTCGCCGAAGCAGACCAGGCGCTCGGACTCGACCCGCAGGCGCAGCGTCGTACCCGCGGCGAGCAGGCCCTCCGTGGCGGTCGTCGCGGTGGCCGGCGACGGCCAGGCCTCGCGGACGAACCAGGCCAGGTCCGGCGCGGTCGGGGCCGGCAGCACCAGCGAGCTGTGCCGCTCCAGCCACAGCGACCGGCACCAGCCGGTCGCGCCGGTGCCGCTGGCGACCACCAGCCCGGACGACGCCTGGTGCTCGGCCGCACCCGCGTCGAGCTCGTAGCGCGCGGTCTGGTGGCTGGGGTGGCCGACGTACACCTCGTTGAGGGCGTGCAGCTCCTGCCCGTCGTCGGTCAGCGCGCGGACCATGGTGTGCTCGGCCACGGCGCCGGGGTGGTGCAGGAGGTCGGCGACCGCCTCGGCGCGGTGGGGTACGAGCACCCCGACGCTGCGCCCGGGCGAGGAGTCGACACCGATCACCGGCTGCCCGGCGAGGTACTTCGCCACGTTGGCCACCAGCCCGTCCTGGCCCACGCTGACCACGACGTCGTCGTCGGCGAACAGGAAGCGCGACAGGTCGCCCCGCTCGACGCGCCCGCGCCGCCAGTCCACGGGGATCGCCGCCTCGACGGAGCGCAGGGCGGCCTGCTGGGCCTCGTACCTCTCCTCGACCTCGGCCAGGTCGCGCCCGCGCGTGGAGAGGAAGAACCGGGCCTGCCCGCGCGTGCCGTGGCGCTCCAGGAGCTCCTCGAGCTCGGTGCGCCGGTGCACCACGACCACGCGCGGAGCCAGGCTCATCGCGCGCCTCCGGCCAGCCGGGCCAGCACCGGGGTGAGCAGCTCGGGGGTCAGCGTCAGGTTGTCGATGTCCGGCAGGTGACCGGCGAGCTCCTGCGCGGCCAGCGCCCACAGCACCTCTGCCGGCACGTCGGCGTACGCCGCCAGCCGTGCGGACTGCGCCGCCGCCTCCGCGTCGCCGAGGGTGCGCGTGCGGTCCGCCTCCGCGCCGGCGCGCACCTTGTCGGCCGCGGCGGCCTCCTCGGCCTCGCGCCGCGCGTTGGCGCCACGCCGGTCGACCAGCTCCGCCTCGCGCCGGGCGAGCTCGACCTTGGTGGCCAGCTCGTTCTGCGAGATCGCGCGCTCGCGCTCGACCGCGGTGGCCCGGCGCTCGTACGTCGCCCGGTCGGCCTCGCCCTGCACCCGCTCCCGGGTCGGGGTCTGCAGCGCCCGCTCGACGTCGGACTCGGGTCGCACCGCGACGATGCGTACGTCGATCACCTCCAGCCCGGTCTCGGTCAGCCGCGGGTCGGCGGTCAGGGTCTCCATCGCGGTGCCGCGCAGCTGCTCGACGCCGGTGGTCAGCGCCTCCTCGAGCCGCATGGTCGCCACCAGCTGCAGCGCACTCTGCTGGAGGGTGCCGGTGAGCAGCGCCGCGATCTGCTCGAGCGGGGTCCCGCGCCAGCGACCGGTCCGCGGGTCGAGCGAGAAGTCGAGCCGCTGCGCGGCGGCCGCCGGCTCGGCGACGCGGTACGTGAGCGCCGACTGGACGGTCACGTCCTGGAAGTCCGCCGTCAGCGCGTGGAAGAGCAGCGGCAGCTCGCGGTCCTCGACGGGGACCTCGGCCAGAGCGGCGCTGAGCGGGCGGAACCAGAAGGACACCCCGCGTCCCTCGTGCCGCACCCGACCCCGGGCCAGGTGCTGGACGTACACGCTGCCGGTGCTGCGCAGGTGCTTCACGAACGGGTAGCCGGTGATGTCAGCCATGAGCTTCTCCTTTGTTGTCGTCAGTTAGACGATAAGCGATCTCCGGAGTAATCGTCAAGTTGACGACAATCACGTAGGCTGGCCGGGTGAGTGAACCCGTTCCCGTCCTGCTGACCGTCGACCTGGTGGTGCTCAGCGTGCGCGCCGACGACCTGCAGGTGCTGCTCGTACGCCGCGGCATCGAGCCGTACGCCGACGCCTGGGCGCTGCCCGGCGGGTTCGTCCTCGACGGCGAGGACCTGCCGGACGCCGCGGCACGCGAGCTGGCGGAGGAGACCGGCTTCGACCGGGCACGTGTCCACGTCGAGCAGCTGGCGACGTACGGCGCTGCGACCCGCGACCCGCGTGGGCGGGTGGTCACCGTCGCCCACCTCGCGCTGGTGTCGGACCCGGGCGAGCCGCGCGGCGGCAGCGACGCCGCGGAGGCCGCATGGGTCCCGGTGCGCGAGGTGCCCGGCCGCGAGCTCGCCTTCGACCACGAGCGGATCCTCGCCGACGGGATCGAGCGCGCCCGCGCGAAGCTGGAGTACTCCGCTCTCGGTGCGGCGCTCCTGGGCAGCCCGTTCACCGTCGCCGAGCTGCGCCGGGTCTACGAGATCGTCTGGGGCGAGTCGCTGGACCCGCGGAACTTCCACCGCAAGGTCACCGGCGTCGCCGGCTTCCTCGAGCCGACCGGGGAGACGCGGACCGAGCGCGGTCGCCCGGCGGCGCTCTTCACCGCCGGTCCGGCCGGCGTCCTCCACCCGCCGATCACCCGGCAGCGCTGAGTCGGGACGTGGACCGACGTACCGGTCCTTCGAGCGCCAGAAGACGCGACATCTCCGTCTCCTCGCAAGCGGGCGGTACGTCCGACTACGCGTGTGGACAACCCTGAGCCGGCCACGGATCAGCGGCAGACTGGTGACCGTGGAGCTCAGTGAGGTGATGGTCCGGCGGATCCTCGAGCTCGTCGTCGCCGGACGTACCCCACCCGGCCTCCGGGTCGACCGGGCCGGGTGAGACCGCGGTTCGCCACCCGTTGGGTACGCCCGGCTACGGACCTCAGGCGATGCGGGTCTTCGGTGACGCGGTCTTGGTCGGGTCGGTCTCGGGCAGGTCGCCGAGCACCTCGTCGATCCTCGCGAGGACGTCTGCCCCCAGTGCCACGCCGGCCGCGCCGACGTTGTCGGTGACCTGCTCGGGGCGGGACGCGCCGATGATCGCCCCGGCGACGTTGTCGTTGGCCAGGGTCCACGCGACGGCGAGCTGGGCCATCGACAGGCCGAGGTCGGAGGCGATCGGCTCCAGACCCTGCACGGCCGTGAGCGTCTCGTCGTTCAGGAAGCGCTTGATCATGTCCGCGCCGCCCTTCTCGTCGGTCGCGCGGCTGCCGGCCGGCGGCTGCTCGCCGGGCTTGTACTTCCCGGTCAGCACGCCCTGCGCGATCGGCGACCAGACGATCTGGGAGACGCCGAGCTCGCGGGAGGCCGGCTCGACCTCGTCCTCGATGACCCGCCACAGCATGGAGTACTGCGGCTGGTTGGAGATCAGCCCGATCCCCAGCTCGCGCGCCAGCGCGTGCCCACGCCGGAGCTGGTCGGCGGTCCACTCGGACACGCCGATGTAGTGCGCCTTGCCGGAGCCGACGACGTCGGCGAAGGCCTGCATCGTCTCCTCCAGCGGCGTCTCGTGGTCGAAGCGGTGCGCCTGGTAGAGGTCGACGTAGTCGGTCTGCAGCCGGTCCAGCGAGTTGTCGATCGACTCCATGATGTGCTTGCGCGAGAGGCCGGTGTCGTTGTGCCCGCCGGGGCCGGTGGGGAAGTAGACCTTCGTGAAGATCTCCAGCGACTCGCGCCGCTCGCCCTTCAGTGCTTCGCCGAGCACCGTCTCCGCGGCGCCGTTGGCGTACACGTCCGCGGTGTCGAAGGTGCTCACGCCGGCATCGAGGGCGGCGCGTACGCACGCCGTGGCCGCGTCGTTCTCGACCTGCGAGCCGTGGGTCAGCCAGTTGCCGTAGATGATCTCCGAGATCTTCATCCCGCTGTTGCCGAGGTACCTGTGCTCCATGTCGTCACCCTAGGCTTGACGTCCATGAGCGACTTCCTGCCCTCCACCCCGGCCCCCGAGGGCGCCGACGACCACGTGATGGCGGCCTGGCTGGCCACGGCGGCGGGCGAGCTGCTGGTGGACGTACGCCGTGGCGGGCTCGAGGGCAAGGAGCTCAAGGACGCCGGCGACGCCGCCTCGCACGAGCTGCTGATGGAGCTGCTCGCCCAGCACCGTCCCGACGACGCGGTGCTCTCCGAGGAGGGTCCTCAAGGGGGAGTCGTCAAGGACAGGCTGTCCGCCGACCGCGTGTGGATCGTCGACCCCGTCGACGGCACCCGCGAGTTCTCCGAGCCGCCCCGCGACGACTGGGCGATCCACGTCGCGCTGTGGGAGCGCGGCGAGCTGGTCGCCGGCGCCGTCGCGCAGCCGGGGCTGGGGGAGACGTTCTCGACCGGGCACCCGCCCGTGGTGCCTCCGCGGGCCGAGGGCCCCGTCCGGATCGTCGCCTCGCGCTCGCGCCCGCCGGCCTTCGTGCACGCGCTCGTCGAGCACCTCGGGGGCGAGCTGGTCCCGATGGGGTCCGCTGGTGCGAAGGTCATCTCCGTGGCGCGCGACGTCTCCGACGCGTACGTCCACGCCGGCGGGCAGTACGAGTGGGACTCCGCGGCCCCCGTCGCGGTCGCCCGCGCCGCCGGCCTGCACACCTCCCGCATCGACGGCAGCCCGCTGGTCTACAACCAGGAGGACGTCTGGCTGCCGGACCTGGTCGTCTGCCGACCGGAGTACGCCGAGCGGATCCTCGCCTTCCTCGCCGAACACGGGACGGACTGAGCCGGCCGGAGGCACAGTTCTCCCATGGCCGAGCGGACGCGGGGACCGGCGTTCTGCTGGCTGGTGCCCGGCTTCGCCGTCTCGGGCGGGCCCGGGGTCGCGGGCGGTCTCGTGCCGGACCGCGCCGTGCCCGCGGTGTGCCTGCTTCTCGGCCTGGCCGCCGGTGCCGCGTGGTACGCCCTCTACCCGCGCCCGCTGGCGCGACGGCTGACCTTCCTCGTCATGGTCTACCTGACGACCACCGGCTACGCCGTGGTCGCGAACCTCGTCGGGGCCGGTGCGTGGTCCTTCGCCCCGGGCGAGGAGGACGGCGGTGAAGAGGTGCTCGTCGCCTTCGGCGTCGTGTGCGCGCTGGTGCTGGCCGAGCGCTGGCACCACGCCCGTACCGACTTCCGCGACGAGACCCGGCGGCTGCGAGAGCGGGACGGTGCAACGCCCGAGGAGTCGGTCTCCTAGGCTCCTCCCGTGCCGGAGTCCGACGTACGACCACTGCCCCGCGCGGTCCTCTGGGACGCCGACGGGGTGCTGCAGAGCGGGCCGGAACGGGTGCCGCGGCTGCTCAGCGCCGGGCTGCCCGCCGGGGTCGGCGAGGCGCTGGCCGAGGACCTGTGGACGTCGGCGTGGGACGACGCCGTGGCCGGACGGTGGGACATGGTCGAGCACGTCGAGGCGACGATCCGCGCCCACGGGCTCGACGACCACCGCGAGGTGCTGCTCGCCACCTGGGAGCAGGTCGAGACCCTGCCGGACTCGCTGGAGGTGCTCGCCCGGGTGCGCGCCCAGGTGCCCTGCTACCTCGCCACGAACCAGGACACGCTGCGGATGCGCACCATGCAGCAGATGGGGTACGACGAGCTCGCCGACGGCGTCTTCTACTCCTGCGCGGTCGGTGCCGCCAAGCCCGACCCGGTGTTCTTCGAGCGGGTGGCGGACGCGCTCGGCGAGGATCCCGGGGACCTGCTGTTCGTCGACGACATGGCCGAGAACGTCGCCGCCGCCCGCGCGGTCGGCCTGCACGCCGAGCAGTGGCACTTCACCGACGGTGTCGAGGCGCTGCGGGTGACGCTCGCGGAGCACGGTATCCGCGCCTGAGCGGGGGCGCGGGGCCTGGTGGGTGGCGTCCCCTGCGGCTTCATCACGGTATGCAGACGAAATCGCACTTCCCACGACGAGTACACCGTGGGAAGTGCCGGCCCGTCGTGGGGAGTACGTTCGCGCGTCCGGTTCGCCCGAGGTGTCCCTGCATACCGTGGGGAACCCGCGACGCCGAGTGTGGTCCGGCTCAGGCCTCCGCCGCGAGACCGACCGCGAAGCCGAGCATCGCGGTGCCGGCGACACCCTCGACGCTGCGTCGTACCCGCGGCCGGGCGAGCGCGTCGGCGGCGTAGCCGGCCAGCCAGATGATGCCCAGCAGCACCACAGCGCCGACGACCATCAGGGTCAGCGCGTACGTCATCAGCAGCGGCCAGCCGGCACCGGCCCCGACGAACTGCGGCAGCACGGCCAGGTTGAAGGCCAGCACCTTGGGGTTGGTGATGTTGCACAGGAACCCCTGCCGGACGGCCTGCCAGGTGCCGCGGCCGCGCCGCGGCCCGGCCAGCGAGATCGGGGTCAGGTCCCGGGAGAGCGCGGTCCGCAGCGCCTGCACGCCGATCCAGGTCAGGTACGCGACGCCCGCCCACCGGATCACCGCGAACAGCGTCTCCGACTGCTCCAGCACGGCGCCCAGCCCGGTCGCGGCCAGCGCCCCCTGGACGGTGTTCGCCGCCGCGATCCCGGCGCAGGTCAGCAGCCCCCGCCGGCGTCCGCTGACCAGCGTCGCGCGCAGCGTGAGGAAGCTGTCGGGCCCCGGCGCCACGGCGAGCAGGGTGGCCAGCGCCACGAAGGTGAGGTACGACGTCACGCACGCCAGCGTAGGGCCGGAACCCGGGTGCGGAGGGTGCGTTCCACCAGCGAGACTGGGCCCGTGGACCTCGACGCCCTCCCCACCCTCACCAGCCCCGACGAGCTCGCCGCCTTCGGGGTGCCCCAGCCGCGAGTGCGCGACAAGGTGCTCCCCTCCCTTCTGCCGGTCCACGAGCAGTTCCTCGCCGTCGCGCCGCTGGTGCTGATCGGGACCTCCGACGCAGAAGGGCGCCTCGACGTCTCACCCAAGGGCGACCCCGACCGGGTCGCCCACGTGCTCGACCAGCACACCCTGGTGATCCCGGAGCGGCCGGGCAACAGGCGCATGGACGGCTTCCACAACCTCCTCCTCGACCCGCACATCGGGCTGCTGTTCGTGGTCCCGGGCCGTGGGGACACGCTGCGGGTCAACGGCACCGCCCGCCTGGTCACCGACGGCCCGTTCTTCGACGACCTCGTCGTGGGTGGACACCGGCCCGCGGTGGCGACGGTGGTGGAGATCGAGGAGGTCTTCTACCACTGCCCGAAGGCCTTCATGCGCTCGCGCGCCTGGTCCCCAGAGACCTGGCGGCCGGACGCGGTGCCGTCGTACGCCGACATCGCGAAGCTGCTCTGGCGCGCCGGCGACGACCCCGCCGAGGTCGACGCCCACTACGCGCCCGCGGCGTACGAGTCCGAGCTGTACCGCGCCTGAGCGGTCGTTCAACACCCGTTCACCGGGGCTGGCTAGCGTCCCGACCGTGCTGACTGACGTACGCGAGTACATCGACGCCCTGGGAGTGGACGGACACCGGATCGGGGAGGACCACGACGACGACCCCGAGCTGCTCGACGCCTCCGGGCGCGCGGTCGACACCTGGCGCGAGAACTACCCGTACGACGAGCGCCTGGACCGCCGCGACTACGACGAGCAGAAGTACCTCCTCCAGGTCGAGCTGCTGAAGTTCCAGAACTGGGCCACCGAGACCGGCCAGAAGACCGTCGTGCTCTTCGAGGGGCGCGACGCCGCTGGCAAGGGCGGCACGATCAAGCGGTTCATGGAGCACCTCAACCCGCGCTACGCCCGGGTGGTCGCGCTGAGCAAGCCGACGGAGCGGGAGGCCGAGCAGTGGTACTTCCAGCGCTACGTCAAGCACCTGCCGACCGCCGGCGAGACGGTCCTGTTCGACCGCAGCTGGTACAACCGAGGCGGCGTCGAGCGGGTCATGGACTTCACCGGCGAGGCCGACTACCAGCTCTTCATGGACCAGACGCCGGTCTTCGAGAAGATGCTCGTCGACGCCGGGATCCACCTGACCAAGCTGTGGTTCTCGGTCACGCGGTCCGAGCAGCGGACCCGCTTCATCATCCGCCAGGTCGACCCCGTGCGGCAGTGGAAGCTCTCGCCGATCGATCTGCAGTCGCTGGACAAGTGGGGCGACTACACCGCGGCGAAGGAGGAGATGTTCCGGCGCACCGACACCGCGTGGGCGCCGTGGACGACGATCAAGTCCAACGACAAGAAGCGTGCCCGGCTCAGCGCGATGCGGTTCTTCCTCTCCCAGTTCGAGTACGACGACAAGTCGCCGGACATCGTCGGCGTCCCCGACCCACAGCTGGTCCGGCGCGGCATCGAGGCCGTCGGCGACTGACGGTCTGTTGGCCGGTGGGGTCTCGACGCGCTCGCTGGCGCTCGCTGCTCGACCACCCGGTGCGCTCGCTGGCTGGACCGCCGTCGCCCGGAGGTGGTCGAGCCGACCGAGCTCTGCGAGGGAGACGTCGAGACCCCTCGAGAGGCACAATCGCAGGCGTGGCCAGTCCCTTCGTCGAGGTCGCGGTCGACGACCGCGTCGTCAAGGTGACCAACCCGGACCGCGTCTACTTCCCGGCGCGGGGGGAGACCAAGCTCGACCTGGTGGAGTACTACCTCGCCGTCGGCGACGGGATCGTCAACGCGCTGCGGGAGCGGCCGTGCATGATGCACCGCTTCCCGACCGGCGTCACCGGGGAGAAGGTGCACCAGAAGCGGCTGCCCGGAGGAGCACCGGACTGGGTCGAGACCGTCGAGGTCTTCTTCCCGCGCTGGAAGCGCACCGCCGACGAGCTCTGCGTGACCGAGCGGGCGCAGGTGATCTGGGCGGTGCAGATGTCGACCGTGGAGCTGCACCCGTGGAACAGCCGCCGCGACCACGTCGAGCAGCCGGACGAGTGGCGCATCGACCTCGACCCGGGCGAGACGTGCCCGTGGTCCCGGGTGCAGCGGGTCGCCGGGGTGGTGCACGAGGTGCTCGACGAGCTGGGAGCGGTCGGCTGGCCGAAGACGTCGGGCGGGACCGGGCTGCACGTCTACGTACGGGTCCCGCCCGCGCACGGCTTCGCCGACGTACGACGTGCCGCGCTGGCCTTCGCTCGCGAGGTCGAGCGGCGCGCGCCCGACGACGTGACGACGACCTGGTGGCGCAAGGACCGCGACCCCTCGAAGCTCTTCATCGACTACAACCAGAACGCGCGCGACCACACGATCGCGGCGGCGTACTCCGTGCGCGGCAACCCGATCGGCACCGTCTCCACCCCCGTCCGCTGGGACGAGGTGGACGACTGCGAGCCCGACGACTTCACGATCGCCAGCGTTCCCGGACGGTACGCCGCCCTCGGCGACCTGCACGCCGGCATCGACGACGCGGTCTTCGACCTCGCTCCGCTGCTGGAGTGGGCCGACCGCGACGGGTAGTCCAGGACGTTCTCGTGGCCGATCGGCCGTTTCGGCCGCGAGAACGTCAGGGACTACCGACCCGGCGGGAAGATCACCCGGCTGCCCAGGAACGACAGCGGGGCCGTGACGAGGATGACGCCGCCGGAGAGGTGGCGCGGCAGCCCCAGGGCCAGCGCGATCTGCAGGGCGAGCAGGCCGACGAGGAAGACGGCGACGTACAGCGCGCCGAACTTCACCGCCCTCGAGCCCGTCAGCCGGGCCTTGAAGACCACCTTGCTGATCAACCAGGTCGCGGTGACCAGCCCGACCGCATAGGCGATGACGTACGCCGCCCGCGGGTCGATCACCGTCGCCAGGCCCGAGGTCAGGCCGGCGGTGAGCAGCGCGTTGCCCGCGCCGGCGACGCCGAAGCGCAGCAGCTGACCCAGTGCGCGCCGCTGGGCGGGGGAGACGAGGGGTCGCTGCGGCACAGCCCGCAACGATAGGCGGTGGGCAGAACCACCTCTGGAAGGGTTACCCGGAAGTAGGTGTGACGCGTAGTCTCGCCAACATGAGTCTGTCTCCGGAGCACCCGAGCATCACCGGCCCCTCCGACCCCGAGGTCGACCCCCGAGCGTCGTACGCGCTCGAGCCGGACATGGTCGAGGCTCTGACCGACCGGATCATCGCCACCAGCGGGCGCACCGTGCCGTCGTACACCCCGATCACGGGTCAGCCGGTCGCGAACATCCCGCAGTCGACGCAGGCCGACGTCGCCGAGGCGTACGACCGCGCCCGCCGCGCCCAAGCGGCCTGGGCGCGTACGTCGCTGGACCACCGCCAGTCGGTGCTGCTCCGGCTGCACGACCTGGTCCTGGACCGCCAGGAGGAGATCATCGACCTGGTCTGCTGGGAGACCGGCAAGGCCCGCAAGCACGCGTACGACGAGGTGCTGCACGTCGCCCTGACCGCGCGCTACTACGGCCGCACCGCCCACCGCCACCTCGACCCCGAGCGGCGTCCCGGCGTCGTGCCGGGCCTGACCCGGATCGACGTCAACCACGTCCCCAAGGGTGTCGTCGGGATCATCGCGCCCTGGAACTACCCGTTCACCCTCGCGGTCTGCGACGGCCTGCCGGCGCTGCTCGCCGGCAACGCCGTGGTGACCAAGCCCGACGCGCAGACCATGCTCACCGGTCTGCTCGGCGCGCAGCTGCTCGAGGAGGCGGGCTTCCCGCGCGAGCTGTGGAACGTCGTCGCCGGTCCCGGCCGTGAGCTGGGCACGCCGATGATCGAGCGCTCGGACTACGTCTGCTTCACCGGCTCGACCGCCACCGGCAAGATCATCGCGGCGCAGTGCGCCGAGCAGCTGATCGGCTGCAGCCTCGAGCTGGGCGGCAAGAACCCGGTCCTCGTGCTGCGCGACGCCGACGTCGACCGCGCCGCTGAGGGTGCCGTACGCGCCTCGTTCTCCAACTCCGGTCAGCTGTGCGTCTCGACCGAGCGCCTCTTCGTCGCCGACCAGGTCTACGACCGCTTCGTCGAGCGCTTCGTGGCCCGTACCGAGGCGATGCGGCTGCGCAACGGCCTGGGCTGGGACAACGACATGGGCACCCTGATCTCCCAGGACCAGCTCGACACCGTCACCGCGCACGTGGAGGACGCCGTCGACAAGGGTGCGCGGGTCCTCGCCGGCGGCCGGGCCCGCCCCGACCTCGGGCGGTTCTACTACGAGCCCACCATCCTCGAGGGCGTCACGCCGGACATGACCTGCTTCGGCGAGGAGACCTTCGGCCCGGTGATCTCGGTCTACCGCTTCCACGACGAGGCGGACGCGGTCAGCCGCGCGAACGAGGGCGAGTACGGCCTCAACGCCTCGATCTACTCCCGCGACACCGCCCGCGCCCGCCAGCTGGCCTCCCAGATCAAGTGCGGCACGGTCAACGTCAACGAGGCGTTCGCGGCGACCTTCGCCAGCATCGACTCCCCGATGGGCGGCATGCGCCAGTCCGGGATGGGCCGACGCCAGGGTGCCGAGGGCGTCCACCGCTACACCGAGTCGCAGTCGGTGGCGACGCAGCGGCTGCTGCGGTTCGCCCCGGTGCTGGGCATGAGCGACGAGATGTACGCCAAGGTGATGACCGCCAACCTGCGCCTGATGAAGAAGCTCGGTCGCGCATGAGCTCCACGTACGACGTCGACGTCCTCGTCATCGGCTCGGGCTTCGGCGGCTCGGTCAGTGCGCTGCGCCTGGTCGAGAAGGGCTACTCGGTCGCCGTGCTCGAGGCGGGCAAGCGCTTCGCCGACGAGGACTTCGCGGACACCTCGTGGGACCTGAAGAACTACCTGTTCCGGCCCGAGGTCGGCTGCTACGGCATCCAGCGGATCGACGCCCTGCGGGACTGCCTGATCCTCTCGGGTGCCGGCGTCGGCGGTGGGTCGCTGGTCTACGCCAACACGCTGTACGAGCCTCTCGCGCCGTTCTACACCGACCCGTCCTGGTCGCACATCGCCGACTGGAAGAGCGAGCTGGCGCCGTACTACGCCCAGGCGAAGCGGATGCTGGGTGTCGTCGAGTACCCCCACTTCACGCCCGCCGACGAGGTGATGAAGCAGACCGCCGACGAGCTCGGAGTCGGCGACACCTTCCACCCGACCCCGGTCGGGGTGTTCTTCGGCGGCCCGAACAACGACGGCGACGGGCTCGACCCGGACCACGAGGTCGCCGACCCGTACTTCGGAGGCGCCGGTCCCGACCGCAACCCGTGCCGCAACTGCGGGGAGTGCATGACCGGGTGCCGGCACAACGCCAAGAACACCCTGGCCAAGAACTACCTGTACCTCGCCGAGTCGATGGGTGCGCGGATCTTCCCGCTGACGACCGTCACGCGGGTCCGCCCCGACGCCACGGGCGGCTACGAGGTGAGCGCGCGGTTCACCAAGTCGAAGCGGCCGGGAGCGGGATCGAAGGTCGTCTTCCGGGCCGAGCAGGTGATCCTCTCGGCCTCGGCGCTGGGCACCCAGCGGCTGCTGTTCTCCGCTCGGGAGCGCGGGGACCTGCCGCACCTCAGCGACCGTCTCGGAGAGCTGTCGCGCACCAACTCCGAGTCGATCCTGGGCGCGATCTCCGACCGCAAGGACGTCGACTACACCGAGGGTGTCGCGATCACGTCCTCCTTCCACCCCGACGAGCACACCCACATCGAGCCGTGCCGCTACGGCAAGGGCTCCAACGCGATCTCGCTGCTGCAGACCGTGCTCACCGACGGCGACGGACCCGGCCCGCGCTGGGGCACCTGGCTCAAGGAGCTGTGGAAGCAGCGGAGCAAGGTCGGCTCGTTCTACGACCTCAAGCACTGGTCGGAGCGCACCGTCATCGCACTGGTGATGCAGACGATCGACAACTCCATCACCGTCTACGCCAAGAAGAACCGCCTCACCGGCCGCCGCCACCTGACGTCGCGCCAGGGTCACGGCGTGCCGAACCCGACCTGGATCCCGATCGCCAACCGCGCCGTGCGGATCATGGCCCGGATCGTCGGCGGCACTCCTGGCGGCACCATCGGCGAGCCGTTCAACATGCCGCTGACCGCCCACTTCATCGGCGGCTGCACGATCGGCGACTCCGTGGAGACCGGCGTCATCGACCCGTACCACCGGGTCTACGGCCACCCCGGTCTGCACGTCGTGGACGGCTCGGCGATCTCGGCCAACCTCGGCGTCAACCCGTCGTTGACGATCACCGCCCAGTCCGAGCGTGCCCTCGCGATGTGGCCGAACAAGGGCCAGGTCGACCCTCGGCCCGCGCTCGGCACGAGGTACGAGCGGGTCGAGCCGGTGGCGCCGAAGCAGCCGGCGGTGCCCGCTGACGCCCCCGGGGCGCTCCGGCTGCCGATCGTCGGCGTGTCCTGAGATCGGCCGAAATCTGTCATGCGCGACGCGTAACCCGCTCCGGGTCGGCTCGTTGAGGCACATGGAACCAGCGCACGGGTTCCACCGTCCGCGGTTCGTGGACATGCCAGGAGTCGACCACCCTCCCTCCCCGGTCGGCTCCTGGTGTGTACCTCGGGCCGCGGACCTGTTTTTCGCGCCAGGCAGGCGGTCGAGCCCGAAGAGCGCCAGCAACGCGGTGTCCTCAAGGTGGTCGAGCCCGAGGAGCGCCAGCGACGAGGACGTCGAGACCCGGTGAGTCGCGCGCCGGCCGCCACCTAGGATCGTGCCCGTGACCGACCACGACCTCGTCCTCGTCGTCGACTTCGGCGCGCAGTACGCCCAGCTCATCGCCCGTCGCGTCCGCGAGGCGAAGGTCTACTCCGAGATCGTGCCGCACGACATGCCGGTCGCGGAGATGCTCGCGCGGGAGCCGAAGGCGATCATCCTGTCCGGAGGCCCGTCGTCGGTCTACGAGCGGGGCGCGCCGGCCATCGACCCGGGCCTGGTCGACGCCGACGTCCCCGTCTTCGGCATCTGCTACGGCTTCATGGCCATGGCACAGGCGCTGGGCGGCACGGTGTCGCGCACCGGGCAGCGCGAGTACGGGCGTACCCGCGTCTCCGTCCTCGAGCCCGGCACCCTCCTCGACGGAGTGCCCGGCGAGCTCGTCTCCTGGATGTCGCACGGCGACGAGGTGACCGCGGCTCCGGCCGGGTTCACCGTCAACGCCCGGTCGCCGCGCGCCACCGTGGCGGCCTTCGAGGACGTCGACCGCCGCCTGGCCGGGGTGCAGTGGCACCCCGAGGTGATGCACTCCGAGCACGGCCAGGCGGTGCTCGAGCACTTCCTGCACGACATCGCCGGGTGCCAGCCGACCTGGACGATGGTCAACATCGTCGAGGAGCAGGTGGAGGCGATCCAGGCCGCGATCGGCCCCGCGGGCCGGGCGATCTGCGGGCTCTCCGGCGGCGTCGACTCCGCCGTCGCCGCCGCGCTCGTGCAGCGCGCCATCGGCGACCGGCTGACCTGCGTGTACGTCGACCACGGCCTGATGCGCCAGGGCGAGACGGAGCAGATCGAGCGGGACTTCGTCGCCGCCACCGGTGCCGACCTCGTCGTGGTCGACGCCGAGGAGCGGTTCCTCTCCGCGCTGGCCGGGGTCGTCGAGCCCGAGGAGAAGCGCAAGATCATCGGGCGCGAGTTCATCCGCGTCTTCGAGCAGGCGCAGGCCGACGTCGTCGCCAGGGAGCCCGGCGCGGTCGACTTCCTCGTCCAGGGGACGCTGTACCCCGACGTGGTGGAGTCCGGGGGCGGCACCGGCGCCTCGACGATCAAGTCGCACCACAACGTCGGCGGCCTGCCCGACGACATCGAGTTCACCCTCGTGGAGCCGCTGCGGACGCTGTTCAAGGACGAGGTCCGCCTCGTCGGCGAGCAGCTCGGGCTGCCTGCGGACATCGTCTGGCGCCACCCGTTCCCCGGCCCCGGCCTGGGCATCCGGATCATCGGCGCCGTCGACCGCGAGCGCCTGGACATCCTGCGCGCCGCCGACGCGATCGCCCGCGAGGAGCTGACCCGAGCCGGGCTCGACCGCGGCATCTGGCAGTTCCCGGTCGTGCTGCTCGCCGACGTACGCTCCGTCGGCGTCCAGGGCGACGGGCGCACGTACGGTCACCCCGTCGTCCTGCGCCCCGTCACCTCCGAGGACGCGATGACCGCCGACTGGGCGCGTGTGCCGTACGAGGTCCTCGAGACCATCTCCACCCGGATCACCAACGAGGTCGACGAGATCAACCGGGTCACCCTCGACATCACCTCCAAGCCCCCCGGCACGATCGAGTGGGAGTGAGCACTCCCGTCCTGCGCCCGGCCAACATCTCCGACGCGCCGGCGCTGGTCGAGCTCTGGGCGCGGGCGGGGGAGAACCGTGCGCGACCCACGGACCGTGACGACCTCGTCGTACGACTCCTCGAGCGCGACCCGGACGCGGTGATCCTGGCCGAGGTCGACGGCCGCCTCGTCGGCACGGTCGTCGCCGTCTGGGACGGCTGGCGCGCCCACCTCTACCGCCTCGCCGTCGACCCCGACCTGCGCGGGCAGGGGATCGCACGGCGCCTGCTCGACGCCGCGGAGGAACGGCTGCGCGCCCTCGGAGCCGAGCGGATCGACGCGATGGTGCTCGACGACAACGAGGCGGGCCGGGCGCTGTGGTCGGCGGCCGGCTTCGCGCCGCAGCCCGACTGGTCACGCTGGGTGAAGCCGGTGGCCGGCGACCCACCGCGCCGCGGGCGACGTTGCGACCCCTGACCGCCCACACGAGGGGCGCGAACGTCGCCGGCTCACCGGCTGTGGATCGTGCACACGGGATCCGAGCACTTCTCGCCACGGTGGGCCCGTGCAACGAACCGTCGGACCGTTCAGCCACAGTGTCGTGGTGCCGGTCAGGGTCGCCGCTGACGGCAGCGTCGGGCCCTCGGCGAAGGCCGTGCGCGGCCCGGGCTGGCGGCGCACGAGTCGAGGACTCTACGTGCGGTCCACGACCGAGCGGTCGCCCGAGCAACGAGCTGTCGAGGCGTCCGTGCTCGTGCCGGGCGGCGGTGCGCTCACCGGCTGGGCCGCGCTCCGGTGGTACGGCGGGCGCTGGTTCGACGGCACCACAGACGGCGGCCGAACCGAGACTCCGGTCAGCGTTTCCGGGTGCCTGCCTGCGGCCGCAGCGGGGCATCACGGTCTGCCGGACGTGGCTGCGCCCCGACGTACGACGGTCTGCGCCTCACGGCCCCGGCGCTCGCGGCCGCGTTCGCCGTACGTCGGCCAGCGTCGCTGGTGGAGGGCGTCGTGGCTGCGGACATGGTGGCCTTCTCGAACCTCGCCTCGATCGAGGAGCTGGTCGCCGCTCTGGACGACCGTCCCGGGGCCAGGGCAACGCGCAGGCGAGTCGCGCGCTCGCTCTGGCCCACGAGAACTCGTGGTCGCCGATGGAGACCCGGCTGCGGCTGGTCTGGCGGCTGGTCGCCGGGCTGCCCCCGCTCTCGGTCAACGCGCCGGTCTTCGACCTCGACGGCCGTCACCTCGGCACGCCGGACCTGCTCGACGTCGAGGCCGGGTTGGCCGTCGAGCACGACGGCGCCGAGCACCACGGCGGCACACGTCGGCTCGTGGACAGCCGGCGGGAGGACGGGCTGCGCGAGGCAGGGCTGTCGTACCTCACGGTCCTGGGTGCCGAGCTGCACGACCACGCGCGACTCGCCGAGCGTCTCCGCCGTGCGCGGACCCGAGCGATGGCGGCGCGCCCGTCACCGTGCTGGACCGCCGAGCCGCCAGCGGGGTGGGTGCACCTCGACAGCGTCGCCAGCCGGCGACGTTCGCGCCCCTGGCCGGACCGTCGAGGGGCAGGAACGTCGCCGTACGTCTCATCGGCCCGGTGAGGCCAGCCTGCCGCCGAGCTCGAGGAGGGCCCCGGGCGCCTTCTCGGCCATCTTGAGGAACACCTCGCCGGCGCGCGCCCGGGCCAGCGAGCCGTGCCCGAAGCGGCGGCTCAGCCCGTCGTGGTCTCCGGGCAGGTGGTGGTGCAGCGGCCCCTCGGCGGTCGCGCCGGGGAGGGTGCGGCCGATGACCATGCGCTGGATCTCGCTGGTGCCCTCGAAGATCGTGTAGAGCTTGGCGTCGCGGTACCACTTCTCCACCGGGTGGTCGTCGACGTACCCCCAACCACCGAGGACCTGGACCGCCTGCTCGGTGGCGCGTACGGCGACCTCGGACGCCTTCAGCTTCGACATCGACCCCTCGCTCATGCGGAACGGCACGCCGGAGGCGGCCATCCACGACGCACGCCAGCACAGCAGTCGCGCGGCGTCGATGTCGGCGCCGATGTCGGCCAGCGGGAAGGCGACGCCCTGGTTGTCGATGATGGGGCCGCCGAAGGCCTCGCGCTCGGCGGCGTACTGGCAGGCGTACTCGAACGCCGCCCGGGCCACGCCGAGCGCCATCGCGGCGACCATCGGCCGGGTCTGCTCGAAGGTGCCCAGTGCTCCCGACCGCGTCTCACCGCCCTCGCGTGCCTTGGCCAGCTTGTGCTCGAGCTTGTCGACGCCGCCGAGGAGGTTCTCGCCCGGGATCCGGCAGCCCTCGAAGGCGAGCTCGGCGGTGTGCGAGGCCCGGTGGCCGAGCTTGGTGAGCTTGCGGACCTGCGTCATCCCCGGCGTGTTCTTGGGTACGACGAACAGCGCCTGCCCCTTGGTGCCCAGGTCCGGGTCGACGACGGCGTTGACGATGGTGACGTCGGCGATGCCGCCGTTGCCGATCCAGATCTTGGTGCCGTCGAGCACCCAGTCGTCACCGTCGCGGACCGCGCGGGTCTGCAGGTGGGCGACGTCGGACCCGCCCTGGGGCTCCGAGACCGCGAGCGCGGCGAGCTTGATGTCGCCCGGCGTGCCGAACATCTCCGGCGCCCACTGCGCGATCTGGTCCGGCGTCCCGGCCTGGTTGAGCGAGGACAGCGCCAGCGCGGGGAGCACGATGGTCAGCCCGATCCCCGCACAGCCCCAGAAGATCTCCTCCAGGAACAGCGGAAGCGACAGCCCGGTCGGGTCGGCGATCAGGTCGGCGTAAAACAGCGCGTTGTAGAACCCCTGGCCGGCCGCCTCGTCGACGATGTCCCAGGGACACTCCTCGAGCTTGTCGTACTTCGCCGAGACCGGACGGATCACGTCCTCGGCGAACGTGTGCGCTCGTCGCACCAGCTCGTGCTGCGCGCCGGTCAGGGTGAGCTCGAACGTCATGCGGACCTCCGGATCGACCAGGTGCCGTGAGAGTACGCTCGTGCACTCCCCGGCCGTGGCACCAGGTCAGTCGGTGCCGAGGACCGAAGCGACGGAGACCTCGCCGTGCTCGTCGATCGCGGCGACCAGGGCAGCGACCTCCTGCTCTGTCACCTCGAGGTCCGTCTCGCCGAACGCCTCCCGCAGCTCCTTGTCGAGCGTGCTCTCCGGTGCGGCGTCCTGGTACGACGAGACGCGGTCGACGACGGCCTGCATGGCTTCTGCGCGATCGGTGTCCATGCCGGCGTCGTACCCCGTCGGCGCAGGCCGCACCCCGCCCGCCGGGGTGGTCTGCTCACGACCGGCCGCGATGGTGCGCTCAGTCGCTGGAGACCTGTACCCGGAACGTGTCGCGCTCGGTGTGCAGCGCCCACAGCTTCTCGGCGAGGACGTCGGGGTCCTTCTCGTCGTCGCCCTCGACGATCGCGCCGCCGATGATCAGCTGGCCGACGTAGATGCCCTCCTCGCCGAGCACCTCGTGCAGCAGCTCGGCGTAGGCCGCCTGCCCGGCGAAGGCCACCGACGTCCCCGTCACGTTGCGGCCGGGCTTGACCGCGGATCCGCCGTTGACGAAGAGGATCGAGCCCTTGTTCTCGCCGAGGAAGCGCATCCCGGGCACGACCGCGTGCACCGCGGCGACCGGGCCGTAGATGGAGAACTCGACGGGGCCCTTCAGGTCGTCCGGCATCGTCTCGAGGACGGGCCGCATGAAGTCCTTCTGCGGCAGCGGGGAGTACTGCACGACCTCGACCGGGCCGAGCTCGTTGGTGGCCTGCTCCAGCGCGCGGCTGATCGAGTCGGGGTCGCGGACGTCGGCGGCGAAGCCCTTCGCCTGCACGCCGTCGGACTCCAGGTCGCTGGCCAGCGCGTCGAGGCGGCCCTGATGGCGCGAGATCAGCGCGACCGAGAAGCCCTCCCTGCCGAAGCGTCGGGCCACGGCAGCGCCGAGCCCCTTGCCTGCACCGATGATCGCCAAAGTCGTCATGCCATGCGCAGCGGGCACGGTCGGGCGACTATTCCGAGCGGACCTGATTCCACCCCGTGCGGTGGGCGACGTCGACCGACGGGTCGCTGGGCGGGGCCGCGATCACGGACTCGTCGTCCCTGCCGACGTGCTCGAAGAGGGTCAGGTACGCGAACTCCGGCACCACCATCACGGGGTACGTCGGTCCCGCGTCGCGGAAGGCGCGCATCTCCTCGAGGTGCTCGTTCTGGAACAGCACCGTCCGGGATCCGTCCTCCTCGACCCAGTGGGGGAAGAAGATGGTCCCGTGCAGCCGGCGCCGCGACGGCAGCACGTTGACGACTACCGAGGTGCCGGTGGGCTCGTGCCAGGAGATCTTGAAGACGTCGTCGTCCAGCGCGACCAGGTCGACCTCCTGGTCCTTCACCCAGCGCCCACCGACCATGCCGGAGTGGATGCGGTAGTCGATGGTCGTCGGGTTCTTCACATACATCTCGTACTGCCAGCCGTTGGCGTAGGTGTAGACGAAGCGGTGTCCGACGATGCCGGACAGGTCCTGGGCGGGGGCGGGGTGCTCGACGCTGGTCACCCCGCCACCGTCCCACGTCGTGCTCAGCCCAGGTCGACGGTGGCGTTGTCGCCCTCGATCCGCTTGCCGGTGACCTTCGACTTCACGAGGTTCGCCAGCGAGGTGACGGTGCTGCCTCCGGGCGCCGCCCAGTACTCCGCGGTCGCGCCCTCGACCTCGATCAGCACGTTCTCGGGGTTGTCCGGGCCGCCCTCGAGCCAGGAGGAGGTGAACGAGCTCCACAGCTCCTCCAGCTTCTCGACGTCGTCGACGATGCGCGCCGTGCCCGCCACCGAGACCCACGAGCCCTTGTCGTTGTAGGTCACGTTGACGCGCGGGTCGGCCTGCAGCGCTCGTACCTTGTCCGAGGAGCGTTCCGCGATGAAGCGGATCGTCCCGTCGAACTCGGTCTCCTGGGTCGCCATCGGCTTGCTCACCAGCGCGCCGTCGGGTCCGGCGTACGTCATCATCGCCACGCCCGCGCCGCGGATCAGCTCGACCACTCGCTCCTGCTCGCTCTGCTCAGTCATGGCTCTCACGCTAGGTGCCGGCGGGAGCGCAGCACCCACCCGAGCGGGTACGCCCGGTGTGGGGCGCATCCCGCGGAGGTGTGGCCCGGTGGGTGAGGGGTACGTCGGCACCATGAGCCAGGACCCGATTGCCCTGTGGCGCGGCGTCGTCGTGCGTGTGTGCGACCTCGCGCTGTCGCTGTCCGATCAGGAGGCGCAGCGGTACGTGCCCGCCTGCCCCGACTGGACCGTGCGCGACCTGCTCGCGCACATGATCGGTCTCGGCGCCGACACCGCCGACGGCAACGAGCCCGACGACCACGACGAGGCGTGGACCCAGGCGCAGGTCGACCGGCGCGCCGGCGTCCCCCTCGCCGCGCTGGTCGAGGAGTGGCAGGCGCTGGTGCCGCGCCTGAGCGCGTACATGACCGAGCACGGCCCCCGTCCGCTGAACGACGCGGTGATCCACGAGCAGGACCTTCGAGGCGCCGTGGACCGCCCGGGAGCGCGTGAGACCACCGAGCTGGCGATCGTGCGGGACACGCTGCTCGAGCGGATCGCGGGACGGGTCGGCGACCTGCCGCCGATCGCGCTGTGCGGCACGGAGCTGGAGTGGGTCTCCCGCGGATCGGTCGAGGACGCGGAGACGGTGCTGGAGGCCTCGGACTTCGACCTCGCGCGGGCGGCGATGTGCCGTCGTACGCCGGCGGAGCTGCGGGAGTGGACGGTCCGCGGCGACGTGGAGGCGTACCTCGACGCACTCGCCCACCTCGGTCCGCTGCCCGAGGCACGTCTCGTCGAACCCTGACCCGGCGCTCGTGGGTGGCACCCCCACGAGCGCCGGGTCGGCGTCGTCAGGACTTGTCGGGGATGCCGCTCGAGGGCGGCGCGTCGTCGGCCTGGCCGGAGTCGTCCTCGTCGATGTCGGCGTCACCGACGTCGGTGGTGAGGACCTTCGTGACCGGCTCGGACTTTCCGCCCTTCAGGCGCACGATCTGCATCCCCGAGATCCCGAAGTGGCTGTCCTCGCTGTAGCGGAACGGTGCCAGCTGCGGTCCGTCGGAGTCGGCCATGTCCTCCTCCATCGCCTTGACGAGGCCCTCCCGCGTCGGGTCCGGGCCGGCGTCCTTGAGCGCCTGCACGAACGCGTACGCCTCGGACATGCCGTAGATCCGGTAGTTGGTCAGCTCGCCGTCGCCGCCGTTCTCGTCCCACACCTTCTGCCACAGCTTCACCCAAGGGTTGTCGGCCGCGTCGACGCCGGGGATGTACTCCGTGGTGAGCACACCGTCGAGCGCCGAGTTCGTGCCCTTGACCGCGCCCTCGGAGAAGCGGGAGAGCAGCGAGCCGACCAGGGCCGGGTCGGAGCCGATGTTGGAGTAGAACCACTGCGGCGTGAAGTTCAGCTTCTGGGCGGTGAGCTGCGTGAGCGCGGTGTACGACGGGGTGTTGAACGACAGCACCAGGTCGGCGCCCTTGGAGGCCAGCGAGCTGACCTGCGGCGCGACGTCGGTGTTGCCCGAGGTGTAGCGCGCGGTCGCGACGATCTGGTCGTCGAGGTACTGCCGCACGCCCTTCTCGGAGTCGCGCCCGAGGTCGTCGTCCTGCAGGAACAGACCCACCTTCGCGTCGGGCATGTTCTCCTTCACCCACTGCCCGATGATCTTGCCCTCGATCTCGTAGTCGGGCTGCCAGCCGAAGGTGTACGGGTGCTCGTCCGGGTCGTCGCCCCACGCGAGCGCTCCTGAGGAGACGAAGAGGTCCGGGACCTTCTGCTGGTTGAGGAAGTCGACGACCGCGCTGTGGGTCGGGGTCCCGAGGCCGCCGACCATGGCGAAGATGTTGTCCTTGAGCACCAGCTCGTTGGTCACGCTGCTGGTGTTGGTCGGGTTGTAGCCGTCGTCGCGGTACGTGTAGTCGATCTTCCGGCCGTCGACGCCACCGTTCGCGTTGACGTAGTCGAAGTACGCCTTGGCGCCCGTCGGGATCTCGCTGTAGCCGGGGGCGGCCACCCCGGTCAGCGGGAAGTGCGCGCCGACCTTGATCGTGCTGTCGGTGATCCCCGGGTCGCTGGACCCGCCGCCGTCGGAGGGGCGCGAGCCGCCGCACCCGGCCAGCAGGGCGCCGACCGCGGTCACCGCCACGGCTGTGGTGGCCACCTTCGGCCATCCGGTCATCGATCTCATCTGCTCATCTCCCCTTGCTGGACGGTGCTTTCGGTGGTCTGGGGGGGCGGCCGCTCGGCCCGGGCCGTACGACGCGCGCGCAGCGCGCGGACCGCGCCCGCGATGCCCGTGGGGGCGAGCAGGATGACCGCGATCATCACGGCGCCGTACACCAGCGGCGCCAGCTCGGCGGCCCGCGTCTGGTCCAGGCCGAGGCTCTCGCCGACGTTCGTGGCCAGCTGGGGCAGGTAGCTGAGCAGCCCCGCGCCGATCAGCGCGCCCCACAGGCTGCCCAGGCCTCCGAGCACGACCGCGGTGAGCAGGGTCAGGCTCAGCGTGAGGGTGTAGCCGCCGGGTGCGGTGAGGCGTACGACCAGCGCCATCACGGCTCCCGCGAGGCCGGCGCAGGCGGTGCTCACCACGAAGGCCGAGACCCGGGCGCGACCCAGGTGGATGCCGGCCACCTCCGCCGCGACGTCGTCGTCGCGCACGGCCCGCCACCGGCGTCCGACCCGGCTGCGCGACAGGTTCGCCAGCAGCACGAACGTGACGATCAGGCAGACCCACACCACGTACGACAGGTAGCGGCTCGGCGTGAGGTCGCGCCCGGTGAAGAAGTAGTCGAGGTCCAGCAGCCACACCGGCACCGGTGGCGCGACGACCCCCAGCCCCTGCTCGCCTCCGAGGGTGTCGCTGAAGTGCAGGGCGATGCCGGGCACGCCGACGGCCAGCGCCAGGGTCGCGCCGGCGATGTACGGGCCGTGCAGGCGGGCCGCCGCGGCGCCGATCAGCGCGCCGGCGAGGACCGTCACCAGGGTCGCCACCACCAGCACCCCGAGCAGCGGCACCACCGGGGAGCCGTCGTCGAGGAACAGCGCCGTGGTGTAGGCGCCGATCGCCATGAAGGCGCCGTGGCCGAGCGAGAGCTGACCGTTGAGCCCGGTGAGCACGGTCAGCCCGCCCGCGGCGATGCCGAGGTAGCCGAAGGCGGCGAACTGCAGGTTGCGGAAGTCGGAGGCGGCCTCGACGTACACGATCACGGCCAGCAGGCCGAGGAGCGCCAGCAGCAGGTGCCGGCTGCCGGTGCCGGACCAGACCCGCCGCCAGGCGCGTACGGGCAGGGCGGACGACGTCGCCATCAGACCCGCCTCGCCGACGCCGAGGAGAACAGCCCGCCGGGGCGCAGCGTGAGCACCAGCATGAGGATCACCAAGGAGGCCAGCGTCACCAGCTGGGCGCCGAGGTAGCCGCTGACGTAGCTCAGCGCGAGCCCGAGCAGCAGGCCGCCGACGACGGCGCCGACGGGGCTGTCCAGCCCGCCGAGCACCGCGGCGACGAAGCCGAAGACCACCACCGAGTCCATGTACGACGGGTAGACCAGCGAGCCGCCCGCGATCAGCAGCCCGGCCAGCGAGCCGACGACCGCGGCGAGCGCCCAGCCGATCGTCAGCATCCGGCCGACCGGCACCCCGAGCAGCCGGGACACCTCGGGGTTGAAGGCCGCTGCCCGCATCCGCAGGCCGAGGTCGGTGAACCGGAAGAGCGCCGCCAGCGCCGCCATCACCACCAGGACGATGACGATCGTGAAGATCCCGAAGCCGGTGAGCGCGACGTTGAGGTCGCCGACCCGGAAGCCGGAGAGCCCGAACGGCGCCGGGAAGGACTGGTAGTCGTTGCCGAAAACCAGGCCCGCCACGGCGTGCAGCACGATGAACAGGCCGAGGGTGAGGATCACGGCGTTGATCTCGGCCTTGCCCTCGACGGGACGTACGAGCACCCGCTCGACCACGGCGCCGAGCACCAGCCCGGAGACCAGGGCGACCAGGAAGCCGACCCAGTACGGCGCGCCGGCGTCGATCACCTGCAGTGCGACCAGCGTGGTCACCATCGCCATCGGCGCCTGGGCGAAGTTGACGATCCGGGTGGACCGCCAGATCAGCACCAGCGCGAGCGCGAAGGCGGCGTACACCATCCCGAGCGTGAGCCCGGTCAGCGTCGTGGACAGCAGCTGTTGCACGTGTCGTGCCTCCTAGAACCCGAGGTAGGCGTGTCGGAGCTGGTCGTCGCCGGCCAGCGTCGCGGCGGACTCGTCGGCGACGACCCGACCGAGGCTGAGCACCACGCCCCGGTCGGCGACCGAGAGGGCGCTGCGGGCGTTCTGCTCGACGAGCAGCACCGTGAGGCCCTCGTCGCGGGCCAGGCCGCCGAGCAGGTCCAGGATCTGGGCGACGATCCGCGGTGCGAGCCCGAGGGACGGCTCGTCGAGCAGCAGCACGGTCGGTGACGCCATCAGGGCGCGGCCGATCACCAGCATCTGCCGCTCGCCGCCCGAGAGCTGGTGGGCCACGCCGTGGCGCCGCTCGCCGAGGACCTGGAAGAGGTCGAAGACGCGCTCGAGGGGGACCGGCTCCGTCCCGGTACGACGACCCAGCCCGCCGAGCCGGAGGTTCTCCTCCACGGTCATCTCGGTGATCACGCCGCGCCCCTCGGGGACGTGGGCGAGGCCGAGGCCGGGCATCCGCTCCGCGGGGGTGCGCGAGAGGTCGTGGCTGCCGAGCGCGACGGTGCCGGAGGTGGCCGGGACCAGCCCGGAGATCGTGCGCAGCAGGGTGGTCTTGCCGGCGCCGTTGGCACCCAGCACCGCGGTGATCCGCCCGGACGGCACCGCGAAGGAGACGTCGTCGAGCGCGCGGACGGCGCCGTACGTCGTGGTGAGGCCGCGGATGTCCAGCGCGGTGCCGGTCTCGCGACCGTCGGTGCTCACGGCGGCGCTCACCGGGGGACCTCCGCAGCCGTACGGTCGACCTCGTCGCCGAGGTAGGCGGCCAGCACAGCCGGGTCCTCGCGGACCTCGTCGGGTGTCCCGTGGGCGATCACCCGGCCGAAGTCGAGGACCACGATCGAGTCGCACACCCGCATCACGAGGTCCATGTGGTGCTCGACGAGCATCACCGACATCCGCTCCCGGCAGGCGAGGATGAGGTCGCCGAGGGACTCCATCTCCTCGTCGGACAGCCCGCTGGCGGGCTCGTCGAGGAGCAGCAGCTCCGGCTCGCCGACCAGTGCGCGGGCGAGGGCGACGCGCTTGCGGATGGCGTACGGCAGGCTCCCGGGCACGCGGTCGGCGTAGTCGGCGATCCCCAGCTCGTCCAGCGTGGTCAGGGCCCGCTCGCGCAGTCGCCGCTCGTCGGCGGCGCTGCGCGGCAGTGCCAGCAGGGAGGAGAGGAAGCCGCTCGTGGCGGTCCGGTCCGCGCCGACCATGACGTTCTCCAGCACCGAGACCCGCTCGAAGAGGCCGAGGCCCTGGAGCGTGCGGGCCATCCGGTGCCGGGGGAGGTGGTGCGGCTTGAGGCCGGTCAGCGGCTGCCCGTCGCGCCGGACGCTGCCCTCCGCAGGGGTCACGAAGCCGCACGCGACGTTGAACAGCGTGGTCTTGCCGGCGCCGTTGGGGCCGATCACCCCGAGCACCCGGCCGCGCGGCACCTCGAGGTCGACCGCGTCGAGGGCAGTGATGCCGCCGAAGCGCACCGTGACGCCGTTCATCGCGAACGCCGGCGCGTGCGGCATCGGGCCTCCCCGGGGGTCGTGGGTGTCCGGGCGAGCCCGGTGTGACGTGCACCACTATCGCAACCACCCTTCGGGGTCGGTATGGGCGCAGCGCACAAAGAAGTCCGGGCGCCGCACCCTTTTCGCTGCCGATCCCTGGTGCCGGTTGTGCTGGCGGTGGGACAGTCCCGTTGTGCAGTCCACCCCAGACGACGCCGAGCCCGGCCCGGAGAGCGGTCCGGAGAGCGCCGACCGGGTGAGCGGGATGCGCCGCGCCTGGGCAGGGCTGCGGGGCAGGGTCGACGCGATCGGCGACGACATCGCACTGACGATGATCGGCAACCACCCGGCGGCGTACGACCGGCTCGCGCCCGACATCATCGCCGACATCCGCCGCAGCACCCGCGAGCACATCCGGCTCGGGGTGGCCGGTCAGTCGGGCGTCCCCGGAGCCTCGGAGGAGGCGGTCGACCTGTGGCGCGAGACCGGGCGGCGCCGGGCTCGGCAGGGTGTACCGATGGAGATGGTGATCAACGCCTACACGCTCGGCACCCGCACGCTGTGGCAGGCGCTGATGGACTCCGCGCCCGCCGGGCCGGGCGTCGACGACCGGGCGCTCATCGACGCCGGTCAGGCGCTGTGGGCGTCCCTGGACCCGCAGACCGCGATCATGGTCGAGGCGTACCGACAGGAGAGCGCCCGGATCGAGCGGCAGGACCTCCAGCGCCACCAGAGCGTGCTCGACGGCCTCGTCGCCGGACGCGGGGCCGACGACGACTTCGCCGCCTCGGCCCGCGACGACCTCGGCATCGTCGCGGAGGCGGCGGTCGCCTGCGTCGTCGCGCCGTACGACGGGGACCCGAACCCGCCCGTGACCGCCGAGCACCGGCTGGCGCGCGAGGGCGTGGTGGCTCACTGGCACGTACGCGGCGAGCTGTACTTCGGGCTGGTCGCCCACCGCGGCACGCCGGCCGACCTGGCCGCGCTGCTCGAGCCGCACGCCACCGGCCGGGTCGGCGTGGCCGAGTCCGTCAAGGGGATCCGCGGGTTCGCCGTCGCGTTCGCGCTGGCGGCGCGCACCGCGCAGAGCCTGCCGCGGGGGCAGGCGCGGGTCGCCCTGGCCACCGAGCGTCTCCCCGAGCTCCTCCTCGCCGCCAGTCCCGAGGTCACCGGGCTGGTCGTCGCCGAGTCGGTCGGGCCGCTCCTGGCCATGCCGGCACCGCAGTCCGAGGTGCTGCTGACGACGTTGGGGGCGGTGCTCGGCTGCGACGGGTCACCCACCCGGGCGGCGGCGCAGCTCTTCTGCCACCGCAACACGGTCATCTACCGGATCAAGCAGATCGAGGAGCTCACCGGCCGGTCGCTGACGGACCCCGGCGACAAGCTGCTGCTCACGCTCGGGCTGCTCGCGCCCCGCTGACCCGGCCGTCCACTCCTCAGGCCGGGTTGCCGAGGTTGACCTGGCGACGCGGGCGCCCGCCGGCCTCGATCAGGTCGACCACCCCGAGGGCGTAGTCCTCGGCGGAGATGACCCCTCCGGTGGTCGGCTCGACGGCGACCTCGTCGCCGAGCTCGTAGCGGCCCAGGATCGCGGTGGGTGCGTGGGCGCCGAAGCCGAGCGGTGGGCTGACGAAGAGCCAGTCGAGACTCTCCGGCGTCGCGGGCAGGTCCTCGAGCACCAGCGCGGCGCCGGCCAGGACCTCCTCGCGGATCGCCTCCGGCACCTCGCTGACGTCGCTCACGAAGCGGTCGGCGCCGGGCGCGGGCCGCAACGAGGTGTAGCCGCCCACCACGACGAGGCGGGCCCCGGCCGCGTCGGCGAGGCCGGCGAGGGTGCGGTTGACCTCGCGGAACGTGGCGGCGAGCGGTCCGCGCGGGGCGAGGGCGGCGACGACGACGTCGGCTCCCTCGACGACCGAGGCCAGCGTCTCGCGATTGGTGGCGTCGCCCTGGACGTACGTCACGCCGGCCACCGGGGTGCTCGGTGTGGTCCGGCTCAGCCCGGTCACCTGGTGACCGCGGGCCGCGGCCTGCGCAGCGATCGCCGATCCGGCGTACCCGGTTGCGCCGATGACGGTGAGGCGAGACATGGGTGTTCCTCCTGTGCATGGGGGTGGTGACGGATCGTCACCAGCGGTTACCGTACGAGTCCTGGTATCCGTTGGGAAGTAGGCACTTTGTGGTAACCATCTCCGACGTCCGGGCGGCAGGCCTCCTGGGCGACCCGTACCGGGCGGACTGCCCCACCCGTCGCATCCTCGACCGCATCGGCGACCGGTGGACAGTGCTCGTCGTGGTCGCCCTCGCCGACGCCGAGCTGCGCTTCTCCGAGCTGCGCCGCCGGGTCGAGGGCGTCTCGCAGAAGATGCTGACCCAGACCCTGCGCGGCCTCGAGCGGGACGGGCTGGTGCGTCGGACGGTCCACCCCGAGGTGCCGGTACGCGTGGAGTACGACCTCACCGAGGCGGGTCGCACCCTGCTGGTCCCGCTGCAGGCGCTCCAGGAGTGGTCGGTCGAGCACCTGGGTGAGGTCACGGCGTCGCAGGAGGAGTACGACCGAGCCTGACGCCGCCGCCGGGTCAGGTGTGCGAGCGGATCTCGTTCTTCGCCAGCGAGTTCAGGTGCACCTCGTCGGGGCCGTCGGCGAAGCGCAGCGTGCGGATGCCCGCGAACATCCTGGCCAGCGGGAAGTCCTGCGACAGTCCGCCGCCACCGTGCACCTGCATCGCCCGGTCGAGGATCTCCTGCACGATCCGCGGCGTCGCGATCTTGATCGCCTGGATCTCCGAGTGCGCCGCCTTGTTGCCGGCCGTGTCCATCAGCCAGGCCGTCTTGAGCACCAGCAGCCGCAGCTGCTCGACGGCGACCCGCGCCTCGCCGATCCAGGTGCGGATGACGCCCTGGTCCGAGAGCGGCTTGCCGAACGCCTCGCGCGAGGCGGCCCGCTGGCACATCAGCTCGATCGCCCGCTCGGCCACGCCGATGCTGCGCATGCAGTGGTGGATCCGGCCGGGCCCGAGCCGGGCCTGGGCGATGGCGAACCCGCCGCCCTCCTCGCCGATCACGTTGCTCACCGGCACGCGTACGTCGGTGAAACGCAGCTCGGCGTGCCCGCCGTGGTCGTGGTCGTCGTAGCCGAGGACGTGCATGCCGCGCACCACCTCCACGCCCGCGGTGTCGCGCGGCACGAGCACCTGGCTCTGCTGACGGTGCCGAGCGGCGTCGGGGTCGGTCTTGCCCATCACGATGAAGATCTTCGCGTCGGGGTTCATCGCGCCGGTGATCCACCACTTGCGGCCGTTGATGACGTACTCGTCGCCGTCGCGCTCGATCCGCGTCTCGATGTTGGTGGCGTCGGAGGAGGCGACGTCCGGCTCGGTCATCGCGAACGACGAGCGGATCTCACCCGAGAGCAGCGGCGCGAGCCACTGCTCCTTCTGCTCCGGGGTGCCGAAGTCGTGCAGCACCTCCATGTTGCCGGTGTCCGGCGCGGCGCAGTTCAGCGCGGCCGGTGCGAGCCCGCCCGAGCGGCCGGTGATCTCGGCGAGCGGGGCGTACTGGAGGTTGGTCAGGCCCGCGCCCTCCTCGCCGGGCAGGAAGAGGTTCCACAGACCCTGCTTCTTCGCCTCCGCGCGCAGCTCGACGAGGACCGGCGTCGCGGTGAACTGCCAGGGGTCGTCCAGGGCGTCGACCTGGTCGTAGAAGAGCTGCTCGTTGGGGTAGACGTGCTCGTCCATGAACGCCTCGAGCTGTGCTGTCAGCTCGAGGGTGCGGGCGTCGGGGGCGAAGTCCATGGTGTCCTCTCAGTTCTCGCGCAGGGCGGCGATGCCGGCCGCGATCAGCGGCTCGGTGGCCTCGCCGACGGAGTCGAAACCCTCGCCGACCGTCTGGCCGTTGACGTAGCGGTAGTGGATCCCCTCGAGGATCGCGGCGAGCTTGAAGTAGGCCAGCCCGGTGTGGAAGCCGAAGCCGCCCGACGGCTCGCGTCCGCCGGCGGCGACGTACGTCGAGAGGATCTCGTCCTCGCCGAGGAAGCCTGGGGCGGCGGAGGCGTCGGCCACGGAGTCACCGCCGGTGAGCGTGGCCAGCTTGTCGTAGACCAGCAGCAGCGCGACGTCGGTGACCGGGTCGCCCAGCGTCGACATCTCCCAGTCGATGACCGCGCGGACCTCGTCGTCCTCGACCAGCAGGTTGTCCAGGCGGTAGTCGCCGTGCACGATCCCCGGCGGCTGCTCGGGCGGCTCCACCCCTTCGAGCAGGCCGACCAGCTCGTCCAACCCGGCCAGGTCGCGAGAGTGCGAGGCCTCGACCTGCTTCTTCCAGCGGCGCACCTGGCGGGCGAGGAAACCCTCGGGTCGGCCGAAGTCGCCGAGCCCGACCGCCTCCGGGTCGACCGCGTGCAGCGCGGCGAGCGTCTGCACCATGCGGGTGGAGATCGTGCGGGTGCGGTCGGCGCCGAGCTCGGTCAGCTGCGCCGCGGTGCGGTACGGCGTGCCGTCGACCTGCTCCATGACGTAGAACGGTGCGCCCAGCACGGCGTCGTCGGCACAGGTGGCGACGATCGCGGGCACGGGGACGTCGGTGTCGTGCAGGGCAGCCATCACGGTGTGCTCGCGACCCATGTCGTGCGCGGTGGCCAGCACGTGGCCCAGCGGAGGACGTCGTACGACCCAGCGGTGCGCGCCGTCGGTGACGCGGTAGGTCAGGTTGGACTTGCCGCCCGCGATCAGCTCGGCGGACAGGTCGCCGTCGACCTGCGTCCGCTCGGCGAACCACGGGGCGAAGACCTCGAGGTCGAGGCCCTTCGGGGAGTCGCTCACGCGCCGAACACCTTCCTCTGCAGCTTGCGCATCCCGCCGAGCCACCGGTCGGTGTCGGCGGCCCGGGCGGCGTAGTAGCCCGCGACCTCCGGGTGCGGGAGGATCAGGAACGACCCCTCCTCGATCGCGGCCCACGCCGCGTCCGCGACGTCGGCGGGCTCGATCGCCGCGTCGTGGCTGAGCAGACCCTGCACCGGGCCGCTGCCCTGCAGCATCGCGGTGTTGACGCCCTGCGGGCAGATCGCGTGCACCGTGACGCCCTGGTCGGCGTACGTGATCGAGAGCCACTCGGCGAAGGCGACGGCGGCGTGCTTGGTGACGGAGTACGGCGCCGCACCGATCATCGTCAGCAGTCCCGCCGCGCTGGCGGTCACGACGAAGCGGCCCGGCGCGCCCGTCTCCAGCCAACGGGGTACGAGCGCGCGGGCGGTGCGCACGTGGGCCATCACGTTGACGTCCAGCGAGCGCGCCCAGTCCTCGTCGGAGGCGTCCAGCCCGCCGCCGAGGTCGACGCCGGCGTTGGCGAAGAAGACGTCGATGCCGCCGAGGTGCTCGAAGGCGGCGTCGACCAGGCCGGCAGCGCCCTGGGTGGTCGAGACGTCACCGGCGTACGACGTCCCGCCGACGGCGGCCGCCGCGTCCGCAGCGGTCTGCGGGTCGAGGTCGTTGACGAGGACCTGCGCACCCTCGGCCGCGGCCCGCTCGGCCAGCGCCCGGCCGATGCCGCGACCGGCGCCGGTGACGACGACGCGAGCGCCCTGCCACTGCATCAGACGCCGCCGGTCAGGGTCACGCCGCCGTCGACGACCAGCGTCTGCCCGGTCATCCAGGCCGAGTCGGAGGAGGCGAGGAACGCCACGACCGAGCCGATGTCGTCGGGGACGCCGAGCCGCTTGAGCGGGTAGGCCGAGGCGACCTCGTCCTCGCGGCCGGCGTACAGCGCCTCGGCGAACTTGGTCTTCACCACCGCCGGCGCGACCGCGTTGACGCGCACGTCCGGGCCGAGCTCGACCGCGAGCACCTCGGTGAGGTGGATCAGCATCGCCTTGCTCGCGCCGTACATCGAGATCCCGGGTGCCGGCCGCAGACCCGCGACGGAGGCGACGTTGACGACCGCGCCGCCGTGCTGGTCCATCCCGGCCCGGTAGGCCTGCTGGGTCCAGGACAGGGCGCCGAGCGCGTTGACCTCGACGATCTTGCGGGCGGCGTCGAGGTCGATGTCGATCATCGGGCCGTAGACCGGGTTGATGCCGGCGTTGTTCACGAGGACGTCGACGGGGCCGAACGCCGCTGCCGTACGGGCGATCGCGTCGGCCTGGTGCTCGACGTCGTCGCCCTTGCCCGCCACGGCGATCGCGTGCTCGGGCCCGCCGAGCTCGGCGACGGCGGCGTCGAGCGCCTCCTGCTTGCGCGCCGTGAGGCACACCTTCGCGCCGGCGTCGACCAGGCGCTGTGCGATTCCCAGCCCGATGCCACGGCTGGCGCCGGTCACCACGGCCACTCGTCCCTGCAGGTCGACCACGTGCGCTCCTACTCGGTTGGTGTGACGGAGGCTACGCCCGGACCGGGGCGCGGCCCACGGCGGCCAGGTGGGAGGCTGCCGGGATGAGCGAGCTGCCTGAGTCCCTGCGTACGACGACCGTCGCCGTTCTCGGCGGCACCGGCCCCCAGGGCCGCGGCCTGGCGCGGCGCCTGGCGATGGCCGGCGTCCCCGTCGTCCTCGGCAGCCGGGACGCCACCCGCGGCGAGCAGGCGGCGGAGACGCTGAAGGCGGACGTCGGGGCCGACGCCCCGATCACGGGCTCCGACAACGCCGGCGCGGCGGCGCAGGGCGACATCGTGCTCGTCGTCGTCCCCTGGGACGGTCACGGCGAGCTGCTGGAGTCCCTGGCCGGCGACCTCGCCGGCAAGGTCGTCGTCGACTGCGTGAACCCGCTCGGCTTCGACAAGCAGGGGCCGTACCCGCTCGACGTCGAGGACGGCTCCGCGGCCCAGCAGGCGGCACGGATCCTCACCGACAGCACCGTGGTCGCGGCCTTCCACAACGTGAGCGCCGTGCTGCTCGAGGACGCATCCGTCGCCGAGGTCCCCACCGACGTCCTCGTCCTCGGCGAGGACCGCGACGCCGTCGAGCTCGTCTGCGACCTGGCCTCCGTGGTCCCCGGCATGCGCGGCCTGTACGGCGGCCGCCTCCGCAACGCCCACCAGGTCGAGGCCCTCACCGCGAACCTGATCGCGATCAACCGGCGCTACAAGACCCACGCCGGCGTACGCATCACCGACCTGTAGCGGCTCTCGCGGCGTGCCGGGTGGTCTCGTCGTCCCTTCGACGCGTTCCCTCGTTCCTCGGTCACTGCTCAGGACATCGCCTCCCTCGCTGCGCTCGGTTCGGGCTCGACCACCTTTTCGCGACACGGGTGGTTGAGCAGCGAGCGCCAGCGAGCGCGACACGGGTGGTTGAGCAGCGAGCGCCAGCGAGCGCGTCGAAACCACCCCGCGCATCGCGCCGACACGTCCACTAGCGTCACGCCCATGACCGACGAGGTACGGACCGAGGCCCGCGACGGGGTGCTTCTCATCACGCTGGACCGGCCCGAGGCGCGCAACGCGGTCAACGCCGCGGTGGCGCACGGCGTCGCCGAGGCGGTCGAGCGGCTGGAGTCCGAGGACGACCTGCGGGTCGGGGTGCTGACCGGCGCGGGCGGGACCTTCTGCTCGGGGATGGACCTCAAGGCGTTCATGACCGGTGAGAGCCCGTTCGTCGAGGGTCGCGGCTTCGGCGGGATCACCCGGCGCCCGCCGGCCAAGCCGATGATCGCCGCCGTCGAGGGGTACGCCGTCGCCGGCGGCTTCGAGCTGGTCCTCGCCTGCGACCTCGTCGTCGCCGGTGCGGGCGCGAAGCTCGGCGTACCCGAGGTCAAGCGCTCGCTGGTCGCCGCTGCCGGGGCGGCGATCCTGCTGCCCAAGCGGATCCCGCAGGCGGTCGCGATGGAGCTGCTGCTCACCGGTGACCCCGTCGGCGCCGAGCGCGCCGCCGCGCTCGGCCTGGTCAACCGGGTCGTCGAGGACGGCGCCGCGCTCGACGGCGCCCTCGAGCTGGCCGCCCGGATCGCGGCCAACGGTCCGCTCGCGGTCGCGGCGACGAAGCAGATCGCGACCGCTACCCACGACTGGTCCAGCGAGCAGGCATGGACCGAGCAGGACCGGCTCACCGCCGCCGTCTTCGGCTCCGAGGACGCAATGGAGGGCGCCGCCGCCTTCGCCGAGAAGCGCGACCCGGTCTGGAAGGGCCGCTAGCGGCGGTCAGCCCTGGGTCAGGCGTACGTCGACGCGCCGCGGCCCCGCGGCGCGCTCGACCCAGCCGTCCTCCGAGTCCCGCCCAGAGGACCAGCCGAGCCCGTCGAAGGACACCGACGCCACCCCGAGCGAGTCGGCGTGGGCGACGACGTACTGCGCGACCGCCCAGCCGCGACGCTGGTCCTGCTCGCCCCCGCCGACCGGCACCGCGAGGGAGCGCGGGCCCGTACGGGAGATCCCGAGCGCGCCGAACGCCGAGATCAGGTCGCTGCGTGCGGCGGACACGGACCCGCCCGACGGCGTGCGGGCCACGCAGGTGAACGCGCCGTCGGAGGAGTAGCCGGTCAGCGCCGAGGCCAGGGCGCGGGCGTCCTCGGCGTGCGGCTCGTACGCCTCCGGGAAGCCGGAGCGCTGCACCTTCTGGGCGGCCTCGGTGATCCGCATCGTCTGGTAGCCGTCGACCTTGGCCAGCGCGTCGTAGAAGGCGTTGCTCGCGTAGCGGACGTCGCGCACCTGCTCCGCCGTGCCCCACCCCTGCGACGGGCGCTGCTGGAACACCCCCAGCGAGTCGCGGTCGCCGTGGTCGAGGTTGCGGATCTTGGACTCCTGGTACGCCGTCGCCAGCGCGATCGAGACCGCCCGCGCCGGCAGTCCGCGGCGTACCCCGACGGCGGAGATGAGCGTGGCGTTCTCGGCCTGCTCGGGGCTGAGGTCGACCACGGTGCCGCCGACGCTCGCGGTGCACTGCGGCCGCTTCGGCAGCGGACCGACGCCGTCGCTCCACATCCAGACGCCCGTCCCCACCACGACCGCCACGACGAGCAGCACCACCGGCCAGCGGCGGGCGCGCCGCTGGCCGGGCTGCGCCAGCGGGGGAGGGGGAGTACGGACGGCCACGGCGCTAGTTCGCGTGCAGCGCCTCGTTGAGCGCCACGCCCTCGCTGCGCCAGGCCACGGCCTCGACCGCGCCCGTGACCGAGTTGCGGCGGAACAGCACGTTGTCGGCGCCCGACAGCGTCGCGGCCTTGACCAGGCTGCTGGTGCCGTCGGCGGCGTACGTGGTGACCTTGGTGCCGGCGGTGACGTAGCAGCCGGCCTCGACCACGCAGTCGTCGCCCAGCGAGATCCCGAGCCCGGCGTTGGCGCCGATCAGGCAGCGCTTCCCGACCGAGACGACCTCCTTGCCGCCGCCCGACAGCGTCCCCATGATCGAGGCGCCGCCGCCGACGTCGGATCCGTCGTCCACGACCACGCCGCCGGAGATCCGACCCTCGACCATCGAGGCGCCGAGCGTCCCGGCGTTGAAGTTCACGAAGCCCTCGTGCATCACCGTGGTGCCCTCGGCGAGGTGGGCGCCGAGGCGTACGCGGTCGGCGTCGCCGATGCGTACCCCGGACGGGACGACGTAGTCGACCATCCGGGGGAACTTGTCGACGCCGAGCACCGTCACGTGCTGCCCGGCCGTCCGCAGGCGCAGCCGGGTGCGCTCGAAGTCGGGGACGGCGCACGGTCCGGCGCTGGTCCACACCACGTTGGTGAGCAGCCCGAAGATCCCGTCGAGGTTGATCGTGCGCGGTGCCACCAGCCGGTGCGAGATCAGCTGCAGGCGCAGCCACACCTCGAGGGTGCTCACCGGCGCGGACTGCAGGTCCTCGATGCTCACCGTCACGGTCGCGCGACGCACGCCGCGCGCCTCGTCCTCCCCCACGAGCGGCGCGAGGTCGTCGGGGACGGGTGAGTCGTCGTACGCCCCGAGGAAGGGCACGGGGAACCAGGCGTCCAGCACGGCCCCGTCGGCATCGCCGCCGACGGCGTACGTCGCCACGCCGTGCGCCCAGGCAGGTCCGGTCACCGGGTCTGTCGCAGTCGAGGAGGTCACCGCGCCAGCCTACGGATCGGGACCACCCGGAAGGACTAGCGTCTCGGGGCATGGCGCGCTTCAAGGAGCTCTGTCTGGACACCACCGCCGAGGACGGCCGCATCGCGGAGTTCTGGGCCGCGGTGGGCGGTGGGAGGGCCGAGTCGTACACCTCCACCGAGGTGCCCGACGTCGTGGGCGCCCTCGAGCACCAGAACATCGCGATCTGCCCGGTCCCGGAGGCGAAGACGGCGAAGAACCGGGTCCACCTCGACGTCTACGCCCGTGCGGTCGAGGACGTCGTGGCGCTCGGTGCGCGGGTCGACCGTCCGGCCGAGGAGACCGGCTTCGGCTGGACCACGATGCTCGACCCGGAGGGCAACGAGCTGTGCGTCTTCGTGCGCCCGGACCTCTCAGCGCTTCCGGCCTGGCGCGTGCACGGGATGGGCATCGACTCGGTCGACTCCGCCGCGATCGCCCGGTGGTGGGCCGAGGCGCTCGACGCCGAGCTGGTCGACCACACGGCGCACGGCGACGGCTGGTGGACGGTGGAGCACGCCACCCCCGACGACACCTTCACCTGGGACTTCGCGCCGGTGCCCGAGCCGAAGACGGTGAAGAACCGGCTGCACTGGGACCTCTACGGAACGAAGCAGGAGTTCGTCGACCGCGGCGCACGGCTGCTGTGGGAGATGCCGCGCTGGACCGTCCTGGCCGACCCCGAGGGCAACGAGTTCTGCGTCTTCCCGGAGCCGTGACCGTGGTCGGCTTCTCGCGTGCCGACGAGACCCTCATCCGGGGGAGAGAGAACGGTCAGGGCAGGACGAGCCCGCGGTCCGCGCGGCCGAGCAGGTCACGAAGCCGGGCGGCGTCGGCGGGCACTCCTTCGACCTCGCCGACGACCCGGCCGGTCTGGCCGTCGCGGACGTACGCCGCGGTGTACGCCGGCTGCCCGTTCTCGAAGCGCCAGCTCTCCGCCAGCGAGCCGGCGTCGAGCGCGTCGTAGCCGATGGCGTCGAGGAACGAAGCGGCCCGCTCTTTCGCCTCGGCGTCGTCGCCGGCCACCAGGAGCGTCGAACGGTCCTCCGCGCCGCTCGGCTGGGCGAGGTCGCCCAGGTGGTCCCACCGGATCCCGCTGAACGTCTTCACGACCCGCGCCCCGGGCGCGTGCTGCTGCAGCATCGCGCTGGTGGTCGTGCGGTGCTCGTCGAGCTCGGGCACCCGTCCGTCGCGCTCGGGGTAGTAGTTCATCGTGTCCAGCACGACCCGGCCGGACAGCAGGTCCGGGTCCAGGTCGCGGTAGCGCGCGAACGGCACCGTCACCAGCACCAGGTCGGCCGCGGCGGCCTCCTGCGCGGTCCCCGCGCGCGCCCGCGGCCCGAGGTCGGTGACCAGGTCGCGCAACGTGTCCGGCCCGCGCGAGTTGCTCAGCACGACGTCGTACCCGGCCTCCAGCGCCAGGCGTGCGACGGTGCTGCCGATGTGCCCGGCTCCGAGTGTCCCGAGAGTGCTCATGACACGCCAACCGACCGGCACCGCCACCGCTTCCCCGGCGCTGGTCGGCACGCCGTGAGGAGGCCGCCGCGCGGCACGGGTCCGCCTGGCACCATGACCGCGTGAGCACCGAAGCGGGCCCGGACGCCCTCGCCGCCCTGGACCTCGAGCTCGACGTGGTGTCGCTGACCGAGCAGCTCTGCAACGTCGAGTCGGTCAGCCGGCACGAGCAGCACCTCGCCGATCTCGTGCACGACGTGCTTCTCGCCCAGCCGCACCTGCGCGTCGAGCGCTCCGGCAACGCGATGGTGGCGCGCACCGAGCTCGGGCGCGACGAGCGGGTCGTCGTCGCGGGCCACCTCGACACCGTGCCGGTCGCGGGCAACCTCCCGGTCCGCCGCGACGACGAGTTCCTGCACGGCGTGGGCACCTCGGACATGAAGGGCGGCGTCGCGGTCGCGCTGCTGATGGCCGCGCACGTGCCGGAACCGGTGCGGGACGTGACGTACGTGTTCTACGACTGCGAGGAGATCGAGGCCGAGGCCAACGGGCTGCGCCGGATCGCCGAGGAACACCCGGAGGTCCTGGCGTGCGACTTCGCGATCCTCATGGAGTCCTCCGACGCCGAGATCGAGGCGGGCTGCCAGGGCACGCTGCGCGTCGAGGTCACGGTCCCCGGGCAGGCGGCCCACTCCGCGCGCGCCTGGCGCGGCGAGAACGCCGTGCACCGGGCCGGCGAGCTGCTGCAGCGGCTCGCCGACTTCGAGCCCCGTCGACCGGTCGTCGACGGGCTGGAGTACCACGAGGGCCTCAACGCGGTCCTCATCGAGGGCGGCACCGCGACCAACGTCATCCCGCCCTCGTGCACGCTCACCGTCAACTACCGCTTCGCCCCCGACCGCTCCGAGGCGGAGGCGCTGGCGTTCGTGCAGGACTTCTTCGCCGGGTACGACGTCCGCCTCACCGACACCAGCCCGGGGGCCCGGCCCGGGCTGGACCGCCCGGCGGTGGCGGCCTTCGCCGAGGCGATCGGTGGAGCCGTACGCCCGAAGTACGGCTGGACCGACGTCGCCCGCTTCAGCACGCTCGGCATCCCGGCGGTGAACTACGGCCCCGGCGACGCGAGCTTCGCGCACCGGGCGGACGAGCGGGTGCCGATCGCGGCCCTGCGCCGCTGCGAGCGCGCGATGCGCTCCTGGCTGACGGGGGAGGACCGGTGACCGAGCGACCACGTCCGGCGAAGGCCAAGGGCCCGACGATCCTGCGCGGCCGTGCGGTCGACGGTGCCACCACCGACCAGCGGCTGCTCGACCACACGGGGCCGGCCGACTGGCTGCACGCCGACCCGTGGCGGGTGATGCGGATCCAGGCCGAGTTCGTCGAGGGCTTCGGTGCGCTGGCCGAGCTGGGCCCGGCGATCGGGGTGTTCGGCTCCGCGCGCACACCGCAGGACGACCCGTCGTACGCCCTGGGCGAGCAGCTGGGCCGCGCGCTGGTCGAGGCGGGCTTCGCGGTGATCACCGGCGGCGGACCCGGCGCGATGGAGGCGGCCAACAAGGGCGCCTGCGAGGCCGGCGGGGTCTCGGTCGGGCTCGGCATCGAGCTGCCCTTCGAGTCCGGGCTGAACCCGTGGGTCGACCTCGGCGTCAACTTCCGCTACTTCTTCGCCCGCAAGACGATGTTCGTGAAGTACTCACGGGGCTTCTGCGTCCTGCCCGGCGGCCTCGGCACGCTGGACGAGATGTTCGAGGCGCTGACGCTGGCGCAGACCGGCAAGGTCACCTCCTTCCCGGTGGTGCTGATCGGCGTCGACTACTGGCGCGGGCTGCTGGACTGGCTGCGCGGCCCGGTCGCCGAGAGCGGGCGGATCTGGCCGCGCGACCTCGACCTGGTCACGCTGACCGACGACGTCTCCGAGGCCGTGCGGATCATGGTCGAGAACGACGCCGAGGCCCCCTCGTGAGCCTGCTCTTCGCCGTCCTCGTCGTGGTCGTGATCGGTGGCATCGTCGTCGTCGCGGTCGGAGGGGGCGGGGACGCGGTGGCGATGCGCGAGGTGGGCGTCGACCGCTCGGATCTGCGCCTTCCCGAGGGGCGGCCGCTCACCGCGGCCGACCTGCGCGGCGTCCGGTTCGGCACGGCGCTGCGTGGCTACCGCGCCAGCGACGTCGACGCCGTGCTCGAGCGGCTGGCCCGGGAGCTGGACGACGCGCGCGGCCCGCAGCCGACCCCGCCGGTCGAGGAGCCGGCACGCTCGCCGTACGAGACCCCGCCCCCGGCCGGGTAGGCGGGTAGTCCAGGACGAATCTGTCGTCCCGTGGCGCTCTCAGCGACGACAACGTCAGGGACTACCCGGTCAGCGGCCGTGATAGGTGGGCTTCTCCTTGGCGAGGAACGCGTCGACGGCAGCGCGGTGGTCCTCGGTGGCGCCGGTCTCGTTCATCATCCGTGCCTCGAAGGCCAGCGCCTCGTCGAAGGGGGCGGAGGCGGCGTGCAGCACCGAGCGGCGGACGGCGCCCAGCGCCCGGGTGGGCCCGTCGGCCAGGCGGCGCGCGAGCGCGGAGACCTCGGCATCGAAGGCGTCGGTGGGTACGACCGAGGTGGCCAGGCCGAGCGAGAGGGCCTCGGCGGAGTCGATGGTGCGCGGGAAGTACAGCAGCTCCAGCGCCTTGGCCCGTCCCACCAGCCGCTGCAGCGTCCACGAGGACCCGGTGTCGCAGGACAGCGCGATGCCGGTGAAGGCGAGGTTGAACCCGGCCGGCTCGGCGAGCACGCGGAGGTCGGCGGCGAACGCCAGCGAGGCGCCCGCGCCGGCGGCGACGCCGTTGACCGCGGCGACGACCGGCTTGTCCATGGTGGCGAGGGCGAGGACGGTCGGGTTGTAGTGCGTCTCGACCGTCGAGCCCAGCGAGGAGTCCGGGTCCTTCAGCGACGTGACGTGCTCCTTGAGGTCCTGACCGACGCAGAAGGCGCGGCCGGAGCCGGTCAGCACCACGCATCGCACTGCGTCGTCGTCGGCGGCCGACGTGACGGCCTCGAGCAGCGCCTCCTTCGTGGCGATGTCGAGCGCGTTCATCGCCTCGGGCCGCGCCAGCGTGATCGTGCCGATGCCGTCGTGGACCTCGTAGGTCACCGGGGAGTCGCTCATCGGGTCACTGTAGGACGGCGCGGACCGGTCGAGTCGCCGCTGGGGGTGGCATGGGGAATAATGGTCGCGAGCACAGCAGGCGGGCACCCCGCGCGCACGGCGCGACCGCACGGACCAGGAAGAGGTAGACCATGGCGGCGATGAAGCCACGGACCGGCGACGGCCCGCTCGAAGTCACCAAGGAGGGTCGCGGCATCGTGATGCGTGTTCCTCTGGAGGGCGGAGGCCGCCTCGTGGTCGAGCTCAAGCCGGACGAGGCCGGTGACCTGGGCAACGCGCTCAAGGACGTGGTCGGCTGAGCGCCGACTCCTCTTCGCCTCCGACGGCCCCCGCCACCACGGCGGGGGCCGTCGTGCTCTGTCTCGAGCCGCCTGACCCGGGCACGGCTCTCACCTCTGGCCTGCTGCCCGCCGCCCCTCACGCACGCTGGCTGCGTTGCGCGAGCTCGACAGGCCGCCGGCCCGCCTTCGCTCCCGCGCCAAGCCACCACCCCACGAGAGCGCTCGCTGCGCTCGCGCTCCCGAAGGGACCCCGGAGTTGCCAGCGCACGCGCTGGACGACCTTCAGCGGACGGCCAGAGCTCGAGAGCCATGCCCTAGCCTCGCCATGTGCTCCCTCCGCAGATGCCGACCCCCGAGATCACGCTCAGCCCGTCGGTCCCGACGCAGCAGGCGGACGTGGCGGTCGTGGCGCTCCCGGTGCTCCGCGACCCCGACGGCGCCGGGCCGACGCTGGGGCCCGGCTTCGCCGAGCTGCTCGACGAGGTCGACGCCGACGTCTTCGCGGTCCTCGAGCGGGCCGGCGCCACCGGGCGGGCGGGAGAGGTCACCCCGCTGCCGGCGGCCACGGCGAGCGGCGGGCCGCTCCTGGTCCTCATGGTCGGCGTCGGGAGCGGGCAGCCCGCTGACCTGCGTCGCGCCGGCGCGGTGCTGGTACGTCGTACGACGGGGCAGGGCAGGGTCGCGACGTCGATCCCCTCGGTCGGTGACGACGCCGGCCTGCGGGCCTTCGTCGAGGGCGCCGTGCTCGGCTCCTTCGTCTTCTCCATGCGACGCGACGGACCGGCGGAGCAGCCGCCGAGCGGCCTGGTCGTCACCGCTGACCCGGAGCGGCAGCCGGTCCTCGACCGGGCACTGGCGGTCGCCGGGGCCAGCAGGCTCGCGCGGACCCTGGCGACCGTGCCGTCCAACGTGAAGAACCCCCAGTGGTTCGTCGAGGAGGCCACGCGCGAGGCGGCGCCGCTGGGCCTGGCCACCGAGGTGTGGGACGAGCACCGGCTCGAGGACGAGGGCTTCGGCGGCATCGTCGCGGTCGGTCGCGCCTCGGCGACGCCGCCGCGCCTGCTGCGGCTGGACTACGTCCCCGAAGGGGTCTCCGGGCGCAAGGCCGCGAAGCTGCCCCACGTCGTCCTGGTCGGGAAGGGGATCACCTTCGACACCGGAGGGCTGTCCCTCAAGGGCGGCGAGAACATGAAGAACATGAAGCGCGACATGACCGGCGGCGCGGTCGTGCTCGGGGTGATGACCGCGCTGCGGGCGGTCGGCTGCCCGATCCGCGTGACCGGTCTGGTCGCGCTGGCCGAGAACGCCGTGGACGGCGACGCCACCCGTCCCGGCGACGTGATCACCCACTACGGCGGGCGCACCACCGAGGTGACGAACACCGACGCCGAGGGCCGGTTGGTGATGGCCGACGCCCTGGCGTACGCCGCCGCCGAGCTCGCCCCCGACGCGCTGGTCGACGTGGCCACGCTCACCGGCGCGGTCAAGGTCGGGCTGGGGCAGCGCCTGGCCGGGCTGTTCACCGACGACGACGCGCTGCACGGGCTGATCCACCTGGCCGGTGCGGCCGCGGGAGAGCCGTTCTGGCGGATGCCGTTGGCCGCGGACTACCGCGACAAGCTGAGGAGCGCGGTCGCGGACGCCGACAACGCGCCCGGCGGGCCGGGCGCGGTGATCGCCGCGCTGTTCCTCGAGCCGTTCACCGGCGGGCTGCCGTGGGCCCACCTGGACATCGCGTCGGTCGGCGACGCGGCGGACACCGACGCCGAGTGGACCAGCGGGCCGACCGGGTTCGGCGTACGCGCGCTGCTCTACTGGCTGGAGCTGGCCGAGCCGCTGGCCGGCGTACGCACCGGTCGCCGGCGCTCCTGACCGGCCCTCACCGGATGCGCGCGGCGTCGATGCGTGTGTAGGTGTCCCGCAGCGCGGAGAGGTGGGAGCGCATCGCCCGCTCAGCGGCGCGGGCGTCCTGGGCGCGGACCGCGTCGAGGATCCCCTGGTGCTCGTCGGCGACCTTGCGCCAGAACGCGGGCTCGGCCTGGTCGCGCAGGAACCGGTCCCGGAGGACCGACAGGACGGGGCTGGTCACCATGTCCATCAGCGGGTTCCCACCGGCCTCGACCAGCAGCCCGTGGAAGGTGATGTTCGCCCACCAGCGCTCGACGTTCTGCTCACTGGAGTCGCTGACGACGACGATGGAGGCCTGGAGGCGCTCGAGGTCGGCGTCGGTCCGGTTGCGGGCGGCGCTGGCCGCCGCCGGCACCTCGAGGTGGGTACGCACCTCGAGCAGCTGGGCGACACTGAGCCGGCTCCGGCTGAGCACCGTCAGCGAGGTCTCGAGGTAGTCGGCGACGTCGGCCGGTGTCGGCTCGGCGACGAACGTGCCGCCGGCGACGCCGCGGACCGGGCGCAGCAGCTTCTGCGTGGTGAGCACGCGGATCGCCTCGCGCAGGGTGTTCCGGCTGACCCCCATCCGGGCGGTGAGCTCGTCTTCCACGGGGAGCCGGTCGCCCGGGCGCAGGTCACCGCGCACGATCATGTCGCGGAGTGCCTGCGCCACGCGCTCGTACTCCAGCGGGGTGCCGCGGGCCATGGAGGGGACGCTACCGGTCCGTGGCCCGCGGATCGCGCACCGACGTACGCCTCAGACCAGGCCGAGCACGCGGCGGGCGGTACGGATCGTCGCCTCGTCGACCAGCCGGCCGGCGTCGTCGAGGACCGTCCCGTGCCCGCGCTCCTCGGCCTCGGCGAGCAGCCGCAGGGTGTCCCGGGCCGCGGCGACCTCCTCGGGGGAGGGGGTGAAGGCGTCGTGGACGGTCTCGAGCTGGGCGGGGTGGATGCAGGCCCGGCCGAAGAACCCCTGCCGGCGGGCGCGCACGGTGCGCTCGCGGAAGAGCGCGGTGTCCTCGACCTCGATCGAGACCGGGGCGACCGGTGGCGCGATCCCGGCCGCCGAGCTGGCGACGACGACCTGCGCCCGCGCCCAGTCCAGCTCGCGCTCGTCCTCGCCGGGAACGACCCCGAGCTCGGCGCAGAGGTCGTACTCGCCCAGCTGCATCCGGGTGACCCCCGGCAGCCCGGCGATGCGCGGGGCCTCGAGAACGGCGCCGGCGGTCTCCAGGAGGGGACTGACCCGCCAGTCGTCGCCCTGGTCGCGGATCAGCGCCGTGAGCTCCTCGACCCCGGTCGCGGTGGCCTTCGCGAGCACCACCCCGGTCAGCGGGGCGCCACACATCGCCGCGACATCCTCGGCCGCGGTGGGGCCGGGGTTGACCCGGACCCACAGCTCGGGGCCGGAGCCCGCGTCCACGCCCGCCGCCCAGGCGGCGACCTGCGCGCGCGCGGCGTCCTTCTCGGCGAGGGGGACGGCGTCCTCGAGGTCGACGATCACCGCCTCGGCGGCACCCGACCACGCCTTCGGGATCAGGTCGGGGCGGTTGCCCGGCGCGTAGAGGTACGACCGCGGCAGCCTGCCGCCGCTCACCCGACGGCCGTACGGCCGGCGAGCAGCGACTTGGCGACCACGGTGCGGAGCACGTCGTTCGTCCCCTCGCCGATGCTCATCAGCGGGGCGTCGCGGTAGAGCCGCTCCACCTCGTACTCCTTGGAGTAGCCGTAGCCGCCGTGCACCTTCATCGAGTCGATGGCGGCGTCCAGGGCCATCTCCGAGGCGAAGATCTTCGCCATCCCGGTCTCGCCGTCGGCACGACCCTCGCGGACCGCGCTCGCCGCCCAGTACGTCATCAGCCGCGCGGCCTGGAGGTTCGTCGCCACCGAGGCGAGCTTGAGCTGGATGGCCTGGAACGCCGAGATGGGCTGGTCGAAGGCCTCCCGCTCCTGGGAGTAGCGCAGCGCCTCCTCGTACGCTCGCTGGCCGACCCCGACCGAGCGGGCGGCGATGTTGACGCGCCCCCACTCCAGCGCGGAGAGGGTCTGCTGCATGCCCGTCCCCTCGACGCCGCCGAGGAGGTTCTCCTGGGGGACCCGGACGTTGTCCAGGAGCAGCTCGCAGGACTCCGGACCCTTGTAGCCCAGCTTGTCGATGTCCTTGAGGACCTCGAACCCCGGGGTGCCGGCCTCCACGAGGATCACGCTCATCCCCTTGTGGGCGGGTGTGGCGGAGGGGTCGGTCTTGACGATGACCGGCAGCACGGAGGCGTAGCGGGCGTTGGTGATCCACATCTTCGAGCCGTTGAGGACGTAGTGGTCGCCCTCGAGCCTCGCCGTGGTGAGGATGCCCTGCATGTCGGTCCCGGCACCGGGCTCGGTGAGCCCCAGGCCGGTGCGCATCTCACCGGTCGCCAGACCGGGCAGGTAGGTCTGCCTCTGCTCCTCGGTGCCGTGCACGGCGATCATCCGGCACGACAGCGAGTGGCTGCCGAGGATGCCGGCCACCCCCATCCAGCCGCGGGCCAGCTCCTCGAAGACCAGGGCGAACGAGACGGGGTCGAGGTCGAGCCCGCCGTACTCCTCGGGGACGGTGATCCCGAACAGGCCGAGGTCCTTCAAGCCCTCGACGATCTCGGTCGGGTAGCGGCCCTCGTGCTCGTAGTCGCGCGCGACGGGGATGATCTCCTTCTCGACGAAGGATCGGAGCACGCGGCGGAAGTCCTGCTGCTCCTCGGTCAGGGTGAAGTCCATGGGGGCCTCCTGGGGTCGGTGGGGACGGGGTCAGCTGGTCGGCAGGTCGGAGGCGGGCAGTGGGACGCCACCGAAGGCGCCCTCCTTGTCGAGCACCTCGATCTCGGCGTCGTCGTACCCGCCGAGCTCCTGCAGGACGGCGCGCAGGTCCTCGTTGCGCTGGGGCGCCCGGCGGTACGTCGGCCGCTCCGCCCCGACGCGTACGGGGGAGGCGACCTGGCGCAGCCCGCCCCACCGTGGGTGCTCGGTCTCGACGACCAGGTCCCGGGCGAGCGTGTGCTCGTCGGTCAGGGCCTCGCCCACGCTGTGGATCGGGGCGCAGGGGACGCGTGCGGCCTTGAGCAGGTCGATCCAGTGCTCCACGGTCCCGCCGCGGAGCACGTCCTCGATCAGGGGGATCAGCTCGTCGCGGTGCGCGTACCGCGCGCCGAAGTCGACGAAGCGGGGATCGGTGGCCCACTCGGGGTGGTCGAGCCGCTCGGCGAGGCGGACCCAGAACTTCTCCTTGGCGCAGCCGATCACCAGCCAGCCGTCGGAGGCCTCGAACGCCTGGAACGGGACCAGCGACGGGTGGGCGGAGCTCGCCGTGCGCGCCGGGGTGAAGCCGCGGTTCAGGTGCCAGGCGGCCGGGTAGTTCAGCATCGTCACCGCGACGTCGTAGAGGCTGACGTCGCAGTCCATCCCCACCCCGTCGCGTCGTGCCGCGTGGATGCCGGCGAGCATCGAGAGCGCGCCGACGTACCCGCCCGAGTAGTCCACGAGGGACAGCCCGCTCTTGGTCGGTGGCCCGGCCGGGTCGCCGGTGAGGTCCATCCAGCCGGCCAGGCCCTGGAGGATGTAGTCGTAGCCCGGCTCGGTCGAGCGCGGGCCGGTCATCCCGAAGCCGCTGAGCGAGCAGCACACGATCGCCGGGTTCAGGTGCTTGAGCTGGTCGTAGGTGATGCCGATCTTCTCCGGCACGTCACCGCGCAGGTTCGAGTAGACCGCGTCGGCGCCGACCACCAGCCGCTCGAAGACGGCGCGGCCCTCGGGGTTGGCGAGGTCGAGGGAGATGCTGCGCTTGTTGCGGTTGAAGGCCTCGAAGAACAGCGAGTCCTCCTCCTCGGCGTACGGCGGCACGTAGCGCCCGACGTCGCCTCCGGAGCTGGGCTCCTCGATCTTGATGACGTCCGCGCCGAGGTCGGCCAGGTGCAGGGAGCCCCAGGGGCCGGCTCCGTACTGCTCCAGCGCGAGGACCCGGACGTCCTCCAGCGGCCTCATCGGCGCGCCCCGCGACCCTCGGCGGTCATCGGCTCGGCGGCCTGGGGAAACACCTCGCCCAGCTGCTCGGAGCCGCGCTTGTGCACCAGGAAGGTGCGCAGGAACGTGCAGACCTCCACGGCGTCCTGGTTCAGCGTCCGGGTCCGCACGGTGACGATCCCGGCGTGCGGGCGGCTCTTGCTCTCGCGCTTCTCGATCACCAGCGACTCGCTCCACAGGGTGTCGCCGGCGAAGACGGGGTGCGTCATCTCGATGGCGTCCCAGCCGAGGTTGGCGAAGGCGTTCTGCGTGATGTCGGTGACGCTCTGCCCGACGGCGATCGCCACGGTCAGGGTGGACACGACGATGGGGCGGGCGAACTCCGACCTCTCGGCGTACGTCGTGTTGAAGTGCATCTGGTTGGTGTTCATCGTCAGCAGCGTGAACCAGGTGTTGTCCGCCTCGGTGACCGTCCGGCCCAGCGGGTGCTGGTACACCGCGCCGGGCTCGAAGTCCTCGAAGAACCGTCCCTGCCATCCCGACTCGACCGTCATGGGGTGCTCCTTGTCGTCCGGACGCACGGCCCGGTGGGCGGCACGTCGTGATCAGCGTCACCACCATTGGAGCACAAAAGATCCAACATTAGAAGCGTGGCCGTCGGGTGCCGACGCTCGCCTTCTCTCGGCAACGGGGTCGTCACGAATCTCTAAAAATCCCTTGAAGTACCTGGATAGCCCGGCTGGGCTGGGCCTGCCGCACTCGCGCGGCGGCAGGGATTGCTCGACGCCTATTGCGTCTTGAATATCCAACCTTTACTGTCCACCGTGACCGGCGTCACTCGCCGGTGACCAGTGCCCAGGAGGATCCATGACGCTCCCGCCCGACGCGTTGGCAGCGAGCACGACGCCCAGCCGGCCCAGTCCGCTCGCCCGCCTGGACCGGATCCCGATCGCCACCGCCAGCCACCGCCGGTGGATGTGGGTGCTCGGCTTCCTGTTCGCCTTCGACCTGATCGACCTGAACACGTTCGCGTACGCCGCTCCGGCCGTGCGCGAGCAGTGGGACCTCTCGATCGACCAGATCGGGCACATCAACTCGATCGGCTTCGCCGGGATGTTCCTCGGCGCGATCATCGGCGGCCGCGTCTCGGACCGGATCGGTCGCCGGACGGTCCTGCTCGGGTCCGTCGTCTTCTACTCGGTGTTCTCGCTGGCGACCGCCGCGGCCCAGGACGCGACCCAGATGATGGTGCTGCGCTTCCTCACCGGCCTGGGGCTGCAGGCGATGACCGGGGTGCTGCTGGTCTACCTCAGCGAGATGTTCCCCAAGGCGCTGCGCGGCCGCTACCAGGCGCTGACGCTCGGCATCGGGTTCGTCGGGGTGCCCGTCGTCGCACTGACCGCACGCGTCGTCGTCCCCCTCGGGGGCGACCACTGGCGCTGGGTCTTCGTGATCGGCGGCCTGGGGATCCTCGGCCTCGGCTTCGCTCGGCGGATGCTGCCGGAGTCGATCCGCTGGCAGGTCGTCAACGGGCACCCGGAGACTGCCGCGAGGACGCTGGACCACCTCGAGCAGGAGGCCCGCTCTGCTGGGGCCACCCTGGCGGAGCCGGTGGAGCCCGTCCTGGCCGCGCCGGCGCCGGCGATCGAGCTGTTCCGGCCGCGCAACCTGCGCCGGCTGATCTCGACGATGCTGGTCTGCGTCTGCCTGATCCTGTGCTTCTACGGCTTCAACTCCTGGGTCCCCACCCTCCTGGTCGACAACGGGTACTCCACCTCGCAGACCCTCACGTACACCGCGATCCTCTCGCTGGCCGCCGCCCCCGGTGCGTTCCTCGCCGTGCCGCTGATCGACCGCTTCGACCGGCGCTGGCTGCTGGCCGGCATCGAGGTCCTCGCCGCGGTCCTGCTGCTGATCTTCGGGTTCGTGTCGGACCCGGCTGCTCTCGTGGTCAGCGGCTTCCTCGCCACGATGATGCTGCAGTGCGGCGTCGCCGTGATCTACACCTACCTCCCCGAGACCTTCCCGACGCCGTTGCGCGGGCTGGGCTCCGGGATCGCCAACGGCACCGGCCGGCTCTCCGGCGTCATCGGGCTCACCGTGGTCGGCTGGGTCTACCAGGGCCTGGGCTTCACCGCCGTCTTCACCTACCTCGCCGCCACCGCGCTGCTGATGGGTCTCGTGCTCGTCGTGCTGGGCGAGCGGACCACCAACGTCTCCCTCGACGACGTCGGGGCCGGCGGCACCGCCGACCCCGCCCGATGAAAGGACCGCAGATGACCCTCTCCACCCGGATCGCCGACTTCTCCTCGACCCTGACCGTCGCGCAGCTGCCGGACGACGTACGAGCCGCTGCCGGCATGCACGCCCTGGACACGGTGGGCTGCGGCGTGGCCGCGGTCGGCCTCGGCGAGGCCGACTTCGTGCAGCACGCCGCCGAGGAGAGCCACGCGCCGGGGTCGTCCTCGGCGATCGGCTCGAGCCTGCCGATGAGCGCCGAGGACGCGGCGCTGGTCGGCGGCGTCCGCTGCCACGCGCTGGACTACGACGACACCCACGCCGCCGCGGTCACGCACGTCAGCACCGCGGTCGTCCCCGCCGCCCTCGCCGCGGCGGAGGAGATCGGCGCCAGCGGCGCCGACGTGCTGGCAGCGCTCGTCGCCGGCAGCGAGGTGTCGATCCGGGTCGGCACCGCCGGAGCCGGGGAGTTCCACGACCGGGGCTTCCACCCGACCGGCGTCGTCGGGATCTTCGGTGCGACCGTCGCCGCGGCGCGCGTCCACGGGCTGAGCGCGCGGATGACCGCGCACGCGCTCGGGCTGGCCGGCTCGATGGCCGGCGGCGTCCTGGAGTTCCTCTCCGACGGCTCCCAGACCAAGCCGCTGCACGCGGGGTGGGCCGCCCGGGCCGCTCTGTCGGCGGTCCGAATGGCCCGGCACGGCGCGACCGGGCCGGCGACCGTGCTCGAGGGGTCGCGCGGCTTCTACGCGACGTACCTGCACGGGGTCGACACGGACGCGACGGGGGAGATCGCGGACCTCGGCGAGCGGTGGGAGACGCCGCGCATCGCGTACAAGCCGTACGCCGCCTGCCACTTCACCCACGCACCGGTCGACGCGCTCGCCGCGCTGGTGCGTCGCGAGGGGCTGGGCGCCGAGGACGTCGAGAGCATCGTGGTGTACGCCGAGCCCACCGGGGTGCCGGTGGTGCTCGAGCCCGCGGCCGACAAGCTGACACCGCGAACCGCGTACGACGCCAAGTTCAGCCTGCCGTACTGCCTCGCCCACCAGCTGGTGCACGGGGGCCTGCCGGTGGCCAGCTTCACCGCACCGGCGATCGCCGATCCGGCCGTCCTCGCGATCACGCCGCGCGTCTCCTACGAGGAGCGCCGCTACAGCGACCGACCCGGCTCCTTCGGGGGAGGCGTACGCGTGTCGCTCACCGACGGTCGGGTCCTCGAGCACGAGCTGCAGCACCAGCGCGGTGGCACCGAGTTCCCGATGACCGACGACGAGGTCCGTGCGAAGTACCGCGACAACGCGTCGCTGGGGCTGGGCGAGGAGCAGGTGGACACGCTCGACCGCCTGCTGACCGGTCTCGCCGAGGCGCCCGACCTGTCGTCGTACGCCGTCGTGCGTGAGGCCCGGCCGCGGGTCGAGGCGCGCGTCTGAGCCGTGGTCGCGTGCCTACGCGGCGCCGTCGACCTTCTGCAGCACCAGCAGCCCGTCGCCGACCGGTAGAAGCAGGGGGACGACGTCGTCGCGCTCGGTCACCGTGCGGAGGACCTCCCGCACCGCGGTGGTCTCGGGGTCGCGCTGGGCCGGGTCGGCGACGCGGTCGTGCCACAGCGCGTTGTCGAAGCAGGCGATCCCGCCGACGCGCAGCAGGACCATGGCCGCGTCGAGGTAGGCGGGGTACTCCTCCTTGTCCCCGTCGCAGAACACCAGGTCGTAGTGCCCGTCGGTGAGCCGGGGAAGCACGTCGAGCGCCGCGCCCGGGATCATCCGCGCACGGGCGCCCGTGAACCCGGCCTCGGTCAGGCCCTCCTTGGCCAGCCGCTGGTGCTCGGCCTCGATGTCGACCGAGGTCAGCACCCCCTCGGAGGACATGCCGCGCAGCAGCCAGATCCCGGAGACGCCGCTGCCGGTCCCGATCTCCACCACCGCACGGGCGTCGAGGACGGACGCCAGGAAGCGCAGGGCCGCGCCACCGCCGGCACCGATCGGGGCCACGCCGATCTGCTCGGCCCGCTCCCGGGCCCGGACGAGGACGTCGTCCTCGGCGACGTAGCGCTCGGCGTACTCCCAGCTCGCCGGAGCCAGTGGTGCGGTGATGACGGCCTCCTGGGCACCTCGTCGGCGGGGCCGGGCGGGGTGGTCGCTGCTCGGCCGGGTCACCGCGACCCTACTGGCGCGGGCACCGCTGACGGTGCAGCGCGCCGCCGCGGGAACGCGTGTCGCTCCCCGGGCGTTGATCACAGCAACACGGGGGCCTACCCTCAGGCTCCTCTCATCCCGGATCCCTAGCGTGAGCGAGGACGAGCAGCACCGATGACGAGCAGCACGACCCGACGAGTGGCCTCCCGGCGGCACAGGGTCGACGGAAGGCACCCGATGGAGCAGCAGACCCTCGACCGCGACAGCCACGACGGCGCCCACGGGCAGGTCGAGGACTGGGTGCCGCCGACCTGGGAGCAGGTCGTCACCGACCACTCCGCACGGGTCTACCGGCTGGCGTACCGCCTGACCGGCAACGCCCACGACGCCGAGGACCTCACCCAGGAGGTCTTCGTACGGGTGTTTCGCTCGCTGGACAAGTACACCCCCGGCACCTTCGAGGGCTGGCTGCACCGGATCACCACGAACCTGTTCCTCGACCAGGCCCGCCGCAAGAGCCGGATCCGCTTCGACGCACTCGCCGACGACGCCGACCAGCGGCTGCCCAGCACGCTCCCGGCGCCCGACCGCCTGCTCATGGACCAGAGCTTCGACGCCGACATCGAGGCCGCCCTGGCCGACCTGCCGCCGGACTTCCGCGCCGCGGTCGTGCTCTGCGACGTCGAGGGGCTCTCGTACGACGAGATCGCCGACGTGCTGCAGCTCAAGCTCGGCACCGTGCGCTCGCGGATCCACCGCGGTCGCTCGCTGCTGCGCAAGGCCTTGGCGCACCGAGCCCCGGCGCCCGGCCGCGTCCGCTACTCCGGACCGACGCTGGCCTCCCGGCCGACGTGATGCTCGGCCTCCGCTCGCTCCCGGGGCCGTCCTCGGGCCCCCACCTCGGTGACCGCGCCAGCGCGCTGGTCGACGGCCAGCTGTCCGCGGCCGAGGCGGCACGGGCGTGGGACCACGTCGAGGCGTGCGAGGACTGCCACCAGGAGGTCCAGCGGCACTCCTGGCTGAAGTCGAGGCTGTCGGCGTTCTCCACGCCGGCCGCGGACCCGGCACCGACGGCAGGCCTGATGGGGGCGCTGTACGACGTCGACGAGCAGACGCGCACGGCCTGGCACGAGACCGACCTGATCGCGGCCCGCACCCGTCGGCGCACCCTGACGGTCGTCGGGGCCGGCTCGCTGTCGGCGGCCGTGATCGGCGTGCTCGCGCTCACCGGTGCGCCCGCGGGGCTGAACGAGCCGGTCACCCGTCCCGCCCCCGCGCGGCTGGGCGCCACGCTCGCCGGCACCGGTGCCGCGCCCCGTGGGCTGCCCGAGCCCCGGCGCGCGCCATCCTTCGGACCGGTGCCCGTCGGGTTGCGGGGTCCCGCACACTAGAGGCGTGAGCGAGGACGGCGGGCCCGACGGTCAGCGTGGCGTCACGTCCGGCGGTGACCCTTGGCGCGCCCCCGACCAGCGGCCGCCGGCGCCGTACCCCGACTGGTCGCGGCCCGCGCCGCCGCCGGTTCCCCCGCAGGCGCCGGTGCCCGGGCCGCCGCCGTACTCCGGCTTCGGCGTCCACCGTGCCGCCCCGACGCCCGAGCGTGCCGGCGGCCGGCTCCCCGGCTGGGCCTGGCCCACGATTGCGGCGACCGCGCTCGTGCTCGGCCTCCTGGGCGGACTGATCGGCGGTGCGCTGGTCGGCGGCGACGACGAGGGCACCGTCCCGGGAGGTGTGCTGCGGGTCGAGCGCCGCACTGCGGCGCCGCTCGAGGCCGACAACGGCAGCGTCCCCGCGGTGGCCCAGGCGGTGCTGCCGAGCACCGTCCAGATCATCGCCGAGTACGACGGCGCCGCCGAGGGAGCGACCGGCTCCGGCTTCGTGCTGGACCGCGAGGGCCACGTCATCACCAACAACCACGTCGTCGCCGAAGCGGCCTCCGACGGCGGGCCGATCGCCGTCGTGGACTCCAAGGGCCGGCGGACGAGCGCCGAGGTGATCGGCCGGAGCGCGGTGTACGACGTCGCGGTGCTGAAGGTCGACGCCGCAAAGAGCCTCACGCCCGCCGCGCTCGGCTCCTCGACACAGATGCGCGTCGGCGAGACGGTCGTCGCCTTCGGTGCGCCGCTCGGGCTGACCAGCTCGGTCACCTCCGGCATCGTCAGCGCGCTCAACCGGCCGGTCTCGACCGGCAGCACCAGCGACGACCAGTCGTACATCAACGCGGTGCAGACCGACGCGGCGATCAACCCCGGCAACTCCGGCGGCCCGCTGGTCGACCTGCAGGGCAAGGTGGTCGGGATGAACTCCGCGATCGCCTCGCTCGGGCAGGGCACCGGCGACCAGGGCGGCAACATCGGGGTCGGTTTCGCGATCCCGGTCGAGCAGGTGGTCACCACCGTGGACCAGATCCTGAAGAGCGGCTCGGCCCGCTACCCCGTCATCGGTGCCGGGGTCGTCGCCACCCGCGGCAGCGACGAGGGCGCGGAGCTCTCGACGATCAGCGACGGCGACCCCGCCGACGACGCGGGGCTCCAGTCCGGCGACGTCGTCACCCGCGTCGACGGCAAGCCGGTGACCAGCCCGATCGATCTCGTGGTGGCGATCCGCAGCCACGTCTCGGGGGACAAGCTGCGCCTGAGCGTGGAGCGGGGCGGGTCCAGCCGGGACGTCAGCGTCACCCTCACCTCCCGCAGGGAGAAGGTGTCCTGACGCAGCGGCTCTCGCTCAGGTCGCCTCGGTGTCGTACGGCGGCCGCTCGCCGGGCTTGAGCCCGCGCGCGGCGACGGCCTTGCGCTGCTCCTCGTCGTCGATCTCCTGCATCGCGTCGAGGACGTGCTGGCGCACGACCTGTCGGGGGTCGAGGTCGCGCAGACGGAGGTCCTTGTACTCCGGGCCCAGCTCGCTGCGCAGGTCGCTCTGCGCGTTGCGGGCGAACGTACGCAGGGTGTGCAGCATCCGGGCCGCCTGACGGGCGAACTCCGGGAGCCGGTCGGGACCGAAGACGATGACGGCGACGATCAGGATGACCCCGATCTCGGGGATGCCGACGTCGAACACGAGGTCAACCTACCGAGGTGGTGCCAGCGTCCTCAGCGTGCGGTGGGGGTGAGCCCGAGCTGCATGCCTGCCAGGCCGCGGCCCTTGCTGGTCAGCGCGGTGGCGACCTTGCTCAGCTCCTGGGCGGCGGGCGCGGTCGGGTCGGCCGCCACGATCGGCGTGCCGGCGTCGCCGCCCTCGCGCAGACGGGTGTCCAGGGGCACCTGGGCGAGCAGGGGGACGTCGTACCCGAACCGGGCGCCGAGCGTCTCGGCCACCCGCTGACCGCCACCGGAGCCGAAGACGTCGATGCGGTGGTCCTTGCCCTCGGCGGCGCAGTGCTCGCAGAGGAGGTACGACATGTTCTCCACGACGCCCACCACGCGCTGGTGCATCATCGAGGCCATCGTCCCGGCGCGCTCGGCCACCTCGGCGGCCGCCTCCTGCGGGGTCGTGACGACGACGATCTCCGAGCTCGGGAGGTGCTGCCCGAGCGAGATCGCGATGTCGCCGGTGCCGGGCGGCAGGTCGAGGAGCAGCGCGTCGAGGTCACCCCAGTACACGTCGGCCAGCATCTGCACGAGCGCGCGGTCGAGCATCGGGCCGCGCCAGGCGACGACCTGCTCGCGGCGCGGCTTGAGCATCCCGATCGAGATCACCGACACGCCGCTCTCGGTCGGGACCGGCATGATCAGGTCCTCGACCTGGGTGGGGCGCACGTCAGCCACCCCGAGCATCGCCGGGACCGAGTGGCCGTAGATGTCGGCGTCGACGATGCCGACCTTGAGGCCCTGCTCGGCCATCGACAGCGCGAGGTTGACCGTCACCGAGGACTTGCCGACCCCGCCCTTGCCGGAGGCCACCGCGATCACCTTGGTCAGGGACCCGGGCTGCGCGAACGGGATCTCCTTCTCGGCCTTGCCGTCGGACAGGATCTCCTTGAGCCCCTCGCGCTGCTCCGGGGTCATCACGCCGAGCGTCAGGTCGACGTCGGTGACGCCGTCGACGGCACGGAGCGCGGCGTTGACGTCGCGCGTGATGGTGTCCTTCAGCGGGCACCCGGCCACGGTCAGCAGCACCGTCACGGTGACCACGCCCGCGTCGTCTGCCTCCAGCGTGTCGACCATGTTCAGCTCGGTGATCGGCCGCTTGATCTCGGGGTCCTTGACCCCGTCGAGCGCGGTGCGCAGGGCGTTCACGTCGGGGGTGCTCATGGGCTCCACGGTACGACGTCACGCACGCGGGTCGTACGCCCCGGAGGTGGGATCGGTCTCACCGGCGCCGGCCTCCACCGGCCGGTCGAGCGACGACGGGTCGTCGTCCGGCTCCTCGTCGGGCTCGTCGGCCCACCGCTCCTCGATGTCGGAGAGCAGCGAGCGCAGCTCGGAGCGGACGTAGTCACGGGTCGCCACCTCGCCCAGCAGCATCCGCAGCGAGGCCATCTCGCGGGCCAGGAACTCCATGTCGGCGTGCGACTGGGTGTTCTCGTGGCGGTCCTGCTCGGCCACGATCCGGTCGCGCTGCTCCTGCCGGTTCTGCGCGAGCAGGATCAGCGGGGCGGCGTACGACGCCTGCAGGCTGAGCATCAGCGTGAGGAAGATGAACGGGTAGCCGTCGAAGCGCGCCGCGTCGGGGGCGAGCAGGTTCCACACGATCCACACGACCACGAACGCGGTCATGTAGAGCAGGAAGGTCGCGGTCCCCATGAACCGCGCGAACTGCTCGGCGAACACGCCGAACGCGTCCCGGTCGACGCTCGGCCGGCGCACCAGCGGCCGCTGCGTGTCGGCGGGGGTGTCCAGCCGGCTGGAGGTGCTGCCCCGGCTGCGCAGGGCGTTGAGCCGGTCACGCCGCGCGCTGCGCTCCTCCGGCGAGCTCACGAGGTGCTCTCGTCGGTCGGGCCGGAGGGGCTGGACACCTCCCGCTGGGCGGCAGCGGCGGAGGCCGCCTTCGTGGTGGTGCTCTTCTTGGCCGCGGTGCGCTTGGCCGGGCTCTTCGTGGCGGTCTTCTTCGTCGTGGTCTTCTTGGCCGCTGTGGTCTTGGTGGCGGACTTCTTCGTGGCGGTCTTCTTGGCCGCCGCCTTCTTCGTGGCCGTCTTCTTCGTCGCGGCGGACTTCTTGGCTGGTGTGGCCTTCTTGGGTGCGGCGGACTTCGTGGCGGCCGCCCACGGCCGGTCCTCGGCCAGCCGGTCGTCGCGCCAGCCCTCGGGCAGCATGTGGTCGAGCAGGTCGTCGACCGTGACCGCGCCGAGCAGGCGGCCCTCCTCGTCGACGACCGGCGCCGCGACCATGTTGTAGGTCGCGAGCAGCCCCGCCACGTCCTCCGTGCTGGCCTCCGGGCGCAGCCGGGAGACCCCGGAGTCGACCGTGCCGGCGACCAGCGAGGACGGCGGCTCGCGCAGCAGCCGCTGGATGTGCGCGACGCCCATGAGCTTCCCGGTGGGAGTCTCCAGCGGCGGGCGGCAGACGTACACCATGGCCGCCAGCGACGGCGTCAGCTCCGCCTGCCGCAGGTGCGCGAGCGCCTCGGCGACGGTCGCGTCGGGGGAGAGGATCACCGGCTCCGGCGTCATCATCGCACCGGCGGTGTCGTCGTCGTACGACATCATCCGCCGCACGTCCTCGGCGTCCTCGGGCTCCATCAGCGCCAGCAGCATCTGCTGGGTGTCGTCGGGGAGCTCGGCCATCAGGTCGGCCGCGTCGTCGGCCGACATCTCCTCCAGCACGTCGGCCGCACGCTCGGACTCCAGGCGCTCGAGGATCTCGACCTGGTCCTCCTCGGGCATCTCCTCGAGGATGTCGGCGAGCCGGTCGTCGTCGAGCGCCGCGATCACGGCGCCGCGTCGCTGCGGCGGCAGGTCGTGGATGACGTTGGCGGCGTCGGCGGGGCGCAGGTCGGCGATCGAGGCCACGAGGTGGGTGGCGTCCTGGGTGTTGGTGACCGGTGCGACCAGGCCCTCGACGTCGCGCCACTCCACCACGTGGGTCTGGCCCTTGCGGCGCAGCCCGCGGCCCGGCTCCTGCAGCGCGACCCGGCTGAGCACCCACTCGCGGCTGCGCGCCTGCTCCATGGCGACGTCGTACACGTTGCCGGTCACGGAGTCCTCGCCGCGGGTGCTCACCGTGCGGTCGAGCATCTCGCCGATGACGAGGGTCTCGGTGGAGCGCTTCTCGAAGCGGCGCATGTTCAGCAGCCCGGTGGTGATGACGTGGCCGGGGTCCATGCTGGTGATGCGGGTCATCGGGGCGAACACGCGGCGGCGGCCGAACACCTCGACGACCAGCCCGACGACGCGGGCGGGGGAGTACTCCGAGCGCAGCACCACGACGACGTCGCGGACCTTGCCGACCTGGTCCCCGGACGGGTCGAAGACGGGCAGCCCGGCCAGGCGGGCGACGAAGACACGGCTCGGAGTGGCGCTCACGAGCCCCGATCCTATCGGCGGGGCCCGGCCCCGGGACCGCAGTCCGCCTCGTCGGGGAGCCAGACGGCGGCCCGCAGGTCGACGGCCCCGCTGGGGCGCAGCGGAGTGCCCTCCTCGAGGTACGCCTGCCGTGCCTCGTCACCGTGCGAGGGCGGCAGCGTGCCGTCGGCGCGGACCACGCGCCACCAGGGCACGCCGCCTCCCTCGGTCGACATCACGTTGCCGACCAGACGGGGGCCGCTGCCGACGACCTCGGCGATCAGGCCGTACGTCGTCACGCGCCCGCGCGGCACCTGCTCGACCAGCGAGAGGACCCGCTCGACGTACTCCTCGGTGCGCTTGGCGGTCACGGGCCGTGGCGGCCGGTCAGCCGAGTGCGGCGACCGCGGCGTCGTAGTCGGGCTCCTGCCCGATCGCCGGGACCAGCTCGGTGTGCAGCACGGTGCCGTCGGTGTCGAGCACGACGACCGCACGGGCGAGCAGGCCGCGCATCGGGCCGTCGACCATCAGCACGCCGTAGTCCTCGCCGAACCCCGAGCGGAAGGCCGAGGCGACCGTGACGTTCTCGATCCCCTCGGCGCCGCAGAAGCGCTTGGCCGCGAACGGCAGGTCCATCGAGGCGCAGACGACGGTGGTGTTCTCCAGGTCCGCCGCGCGCTGGTTGAACTCGCGCACGCTCGCGGCGCACACGCCGGTGTCGACGCTCGGGAAGATGTTGAGCACGGTGCGAGCGTCGCCGCGGCTGACGTCGCCGAGGTCGGTGCCGACGAGGGTGAACGCCGGGGCGGCGCTCCCGACGGCGGGCAGGTCGCCGGAGGTCTGGACGGGGGTCTCGCCGAGGGCGGTGGTGGCCATGACCGCATTCAACCGCAGTCGTGGACCTCGCGCTGAGCCGGGAGCCCGGGTCGTGGGCCCCAGGTGAACCCACCGGGTCGCCCGACACCCACGACCCGGTCCGCCCGACCGGTGAGAGGATGACGCCCAGGCCCCAGTAGCTCAGTGGATAGAGCAGCCGCCTCCTAAGCGAAAGGTCGCCAGTTCGACTCTGGCCTGGGGCACGCACGGCCACCAGCCCGCTCCGGCGCGGTTCGTCATACGACCTGGTCGCCCGGGCGACCACCTCGTATGACGCTGCGGGGTCGCCCCTCAGCGGCCGGCGTGCACCAGGTCGAGCACCTTCTCGGCGACGGCCTGCTGCTCGGCGGCGAAGGGGTGCAGGGCGGCCGCGCGGTCGGTGTCGGTACGCACGCCGTTGACCCAGGCGTCCTTGCCCGCGCAGACGTCATGGCCGGTGCCGGCGGCGTACATGTCGACGTACGCCGCGCGCGTGCGACGTGCCGCCGCGGCCAGCTGCGCGTCGAGCTCACGGTTGACCCGCTCCAGGGCGGTCCGCGCGGCGGCGTCCAGGGGCAGCTGCGCGGGGCAGCTCGTCGAGGCGTCGACGATCCGCGGGTATCCGACGACCACCACCTCGGCGTCGGGTGCCTTCGCCTGGATCGCCCGGACCACACGCGTGACCCGGTCGCCGATCCGTGGCAGCACCCGGGTGGCTCGGGTCGCGTCGACCTCGCCGCAGGTGCCCGCCTGGCCGGGGAAGACGCAGGAGCCGGCGAGGTCGCCGAACAGCCCGAAGTCGTTGCCGCCGATGCCCAGCGTCACCAGCGCCGTGTCCTCGTCCACGGCGTCCAGCTGCGGAGCCACCCGCGCACCCGCGAAGGTGCGCTGGCCGGCCGTCAGGTCGGGCGTCGTGGCTCCGGCGCAGGAGCGGTCGACGGCGTTCGCGCCGGAGAGCCCGAGCGCGTCGGCGATGCGCGCGGGGTAGTTGCCGTCGCTGCGCAGACAGCCGTCGGCCACGGCGGTGAGCGGGACGTACGGCGCGGAGGTGTAGCTGTCACCCAGCGCGACGTACGACGACACCGCCGGCGGCGTGGTGCTGGGCGCCGGCTCGCCCGGCGCCGGCGAGGGGCCGCCGCACCCGGCCAGGGCCAGCAGCGCGACCGCCCCGACGCGCAGCCGCCTCACTGGGGCGCCAACCCCCGGGAGGACTTGGAGCCGTACCGCCGCTTGGGGTCGGTACCGATCGAGCGCCCGCCTGCCGACGAGTCCGCGGCGGGGGTGCGAGCCCGCTCCCCGCGCGCCACGGGCTCGCGCGCCGCGACGTCGTCGAACCACTCGTCCAGCGCGGGCCAGGTCGTCGACCGCGCCGCCCTGCCGGTGAGGAGACCGAGGTGCCCGCCGGGGACGATCTCCAGGCGGACCTCCGGCGACCCCGACAGCAGCCGGGTCAGCGGACGGACCGCCTCGATCGGGGCGATCCCGTCGGTGTTGCCCGCCACCACCAGCACGGGCACGTCGATCGCCGACAGCTCGAGGAAGCGGCCGCCGAGCTCGAGCGCACCGTCGCGCAGCTCGTTGCCCTTGATCATGCGGTGGTAGATCTGCCCGAACGTCCGGCCGGGGTAGGCCGTCATCTGGTCCATGAACCGCTCGACCGCCTCGAGCTGCGCGAGGTGGTCGCGGTCGTCGAGCGACATCGCGCGCACGAACGGCTTGGTCAGCAGGCTCTGCAGCCCGGAGAGCTGGAAGGCAGCGCGGACGAACGGCTGCGGTGCGCCGCCGAGCATCCGGTAGAGCCGGGTCGCCAGCCCGGTGTCGAGGCTCAGGATCGGCCGGATCGGGGCGATGATCGGGACCTTCGAGGTGTCGGCCGGCGAGCCGAGCGCGACGATCGAGGCGATCGGCAATTCCTTGCCCCCCGCCGCGGCGAGCAGGCTGAAGATCCCGCCGAGGCTCCAGCCGACGACGTGCACGGGTCGCCCGCCCGCGTGCCGGCTGACCTCGCGGATCGTGTCGGGGACGACCCCGTCGACCCAGTGCTCCATGCCCAGGGCGCGGTCGGCGAACGAGACGCGGGAGTACTCCACGAGGTACGTCGGCCGGTCGACCTCGACGAGGTGCTCGACGAGGGAGCACCCCCTGCGCAGGTCGTAGCAGATCGCCGGCGCCGCCAGCGGCGTCACCAGCAGGACGGGGTCCTCGTCCTCGCGGACGGTCCGGCGCGGGCGGTAGTGGTAGAGCTCCCAGCGGTCGCCGCTGGCCATCTGGGTACGGGCCATCGGCCGCAGGTCGGCGACGCCGCCGTACAGCACCCCCGTCGCGAGGTTGCTCGCCGCGGCGACCAGCTGGTCGGGCTTGGGGATCAGGTCCACGTCAGGCCACTCCGTCCTCGGGTCCGTCGAGGGCGCTCAGGAAGCTCGAGGCCCACCGCGCGACGTCGTGCTCGGCGACGGTCTTGCGCATCGCGCGCATCCGTCGCCGCTGCTCCCGCTCGTCGGCGTGGTAGGCGGCCAGCATCTGCGCCTTCATCCCGTCGATGTCGTACGGGTTGACGAGGTACGCCTGCCGCAGCTCGGCGGCCGCCCCGGCGAACTCGGAGAGCACCAGCGAGCCGGTCTCGTCGAGCCGGCAGGCGACGTACTCCTTGGCGACGAGGTTCATGCCGTCGCGGAACGGCGTGACCACCATGATGTCGCAGGCGCGGTAGAGCGCGGCCATCTCCTCCTGCGGGTACGACGAGTGCAGGTAGCTGATCGCCGGTCGGCCGATCAGCGCGTGGTCGCCGTTGACCCGCCCGACGAGACGGTCGATGTCGTCGCGCATGAGGCGGTACTGCTCGACGCGCTCGCGGGAGGGTGTCGCCACCTGCACGAACACGCAGTCCTCGACCCTCAGCTCGCCCTCGGCGACCAGCTCGGAGAACGCGCGCAGCCGGGCGTAGATCCCCTTGGTGTAGTCGAGGCGGTCCACGCCGAGGAAGATCGTCCGGTTGTCGCCGACCGCGGACCGGATCTCGGCGGCGCGCCTCTCCACGCCCTCGGAGCGGGCCAGGGTGTCGAAGACCTCGACGTCGATCGAGATCGGGAACGCCTTCGCGGTGACGGTGCGCCCGTCGGGCATGAACACCTGGTCGCGCTGCGTGCGGTGACCGACGCGCTGGCGGACGAGACGGACGAAGTTCTGCGCCGCGCCGGGACGCTGGAAGCCGACCAGGTCCGCGCCGAGCAGGCCTTCGAGGAGCTGGCGGCGCCAGGGCAGCTGGGAGAACAGCTCGCCGGGCGGGAAGGGGATGTGCAGGTAGAACCCGATCCGGAGGTCGGGCCGCAGCTCGCGGAGCATCTGCGGGACCAGCTGCAGCTGGTAGTCCTGCACCCACACCACGGCGTTCTCGGCGGCCACGCCCGCCGCGCGCTCGGCGAAGCGGCGGTTGACCCGGACGTAGGACTCCCACCACTCCCGGTGGAACTCCGGCTTCGCCACGAGGTCGTGGTAGAGCGGCCAGAGGGTGGCGTTGGAGAAGCCCTCGTAGAACTCGGCGTACTCGTCCTCGGTGAGCGAGACCGGGACCAGCTGCAGTCCGTCGTCGACGAACGGGTCGAGCTGGTCGTCATCACCGGTGCCGCCGGGCCAGCCGATCCAGGCGCCCTCGTTGGCCTTCATCACCGGCATCAGGGCGGAGACCAGACCCCCAGGGGAGCGGCGGAACGAGACCGACCCGTCGTCCTCGACGACCTTGTCGACCGGCAGCCGGTTGGCCACGACGACGAGGTCCGCTGGCGGCAGCTTGCGTCGGGACCGGCTCACGCCGTGAGCCTAGGCGAGCGTGTCGACACCCGCGTGGGTGTACGCCGCCTCAGGTACTGCCGGCTGCGCCGCCTCCACCACCGGCGCCGCCGCCGGACACCGTCCCGCCGCCGCCGCTCGACCGGGGGAACGTGTTGTTGAACAGCCGCCAGCCGTCGACCGCCGAGCCGGTCGCGACGACCGCGAGGGCCCCATGTGGCCCGTCCGGGCGGTTCTCGAGAGCGCTGGCGAGAGTGCGCCGCATCGGTCGGCGCAGGTTGAGCGCGACGATGTCGGCCAGCAGGTCGTCGACCCCGATGCTCCGCAGCGTCGCGACGTCGGCCTTCCGCAACCCCGCCTTGTACGCCTTCCAGGCCTGGCTGGCCTCGCGTCCGGCGGAGGACAGGACGGGGTGCGCCAGGGCGAGGAAGACCACGCCGAGGACCAGGACGAAGGTCGACAGGGCGGCAACGCCCACCACCCAGCCGTCGTCGGTGACGATCGCGAAGCCGAGACCGAGCAGCGCGGCGCCCCAGCCGCCCACGAGACCCCACCGGAGCAGTCCGCGGCGGTAGCCGTCGTCGTACCACCCACGGCTCCGGAGGTCCTCGCGGATGGCCTCCTTGTACGCCGGCCGCGGCGCGCTGACCCTGCGCAGGTCGGCGCCACGCACCACGTCGCCGTGCGAGCACCCTCGCAGCTCTCGCCAGACGGCCCGGTCGATCTGCGCGGGCCCGACCGCGTCCTCGTCGACCAGCCGGACCTGGAGCCCGGAGGGGCCTGACGGGCCCTGCCCCTGCTCCAACGCCACCGCTCGGCGGTCCGCCAGTGCCAGGAGGGTGGCGGGCACGGTGTGCGTGAGGAAGAGCGCGGACGGTCCGACGAGCGTGGCGACGAGGGCATGCGGCGTGTCCTCGTCGGGGCGGTGGGTCGTGCGAGGCGGGCGGCGCGACGTCGGCCGGTGACTCCTCAGGAAGAGGAGGAGGGCGGCGAGGAACCCGAGCGCCACTAGTGCCGCGTACCCCCATTGCAGCGCCGGGGACCGGTCCACCAGCCCGCGCAGCCCGGTCTCCGCCGGGGGGCCGTCACGGATGTCGTTCTCGAGCCGGTCGACGGCGGCGGTCAGGCCGCGGGCGACGTCGCCGTCGCGCAGCGGCGGGATCAGCGCCTCCTCGACGAGGTCTTCCTGCTCACGGCGGGGGACGTTGCCGTCGTCGTACGTCGACCCGAGGAAGACGCCGGCGCGGGCGTCGTCGTCGCTGCCGGGCTCGCGGTCGACCAGCAGGGCGCCGGCGGTGTCCTGGTCGGTCCCGGTAGCCGCGACCCAGGCCTGCTGCAGGGCCTCGACCTCCTCCAGGGTCTCCTCGGGATCGGCCTCACGGTCGCGGACGAGCACCACGACGTCGGCTCCGGTACGGGCCTCGAGCGCGTCCAGCCGGCGCTGGAGGGCGGCGGTCTGCGTGGTCGAGAGTGAGCGGCCGGTCTCGTCGTACACCCTCGTTCCGGCGGTGAGGTCCGGGAAGTCTGCGGCGTCGGCGTACGCCGCGGGCGCGAGGGTCGCCAGCACTGCGACAAGCAGCGCGAGGGCGACCCCGGCCCGCTTCATCAGTCGCGTTCCTGGGGGTAGACGACCCCGATCTCGGAGCGGATCAGGTCCATCTGCTGCATCAGGGCGAGCGTCTGGGCGTGGGGGACGAGCGGGCTCTGCAGCTCGCCGGCCCGGAGGCAGCGGCCGACCTCGACCGCCTCGTTGCCCAGCCCGGTGCCGATCAGCGGAGACGGAGGGTCGATGCGGACCGGCTCGGTGGCCCGGCCGTCCTCGTACGCCGTCCAGGTGGCGTACGAGGGGTGGTGGAAGCCCGAGGGGAGGTCCAGGCGCCCGCGGTCGGTGGCGATGCTGGCGGTGCGCGGCGACTGGGCGGTCATGGAGGCGGTCAGTGCCGCCACGGCGCCGGACTCGTAGCGTGCCGAGATCGCGACGTTCACGTCGACTCCCGAGGACGACAGCTGGGCCACCGGCGCCAGCTCGGCCGGGTCCCCGAGGAGCAGCTGTGCCAGGGTCAGCGGGTAGATCCCCATGTCCAGCAGCGCGCCCGCGCCCAGCGCCGGGTCCCACATCCGCGGGGAGGCGTCGTCGGGCACGCGGAAGCCGAGGTCCGCGACGAGCTGCAGCGGCTGTCCGAAGTCGCCGGCGGCGAGGCGCTCGCGCAGGTGCCGGACCAGCGGGTTGCAGGCCATCCACATGGCCTCCATGAAGAACAGCCCGCTGGCGGTGGCGTGGTCCAGCATCGTCGAGGTCAGGCCCGCGTTCAGCGCGACCGGCTTCTCGCACAGCACCGGCTTCCCGGCGTCCAGCGCCATCGCGACGTGCTCGGGGTGCAGCGCGTGCGGGGAGGCGACGTACACGACGTCGACGGTGTCGTCCTCGAGCATCGCGGCGTACGACGCGTGAGCCGTGCCGCCGTGCTCCGCGGCGAAGGCCTCCGCCGAGGACAGCTCACGCGACCCCACCGCCGCCACCCGGGCGGAGTTGAGCAGGTGCAGGTCGGTGGCGAAGCTGTGGGCGATGGTGCCGGTCGAGCAGATTCCCCAGCCGACGGGTTCGATCTCGTCCATGACCGACACGGTAGACAGGTCCCCGCCGGTGCGGCACCGGCCCCGGCCGGTCGCGCGACTCGCCGCGCATCGAATGACAGCGCTGTCATTCCTCGCCTACAGTGCAGGGAACGCGCTCGTGCTGCCACGAGGCGTCGTGCCGCCGCCGTCGAAGGAGCCGATCGAAGACCATGTCTGCCGAGAGTGCCGCCGTGGACCGACCCGAGCCCCGCGAGATCTCCGAGCGAGACGTCGCGATCCTCGACTTCGAGCGCCAGTGGTGGAAGTACGCCGGCGCCAAGGAGCAGGCCATCCGCGAGCAGTTCGACATGTCGGCCGCCCGGTACTACCAGGTACTCAACTCCCTCATCGACCGGCCGGAGGCGCTCGAGGCGGACCCGCTGCTGGTCCGCCGGCTGCGTCGTCTGCGCGCCAGCCGCCAGCGCCAGCGCCAGGCCCGTCGCCTCGGCTTCGAGGTCTGAGCGCTCCCCGCGCCCCACGCCCCACACTTCCCCAGAGCACGTGGAGGACCAGATGACCCGACGTACCGACAACGCCGCCGACCCGGCGAGCGGGCGGCCGCGTCACGACGAGTCCGGCGTCGTCGCCCCGTCCCGCGTGATGCTGGTGGCGATCGTGCTGGTCGCGATCGCCGCGGCGACGTACGTCGCCGGGCTCGGCAAGGGCTCCGACGAGCCTGACACCGCGACCACCGCCTCCTCGCGCCAGACGCCGAGCGCCTCGACCAGCGCCCCCGCCGCGTCGACCCCGTCGACCCCCAGTGCGTCGACGACGCCGTCCACGAAGCCCTCCGCGAAGCCTTCGGCCACGTCCTCACCCACCGCCGCGGCCTCTCCTGCGGTCGAGCGGGGCAAGGTCAGCGTGTCGGTGTTCAACAACTCCTCGACCACCGGTCTCGCCGCCCGTACCTCCGGCAAGGTCAAGGGCGCCGGGTGGAAGGTGATCGGGACCGACAACTGGTACGGCACCATCCCGCAGCCGACCGTGTACTACCCGGCGTCCCTCGAGCCCGCCGCCCGGCTGCTGGCCAAGGACCTCGGGATCGACCGGGTCAAGCCGGCGGTCAGCCCGATGCGCAACGACCGGCTCACCCTGATCGTCACCGCCGACTACCGGGCCTGACCGGCCGGCCGGAGGTCGCTCCGGAGCCGTTGCGGAGTCGTGCGGAGCCGCTCCAGGTCCGCTCCAGGGCCTTCGGCGTACTGATATGGCCGGGGTGGGACAGAATCGTGGCCATGGACTTCCGCAGCGCCGAGGCCGAGCGGCACTACGAGGACGTCGTCGCCCACGCCTCGGGCCTGGTGGTCGGCATGGACTTCGACGGGACCCTGGCCCCGATCGTCGAGGACCCGGCCGCGGCCACCATCCTTCCCGGGACCGGCGACCTGCTGGTGGACCTCGCCGAGTCCGTCTCCGCCCTCGCCGTGATCACCGGTCGACCCGCGCGTCAGGTGCTCGCCCTGGGCGGGTTGGAGGAGGTCGGGGTGGCCGTCGGACAGCACGGCCGGGTGCTGCACGTCCTCGGGCAGTACGGGAACGAGCGCTGGTCCTCGGTGGACCGCCGGATCCTCTCGCCACAGCCCCCGCGCGGCCTGTCGACGTTCGAGTCGCGGCTGCCCGGTCTGCTGCGCCGGTACGACGCCGAGGGGGCGTACGTCGAGGACAAGGGCCTCGCCGTCGGGATACACACTCGGCGCCTGGACGACCCCAGGGGCGCCTTCGACCGGCTCCTCGACCCGGTGCGCGGGCTGGCCGAGGAGCTCGGCCTCCAGGTCGAGCCGGGGAGGCTGGTGATCGAGGTCCGCGCCCCGGGGACCGACAAGGGGGCCGCGGTCCGCCGGCTCGTCGAGCAGGTCGGGGCGCAGGCCTTCTGCTTCGTCGGCGACGACCTGGGCGACGTCGCGGCCTTCCGTGCGGTCCGCGACCTGCGGGAGCAGGGGGCCGTCGCAGGCCTCCTGGTCTGCGCCGGCTCCCCGGAGGAGCGCGCACTGGTCGACCTCGCGGACGTCGTCGTCGACGGTCCGGACGGTGTGCAGGAGTTCCTGCGCAGGCTCGCCGCCGACACCGGGGTCCGCGCCGGCTGAGCACACCTGAGCCAGGGCAGGTGGTCTCGACGTCCCTCCCTCGCTGGGCGCTCGGTCGGGCTCGATCACGTGGGTGGTCGAGCAGCGAGCGCCAGCGAGCGCGTCGAGACCCCGTGAGGTAGGCGACGAGACCGCCTCGCCGTCTCGCATCACGGACGCGTATCCCGACATGCGGGACGCCGGTTCACGGCGGAGGTCGCGCGTTCCCTAGGCTGGCGCTGCTCATCGAGAGGGGCAGAGGGACACGGCCCGCTGAAGCCCCGGCAACCGTCCGCGAGCGCACCGACCGACCTGGGTCGCTGCGCGCGGAGCTGGTGCCACATCCGTCCCGAGGTCGAGATCCGTCGCTCGGGGAAGATGAGGAGGAGATCCGCGTGAGCCCGCAGCCGACATCCGTCGCCGACGAAGCAGCCGACCCGACCACCGAGAAGGCGGTCACCCAGGACCCGCAGCTGCGCGAGGGCGCCTTCGGCAACGCCACCGGGCTCTCGTGCCGCGAGTGCGGCGCGGTGCAGCCGCTGGGGCCGTCGTACGCCTGTCCCGAGTGCTTCGGCCCCCTCGAGGTGGCCTACTCCTTCCCGGCGCTGACCCGCGACGAGATCGAGGCGGGGCCGAACAACATCTGGCGCTACAAGGCGCTGCTGCCGGTCCCGGCGGACATCGAGTCCAGCCCGAACACCGAGCCCGGCTTCACCCGGCTGCTGCGTGCGGAGAACCTCGGCCGCGAGCTCGGCATCGACACGCTGTGGGTCAAGGACGACTCGACCAACCCGACCAACTCCTTCAAGGACCGCGTCGTCGCGTGCGCGCTGAGCGCTGCCCGCGAGCTGGGTGCGTCCGTCTTCGCCTGCCCGAGCACCGGCAACCTCGCCAACGCGGTCGCCGCGGCCGGGGCGCGCGCCGGCATGCGCACCGTGGTCCTCATCCCGAGCAACCTCGAGCACCCCAAGCAGGTCAACTCCGCCGTCTTCACCGACTCGCTGATCGCCGTCGACGGCAACTACGACGACGTCAACAAGCTCGCCCAGGAGATCGCTGCGGAGGAGGAGGGCTGGGCGTTCGTCAACGTCAACGTCCGCCCGTTCTACGCCGAGGGATCGAAGACCCTGGGCTACGAGATCGCCGAGCAGCTCGGCTGGCGGCTGCCCGACCAGATCGTCATCCCCGTCGCCTCGGGCTCGCAGCTGACCAAGGTGGACAAGGCGTTCCGCGAGCTGATCGAGCTCGGCCTGGTCGAGGACAAGCCCTACACCGTGTTCGGCGCGCAGGCCGAGGGCTGCTCGCCGGTCTCGACGGCGTACAAGGCCGGCGTCGACGCGATCCGTCCGGTCAAGCCGGACACGATCGCCAAGAGCCTGGCGATCGGCAACCCCGCCGACGGGATCTACGTCCTCGACGTCGCCAAGCGCACCGGCGGCGCGGTCGAGGACGTGACGGACGACGAGGTCAGGGCGGCGATCGTCAAGCTCGCGCGCACCGAGGGCATCTTCACCGAGACCGCCGGGGGCACCACGATGGCGGTGCTGGAGAAGCTGGTCGCCGCCGGGCTCCTGGACCCGACCAAGGAGACCGTCGCGATCAACACCGGGCACGGGTTGAAGACCCTCGACGCGGTCTCCGACCAGGTCGGCCCGCGGGCCACGATCAAGGCCTCGTACGACGCCTTCGCCGAGGCCGGACTGGTCTGACCGGGGCGCGTGTGACCCTTGTCGCACAACCGTGACAGCACTACTGTCACGGTGATGAGCCTGGACCGCACGCACTGGCAGCGGCACGTCGCCGCGCTCGACGCCGAGTCGGATTTCGAGGAGATCTACCGGATCCTCGCCGCGCACGAGTTCCCCTGGGACATGAACCAGTCGCTCGGGCTCGCGCTCTACCGGACGTACGCCGTCCCGTCCATCGGCGGGCTGCTCGCCCGGACGGGCGAGTTCACCGAGCGCACCCAGAAGCGCTACGACGACACCGCCCTGATCCTCGAGGCGGCCTCCGAGCACGGTCTGGAGTCGCCGCAGGGCCGGCGGGCGGTGCGCCGGATGAACCAGATGCACGGCTTCTGGAACATCCCTCAGGACGACCTGCGCTACGTGCTCTGCACCTTCGTGGTGGTGCCGATCCGCTGGCTCGACGAGTACGGCTACCGCCCGCTGACCGAGCACGAGAAGGTCGCCTCGGCGAACTACTACCGCCGCCTCGGCAGGCTGATGAACATCAAGGACGTCCCGGCGACCTGGCGCGCGTTCGGCGAGGCGATGGACGCCTACGAGGCCGAGCGCTTCGGGTACGACGCGGGCGCCGTCGCGGTCTCCGAGGCCACCTTGGACCTGATGGCCACCTTCCCGCCGCAGTCGATGCTGCCGGCATGGCTGGTCCGGCGCTTCTCCAAGGCGCTGATGGACGACGCGCTGCTGGACGCCTTCGGGTACGCCCGCCCGAGTGCCCTCGAGCGTCTCGCGTTCCGTGGCGGGGTCAAGCTGCGCGCACGGTTCGTCGCGACGCGGCCGGCGCGGGAGAGGCCGTCGTACGTCCGGGAGATGCCGCAGATCCGTAGCTACCCTGACGGGTACGACGTCGCCGACCTCGGCACCTTTCCCTCGTGCCCGCACGCGGACGGTGCCGCGACGACCGGCGACTGGCAGGCTGGGGCCCATGACGACGGTGCTCCTGGCGACCTCGCACGACCTGCCGGAGGGTGAGCCGGGCGGCTCCCTGCTGATCGACGCGTTCGCCGCTGCCGGCGCCGAGGCGTCGTGGGCGGTCTGGGACGACCCGAGCGTCGACTGGACCGCGGTGGACCGCGTCGTCGTGCGCTCGACCTGGGACTACGAGAGCCGCCTGGGCGAGTTCCTCTCCTGGGCGCGGCAGGTTCCCTCGCTGCTCAACGGCGTCGACGTGTTCGCGTGGAACACGCACAAGGGCTACCTGCTCGACCTCGTCGCCGCCGGCCTGCCGGTCGTCCCGACCGAGCTGGTCGAGGGGGAGGAGGACCTTCCGTCCGCGCTCGCCGCCGCCGAGCAGTCGGTGGTCAAGCCGGTCGTCGGTGCGGGCGGACGGGGCCTCGTGGTCTTCGACGGACGAGACGGCGGCGTCCCCGGGCTCGACGAGGCCGGGCTCGGCCCCGGCCCGTGGATCGTGCAGCCGCTCGTCGAGTCGGTGCGGACGGAGGGCGAGCGGTCGGTCTTCGTCCTCGGCGGCCGGGCGGTCTCGCAGGCGGTCAAGACGACCGGTGGGGGCGAGGAGGTGCGCGTCCACCCGCGCTACGGCGGCGCGACCCGTGGCGTACCCCTCGAGCCGGCGGCCGTGTCCCTCGCCGAGCGCACCGTCGCCGCGGCCGAGGAGCATCTCGGCGTCCCGCTCGCGTACGCCCGGGTCGACCTCCTGCGGTACGACGGCGACCTCGTGGTCGGTGAGCTCGAGGTCACCGAGCCGGGGCTCTACCTCGACGTGCTCCCGGCCAACGCCGACGCGCTGGCGCGCGCCGCGCTGGCGGCTCAGTAGCCCGCGTCGGGCGGGACCCCGGTCAGGGGCGTCGCGACGCCGCTGACGCTGTTGCCCGTCGAGGTGACGGCCAAGGTGGCGCCCTCGGTGCGGTAGCTCAGCCCGGTCCCGGTGCCGTTGCCCACCAGGACGTTGGCCGTCACCGTGGCGACGCTGCGTCCCTGCGACGACCCGATCAGGTCCAGCAGCACACCGTCTTGCCGGTCCCCGGCCTGGAAGAGCTTGTTGCCGTCGATGACGCTGGCGGCGTCGCCCTGGAGGTACGCCTTGAGCCCGCTGCCGGTGCCGAAGTCCTCGACGTAGTTCGCGGTGATCGTGGTCGCGAAGAGGCGGAAGACGTCGATCCCGCTCCCGCCGGCGTCGTAGACGTGGTTCGCGCGGACCGTCCATCCCCCGGCGTTCTCCATCGCGATGCCGTCCCCGCCGGTCTCGCCGACGACGGTCTCGACGAGGTTCCAGTCGGTGACCGAGTTGACCTTGTCCTCGACGTACACGCCGTTGTCGCCGCAGCGCTGGGCGAACACCCCGCGGATGGTGCCCGCCACCTGGGTGCTGGTCAGGTCGGTGCCGTTCTGCGACCGGCTGGTCAGGCGCAGGCAGTTCTGCTTGGCGTCGATGATGTGCAGGTCCGCGATCTGCGAGCGCCAGGACCTGATCACCACACCGTCGCCGGCCCGCGGGTTCTCCTTGGCGTTGGCGTCGATCGTCAGGTCGCGCAGGCTGATCGGGGAGCCGGTGTCCTGGCTGTTCGCCGCCCACGAGTCCGAGGCGAGGACGGCGGGGAGGTTGCTGCCGCGCGCCTCGCGTACGACGGTCGCGGCACTCGCGCCGCGGTAGCCGCGCGCCCCGCGCAGCACGATCGTCTCGTCGACCAGGCAGGTGCCGGCCAGCACGATCTCGTCACCGTCCGCCGAGTCGTCGATGGCGTCCTGGATCCGGTCGGCGTCGCCGTCGTCGTTGCGACAGGCCACGGTGTGCTGCCCCGCGGTGTCGTCCGCCCCGGCGCGCAGGAGCACCGCCGCCAGTCCGGCACCGGCGAGCAGCAGGACGACGACGGCCGCGACACGCGCCCAGGTGGCCATGGAGACATCGTGCGGTACGGGTGGTGACACTCTGGAACCTGCGGTCCAGACGAGGGGGGACGAGATGCGGGTGGCGGTCGCCGGTGGCACCGGCCAGGTGGGGGCCCGGGTCGTGTCGCGGCTGCGGGAGCGTGGCGACGACGTGGTGGTGCTGGGCCGGTCCGCGGGGGTCGACCTGGAGTCCGGCGCCGGGCTGGCCGGCGCCCTCGACGGCGTGGACGCCGTGCTCGACTGCACCTCGACGCCGGCGCAGTCCCGGGTGCGCTGCGTCCACTTCTTCGGTGCGGTGGCGCGCCACCTGCAGACGGAGGCGGCAAGGGCGGGTGTGCGGCGCGTGGTCACCCTGAGCATCGTCGGGATCGACCGGATGCCGGGCTTGGGCCACTACGCCGGCAAGCTCGCGCAGGAGGAGGCGACGCGGGCCGGGGACGTACCCGCGACCATCCTGCGCGCCACCCAGTTCCACACCTTCCCGCTGCAGCTCGCCTCCCAGCTCGGTGTCGGGCCACTGCGGCTGTGCCTGCGTCAGCCGGTGCAGCCGGTGGACGTCGACACGGTCGTGAGCCACCTCGTACGGCTGGTCGACGGCGCGGACGAAGGGCGGACGGTGGAGCTGGCGGGTCCCCAGGTGGTCTCGATGACCACGGCCGCGCGGAGGGCGTACGCGGCGCGCGGCCGGCGGCGGGTCGTCGTACCGCTGGTGCTCCCGGGAGCCTCGGCGAGGGCGGCCCGGCGAGGTGCGGCGCTGGCGGGCGAGGACACCGAGATCGACGGCCGCTCTCTCGACGAGTGGGTCGCCGCGGGAGCACCCGGCTGACGTTTGCACTCGTGGGGGGCGAGTGCCAGACTGGCTGCTGGCACTCTCCTGGCGAGAGTGCTGATTCAGCAGGACCATCCACCGACTCCGGTGGTGAGGTCCCAGCGGCCGCCGGGAAGGGTCCGGCCGGTGCGCAGGGCCGTCCGTCGCGGGCACCCTCGGAGTCACCCGTCTCAGCGAAAAGGATCGCAGAGAATGCCGAAGCTTATTGCTTTCGACGAGGAGGCCCGCCGCGGTCTCGAGCGGGGTATGAACACCCTGGCCGACGCGGTGAAGGTGACGCTGGGCCCCAAGGGCCGCAACGTCGTCCTCGAGAAGAAGTGGGGCGCGCCCACCATCACGAACGATGGTGTGAGCATCGCCAAGGAGATCGAGCTCGAGGACCCGTACGAGAAGATCGGGGCCGAGCTCGTCAAGGAGGTCGCCAAGAAGACCGACGACGTCGCCGGTGACGGTACGACGACGGCGACCGTCCTGGCCCAGGCCATGGTCCGCGAGGGCCTGCGCAACGTGGCCGCCGGCGCCAACCCGATGGCGCTCAAGCGCGGCATCGAGAAGGCCGTCGAGGCCGTGTCCGGGCAGCTGCTCGGGATGGCCAAGGACATCGAGACCAAGGAGCAGATCGCCTCCACGGCGTCCATCTCCGCGGCCGACTCCACCGTCGGCGAGATCATCGCCGAGGCGATGGACAAGGTCGGCAAGGAAGGCGTCATCACCGTCGAGGAGTCCAACACCTTCGGGCTGGACCTCGAGCTGACCGAGGGGATGCGCTTCGACAAGGGCTACATCTCGGCGTACTTCTTCACCGACCCCGAGCGCATGGAGGCCGTCCTCGACGACCCGTACGTGCTGATCGTGGAGTCCAAGATCTCCTCGGTGAAGGACCTCGTGCCGGTGCTCGAGAAGGTCATGCAGACCGGCAAGCCGCTGCTGATCCTGGCCGAGGACGTCGACGGCGAGGCGCTGTCGACCCTGGTGGTCAACAAGATCAAGGGCACCTTCAAGTCGGTCGCCGTCAAGGCGCCGGGCTTCGGTGACCGCCGCAAGGCCATGCTGCAGGACATCGCGATCCTCACCGGTGGCCAGGTCATCTCCGAGACCGTCGGGCTCTCCCTCGAGAGCGTCACCGTCGACATGCTGGGCCAGGCCCGCAAGGTCGTCGTGACCAAGGACGAGACGACGATCGTCGAGGGCTCGGGCGACGCCGACCAGATCCAGGGTCGCGTCAACCAGATCCGCGCCGAGATCGAGAAGTCGGACTCCGACTACGACCGCGAGAAGCTGCAGGAGCGGCTGGCCAAGCTGGCCGGCGGGGTCGCGGTCATCAAGGTCGGTGCCGCGACCGAGGTCGAGCTCAAGGAGCGCAAGCACCGCATCGAGGACGCCGTGCGCAACGCCAAGGCGGCCGTCGAGGAGGGCATCGTCGCCGGTGGTGGCGTCGCCCTCGCGCAGGCTTCTGCCGGTGCTTTCGAGAAGCTCGAGCTGAAGGGTGACGAGGAGACCGGCGCGAACATCGTGCGTCTGGCCGCCGAGGCGCCGCTGAAGCAGATCGCCGTCAACGCCGGCCTCGAGGGCGGCGTCGTGGCCGAGAAGGTGCGCGGCCTGACCCCGGGTCACGGTCTCAACGCGGCCGACGGCGAGTACGTCGACATGGTCGCCACGGGCATCATCGACCCGGCCAAGGTGACCCGCTCGGCGCTGCAGAACGCCGCTTCGATCGCCGCGCTGTTCCTCACCACCGAGGCCGTCGTGGCCGACAAGCCCGAGAAGGCGGCGCCGATGCCCGGCGGCGGCGACATGGGCGGCATGGGCGGCATGGACTTCTGATCGCCAGGCCCCGCACCGGCGAAGCCGGGGCGGGGCCGTGGGCGATCAGGTCGAGCCGGTCGACGCGCGGGCGCTGCGAAGCGAGCCCGCGCGTGACCGGCGTCGAGACCTCCCGCGCCGCCGACTCATCGGTGTACGCCACAGCGAAGGGCCCCGGAGCACTGCTCCGGGGCCCTTTCGCGTGCCGGTTCATCACGGTATGCAGACGAACACTCACTGCCCACGGCGTACCCACCGTGGGGAGTGGCAGCTCACCGTGGGAAGCGCGGCTCGCCCTGGGACTAGCGGTCTCCGGCGTCGCCGAGCTCGGTTGCGCCGCGGCGATGGTGTGGCCGCGCACGCGACGCTACGGCGCGCTGGCCGCTGCGGTCCTGCTGGTGGTGGTCTTCCCCGGCAACCTCTGGCAGGCGTACGACACGTGGACGGACGGCGGGGTCCTCGGGCGGCGAGCGCGCGGCTGTGCTCGTACGACTCCCGCTGCAGCTGCCGCTGATCTGGTGGTGCTGGCGAGCCGCGCGCCTGCCCGAGGACGAGACCCCCACGGGGGCGTGACAGGGTCGCACCCGTGCCGGCCGACGCGCTCGCCCTCGTGCTCACCGCGGCCGTGCTGCACGCGCTGTGGAACTTCGCCGCCAAGCAGGTCACGATCCCGGGCACGACCTTCGTCTGGCTCTACACCGTCGGGTCGGCGCTGATCTGGTTGCCCGTCGCGGTCGTCTGGGTGGTGGTGAGCGGCGACCGGCCCAGCTGGGTGTGGCTGCTCGGCGGCTTCGGGACGGCCGTGCTGCACACGGCGTACGCGCTGGTGCTGCAGGGCGGGTACGCGCGAGGTGCCCTCAACGTCGTCTACCCGGTCGCCCGAGGGGTCGGACCGCTGGTCACGGCCGTGGTCGCGGTGGTCTTCCTGGGCGAGTCGCTCGGCCTCGCCGCGGCGGTGGGGGTCGGTGCGGTCCTGGTGGGCGTCTTCGTGGTCGCCGCCGGCGGTGCCGGTGCGCGCGCCGGACTGGCGTGGGGCGTGGCCACCGGGCTGACCATCGCGGCGTACACGCTGTGGGACGACCACGCGGTGACCGACCTCGCCATCCCCGCGGTGCCGTACTTCGCGCTCGGCGAGGCCCTCCAGGTGCCGTGGCTGACGGTGATGCTCGGCCGAGAGGGACGCCGGACGCTGCCGTCGGCGTGGCGCGCCGAGCGCGGGCGGGTGCTCGTCGTCGCGCTGCTCTCGCCGTTGGCGTACGTGCTGGTGCTGGAGGCGATGCGGCTGGCGCCGGTCGCGCTCGTCGCACCCGTGCGCGAGACCAGCATCGTCATCGGTGCCCTGCTGTCCTGGCTCGTGCTGCGCGAGGCGCGCCCGGTCCGGGGCCTGCTCGGCGCGGGCATCGTGCTCGCCGGGATCGCGGCGATCGCGCTGGGGTGAGGCGCGTTCAGCCGGCCAGGACCGGCCTCTCCGAGCCCGGGACGCGGGCCGCCAGGAGGGCGCGCGTGCGGCGGCAGACCAGCTCGACCACGTCGGGGTGACTACCGATGACCTCGGCGACCGCGTGCGCCCCGGCGTCGCGCGCCACGCGGGTCAGACGGTCGGCGAAGAAGCCCCCGGCCAGAAGGTAGCGCGAGACGCAGTCGCCGCGGCGCACGACGTCCTCGGGTCGCTCGCCGCGGCCCGAGAGCGTCGCCACCCGGACCGAGGCACCCCACGCGTGGGCCAGGAGCTGGGCGGCCCGCTCCAGGTCGCGGGTGGCCAGCTCGTCACTGGAGCCGGCCGCCACCATGACCAGCGGGCTCCCCGGCACGGCTCCGGCTTCGCGCAGCCGGGAGACCTGCGCGCGGGCGAGCAGCGCGTGCGGACCCAGCGAGCGGCCCAGCAGCGCCGGCCCCGCGCTGGCCTCGAGTGCCCGCGGCAGGTCGTGGCGCAGGTGGTAGCCGGTCGAGAGCAGCATCGGGAGGACGACCGTGGGCTGCGCCGTGGCCGCGAGGACGTCGCCGAGGAGCGGCGTCGACAGCTCGACGTACGCTGTCACCGCCCCGATGCCCATCCGCTGCGCCGCCAGGGCTGTGGTCCGCACGGCGACGGCGTTGGCGGGAGTCTTGCGGGTGCCGTGCGCGACGGTGACCAGACGAGGGGTGACGGGGCTGTCCACGCCGTCCGCGGGCTCACCCATGCGCCACCGCCAGTCGGTAGCCGCGCTTGACCACGGTCTGCACCGATCGGGTCCCGATCGCGGCACGCAGGCGGGCGACGGCCATCTCGACCGCGTGCTCCGAGCCGGCGGTGCCACTGGGCAGCATCGCCAGCAACGCTTGCCGCGAGACGACGTGGCCGGGGTTGCTGACCAACGCCTGCAGCACCGCGCTGGTGGCGGGGGAGAGCCGTACCTCGGTCCCGTCGAGCAGCACCTCGTCACCGTGCAGCAGCAGCTGGTGGCCGCCGGCGAGCTCGACGCCCAGGCCGTCTCGGCGCGAGGGCAGCTCGACCTCGAGCTGCTTGACCATCGCAGCGAGTCGCGAGCGCTCGGGGTAGACGGTGGGCACGCCCCACATCTCGAAGGCCGCCGAGGTCACCGGCCCGACGCACGAGGCGAGCACGTCGGCCTGGAAGGCGGAGACCAGCTCGTCGCGCCGCCCCGTCGAGCCGGCAGCATCCATCATCGCCGCGACTGCGGGGGCAGAGGTGAAGGTGACCGCGTCGACCTCCCGGTCGGCGACCAGGTCGATCAGGGCGAACATCGGTTCCGGGTCCTCGGCGGGGACGACGCGGTACACGCCGACGGTCACCACCTCGGCACCTCGCCGGCGCAGCGCGTGGCCTGCCATCGAGAGCGACTGACCGTGCTCCTGCACCACGATCCGGCGACCGCCCAGGTCTCGCCCGCGCAGGTGGTCCAGCACGTCGTCGAACTCCTCGGACTCCGGCGCCCACAGCTCGCGCAGTCCGAACCGACGCAGCGCGCCGACGCTCTTCGGGCCACGTGCCAAGATCTCGGCGTGTCCGAGGTGCTCGATGAGCCGCTCCTGCAGACCCCACTCGTCGGCAGCGGCGAGCCACGCACGCATGCCGACGCCGGTGGTGGCGAGGAACAGGTCCACCGGGGCGGAGAGCACCTCCTCCGTGGTCGCCCTCAGCTCCCGCTGGTCGACGTGGTTCGGCGCCAGCGAGAGAGCGGGAGCCCGCACGACGTCCGCACCGCGGCGCTCCAGCAGTGCGACCTGCTCGTCCAGCTTGCGCGCGGCGGTCACGCCAACACGGAAGCCTGAGAGCGGTGCGCCCGCGCTCTCGGTCTGATCCTCAGTCATCAGTCCCCTGCTGGTGGGGCGAGCCGACCAGGATCGTCGGACCGCCGGACTCGTCGCCGGGCTCCAGTCGCACGGCGTACGTCTGCACGCGCACGGTGTCGTCGTCCAGACAGGCGCCGGTGCGCAGCGCGAAGCCCTGCTTGAAGATCGGGGAGGCCACGAAGGGAACGCTCTCACCTGCTACCGAGCGAGTGCCCACGATCCCTCGGGAGAGGACCGAGGCGTGCGAGAACGGGTCGAAGTTGTCCATTGCGAGGACCTCGTCCTCGTGGGTACGGAAGACGGCGACGGCCCTGCCGTCGACGAGTGCGGTCACCCCACCCTCGACCTCGATGTCCTCGAGACGGCACACTCGCGTCCAGCCCGCCGCCGGGTGCGAGGCCGAGCTCTCCGTCGGCGCGGTCACCGAGGTGCTCCGACCGGGATGCTCGCGCCGAGCGGGACCGGCCCGCTGGCCACCGGCTCGTCGCCGGTCGCTGCCCGGGACTGGCCGCGCTCGGTGTCGAAGGCGATGTTCGCGTCCGGCACGTCGGGGGCGTTGATGAAGGACACGAAGCGCTTGAGCTTCTCCGGATCCTCAAGCGTCGCGCTCCACTCGTCGAAGTAGGTGTCCACGTGGTGCGCCATCGCGGCCTCGAGCTCCTCACCCAGACCGAGTGCGTCCTCGACCACGACCTCCTTGACCCGCTCGAGCCCGCCGTCCAGGGAGTCCATCCAGGTCGAGGTGCGCTGCAGCCGGTCGGCGGTGCGGACGTAGTACATCAGGTAGCGGTCGATGTAGCGCACCAGCGTCTCGTCGTCGAGGTCGCCGGCCAGCAGCTGGGCGTGCGCGGGGGTGGCGCCGCCGTTGCCGCCGACGTACAGGTTCCAACCCCTCTCGGTCGCGATCACGCCGAAGTCCTTGCTGCGCGCCTCGGCGCACTCGCGGGCGCACCCGCTCACCCCGGCCTTGATCTTGTGCGGTGAGCGCAGCCCGCGGTACCGCATCTCCAGGGCGATGGCCATGGCGGTGGAGTCCTGCACGCCGTAGCGGCACCAGTTCGTGCCCACGCACGACTTCACCGTGCGCAGGGACTTGCCGTAGGCGTGGCCGGACTCGAAGCCGGCCTCGACCAGCCGCGTCCAGATCGCCGGCAGGTCCTCCATCCGGGCACCGAGCAGGTCGATGCGCTGTCCGCCGGTGATCTTGGTGTAGAGCGAGTAGTCCTTGGCCACCTCTCCGAGGACGATCAGCTTCTCCGGGGTGATCTCGCCGCCGGCGATCCGCGGCATCACCGAGTAGGTGCCGTTGCGCTGGATGTTGGCGAGGTAGGCGTCGTTGGTGTCCTGCAGGGTCCGGTTGCCCGGCTCGAGGACGTGGTGGTTGAGCCTCGTTGCGAGGATCGAGGCCACGGCCGGCTTGCAGATGTCGCAGCCGCGGCCGGTGCCGTGCGCCTCGAGGACAGCCTCGAAGCTGGTGTGCCCGTGCACCGCGACGACGTCCCAGAGCTCTTGGCGGGTCAGCGCGAAGTGCTCGCACAGGCTGCGGTCGACCTCCCTGCCGACCGAGGCGAAGTGGTCCTCGACGATCTTCTTCACCACGGGCTTGCACGAGCCGCAGGTGCTGCCGGCCTTCGTGCAGGCGGTGACGCAGGCCGGGGTGTCGCAGGAGGCGTCGTCGCCCGAGACCGCCTCGACGATCTCGGCCGTGGTGACGGTGTTGCAGGAGCAGACGACGGCCTCGTCCGGAAGCCCGATCTCGGCGCCGCCGCGGCCCGCAGGCAGGATCAGCTCCTCGGGGTTCTCCGGCAGCGGCAGCGCGGAGGCGACCATCGGCCGCAGCGCGCCGTACGCCGTCGCGTCGCCGACCAGGATGCCGCCGAGCAGCGTCGTGCCGTCGGCGGAGACGACCAGCTTCTTGTAGACCCCGGCCACGGCGTCGGCGTAGACCAGCTCCAGCGCGCCCTCGGTGGTCGCGAAGGCGTCGCCGAAGGAGGCCACGTCGACGCCCATCAGCTTGAGCTTGGTCGACATGTCGGCGCCGTCGAAGCGGCCGGCGGCGTCGTCGCCCGCGACCAGTGCGTCGACGACCACCTCGGCCATCGCGTAGCCCGGCGCGACGAGGCCGTACATCGTCCCCGCCGGGGCGGCGCACTCGCCGATGGCCCACACGTGCGGGTCGCTGCTGCGGCACCGGTTGTCGACCAGCACGCCGCCGCGCTCGGCGAGGTCGAGGCCGGCCTCGCGGGCCAGCGCGTCACGGGGTCGGATGCCCGCCGAGAAGACGACGACGTCGGTGGGCAGCGGGTCGGCGTCGGCCAGCCCGAGCGCCGTGACCCGGCCGTCCTCGCCGATCACCTCGGTGGTCCGCGCGCCGACATGCACGTGCAGGCCGAGCTCCTCGATGTGGCGGCGCAGGGTGGCGCCGCCCGCGTCGTCGACCTGGACGGCCATCAGCCGCGGCGCCATCTCGACCACGTGGGTCTCCAGCCCGAGGTCGGAGAGCGCCTTGGCCGCCTCCAGGCCGAGCAGGCCGCCGCCCACGACGGTCCCGGTGCCGCCGCGCTCGGCGGCCGCCTTCAGCGCCTCGAGGTCCTCGATCGTGCGGTAGACGAAGACGCCCTCGAGGTCGGTGCCGTCGACCGGCGGGACGAACGGTGCCGCGCCCGTGGCCAGCACCAGGTCGTCGTACGCCAGCTCCTCGCCGTCGGCGAGGGTGACGGTGCGCGTGCCGGTGTCGACGCAGGTGGCCTCGGTGCCGGTGACCAGGCGGATGCCGGGGTCGTCGTACGCCCCGGTGGGCAGCAGCGACAGCTCCTCGCTGCCGACCTCGAACCACGAGGTCAATGCCACGCGGTCGTAGGCGACGCGGGGCTCCTCGCCGATGACGACGACCTCGGCGTCTCGCGTCAGGCCGCGGTCGACGGCGGCCTGGACGAAGCGGTGGCCGACCATGCCGTGGCCGATGACGACGATCCTGCGGGTGGTCACGATCGTGCTCCTTGGGTCGAGGGACGGGTGGCGAGCAGCTGGCGTACGACGGGTGCGCACCCGCCGCAGCCGGTGCCGGCGCGGGTGCTGTCACGGGCCTGCTCGAGCGAGGAGCAGGCTCGGATCGCGCCGGCGCTGACGCCGGCGCAGGTGCAGACCTCGGCCTCGTCGGGCATCGAGGTCACCGACGCCGCCGACCCGGAGGAGGGGCGGTCGGCGCTGAGAAGGGCGCCCGGCTCGAGCGGGCCGAGGACGGTGCGGCGGTCGAAGTGCTGGGTGATCAGCCCGATCCGGGAGAGGTCGCCGACCAGCTCGGCGGCGACGACCGCGCCGCCCTGCACCACGAGCCGACGGTGCGAGCAGGTGACCGGGTTGGTCATCTCGACCACCTGCGCGCCGGGCTCCGCGGCCGCCTCGCGCGGCTCGCCGAGGACGGCGACGTCGAGGTCGGTCGCGCGCAGCCGTGCCACCGTCCGGGTCCCGGTGTAGCGCGCGCTCGCTCCGGCGAGGTGGGCGGCGAGCGTCTCGGCCTGCTCCCAGGCCGGGGCCACGAAGCCGGTGGTGCGCCCCGCGTGCTCGGCGCAGTCGCCGATCGCGTGGACGTCGGCGTCGCTGGTGGTCAGGGTCTCGTCGACCACGACGCCGCGGCCGACCGCCAGACCGGCGCGCTGCGCCAGGCCCGTCGCCGGGCGCGCGCCCGCGCTGAGCACGACGAGGTCGGTGCTCAGCGTGTAGCCGTTGTCGAGCACGAGGCCGGTGCCCTCGGACGTCTCGGTCACCCGCACTGCGCGGGCGCCGGTGTAGCTGTGGGTGCCGCGGCGCTCCAGGTCGCGGGCCAGCACCGCGCCGCCCCGCTCGCCGAGCTGGCTGCGCATCAGGTGCTCGGCGCCCTCGACCACCTCGACCACCAGGCCGCGAACGGTCAGGGCGCGGGCCACCTGCAGGCCGAGGAGGCCACCACCGACGACGACCGCGCGCCGTACGTCGCCAGGCGCCAGCGCCGCCTCGAGCCGTCGTACGTCGGCGAGCGTGCGGAAGGCGTGCACGGCCGGGTGCAGCGCACCGTCCTCGCCGACGACGCCACGCACCGGCGGCAGCACGGGGATCGAGCCGCTGGCGAGGACCAGCGTGCGGTAGGGCACGACCGTGCCGTCGGCCAGCCGCACCTCGTGCCGCTCGCGGTCGAGCGCCTCGACCCGGGCGTCGGTGCGCAGCTCGACGTCGTGCGAGGCCCACCAGCTCGCGGGGCGCAGCGCGAGCGCGTCCTCGCGGTGGGTGCCCTCGAGGAGGGCCGAGAGCAGGATCCGGTTGTACGGCGCGTCCGGCTCGCGGCCGAGCACGGTCACCGGGCCGATGCCGCGCCGCACCAGCCCCTCGACCAGCCGGGTCGCGGCCATCCCGGCCCCGACCACGACGATCCCGTCCGCCCCGTTCATGCGCTCACCGCCGCGGCGCACACCTTGAACTCGGGCATCCGGCTGCTCGGGTCGAGCGCGTCGTTCGTCAGCCGGTTGGCGCCGACCCAGTGGAAGGGCACGAAGACCGTGTCGGGCCGGATCGTGCCGACGACGCGAGCGGGCGCGGTCATCGTGCCGCGCCGGGTGCGCACGCAGACCGGCTCGCCGTCGCGGGCGCCGACCCGGCCGGCCAGCATCGGGTGGAGCTCGACGAAGGGACCGGTGTCGGGGAGGTCCTTCACCCGGCGGGTCTGCGCGCCGGACTGGTACTGAGCGAGCACCCGCCCGGTGGTGAGGTGCACCGGGAAGTCGGCGTCGGTGGGCTCGGCGGTGCCGACGTGGTCGACGTCGACGAAGCGGGCCCGCCCGTCGGCGTGCGCGAAGCGGTCGGCGAACATCCGCTGCGTCCCGGGGTGCTCGTGGTCCGGGCACGGCCAGAAGACGCCGTGCTCGGCGGTGATCCGGGCGTAGTCGATGCCGGCGTAGTCGGCCTTGCCGCCGGCCGAGGCGCGCGCCAGCTCGGCGAAGACCTCCTCCGGGTCGGTGGGGAAAGTCGCCGTCGAGCCCAGCCGCTCGGCCAGCCCAGCGATCACCTGGAGGTCCGAGCGCACACCTGCCGGGGCGCTGGCGGCCTGGCGCCGCAGGATCACCCGACCCTCGAGGTTGGTCATGGTGCCGGTCTCCTCGGCCCACTGGGTCACCGGCAGCACGACGTCGGCCAGGGCCGCGGTCTCCGACATCACCATGTCGCACACGACGAGCAGGTCCAGCGCGGCCAGCCGCTCGGAGACGTGGGTGGCGCGAGGCGCCGAGACGACGATGTTCGAGCCGAAGACCAGCAGCGACCGGGGCCCGTCGGGCTGCCCGAGCGCGTCGAGCAGCTCGTACGCCGACCTCCCCTTGCCCGGGAGCGTGGCCGGGTCGACGCCCCACACCGCCGCGACGTGCTCGCGGGCGGCCGGGTCGTCGATCATCCGGTAGCCGGGCAGCTGGTCGGACTTCTGCCCGTGCTCGCGCCCGCCCTGGCCGTTGCCCTGGCCGGTCAGGCAGCCGTAGCCGGCGCCTGGCTTGCCGGGCATGCCGAGCGCGAGCGCGACGTCGATCCAGGCCAGGACGGTCGCGGTGCCCTGGCTGTGCTGCTCGGCGCCGCGCGCGGTCAGCACCATCGCACGCTCGGCACCGGCCAGCAGGTCCACCAGTGCGTGCAGCTCGGCGGTGCCGATGCCGGTCGTGCGCTCGACCCGCTCCGGCCACCAGCCGGCGGCGGTGGCGCGGACGTCCTCCCACCCGCTGGTCCGGGCGGCGACGTACTCCTCGTCGACGGCGACGCGCGCGTCGAGCAGGTGCAGCACGCCGAGCGCCAGCGCGAGGTCCGTGCCCGGCACGGGCTGCAGCACCACGTCGCTGCGCTCGGCGGTCGGCGTACGACGCGGGTCGATGCAGACCACCTGGCCGCCCCGCTCGCGGACCCGGTCGAGGTGCCGGGCGGCGGGCGGCATGGTCTCGGCGAGGTTGGAGCCGACGAGCACGACGACGTCGGCCTGCTCGACGTCGGCCAGCGGGAAGGGCAGGCCGCGGTCGATCCCGAAGGCCTGGTTGCCGGCCGAGGCGGCCGAGCTCATGCACCAGCGGCCGTTGTAGTCGATCTGGCTGGTGCCGAGCGCGACCCGGGCCAGCTTGCCCAGCAGGTAGGCCTTCTCGTTGGTCAGCCCGCCGCCCCCGAAGACGCCGACCGCGTCGGCGCCGTGCGCCGCCTGCAGTGCGCGCAGCCGGTCGGCCACCAGGTCGAGGGCCTCATCCCACTCGGCGGCGCGCAGCTCACCGGTCGCCCGGTCGCGGACCAGTGGGGTGGTCAGCCGCTCGCGGTGCCCGCGCAGCCCGGTGCTGGTCCAGCCCTTGCGGCACAGCCCGCCCTCGTTGACGGGGAACTCCGGCCACGGCTGCACCTCGAGCGACCGGCCGCGCGGTCCTGAGGCGACCAGCTGCATGCCGCACTGCAGGGAGCAGTACGGGCAGTGGGTCGCCGTCGCGTCCGGCGCGCCGGCGGCAGCCTGCGTGACGGGGGGCGTCATACGGTCACGATCGCGGTCTTCGCCTGGGTACGGCGCAGGTAGACGGCGTACGTCGCGACGGCGCACACGGCGTAGTAGGCGAGGAACACCCAGAAGGCGCCCTTGGTGGCCGACAGCGGGCTGTCCACCCACGGTGCGCTGAAGGCCAGGGGGATCAAGAAGCCGCCCACCGCACCGGCCGCCCCGATGATGCCGAGCGAGGCCGAGGCCTTGCGGTTCGAGTCGAGGACGGCGGCGTCGCGCTCGGGTGTGCCGGCGGTGGTGGACTCCAGTGCCTGGGCCCGCCAGATCGAGGGGATCATCTTGTAGACGGAGCCGTTGCCGATCCCGGTGGCGGCGAAGAGCAGCAGGAAGAAGCCGAGGAACAGCGGGAACCAGCCCTGGTTGTCGCTGGCCACGGCCGGGTCGGCGCCCGGGTTGGGGGTGAGTCGGCCCAGCGTCCACAGGATGCCGAGGGTGAAGACCAGGATCCCCGCGAACGCCGCCAGCGTGACCCGCGAGCCGCCGAGCCGATCGGCCAGCCAGCCGCCCAGCGGACGGGTGACGGATCCGACGAGGGCGCCGAGGAACGCGTAGTACGCGAAGTAGATGCCGGTGCCGAGCGGGGCCGGGTCGGGGACCCAGAAGTTCAGCTTGATCAGCAGCGGCATCGCGGCGGAGTAGCCGATGAAGGACCCGAACGTGCCGATGTAGAGCACCGAGAGGATCCACGTGTGCGGCTCGCGCACGACCTGCAGCTGCTCGCGGGGTTTCACGCTCGCGGTGCCGAGGTTGTCCATGAACCGCCAGGCCGCGAGCGTGGCGACGACAGCCAGGGCGGCATACACCCAGCCGGCACGAGCGAGGTGGGTGCCGCTCTCACTGGCCTTGACCAGCCCGAAGATGCCGGCGCCGCCGACGATCACGGGCAGCAACAGCTGGATGATGGACACGCCGATGTTGCCCCCGGCGGCGTTGAGCCCGAGCGCGGCGCCCTTCTCCGAGGAGGGGAAGAAGAAGTTGATGTTGGCCATGGAGCTGGCGAAGTTGCCGCCCCCGAAGCCCGCGGTCGCCGCGATCACGACGAAGACCCAGTACGGCGTCGCGGTGTTCGCCACCGCGATCGCGAAGCCGACCGTGGGGACCAGCAGCAGGCCCGCGCTGACCATCGTCCAGTTGCGCCCGCCGAAGAGCCCGACCGCGAAGGTGTAGGGCACGCGCAGCAGCGAGCCGACCAGGTTGGGCACGGCGACGAGCACGAACAGCTGCTGGGCGCTGAAGTCGAAGCCCTGGGCCAGCAGCAGCGCCGAGCTGACGCTCCAGATCAGCCAGACCGAGAAGCCGAGGTGCTCTGCGAAGACCGACCACCACAGGTTGCGGCGGGCGATCGGTCGACCCGTCTCCTCCCAGAACTCGGTGTCTTCGGGACGCCACTCCTCGATCCACCGCCCTGTCCGGCGGCTCGGTGCCGCGCTGGGCGGGGTGGTCGGGCTGATGGGCGCGGTGTCGACGGGCACGGGTGCTCCTGGTTGCTGGGGGACAGCCACCATGCGCAGCGCGTGTTTCGAGCATGTGTCCTCGCGCCCGCGGTCAGCGTCAACTCCTCCTCACGACCTCACGCCTGTCGCCGCAAGGCGGAGGCCGGGCTCGTCGAGGCCTCGACCCCTGGTGACGACCGCTCGCTGATCGAGGCTCCGCGGTCGCGTCTCCTGGCGGGTCGACGCGCAGGGACGTCGCGTCCGAGAGGCCCCGCGCCGGTGCTGGGCGGTGGCCGCCTCAGAAGACGTTGCGGGGGCGGAACTGCACCGAGACGCGAGGGCCCGTGGGGCGGGCGGTCTTGGGGACGGCGTGCTCCCAGGTGCGCTGGCAGGAGCCGCCCATCACGACGAGGTCGCCGTGACCGAGGGGGTACGCCGCCTCGGTGCGCCCGCCGAGGGGGCGCAGGGTGAGCCGGCGTGGGGTGCCGAAGGAGACGATCGCGACCATCGTGTCGTGGTGGCGCCCGCGGCCGATGTTGTCGCCGTGCCAGGCCACGGAGTCCCGACCGTCGCGGTAGTAGCACAGGCCGGCGGTCACGAACGGCTCGCCGAGCTCGTCGGCGTAGTGCGCCGAGAGCGCGGCCCGCGCGGACTCCAGTGCGGGGTGGGGCAGGGGGTCGCCGGCGGCGTACTGGCACAGCAGCCGCGGCACGTCGACGACCCCGTCGTACATCTCCCGGCGCTCGGCGTGCCACGGCACCTCGGCGACGAGGTGGGCGAACATCTCGTCGGCCCCCTCGAACCAGCCGGGCAGGTGGTCCACCCACGCGTCGTGCGAGAGCGGGCGACGGGCGACGGCGTCGAGGCCGCCCGGCGCAGGTTCGTCGGCGACGTCGAGCAGCGAGGCCTGGAAACCGGGGGTCATGCGGTGCAGGCTACCCGAACGCGTGTTCGATGCCAGGCAAGCGCGAGGCGCCGCCCCGAGAACCGGGACGACGCCTCGCGAGGGGGGAGGGGAGAGGGGTCAGAAGGCGCTCGTGCCGTTCGGCGTACCCAGACCGGTCGGGCCGTCGTACCCGCTGCCGGCGCTGCAGCGCTGGACCGGCGAGCACGAGCCGTTGCTGCCCGTGGTCACGTCGAAGAGGCCCGAGGGGGTGGCGTACGGCTTGGCGTTGGCGTAGCCCGAGGTGTTGCCGGACAGCGCGTAGACCGCGGCGACGATCGGGGCGGACTCGCTGGTCCCGCCGATCTGGCCCCAGGTCGAGGACGAGGCCGAGGTCGGGTAGTAGACCGAAAGGCCGCCGGCCGACGGGTCGGCCGCCGCGGAGACGTCGGCCATCGCGCGCTTGCTGCAGCCCGTGTCGTACGACGACGCCGCGCTGAGGGCCGCGTTCGAGGACGAGCAGCCGGACCCGGCGCCGGACCACGCCGACTCCGTCCAGCCGCGCGAGCTGCTCGACGCGCTGAGCGAGGTGCCACCGACCGCGGTGACGTAGCTGGAGGAGGCGGGGTAGCTGGCGCCCTGGTAGCCGTCGTCACCGGTGGACGCGGTCACGGCGATGCCCGGGTGGTTGTAGTACGTGCCGAACTGCGAGTCGGAGAGGTCTCCGCCACCGTAGGAGTTGCTGATCGCTGCGACGCCGGACTGCTTGGCCGCGGTCTGGGTGGCCTTGCCGAGGTCGGTGATCGAGGAGCTGTTCGCCTGGACCACGACGATCTTGCAGTCCGGGCACGCCGCGGACACGGCGTCGACGTCGAGGGCCTGCTCGCCGGCCCAGCCGACGTCGGTCGAGGGCAGCGAGGTGCCGCCGGTCTGGTTGACGACCTTCAGGCAGCCGTTCGCCTTGGTGCAGGACGACAGGCCGTACTGGCTCCGGAAGACGCCGAGGTCGCGCTCGAGGTTCGGGTAGCCGTAGGCGTCGACGATGGCCACGGTACGGCCGCCCGACTTCTTGCCGGTGAGCTTGTAGGCGCTCTGGATCTGCGCGGGCGTCTTCGCGCTCGACACCGGTGCGGCGGCACGCGGCGCGAGGTCGGTCGAGTCGTTGACCAGCACCTCCGCGTAGCAGGACGCGACGGTCTTCTTCGCGGCGTGGGCGCACAGGCGCTCGGCGTGCTTGCCGGTGACCTGCTGCTGGACCTGGGCGGCCTGCGTCGCGGCGGGTGCGGGCGCCGCAGTGGCTGGTCCGGCCGGGGCCACCGCGGTCAGGATCGCTGCCGCGCCGGCTGCCGCTGCTGCGGCGAGAATCTTCCTGGTCAAGAGTCGACTCCTCTGGTCATCCGTCCGCCCGAGCGGCGAACCCTTGACCACGACAACCGATCGCGCCGGGGCGCGCTACGTCCTCCCGGGTGCAGGATGGTGTCCTGCACGAACGTGCGGGCGCGGACCGGAACGCCCTCGCCGGCACGGACGTCAGGGCGTCTGCGCTCGGCCGGGAGGGCTCCGGGTCGGGCTCGGGCGCACCGGGGTCGTCTCGGTGCCGTGCGCCGCCGGGGCCGGCTCGCCGGACGCCGCGGTGACGCCGTTGGCGGTCGGGTCCAGACGCGGCTCGAGCCGGTAGCGCGAGAGCAGCCCGACGGCCAGGCAGCCGACGACGAGGACGCCGACGTACGCGCCCTCGAGGTCGTGGGCGACGAGCCACCCGGCGAACGGCGGTGCGAGGACCATCGGGGTCTGGAACGCCGCGGAGTTCAGGGCGTTGCTGCGCCCGCGGGTGCGGTCGGTGGCGAGGTCGTTGACGATGGCCGGCAGCGTCGGCTGCAGCAGCGTCTCCCCGAGCGCGAACACCGACGCGCAGGCCGCGACGAGGACGCTCGCCCCCCAGGTGCCGGGGACCAGGCCGGACGCGCCCAGCAGCAGCCACGAGGCGGCCCAGACCACGGCCATCACCATGACCACCCGCGTGCGGCGGCGCCCCTCGATCCGGCGCAGCACGACCAGCTGCAGCGCGACGATGACGGCGGTGTTGGCGGCGAACGCGACCCCGAGCGCCTCGGTGGAGATCCGGCTGACGGCGCGGGCGTACGCGGGCATCCCCGTGTTGAGCTGCGCGTACGCCACGAACGACCCGACAAAGGTCAGCAGAGTCAGCGTCCGCACGGTCGGGTTGCGCAGCACCTCTGCGTACGACGGCCCCGCCTCGCCGGCGGTGCGCGGCGGACGGCCGGCGACGTGGCGCAGCGGGCCGAGCAGCAGCACGAGGGCGGGGGCGTAGGTGACCGCGTCGACGAGGTAGATCGCCTGGAAGGTCCACAGCCGGTCGACGTCGACGAACGCGCCGCCCAGCAGCCCACCGAGGCCGATGCCGAGGTTGAGCAGGGAGAAGTTGACGCCGAAGTACCGCTGCCGGATCGCGCTCGGCACGACGGTCGCGATCATCGACTGCGAGGCGGGGAACGAGACCCCGAACGAGGCTCCGGACAGGGCCAGGCCGAGCGCCGCCAGCGGCACGGTCGACGCCTGGCTCATCACCAGCTGGCCGAGCAGCACGAGGACGAGCGTGCCGACGAGGACGACGCGGCCGCCGTACCGGTCGATCAGCGCCCCACCCGGACCCACGGCCAGGATCCCGAACAGCGGCTGCACGGCGAGGAGCAGGCCGGCCACCGAGAGCGAGAACCCGCGCACCTCGTGGAGGTAGACCACCCAGAACGGCAGCACCAGGCCCGAGCCGACGAACTCCACGACCACCACGGAGAGGAGGAGCCGGCCCTCGCGCGGCAGGTCGGACCAGAACGTGCGAAGTCCGCTGCGCGGTGCTGCCCCCGAGGTGCTCACCGCGGCAGGATGTCAGCGGGGACCGACAACGAGCCAACGAGATATCGGAGGTGCGCCGTGACGACGACGGGGCTGCTGCTGGCCGCCGGTGCCGGTCGTCGGATGGGCCGGCCGAAGGCGCTGGTCGAGGGCTGGCTGGCGCACGCGGTGGCGTCGCTGGCCGACTGCGACGACGTCGTGGTGGTGCTCGGAGCGAGGGCTGAGGAGGCACGGGCGCTGGTGCCCGAGGGAGCGAGAGTCACCGTCGCGGAGGACTGGGTGAGCGGGATGGGGGCCTCGCTGGCCGCCGGGCTCGCGCTGCTCGAGGACGGTACGGCGGAGCGCGCGCTGGTGACCCTCGTCGACCTCCCCGACGTGGGGCGCGACGTCTGCGCGCGGGTGCTCGCGGGCGTACCGGCCGGGCGCGGCGCACTGGCGCGGGCCTCGTACGACGACGTCCCCGGCCACCCCGTGCTGCTCGGGCGCGACCACTGGGCGGGCGTACGGCGGACCAGCGCCGGCGACCGCGGGGCCCGCGACTACCTGCGCGAGCACCCCCCGGTGCTCGTGGAGTGCGGGGACCTGGCCACGGGGGCCGACCAGGACCGCCCGCCCGGCACCGCGGTCGAGGACCCCAACCCGGGACCAACCGCCGCACCCTAGGGTCGGCGCATGGACTCCCCGGAGCAGGTCGCGCGCGCCCTGGCGACGACCGGCTACTTGTGCGACGAGGACCTCGCCACGGTGACCTACCTCGCCGGGGCGATGGAGCGGCCGCTGCTGCTGGAGGGCGAGCCGGGCACCGGCAAGACCGCGCTGGCCGAGGCGCTGGCCGCCGTCGACGGCGTCCCCCTCATCCGGCTGCAGTGCTACGAGGGCATCGACGCCTCGCAGGCGCTCTACGACTGGGACTTCCCGCGCCAGATCCTCCACCTGCGGACCCTGGAGGCCGCGGCCGGCGACGGCAGCCTGGACGCCGACGAGGCCGAGAAGTCGTTGTTCGACGACCGGTTCCTGCTGGCGCGCCCGGTCCTCCGTGCGCTGCGCGAGTCCGTCGGTGAGTCCCCGGCGGTGCTGCTCGTCGACGAGATCGACCGCGCCGACGACGAGTTCGAGGCGTTCCTGCTCGAGGTGCTCTCCGGGTGGTCGGTGAGCATCCCCGAGCTGGGCACGATCAGCGCCGCCACACCGCCGCGCGTCGTCCTCACCTCCAACCGCACCCGCGACCTGCACGACGCCCTCAAGCGGCGCTGCCTCTACCACTGGATCGACCACCCCGGACTCGAGCGCGAGGTCGAGATCGTCCGCTCGCGGCTGCCCGAGGTCACCGCCGAGCTGGCGCGGCAGGTGGTCACGGTGGTGCAGGGCCTGCGGGACGAGGGTCTGCTCAAGCCGCCGGGTGTGGCCGAGACCATCGACTGGACCCGGGCGCTGCAGCGCCTCGGCACCCAGGAGCTCGACCTCGCCACGGCGGCGCGCACGCTCGGCGCGGTGGTGAAGTACCGCGAGGACACCGACCGGGTGAAGCACGCCCTGGACCGGATGCTGGCCCGATGACGGCCGAGGTGGTTCGACCGCCGGAGGAGATCCTCCTCGGTTTCGCCCGTGCGCTGCGTGCCGCCGGGCTCCCGGTCACCCAGGACCGCTCGGCGGCGTTCGTCACGGCCAGCTCGCTGGTCGGCCTGCGCGACGCCTCCGGGGTGTACGTCGCCGGCCGCGCCACCCTGTGCGCCGGGCCGGACGACCTCGAGCGCTACGACCAGGTCTTCCACGCGTGGTTCGGCGACGCCGAGGGCACGCCCCGCGTCGTACCCCGCGAGCAGCCGCGGCAGGTCTCCTCGCCGCTGCCCCTCACCGACGACTCCGGGTCCGGCGGCGCGGAGGACGAGGCCGAGACCGTCGACGCGGCCGCGTCCGAGGCCGAGATCCTGCGCCACCGCGACGTCGCCGCCCTCAGCGCCGACCAGAAGGCCCTGCTCGACGCGATGATCCGCGCCCTGCGGCCGCGGCCGCCACGACGGCGCGCCGCGCGACGTACCCCGTGGCGGCGCGGTGACGTCGACGTCCGTCGTACCCTCCGCCGCAGCCTGCGCCACCTCGGCGAGCCCGTCCGCATCGAGCACCACCGCCGGCACGTGCGCCCGCGGCGCGTCGTGCTCCTCGTCGACGTCTCGGCGAGCATGCGGCCGTACGCCGACGCGCTGCTGCGGCTGTGCCACGTCCTGGTCCGCACGGGTGCGCCGGTCGAGGCGTTCACCCTGGGGACCCGCTTGACCCGGATCACCGCCGCGCTGTCCACCGCGGACCCCGAGCGGGCGCTGGTGCGCGCGGGCGGCGAGGTCCCCGACTGGTCGGGCGGGACCCGGCTCGGTGAGACGCTGCAGGCGTTCCTCGACCGGTGGGGCGCGCGCGGGATGGCGCGGGGGGCGGTCGTCGTGGTGCTCAGCGACGGCTGGGAGCGCGGCGACGCGGCACTCCTCGGTGAGCAGATGCGGCGACTGCGCCGGCTGGCGCACCGGGTGGTGTGGGTGAACCCGCACCGCGGCAAGGCCGGCTACCAGCCGGTGCAGGGCGGCATCGTGGCGGCGCTGCCGCACTGCGACGCCCTGGTGGCCGGGCACTCGCTGCGGTCCTTCGAGCAGGTCCTGGAGGTGGTGGGCGATGCGTGAGGTGCTGCCCGAGCTGATGCGGTGGTACGACGCCGGCGAGACGATCGGCATGGGGACGGTCGTCGCGACCTTCCGCTCCGCGCCGCGCCCGCCGGGTGCGTCGATGCTGGTCGGTCCGGCCGAGGAGGCGGTCGGGTCGGTCTCCGGGGGCTGCGTCGAGGGCGCGGTCTACGAGCTGGCCGGGTCGGTCGTCGAGGACGGTACGCCGGTCCTCCAGCGCTACGGCGTCTCCGACGACGACGCCTTCGCGGTGGGGCTGACCTGCGGCGGGATCCTCGACGTGTACGTCGAGAAGGTGGACCGCGAGAGCTTCCCCGAGCTGGCCGAGATCGCCGAGGACATCGAGAACGGCCGCCCCGTCGCCGTGGCCACGGTCGTGGACCACCCGGACCCGAGCTGGGTCGGGCGGCGGATGACCGTACGCCCCGAGGAGGACGGCGGGCACCGGGTCACGGGCGGCATCGGGAGCCCGCGGGCCGACGCCGCCGTGGCCGACGACTCCCTCGGCCTGCTCGCGCAGGGTCGCAACGCGACGCTGACGTACGGCCCGGACGGCGAGCGGCGCGGCGAGGGCATGCGTGTCTTCGTCTGGGCCTTCGCGCCGCCGCCCCGGATGCTGGTCTTCGGGGCCATCGACTTCGCCGCCGCGGTGGCGCGGGTCGGATCCTTCCTCGGCTACCACGTGACGGTCTGCGACGCGCGGCCCGTCTTCGCCACCGCGACCCGCTTCCCCGAGGCCGACGAGGTCGTCGTCGACTGGCCGCACCGCTTCCTCACCGCGCAGGCCGAGGCCGGGGCGATCGACTCCCGGACGGTCATCTGCGTCCTCACCCACGACCCGAAGTTCGACGTGCCGCTGCTCGAGGTCGCGCTGCGCCTGCCCGACGTCGGCTTCGTCGGTGCGATGGGGTCGCGGCGCACCCACGAGGACCGGGTGACCCGGCTGCGCGAGATCGGCCTGACCGAGGAGGAGCTGGCGCGGCTGTCCAGCCCGATCGGCCTCGACCTCGGCGGTCGTACGCCCGAGGAGACGGCCGTCAGCATCGCCGCCGAGATCATCGCCACCCAGTGGGGCGGCTCGGGCACCCGGCTGCAGGAGTCGTCCGGGCGGATCCACGGGGAGGGCTGAGCGTCAGTCGTCGACGCGATCCCGGGCCCGCTCGGCCAGGCGCGACAGCGCCAGGGGGAAGATCTCGGCGGGTGGCGTCACCAGCCCCGCGCCGACCTGCCCGACCCCGGCCACCGCACCGGCCATCCCGGTGTTGATCTGCGGGAGGATGCCCGTGCGGCACACCCGAGTCACGTCGATCCCGGTCGGCGTGCCCTGGAACTCCAGGACCGGCACCGACCAGCGCGGGTTCTCGCCCAGCGTGATCTCGTGCATGCGTCGCGTGGTCGCCAGGGCGTCCGGGACGGACCCGCCGACGAGCCGGACGATCGCGGGCGCCGTGGCCATCGCGAACCCGCCGATGCCCGCGGTCTCGGTGATGGCCGAGTCCCCGATGTCCGGGTTGGCGTCGCTGCGGTCGTAGTCGCCGAGGTAGAGCCCCTCGGCCACCTGCGCGGGACCGGTGAACCACTCGTCGCCGGTGCCGGCCACCTGGATGCCGAAGTCGGTGCCGTTGCGGGCCATCGCCACGACCATCGAGGAGCCTTCGATGCCGCGAGCGGCGTCCAGGGCGAGCTTGCAGGCCGGCATCGCGAGGTTGAGGAAGAAGTGGTCGTTCCCGCCGATGAAGCGCAGGGCCTCCGCGACGTGCGTCGCCTCGCCGCCGGAGGTGACCATGGCCGGGGCCAGGTCACGCATCAGCATCAGCGTGCCGGCACGGTTGCGGTTGTGGGCTTCGTCCCCCATCTGCAGCATCTGGGTGAGGATCCCGGTGACGTCGACCGGCCCGACGCTGTCGCGGGTGGCCCTGACCGAGGCCTGGAGGAGGGGACCGAGGACCTCCGACATCCAGCGCAGCCGCTCGAGCACCTCCGGGCCGTACGCGCCGTACCGCAGGACCTTGCCGAGGCCCTCGTTGAGCGAGCAGTAGGTGCGCCTGCCGGTGGCGGTGTCCTCGAGGACGAACATCCACATCGACGGCGTGACGACGCCGGCCATCGGTCCGACGGCGGAGCGGGAGTGGCAGGGGGCCAGCGACACGCCCGACCCCGACTCGAACAGCGTCGGTGCCTCCTCGGGAGAGGCGCACAGCCCCTCGAGCGCCGCACCGCCCATCAGCGCACCGCGCATCGGGCCCGATGCCCGCTCCCAGGTGATCGGCGGCCCGGCGTGCAGGAACTCCCCGGGCTGGAGGCCGACGGCCTCGGAGGCGGGCAGGACGTCGACCAGCCGCGCGGTGACGCCGAGCACGGCCTGCAGCGCCCGGTCGTTGGCTCCCGCGCGAGCGGGGTCGCCCACCACGGTGGCGAGGTCGCCGGCGGTTCCCGGCATCGGCGGCTGCCAGTCGACCCGCGTGACCTCGACCGCCTGCGCCGACACGGCGTCGGCGAGCAGGTCGGCGCCGACGTTGATGACTGAGGGGACCGTACTCATCGCTGCACTCATCTCTGGGCTGCCTCCACGATCTCGACCGCACGCCGGGTGGCGTGCGCGTTGGACAGGTGCACCTCGGCGCCAGCCGACGCGAGCGCGTCGACGGTGCGGGCGAGGTCCTGGGGGTCCGCGGCGGTGCCGACGACGACCGCGACGACAGGCCGCTCGATCTCCGCGAGGACCGGCGCGAGCACGGCCGCGGGATCGGCCTCGGCGCCGTGGCCGAGGACCACGTCGAGCAGCAGCACGGCGGTGTCCGGGTCCGCCCCCGCCTCGGCCAGGTGCTCCAGCCGCAGGGTGGGGTCGATCATCGGGTGGGCGCGCCCGGTGGTGTAGGCGTCGTCACCGAAGTCGACGAAGGTGTGCCCGCGGTCGCCTCCGAGGCGGTCCGTCGCGATGATCCGCGCCTCGGAGGCGAGCGTCCCGCCGACGAAGAGACCACGCAGGAAGGTTCCGCCGGACGCCGTGGCGGCGCCGGTGACCGGCCAGGAGGGGACGGTGCGCCCCAGTCGCTCCAGCACGCGCTCCACGGCAGCGGTCAGGTCGGGCTGTCCGCTGCCGAGCAGGGCGAGCTCGACCGGGGTCGTGAGCCGGGAGGCGTGCTCGTGCACGGCGACGGCGACGTCGGGTGCGGGAGGCTTGGAGACCACCAGGGCGAGCTCGACGTCCTCCTGGCGCTCGAGGCGGTCCAGCGCCTCCCGGGTGGAGCGGCCACCGACCTCCGCGGAGAGGTCGCGGCCACCGACGCCCCAGGCGTAACGCACGCCGACGCCGGCGTGGTCGAGCAGGGCGAGGACCTGCTGGCAGCCGGTGCCCGAGGCGGCGACGAGGCCGACAGGTCCGGGCGAGACGACGTTGGCGAACCCGAGTCCCACCCCGTCGACGACCGCCGTGCCGCAGTCGGGGCCCATGACGAGCCGGCCGCGCTCGGCCGCCAGCGTCTTGAGCCGGACCTCCTGCTCGACGGGGACGTTGTCGCTGAAGAGCATCACGTCGCTGTCGGCCTCCAGAGCGTCGACCGCCTCGACGAAGGCGTTCTCGCCGGGCACCGAGACGACCACGACCGACCCCGCCGGCGCTCGGCGCTCGGCGCTCGCCACGGTGCGGGGCGGGGCGACCTCCGTCGTGCCGCTCTCGCGTCGCGAGGCGCTGCTGAGGGCCTCGTCGACCGCGGCGAGGGCCGCGTCGAGCGACGCCGCGGTCTCCAGCCGGAGGGCGACCACCATGTCGTTGCTGGTCGTCTCGCCGGGCACGTCGAACCCCATGGAGGCGAGCACGTCGACGTTCAGCGCCGTCGCCATGGCGACCTGGGCGGCGAGCACGCCGTCGACCGCCTGCACCGTGCGGCTGACTTGCAGGAGGGTGACGGAGTCGGCGTACGCACCGGCTCGGACCTCGACGTGGTTGGTCATGCTGCTCCTCGGTGGGTGGGGGCCAGGGGACGAAGGTGGGCGAGGGCGAGGCGAGCGCCCTCGAGCAGGCCGCGGCCGGAGGAGTGCCCGACGCGGACGAGGTCGGCCGCCCGCGCGTCCTCCTGGTCCGTGCCGACGGCGCTCAGCCAGGCGGCGAACTCCGGGAGGACCTCCCCCCGACCCGCGCACTCCAGCAGGGCCCTCGACAGCGCGGTGGTGCGGTGGGCACAGGCGGCGATCGCCGCGTCCACCGCGGGGGTACGCAGGCCGGCGGCGCGGTGCGTGGCCAGCCAGCCGCACAGCACGTCGTCGCCGTAGGGCGTCAGCCCGTCGCCGCGTCCGACCATTGAGGCGACGTCACCCGGTGCGGGCGCGGGCGTGGACGTCGCGCAGGCGAGCCGAGGCACCGACACGTCCACGACCCGGCGGACGGGGAACGCCTCGTCGTCGAGGTGCAGCACGCCCGCGTGCACGTGGGCGGTCGTGGCCTCGAGCGAGTCCCGCACCGTGCGCAGACCGCAGGGGACCGCGCTGGCGTGCTTGGACAGCACCCCCACGCAGCGACCGGAGATCTCGACGTAGATCGCCAGGTGGCCGGGGTGGAGCAGCGGGACGGCTCCGTCGGGCGCTGCCGCCACGAGGTCGCGCATCCACACGGAGGCGCTGGCGGGTGTCATTCCTCGACGCTATTGCGGGGCGCTAGCGTTTGCCGACGTGCAAGGTTGCCAACGACGGCGGACGAGGAGCGCAAGACTTGATAAGCGGTGAGCGGGAGGAGCGGGCCAGCGCCGCCCTGGCCCGGGTCGACGCCCTGCACACCGGGCTGACCGAGATCGCTCTCGAGGGCGGAGAGCTGTCCGGCATCGCCGCCGAGGTCGGGCGGGTGCTCGAGGTCGGGGTGCTCTTCACCTCGACCGACGGCCGGGAGCGGGTGGGCGCACTGACCGACGAGGTGCGGGCGCTGCTCAGCGCCAGCGACCTGCTCGACCCGACAGGACGGCTGCGCACCGAGCGGATGAGCCGACCAGCGCCGGTCGGTGCGGGAGAGGCCCGGGCCCTGCGGGTGGCTGCCGGGGGCGTGGACCTGGCGCGGCTGGTCTGCGTGCGAGCCGACCGCCCGCTCAGCCCCGACGACGTCCACGGCCTCGAGCGGGCGGCCGCCGTCGCGGCGCTCCTGATCTCGCGGCAGGAGGCGGTGACCGCCGTCGAGAACAAGTACCAGGGGGACTTCCTGCGCGACCTGCTGCTGCGTCGCAGCGCCGACCCGGCGTACGTCGCTGAGCACGCCGAGACCTTCGGCTGGGACCTCGACCGCCCCATGGTGGTGGTGGCCGCCGAGATCGACCCGACCCACGACGAGCCGGTCGCCAGCCCGGAGCGGCGCGCCTGGCAGGACCGCTTCTCGGCGGCGTGGCGACAGGTGAGCGCCACGCTCGGCGACGGGATCGCGTCGGTCGACTTCTCCTCCGAGGTCGTCACGCTGCTCCCCGTCGACGCCGACGACCTCGACCCCCTGCCGGGCCAACGGGTCGTGACCCGCGCGGTCACCGCGATCGCCGGGGACAAGGGAGGCGGGCGGCGACCGTTCGCCGTCGGGGTGAGCCGCATGACGCGCTCGATCGCGGACCTGCCCGAGGCCTACGACCAGGCGCGCCGCGCGCTCGAGGTCGGCGTCCGCGTCAGCGGCGTCGGCTCGACCTCGTTCTTCGACCAGCTCGGTCTGCACCGGCTGATCGCGCTGATCCCGGACTCGAGGGAGCTGCGCTCCTTCGTCGGCGACGTCCTGGGCCCCCTGGCCGACGACAGCGAGGACGCGCAGGGGCTCCGGGAGACCCTGCAGGTGCTGCTCGACGTCAACTTCAACCTCGCCGAGGCCGCACGCCTGCAGTTCTTCCACTACAACACGATCCGCTACCGGCTCTCCAAGCTCGAGCGGCTGCTGGGTCCGCTGTCGAGCGACCCGCACCTGCGCCTGAACGTTGCGGTGGCGTTACGTGTGTATGACCTCGCCATCACCTGACAGTCGGCTGCGCCGTCCTTGGGCAGGTGTTGACATGGGGGACGTGAGCCACGACTCATTACGTTGAGGTCTCTCGCGATGCGGCCCCCCGCCGCCGGCCCCGAAGGGTGAACCAATGTCAATGTTCAAGTGGGACGTCGTCGATCCGGAGCCCGGTCAGGCGGTGGGGCCGAGCCAGCGTCTGCCGTGGGGCAAGACGATCGGTCTGGGTGCACAGCACGTCGTGGCGATGTTCGGCGCCACGTTCGTCTTCCCGCTCGTGATGGGCCTCGACGCCAACCTCGCCATCATGTTCTCGGGCATCTGCACGATCCTGTTCCTCCTCGTGTGCGCCAACCGCGTCCCGAGCTATCTCGGGACCAGCGCCAGCTTCGTGGCCGGCGTGGCGGCCATCCGAGCGCAGGGCGGCGACTCCGCCCAGGTCACCGGCGCGATCCTGGTGGCCGGCCTGGTGCTGCTGGTCATCGGCGTGCTGGTGCACTTCGCCGGCGCGGGCGTGATCCACCGGGTGCTGCCGCCGGCGGTCACCGGCGCCGTGGTCATGCTGATCGGCTTCAACCTCGCGCCGGTCGTGGCCGGGACGTACTGGCCGCAGGACCAGTGGGTCGCGCTGCTGACCACGACCTTCCTCGTCGCGGCCTCGGTGATGCTGCCGGGCTTCCTCTCCCGCGTCGCCGTCGCGCTCGCGCTCGTCTTCGGCTACCTGGTCTCGTGGGCGTTCGACGGCATCTTCGGGCCGATCACCTCGGTCCTCGGCGGTGCCACGGACGCGACCACGCACGACCGCGTCAGCTGGGCCGGCGTCCAGGCGGCCGACTGGATCGGCCTGCCCAGCGGCACGCTCGCCGATGGGGTGAGCGTGGTGCACGGCCCGAGCTTCTCCCTGAGCTTCATCCTCCTCGTCCTCCCCGGCGTCATCGCGCTGATCGCCGAGAACACCGGCCACGTCAAGGCCGTTGCGGAGATGACCGGGCAGGACCTCGACCGCTACATGGGCCGTGCGATCGGCGCCGACGGCGCCGCCACCGCGCTGGCCAGCCTGTTCGGCGGGTCGCCGACCACGACGTACGCGGAGAACATCGGCGTGATGAGTGCGACCAAGGTCTACTCCACCGCCGCCTACTACGTCGCGGCGGTGGTCGCCATCCTGCTCGGCCTGTGTCCCAAGTTCGGGGCGGTCGTCAACGCCACGCCCGGCGGAGTGCTCGGCGGCATCACCGTGGTGCTGTACGGGATGATCGGCCTGGTCGGCGCCAAGATCTGGGTGGAGAACAGGGTCGACTTCGGGAACCCGGTCAACCTCGTCGGCCTGGCCGGCGGGATCATCGCCGGCATCGGTGGCGTGAGCCTGAAGTTCTCCGACAACTTCTCGCTCAGCGGCATCGCCCTGGGGACGATCATGGTCATCGTCTACTTCCACCTGGTGAACCGTCGCGGCCCCGTCGTCGCCGAGCGGACGTCCGGCGAGGTGACCAAGGCGCTGTGAAGCCCGCACCGTTCGCGTACGTGCGCCCAGGCACGCTCGCCGAGGCCGTCGCCGCGCTGGCCGCGGACCCGGGCGCGAAGGTCCTCGCCGGGGGTCAGAGCCTGGTCCCGCTGCTCAACATGCGCCTGGCCGCGCCCACCGCGCTGGTGGACATCAACGCGATCCCCGGCCTCGACGAGATCACCGCCGAGGCCGGGGGAGTGCGGATCGGCGCACTCGTCCGGCACGCGGCGGTGCTGGCCTCGCCGCTGGTGCGGCGCGTCCAGCCGCTGCTGCACCTCGCGCTGGACAACGTGGCGCACGCGACCATCCGCAACAGGGGCACGACGGTGGGATCGCTGGTCCACGCCGACGCCGCCGGCGAGATGCCGGTCGTGCTGCGGCTGCTCGGCGGCTCGCTCGACGTCGTGGGACCGGACGGCCCGCGGACCATCCCCGTCGAGGAGCTCTACGTCGGTCCGCTGGAGTCCACGGTGCGCCACGACGAGGTCGCCGTGTCGGCGTTCGTGCCCGGCCTGGCGGCGCACGCCGGGGTGGCCTTCGAGGAGCTGGCCCGACGCCAGGGCGACTACGCCCTGGCCGGGGTGGCGGCCGTGGTCGAGGGGGACGTCGTGCGCGCCGGGTTCCTCTCCGTCAGCGACCTGCCCACCGTGGTCGACCTCAGCGGCGTCGCAGCCGAGGACATGGCCGACCTCGCCCTGGCGTCGCTCGATCCCGTGGGCGACATCCACGCCAGCGCCGACTACCGCGCCCAGCTCGTACGCGTGATGACCCCCAGGGTCGTCGCCACCGCCCGCGAGCACGCCCGTACCCGCACCCAGGGAGGCACCCGATGACCGAGGACCTGCACGACGTACGCCTCATCGTGAACGGCGTCCACCGCGAGCTCCGGGTGCCCGCCCGGCGCCTGCTCTCGGACGCGCTGCGCCACGACCTCGGGCTGACGGGGACGCACGTCGGCTGCGAGCACGGCGTGTGCGGCGCCTGCACGGTGCTGGTGGACGGCGCACCGGTGCGCGCGTGCCTGCTGTTCGCCGTGACCCTGGACGGGCACGAGGTGACGACCGTCGAGGGCCTGACGCGCGACGACGGCTCGCTGGGCCCGGTCCAGCAGGCCTTCGCCGAGTGCCACGGTCTGCAGTGCGGCTTCTGCACACCGGGCTTCCTCACGACGATCACCGCGGGCATCCGGGCCAACCCCGACCCGACGCACGAGGAGGCCCGCGAGATCGTCGCGGGCAACCTGTGCCGCTGTACCGGCTACCAGAACATCGTGGCCGCCGTGGAGCGCGCCGCCGAGATCGCGCGCGAGGACGTCCCGGGCGACGTCCCGGCGCCGGCCTCGCCGCCGCAGGACGGGCAGCTCGGCGTCGAGGACCGGACCGAGGACCAGGCGACCACCGGTCTGGGGGGCTGAGCGGTGACCACCAAGCTGATGGGGCAGAAGGTCCAGCGGGTCGAGGACCAGCGCTTCCTGCGCGGGCAGGGGCGCTACACCGACGACGTGCTCGTCACCGCGAGCGGCGCCGGCGTGCTGCACGCCGCGGTGCTGCGGTCTCCGCACGCCCACGCGCGGATCCTCGACATCGACGTCGAGGCGGTCCTCGACGCCGAGGGCGTCCACGCCGTGTGGACCTACGAGGACCTGCAGGGGCCGATGGCCGAGCCGCTCCCGCTGCTGATCCCGCACCCGGCGCTCACGCACGGGCGCACCCAGTTCGCACTGGCGAGGGACGAGGTGAACTACGTCGGCGAGGCGATCGCCTTCGTCGTCGCCGAGGACCGCTACCTGGCCGAGGACGCCGTCGCCCTGATCCGCGTCTCCTACGAGACGTTGCCTGCCGTCGTCGGCGTCGAGGCCGCACGTCGCGCCGAGCACCTGGTCCACGACGACGTGCCGGGCAACGTCGCCGCGCACCTCGACCAGAGGGTCGGCGACGCGCCCGCCGCGATCGCCGCCGCTGCGCACCGCCTCGAGCTGGACCTCAGCATCGAGCGCAGCGCGTGCATGCCGATGGAGGGCCGGGCCACGGTGGCCCGCTGGGACCCCGACACCGATCGGCTCCAGCTGTGGACCTCGACGCAGACCTCGACCGGGGTCCGGGCCGCGGTCGCGGTGAAGATGGGCCTCGACCTCGGGCAGGTCGACGTGATCACCCCCGACGTGGGAGGCGGCTTCGGCGTCAAGATCAACCACCCCTGGCCCGAGGAGGTGCTGGTGCCGATGGCGGCGCGGGTCCTCGGCCAGCCTGTGAAGTTCACCGAGGACCGGCGCGAGCACTTCATCTCCTCCGCCCACGAGCGCGGCCAGGAGCAGCACATCGAGGTCGGCTTCGACGACGAGGGACGGGTGGTCGGGCTCGACGTCCGGTTCTGGCACGACAACGGCGCCTACACGCCGTACGGGCTGATCGTCCCGATCATCACCTCGACGCAGCTGCTCGGGCCCTACAAGCCGGGCAGCTACCGGGTCCGCTTCGACTCGGTCTACACCAACACCGTGATCGTCACGCCCTACCGCGGCGCCGGTCGTCCGCAGGGCTGCTTCGCGATGGAGCGCACGATGGACGCGATCGCGGACTACCTCGGCAAGGACCGCACCGAGGTGCGCGCGGTCAACTTCATCCAGCCGGAGGAGTTCCCCTACGACCACCAGCTGGTGTTCCAGGACGGGCGGCCGCTGGTGTACGACTCCGGCGACTACCCGGCCTCGCTGGAGAAGCTGAAGCGGCTGGTGGGCTGGGACGAGTTCCCCGCCTTCCAGCAGGAGATGGCGGCGCAGGGGCGCGAGGTCGGCATCGGCCTGGCCTGCTACGTCGAGGGCACGGGCGTCGGGCCGTACGAGGGCGCCCACGTCCACATCGAGACCTCCGGCAAGGTCAAGGTCGCCATCGGCCTGACCACTCAGGGCCAGGGCCACGCCACGGTGTTCGCCCAGCTGGTCGCCGACGAGCTGGGCGTGCGGATGGAGGACGTGGAGGTCGTCTCCGGCGACACCAGGCGGATGGCCTACTCGGTCGGCACCTTCGCCTCCCGTGCCGCGGTGATGAGCGGCTCCGCGGTGCACCTCGCGGCGAGGCGCGCGAAGGAGAAGGCGCTCAAGGTCGCCGCGGACGCGCTCGAGGTGGACGAGTCCGACCTCCAGATCGTCGACGGGGTCGTGTCGGTCAAGGGCGCGCCGTCCAGCGCGATCGACCTCGGCACCGTCTCGGTGCTCTCGAACCCGTTGCGCTACGCCTTCGACGAGGCCTCCCAGGCGGCCACCCAGTTCTCCGTGGGGGACCCGGGCAAGCCGCCGGTCGCCGAGGACGACGAGCCGGGCCTGGAGGGCAGGGACTTCTACAGCCCGGACCGGGCGACCTTCGCCTCCGGGATGCACGCCGCGATCGTCGAGACCGACCCGCGCACCGCCGAGATCACGATCCTCAAGTACGCCGTGGTCCACGACTGCGGCACGATCATCAACCCGATGATCGTCGAGGGACAGATCCACGGCGGCGTCGCCCAGGGGATCGGCGGAGCGCTCTACGAGAAGATGGCCTACGACGAGTCGGGGCAGCTGCTCAACGCCTCCTTCATGGACTTCCTCATGCCCTACGTCACCGAGATCCCCGACGGCATCGATGTCGACCACCTGGAGACGCCGTCCCCCCTCAACCCGCTCGGCATCAAGGGTGCGGGCGAGGCCGGTGTCATCCCCACCGCCGCGGCGATCGCCTCCGCGATCGAGGACGCCGAGCGGCACTCGCGACCGTCGATGTCCATCGCCGCGATGCCGATCTCCCCCTCCGAGCTGTACACCCTGCGACAGGAGCACACCGCATGAAGATCAGTGGGTCCAACACCCTCGCCTTCCCCGTGGGGCAGGTGTGGGACGCCCTGCTCGACCCCCGCGTGCTGGTCAGCACCATCCCCGGGTGCGAGCGGCTCGAGACGACCGGTGAGAACGAGTACGCGATGACCGTGACCGCCGGTGTCGCCTCCATCAAGGGCACCTACGCCGGGTCCTGCGCGCTGCAGGACCTCGTGGAGCGCGAGTCGCTGGTGATGAAGCTCAAGGGTGCTGGGGCGCCGGGCACCATCGACGCCAGCGTCGAGGTCGCGTTCGCCGACCTGGGAGAGGACGGCACCCGCATCGACTACCAGGCCGACGCCACCGTGGGCGGCATGGTGGGCGGTGTGGGACAGCGGATGCTGACCAGCGTCTCGAAGCGGATGGCCGCCGAGTTCTTCGGCAACGTCGCCGGCGCGATCGGCGCACCGCAGGCCGCGGGCGCACCCGAGGGCGCAGGCGCGGCCCCCGTGGCCACGCAGCCAGACGCGGCCGCGCCGGCGACCACGTTCACGCCACCGGCGAAGCGCGCCGCGGCATCGTCCGTGGGATCCTCGGCCGACTTCCTCAAGGGTGTCGGGACCGGCGCCGCGCTGGTGCTGGTCGGAGTGATCGTCGGCTCCCGGGTCGGTCGGCAGCGTTGAGCGACGACGTCGGCGTCGACTCCACCGCTCGCGAGCAGGCGGCCGCGGTCGCCGAGCGGCGGATCTCCGCGCGCGAGCTGCTCGACCTGCACCTGACCCGCATCGCCGAGCGCAACCCGGAGCTCAACGCGATCGTCTCGCTCGACGAGGAGCGGGCCCGTACCGGGGCGGCCGAGGCCGACCGCACGCTGGCCGCGGGGAGGCCGACCGGGCCGCTGCACGGCCTGCCGTTCGCGTTCAAGGACACCCACGCGGTCGCGGGCTGGCGCACGACGTACGGCTCGCCGCTGATGGCCGACAACGTCCCCGAGCAGGACGAGCTGATCGTCGAGCGCGTGCGTGCCGCCGGGGTGGTGGTGATCGGGAAGACCAACGTCCCCGAGTTCGCCGCCGGGTCGCACACCTTCAACACCGTCTTCGGGACGACCCTCAACCCGGTCGACCCGACCCGGTCGGCCGGAGGGTCCAGCGGGGGCGCCGCGTGCGCGCTGGCCAGCGGCATGGTGCCGCTCGCCGACGGCTCGGACATGGGCGGCTCGCTGCGCAACCCGGCGTCCTTCTGCGGCGTGGTCGGGCTGCGGCCGTCGCTGGGGCGGGTGCCGGAGTGGCCGCACTACAACCAGTGGGAGACCACCTCGGTCGGTGGGCCGATGGCGCGCAACGTCGGTGACCTCGCGCTGCTGCTCTCGGTGATGGCCGGTCCGGACCCACGGGCGCCGCAGGCGCTCGGGGACCCCGGGTCGGTGTTCGCCGCCCCGCTCGGGGGTTCCCTCGACGGGCTCAGGGTGGCGCTCTCGCCCGATCTCGCAGGCACCATCGCGGTCGACCGCGAGGTGGCCCAGATCGTCGCCGGCAGCGCCGGGACCTTCCGCGACGCCGGGGCGCGGGTCGTCCACGAGCAACCGGACCTGGCCGCCGGTGACGCGGTGTTCCGCACGCTCCGGGCGTGGCACCTGCACGCCAAGCTCGGCGCCCTCCACGCCGCGCACCCCGGTGCCCTGAAGACCTCTCTCGCCGACAACATCGACGCCGGGGCTCCGCTCACCGGTGCCGACGTGGCCGCTGCGTACGCCGGTCGCACGATGCTCTCGGAGCGGATGCGGGTCTTCTTCGAGACCCACGACCTCCTCGTGCTGCCGGTCTCGCAGGTGCCCCCGTTCCCGGCCGACCAGGAGTTCCCGAGCGACATCGACGGCGAGCCGATGCAGACCTACCTCGACTGGATGCGCGCCGCCTACCTGATCACGGTGACCGGCTGCCCGGCGGTGTCGGTGCCCTTCGGGCGCACGGCCACGGGCCTTCCGGTCGGGCTGCAGCTGGTCGCCGCGCACGGCCGCGACCGGTTCCTGCTCCAAGCGGCCGCCGCGTTGGAGTCGGCCCTGGCATGACCTGCCCGAGAAGGGCCCTCCCGTAGGCAACTTCTGCCGTGGATGCGGGCTCGGGGGTGGGCTTGACTTCAGCACATGGCGACAGCGCGGGACATCCGGATAGGCATCGACACCGGCGGGACGTTCACCGACGTCGTCGCCTTCGACGAGAGCAGCGGCGAGCTGGTCACCACCAAGACCCCCTCGACGCCGAGCAACCCGGCCGACGGCTTCCTCGCGGGGATCGACAAGGTGCTCGGGCTGCTCGGCGCCGGCGGCGAGACGATCGACGCGGTCAGCCACGGCACGACCGTGGCGACGAACCAGCTGCTGGAGGGCAAGGTCGACCGGCTCGGGTTCCTCACCAACACCGGCTACGAGTCGATGCTCGAGATCGCGCGCCAGTCCGTCCCCGACGGGTACGGCAACTCCTACTTCTGGGTCAAGCCGGACCGGATCGTGCCGCGCGAGCTGGTCAAGGGCGTCGAGGGCCGCATGGACGTCGACGGGCAGGAGGTGCGGCCGCTCGACGAGGCGGGAGCCCGTGAGGCGGTGCGCTGGTTCCGTGACCAGGGCATCGACACGCTCGGCGTCTGCTTCCTGCACGCCTACGCGAACCCGGCCCACGAGGACCGCGTCCTGGAGATCATCCGCGAGGAGCACCCCGCAGCGACGGTCTCGCTGAGCAGCGCGGTGCTGCGCGAGTACCGCGAGTACGAGCGGGCGATGACCACCTTGGTCGACGCCGCCGTGAAGCCGCGGCTCTCGGCGTACGTCACCAACATCAAGACCCGACTGAGCGCCTACGACGACCGCGAGATCCCGTTCTACGTGATGAAGTCCAACGGCGGAGTGCTCAGCGCCGACGAGGTCGTGCACCAGCCGATCACGACGGTGCTCTCCGGACCCGCCGCCGGTGCGCTCGGGGCCGCGATGATCGCCCAGGTCGCGGGCTTCGACAAGGTCCTCACCTCCGACGGCGGTGGTACGTCGACCGACGTCTCGGTGGTGATCGACGGCGAGCCCACACTGACGACGGAGGGCTCGGTCGGAGCGTTCCCGTCGAAGATCCCGATGATCGACGTGGTGACCGTCGGTGCCGGCGGCGGCTCGGTCGCGTGGCTGTCGCCCGAGGGCACGCTCAAGGTCGGCCCGCACTCTGCCGGCGCCGATCCCGGCCCGCTGTGCTACGCCAAGGGCGGCACCGAGGTGACGATCACCGACGCGCACGTCTTCCTCGGCCGGATCCCCCCGCACCTGCTGGGCGGCGAGATCCCGCTGGACACCGAGGCGGCGGCCAAGGGCATCGAGGCCCTCGCCGGCGAGCTGGGGCTCACCCCGGAGGCCTGCGCGACCGGCGTGCTCGAGATCTCGGCGTGGAACCAGGCCAACGCGTTGCGCCAGGTGACGGTCAAGCGGGGGCTCGACGTCCGTGACTTCACGCTGACGACCTTCGGTGGCTCCGGCTCTCTGCTGCTGTGCCGGCTGGTCGACGTGCTCGGGCTGCGCGCCGTGCTGGTGCCGCCCAACCCGGGCAACGTCTCGGCCTTCGGGCTGCTCACGGTCGACGTGAAGAACGACTACGTGCAGACCCACGTCGCGCTCCAGGAGGCCCTGGACCCCGCCGACGTCGGGCAGACCCTCGACGCGCTCACCGTCAAGGCTGCGGGCGCCCTGAGCACCGAGGGCTTCGTCGAGGCCGAGCACCAGTTCGTGCGCACCGCCGACCTGCGGTACTTCGGCCAGGCATTCGAGGTGCGCGTCGCGGTCCCGGACGGACCGGTCGACGCGGCCGTGCTCGCCGAGGTGGCCGACCGCTTCCACGCCGAGCACCGTGCGCTCTACGGCTACGACTTCTCCGCCGACGCCTCCCAGCAGGTCGAGTGGGTCAACCTGCGAGTCTCGGGCATCGGCCCGATCCAGCGTCCGGAGATCGCCCGGCACGAGCTCGGCGACGGCACCCTGCCCCCGGAGAGGAGCCGCCGCGGCGTCTGCTTCGACGCCGCCGACGGCTACGTCGACACCCCCGTGCTGTGGCGTCCCGAGCTGGCACCCGGCTCGGTGGTGCACGGCCCGGCGATCATCGAGGAGTTCGGCTCCACCGTGCCGCTGCACCCGGGCTTCACCGCCCGCGTCGACGAGTACCTCAACATCATCGTGACCCGGGAGACAGACCAGTGAGCACCGCACAGAACCCCAGCCCCACCGCCAGCCGACGCGCGCCGACCGAGTTCCCCTTCGCCCACCTCACCGCCGACGCCGGTGCGAGCGCCGACCCGGTGCTCGTCGAGATCGTCCAAGGCTCGCTGGCCAGCGTCGAGATGGAGGTCGAGACGGCCATCGGCCGCACCAGCCGCAGCCCGATGATCCGCGACGCCCACGACTTCCGCGCGGGCATCCACGACCGTCTGCTGCGCAAGCTTACCGGACGCTCCTACTCCGCGCTGGTGCACCCGGTGGCCCGAGACTTCCCGATCGAGGAGATGCGCGAGGGCGACGTCTTCTTCCACAACGACGTCTACCGCTCTGAGGGCGGCATCGGCCACCTGCCCGACCTGTGCGTGACGGTGCCGGTGTTCGCCACCGTGGCCGACGGGCAGCGCCGGGTCGTCGCATTCGTCCAGGCGTTCGGCCACCACGACGACATCGGCGGCGCCGTGCCCGGCTCCATGCCCTCGCACGCGACGAGCGTGTTCGAGGAGGGCCTGATGGTCCCGCCGATCCGGTTGTGGGACGCCGGCGTGCCGAACCGTGCCGCCCTGTCGATCATGACCCGCAACTCGCGGATGCCCGACTCGCTGGCCGCCGACCTCGACGCCGAGTGCTCGGCCTGCCTGATGGGTGCACGCCGCCTGGGCGAGCTCTTCGACCGCTACGGCGTCGAGACCGTCGAGTCGTGCTTCGACGCGATCATCAGCCGCACCACCGAGACGTACCGCCGTGAGATCCTCGGCAAGATCCCGGTCGGCACCTGGACGTGGGAGGACTACGCCGAGCACGACGGCGTCGAGGACCCGATGCTGCACACCCAGCGGATCACGCTGACCCGTACCTCGGCCGAGGACCCCGACGGCGAGCGGCTGATCCTGGACTTCGCCGGCACGAGCGCCCAGGCGAAGGGCCCGATCAACCACTGCGGCGACCACAGCGACGGCGTCTTCCTCAAGAAGTGGCTGGCCCCGATCCTGCGCAACCTCGCCGACACTCCCGAGCGGATGGCCGAGCTCGACGTGAACGAGGGCATCGTGCCGCTGATCGAGATGCGTTTCCCGCCGCCGGGCACGTTGCTGACCCCCGTCTTCCCGGCGCCGACGAACGCACGCACGTTCGTGATCCTGCGCCTGCTCGGCGTGCTCGCGGGGGTGGTCGCGAAGGCGGTCGACGGCAGGATGCCGGCCGACCAGGAGACGATCCGGTACACCGGCGTGTACGGCGAGGACCACGAGGGCAGGCCGTACCTGATGCGCGAGGTGCTCGGAGGCGGCTCCGGCGGCCGCTACTACGCCGACGGGGAGGACACCATCCACGTCGTGCCCGACTCGCGCAACCTGCCGACGGAGTTCACCGAGGCCCGGTTCCCCTTCCGGGTCGAGGCGCTGACCCTCGCGACGGACAGCGGCGGTGCGGGCAGGTTCCGTGGCGGCCTGGGCTACGAGAAGCACATCCGGATGCTCAAGGACGGCCACTTCATGTCCATCGCCGACCGCTCGATCCTGGCCTGCTGGGGCGTGAAGGGCGGGCTGGCGGGCAAGCCGTTCCAGGTGACCATCGACCCGGGCGGTCCGCGCGAGCGCGAGGTCGACGCCCTGGCCGACGACGAGCCGGTGCAGGCCGGTGAGGTGATCCGGATCCGGACGACCGGGGGTGGCGGCTGGGGCTCACCGCTCGAGCGCGACCCTGCGACGGTGGTGCGCGACGTGGTGTGGCGCAAGGTCTCGCCGGCTGCGGCTCTGGCCGACTACGGCGTGGTGCTCACCGGCTCGCTCGCCGACGACACGCTCGACCACGACCCGGCCGCCACGGCGGCGGAGCGCGCGTCGCGACCGGCGCCGTCGGAGGCCTTCTTCGACCGAGGCCCGGGCTACGCCCAGCTGGCAGGGGGCGCGGCCCACGCCGAGGTCGATCTGCTGCGATGAGAGTCGGCATCCTCGGCGGCCACGGCAAGACCGGTCGCTCCGTGGCGGCCGCACTCGAGCGCCGCGGAGTCGCGGTCCGCCTGCTCGGCCGCGCCGACGGGCCGCAGCTGGCCGAGCGGTTGGCGGGCTGCGACGCGGCGTACCTCATCGCGCCGAACCTGCACCCCGACGAGCCTGCGTACGTCACCGAGGCGCTCGCCGCGCTGACCAGGGCCGGGGTCGGTCGGGTGGTCTACCACTCGGTGGCCTCGCCGTACGTCCCGCAGATGCCGCACCACCTGGGCAAGGCGGTCTCCGAGGACGTGGTCCGCCGCTCCGGGCTCCCCTGGACGATCCTGCAGCCCGGGGCGTACCTGCAGAACCTCGATCTCGGTGCCGACGTCGAGGTGCCCTACGACGTCGACCGGGTCTTCGGCCTGGCCGACCTCGACGAGGTGGGGGAGGCCGCCGCCACCGTGCTCGTCGAGCCCGGCCACGAGGGCGCGACCTACGAGCTGGCGAGCCGGATCGCCTCGGTGCGTGAGCTCGCCGAGGAGGCGGGCGTCCGTGCCGTCCGGGTCGAGGACAGCGCACCGGCCCCGCTCTCGGCGATGTTCGCCTACTACGACCGGCACGGGCTGCCGGTCGGCACCCGCACCCTGACCATGCTCCTGGAAGGCGCACCACGATGAGAGTCCTTCTCGCCCTCGGCGGCAACGCCATGACCAGCACGGACGGTCGCGCTCGGCCCGAGGACCAGATCGCCGCCGCACAGGTGGCGATGTCCTCCGTCGCCGAGCTGCTCGAGCACGACGTGGACGTCGTCGTCACGCACGGCAACGGTCCCCAGGTGGGCAACCTGCTGGTGAAGAACGAGCTCGCGGCGGCGGTGGTGCCGCCGGTCCCGCTGGACTGGTGCGGTGCGCAGACGCAGGGCACGCTGGGGTTCGTGCTGGTCGACGCGCTCGAGGCGGCCCTGGACGCGCGTGGTGTCGACCGGAGAGCGGCGGCGGTGCTGACCCGTACGCTCGTCGACCGCGACGACCCGGGCTTCGCCTCGCCCGCGAAGCCGATCGGACGCTACCTTCCCGCGGAGGAGGCGCGGCTCCTGGTCGAGCACGGCGAGACCTGGGAGGACCGCGGCGAGAGGGGCTGGCGGCGCGTGGTCGCCTCGCCCGAGCCGAGTGAGATCCTCGACGCCGAGGCGGTGCTGGCGCTGTGCGCGGCCGGGTTCGTGGTGATCGCCAACGGTGGAGGCGGCATCCCGCACGTGCGCGGGTCCGACGGGCGCCTGCAGGGCGTCGAGGCCGTGATCGACAAGGACCTCGGCGCCGCGCTCCTGGCGCGATCGGTGGCGGCCGACGTGCTCGTCATCGCGACCGACGTGCCGCACGCGGTGCTGCACTGGGGGACGTCGCAGGCCCGCGAGGTGGGCACGGTGACGGTCACCGAGATGCGTGCCCTGGCTGCCGAGGGGCACTTCGCCTCGGGATCGATGGGGCCGAAGGTGGACGCCGCCTGCCGGTTCGTCGAGCAGGGCGGCGGCCGGTCGGTGATCACCAGCCTGGACCGGATCACCGACGCGGTGACCGGGACGGTCGGCACGGCGATCCTGCCCGGCTGAGTCGGCGACCTCCGGCGCCCGGCGCGCTCTGCCGACCACCGTGCGACCCCGCGGGTCGACTCCGTCGGCAGCGGCAGCGGCAGCCGCTGAGCGGGGTTGCCGCGAGCGGACCGCTGCCGGTCGCCCGCCCGCTCAGTCGTCCAGCCACCGCCTGATCGCCGGCCCGTGCTGGTCCAGCGTCGGCGGGGCGACGTGCTCCGCGCGGCCGCCGCTGTGGCTGTTGTCGTCGAAGCGCAACGGCGAACCAGGCAGCCGGACCTCGCCGAGCGTCGGGTGGTCCACCTCGATCAGCAGTCCCTGCGAGTGCACCTGCTCCCAGGCGTAGACGTCGTCGATCGTGCGGACCTTGCCCGCCGGGACCCCGGCCGTCTCGAGCAGCTGCAGCCAGTGCTCGGCCGGCTCCGTGGCGAACAGGTCCTCCATCCGCGCGACGAGGTGATCGCGGTGGGCGACCCGCTCGGGGTTCGTGGCCAGCCCCTCCTGGGTCGCGTCCCAGCCGACGGCCTCGCACAGCCGGCGCCAGAGGCCCTCGGACCCGCAGGCGATCTGGATCGGGGCCGAACCGGTGGCGAACATCCCGTACGGCGCGATCGAGGGGTGGTGGTCGCCAGCCAGGCCGGGCACCTCGCCGGCGACGGTCCACTTGGTCCCCTGGAAGGCGTGCACCCCGACCATGCCGGCCAGCAGGCTCGTACGCACGACGCGACCACGGCCGGTCCGCTCGCGCTCGTGCAGCGCGGTCACCACGCCGTAGGCGCCGTTCATGCCGGCGATCAGGTCCGCGATCGGGACCCCCACCTTGGTGGGCCCGGCGGTGCCCGTGATCGACATCAGCCCGCCCTCGCCCTGCGCGATCTGGTCGTAGCCGGCGCGCCGGGCCTCGGGGCCGTCGTGGCCGAACCCGGTGATCGAGAGGACGACGAGGCGCGGGTTGAGCTCGTGCAGGCGGGCCACCGAGAAGCCGAGGCGGTCGAGGACCCCGACGCGGAAGTTCTCCATCAAGACGTCGGCCCGCTCGACGAGGCGGGCGAGCACGTCCTGGTCCGCCGCCTGCTTGAGGTCGAGGACCATGGACTCCTTGTTGCGGTTCGCCGAGAGGAAGTACGTCGACTGGCGATCGTCCTCCGGCCCGACGAAGGGCGGTCCCCACGACCGGGTGTCGTCCCCGGCCGGGGACTCGATCTTGACGACCCGTGCGCCCATGTCGCCGAGCATCATGGCGGCGTGCGGGCCGGCCAGGGCCCGCGTCATGTCGAGCACGAGCACGTCGGCGAGCGGACCGGTGGGATTCTCAGCCATGCCAGGGACGCTACGACCGGCGCTCCGCGACGCCCTATGGCCATGTCTGACAAGGCTTGCGTGCCTCGTGGGCAACCTCTGCCCGGCGGGCGATGCCGACCGGGCGGTCGCGACCCGGTGCCGGCTCTGCTGGCAACACCTGCCAAAACCCTCCGGTTCGGCCCGGGGAGGTGCGACGTACCCCGTGCCGCCCGCCGTGGGGAGGATGAGGCGGAGCCGACCCGTCGCCGACGTGCGACACGACCCGAGAGCCACCACAGACGGAGGAACCCATGCCCAGCGCCATCGAAGTACGCAAGGTCCCGATCCACTCGGTGACCGACGCCAGCGGGCTCCTCGAGCTCATCGACGACGGTGTCCTCGCACCCGAGCGCGTGATCGCGATCATCGGCAAGACCGAGGGCAACGGCGGGGTCAACGACTACACCCGCATCCTCGCCGACCGAGCCTTCCGCGAGGCGCTCGTCAGCCGGGGCGCCGACGCCGAGCAGGTCAAGGAGATCCCGATCGTCTGGTCGGGTGGGACCGACGGCGTGATCAGCCCCCACGCGACGATCTTCGCCACCACCGACGCCGAGCCGGTCGACGAGCCGCGCCTCAGCGTCGGCTTCGCGATGAGCGAGGTGCTCCAGCCCGAGGACATCGGACGGGTGGCGATGGTCTCGAAGGTCGCCGACGCGGTGAAGGTCGCCATGGAGCGGGCCGGCATCTCCGATGCGGGCGACGTGCACTACGTGCAGACCAAGACCCCGCTGCTGACGCTCTCCACCATCGAGGACGCCAAGTCGCGGGGCAAGGACGTGTTCACCGAGGACACGCTCTACTCGATGGACGTGTCCAACGGCGGCACCGCGCTCGGCATCGCCGTCGCGCTCGGCGAGATCGACATGCCGAGCGACGAGCAGGTGCTCAAGGACCGCACGCTGTTCTCCTCGGTCGCCTCGTGCTCCTCCGGCGTCGAGCTCGACCGGGCCCAGGTCGTGGTCGTCGGCAACGCGACGGGCATCGGCGGTCGCTTCCGCATCGGACACTCGGTCATGGACGACGCCCTCGACGCGGACGGCATCTGGGACGCGATCCGCGACGCCGGTCTCGACCTGCCCGAGCGGCCTCGCACGAGCGATCTCCAGGGCCGGCTGGTCAACGTGTTCCTCAAGTGCGAGACCTCGCAGGACGGCCAGGTCCGAGGTCGCCGCAACGCGATGCTCGACGACTCCGACGTGCACTGGCACCGCCAGATCAAGGCGGCCGTCGGTGGTGTGACCGCCTCGGTCACCGGGGACCCCGCCGTGTTCGTGTCGGTCTCGGCGGCCCACCAGGGCCCCGACGGCGGTGGCCCCGTGGCCGCGATCGTCGACCTGGGCGACGAGCCCACCGGCTACACCGCGCCGTGAGCCGACGCCTCGGCGCCCAGGAGCTGATCGACCGGGTCCTCGACGCGGGGTCGTGGGTCTCCTGGGACGCCGAGGCGGACGAGCCGGCCGAACCCGGGTCGGCGTACGCCGCAGAGCTCGCCGCCGCCCGCGCGCGGGCGGGGACGGACGAGTCGATCATCACCGGCCGTGGCACCGTCTCGGGCCGACCGGTCGCCGTCGTCGCCAGCGAGTTCGGCTTCCTGGGCGGCTCGATGGGGCGCGCCGCCTCGGCGAGGCTCCACGACGCGGTGCGGCGGGCGACCCGCGAGGGCCTGCCGCTGGTCGCGGCTCCCTGCTCGGGGGGCACCCGGATGCAGGAGGGGACCCCGGCGTTCCTCGGCATGGTCAAGGTCGCCGCGGCGATCACCGCGCACCGCGGGGCGGGGCTGCCGTACCTGGTCTACCTGCGCCACCCCACGACCGGCGGCGTCTTCGCCTCCTGGGGTTCGCTGGGTCACTTCACGGCCGCGGAGCCGGGCGCTCTCGTCGGCTTCCTCGGGCCACGGGTCTTCGAGGCGCTGCACGGCCGGCCCTTCCCGGAGGGCGTGCAGACGGCGGAGAACCTCCTCGCCCACGGTCTCCTCGACGCGGTCATCGAGGTCGACGACCTCGCCCAGGTCGCCAGCCAGGTCCTCGACGTGCTGATGGCTCCGCGGGAGGTCGTGCCCGTACCGCCCGGGTTGCCGCTCGAGGACCTCGGGACCGCCGACGCCTGGGAGTCGGTGGAGCGCTCGCGCCGGCCGGACCGACCAGGGGTCCGCGACCTGCTCCGGCGGGCGGCCGACGTGGTCATCCCGCTGAGCGGCACGGCGCAGGGCGAGGTCGACGACACGATGCTGCTGTGCCTGGCCCGCTTCGGCACGACCTCGTGCGTGGTGCTCGGTCAGGACCGGCGGCACCAGAGCGGCACGACGTCGCTGGGTCCGGCCGGGCTGCGCGAGGCGCGCCGCGGCATGTCCCTGGCCCGAGAGCTCGGTCTGCCGCTGGTCAGCGTCATCGACACCGCGGGTGCCGAGCTCAGTCGTGCTGCGGAGGAGGGAGGCCTGGCGGGTGAGATCGCGAGGTGCCTCGCCGAGCTCGTCGTGCTCGAGGCGCCGACGCTGTGCCTGATGCTGGGCGAGGGTGCCGGCGGCGGGGCGCTCGCCCTGCTGCCGGCCGACCGGGTCGTCGCGGCCGAGCACTCATGGCTCTCACCGCTGCCCCCGGAGGGCGCGGCCGCCATCCTGCACCGTGACGTCGGGCGGGCTGCGGAGGTCGCGGCCGCCCAGCGGGTGTCCACCCGCGACCTCCTCGACCTGGGCGTGGTGGACCGGGTCGTCGCCGAGCCCGCGGACGCCGGGCAGGACGCCGAGGTCTTCTGCGACCGGCTGGCTCTGGTGCTCCAGCACGAGCTCGCCGTGCTCGTCCGCGTCGATCCCCGAGACCGGCTCCGAGACCGGCTGGAGCGGTACGCCCGTCTCGGCTAGGGAGCCACGCGGGCGACGGCGAGACCGTCGTCGGCCGGCCGGTGGGTACCCGCCCCTCCGGACGGGCAGTGGCCGTGTGTCGGCGCTCACCCCTAACCTCGGCACTCACGGCACGCAGCGAGGGAGAGGGCGCGGACACGATGGCGAACGACTGGTTCGAGACGGTGCTGGAGGCACAGCGCAGGGCGAAGAAGCGGCTGCCCCCGTCGGTGTACTCCGCGCTCCTGGCGGGCTCCGAGCGCGGTTCGACGTACGACGACAACCTGCGCGCCTTCGGTGAGCTCGGGTTCGCGCCGCACGTCGCTGGGAACACCTCCCAGCACGACCTGAGCACCAGCGTCATGGGCCAGCAGATCTCGATGCCCGTGATCATTTCCCCGACCGGCGTGCAGGCCGTCCACCCCGACGGCGAGGTGGCGGTCGCCCGGGCCGCGGCGGCGCGGGGGACCGCGATGGGGTTGAGCTCCTTCGCCAGCAAGCCGGTCGAGGACGTCGTCGCGGCCAACCCCCAGACCTTCTTCCAGATGTACTGGATGGGGGACCGCGACACGATGGCCCAGCGCATGGACCGGGCCCGCACGGCCGGCTGCGTCGGGCTGATCGCGACCCTCGACTGGTCGTTCTCGCACGGTCGCGACTGGGGCAGCCCGTCGATCCCCGACAAGGTCGACGTCAAGACGATGCTCACCTTCGCGCCCGAGGTGCTGCGCCGGCCGCGCTGGCTGCTGGACTTCGCCCGCTCGGGTCAGCTGCCCGACCTGACCACGCCGAACATCCCGGTGGACGCCCAGCCCGCGCCCACCTTCTTCGGGGCGTACGGCGAGTGGATGGGCACCCCGCCGCCGTCGTGGGACGACGTGGCCTGGATGGCGAAGGAGTGGGGCGGCCCGTTCATGCTCAAGGGCCTCTCCCGGGTCGACGACGCCCACCGAGCGCGCGACGCCGGCGTCACCGCCGTCTCGGTGTCCAACCACGGTGGCAACAACATCGACGGCACGCCGGCCGCGATCCGGATGCTGCCGTCGGTCGTCGACGCCATCGGCGAGGACGTGGAGGTCGTGATGGACGGCGGCATCCGCCGCGGCAGCGACGTGGTCAAGGCGGTGGCGCTCGGGGCGCGCGCGGTGATGATCGGCCGGGCGTACCTCTGGGGCCTGGCCGCCAACGGCCAGGCCGGGGTGGAGAACGTCCTCGACGTGCTGCGCGGCGGCATCGACTCCGCGCTGCTCGGTCTCGGCAAGACCGACATCGGCGACCTGCGGCGCGACGACGTCCTCGTCCCGGACGGCTTCCTGCGCGTGCTGGGCGACGTCCCGGCTTGAGCGAAAACGCCTCGGAGCAGCGCGTCGCGCTGGTGACCGGCGCCGGCCGTGGCATCGGCGCCGCCACCGTGCGGCTGCTCGTCGAGCGTGGGCTGCGGGTCGTCGCGGTCGACGTCGCGTCGGGGGAGGAACACGGCCTGCCCGGTGTGGGCTACGACCTCGCCACGCGTGCGGAGCTCGAGGAGCTGGCGGCGCTCGGCGACGCCGTCGAGACGGTGGTGGCCGACGTACGAGACCCCGCGGCCGTGGAGCGCGCCGCCGCCCGGGCGGTCGAGCGCTGGGGTCGTCTCGACGTGGCGGTCGCCGCCGCGGCGGTGATGTCCGGCGGTACGCCCGCCTGGGAGACCCCGCTCGCCGACCTCGACACGCTGTGGGCGGTCGACGTCGCCGGCGTGTGGCACGTCGCGCGCTCCTGCGTCCCTCGGATGCTCGCCGGGCCGGACCCGTCGGGCTGCCGCTTCGTCGCGGTCGCCTCGCTGGCCGCGGAGAAGGGGCTGTTCGGGCTGGCGGCGTACAACGCGGCCAAGCACGCCGTCGTCGGCGTCGTCCGCGGCCTCGCCGCCGACCTCGTCGGCACGGGGGTCACCGCCGTCGCCGTCTCGCCCGGCTCCACCGACACCGCGATGCTGCGTGCGACGGCGGCGTCGTACGCCCTCGACGACGTGCAGCCCCTCGTCGCCCGGCAGCTGCTGCGTCGCCCGCTGCGACCCGAGGAGGTGGCGGCGACCATCGCGTTCTGCTGCTCGTACGACGGCGCCGCGCTCAACGGCTCGGTGGTCGCCGCGACCGGCGGAGCCGAGTGACGCCCGACCTGTCCGACCGGACAGGTCGGGGCCTCGCTGCGTGACCGGTCCGTGTGACCGGTGCCACTCCTAGGCTGGCCGCAGGCCACGGGGTGCCGGCGACTCGGCGCCCGTTCCGGGCCGGACCCACGCGAGGAGACAGCCATGGACCGCTACGTCGTCGAGCGCACCCTTCCCGGTGCCGGATCGCTCTCCGAGCAGGAGCTGCACGACATCAGTGCCAAGTCGAACGAGGTGCTCGCGGGGATGGACGACATCGCCTGGGTCGAGTCGTACGTCACCGACGACAAGCTGTACTGCGTCTACGAGGCCGACGACCCCGCCCAGATCGAGCAGCACGCCGCGGAGGGCGGGTTCCCGTGCGACCGGGTCAGCGCCGTGCGCGGGACCATCTCGCCGGAGTCGGGACGCTGAGACGAGACCGACGAGCACCCGGCGTCTACCCGGATGTGACCTCGCCCACTAGGGTGAGGAGACAGCCACCTCGGAGGAACTCGTGACGACCACCGTGCGCGAGGAGTCCGTGACCGACGGTCTCCCCCCTCGACCACCCGCGCAGCGGCCGCACGTCGCGACGGAGCAGGCGAGCGCGGCGGACCCGCTGGTGAAGTTCCACGCCCCGGAGATCGTCTTCGGGCCGGGCTCGCTCGGTGAGGCGGGCTTCGCCGCGGGTCGTCTCGGCGCGCGGAGACCGTTCGTGGTGACCGACCCGGGGATCGTCGAGGCGGGGTGGGTCGACGAGCTGGTCGGGCTGCTGCGCGACGTACGACTCGAGCCGGTCGTGTGGACCGACGTCACCCCCAACCCCAAGGACCACGAGATCCGGGCGGCCCACCGGCGATACGTCGAGACCGGCTCGGACGTGATCATCGCGATCGGCGGCGGGTCGTGCATCGACGCCGCCAAGGGGCTGGCCATCCTGTCCGGCAACGGCGGCGACATCCTGGACTTCGCCGGCGTCGACCAGGTGGTCGACCCGATCCCGCCGCTGCTGATGATCCCGAGCACCTCGGGCACCGGGGCCGACGTCTCGCAGTTCTGCATCGTCACCGACACCGAGCGGTCGGTGAAGATCACCATCCTCGGTCGCGCGCTGGTGCCCGACATCTCGATCACCGACCCGCGACTGCTGGTCACGATGCCCGACTGGCTCAACGCGGCCACCGGCCTGGACGCGCTGACCCACGGCATCGAGTCCTTCGTGTCGCTGGCGCACAACCCGCTGGCCGACACCCACGCGCTCAACGCCGTCGGCCTGGTCACGCACCACCTGCGCACGACGATGACCTCGCCGGCCGAGGAGCTGGCCCGCTCGAAGATGGCGCAGGCGAGCCTGCAGGCGGGGCTGGCGTTCACCAACGCGATCCTGGGCGCCACCCACGCGATGAGCCACCAGGTCGGTGGGCTGCTCGACGCCCCGCACGGGGTGATCAACGGCGTGCTGCTGCCCCACGTGATCCGCTACAACGCGCGCTCCACCCCCGACCGGTTCCTCGACCTCGCCCGGGTCGCGGGGCTGTCCGTGGAGGGCATGCCGGGCGACGAGGCCGCCGACCTCCTCGCCGACCACGTACGCCGCCTGGCCGACGACATCGGCGTCCCCAAGGGCCTGCGCGCGCTCGGGGTCTGCGAGGCCGACCTCGCCAGGCTGGCCAGCACGACCCTCGAGGACGCCTGCCTGGCGACCAACCCGCGCTCGGCGTCGGCCACCGACATGGAGCGGCTGTTCCGCGAGGCGCTGTGAGGCGCCCGTGACCGATCTGCAGCACACGGATCTCCAGCGGCCCGACCTGGCCGCGCTGACCGGCGTGCGCTCGGGCAAGCGGTCCTACTACCGCGCGTACGTCCGCTCCGACGAGCGCACCCAGCGCGCCGTGCGCGCCATGGACTCCATCTCCCGCGCCGTCGTCCGCACCGTCGAGGGGCCGCGGGGACTGATCCAGGAGGTCGTGGGCGCCGCCGCCGAGCACCTGTCGTCACCGTGGACGATGCTCGCGCTGACCGACGGGTGCCTGCCGGGCGCCCGGCCGCGGTTCCTGGTGGTCGGGCCGGACGGGTCGGCGTACGACGAGGAGGCCGACCTGCCGAGCGTGGTCCGGCGGGAGCTGGTCGCGATCCGGGCCGGGGTCGAGACTCGGACGGGTCCCGAGCCCGGCTGGGTCCGTGCGCCGCTCGTGCTGGAGGGGATGCAGGTCGGGGAGCTGGCCGCGATCCCCGGGCTCGCGGACGAGGCCGACCCCGACGACCACGCGATCCTGCGCATCCTCGCCAACCAGGCGGCGGTCTCGCTGCACACCTCGGAGCAGTACCAGGCCGGCACCGCGCTGCACCGCCGTGCCCAGCTGCTCTACGACGAGGCGCAGGCCCGTGCTCGCGACCTGGAGCGGCGAACCGGCGAGCTGCGCGCCGTCGAGCAGCGGCTGGCCGAGGCCCGCCAGCGCGAGGTGGTCGACGCGGAGCGGCACCGGATCGCGCGCGAGCTGCACGACAGCGTCACGCAGTACGTCCTCTCGGCCGGCATGGCCGTGGAGATGGCCCGTGGCGACGCCGCGGACCTCGGGGAGGCGGGGGAGCGCATCCTCGCCCAGCTGGCGACGGCCAAGCAGCTGAGCCAGGAGGCCGTCGAGCAGCTGCGGCGTGCGATCTACGCGCTGCACCGCGCCCACGACGAGACGACGCCGCGGCTCGTCGCGCTGGTCCGCGAGGTGGCCGAGCACTGCCGCCCCGAGCTGTCGGTCGAGGTGCGCAGCTGCGGCGAGGAGCTCACCCTGCGCGCCGACGCCCACCACGAGATCGCGCGGGCCGTCGGAGAGGCACTGTTCAACGTCGCCGCCCACGCGCACGCGTCGCGGGCCGTCGTACGCCTGAGGTACGCCGCCGACCTGCTCACCGTCTCGGTGACCGACGACGGCGACGGCGACCCCGCCGCGCTGCACCGCAAGCTGCGCATCGAGCGGGGCTCGTCGGTGAACGGCCGGCACCGTGGCCTGGTCAACATCGAGGCCCGGATCACCGACCTCGGCGGCGCGGTGACGTTCGGCCGGGCCCGGCTCGGTGGCGTACGTGTCGAGATGGCCGTCCCGCTGCCGCTGCCCGAGGCGGTCCGGCCGGGCCTGATCGACCACCTGCTCAGCGGACCGGACCACCAGGAGGAACAGTGTCGGCAGTGACCCAGGACCGCGACGTCATCGGCATCATGCTGGTCGACGACCACGGGATCGTGCGGCAGGGGCTGCGCTCGATCCTCGAGCGCGAGGACGACCTGCGGGTCGTGGCCGAGGCGGCGAAGCCCGACGAGGCGCTCGTCCTCGTCGGCCGGGCGCAGCCGCGGATCGTGCTGCTGGACCTGAAGCTCTCCTCGTCCTCCGACACCGAGGGGCTCGAGCTGTGCGCCGAGCTGGTACGCCGCCACCCCGACATCGGCGTCCTCGTCCTCACCACGTTCCTCGACGAGCACCTCGTCCTGCAGGCCATCCGCGCCGGCGCCAAGGGGTACGTCGTCAAGGACGTCGACACCTCCGCGCTCGTCCGGGCGATCCGTGACGTCAGCCGCGGTGACTCCGCCTTCGACGCCCGCTCCGCCGCCGCCATGGTCCGCGGTCTCAACGCCCCCGCCGAGGAGAACGTCCGCCACCTCACCGAGCGCGAGTGCGAGGTCCTGCGCCTGCTCGCCCGCGGGCTGTCGAACCGCGACATCGGCGCCACGCTGTTCATCTCCGAGACCACCGCGAAGTTCCACGTCGGCAACATCCTGCGCAAGCTCGGGGTCTCCCGCCGCGCCGAGGCGGTGTACGAGGCGTCGAAGATGGGCGTCATCTAGCACGCGCTCGCGCGACCAGACGGGGGACGTCATACGAGCTGGTCGCTCTGGCAGCCACTTCGTATGACGTCCCGAGCGGCTGCGCGGTCAGCGGTTCACGACGAGCCAACCGCCGTGGTGCTCGCTGACCTCGTACGACGCCCCGGGCACGGCCGCCGCGCAGGACGCGCCCCAGGCGGCGAGATCGTCCAGGGAGACGGTGCGGACGTGGCCGTACGCCTCGGTGGCGACGTCCTCGAGGGGGACGGCGACGACGAGGCGGCGCCGGGTCAGGCGCAGCGCCTCGGTGACCACGCGGTCGCCGTGGTCGGGCTCGAGGTGCTCGAGGAGGTGGATCGCGAGGACGGTGTCGGCGCAGCGCGCGGGCGCGGGGTAGCGGGCGGCGTCGGCGGCCCCGCACTCGAGCGACACCCCGAGGCGCGGCGCGATCCGGTCCAGCAGCCGCATGGTGCCTGCCGAGAGGTCCGAGGCCGTCGTACGACGCCCCGCCGCGGCCAGGCGCAGCGAGAGGAAGCCGAAGCACGAGCCGAGCTCGAGCACCGACCCCGGCCCGACGAGCGACTCCGCCCGCTCGTAGACGGGCGCGTAGTCGGCGATCGAGCCGTGCCCGTCGGCGGTCCGACCGCCCGGTCCGTCGTGCAGCACCGCCTCGATCCGAGTCAGGGTGTGTCGGTAGAAGCCTTCCCACGCGGCGTCCGGGTCGGGGTCGCTGGAGCGCACCAGGCCGGTGAGCACCCGCTCGAACAGGTCGGTGCCGCGCAGCCAGCCGGGGCCGAACAGCTCGTGCTCGACCAGGCCGGCGAGGTCGTCGTCCAGCCGGTGCGTCGGCACCCGGTGACCGATCTCGACACGGCCGCCGTCGCGGGCGACGTCGAAGTGCGCGGTCGTCGCGCGTACGGCACCTCGTACGGGCTCACCGGCGGGGCGGACGGCGACGAGGTCGTCGACGTACGCGCCCTCGACGAGCGCCGCGAACGGGTCGATCGGGCGCGCGGGTGGCGGGACGGCGTGCGGTCCGGCGCCGATCACGACGAGGCTCACTGGCTCGGCTCGGCCATGGAGAGCGTGACCTGGTCGAGGCCGGAGAGGTTGCGCACCACCTGTACACGATCGCAGTACTCGGCGTACGACGGCAGGTCGCAGCGCCCCAGCGCCCAGGAGTACTTCGGCTCGGGCGTGAGCCACACCGTCTCCCGGGCCCGTCGGGTCAGCTCCTCGAAGTGCCGCAGCCCCGGGTCGTGGGCGTTGCCGCGGCCGTCGCCGAGCACGACCAGCGTGGTGCGGCGCGTGACGGCGGAGCCGTACTCCTCGAGGAAGTCCTCGAAGACCGAGCCGTAGTCGGAGTCGGCGTCCACGTCGAGCACCCCACCGGCGGGCAGGCCGGACATCACCAGCGACAGCGCCTCGGTGATGTGGTGCTCGGAGAACAGGTCGGTGATCTCGACGACGTCCTTGACGAAGGCGAAGGTACGCACCGAGGACGCCAGCGACTGCAGGCTGTGCACGAGGTGCAGGGTGAACCGTGCGGCCGAGCGCACCGACAGCGAGACGTCGCACAGCACGAGCAGGTGCGGGCGGTCCTCCACCTTGCTGACCGTCACCGGCCGGAACGGGACGCCGTCGTACCTCATGTTCGCCCGCATCGTCCGTGCGCCGTCGACCACGCCCCGCGCCGCGGCCTTGCGCCGCGGCCTCGGCGCGCCGTGCAGGCTGCGCAGCAGCCGGCGCAGCGCCTCCTCGAGGTCGGCGCGCTCCTGCTCCTCGACGGTCTCGGCCTGGGCCGCCTGGACCTCCCGCTCCTCGAGCTCGTGCTCCATCGCGAGCAGGCTCTCCAGGTGCTGCTTGAGCTTCTCGGGGAGCCCCTCGAGGAACGGCGCCAGCCGGTCGCGCAGTGCCGCCAGCGAGCCGAGGGTGTCGCCGTCGTCGAGGAGCTGGTCGTCGGGGTCGACCTCGTCGAGCCAGGCCAGCAGCGCCATCTCCTGGGCGACGGTCAGCTCGGTGTCCAGCTCCATCCCGGGGTTGGTCTGCAGCTCGCCGGGGTTGCCGGGGTTGTGCATGCGGTTGGTGGTGATCTGGACGCGCGCGGCGTCCTCGCTGTCGTCCCCGGTCCTCTCGTTGGACAGCACGATCTCGTCGGTCAGGGCGGCCATGTCGATCTTGTTGGCCTCCTGGTGCAGGTTGTACTGCTGCGCCAGGTCCTCGGGGTCGAAGTAGTCCTTGATGTCGTCCGGCGCCCCGTGGAAGTGGCCCTCCTCCGGGGTGTCGCCGGGCTCCTCGGAGAGCGTGAACTCCTGGGTCTCGCCCTCGTCGGTCAGGTCGTCGTGCCCGTGACCGTGCCCGACCTGCTCATCGAGCACCGCCCGCAGCCCGAAGAACCGGTCGAAGACGCGGTCGAAGGTCTCGGCGTCGCGACGGTCCTTGACCAGGCTCACCGACAACGCCGAGCGGAGCACCTCGCGCTGCTCCAGCACGCTGGGCTGGGCGACCGCGTGCATGGCGTCCAGCGCCTCGGCGGTCGAGACGCGTACGCCGTGCAGCCGCAGCAGCCGGATGAACCGGTGGACCGCGCCCTCCACGACCCGCCCCCTACACCGGCCGCTTGCGGGCGCCGCCGAAGGACCGCGAGCCCTGGCCGGCCGACACCGACCGTCCGCCGCCGGCCGAGCGGGTCGACTTCGGCTTCGAGCCGGTGGCATCGGGGCCGCCGTACGTCCCCGGGTGACGACCGGGGTCGTCGCGCCGAGCCCGTACGTCGCGTCCGTCCGGACCTCCTGCACCGCCGGCGTCGGCGTCGCCCGCGTCGTCGTGCGAGTGGTCCGCCCCGTGCCCGTGGCCATGACCGTGACCGTGCCCGTGATCGAGGGAGTCGGGCACCTCGGCGTTGGGGTCGACGAGGTGCGGGATGGCGCTGACCGCGCGCTTGAGGTCGCGCTCGTACTTGATCACCACGTTGAGCGTGCTGGACAAGACGTCGGAGGTCAGCTCGTTCACGCCGAGCACCGCCAGCGTGCGCGCCCAGTCGATCGTCTCGGAGATGCTCGGCGCCTTGCGCAGCTCCATCTCGCGCAGCTCCCGGACGATGTCGACCAGCCGGCGTGCCAGCGACTCCGAGAGCCCGGTGTCCTTGGACCGGATGATGTCCAGCTCGCGCTCGGCGGTCGGGTAGTCGAGGAACAGGTGGAGGCAGCGGCGCTTGAGCGCGGCGGAGAGGTCACGGGTGTTGTTCGAGGTGAGGACGACGTACGGCATCGTCCTCGCGCGCACCGTGCCGACCTCGGGGATGGAGATCTGGAACTCGCTGAGCAGCTCGAGCAGCACCGCCTCCAGGGCCTCGTCGGCCCGGTCGACCTCGTCGATGAGGAGGACGACCGGCTCCTCGGAGGTGATCGCCTCCAGCAGCGGGCGGGGGGTCAGGAACCGCTCGGAGAAGAACACGCTGTCCTGCTCGGCGATCCGCTCGACCGACTCGGCCAGGTCGGCGGCGTCCTCGACGACCTGGCCGATCTTCTCGCGCAGGATCTGGGTGTACAGCATCTGCTTGCCGTAGTCCCACTCGTAGAGCGCCTTGGTCTCGTCCTGCCCCTCGTAGCACTGCAGCCGCAGCAGCCGCCGGCCGGTGACCTCGGCCAGGCTCGTCGCCAGCTGGGTCTTGCCGACACCCGCGGGGCCCTCGAGCAGCACCGGCTTGTTCATCCGGGTCTGCAGGAAGACGGTCGTGGCCAGCCGGTCGTCGGTGAGGTAGCCCGCGTCCTGGAACTGTCGGGCGGCGTCTGCGACGTCGGTGAAGCCGGGGTGGACGGCGGCTGGGTCGTCGGTGTCGGTCACGCGGTGCTCCTGCCGGGGTGGCGGTGGGTGGGTCGGTGCGGGAGGTCTCGACGTCCTCCCTCGCTAGCGCTCGGTTCGGGCTCGACCACCCGCGGAGGGCCTAGGCGGTCGAGCAGCGAGCGCGTCGAGACCTCCGTACGAGCTGGCGGCCCGAACCGGACCGGGCGACGCGATCGCGCGCCACCCGGTCCGGTGTCCGGGGTGCTCAGGTGAGCAGGTCGTCCAGGTCGCCGTTCATGCAGTGCTCGACCACGGGGCGCACCGTCTCGAAGGTGCACTCCTTGGCGTTGCCCGGGGTGCAGGCGTCGTCGAGGACGTGGTTCGTGATCGCGTCCACGTCCTCCTCGTCGCCCTTGATGACACCGCGACCCTCGTAGTACTTCGTCGGGCCCTCGCCCAGCCGGTTCTTCGAGTAGGTGTCCTTGGTGACGTCGGTGAACTTCTCGGTGATGCCGACGTCGCGCAGCAGCCGGATCGCGGCGGCGAGGGCGGCGTCCGCGGCCTGCGGCTTGGTCATGCCGTGGGTGTCGACGCCCATCGCCTCGGCGATGTCGGCGAAGCGGGCGTACTGCGTGGGCATGTTGAACGCCCACACCCGCGGCAGCGCGATCGCGTTGTTCAGCCCGTGGTGGGTGTCGTAGAACGCCGAGACCGCGTGCGAGATCGAGTGGATGATGCCGAGGCCGCCGGAGTTGAAGGCCTGGGCGGCGATGTACTGGGCGTACATCATGCCCTCGCGGCCCTTAAGGTCCTGACCGTTCCAGGTGGCCTCGCGCAGGTTCTCCGCGGTCAGCTTGATCGCCCGGATCGCGTTGCCGAGAGACGGCTCGAAGTTCAGCCGCGAGACGTACGGCTCGGAGGCGTGCGCGAGCACGTCGAAGCCGCACTGGGCCGTGTAGTCGATCGGGCAGTCGTAGTAGAGCACCGGGTCGTCGATGGCCAGCGTGGTCACCGCGGCGTCGTCGAAGGCGACGTACTTGTGCGGGTTGTCGGGGTCGGTCGTGGTGTCGGTGATGACGTACGCCCAGGAGGTCTCCGAGCCGGTGCCCGCCGTGGTGGAGACGGCGATGTGCGGCGGGTTCTTCGGGTTCTCGGACATGTTGAAGCCCTCGAACTCGTTGACGTTGCGGCCGTCGTGCGCGACGGAGACACGGGCGCCCTTGCAGGCGTCGTGCGAGGAGCCGCCGCCGATGGAGACGAAGGAGTCGCACTTGTTCTCCTGGTAGAGCGCGACGGCGTCCATCGTGTTGTAGTCCTTGGGGTTGGACTCGACCTTGTCGTACAGCACCACCTCGAGGCCGTGGTACTTCATCGACTCGCAGATCTTGTGGACGATGTCGGTGCCGCGCAGACCGGAGGTCATCACCAGCGTCTTCTGAAAACCCAGCTTCAGCGCCTCCGGGCCGATCATCTCGTGCCCGCCGGGGCCCATCAGCGCCCGCGGGAAGGGGTGGAACTCCTTGATCGGGAACGGCTTGAGCAGCTCGTCAACTTGCATGGCGTGGACCTCCTGGGTGTCGTCCGTGGCTGTACGGCGAACCTAGGAGCGCTGTGACCTGCGCAACAGGCGGGTTTCGACAAACGCACCGGCGAGGCAGTGCCCGACCTGTCCGTTCGCACAGGTAGGCGACGCGACTGGGACGGTTGTGGCTCAGGTCACCTCCTGACTAGCGTGACGCCACGAGGTGCCCGCGAACCGTGGGCACGCGACGAGGGGAGCTGTGCGATGAACGAGCCCGAGGTGCAGGACCAGGTGGAGGCGCCGGCCGAGGAGGTCCTCGTCGAGGAGGTCTCCATCGACGGCATGTGCGGCGTCTACTGATGACCGCCACGCCCGACGCGGAGCGGGGCACTCCGCTCCGCGTCCGGGCGGAGGCCGCCTGGCGCCTCAGCGACTCCGTGTCGCTGCGCCCCGAGCCCTTCGGCGCCCTCGCCTACGACTTCCGCACCCGACGGCTGAGCTTCCTCAAGACGCCGACCCTGGTCGACGTGGTCCGCGGTCTCGCCGACCACGACACCGCCGGTGAGGCCCTGACCGCGGCCGGCGTCACGCCGCAGCAGGAGTCGTCGTACCTCTCCGCCCTGACCACCCTGGCCGGCAGCGGCCTGATCGAGGAGCGTCCATGACCCTCGCACCCGAGCGACGCGCCACGCCCGCCCCGGCCCGGCCCGTACGACCCACCACCGGCCCGCTGGTCGACCAGTTCGAGTTCGGCCTCGACGCACCGATCTGCCTGACCTGGGAGCTGACGTACGCCTGCAACCTGGCCTGCACCCACTGCCTGAGCAGCTCGGGGCGCCGCGACCCGGACGAGCTGAGCACCGAGGAGTGCAAGGCGCTGATCGACGAGTTCGAGCGGATGCAGATCTTCTACGTCAACATCGGCGGCGGCGAGCCGACGGTGCGACCGGACTTCTGGGAGCTGCTCGACTACGCCGTCGCGCACCACGTGGGCGTGAAGTTCTCCACCAACGGCTTCCGGATCACCCCGGAGCGTGCGGCGAAGCTGGCGGCCACCGACTACGTCGACGTCCAGGTCTCGCTGGACGGCGCCACCGCCGAGGTCAACGACTCGGTGCGGGGGAGGGGGACGTACGACGCCGCCCTGCGCGCGATGGCCAACCTGCGTGACGCGGGGATGAAGGACTTCAAGATGTCGGTGGTGTGCACCCGGCACAACATCGGCCAGCTCGACGAGTTCAAGGCGATCGCGGACACCTACGGCGCCCAGCTGCGGCTGACCCGGCTGCGCCCGTCGGGCCGCGGGGCCGACGTGTGGGACGAGCTGCACCCGCTGCCGGAGCAGCAGCGCGAGCTCTACGACTGGCTGGTGGCCAACGGCGACCAGGTGCTCACCGGGGACTCGTTCTTCCACCTCTCGGCCTTCGCCGAGGACGGGCAGGGGGCGCTGCCGGGGCTCAACCTGTGCGGCGCCGGTCGCGTGGTGTGCCTGGTGGACCCGGTCGGCGACGTGTACGCCTGCCCCTTCGCCATCCACGACCGGTTCAAGGCCGGCAACGTGCGCGACGGTGCCGGCGCCACCGACTTCGACACCGTGTGGAAGCACTCGGAGCTGTTCACCGACCTGCGCAGCCCGCAGACCGGCGGCGCCTGCACGAAGTGCTCGGCGTACGACTCCTGCCGCGGCGGCTGCATGGCGGCGAAGTTCTTCACCGGGCTGCCGCTGGACGGACCCGACCCCGAGTGTGTCAAGGGGAACGCGGCCTCGAGCCTCGAGGCCCGCGACCGCGGTGGCCTGCCGGGGACCTCGCAGGACCACTCGCACAAGGGGACGGTCCGGAACGCGCCGGTGCCGCTGACCCTGATGCGCCGGCCACCGTCCGGGGCGTGCGACGAGAGCCCGCTGGTGCCCGGCCGCAGCTTCGGCTGACCCGGCGTGGGACGGCCGCCGACCCGGCGCGTGTGCGGGTGCAGAACGGCGTGACCCGGCGTCTGTGGGGGTGCGCGGATGGCTGAGCGGCTCGCCGCCGCGGCCTGGACCGAGCTGGACGGACGATCGCCGCTGCTGCTGGTGCCGGTCGGCGCGCTCGAGCAGCACGGTCCGCACCTGCCGTGCGGCACCGACGCCCTTGTCGCGACCACCGTCTGCGCGATGGTCGCGGAGCGGCTCGGCGGGGACGTGCTGGTCGCGCCGACGGTGTCGTACGGCGCGTCCGGCGAGCACGAGGGCTTCCCCGGCACCGTGTCGATCGGGCACGAGGCGCTGCACCTCCTCCTCGTCGAGCTGGGGCGCTCGGCCTGCCGCTGGGCGGGCCGGCTGGTGCTGGTCAACGGTCACGGCGGCAACGTCGCGACCGTCCGCTCGGCGGTCACCCAGCTGCGGGTCGAGGGGCGAGACGTCGCGTGGACCTCGACCGCCACGCCCGGGGCGGACGCGCACGCGGGGGTCACGGAGACCTCGGTGCTGCTGCACCTCGTTCCCGACGAGGTCAGGCAGGAGCGCCTCGCCGTCGGTGCCACCGAGCCGGTCGAGGAGCTGTTGCCCGCGCTGCGCGAGGGCGGAGTACGCGCGGTGTCGGCCAGCGGGGTGCTGGGGGATCCGCGCGGCGCGAGCGCCGCGCACGGCCGCGAGGTCCTCGAGAGCGTCGTCGTCCGGGTGATCGACGAGATCGGGATCGCCGACCCCGACCCGCGCGGGCGGCTGCGCGGGACGGCCCGGTGACCCCGCCGGCCAGCGAGACCCTCCCCGACGGGTTCGCGGTACGCCTCTCGCCGCGTACGAAGGTCCGCGACGGCGGCCGCTGCCTGGTCGGCGGGACGGCCGGGCGGGTGGTGTTCCTGGCCCCCGCCGCCGTCGAGCGGCTGGCAGAGCCGACCGGCCTCGTCGTCCGCGACCAGACCTCGCGGCGGCTCGCCCGGCTGCTCCTGGACCGCGGGCTGGCCGACCCCTGCTGGCCCGCGTGGGCGCGCACCCCGGCCGAGGAGGACGAGGCGGTCGGTGACGTCACCGTCGTCGTCCCCGTCCTCGACCGGCCGGACGCGCTGGCCCGGCTGCTCGGCGCACTGCCGCGCGAGATCCCCGTCGTGGTGGTCGACGACGGGTCGCGCGACCCCGCGTCGATCGGCCGCGTCGCCGCGGCCGCCGGTGCGGACGTCGTACGCCACGAGCGCAACGCGGGGCCCGCCGCGGCCCGCAACTCCGGCCTCGCGCGGGTCACGACGCCGTACGTCGCCTTCGTCGACTCCGACGTCGTCCCCGAGCCCGGCTGGTTGTCCGTGCTCCGCCGGCACCTCGCCGACCCGGCGACGGGGCTCGTCGCCCCGCGGGTCCACGGGGTGACGAGCGGGGCGGACGCGGGCTGGCTGACGCGCTACGAGGAGGTCCGCTCCAGCCTGGACCTCGGCCACGACCCGGCGGCCGTCCGCATCCTCGGCACGGTGGCGTACGTCCCCAGCGCCTGCGTCCTCGCCCGTGTCGACGCGCTGGGGGAGGGGTTCGCCACCTCGATGCGCTCGGGGGAGGACGTCGACCTCGTCTGGCGCCTCCTCGGCGCCGGCTGGCGGGTGCGGTACGAGCCGGGCGCCGCCGTGCGCCACGACCACCGCACGACCGTGCGGGCGTGGCTCGGGCGCAAGGCGTTCTACGGCTCCTCGGCCGGCCGGTTGGCCGAGCGGCACGGCGACGCCGTCGCGCCGATGGTCCTCTCGGCCTGGACCGCCGTGCTCACCGGCGCGGTGCTGGCTCAGCGGCGGTGGTCGGTCCCGGTGGCACTGGGCTCGTGGGGCGTCGCGACCGTCGGGCTCTCACGACGCCTCGAGCGAGCGGACTCGCCGCTGCGGACCGCCGCACGGCTGACCCTCGAGGGAGCGGCGGCGGCCCACGGGCAGGCCGCCTCGGCGCTGTGCCGGCACTACTGGCCGGTCTCGGTCGTCGTCTCCGCGTTCTCCGTGCGCGCGCGGCGGGCACTGCTGGTCGCGGCCGTCGTCGACGCCGCGCTGGACCACCACCACCGGCGGCCCCGGCTGGACCCCGCCCGCTACCTGGTCGCTCGGCGGCTCGACGACGCGGCCTACGGTGCCGGCCTGTGGGGCGGGGTGATGTCCCGGGTCGCCCGCGGTCGCTCGTGGGGCGCGCTGCGTGCCCTGGCGCCGCAGTGGCGCTCGTGACTTCCGGGATCGGCGCGGCGGGCGACCACCGGGCGGGTAGCGTGACCCCGACCACACGACCGGGGAGCGACTCGATGGACACCGGCACCCTGCACGAGCTGCGCGGCGACGCGGTCCGCGCCTGGACGACGTTCGTGGAGCACGGGGAGGGCGCGCTGGACGACGTCTCCCCGGCTCGCCGGACCGCGATCCGACCGGAGATCCTCAGCTCCTGGCGCCGCTCGGCCCCGGCGATCGACCTCGGCGTCAGCGGCGCGCCGTTGGACGACGAGCAGGACACGGCGGCCTACTGGCGCGAGTCGGCGCTGCAGGTCGCGGTGTCCCGGATCGAGGACGAGCTGCGACGGACGGCCGAGGACGGCGACCTCGTGCTCGCGGTGACCGACCCGCAGACCCGCATCCTGTGGACGTACGGCGGGCGCGTCATGCGGACGAAGGCGGAGACCGTCAACTTCGTCCCCGGCGGCCGGTGGGACGACACCAGCGTCGGCACGAACGCGCTCGACCTCGCGGGACGCATGGACACCCCGTCGATGGTGTTCAGCGCCGAGCACTACGCGCCGATCGTGCACAACTGGGTGTGCTGGGCCGCGCCGGTCCACGACCCTGCCACCGGCGAGCGGCTCGGTGTCATCGACCTCTCGACGACCTGGGACCGCACCCACCCGATCGGTCTGGCCACCGCCCGGATGATGGCGCGACTGATCGAGACCGCGATCCCCGACCGGGCCGCGCCGCCTCGCCCGCGCGGCGCGGCGGGCTCGCCGGTCGAGGTGGCCGGTCTCGGGCTGAGCCTGACCCTGCTCGGGTCGGCCGAGGCCCGGCTGGACGGCCGGCGGCTCCTGCTCAACCGGCGGCAGACGGAGATCCTCGCGCTCCTGGCCATGCACCCCGACGGGCTGTCGCTGGACCAGCTGCACGCGTACCTCTACGGCGACCAGGCCGTGACGGCCTCCACCCTCAAGGCCGAGGTCTCCCACCTGCGCGCTGCGCTGGGCGGGGCGCTGGCGTCGCGGCCGTACCGGCTGATGATGCCGGTGGAGGTCGACGTCGACAGCGTCATCGCGCACATCCGCAGCGGTGACGTGCTCGGCGCGGTGGCGGCGTACGGCGGCGACCTGCTGCCCGGGACGAACTCGCCGGTCCTGTCCGAGCTCGCCGACTACGTCGCGGTCGCGCTGCGCGAGGCCCTGCTGGCCGATCCCCAGCCGGACGCCGTGATGGGCTACAGCGAGATCGCGCCGTACGACACCGAGGTGCTCGAGCACTGCCTCGCCGGGCTCGGGGCGGCTCCGCACCCGGCTCGAGCGCTGCTCAGGGGCCGGCTCGCCGCGGCGGCACGATGAGTGCGCAGCGGCCGACCGCGGTCGCCGCCTGGCACGAGGTCGTCGACGCCCGCGCGGACGCCGGGCGGGTGCGCGACCTGCTGGCCGGGCTGCTCGCCGACGACGTCGTCTTCCGCTCGCCGGCCGTCTTCGCCCCGCAGGAGGGGCGGGAGGCGGCCACGGCGTACCTCACCGCCGCGATGGCCGTCCTCGGCCCGACGCTGAGCTACCGCCGCGAGCTGTACGCCGAGGACTCGGCCGTCCTGGAGTTCGAGGCCGACCTCGACGGCACGCTCGTCCACGGCATCGACTTCCTGCGGTGGGACGGCGAGGACCGGCTGGTGGACTTCACCGTCATGGTCCGTCCCAAGCGGGCGCTGGACGTGCTCATCGAGCAGATGGCGGCGCAGCTGTTCGGCTGAGCGCGTCGAGCACGGCGAGGACCGCCGGGGAGTCCTTCATGCTGCGCCGGTGCAGGGCGGTGACCGTCCGTGTCGGCACGGGGTCGTGCGCCTCCAGCGCCCGGACCCCGTCTGCGAGCGGAGCACGCCCGAGACGGGGGACCAGGGCGATACCGAGGCCCGCCTCGACGAGTGCCAGGTGGGAGTCGAACTCCATCGACACGTGAGCGATCCGCGGGGTGCGTCCGGTGCCGACGTACATCCGGTCCAGCCACTGGCGGCAGATGGTGCCCTCCGGCGTGGCGATCCACTCGACCTCGACCAGATCGGCAGGGCGCACCCGACGACGCTCGGCGAGCGCGTGGCCGGCCGGCACGACGACGTCGGCCACGTCGCGCGCGATCTCGCGCGAGTCGAGGTGCTCCGGCACGCTGATCGGGACATCGCCCCAGCTGTGCACGACCCCCAGGTCGGCGCGACCGTCGGCGACCCGGGCGACCGCGTCCCACGGCTCGTGCTCGGTGATCTTCAGCCGCAGGTCCGGGTGCGTACGGACGACCGGCCCGAGGGCGGGGGCCACCAGCCCACGTACGGCGGTGGAGAACGTCGCGATCCTCAGCACGCCGGAGACCGATCCGGCTGCGTGGTGCAGATCGCTCTCGACGCGCTCCAGGTCCTGCAGCAGCGATCCGCCGGACGTGACGAGCCGGCGGCCGGTGTCGGTCAGGATCACTCCGCGACCGACCCGCTCGAGCAGAGCCAACCCGACCTGCCGCTCCAGCCGCTTCACCTGCTGGGAGACGGCGCTCGGCGTGAACCCGAGGGCGTCGGCGGCCGCGCTGACGGAGCCATGGGTCGAGACCGCCCGCAGAGAGACCAGCGCGTCGAGGTCGATCATGAAGCAATGCTACGTGGTCGGTACGACCTTCTTTCGCTGGTGCTTGACGATTGCTGTCACTCACCATGACGCCATGACGTTTCGTGACTCGGCCGCCGCCACGCTCGTCGCGGTGATCTGGGGGTTCAACTTCGTCGTGATCGACTGGGGGATGGCGGGGATCCCGCCGCTGCTGTTCCTCGCGGTCCGGTTCGTCGTCGTGGTGGTGCCCGCGGTGTTCCTCGTACCCCGTCCGGCGGCCTCGTGGCGGGTCGTCGCGGCCGTCGGTGCCTTCATGTCGCTCGGCCAGTTCAGCCTGCTCTACCTCTCGATCGCCGCGGGCATGCCGCCAGGTCTGGCAGGTCTGGTGCTTCAGGCCCAGGTGGTGTTCACCGTCGTCATCGCCGCCGGTGCGCTGAGGGAGGTGCCGACCCGGCACCAGGTGGTCGGGATACTGATCGGTGCGACCGGCCTGCTGGTGGTGGCGCTGGGTCGCGGTGGCCAGACGCCGGGCATCGCGCTCCTGCTGTGTCTCGCGGCCGCGCTCAGCTGGGGAGTCGGCAACACCGTCTCCCGCGCATCCGGCGTCGCCGGTGGGCTGTCGTTGACGGTCTGGTCGGCGCTGGTGGTGCCCGTGCCCGCGCTGGCGCTGTCCCTCGTCGTCGACGGGCCGGGCGGTGTCCTCGACGGGGCGAGGGCTTTCGGATGGCACGCCGCGCTGGGGACGGCGTACACCGCGCTGCTCGCCTCGCTGGTCGGGTACGGCATCTTCAACACCCTGCTGTCCCGCAATCCGCCCTCGGCGGTCGTGCCATGGGTACTGCTGGTGCCGCCGGTGTCGATCACCTCGGCCTGGCTCGCCCTCGGCGACGTGCCGACACCGGCAGAGCTCGGCGGTGGGGCGGTGATGCTCACCGGGGTGCTGGTGACGATGATGGGGGGACGCCGGCTCGCGTCGACAACTCCCGTGTCCGCCGCTGTCGACGCCGCCCCCGCCGGCCGGTGAGCGCTGGCCGGTGCGACCGGCGCCCGACCGGCTAGAGCACCTTCGACAGGAAGGACTGCGTCCGCTCGTGCTGCGGGTTGGCGAGCACCTCGACGGGGTCGCCCTCCTCGACGATGACGCCGCCGTCCATGAAGACCAGCTTGTCGCCGACCTCGCGGGCGAAGCCCATCTCGTGGGTGACGACCATCATCGTCATCCCCTCGCGCGCGAGGTCCTTCATCACGCCGAGCACGTCGCCGACCAGCTCGGGGTCCAGCGCGCTGGTCGGCTCGTCGAAGAGCATCATGTCGGGGTCCATCGACAGCGCCCGCGCGATCGCGATGCGCTGCTGCTGACCGCCGGAGAGGTGCGCCGGGTAGGCGTCCTCGCGGGCCGCCAGCCCCACCTTCTCCAGGTTCTTCCGGGCGATCTGTGCCGCCTCGTCCTTCCCGCGACCCTTCACCCGCTGCTGGGCCAGCGTCAGGTTGCGCAGCACCGTCAGGTGCGGGAACAGGTTGAACTGCTGGAAGACCATGCCGATCCGGCTGCGGATCGCGTCGACGTGCACGTCGGGGTCGGTGATCTCGTCGCCCTCGACAAAGATCTTGCCCGAGGTGGGCTGCTCGAGCAGGTTGACGCAGCGCAGCAGCGTCGACTTGCCCGACCCCGAGGGGCCGATGACGCAGACCACCTGGCCGTTGTCCACGTGGAAGTCGATGCCCTTGAGCACCTGGTTGTCGCCGAAGTACTTGTGCAGCTGCTGGACGTCGATCGCGGGAGTACTCATCAGCGGGCCCTCTCCGCTCGTGCCTCCATGCGTCGTACGACGATGGACAGCGGGACCGTGATCACCAGGTAGGCGATCGACACCGCGAACAGCGGCGTCAGGTTGACGTACTGGTTGAGCGCCTGACGCCCGAAGGAGGTCAGCTCCAGCGCGGACGGGCCGAGCCCGAGGATGTAGACCAGCGAGGAGTCCTTGGTCAGCAGGATCAGCTCGTTGGTCAGCGGTGGCAGCACGATCCGGAACGCCTGGGGGATCACCACCGAGACCATCGCCCGGCTCTGGCTCATCCCGAGCGACCGGGCCGCCTCCATCTGCCCCTTCGGGACGGCCTGGATGCCGGCCCGGATGGTCTCGGCCATGTACGCCGCCCCCACCAGGCCGAGCGCCACGGTCACGGTGGTGAAGATGCCGCCGGGCAGCAGGATGCCGAACGCGATCGGCAGGCCGTAGCCGAAGGCGATGAAGACGATCAGCGCCGGGACCCCGCGGAAGAACTCGATCACCACCGTGGCGATCCAGCGGTAGGGGCCGACCGAGGACAGCCGCATGAGAGCCAGGATCAGCCCCAGGACCAGCCCGAAGACGAACGCGCCGGCGGTGTAGATGACGGTGTTCTTCAGCGCCGTCGTGATGATCGACGGGAACAGCTTCGAGATGATGTCGCCGGCGAACAGCTGCGAGCGGATCTCGCCCCAGTCGGCGATGAGCGCCAGGGCCACGATGACCGCGACCAGCACGACGTACTGGACGCCCCTGCTCGCGCGTGCCCGTTGGCGTGGGCTCATCCCCGACGGGCGTGGGGCTGTGGTCGTCGACATGACGGTCTCCTGGGACGGGGAGTGTCTTCGGGGGACTGGCGTGGGGTCAGCTCTGGGGAGCGGCCTGCCCGAACCACTTCTTGTAGAGGGAGTCGTACGTCCCGTCGTCCTTGACCTCGGACAGCATCTTGTCGGCAGCGTCCTTGAGCTTGTCCCCACCGTTCTTGCTCACGCCGAAGCCGTACTGCTCGCCGGTGTCGAACTCGGCGGTGACCTCGGTGTCGGTGTTGGTCTTGGCGTAGTCCAGCAGCGGGCCGTTGTCCTGCACGGCGGCGTCGACCTGGCCGGTCTTGACCGCGGTGGTGAGCAGGCCGAGGTCCTCGAAGACGCGGATGTTCGCGTTCTTGGGGGCGTTCTTCTTGGTGTAGATCTCGCCGGTCGTGCCCTGCTGGACACCGATGGTCTTGCCGGCGAGGTCGTCGAGCGTCTTCGCGCCGCCCTTCTTGACCAGAAGTGCCTGGGTGGCGTCGAAGTACGGGTCGGAGAATCCGATGACCTTCTTGCGTGCGTCCGTGATCGTCATCCCCGCCGCGGCGATGTCGCACTGCTTGGTGTTGAGGGCCTGGCCGGACTGGATGCCCTCGAACGGGGTCTGGACCACGGCGACCTTCACGCCCAGCTGCTTGGCCAACTCGTCCATCAGCGAGATGTCGAAGCCGACGACGTCGCTGCCCTGCTGGAACTCGAACGGCTTGTACGGCAGCTGGGTGCACACCGAGAGGGTGCCGCTCTTGACCAGGCTCACCCCGCTCTCGGTGGTGCCCCCGCTGGACCCGCAGGCGGTCAGGCCCAGGGCGAGGGCGGCGGTGGAGACGGCTGCTGTCATCAGTCGCGTACGCATGGGCAGACCGTAACCACCCGAGGCGGTGATCCCGCCCACAACGAGGTCTCGATACGGACACGAAACTGCTCATCCGTCCCAGGAGCCCCGCGGCCGGGACCGGCGCCGAGCACCAACCTTCGGCCAACCGAGCCCACCTACGTTGTGTGATCCAGGACACGCTCGCGGCCGACTCTGTACGTCCGCGGTCCGGTGCAGCCCTCGAGGACCAAGGAGTGGGAATGACCAGGATCAACCTCACCGTCGACGGGGCGAAGGTCTCCGACGACGTGGAGCCGAGGACGCTCCTCGTGCACTACCTGCGCGAGACGCTCGGCAAGACCGGCACGGTCGTCGGTTGCGACACCAGCAACTGCGGCGCGTGCACAGTGCACCTCGACGGCAAGTCGGTGAAGTCGTGCAACGTGCTGGCCGTGCAGGCCGACGGCGCCGATGTCACCACGATCGAGGGCCTGGCGCAGGACGGCGAGCTGCACCCGGTCCAGGCGGCGTTCCACGAGTGCCACGCCCTGCAGTGCGGCTACTGCACGCCGGGGATGATCATGCAGTCGGTCGACCTGCTCAAGGACAACCCGAACCCCTCCGAGGACGAGATCCGGGTCGGGCTGGAGGGCAACCTGTGCCGCTGCACGGGCTACCACAACATCGTCCGCGCCGTGCAGACCGCGGCCGCCGGCGCGAGCGAGGGGGGTCAGGCATGACCGTCACCGAGGACCGCCCCGCCGCTGCGGGACCTGCGGGCGAGATCGGTCGCGACCGACGCCGCAAGGAGGACCAGCGCCTGATCACCGGTCGTACGCGCTGGACCGACAACATCACCCTGCCCGGGATGCTGCACATGGCCATGGTGCGCAGCCCCTTCGCCCACGCGAAGATCGTCTCGATCGACAAGAGCGAGGCAGAGGCAGCGCCCAACGTCGTCGGCGTCTTCACCGGTGCCGACCTCGGCGAGAGCCAGGGCGTCCTGATCAACGCCTGGCCGATCACGCCGGAGCAGGTCGCCCCCGTGCACCTGCCGATGCCGGCCGACCGGGTGTCCTTCGCGGGCGAGATCGTCGCGGTCGTCGTGGCGCGCACGGCCGCCGAGGCCCGTGACGCCGCCGAGCTGGTCGACGTCGACTACGAGGAGCTGCCGGCCGCGCTGGACCTCAAGGAGAACGCCGAGGACAAGGTCCTCGCGCACCCCGACCTGGGCACCAACAAGTCGGCGCTGTGGGTCTTCGACTCCGCCGAGGCCGGCACGGGTGGCGACGTCGAGGAGGCGATCACCAAGGCCCGGGCCGACGGCGTCGTCGTCGAGCGCGAGTTCCGCCAGCAGCGGCTGATCCCCGCGTTCATGGAGCCCCGCTCCGTGGTCGTCGACCCGACCGGCGAGCAGAACACCATGTGGTCGGCGACCCAGGTCCCACACATCCTGCGCTTCGCGCTGGCGGCGACCACGGGGGTGCCGGAGTCGAAGATCCGCGTCATCGCCCCCGACGTCGGCGGCGGCTTCGGCGGCAAGCTCCAGGTCACCCCCGAGGAGTGGCTGACCTGGTGCCTGGCCCGTCGGATCGGCAAGCCGGTGAAGTACACCGAGACCCGCTCGGAGTCGCTGATGGCGGCCCACCACGGTCGCGACCAGTGGCAGAAGCTGACCCTGGCCGCCGAGAAGGACGGCACGGTCACCGGTCTCAAGGTGGAGCTGCTCGCGGACCTCGGCTCGCACGTCGCCGTCGTCGGCGGTGGCGTGCCGGTGCTGGGCGCGTTCATGTTCAACGCGATCTACAAGTTCCCCGCGTACCACTTCGCCTGCCAGACGGTGCTCTCGAACAAGGCCTGGACCGACGCGTACCGCGGTGCGGGCCGGCCCGAGGCGACCTTCGGCATCGAGCGGATGATGACCGAGCTCGCCGACGTGCTCGGCGTCGACCCGCTCGAGGTGCGCGAGAAGAACTGGATCAAGCACGACGAGTTCCCGTTCACCACCGTGGCCGGGCTGGAGTACGACTCCGGCAACTACGAGGCCGCCACCGAGAAGGCCAAGGCCTCCTTCGGGTACGACGAGCTCCGCGCCGAGCAGCAGCGTCGTCGCGACGCCGGCGACCCGGTCCAGCTGGGCATCGGCGTCTCCACGTTCACCGAGATGTGCGGGCTGGCCCCCTCCCGGGTGCTCGGCTCGCTGGACTACGGCGCCGGCGGCTGGGAGCACGCGAGCGTTCGGATGCTGGCCACCGGCACGGTCGAGATCGTCACCGGGGCCAGCGCCCACGGCCAGGGTCACGAGACGGCGTTCAGCCAGATCGTCGCCGACCGGCTGGGGGTGCCGTTCGAGAACGTCGAGGTCCTGCACGGCGACACCCAGATCGCGCACAAGGGCCTCGACACGTACGGCTCCCGCTCGCTGGTCGTCGGCGGCGAGGCCCTGGTGAAGGCGGCCGACAAGGTGATCGAGAAGGCCAAGCCGGTCGCGGCCCACATGCTCGAGGCGAGCGTCGACGACATCGAGTTCAGTGCCGGCACGTTCACCGTGCGCGGGACCGACCAGGGTGTCGGCATCGGTGACATCGCGGGGGCGGTCTTCGCCGCCCACGACCTGCCCGACGGGATGGAGCCCTCGCTGGACTCCGAGGCGACGTACGACCCGATCAACTTCAACTACCCGCACGGCACCCACCTGTGCGCGGTCGAGGTGGACACCGAGACCGGTCAGGTGCAGATGCGCAAGTACACCTGCGTCGACGACATCGGCAACGTCATCAACCCGCTGATCGTGGCCGGGCAGGTGCACGGTGGGCTGGTGCAGGGCATCGCGCAGGCGCTGTTCGAGGAGGCGGTCCACGACGAGTCCGGGACGCTCGTCTCGGCGTCGTTCGTCGACTACCTCGTCCCCACCGCTGCCGACCTGATCAGCTTCGACGTCGAGCACAACACGACGCCCTCGCTGACCAACACGCTCGGCACCAAGGGCGTCGGCGAGGCGGGCACCATCGCCTCGACCCCCGCGGTGGTCAACGCCGTGGTCGACGCGCTGCGGCCCTTCGGGGTCGACGACGTGGTGATGCCCTGCACGCCCGAGCGGGTGTGGAAGGCGGTCCACGCCAAGGACGGAGCAGCAGCGGACGGCGCCGATCCGACGACCGGAGCGGCTGCCGCGCACTTCGACACCCAGGACACCGCGGACCGCTCCGCCGGTCAGGAAGGAGCGGGCGAATGATCCCCGCACAGTTCGACTACGCCGCCCCCACGTCGGTGGAGGAGGCGCTGGCCCTGCTCGCCGAGCACGGCGACGAGGCCAAGGTCATCGCCGGTGGCCAGTCCCTGCTGCCGGTGCTCCGGATGCGCCTCAACGCTCCCGGGATCGTGGTCGACCTCGGCCGGATCGAGGGGCTCTCGGGGGTCCGCGACGACGGTGACGTGCTCACGGTCGGCGCGATGACCACCCACGCCGAGATGCTCGGCAACCCGCTGGTCGCCGAGCACGCGGCCCTCGTCACGAAGGCCGTCCACCACCTGGCCGACGCGCAGATCAGGCACCGGGGGACCTTCGGCGGAGCGCTCGCGCACGCCGACCCGGCCGGCGACATGGGCGCGCCGGCCCTCGCGCTGGACGCCGAGTTCGTCATCGCCGGTCAGTCGGGGGTGCGCACCGTGCCCGCCTCGGACTTCTTCGTCGACCTGTTCGAGACCGCGATCGGCGAGGACGAGCTGCTGGTCGGCGTACGCCTGCCCAAGCACACCGGCTGGGGGGCGCACTACGAGAAGTTCGTCCGCGTGGCCCACCAGTGGCCGATCGTCGCCGTCGCGGCGACGGTCAAGGCGGAGGGCGGCACCATCACCGAGGCCCGCGTCGGCCTGACCAACATGGGCTCCACGCCCCTGCGGGCGACCGCCGTGGAGCAGGCCCTCACCGGTCAGCCGGCCACTGAGGAGACGGTCCGCGCCGCGGCCGCGTCCGCCGCCGACGGCACCGCCCCGCCCTCGGACCTCAACGGCGACAGCGACTACCGCCGCCACCTGGCCACGGTCCTGACCAGGCGAGCCGTGCTCGCCGCGGCGGGAGGCTGAGGTGCAGCTCACCCACCGGTTCACCGTCCCCGCGTCGAAGGACACCACCTGGGCCGCCTTCGACGACATCGAGTCGGTTGCCGAGTGCTTTCCCGGCGCGCTGGTCACCTCGGTCGAGGGCGACACGTTCGAGGGCACCGTCAAGGTCAAGCTCGGGCCGATCGCGCTGGTCTACAAGGGCACCGGGACGTTCACCGAGAAGGACGAGGCCTCTGGGCGGATGCTGATCGTCGCGAAGGGCAAGGACAAGCGCGGCAACGGCACCGCCGGCGCCGACGTCGTGGCCACGCTGACCCCCCACGGCGACTCGTGCGACGTCGAGGTCGTCACCGACCTGGCCATCACCGGCAAGCCGGCGCAGTTCGGCCGTGGCGTCATCCAGGACGTCTCGGACAAGCTGCTCGGCCAGTTCGTCACCTGCCTGGAGTCCAAGGTCGGCAGCGGGGCGGGGGAGAGACCGCCCGCCTCCGCGCCCACGGCACCGGCCCGTCCCGCCACCGAGGACGACGGCAGCCCGGCCGCCCGAAGTGCGGGTGGGACGGGTCCTGGGACGGACGCAGGGCCGAGCGCCGTGCCCGGGCCCAGCGTCGTCCCGGCGCCCGGGCAGGCGAGCGCGCCCGCGTCCCCGGCACCGGCCGGGTCGCCCTCGCCGGCACCATCGGCGAGCAGGTCCGAGCCCGCACCGCAGCAGGACGATGCGATCGACCTCGGTGCGACCGTCCTGCCGATCCTCGCCAAGGCCTACTGGAAGCAGGCACTGGCTGCCGTCGTCGTGATCGCGGTGATCGTCTGGCTGCTGGTCAGGTAGCACCCGACGCCCCCACGGCCCGGTTCCTCGCCCGAGGAGCCGGGCCCTCGTGGCGTGGTGGCGGGTGAGCGAGAAGCACGATTCCGATCGGTCGAAAACCCTGCGAAGGGCGTGTCGGGATGGCTACGTTCGGGCTCTGGACGTGTGAGGCTCGGGCCTGGAAGGGACAGGCGTGGACACCGTCAACACCCCCGGTGCGCGGTTCAAGCACGAGCAGGTGCGGGAGTACGTCCGCAGCCTGGCGCTGGCCGCCGAGCCGGGTGCGCACGCGCCCTCCGAGCGGGAGCTCGTCCAGCGGTTCAACGTCGCCCGGATGACCGTGCGGCACGCGATGGACGGGCTGGTCGCGCAGGGGCTGCTCGAACGCATCCCCGGGCGCGGGACCTTCGTGGCCAAGCCGCACGTCGAGATGCAGTCGCGGCTCTCCTCGTTCACCGAGGAGATGAAGCGGCGCGGGCGCAAGCCGGGGTCGTCGACGATGCAGCGGACCCGACGTCGTGCGGGGCCGGGCGTGGCGCGAGCCATGCAGATCGAGGAGGGCGAGCCGGTCGGCTACTGGCGGCGCCTTCGCACCGCCGACGGGGTGCCGGTCTGCATCTGCGACGTCTACTTCTCGCTGGAGCACTTCGACCACCTCCTCAGTGGGGCCGAGCCGTCCTCGCTGTACTCGTGGTTCGCCGAACGTGACCTCCTGCCGACCTGGGGGGAGGACTCCGTGGTGGCCGCCGTCGCGACCGCAGAGGAGGCCGAGATCCTGCAGATCGAGGAGGGGTCGGCAGTGCTCCGCGTCTCCCGACGGGCCTTCTGCCGCGAGGTGGTGTGCGAGGTCTCCCGGTCGACCTACCGCGCCGACCAGTTCACGCTCTGGGTCCCCGTCCTCCGCTCCGACCCGGGTGGCGCCTGAGCGGGCCGCGAGGGCGTCCTCACGCAGGAGGTCGGCCGAGCACGAACACCGCGTAGTCGGGGTCGGTCTCGCGCAGGTCGTAGCCGCCGAACCGGTGCTCGACGACCAGGCCGACGGCCTCGACGTCGGTGCGGAAGGCAGCCTCCGGGTACGCCGCCGCGTTCCGGGGACCGTGAGCGGTCTTGAAGCCGACGAGCACCCGCCCACCCGGTGCGAGCAGCGCGGCCAGGCTCCGCAGCACCTGCTCCTCGGTGTCCTCGGCGACGTAGACCATCACGTTGCCGACCGCCACCACGACGTCGTACGAGGTCGGTCGCCCGGCGCGCGCGAGCAGCTCCGGGGTGAGGTCGAGGAGGTCGGCGGTGACCACGGGCAGGTCCGGGTACGACGTGCGCGCCGCCGCGACGAGCTCCGCGTCCTTCTCCACGCAGGTGACGTCGTGCCCGCGCCCGGCCAGCGCGGCTCCCACGCGGCCCATCCCGGACCCGGCGTCGAGGACGCGGGCGCCGCGCGGGGCGAGCACGTCGACCAGGCGGGCCTCGCCGTCGATGTCCTCGCCGGCGGCGATCAGCCGGGTGAACCGGTCGGCGTAGTGGGAGTGGTCGCCCTGCTCCCACCTGGTCGCCGGGGTGCTCACGAGAGCCTTCCGACCGCCGCGACCACGGTGCCCGACTCCTCGCACACCCACTGCGGGTCCGGCCCCCCGATGTCGGGGTCGACGTACAGCGCGTGGGGGGTCTCGACGTCGCAGTGGTGGCACAGCGGCCAGCGGCCGGACGTCGACAGCAGGGCGTCCTGCACGTCCTGGGCCACCAGCCCGGTGACGAACGGCGAGCCCTCGGCCCACTGCTCGAGCCACCACCGGCGCTGGCTGACCGCCTCCTCGAGGATGGAGACGCACTCGGCGCTGGCGACGTCGGTGGCCTCGAGGTCGCGCAACACCTGTGCGCGTGCGGTGATCAGCGGGTCCGGGGATGTCACGATGCCAGTGTGACAAGTGAGCCCGACCAGGCGCGTGTGCTCGAGGTCGTCTGCGCCCACGTGCGCGACGTCGCGGCCGCGACCGAGGGCGGCGCCGACCGGCTGCTGCTCGTCGACGGCCCGGCCTCGGGAGGTGCGACCCCCTCGCCGGCCGCCGTCAGCGCAGCGGCCCGGGAGAGCGAGGTGCCGCTGCGGGTGCTGCTGCGCGACGACAGCGCGCCGGACCGGGCACCGACCGACCAGGCGTCGGCCGACCACCTCGTCGCCCGTGCGCGCGAGCTGCTCGCGATCGGGGCGACCAGCGTGGCGATCGGCTTCCTCGACGACCAGCTCGAGGTCGACGTGACCGGCACGGCCGGGCTGGCCCGGGTGCTGGGCGTCCCGTGGGGCTTCCACCGCGGGTTCGACGACGCCCTGTCGGCCGACCGCGCGTGGCGCGACGTCCGCGACCTGCCAGGTCTGGAGTCGGTGACCTCCGGCGGGGCCGCCCGCGGGCTTCCGGTCGGGGGCGAGGAGCTGATGCGACGGGCTTCCGGCGACGCTCGGCTCGCCTCGCTGGTGCTCGCCGCCGGCGACCTGCGGGCCGACCAGGTCCCGTGGCTGGTCCGGGCAGGCGTCCGTCGGCTCCAGCTGGGTCCCGAGGTGCGGGAGGACGGCTCCTGGCACCGCTCCGACGTGTCCGTCGAGCGGGTCCGCGCCTGGCGGCTGCTGCTCGACGACGCCTGCGACCTGGCGGACGGCGTACCCGTCGGATGATCCTCATCGACCCGCCGAACGCCGCCGGCCGCGGACGGCTGTGGTCGCACCTGGCCTCCGACGCGTCGCTGGCCGAGTTGCACGGCTTCGCCCTCGAGCACGGGGTGCCCGAGGGTGCGTTCGACCGCGACCACTACGACGTACCCGCGGAGTGGCACGACACCATCGTCGAGGCCGGCGCGACGCCGGTGTCCAGCCGCGAGCTGGTCGCCCGGCTGCGCTCGGCCGGGCTGCGGGTCAGGAAGGCGCCGCGCTCGCGCTGACCCGGTGCGTGCGGCGGTGGCTCAGCGCAGCCGGTCGAGCTCGCGCCGCAGGTTCGCGCGAGCGGCTCGCTCCCACCTCGCTCGGCCGTCCTCGGTCTCGAACAGGTGCTCCTTGGCGAGCAGGCCGTCGAGCACCGCCCGACGCCCGGCGCGGAAGTCGGCGTCGGGAACATGGGCGTACTCCGTGCGGACGCCGGCGGTGTACGTCGCGTACCGCTCCGGCCCGGCTGCCAGGATCGCCAGGTCCGCGTCGCACAGCGCGGCACCCGCGACGTCACCGGGCTCGGGGCGGTGGGTCGCGGTCAGTCGGACCAGGCGGCCCACCTCCGCGGCCAGGTCCGGCTCGTCGGAGAGCGCACTCTCCGCCCACGCCGCCGAGCGCTCCTCGTCGTCGCCGGCACCGTCGTACACCGCATCGTGGAACCACGCCGCGAGCACGACCGCGCCGTCGTCGACGCCCAGCTCGGCGAGCCGGGCGAGGACCTCGCACAGGTGCGTCCGGTCGTGGTAGCCGCGCCCCGGCTCGTCGTACGCCCGGAGCAGCGCGTCGCGCAGCGCCTCGTCGTACCCCGGGGGCCAGGGCAACCCGGCGATCGCTCCCCGGTCCATCTCGCCAGCCTAGAGGCGCCGATCTGCCGACAAAACAGGACGTTGTCGTCGCCAACTAATTGAACACTCATCGGGTGTCTCGATTAACGAGACGCCGTGTTGATGGGTTCGATCCAGGTTTGGTCTGGTGGAACCTCATCCACTCGGAGAGGAAATGCACATGGACAAGATCGACCTGAACGCGCTGGAGATCTCGGACCTGATGGCCGAGACCGACGGGGGCAACGACTCCCTCTCGCAGGTGATGGCCGCCTCGTGCACCACGAGCGGCTGCGCGTGCAGCTCCTCGTCCTCGTCGTCTTCCTGACTCGACGTCGACTGGCATCTGCCGGGGACGACTACGGTCGTCCCCGGCAGATGTGCGTGTGGGGACCGATCCGAGACGAGCCGAGGAGCAGTCGTGTGGACGTCGTACGTCGTGCCGCTGGCCGACCTGCCCGACCGAGGCGTCGGGCCGGCCCGCCGGCTGGTCGCTGACGCGGAGCGCGTGCTCGGATCGCGCACGCGTCGTCTCGTCGTGCGCACGGTGGGCAGCCCCGGCGCCGGTGACGACATCCTGCTTGCGGTCGCCGACCGGGTCTCGCCCCAGGAGCAGGACGTCGCCCGCTCGGTGATCGAGCGGCACGGACTGCGCGCTCCGGTGCCGCGCGAGTCCGAGCAGCCACCGCTGGACGACTCGGGGCTCGGCTTCGACGGCCCGGCCCTCGCCGAGACCTGGACCGACCTGCTGGTCGCCGCCGCTCCCGTCGCCAGCGCCCTCACGGCCGCCCTGCGCGGCGACCCGGCGCGGGACTACCCGTTGGCGATCGGCCTCATGGCCGAGCACGCCCGAGCGGCGGTCGCCGTCTCGTCGCAGTCCGTGCTGACCGGGTTGTCCGCCGAGGAGCTGGTGCCCCTGCGGCTCCTCAGCTATCGCTCGCACGCCGAGGGGGCTCTCGCGCGGTTCCGCGATCGCGACGCGATGGCCGCGCTGTTCGCCGCGACCTACCGCGAGCACCGCCTGGCCGTCCTCGGTGCGCTCGACCCGGCCACGCCGGCGCCCGCTCAGCCCTGGCTGGGCCAGTGGCGCGGCCTCGTCACCGACGCCCTCCCACGGGTGCGTGAGCTGCTCGTCGAGGGGCGGCTCGCCGCGAGCGGCGAGCGTCTGGACCGCGTGGCCGAGGACCCGGAGCGCGCTGCGACGCTCTCGTCGTTCCACCGCCAGATCTCCCCGGCCATGGCGCACCTGCTCTACGACGATCCCGACTTCGGGGCCTACCGCCTGCTCACGACGCTGCTCTACACGGTGCTCTACACCGCGGGTCTCAGCCTCCCCGAGCGCTACCTGTTCTGCTCGATGGTCGCGGACGGCAACGAGGAGCGCTCGGGCCTGGCGCCGGCCGACCTGCAGCAACGGCTCGGCGAGGTCGCCCGGTCCGTCGCCGGCGCGGAGGTCTGAGGCGTGGTCCGCCTAGGAGACGGTGCGCGAGTACCTCGCGTGCAGGACGATGCCCGCGGCGACCGAGACGTTCAGCGAGTCCGCTGCCGGGTTGATCGGGATCCCGACCGTGCCCTCGCAGAGGTCGTGCAGCGACTCCCCGACGCCGGACTTCTCCGCGCCCAGCACCAGCCCCAGTCGGCGGGGCAGGCCTCGCAGGTCGTCGGTCCCGAGGGTGCCGCCCATGTCGACGTCGACCAGCGACCAGGCGTCGGACTCGACCTGTCGGCGGACCTCCTCGCGCGAGGCGAGGACCACCGGCAGCGAGAAGACGAACCCCCGGCTGGCCCGGACGAGCCGGCGGTCCACCACCGAGGTCAGGTCGCTGTCGACCAGCACCACGGCGCCCGCTCCGAGGGCGTACGCGGTCCGGATGATCGCGCCGATGTTCCCGACGATCTTCACGCCGTCGAGGATCACCAGGTCGCCGGTCACGCCGCCCACCTCGGCGAGACCGACGGCGCGGGGGGCCCGGATCAGACCGAACTGCCGCGGACGCTTCTCCGACTTGAAGACCTTGTTCAGCACGCCCAGATCGACGCGGCGGACGGTCACCTCCCGCGTCGCGCAGGCCGCGGCGAGGTCGGCGGGGACCTCGCGGGAGGCGTCGGCGTACACCTCGAGGAACTCCACGCCCGCGGACAGCGCCTCGAGCAGCGGTTCGGGGTCCTCGACGATCGCCGTACGCACGTTGGCGCGGGACTTCTTGACGATGTCCGCGATCCGTTGAACGGCCGGGTCGGAGAGGTCGGTCAGCACGTCGGCGTCGGACACCGCGTGAAACTAGCACGGGGTGCGGGCCCGACCCCCGATCGTGCGCTGCGGGGCCGAGGGGCCGTGCGATGACCGACACCGGGAGCAGCGTCCCGGCCTCCCTGCGTGCCGTCGAGCGGCTGGTCTCGCCGTACGGGCTGGTCAACGCCTCGGCCGTGGTTCCTCGCGCGCCCGGCGACCCTCGCTTCACCGTGCACGCCTCGTACGTCGGGAACCCCGGCGCGGTGCTGGGCGGGCTGTCGGGGTGGTCCCACGACGTCAACATGGGGAACATGAACGGGGTCGGGAGCGACCTCGACCCCGAGCGGGCGCGGCTGGTCTCGGTCGCGGAGGCCCTGGAGCGCTACTCCCTGTGCGCCTGGCGCGACGAGGACCTCGTCACCGCCCCGGAGACTGCGCTGGCCGCGGACGACGTGGTCTCACCGGCCCGCTGGCCGCGGCCCTCGGACGCCGAGCTCGCAGCGCAGGCGTGCGGGCTGCGGCGCTACGACCCGTCGCTGCCGATCAGGTGGGTACGAGGCTGGTCGTTGACGCGCGGGCGAGAGGTGCTCGTCCCCGCCGTGACCGTCTACATGCACATGGTGCCGATCAGCGACTCCGAGCTGTTCACCCGCGGCGTCACGACCGGTGCCGCCGTCCACTCCGACCCTGAGGAGGCGGTGCTGTCGGGCGCGCTGGAGGTCGTCGAGCGGGACGCCCTGACCCTGGCGTGGCTGCTCAGGCGGCGCCTCCCCGCTCTGCGGGTCGCGGAGGCGGACCTGTCCGCCGCCGACGCGCAGGCGGTACGCACCGGCAGTGCGACGCACCTCGAGGTGCGACTCTTCGACGCCACCACCGACCTCGGGATCCCGGTCGTGTACGCCCTCCAGCTGTCCGAGCACGAGCCCCGGGTCGCCCAGATGGTGTGCGCGACCTGCGACCTGGAGCCCGGCCGCGCGGTGGGCAAGATCCACCGCGAGCTCGCCGCACTCAGAGTCGCGCTGCGCGACTACGTCGCTCAGCACCCCTCCTCGCGCCCGGCCGACGACGCCGTCAGCGTGCTCGCCGGCGCGGCGTACCAGGGGCAGCGCGAGCGCCGTGGCTCCTTCTCCCACCTGCTGGACGGCGAGCGTGCCGTCCACGACCTCGGCGACCTCCCCCGCGTCCCCGCTAGCGCATCGCGGCTGGCGCACGTCGTCGACCGGGTCGGCTCCCGCGGGGGCGAGGTGATCGTCGTCGACGTCACCACCGACGAGGCCCGCAGCGTGGGGATGACCGGGGTGAAGGTGCTGGTCCCCGAGGCGGTCCCGCTGTCCTTCATCCATGCCGAGCGCTACCTCGCCACGCCTCGTCTCCGGGAGGCCGCCGCCCGCACCGACGACGCCGCCTCCTCCGACATCAACCCCGAGCCCCAGCCGTTCGCATGACCACGGACCACGACGAGAGGAGCACGGTGGACACTGCGCCGGTGTCGATCCGCGAGTCAGCCTCGCCCGCCGCGAGTGGGCCGGACCTCTACGCGCTGTCCGGCGAGCTGGCCGAGCGGGTCTTCGAGCGCTCGGGTCTGCCCGCCGAGCGCGCCCTGACCCCTGCCCGTCTCCGCGCGGTGCTGGAGGGCGACGAGGCGCCGGTCGGCGTGGCGCTGGTCGCGCTCGTCGGGACCGGGGAGGACGAGGGGCTCCGCGACGCGCTGGACGCCTGGTCCGTCCGTCGCGGGATCGCCTCGACCGCCGTCGAGGTGCTGCCGACCCGGATCGTCGTCGGCCCGACGGTGGTGCCCGGGCACGGCGCCTGTCACCGGTGCTACCGGCGGAGGCAGGCGCAGCACGCCGTCGACGGCGCCGGTCGCGACCTGGACAGCACCGGGCTGCCCGAGGGCTTCGGCAACCACCACGTCGCCGTCGTCACCTCCCTGCTCCGTCTGGCCGCCGAGGACCGGTACGCCGGCCGCGGCGGCACCGTGCGCAGCCTGGACCTCGTGCGCGGCACCGTGTCGACGGCGAGCGTCGTACCCGTGCACGGGTGCGACCGCTGCGGCACCGGCGAGCACGACGACCGTCCCGCGGCCTGGGTACGCCTCGACGACCGGGAGGGCCGATGAGCACCGAGATGAGGGCCGCGACCCTGGGACGCGCGGTCAACCGCGACCTGCAGGTGTTCGTGCCCGCGCGGCCGGTGGTCCGGCGCGGGGTCCGGCTCCGCGAGGTCCCCGAGGGGATGCTCCTCGAGGGTGCCGACCGGTCCCAGCAGCTCTCCGGGGCCTTCGCCTCGACGCACCTGCCCGGCCTGGTCGCGCTGCTGGACGGGAGCAGGAACCACGCCGACCTGTCGCGGGAGACGGGCCTGGACCCCACCGCACTCGACTCCGCGCTGGCGGTCCTGTGGGCGATCGGCGCCGTGGAGGAGGCTCCTGAGCGCCCGGTCGAGCCCCGGCTGGACGAGCCGATGCGCACGATGCTGTCGCGGCTGGGGAACGCCACGGCCACCAACCACTCCTGGACCGAGGCGGCACAGCGGCTGGAGAGCACGACGGTCTGCGTCCTCGGTGACCCCGCGCTGACCTCGCTCGTGCGGCCCCTGGTCGACGACCTCTGCCCGACGAGCGATGACGTGGGCGGGGCGACGCTCGTGCTCTACGTCCGTACCGCGGCCTCCGAAGCGGCACTCGACACGGTCCAAGAGGCCTGCTGGCGCGACGGGCGTCCTCTGCTGGTCGTCACCCTGACTGGCGCGCGGGTGCTGGTCGGGCCGTACGTCGACCCGTCGTTCACGCCGTGCTGGGAGTGCGCCACCCACACGGTCGACCCCGCACCCCTCGAGCCGGTCGCCGACGCGACGCCGGAGCTGGCGGCGGGGCTCGCCGTGCACCACCTGTGTGCCCTGGTCTCGCGGGCGACCATCTCGCACCTGCCGCTCGACGTCGCGATCGTGGACGGTGAGCAGCTCACGACGACGTACCTCCCCCCGGTCACGCGGCCCGGCTGCCCGCGCTGCTCCACGACGCCGCCCACCGCGGGGTCCGTGGGAGACGCCGGCCCGGGCGCGGTCTTCGAGGCCTCGGTCGCGATGCCGCCCCGGCGCTTCCTCGACGCCAAGGGCCACATGGCCCACTACTTCACCGCCAACATCGCGCTGCAGTCGTCCTTCCGGGCCTGGGCGTCCGCGCCGACGACCGACCTCCCCGGCCCGGACCTCTCGCTGCTCTCCCACGAGGACGAGGAGTCCGACTGGTCCCTCGACGAGCTCGCGCTCGCCCTGCACGTCGGGCTGGGCATCAAGCAGACCCGACCGGACGGGAGCGTCAAGCGCTGGACGGCCGCCGCCGGCAACATCGGGACCGTCACGGCGTACGTCGTCTCCGACGGTTCCGCCGGCCTCCCAGTCGGGGTGCACGCCTTCCTGGAGTCCACCCACCAGCTGGCCGGGCTGCGCGACGACGTGCCCGACGGGCACCGGGGGACGCTCGTGGTCCTCACCGGGAACCTGCGCAAGGTCGTCGCGAAGTACGGCACCTTCGGGCTGAAGCTCTCGCTGCTCGACACCGGGTGCACGATCAGCGCCCTGCGCAGGCACGCCGACCACCGTGGGCTGCGGTGCGAGGTGCTCACGTCGTGGGACGACGACGCGCTGAGCGAGTACCTCGGCACCGATCCGATGGAGGAGCCCGTCGAGGGCGTGCTCAGGCTGGAGGCACCGTGCGCAACGACCTGACCACCATGCGGCGGCTGCTGGCCGCCTGGGACGGCACCGTGGACGTCGCGGTCACCGGCGCCGGCGCGGCCGTCGAGCTCCCGGGAGCGGTGCCGGTGCCGGTCGAGGCCGCGACGGACGACGTCGACTACGCCGCCACGCTGGGGTCGCGCCACTCCACGCTGCAGTACGCACCCCGGCCGGTCGCCACCGGCACGGTCCTCGCGCTGGGCCGTGCGGCGCTGCAGCGGGACTCCGCGGCCTGGCAGCAGGACGAGCGGACCGGCCCGCTGGAGCTGATGGTCTTCGCCCAGCGCTCCAGCGACCTGCCGAGAGGCGTCTACCGCGTGCACCGCGACGGTTGCGAGCGGATCGCCGACGACCGGCGGTTCACGGACCTCGAGGAGCTGGGTGGCCAGCGGGAGTTCGCGACCGCCGCCGGGATCGCCACCGTCTACGCCCCCCTCGCTCGAGGCGACGTGTCGGCCGGTGCGCACGGCTACCGCCTCCTCACGACCCGCGGTGCAGCCCTGCTCTACGACCTCAACTTCACGATGCAGGCCGGCGGGCTCGTCGGCACCATCTTCGGCGGGTTCATCCCCGCGGCGGCACGGCACCTGACCCGCGCGGACGGCGTGACCAGGCACCCCGTCCTGTCGACGACCTACGCGCTCCCCGCGGAGGCGGCGCAGGACGCGCAGAGCGCGCAGTGACGACCGCCCCCTCCGATGCCGGCCTCTCCTGGCCCCTGCTGCGCTCCGACGTCACGCTCGTGCCGACCGCGTCGGGGGCGTGGCTCGGCACGGCGGACAGCTCGTTCACCGTCGGCGGGGCCGGGGTCCACCGCGTGCTGGCCGATCTGATGACGGGTCTGGACGGGTCGCGCTCGGCGGAGGACCTGCTCGACGCCGCAGGAGCCGGGCGCGAGGTGCGCGCGCGGCTGCTCGACGTCCTCGCCGAGCGCGGGTACGTCGTCGACCTCGCACTCCCGGTCGGTGAGCTCGTGGAGCGGTACGGACCCGGCGCCGGCCGCCTCGTCGCGGACCTGGCGCAGCGGCACCGTGACCCCGCAGCCGCACTGGGCCGGATCGTGACGGGAGCGGTCCTGCTCGTCGGCCCGGCGTCCGCCCGCGCCGCACTGCGCCGGGCGCTGGGGTCGTACGCGCTGCAGGGGCCGACCGTCCAGGAGCTCGCGGACCGTGGCGCGCTCCACGAGGCGCTCTCGCACACCGACCCGAGCACCGCGGTGGTCGTGGATCTCGACCCTGAGGTGGAACCCGGCGCGACGCCCCCGCCACTCCTCGGCCCGCCCGCGTGGCGGCAGGTCGTCGCGGGCACCCTGGGCGACGCGGTCTGGGTCGCGCCGAGCACCGGCGCGAGCCCCGCGTGCTGGCCCTGCCTGGCGCGGGCCGCACCGGACGACGGGACGACGGCGCCGCCGGTGGACGGACCTCTGGTCGCGGCCGTGATCGCCGACGCGGTGCACGCCCTGCTCGCCGCGCCGGGCGACGCGTCGGTGCTCGCGGACCCCGTCGCGTCCGTGCACGCCGACGTCCGTGTCGATCGCCACCGGGCGTGGTCGGGCCAGGGGTGCAGGTGCGGGCGCGTGCCTAGGACGACGACGGGCTCGCCGCCGGTGCTGCCGCCGCGCCCGCTCGCTGTCGCGCCCGGTGAGGTCCGCGACGACCTCGGCTTCGACCGGCTCGCCGACCGGACGGCGAGCTGGGTGGACCCGCAGCTGGGCCCGCTGCTGCGCCTGGACGAGGCGGACCTCGCCCAGGTGCCCCTCGGTCGGGTCGTGGGGGAGGTGCTGCGTGAGACGGGGGAGCAGGAGCGCCGACACTGGACGCGGGGCCGGGTCACCTCCGTGGCCGTCACCTCTCGCGAGGCCCGCCACGAGGCGGCACTCGCCGCTGTCGAGCTGGTCGCCGCGTCCGCCCGAGGCCAGGACGGCACCACCGCGGCGGGGTGGAGTCTCGACGAGGCGGTCTACCGTGCGCTCGTACGACAGGTCCGCGACCTGCCGGCCGACGGCACGGACCCTGCCGGGCCGGAGCGCTCCGCAGGTCCGGACCACGCCGGTGGTGACTGCGGCCGCTACTGCTCGTTCGTCGAGCGGGCCGCCGAGCACCTGACCGGGCACGCGCCGCGCTGGGGGGTGGCCGTACGCCGTCGCGGCCTCGCCGTCGTGCACGGACACCTGGGAGGCCAGGAGGTGCGCGGGGTCGGGCTGTGCCCCGACGAGGCCCGGATCTCCGCCCTGCTCACCCTTCTCGCCGATCGCTCGTCGCCGGTCGTGGTGCCTCCGCAGGCGGCGTCGTGGGACGACGTGTGGTCCACGGTCCTGCGACCGGCCCACCGCCCGGTGGCCGCGCGCGACCGGCTGCCGTTCCCGACGGACCAGGTGGTGCTGGTGTGCCTGAGCTGACCACTGCCGTCGTCGCGTGGCGATCGGACCTCCTGGTGATGCGCGCCGCCCCGTCGGTCGGGGCCGGGTGCCCCGACTGCCTGCGCTGGTTCCTCCACCGCCAGCAGGTGCCGGGCAGCCGAGCGTCGGACACCCGAGACCTGGACGGGACGGTCGGCGGTCCCGAGGCGCCCGAGACCGATGACCCGGCGCTCGCTGCGCTGCTCGACGCCGTCACCGACGAGCTGGAGACCCGGCCCGAGGGATCGGTGGCGGTCGTGCGTCGTCGGCCGCTCGGCGTCCGGTGGGCCCTGGTGCCGCCGGCCACGGCGTGCGGGCACACCGGGCAGGCCTCGTCGGGGCGACTGTCTGCGACGGTGGACGAGGCCCGCCTGGCGATCGCCGGCGACGGTCTGCGCGGGGGCGCCGGCCCGGCACCGGACCTGGAGAGCGCCTACGTCGGCGCCACCACGATGTTCACCCCGGCACGGCTCGACATCGACGGACCCGTCCCGGCGGTGCAGGTCGGTGTACCCCTGCCCGACGGCGGCGAGGAGCCCGGGATCGGACGAACCGAGGACTTCGCCTCGAGCCGGCGTGTCGCTGTGCTCGAGGGGCTCGAGCGCTTCGCGGCCCTGCAGGGCGCTGCGGGGACTGCGGCGACCGTGGCCAGCCTGTCGGAGCTGGGCGAGGCGGCGCTGGACCCGGCCCTGCTCGGAGCGCCCGCGCCGGAGCAGTACGCCGCCGGTGCGTACGCCCCCCTCGCGCCCGACGAGCAGGTGCGCTGGCTGCCACTGACCCCGCTCGGCCGCGGCTCACGGCGGTGGGTGCCCGAGATGGCGGTGGCCTGGAACGCCGTCCCCGCCGGACGGAAGCCGCTCTTCTACGACACCTCCAACGGGTTCGCCCTCGGCTCGACACCCGAGGAGGCCGCGCTGCACGGCGTGCTGGAGGTCGTCGAGCGTGACGCCTTCCTGCGCACCTGGCACCAACGCCTGGCGCTGCCCGAGCTCGAGATCGAGACCGGCGAGGACGACCTCGCCGTGCTCGTCGACCGGTACGAGGTGGTCACCGGTTTCCGGGTCCGCCTGCTGTGGGCGGCGATGGAGGAGGGCGTGCCCGTCGTGGTCGCCCTGGCCGGTCGCGATGCCGAGACCGGACCGGCGACCTTCGTCTCCGCGGGCGCGAGCCTGTCGCCGCGCGCGGCGGCACGCTCCGCCGTCCTCGAGGTGGCCGCGATCTCCATGGCGGTCACCCACGGCTTCGCCGACGACCTGCCGCACGCGGCGAGCCTCGCCGAGGACCACAACCGGGTCCGCACGATGCACGACCACAGCCTGCTGGGGGCGCTGGCCTCCTCGCGCCCCTGGTACGACTTCCTCACCGGCGAGGACCGCGAGCGCGTCGACCTGGCCGCGCTCGAGGCGCGACGGCCCCGGCACCCCACCGTCACCGCCGCGCTCGAGGACCTCGTCGGACGCCTCGAGGACCACGGCAGCGAGGTGTACGCGACGGAGGTGACGACCGCCGAGCTGGAGTGGCGAGGACTCAGCTGTGTCCGGTCGTTCGTGCCGGGCTTCCTGCCGATGACCTTCGGCCACGACCAGCGGCGCCTGCACGGGCTGCCCCGGCTGCACGAGCCCGTCCCCGGCCTGCGGTCCCGGCTCAGCGGCAGGACGCCGGAGGACCAGCCGCCGCACCCCTTCCCCTGACGTACGTCCCCGTCCCCGTCCCCGACCGACCAGCCTGGAGTGTGCATGACCGACGTGATCCCCGGCCGCGACCGCGACGAGCTCAGCCCGTACGCGGTCTTCCGCCGCGCCCGGCTGCCGCTCTCGACCCTCGCCGCGATGGACTGCCCGTCGACCTGGCGGGCTCACGACGAGTGGGAGCGGCGGGACCGGCGTGCGCGCGAGCTCCGCGAGGAGCTCGCCGACCGGGTCGGCGAGCTCGTGGAGGACGCGCGCGACGATCGCCGCGCGGACCTGGTGTCCCTGCGCCGCGACCTCTTCAACGGTCGGGTCGACCGCGTCGTCCGGCGCACGGAGGACGCGGGCGACCTGCTCGGGCCGGACCTGTCCGCGCGGGTCGGCCGGTGGCTGGAGGAGCAGCGCGCCGCCTCGCAGGACCGGGAGGAGGTGGTCCGGCTCCTCGGCGCCGAGCAGGACGCCGCCCGTGGCGACTTCGCCGCCATCTTCGAGCACGACTCGATGGCCATGAGCATCCAGCTCTCGGGCGACCAGCTCTACCGCAGCCTGCAGCGGTTCGTCCGGGCGCCGCGGGACGGGAAGCCGAGCAAGCTGCGCATCCACGAGTCGTCGTTCGTGAACTTCGCGTACCGCGCAGCGATGAAGCCCTCGCCCTTCGGGCGGTTCACCGAGACCGGGGCCTTCGACCCCGACTCCCCGACGACGGCCACGGACCGGACCGAGTCGACGGTGACTCTCAACAGGCTGCTGCTGAACTGGATGGTCGGTGTCGCGCAGCGGACCCCCGACGGGATGCGGCAGGGCTACCTGCTGCTCAACTCCAGCCTGCGGGTCGAGGAGGACGCGGTCCGCTTCGTCGGCGTCGACCCGAAGGGCAGCGACTCCGGGTTCGGTGGCTCCGAGGGTGTCGTACGCCTCAAGCTGGACCCGGCGACCCGCCTGGTCCTCGCCACGCTCGACGGTGGCAGCTGCCCGACGGCCACGCTGCGCGACGCGCTGGTCGAGGCCACGGGGCAGCCCGAGGCCAGCGAGAGGATGATCCGCGTCCTCATCAACATCGGCCTGCTCTTCTACCGGCCGGGGTTCGACGAGCTGGACCCCGGGTACGACGAGCGGCTCGGCCGCTTCCTGGCCGCGGCCGGCACCCCGGAGACGACGGCCATCGCCGAGTCCTTCCAGCGCCTGCGGCACGCCCAGGACTCGTTCGGGCAGGCGGACGCGCAGTCGCGCGGCGAGCTGATCGCGGACTCGCTGAGCGCGATCCGCGACATCGCTGCGGTGAGCCAGGTGGACGTACCCCCGGAGTCGACGATGCGCTCGCCGCTCTTCGAGGACACCTGGACGGCCGGCGGGCCCCGGGGGTGGGACGGGGACGCGGTGTCCGGGTCGCTGCCCGCCCTGGGCGCGCTGAGCCGGCTGGCGGGGATCGCGGACCAGGGGCAGGTGCGGCGGCTGGGGCTCTACGACTTCGCACGGTCGTGCTTCCCGGACGCCACCACCGTGCCGTTCCTCGACCTGTTCGCACGCTTCACCGAGCTCGACCCCGACGAGCAGCGCGCCGTCCTCGACGGTGTCCGGTCGAGCTCGGCGCAGCGCTTCGCGGCCGACCGTACGGCCGCGTTCGCGCAGCTGCGCTCCAGCCTCCACGTCGAGGACGGCACGGCGCGTCTCGGGTCCGATCGTCTCCGAGAGATCTGCGACCGCGTGCCGCGGGCGGTGCAGCCGGGGTCGGTGACCTTCCGCGTCCAGCTCACGAACGACGAACCGCGCCCGCAGGTCGTCGTCAACGGGGTGCTCTCGGGCCACGGTGTGTACTTCTCGCGGTTCGCCTCGTTCGTGGAGCGCAGCACCGACCCGGCCTGGACGCTGCGCGAGCGGATCAGGGCCCACCTGAGGAGGACGGCGCCCGGCCAGGCGGACCTCAACGCGGTGCTCGGGTTCAACTTCAACCTCCACCCGTTCCTGACCGACGCGATGGTCGACTACCCCGGGGCGTGGGGAGGGCCCGAACCCGACCGGCGCCACGCCCTGAGCGACCTCGACGTCGAGCTCGACGACGAGTCCGGGAGCCTGCACCTGCGCGAGGCGGGGTCCGGCGACCCGGTCGACCTGGTGCCGATGAACTTCCTCATCCCGGTCGGCGTACCCGCCCTCTACCAGGTCCTCGAGGCACTGAGCCCGACCACGCGGTACCCGTGGAACCCCCTCGACGACCTCCTCGCGTGCGGCCCGGAGGAGCCCTCCCCGCGGCTCGTCGTCGACGACGTGGTCGCGGACCGCAGGGCCTGGCGCTTCCCCGCGACGGCCGTGCCGAGCCTGGAGACGCTCAGCCGCGGCGAGCCGGAGGACCTGCTCGGTTTCGACGTCTGGCGCCGCGAGCTCGGGCTCCCGCAGCAGTGCTTCGTGACCTGCCAGACTCCCCAGGAGTACGCCGCCCTCACCGGCCGGCGCGTGCCCGGCGCCGACGCCACGACGGACTCCGCCCACCTGCACCGCGCCAGCGTCCACAAGCCGATGTACGTCGACTTCCGGAACCCGTTCCTGGTGCGGAGCTTCGCCCGGACCGCCGCCTCGCGCGAGGGCGTGCTGGTCGTGGTCCGCGAGTGCCTTCCCGCCGTCGCCGACTACCGGTCGCCGCACGGCCCCGCCGCCGCAGAGGAGTACTTCGTTGAGCTCAACCAGTCCTGAGCAGGCCGAGCGCTGGCACGCGTTCCACGTCTACCTCCCGCACACGGTGCAGTCCGCGTTCCTGCGCGAGCAGGTGACGGAGCTGGTGGACACCGCCGAGTCGGCGCGGTTCTTCTTCCTGCGGTACTGGCAGGGGGGACCGCACCTGCGGCTGCGCCTGCACACCGACGAGGCGACGGCCGACGTCTTCGCCCGCGCCCTGGGCGACCGGATCCCCGAGCTGACCGAGGAGCAGCGCGTGGAGTACGGCTACGAGCTGGACATGCAGAAGCAGTTGGCATCGGCCGAGGGCGAGTCGCCGGGCGCCGGGCGCAGCCCGGGGGACGTGGTGCGCGAGTCGTACGCCCCCGAGTACGCCAAGTACGGCGGGCCGGAGGGGATCGACCTGGCCGAGCAGGTCTTCTGTGCCACCTCGCGCGTGGTCCTGGACGTGCTGGCCTCGCGCGAGACGTACGCGCGGACACCGCCGCTCGGGGAGGCCATGCGCTGCACGCTGGTGGGCCTGTCGGCGTCGGGCCTCGGCCAGGCCGAGGCCGGCCGGTTCCTCGAGTGGTACGAGTCGTGGTGGAGCGGCTACGTCCCCGACGGGCAGGCCGAGTCGTGGCAGCGGCTGAGCGCGCAGATGCGCGGGCAGGTCGACGAGCTGGTCGACGAGGCCTGGGACGGCACCAGGGACGACGTGGTCCGCGACCTCTACCGTGCGGCGCGGGCTCGAGCCGACGAGCTGGACACCGGCGACGGGGACGTCCCGGTCGTCGGCGGGGTGGACTACTCGCGGATCCTGGCCAACTACGTCCACACGACCAACAACCGGTTCGGGATCATCCCCGCCGGTGAGGCCTTCCTGGCCCGGGTGCTCTCCGAGGCGCTGCACGCGAGAGTCGGCTGACGGCGACCGTCGAGAGCGGGAGGGCCCTCAGCCCCTCCGCGGGGGCATCGGGAAGAACAGGTTCGTGCGCCGCGCGTAGTCGTCCCAGCCCTCGCGCCTGCTCATCGTCTGCTCCAGCAGCTTGGCGCCGGTGACGTTGCGGATGAAGTACGTCATCGCCAGCGGCCCGACGATCGTGGCGACGCCGGCCCAGCCGGAGTCGGCGGCGACGATCCACACGCCCCACCACATGGTGGCGTCGCCGAAGTAGTTCGGGTGCCGGGTCCAGCCCCACAGACCCTTGTCCATGACCTTGCCCTTGTTGTCCGGGTCGGCCTTGAAGGCGGCGAGCTGGCGGTCGCCGACGGTCTCGAAGGCCAGCCCGACGGCCCAGACGACGACCCCGGCCCAAGCCAGCCAGGTGACGTCGCGGTCGGAGCCCACACCGATCTGGATCGGCAGCGAGACCACGAACATCGCGACACCCTGGGGGAGCAGCACCCGGCGTACCAGGCCGTTGCCCTCGTCGCGCAGCTTCTGGTAGCGCGGGTCCTCACCCTGGCCCTTCGCCCGGCCGATGATGTGCGAGGCAAGGCGCCCCGCCCAGATCGCGGGGAGCGCCAGCAGCAGGACCCGCCGCAGGACGTCGCCGTCGCCGACGAGCGCAGCCAGCACCGCGATCACGCCGAACCCGAGACCCCAGGTCGTGTCGACCACGGCCCACCGGTCGCTGCTCCGCGCCCACGCCGCTGTCGCCGCCATCATCACCACGACGGCCAGCGCACTGACCAGCACCACGACCCACGTCATGGCGTCAGCCTGCCAAAGTCCTCCACGCGCCACATCGGTCGAGGGCATGCCTCTCCGTTCGTGGCCTGCTGCCCGTCGCCCCTCACGCACGCTGGCTGCGTTGCGAGAGCTCGCCGGGCCCCGGCCCGCCATCGCTCCCGCGCCAAGCCACCACCCACGAGAGCGCTCGCTGCGCTCGCGCTCCTGCGGGGACCCCGGAGGTGCCATCGCCTGCGCTGGACGACGTTCAGCGGACGGCCAGAATCGAGAGACACGCCCTAGGCGTCACAGGTCGCGGGTGCGGGGCATGCCGGAGTGGCCGGCCTCGTCGTTGCGCACCGCGAGGATCTGGTCGACCCCCATCCGCCCGTCGCGGAACGACATCGCGCCGCCGACGAGGTAGATCCGCCAGACCCGCAGCTGCTCCTCGCCGACCAGGTCGCGCAGCCGGTCGGCCGCGGCCTCGAACTTCACCAGCCAGTCGCGGACGGTGTCGACGTAGTGCTCACGCATCATGTGCACGTCGCGGACCTCGAGCCCGCCCGCCTCGAAGAACTCGACGGTCTCTCCCACCGGGCGCATCCACATGTCCGGGGCGATGAAGGACTCGATGAACGGGCCGCCGCCGGGGTGCCGGCCGCGGCGCGACATCTGCTGGATGAGCACCCGGCCGTGCGGCTTGAGGTTGCGGCGCAGCACGTCGACGTACGTCGGGTAGTTGCCCTGGCCGACGTGCTCGCCCATCTCGATCGAGGCGACGGCGTCGTACGGGCCGTCCTGCACGTCGCGGTAGTCCTGCAGCCGGATCTCGACCTTGCCCTCGAGGCCGCGCTCCTTGATGCGCTCGTCGATGAACTTCTTCTGCTCGGCCGCGATCGTGACGCCGGTGACCTGGGCGCCGAAGTGCTCGGCGGCGTACAGCGAGAGCGAGCCCCAGCCGCAGCCGACGTCGAGGAAGCGCATCCCCGGCTGCAGGCCGACCTTGCGGCAGACCATGTCCAGCTTGGCCGCTTGCGCCTCCTCCAGCGTCATGTCCGGGCGGGTGTAGTAGCCCGAGGAGTACGCCATGTGGTCGTCGAGGATCGCCGAGTAGAACTCGTTGGAGAAGTCGTAGTGGTGGCTGATCGACCTGCGGTCGCGAGCCAGGGAGTGCAGCCGGCCCTTGATCTGGGCCTGGCTGTCGGGGGCAGGGACGGGGAGTCCGAGCGCGCCGAGGTCCTTCGCCGCCCGGACCAGGGTGGCGAGGGTGGCCGGTGTCGGGCGCACGCCGGAGAGGTTGCGCTCGCGGACCACCCCCCACACGTGGGTCAGGGCCTCGTCGAGGTCGCCCTCGACGTCGATCTCTCCGGTGACGTACGCCTGCGCGGCCCCGAGCTCGCCCGGGTGCCACAGCAGTCGTCGGAGGACGTCGGGGGTCCGCAGCGTCACCTTCGGTGCGTCGAGCGGCCCGGCCTGCGAGCCGTCCCACGCGGTCAGCCGGACGGGCAGGTCGCCGCCGACGAAGGGCCGCAGCGCCTCCTCGAGGCGTGCGGCGACGCCCCCACCGGCCGGGGTGGTCGCAGCGGTGTCGAGCGTGGCGGTCATGCCGAGGCTCCTGCGGTGGTCTCGTGGACGGTCTCGTCCGGGCGGGCGAAGGTCAGCTGCTGGACGTCGATGTACGACGCCGCGAAGCCGGCGCGGGAGTACTCCAGGTAGAAGTGCCACATCCGGTCGAAGACCGAGTCGAAGCCGAGACCGTGCACCTCCTCGCGCGAGGCGAGGAAGGCCTCGTCCCACAGCCGCAGGGTCTCGGCGTAGTGCAGGCCCATCGAGAGCCGGTCGGTCACCCGCAGCCGGGTGCGGTCGGTGACCGTCTGCTCGAGCAGCTCGACCGAGGGGAGGAAGCCGCCGGGGAAGATGTACTTGTGCACCCAGGTGTAGGTGTTCCTCGTGGCCAGCATCCGGTCGTGCGGCATCACGATCGCCTGGATCGCGGCCCGGCCGCCGGGGGCGAGGACCTCGTCGATCTTGTCGAAGTACGACGGCAGGAAGTCCAGGCCGACCGCCTCGATCATCTCCACGCTGAGCACGGCGTCGTACTCGCCGGTGACCTCGCGGTAGTCGCACAGGTCGATGGTGACCGCCGCGGAGAGGCCCGCCTCGTCCACCCGGGCCTCGGCCAGCGCCTTCTGCTCGCTGGAGAGCGTGACCGACCGGACCGTGGCGCCCCGGGCGGCGGCGCGGATGCACAGCTCGCCCCAGCCCGTGCCGATCTCCAGGACGCGGCTGCCGACGCCGACGCCGGCCTGGTCCAGCAGCCGGTCGATCTTGCGCTGCTGCGCCTCGACGAGGTCGGCGGCGACCGGCGAGCCCGGCGCGGGCGCGGTGGCCACCGCCGTACGCCCGCGGGTCGTACGGGCCGCCGCGTCGGGCGCGGCGTACAGCGCGGAGCTGTAGGTCATCGTGTCGTCGAGGAACGTCGCGAACATGTCGTTGGACAGGTCGTAGTGGCGCGCGATGTTGCTTCGGGTGTTGCCCACCTCGTTGCGCTCGTCGGCGGGGTGCCGGGCGACGACCGCGGAGCGCAGCGCCTGCAGCGGCTTCGGGACCAGTGTGGAGATCCGGCTCGCCAGCACGGTGAGGAACGCGCCCAGGTCGGGGGAGTCCCAGTGCCCGGCCATGTAGGACTCGCCGAAGCCGATCAGCTTGTCCGCCCCCACGCGGCCGAAGAAGGCCTCGGGGTCGTGGACCGTCATCTCGGGGCTGCCGGGGCCGCCCGCGCCGTACGTCGTCCCGTCCGGCAGGTGGACCCGGACGGGGAGCCGGCTCACCGCACCCCGGAAGAGCGTGCGGGCCGCCGCGGTCTCCACGCGGGTGCGCAGGTTGGCGCGCGCGGGAGCGAGGTCCGGCCAGCGGACGGTGTCGATCGGCTGGGGTGCCGGTACGTCGGCGAGGGTCATCGGTCGTGCCTCCGGGTGGTGCGGTGGTGCGTCAGATCGGTCTCGTGACCGCTCGGTCGGGGCTGCACGGACAGGCCGCGCAGCCAGAGCATGACTCCCTGCACGCGGATCCGGGCCGCACCCAGCAGGGGGACGAGGGGGTGGCGCAGCGACGCGCGCAGCACCCCTCGGGTGTCGGCCTTGGCGGCGGTGCCCCTCATGGTCGCCACGAAGGGCGGCTGGTCCTCGCGGTGCAGGGTGACCGTGACGGACAGCTCGTCACCCGGGACCGGGACGGACACGGCGTACTCGCCGCTGGTGTCGTTGAACGGGGAGACGTACAGCTCCTTGGCCACCCGCGCGTTGCCGCGCTCGTCGGGGTGCACGACGTACGCGTGCCGGCCGCCGTACGTGTTGTGGACCTCGACGACCACCGCCGCGAGGCTGTGGTCGGCGCGGTGGCACCAGAACACGGAGATCGGGTTGAAGACGTAGCCCAGCGTGCGCGCGTGCGCGAGCATCAGGATCCGGCCGCCGTCGGCGCGCGAGGGCATCTCGACACCGTGGTCGGTCAGCACCGCCTCGATGTTCTCCCGGATGCTGTGGCGGGGGTCGCCCACGTGGTCGGCGGACCGGAACTGCGAGAGCCGGCGCAGCAGCGGCCCGAAGGCGCCGGAGTAGCGCGGGAGGTCGTCGACGTCGACCAGCCAGGTGTGCGAGCGGTAGCGGAACTGGTTGCGCAGCGGGGCCGTGCGGGTGTGTCCGATGCTCGTCTCGTAGAGCCGCGGCGTCGTGGTGGGTCGGGGGTGCTCCTCGCGGTCCGGGGTCGACCAGACGCCGCCGACCCGCTCGGCCGCCGTCCGCCCGGACAGCGCGCCGTCCTCGTGGAAGCCCCACCCGTGGTACGCCCCCGCGAACGCCAGCCGGTCCGTCGACAGCTCGGGCAGCCGGCGCTGCGCCGCCACCGACGAGGGGTCGTAGATCGGGTGCGCGTAGTGGCGGGTGGCGATCACCGTGGCGGGGTCGACCAGCTCCTCGGCGTTGAGCGTGACGAGGAACCGGCGCTCGTCGCCGGGGATGGCGGGCACCCGCATCAGCCGGGACAGGTCGTAGGTCACCACGACGCTGCTGTCGGCGCCGGCCGCGCGGCCGACGCCACCGCGGCACTGGTAGTTCCACGAGGCCCACGCCTTGCGCGCCACCGGCATCAGCGAGGTGTCGGTGTGCAGCTGCGCGACGTTGGGCTCGTAGTGCATCGCGCCCAGCACCTCGCGCTGCAGCGCACTCGCGCCGCCGGGTGCGCCCTCGAGCACGGCGAGCGCCTGCTCGGAGTGGGTGGCCACGACGACGGCGTCGTACGTCGTCGTCTCGCCGGCGGCGGTGACCTCGACGCCGTCCTCGACCTCGCGGACGCCGGAGACAGGGGTCGAGAGGAGGACCTCGTCGAACGCCTTGGCCACGCGGTCGACGTACTCCCGGGAGCCGCCGGTGACCGTGCGCCAGGTCGGCGACCCGAAGACGGTCAGCATGCCGTGGTGCTCGAGGAAGCGGAACAGGTAGCGCGCGGGGTAGGCGAGGGCGTGGTCCGGGTCGGTCGACCACACCGCGGAGACCAGGGGCGTCATGAAGTAGGTGCGGAAGAAGTCCGTGAACCGGCCGCGGGTGAGGAAGGAGTCGAGTGTCTCCTCGTCGGCGGCGGTGCCCTCGGGGGAGGCGAGCAGGCGCTTGGCCATCCGGTGGAAGCGCGGGATCTCGACCAGCATGCGCAGGTAGCGCGGGTTCCGGAGGTTGGCCGGGTCGGGGAACAGCCCGTCGGTGCCGAGCGCCCCGGCCCACTCCAGCCCGGAGCCGCCGAGGGAGCGGGGATCGGAGACCGACATCGACATGTCGGACTCCTGGGTCGTCACCCCGAGCTCGTCGAAGAGCCGCAGGAGTGTGGGGTACGTCCGCTCGTTGTGGACGATGAACCCGGTGTCGATGGGGACGGTACGACCGCCGCCGACGGCCACCTCGTGGGTGTCGGCGTGCCCGCCGAGCCGGTCGTCGGCCTCGTACAGCGTGACGTGGGTGCTGGGGTCGCGGCTGAGCACCCAGCCGGCCACGAGGCCCGAGACCCCGCTGCCGACGACGGCAACGCGGCGGGTCATGCCTGCGCGAGGGGGAACAGCGCGAGCGGCGAGGTGGTCGGCTTCTGCGAGCCGCCGGCCGGCTCCAGGGTGATCCCGACGCCGGTCGAGCCCTTCACCGCGCCGCGCAGGACGACGGTCGTGTCCGAGCCGCCGGACAGGGTGCCCGAGGGGCGCATGACGCCCTTGGCGTCCTGCAGCCACAGCTCGTAGACCCGGTCGGCCGGTGCCTGCGGGAGGTTCTCGGTCATCACCACCACGCGGTCGAGGCTGGCCGAGTGCACCACGGTCGCGCGACCGCCACCCGGCATGCGGGCGGTGCTGTGCTGCGCGTCCGCCGCGTCGAGCACCTGCGAGGCCGACGTGACCTCTGACGGCGGCTGGGGTGCCCAGGGGTGCCAGTTGCCGATGCCGACGCCGGCCACGAGGATGACCGCGGCCGCCACGGCGGCGACCAGCCGCGGGAAGCGGCGGGCCGTGTCGCGCACGGCCTCGTGCGGGGCGACCGGGGGGAGCGGGCGGATCTCGGCCACGGACGAGAGCACGCGGTCCCGCAGCTGGGGCGGGAGGGGAGCGGACTCGTCGAGGGAGACGAGGGCGGCCGCCTCGCGCAGGCTCAGCACCTCGGCCGCGCAGTCGGCGCACTCGTCGAGGTGGCGCTCGAAGCGCACCCGCTCGAGGTCGTCGAGCGCGTCGACGGCGTACGCACCGGTCAGGGCATGCAGGTCGGCACCGCTGTTCGGGCTCATCAGGACTCCACCCCCAGGGCGTCGCGCAGCCGGATCAGGCCGTCGCGGATTCGGGTCTTGGCCGTGCCGAGCGGGATGCCGAGGAGCCCGGCCACCTCGGTGTGGGTGTAGCCGCCGAAGTAGGCCAGCTGCACCGCCCCCCGCTGGGTCTCGGTCAGGCTGGTCAGCGCCTGGCGCACCCGTGCCCCCTCGAGGTTGCGGGCCACCGCCTCGGCGGTCTCGTCGTGCTCGACCGTCTGGTTCTGCTCGTGGTACGTCGCGTCGCGGCGGGTCGCTGCCTCGGCAGAACGTACGCGGTCGACCGCGCGCCGGTGCGTGATCGTCATCATCCACGAGGTCGGGCTCCCCAGGGCGCGGTCGTACCGCGACGACTGTCGCCAGATCTCCACCATCGCCTCCTGGGTCACCTCCTCTGCCTGTGCCGGGTCTCGTACGACGCGCAGCGCGAGACCGTGCAGCCGGCGCGCCATCGTGTCGTACAGCTCGGCGAACGCGTCCTCGTCGCCGCGCCCCGAGCGGCCCAGCAACGTGGCGAGACGATCCGATTCCTCGGCGCGAGCGCTCGACGGTGACGGGGCGACCCCGCCGTCGTCCACCGCACGCAACTGGGTCATCGTGCTCCTGCTCCTCGTCCGGCCAGTGTGGGATCGATCTGTCTTCGATCCTCGATGGGACTTCGGCACCGTGCCCTCCCCGGATTGGAGCCTGACCGCATTCTTCCGGCTCACCGGTCCGCGCGTCGAGCCGGGGCAGAAGTTGCGGCTCTGCCGAGTGCCCGACAAAGCCGCGTCGTCGATGTACCCGGGGCCGGAATGCTCACACCCTCCCGGCGGGTTCCTCCCGACATGACCGACGACCAGCTCGCCACCCGCGCTCGTACCCTCGCCGACCTGCACGCCCGTCACACCCCGCTGGTCCTGCCGACGGTGTGGGACGCGTGGAGCGCCCGTACCGCCGTCGACGCCGGCTTCGAGGCGCTGACGATCGGCAGCCACCCGCTGGCCGACTCCCGCGGCGCGGCCGACCACGAGGGCCAGAGCTTCCGGGAGGTGGTCGAGGCCGTCAAGCCGATCGTCGCCGCCGTCGACGTCCCGGTGTCGGTGGACCTGGAGGCCGGCTACGGCCAGTCGCCGGAGGTCCTCGTCGACGGGCTGCTCGAGGCCGGCGGCGTCGGGCTGAACATCGAGGACACGGTGCACTCGGAGGGAGGCCGGCTGCGCAGCGTCGAGGAGCACGCGGCGTACGTCGCCGGGCTGCGGGCCGCTGCCGAGGCGGCCGGCGTGCCCGTGTGGATCAACGGGCGCACCGACCTCTTCGGGACCGTCGAGGACCGCGCCTCCGTGCTGGACGAGGCCGTCGCACGGCTGCAGCGGCTGGTCGAGGCGGGCGCGGACAGCGTCTACCCGGTGCTGATCCACGAGGACGACGACCTGATCTCCGCTGTCGTCTCCGCGCTCGACGTGCCCGTCAACATCACGGCCCACCCGGTGAAGCACGACCTCGCGCGGTACGCCCGCCTCGGCGTCGGCCGGGTGTCGTTCGGCCCGCTCCTCCAGGCCGCCCTGACCGACTCGATGACCGACATGGTCGCCGGCTGGCGCGCCTGACGCGTGGGCGTCCGACCGCAACCACCGGCGTTCGCCGGGCCGGAACCACCGGTGGTGAGGGGTTCGCCGGGCCGCGACCACCGGTGGTGAGGGGCTCGCCGGGCCACAACCACCGGTGGTGAGGGGCTCGCCGGGCCGCAACCACCGGTGGTCGAGCAGTGACGAGCGCTAGCGAGGAACGGCTGTCGAGACCGTCGACCGTGAGAGGAATGGCGACCTCAGCGCCGGTACGCGACCGCCTGGTGCGGCAGGACGCACAGCACGAACGCCGCGACCCAGCCGATGACGGTCCAGCCGAGCAGGAAGTTCAGCCAGAAGATGCCCCACGCGTTGTGCTTGCCGCGCAGCGCCGAGATCATCCACGGCAGGAAGTAGCCCGCCGTCAGGATCGCCAGCACCACGCTGACGATGACGCTGATCGGCCTGCCGCGCTTGTCGGTGACGACGTGGTAGCTCACGAGTTCCTCCCTGAACCGGCGGGAGTCGAGCCTATCGAGCAGCCGGTGACCGCTGCCGACCTCCGGTAGCCCCGTCCGTCACACGCTCACCAGCTCACCACGACGAGGTCGCACTCCCCATGGTGGGTACGCCGTGGGAAGCGCGACTTCGCCGTGGGAAGCGACTCACCCGGCCGGGCGTACGAGCCCGGCGCCTGCCGACGGCGCTCGAACGCAGCCGTCGACGTTCCGGCCCATGATGAGCCCTCCGAGGGGCGCGAACGTCGCCGGCTGTGCTGGGAGAGTGGGCGCGTCGTTGCCGACGACGACCGGAAGGGAGCGCACGTGAGCACGGAGAGCGTCCCGGCCGTTCCGGTCGTCCTCGACGTCGACACCGGCATCGACGACGCCCTCGCGATCCTGTACGCGTCGCACGAGCCGCGTCTGGACCTGCGCGCCGTATCGGCGGTGGTGGGGAACGTGCCGGTCGAGCAGGCCGCCGCCAACTCCCTCGCGGTGCTCGCGGCGGAGGCGCGAGTCGACGTACCCGTCGTCCGCGGCGCGGGGCGGACGCTCGCCGGATCTGGCGCGAGGGTCGGGCCGACGAACCACGGGACCGACGGGCTGGGCGGAGTGCCGGTCACACCCGCGCAGCGCCCCGCCGAGGCGTCGGCGCCCGTCGAGGTGCTGGCGAGCGCGGGTCCTGCGTCGCTCGTGGCCTGCGCGCCGCTGACCAACGTCGCGGCGATGCTGGGCCACCCGCACGTCGAGCGTCTCGTCATGGTCGGCGGGGAGCTCGTCGTCGAGGGCGAGCCGGAGTTCAACGTGGGTCACGACCCGCGCGCCACCGCGGCGGCGCTCGCCAGGGAGGTGCCGACCACGATCTACGCGATCGACGTCTTCGAGACGGTGGCCGTCCCGGCGCCGCTGGTCGAGGCGCTCCGCGGGGCGAGGGCACCGTCGGCGTGCCTGGCCGGTGAGCTGCTCGCCGTACGCCGCGCGCACCTGCTCGGCGACGCCGGAGCCGTGGTGCTGCTCGCGCACCCCGAGCTGTTCACCGTCGAGCCGGTGCGGATGGGGATGGTCGGCGACCGGCTCGTACCGTCCGCCGACGGTCGCGAGGTCGACGTCGTCGTTGCAGCGGACGGACCTGCGGTCGTCGAGGCCTTCGTCGCCGCCGTACGATCGGACCCGTGACGACCGGACCCGGCCTCTGCTCAGGCCACGCACCGGAAGGCGACCCGGTCGACGGGTGACCCGGACGCGGCCCTGTCGCGGCCGCTCACCTCCATTGTCGAGATGCAGGACAGTTTGTAAATTCCTACGTCATCACAAACTAAGGTGCACCTAAGCCGCGCGGGCATGCAGCTCGACAGCGAAGCGCTCGGACGGCCTGCACTCTTGGCGTATCGCCAGATAGCGATCGCTCTACGGTCTTCGCCAGCGCCGTCGACCCGGTAGAGGCGCAGGGTCAGAAACCGTCAGATCTGCCCCTGGGTCGTTGCGCCTGAGACAGTGGCTGAGTGTTCGAGGGATTCGAGCTGGTTGCCGTCGAGGTCGCTGACGGCGTGAGGATCAGAGCTCGGGTGGGAGGCTCAGGCCCGCCGGTGGTCCTGGTGCACGGGCACCCGCGCACTCACACGACCTGGCACCTGGTGGCCCCAATGCTGGCATCGGCGGGTTTCACGGTGGTCTGTCCCGACCTGCGCGGGTACGGCCAGTCATCGACTGTGGCGCCCCTTCCGGACCACAGCCAAGCCTCGAAGCGCGCGATGGCAGACGACATCGTCGCCTTGACGAGCAGCCTGGGCCACCCGCGATTTGCGATCGCAGGCCACGACCGCGGCAGCTACGTCGCCTTCAGGGCTGCGATGGACCACCCCACGGTGATCACCCGACTGGCGGTGCTGGACAGCATCCCCATCGGAGAGGCCCTGGCTCGCGCCGACGCCACCTTCGCGACCGCTTGGTGGCACTGGTTCTTCTTTGCCCAACCGCACATCCCAGAGCGCGTGATCAACGCCGACCCTGAAGCGTGGTACGGCGCACGCTCGGTGCGGGTCGAGTTGATGGGCGAGGAGAACTACCAAGACATGCTCGCGGCGATCCGCAACCCGGCGGTTGTCGAAGCGATGATCGAGGACTACCGAGCCGGCCTCGGGGTCGACCGCGCCGCCGACGACACCGACCGAGCAGCCGGCAGACAGCTTCAGTGCCCCACGCTGGTGTGCTGGTCGACTGAGGACGACATGGAAAGCCTCTACGGCGACGTCCTAGAGGTCTGGCGCCCTTGGGCCCGCTCAGTGACCGGCCAGCCGATCCCGAGTGGTCACCACATGGCTGAGCAAGCACCACATGCACTCGCCGAGGCATTGCTCGGATTTCTCCGCGATCCTGCCTAGCCCGTACCGCACCATCAGAAGCCCACGTCGCGGTCAAGAACGATGGTTATCAACCCTGCTCGTCGACCGGGTCGGGGGCCGGTGCAGACCGTAAAGCGATCCCCAACTGATCACGATTGGCGTGAGGATCCACGACGGTATGGCGCCGACAGATCTCTGATCGCATTGAGTTGGCGCAGTTCGCCGTCTTATTCCTGGGCGTGGCCCCGCTGGTCCAGCGTCGGCAGGGGCAGGGGGCGCGCGGCACGTCGTTCGAATCCGTCGTCTTGGCGGAACAGGTCGGCGCCCAGGTGAGTCTTGAGCCGGTCGCGAAGCGCGCTGAAGCCGGCCCAGTCGGTCAGGACGTCGGAGGGCCGCTCGGTCAGCTGCAGCACCCAGCAGCCGGCCGGCGTCTCCTCGACCCGGTACGCCGGGGCGCTCGCGAGCCGCTCGGGCCCGATCGCACCCACCCACGGCTCACCGATCAGGTTGCCCCAGTAGAGGTTGGGCAACCCCGCGGTCAGCAGCTCCCCGCTCAGGAGCAGCGACGGCGGCGTGCCGGGGGTGTACCGGCGCGGCCCTGCGACCAGGAACGGCTCCTCGTCGTGCCAGGGGTGGACCATCGCGTACACCGGGTGCCAGGCCTCCAGCCCCACCAGATCTTCGAGCAGGTCCGCGGACGTGTCCACGGGCACGCGCAGCTCGACATCGATCTGGGAGGAGATGTCGGCCGGGAAACCCGCTCCGGTGATCCTCCACTCGGCTGTGCCTCCGCCCGTGGAGAGGTCGACCTCCATCGGCCACCAGGGCGGGGGCCCGTCCTGGGGGTCGAATGGCTCCCACTCGTCGTCGGGCCGCCACCACCGCGGGATCCAGTCCGCGCGTCCGCCGGTCCAGCGGCTCAGCGCACCCAGCAACGAGCGCCACCCTTCCTCGTCGGGGGTCGACAGGTCGAGCACGACGGCCGCGAACACGGGCGGGTAGGGCGGCGACCCGGCTCCCGGGCTCGGCCCCGGCGGGGCCGAGGTCTGAACCTCGGCCGAGGGTACGGCCACCCCGTCGAGCTCCACCACCTCCCCGTCGACACTCACGTGCCCCTCGCAGCGCCGGGCGAGGTCCGCGGCAACGTCCAGCACTGCGGCCACCAGGTCGCCGGACGAGGACGCCGCCACGGCCATCGCGGTGACCCACCGCGGCCCGGCGAGCGTCGTACGCCGGTGGGGAGCGAAGACCTGCAGTTGCAGGACGTCCGTGCCGACCTCGCACACGAGATCGGTGGCGACTCGCCCGGTCAGAATGGGCTCGGGCAGTCCTCGCGCAGACCACGCCGCGGCCACGGCAGCCCCGAGCTCCCGGTCGGTCCAGGTCCGCACGGACACGATCTCAAGTCCGATGGTCACGATCATGATCCTGGCAGCCGGGCCGCACGCGAAGCGTCAAGAACGGAGACCGGGGTGGTCGTGCCGCTCGACGCCGCGCCCGGCCAGACCCAGCCAATGCCATGCGCTCCCAAGTTCCGCTGACGTCATCGTCCGGTCGACTGAGGCGTACCGGACACCCCTGTCGGGAAGAGAACCCCAGCCGTCGGTGCACCAGGACTTGGGTTCTTCGTGATCGGCGGTCTCGCCCTCTTGCAGCGTCTTGGTTGACGATCGTTTGGTGGAGAGCGCCCCTTTGCAGGATGGTCGGTCGGAGCGTGTGCGGCGCCATGGCAGGGCAGAACCTCGCGTGCGGAATAGCGTCTAGGATTTCCGCGCGGTCCGATTGAGAGCGAGGCTAGGGGGCCTTTCGCGGTCGACGTGATTGGGGTGAGATGGAACGTGGCGAGGAATGGCGACTCAGACCCTCCGTGGCGGATTCAGTGGCATGTGACGGGCGATGGCACCGTGATCCAGCAGCGTTCGCGCGGGGCTGAGGCGCATCAGCAGCTGTTTCAAAGTTTTGCAACGACGAGGCCTGTCACAGTGGCCGAACTCGACCAGCTGAGCGAACGGGTCGAGCACGAGGCCCGACGAGTCACCCCGTTCGGCGTGCTGTGGTTGACCGGGTGGGTGGTCTTCATCGGCGGGTGTGTCACGGCTGGTGGCCTGCTGACTCAGGAACTGTCTGGGGAGATCACTCCGGGCCTCATCGTCGGGGCCGTGGTCGGCAGTGCACTGGTGGTCCCGGTGTTCAGGGTGGTCATGGCACTGCTACTCAAGTTCTTGCCCGGCGACGCAAATGTCGGCTCGGTAGAAAGGTTGTGGCTCCAGTCGGGTCTCGCGTCGTCGAAGGGCGTCACCATGAAGGCCACAGAGGCCATCGCAAAAATCGCGGCCCCCGGCACCACGTCCGGAGTCAGCGTTCCCGCCAAGCGAGCCTGAGACTCCCTGACTCTGCGAATTGCGCACCCGCGATTCAAGGGATCCCGCGTAGTTTGGCGGCTCACGAGCCCCGACCCCGCCTAACCGCAACACGTCGACTCTTGGCATGTTCGAACGGTTCCGTGACCCGAACCACCACCGGCACCGCAGCAGCTCAGCGGGTTGCTGAGCCGCGCGGAGGGTCGGGCGTCACCGTAAGACCCGTCCGGGTGCAGTCACCGGGACGGGGGCGACAAACGAGGCTGCTGGCTCGCTTCTCCCGGCTACTTTGACGACCTCGAGGTCGCCAAGCCTCTTCGTCAAAGTAGCCAGCACGAAGCCTGTCAATCTTCATTGCATCTCGACATCCATGACGTCGAGCCCCTGCCCGCTCGACACCACACCTCATGGAGACCACATGTCCGCTCGCTTCAACCACACCATCATCGCGGCCACCGACCCGGCCGCTTCCGCCGACTTCTACCGTCGCCTCCTCGAGGCGCACGACGCCCCGTCGTGGGGGCCGTTCCACAACCTGCTGCTCGACGACGGGGTCCTGCTGCAGTTCGCCGACCCGCAGATCGACTTCCCGCCGGTGCACCTGGCGTTCCTTCTCGAGGACGCCCACTTCGACCGGGCGTACGCCGACCTCGTCGCCCGTGGTCACGACCACTGGGCCGACCCGCAGCGCTCCAGGCCGGGCGAGACCAACACCGAGCACGGGGGCCGCGGGGTCTACCTGCTCGACCCGTCGGGGCACTACCTCGAGCTGATCACCCGGCCGTACGTCTGAGGCCGCTCGTCAGGCGTCGAGGGTGTCCAGGTCGCCGGCGTCGACGATCCGGTACGCGTACCCCTGCTCGGCGAGGAAGCGCTGCCGGTTCTGGGCGAAGTCGGCGTCGACGGTGTCGCGAGACACGACTGCGTAGAACCGAGCGGTCCGTCCGTCGGCCTTCGGGCGCAGCAGGCGGCCCAGGCGCTGGGCCTCCTCCTGGCGTGAGCCGAACGAGCCCGAGACCTGGATCGCGACGGCCGCCTCGGGGAGGTCGACGGAGAAGTTGGCGACCTTGGAGACGACCAGCAGGTCGATCTCACCGGTGCGGAACGCGTCGAACAGGCGCTGCCGCTCCTTGACGCTGGTGTCGCCCTTGATGACGGGAGCGCCGAGGTGCTCGCCGAGCTCGTCGAGCTGCTCGATGTACTGCCCGATCACCAGCGTCGGCTCGCCACGGTGCCGCGCGACGAGGTCCTCGGCCACCCGGGACTTCGCCGACGTGCACGCCGCGAGGCGGTAGCGCTCGTCGGGCTCTGCGGTGGCGTACACCAGCCGCTCACCCTCGGGCAGCGTCACGCGCACCTCGACGCAGTCGGCCGGCGCGATGTAGCCCTGGGACTCGATGTCCTTCCACGGCGCGTCGAACCGCTTCGGGCCGATCAGGCTGAACACGTCGCCCTCGCGGCCGTCCTCGCGCACCAGGGTCGCGGTCAGGCCGATCCGGCGCCGGGCCTGCAGGTCGGCGGTCATCCGGAAGATCGGCGCCGGCAGCAGGTGCACCTCGTCGTACACGATCAGGCCCCAGTCGCGGGCGTCGAGCAGCTCCAGGTGCGGGTGGGCGCCCTTCCGCTTGAGCGTGAGGACCTGGTACGTCGCGATGGTGACGGGCCGGATCTCCTTGCGGGCGCCGGAGTACTCGCCGATCTCGTCCTCGGTGAGGCTCGTGCGACGAACGAGCTCGTCCTTCCACTGCCGCGCGCTGACGGTGTTGGTGACGAGGATGAGCGTCGTCGCCTGCGCGTGCGCCATCGCGGCCGCGCCGACGAGGGTCTTCCCCGCGCCGCAGGGTAGGACCACGACACCGGACCCGCCCTCCCAGAACGAGTCGGCCGCCTGCTGCTGGTAGTCGCGCAGCTCCCAGCCGGTCTGCTCCAGCGAGATCGCGTGCGCCTCGCCGTCCACGTACCCGGCCCAGTCCTCCGCTGGCCAGCCGAGCTTGAGCAGCGCCTGCTTGAGATTGCCGCGCTGGCTCGGGTGCACGACGACCGCGCCCTCGACCTCGGGGACGTCGTCGTCCACACGCTCGCCGAGCATCCCGGCGACCTTCTTCGAGCGCAGCACCTCCTCCAGCACCGGCCGGTCGGTGCTGGAGAGGACCAGGCCGTGGGTCGGGTGCTTGTCCAGCTTCAGCCGGCCGTAGCGCGCCATCGTCTCGGCGACGTCGACGAGCAGCGCGTGCGGGACGGCGTACCGGCTGTGGTCGAGCAGCGCGTCGACCACCTGCTCGGCGTCGTGGCCGGCAGCGCGGGCGTTCCACAGGCCGAGCGGCGTCAGGCGGTACGTGTGCACGTGCTCCGGCGAGCGCTCGAGCTCCGCGAACGGCGCGATCGCCTTGCGCGCGTCGGCCGCGTCCGGGTGGTCGACCTCCAGCAGCAGCGTCTTGTCGGACTGGACGATGAGGGCTCCGTCAGGCAATGCGAAGCCTCAGGACGCGCGCGGCACGCGCACGCCGGTGTTGGCGTGGCAGCGGTAGCCGAACGGGTTCTTGGCGAGGTACTGCTGGTGCACGTCCTCGGCGTAGTAGTACGGCGTCTCGCTCGCGGGCCGGATCTCGGTGGTGATGTCGCCGAGACGCTGCTCGGTCAGCACCTTCTGGTACCGCTCGGTGACCTCGCGGGCGACCTTCTCCTGCTGGGGCGTCTCGTAGTAGATCGCGGAGCGGTACTGCGAGCCCACGTCGTTGCCCTGGCGCATGCCCTGCGTCGGGTCGTGGACCTCGAAGAACGTCGCCACCAGCTCCTCGTAGGAGGTCTTCGTGGGGTCGAAGACGACGCGTACGGCCTCGGTGTGCCCGGTGCGCCCGGTGCAGACCTCCTCGTACGACGGGTGCGGCGTGATGCCGCCGGCGTACCCGACGGAGGTGGACCACACGCCCGGCTTCTGCCAGAAGATCTCCTCGGCGCCCCAGAAGCAGCCGAGCCCGAACAGCGCCACCTCGTAGCCGTCGGGGACCTCGTCGGTCACCACCGGCGCGTCCAGCACGACGTGCTTCTCGCGGAGGTTGAACCACGCGTCGGGTCGGCCCTTCAGGGCGTTCTCTGCGGTCGGCAGCTCGGACTTGGTACGGCTGAACAGCACGGGGGACTCCTATCGCTCGGTGTCAGCATGCCCAACGCGCACCCGCGCCGCATCCTTCCCGCGTGGCCGGTGCTCGGTGCCGGTGGTCTCGACGTCCTCCCTCGCTGCGCTCGGTCGGGCTCGACCACCTCGGCTCAGCCGGCCCGCCGAGGTGATCGAGCCTGTCGAGACCCGGCGACGTGGGCACCTGCGGTAGGAACGGGGCGTGTCCGCTCCGCGCATCCTCAGCCTCGCCGTGGACGAGGAGACCCAGGCACGCTGGGACGAGGTGCGCCGGGCGCACTTCCCCGCCGAGCGGCTGCTCGTCGGGGCGCACGTGACGCTGTTCCACGCGCTGCCGGCGGACCTGGAGGTGGAGGCCGCCCTCGCCTCCGCGACCGCGCGGCGACCGTTCGACGTCCGGGTCGCCGGCGTGAGGTCGCTCGGGCGAGGGGTCGCGTACGACCTGGAGTCCGAGGAACTGGCGACGCTGCACCGGGACCTGCAGCAGCGCTGGGAAGAGCGCCTCACGCGACAGGACCGTCAGCCGCTCCGGCCCCACGTCACGGTGCAGAACAAGGTCGACCCGACGGAGGCGAAGGCCACGCTCGCGCAGCTCCGCGAGGACTTCCGGGCGTACGACGTCACCGCGCTCGGCCTGGACCTGTGGCGCTACGACGACGGCCCGTGGACCCATCTGCGCCGTTTCGAGCTCGGGTCCTAGGTTGGTCCGCGTGAGCCCAGACAGCGAGCAGAGCACGACCTACGGCTTCGAGACCCGCGCCATCCACGCCGGCTACGAGCCCGACCCGACGACCGGTGCCGTGATCCCGCCGATCTACGCGACGAGCACCTACAAGCAGGACGGCGTCGGCGGGCTGCGTGGCGGCTACGAGTACTCCCGCTCCGGCAACCCCACGCGCACGGCGCTCGAGGGTGCACTCGCCGCGGTCGAGGGGGGTACGCACGCGTTCGCGTTCGCCAGCGGGCTGGCCGCCGAGGACACCCTGCTGCGCGCACTGACCGACCCCGGGCAGCACCTGGTGCTGCCCGACGACGCGTACGGCGGGACCTTCCGCCTGGTCGACCAGGTCGCCCGGCGGTGGGGGCTGGAGTACACCCCCGCACCGCTCGACGACGTCGGGGCCGTGCGTGCCGCGGTCCGGCCCGGGCAGACGCGGGTCGTCTGGGTGGAGACGCCGACGAACCCGCTGCTCACCATCGCCGACATCGAGGCGCTGGCCGGTGTCGCGCACGAGGCAGGTGCGTTGCTGGTCGTGGACAACACGTTCGCGTCGCCGTACCTCCAGCAGCCGCTGGCACTGGGGGCCGACGTCGTCGTCCACTCGACGACGAAGTACGTCGGCGGCCACTCCGACGTCGTCGGCGGAGCGCTGGTCACCGGCGACGACGTCCTCGCCGAGCGGATCGGCTTCCACCAGAACGCGATGGGCGCGGTCGCCGGCCCGTTCGACGCCTGGCTCACCCTGCGCGGCCTGAAGACGCTCGGACCGCGCATGGACCGCCACTGCGACAACGCCGAGCGGGTCGTCGAGTTCCTGCTGAGCCACGCCGCGGTCAGCCACGTCTCCTACCCCGGGCTGGCCGACCACCCCGGGCACGACGTCGCCGCCCGGCAGATGAAGCGCTTCGGCGGGATGGTCTCCTTCCGCGTCGCCGCCGGCCAGCAGGCCGCGCTGGAGGTGTGCCGTCGCACGGAGGTGTTCACGCTCGGGGAGTCCCTCGGCGGGGTCGAGTCCCTGATCGAGCACCCGGGTCTGATGACGCACGCCTCCGTCGCCGGCACCGACCTCGAGGTGCCTGCGGACCTGGTCCGGCTCTCGGTCGGCATCGAGACCGCGGAGGACCTGCTCGCCGACCTCGACCGGGCCCTGTCGGTGTGATCTAGCCTTCTGGTCGTGGGGGAGACGAAGCGTTACCGCGGGCCGCGACTACCACGACGCCGTCCCGTCGTGGAGGCAGCCGCCGGGCCCGGTGACGACCCGCTCGTCCCGCGCGGCGTCGAGGTCGCTGCCGCCTGGTCGTGGCGGCTGCTGGTCATCGGTGCCGCACTGCTCGCCCTGCTCTTCCTGATCCACTACTTCGCGGTGGTCACCTACCCGCTCATCGTCTCGCTGCTCGCCGCCGCGCTGCTCGGGCCGGCCGTACGCCGCCTCGACCGGCTGGGCGTGCCGCACAAGCTGTCGGCGCTGCTGGTCGTGGTGCTCGGGCTGGGCGCGATCGCCCTGCTGCTGGTCTTCGTGGTCAGTCAGATCCTCAACGGTGCCGAGGACCTGTCGACCCAGGTGGTCGACGCCCTGGACCAGGTCAGGACCTGGCTGCGCGACGGGCCGCTGGGGATCAGCGACGCCGATCTGCAGAGCGCGCTGTCGAGCCTGCAGGAGTCGGTCTCCGACACCGGCGGGCGCTTCGTCGGCTACGCCACGGAGTTCGGCACGGCGGTCGGGCACGTCGTGGCCGGCGCGTTCATCGTGCTGTTCGCGACGTACTTCTTCCTCGCCGACGGCCGGCTGATCTGGGCCTGGCTGGTCCGGATCTTCCCCCGGGTCTCCCGCGACCGAATCGACTCCTCGGGCCGGGTGGCCTGGAAGTCCCTGACCCAGTTCGTCCGGGCCACCGTCCTGGTCGCGGCGGTGGACGCGATCGGCATCGTCGTCGTGGCGCTGATCCTCAAGGTGCCGTTCGTCGTCGCGATCGGCGTCCTGGTCTTTCTCGGCGCGTTCGTCCCGCTCGTCGGTGCCACGGTCTCCGGCTCCGTCGCGGTGCTCGTCGCCTTGATCGCGCAGGGCCCGTTCGTGGCCCTGCTGATGCTGGCCGGGGTGGTGGTGGTCCAGCAGATCGAGGCGCACGTGCTGCAGCCGTTCGTCATGGGCCGGCTGGTCTCCGTGCACCCGCTCGGCGTCATCGTCGCGATCGGTACGGGTGTCCTGCTGGCCGGCGTCGCCGGCGCGCTCGTGGCCGTCCCGTTCGCCGCCGCGCTGAACGCGGTCGTCCAGCACCTCGCCGCGATGACGGAGCCCGGCGAGGACCCGCGCGCCGCCGCGGCACGAGATCCGGGCACCCCGGACCAGGCCCAGGGCACCGCCTAGGGTCGAGCCATGCCCGACCGCGTCACCCTCGCCGACGTCCGCGCCGCCCGCGACCTGCTCGACGGGGTCGCGGTCCGCACCCCGATGCAGTCCTCGCGCTGGCTCTCGAGCCTGGTCGGCGGGCCGGTCCACCTCAAGGCGGAGAACCTGCAGCGCACCGGCTCGTTCAAGATCCGTGGGGCGTACGTCCGCATGTCCGAGCTGAGCGAGGAGGAGCGGGCCCGCGGTGTCGTCGCCGCCTCCGCCGGCAACCACGCCCAGGGCGTCGCGCTGGCGGCGCAGCTGCTCGGGATCAAGGCGCGCGTCTACATGCCCGAGGGGGCGCCGATCCCGAAGCTCAACGCGACCCGGGGCTACGGCGCGGAGGTGGTCTTCCACGGCAGCTACCTGCACGAGGCGCTGACCGAGGCGATCGCGTACGCCGAGCGCACCGGCGCGGTACTGATCCATCCGTACGACCACCCCGCGGTCGTCGCGGGACAGGGCACCGCCGGTCTCGAGATCCTCGAGCAGGCCCCCGAGGCCCGGACCATCCTGGTCTCGCTCGGCGGGGGCGGCTACGCCGCCGGCGTCGCGCTGGCGGTCAAGGAGCAGTGCCGCGAGGAGGGCCGCCCCGAGCCGAGGGTCGTCGCGGTCCAGGCCGAGCAGGCGGCGGCGTACCCGGCCTCGCTCGCCGCCGGCCACCCCGTACCCCTCACCGAGATGCACACGATGGCCGACGGGATCGCGGTCGGGACGCCGGGGGAGGTCCCGTTCGCCGCGATCGAGGAGTATGTCGACGAGGTCGTGACCGTCTCCGAGGAGTCGATGTCGCGGGCGATGGTGCTGCTGCTGGAGCGGGCCAAGCTGGTCGTGGAGCCGGCGGGCGCCGCCGCCGTCGCCGCCGTCCTGGACGACCCGACGCGCTGGGAGACCCCGGCGGTCGCGATCCTCTCCGGCGGCAACGTCGACCCGCTGCTGATGGGCAAGCTGATCCGGCACGGCATGGCGGCGGCCGGACGCTACCTGCAGCTCCACGTGCTGATCCCGGACGTCCCCGGCGGCCTGGCCGAGCTGCTCCGACGGCTCGCCGAGGCGGGCGCCAACGTCATGGACGTCGCGCACGAGCGGGTCTCGATGCAGCTGCACCTCGACGAGGTCGCCGTACGCCTGCAGCTGGAGACGCGCGGCGCCGAGCACGCAGAAGCCCTGGTCGCGCGGCTGCGCGACCAGGGCTACGCGGTGAGCGAGTAGGCGCTCAGCCGGAGTACGGCTCGGCGTCCTGGATCTCGACCTCGATGTCCTTGCCGTTGGGCGCGGTGTAGGAGACCGTCTGCCCCTTCTTCGCGCCGATCAGGGCCGAGCCGAGCGGCGACTGAGGGCTGATCACCTGGATGTCCTCGCCGGTCATCATCTCCCGCGCGCCGAGCAGGCACGTGTCGGGATCCATCGTCCCGAGCCGGTAGGTGACCTTGTAGCCGGGGCTGATCGTGCCGTCGTCGGTGACCTCGCCGACCTCCGCGCGGTCCAGCATCTGCTCCAGCTGCGCGATCCTGCCGTCCAGGCTGGACAGGGCCTCGCGCGCGGCGTGGTAGCCGCTGTTCTCCTTCAGGTCGCCCTCGTCGCGGGCGGCACTGATCCGGTCGACGATCTCGGCGCGGGCCGGGCCGCGCAGCTCCTCGAGCTCGGCCTTCTTCTTGGCCAGGGCGTCCTCGGTGAGCCAGATCGTCTCGCGCTCGTCGGACTGAGTCATGGGGGATCTCCTGGTGTGCTGATCGGTGAGCGGCCCCTGGTGGGTCGCCTGCGGGTGCGAGAGAGCCCCGCTCGCGTGGTTCGGGTGGTCCTGCACGTCGGTCGGGGACCGACGCCGACCCGGTGCCGGGCGGGGCAAGTGCTCCACCATAGCCGCCGACGCGGCTGCGTTCACCTCGAACGAGCCGGTGCCGCGTCGTCAGTCGCTGCTGCAGCGGGCGACCTCGACCGTGGTCGCGGCCCGCTCGGTGCGGACGTCGACGTACCGCTGCGAGGTGCCCGAGAGGCCCTTCACCGGCACGGACTGCTCGCCCACGATGGAGTGGTCCTCCGCGCTCGCGCGCAGCAGGCAGGTGCCCGTCGTGGACGTGTCGGCGACCCGCAGCGCGAGCGTCGTACGCACCTGGTGCGGCCCGCGGACCTCGAAGCCGACGATGTCGGCGTCGATCGACTCTGAGGAATGGAACCACGCGGCCCAGGCGAGCCAGCCCAGGGCGACGACAGCGACGATCACGACCACCACCAGGGTGACCAGCCGCGCGACCGGCCGGTGGGTGCCGTAGCGCGCGGCGAGGAGCTCCGCGCGCTCCTGGTCGTCGATCGTCACGGACCCAGGCTACGGACCGAGGGTGGGTGACGGGCGGCGCACCCTAGGCGAGCGGCCTGTCGCGGCCTTCCTACGATGGGGCCATGGCTGGAGTGGTGGAGCCCTCTGCGGTGGGTCTGAGGCTGATGCACGTGCACGCACACCCCGACGACGAGTCGAGCAAGGGCGCGGCGAGCACGGCGATGTACGTCGCCCAGGGCGCCGACGTCCACGTCGTCACCTGCACGGGTGGCGAGCGCGGCTCGATCCTCAACCCCAACATGGACCGGCCGGACGTGCTCGAGAACATGACCGAGATCCGCCGCCGTGAGATGGAGGCCGCGCGCGACATCCTCGGCGTCACCCAGGAGTGGCTGGGGTTCGTCGACTCCGGCTGGCCCGAGGGTGACCCGAAGCCGCCGCTGCCCGAGGGCTGCTTCGGGCTCGTGCCCACCGAGGAGGCGGCGGTGCCGCTGGCACGGCTGATCCGCGGCATCCGGCCGCACGTGCTCACGACGTACGACGAGAACGGCGGCTACCCGCACCCCGACCACATCGCCTGCCACCTGGTGTCGATGGCGGCGTACCGGATGGCGAGCGACCCGGACGCCGACCTCGGTGACGAGCCGGGTGAGCCGTGGCAGGTGCTGAAGGTGTACTACCAGCACGGCTTCAACCGCCCCCGGACGCAGGCCATCCACGACAAGATGACCGAGCTCGGTCTGGAGTCACCGTGGGCCGAGCGGCTCAAGGAGTGGAAGCCCGACCCGGAGCACGACAAGCGGATCACGACGAAGGTGCCCTGCGGGGAGTACTTCGGCGTCCGCGACCAGGCGCTGATCGCGCACGCGACGCAGATCGACCCCGACGGCCACTTCTTCAAGGTGCCGCTGGAGGTGCAGCGGGAGGTCTGGCCGTACGAGGACTTCGAGCTCGTCGAGTCGCAGGTCGAGACCACCCTGCCGGAGGACGACCTGTTCGCCGGGCTCCGCGACCGGGTGACCGGCTGACCGCTCCTCCGCGCCGCGGCGCACAATGGAGGGATGCACAGCATCCTGGTCGCACTCGCACCGCTCGCCGCCGACCCGACGCCCAAGGACGACGACGTCGTCGCCGGCTGGGGCGGCTTCGCGGTGTTCATCGGGCTGTGCGTCGCGGTCGCACTGATCGGCTACTTCCTGGTGCGCTCGCTCAAGACGGCGCGGAAGAACCTGTACGTCGAGCCCGAGGAGCCGGTCGAGGGTCACCCCGAGATGTCCCCCGAGGCGCGCCGCGACGCGGAGCGCTCGGGGGAGATGTAGCCAGGTAGCCACGTGGTCGAGCCCGACCGGCGTGACGACAGGTGGTCGAGCCTGACCGAGCGCTAGCGAGGGAGGACGTCGAGACCTGGTGAGGGGCCCGACGACCTCACGCGTCGGGGGTCTCGCCCGCCTCGGCGCGCTGCTTCTCGATCTCCGCGCGCACCTCGTCCATGTCGAGGCCCTTGACCGCGGTCACGACCTCCTCGAGACCCTTCGGCGGGAGCGCGCCGGGCTGGGAGAAGACCAGCACGCCCTCGCGGAACGCCATCAGCGTCGGGATCGAGGTGATGTTGGCCGCGGCGGCCAGCTGCTGCTCGGCCGCGGTGTCGATCTTGCCGAAGACGACGTCCGGGTGGTCCTCGCTCGCCTTGTCGTACGTCGGCGCGAACTGCTTGCACGGTCCGCACCAGTCCGCCCAGAAGTCGACCATGACGATGTCGTTGTCGGTGATCGTGTCCGCGAAGGTCGCGGCGGTCAGCTCGGTGGTGCTCATGACGATGCCCTTTCGTTGACGTCTGCGGGGCGCAGCACGTCGGGGTCCTCGTTCATTCCACCCCGCAGGGTGCATCGGTACGGCTAGCGTGCGGGACGTGCCCTCACCCCTTCTCGCCTGGCTGGCCCTCGCGACGATCGGCCTGGTCGTCCAGGTCGCGCTGACCGACTACGGTCCGCAGGGCATCGAGGTCGCCGGCTTCTGGACGTTCGTCGGGGCCGTGCTGCTCGCGATGGTCGGGTGGCGACGCAGCTCGGTCGCGCGTCTTCTGATCCTGCTGAGTGCGTGGACCGGGTTCGCGGTGTACGCCCTGGCGTCGGTCGGATCTGCAGACCGGTTGCGTGACCTCGCCGTCGCCGGGGCCTGCCTCCTGCAGGCGGTGGCCCTGATCAACCCCGCCGTGCGCGCCCACGTGACGGAAACCGCCACAGCGGGGCACGAACCCGCTCGCTGACGCGGCTGCCGCGTTCAGCGCGGGCGGACGACGGACTTGGTGATCTGCGACGTCGCCAGCACGACGTCGTCGGCCGTCACGGTGACGTCGACGAAGGCCAGGCGGCCGGTGCGTCGTACGAGCCGGCCGCGGGCCTCGACGCGCTGACCGGGCCGGCCGGCGCCGAGCAGCTGGGTGGAGATCGCGTGCGTCACCGCGTGCTCGCCCTCGCCGAGGGCGGGGACGGCGGCGAGGAAGCCGGCCAGCTCGGCGAGCACGTCGAGCGCCGAGGCGTGGGTGCCGCCGAGGCCGTTGCCGGCGAGGTCGCCGACCTCGAGCCAGGCGCCGGTCGCGGGGGAGTCGGGGTCGATCAGCGCGCAGCCCAGCGCGGCGGCGAGGGGTACCTCGAGTGCGGCGGTGACGGGGTCGTCCACGTCCACCATCCTCGCGGGTCGACGTGACTGCGTCGTGAGGACCCGCGGTCCGCGAGGTGAACGGCACCGGGCTGCGCTCCCCACGACGAACCCACACTCCCCACGGTGGGTACGTCGTGGGGAGTGCGGGTTCGTCTGCATACCGTGATGAATCCGCAGCGGGCGGGTGCGAGGGTGGGACCCATGGCGAACCGACTCAGCGGTGCGACGTCGCCGTACCTCCTCCAGCACGCGGACAACCCGGTCGACTGGCGTGAGTGGGGCGCCGAGGCGTTCGCGGAGGCGCGCGAGCGGGGGGTGCCGGTGCTGCTGAGCGTCGGGTACGCCGCCTGCCACTGGTGCCACGTGATGGCGCACGAGTCGTTCGAGGACCAGGCGACGGCCGACTACCTCAACGCGCACTACGTCAGCGTCAAGGTCGACCGCGAGGAGCGGCCGGACGTCGACGCGGTCTACATGCAGGCGACGCAGGCGATGACCGGGCAGGGCGGCTGGCCGATGACGTGCGTGCTCGACCACGAGGGGGTGCCGTTCTTCGCGGGGACGTACTTCCCCGACGCCCCGCGGCACGGGATGCCGGCGTTCCGGCAGGTGCTCGAGGCGCTGACGCAGGCGTGGGCGGAGCGGCCGGACGAGATCACCAGGGTCGCCGCGAGCATCCGCCAGCACCTCGCCGGCGCGCACGTGCCGAGCGGGTCGGACCCGGTCGACGAGGCCGTGCTCGACGATGCGGTGGCCACGATGCAGTCGGAGTACGACGCCGAGCGCGGCGGGTTCGGCGGCGCCCCGAAGTTCCCGCCGAGCATGCTCGCCGAGTTCCTGCGCCGCCGGGCGGCGCGCGGCGACGAACGTGCGGCGACGATGCTGGACGGCACGATGCGGGCGATGGCCCGGGGTGGGATGTACGACCAGCTCGGCGGCGGGTTCGCCCGCTACTCCGTCGACGCCGGCTGGGTGGTGCCGCACTTCGAGAAGATGCTCTACGACAACGCGCAGCTGCTCGGTCTGTACGCCCGCTGGGGCACCCCGCTCGGGGACCGGGTCACGGCCGAGACCGCCGACTTCTGCCTGCGCGAGCTCCGCACCGCGCAGGGGGCGTACGCCTCGGCGCTGGACGCCGACAGCCCCGACGCGACCGGCCGCAGCGTCGAGGGGGCGTACTACGCGTGGACGCCGGAGCAGCTGCGCGAGGTGCTCGCGCCCGACGACGCCGTGTGGGCCGCGGACCTGCTGTCGGTGACGCTCGCGGGGACCTTCGAGCACGGCGCCTCGACGCTGCAGCTGCTCGCCGACCCGGACGACCCGGCGCGGTGGGACGCGGTGCGTACGACGCTGCTCGCGGCCCGGGACCTGCGTGCCCGCCCCGCCCGGGACGACAAGGTCGTCACCGCCTGGAACGGGCTGATGATCTCCGGGCTGCTCGACGCCGGGCACCGGCTGGAGCGGCCGGACCTGGTCGAGGCGGCGGTGGCGTGCGGCTCCTTCCTCTGGGACGTGCACTGGGTCGACGGCCGGCTGCGCCGGGCCTCGCGCGACGGCGTGGTCGGCGCGCCGGTCGGCGTGCTCGAGGACTACGGCTGCCTCGCGACGGCGTACGTCGACCTCGCCGCGGCCACGGCGGACGCCGTCTGGCTGGACCGTGCTCACGCCCTGCTCGACGTGGCCACGACGCACTTCGAGACGGGTGACGGCGGCTTCTTCGACACCGCCGCCGACGCCGAGTCCCTGGTCGCCCGGCCGCGGGACCCGGCCGACAACGCCAGTCCTTCCGGGCTGTCGTCCCTGGTCCACGCGCTGCTCGGCTACGCGGCGCTGACCGGCTCCGGGGAGCACCGCGCCGTCGCCGAGCAGGCGCTGGCCTCGGTCGTCGAGATCGCGCGCCGTGCGCCGCGGTTCGCCGGGTGGTCGCTGGCGGCGGCGGACGCCGCGCTGGACGGGCCGGTCGAGGTGGCCGTCGCCGGGTCCGGGACGCAGGCGCAGGCGCTGGCCCGTGCGGCACGCCGGATCTCCGGCGCCCTGGTCGTCGTCGCGGAGCCCGGGGCGTCGCGGATCCCGCTCCTAAAGGGGCGCGGCCTCGTGGACGGACGGGCGGCGGCGTACGTCTGCCGTCAGCTGGTCTGCGAGCGCCCCGTCACCGACCCCGATGAGATCGGGCTGCGGGCGGGGTCTTCTCCGGCATGACACCCACGAGCGGCACGCTGGACCTGACCTTCGAGGTCACGGTGGAGAAGAGCGACGCGAGGGGCGGGTGGACGTACGCCGTCTGGCCCGACTCCGTCGAGCTCTTCGGGACCCGGGGACCGGTCAAGGTGGAGGGGACGGTCGACGGCGAGCCGTTCGCGACCTCGTTCATGGCGCTGGGGGACGGCAGGCACAAGCTGCCGCTCGCCGGCGTGCTGCTCTCACGCATCGGCAAGGGCGTCGGCGACACGGTCAGCGTGCACCTCACCCGCCGGGTGTAGCGGTCGGGCTCGGAGTCCCGGTCGGCGTCGGGTCGGTGGGCTCGGGGTCCGCGGTCGGCGCGCTCGACGGCGTCGAGGTGGGGGTCTCGGTGGGCTCGGCGGTCGGGGTGCTCGACGGCTGGTCGGTGCTGCCGGAGTCCGCGGAGCTCCCGGAGCCACCGGACGTGCCGGCATCGTCCGACCCCTGCGTGCCCGACGACTGCTGGCCGGTGTCGCTCGACCGCGCCTGCTCGCGCTGCTCCGTGCGGCCGATGAGGTGGTCGATCGAGGTCCGGCCCGTACCGTCCAGCGAGCGGCCGGTCAGCTGCTCGACGCCGGTGACGATGCCGCCGGCGACGACGAAGACCAGCAGGGCGGCGAGCGCGACCGGCTTCCACCGCACCTGCCGCAGCCGGGCCGTCGTACGCCGCAGGGGCGGGGCTGGCACCCGGCCGGCGGTGCGGTTCGCGGTGCGGGCCACGGCGTCGCGGGTGCGCTGCAGCGAGCGGGTGTAGATCGCACCGGTCACGGCCGTCAGCGCGCTGATCAGCGCGGCACCGACGATCGTGCCGACCAGCCCCAGGCGCGACCCGAGCGCGGCGGCGGTCGCCGCCGCGGCGGCGGAGCCGACCACCTGGGTGGGGGAGAGGCCGAGGGCGGGCTCGCGGCGCGCCTCCTCGTCGGTGGCGGAGGGACGGGTGGGGGTGTTCGTCTCAGGCAAGAGGGTGCTCGCGGGTCGTACGGCCAAGGTCACCCCGTACGACGAACAAGCCACCCCCGCGGGTGCCCGTTCACCGGGTGAGGTGTGCCACGACCGGACGGCCTCAGCGCAGCGAGTACGTCGCCAGCGACGCCGCGACGTAGTGGCACACGAACGCCGCGATGGTGAGGGTGTGGAACACCTCGTGGAAGCCGAACCAGGTGGGGAACGGGTCGGGCTTCTTCAGGCCGTAGACGATCCCGCCGAGCGTGTAGAGCCCACCACCCACGACGACCAGCGTCGTCACGGCGGCACCGCCGGAGACGAAGTCGGGGGCGTAGAAGATCGCCGCCCACCCCAGCGCGATGTAGATCGGCGTCGAGAGCCAGCGCGGCGCCGTGGGCCACGCGATCTGGAAGAACGCGCCGAGCAGCGCCCCGGCCCAGACGACGCTGAGCATCACGACGCGGTCGGTGCCCTCGAGCAGGATCAGCGTGAACGGGGTGTACGACCCGGCGATCAGCAGGAAGATGTTGGCGTGGTCGAAGCGCCGCAGGAAGGCGTACGACCCCGGCCCCCACGTGCCGCGGTGGTAGATCGCCGACACGGCGAACAGCAGCAGCGCCGTCGCGGCGAACAGTGACGAGCCGACGCGGGTCGTCGCGGTCGGCGAGAGCACGATCAGCACGATCCCCGCGGCCAGTGCCAGCGGCGTCGTGGCGGCGTGCAGCCAGCCGCGCAGGTGCGGCTTGACCTCGGCGACCCGCTCGCGCACCGCCTCGGCGGCACGCTCCAGGCCGGAGTCACCGCCGCGAGGCCGGCTGACAGGGGCGTGCGCGACGGGCTGGTCGTCCGGCCTGCCGCCGCGCTCCTGCGTGGTCTTCACAAGAGTCGAGGCTACCCACCCTCGGGTGGTGCGGTGCGTGTTTCGCGGCGTGCCTCGTGCCACCCGTCGAGGTGGCGGCGACGGTAGAGTGCGCCGACGTGGCGGACTGGAAGCGGGTGCTCCGGCGGGTGCTCTACCCGGCGTACGAGGCCCGCCTGGCGCGTCGGCTGGATCTGACACGCACCCCCAAGCACGTCGGGGTGATGCTCGACGGCAACCGGCGCTGGGCCAGGACCGTCGGGCTCGGCACGGCGGAGGGCTACCAGGCCGGCGCCGACAACATCGCCCCCTTCCTCGGCTGGTGCGAGGAGCTCGGCGTCGAGGTGGTCACGCTCTGGCTGCTCTCCAGCGACAACCTCGCGAACCGGCCGGCGGACCAGCTGACCGGGCTGCTGGAGATCATCGAGGGCGCGGTGGGGTCGCTGGCCGCGACGGGCCGGTGGCGGATCCACCCGGTCGGCGCGCTCGACCTGCTGCCCGCGGCGACGGCGGAGCGGCTCAAGGCCGCCGAGGAGGCGACCCGCGACGTGCCCGGGGTGCTCGTCAACGTCGCCGTCGGGTACGGCGGGCGTCGCGAGATCGCCGACGCCGTTCGCTCCCTGCTCGCCGAGCACGCCACGATGCACACGCCGCTGGAGGAGCTCGCCCAGATCATCGACGTCGAGCACATCGCGGCCCACCTCTACACCCGTGGCCAGCCCGACCCCGACCTCGTCATCCGTACCTCGGGGGAGCAGCGTCTCGGCGGCTTCCTCCTCTGGCAGAGCGCGGCCAGCGAGTTCTACTTCTGCGAGGCGTACTGGCCGGAGTTCCGGCGGGTCGACTTCCTGCGTGCCCTGCGCGCCTACGCCGTGCGCGAGCGACGCTTCGGCGCCTGACCTGCCCGTCACCCAGGCGGTACGCCGGCTTCACCTGGTCGTCACACGCCGATGGGCGTGTCCTCACGAGGAGGCCTCGTACGGCGACTTAGGTTCTCGGTATCGAGGGGTGGGGAAGCCTCTCGTACCGGGAGGCTTCGTGCACCAACGCAGAAGCGCCAGGGGTGGCACTCACGCCCCTGTGTCGACCGGTCCGTGTTCAGCGAGCGGACCGGGGCGCTGAGTGCGTGCGCCGGTCCGGTGAAGGGGTAGACCCGTCATGAGTACTGCGAAGACTCCTGAGGTCAGCGGAGACCGGCGCACCTACGTCCTGGACACGAGCGTGCTGCTCGCGGACCCGACGGCGGTCCGTCGTTTCGAGGAGCACGAGGTGGTGCTCCCGGTCGTGGTGATCACCGAGCTCGAGGGCAAGCGGCACCACCCGGAGCTGGGCTACTTCGCCCGGTCGGCGCTGCGGATGCTCGACGACCTGAGGGTCACCCACGGTCGCCTCGACCAGCCGGTCCCGGTGGGCGACCTCGGCGGCACGATCCGGGTCGAGCTCAACCACACCGACCCGATGTCGCTGCCCTCCGGCTTCCGCCTCGGCGACAACGACACCCGGATCCTGGCGGTCGCGAACAACCTCAGCCAGGAGGGCGCACAGGTCACGGTGGTCTCGAAGGACCTCCCGATGCGGATCAAGGCCTCGGCGGTCGGGCTGGACGCCGAGGAGTACCGCGCCGAGATGGCCACCGACGCCGACGCCGGCTGGACGGGGATGACCGAGCTCGAGGTCACCGCCGAGGACCTCGACGCCCTGTACGCCGACTCCGTGGTCGACCTCGACGAGGCGCGCGACCTGCCCTGCCACACCGGCCTGGTCCTGCTCTCCCACCGGGGCAGCGCGCTGGGGCGCGTCCGCGAGGACAAGCGCGTCCACCTGGTCCGCGGGGACCGCGAGGCGTTCGGGGTGCACGGTCGCAGCGCGGAGCAGCGCGTGGCCCTGGACCTGCTGCTGGACCCCGACGTCGGCATCGTCTCCCTCGGGGGCCGCGCCGGCACCGGCAAGTCGGCGATGGCGCTGTGCGCGGGCCTCGAGGCGGTGATGGAGCGCCGCCAGCACCAGAAGGTGGTGATCTTCCGTCCGCTGTTCGCGGTCGGCGGGCAGGAGCTGGGCTACCTGCCCGGGAGCGAGTCCGAGAAGATGTCGCCCTGGGCGCAGGCCGTCTTCGACACCCTCGGCGCGATCAGCGGTCCCGACGTCGTCGAGGAGATCATCGACCGCGGGATGCTCGAGGTGCTGCCGCTGACGCACATCCGTGGCCGCTCGCTGCACGACGCGTTCGTGATCGTCGACGAGGCGCAGTCGCTGGAGCGCAACGTGCTGCTGACGGTGCTCTCCCGCATCGGCGCCAACTCCAAGGTGGTGCTCACGCACGACGTCGCGCAGCGCGACAACCTGCGTGTCGGTCGCCACGACGGCGTCGTGGCCGTCGTCGACAAGCTCAAGGGCCACCCTCTGTTCGGCCACGTGACGCTCACCCGCTCCGAGCGGTCGCCCGTCGCCGCGCTGGTCACGGAGATGCTCGAGAGCGTCGTGATGTGATCTGCGTCGTCGGCCCGCACCGCGTGAAGCGGTGCGGGTGCGGCGCAGATGGATCAGCGGGGTCGATGGTGCTGATGTGACGGACCTCCCGCCAACTCGTGCGGTGTCATGTCCGGGTTCGGCTTGCGTGGCCTCCGCACGTCCGTCAAGGTGGTTCGCGGCCCGCCCGGGTATCCGTACACCCGTGGCCACTTGACCCCCATCGAGTCACCACGAGAGAGATGTCGTTGTCCCAGGCTGAGAACCAGGCGCCCCGCAGCGCCCCGAAGCACCGTGCCGAGCGAGACCACACCGTCCTCAGGGCCGGCGTCCGCACCACTCTCGTGACCGGCGGTGTCGCCGCGGTCGCGACCGGCGTGACCGTCGGAGGCGGTGTGATGTCGGCCCAGCTGAGTGCCGGCTCCGCTGCCGTGGCCGGCGACTTCGCCCCGACCAGCGCGAGTGCGAAGACGACCCTCGACGCCCAGGAGGTGCTGGCCCGCGGTGCCGCTGTCACCCGCAGCGCCGACGACCGGCGCGCCGAGGCCGACCGGATCAAGCAGCGCGAGCTGGGCGACGCGAAGGCGGTCGCGACCACCGGCACCCAGAAGATCGACCAGTCCGACCCGAAGGACCTGGCCCGCGCGCTTCTGCCGGAGTTCGGCATGACGTCGGCGGACTTCCAGTGCGTCGACAACATCTGGTCGCAGGAGTCCGGCTGGAACACCCACGCCGACAACCCGTCCTCGTCGGCGTACGGCATCCCGCAGGCGCTGCCCGGCTCCAAGATGGCCTCGGCCGGCCCCGACTGGGAGAACAACGCCGAGACCCAGATCCGCTGGGGCCTGGGCTACATCCAGAGCCGGTACGGCTCCGCGTGCTCGGCCTGGGGCTTCAAGCAGAGCCACGGCTGGTACTGACCACCGCCTGAGACGGCCGCTGACCCGGCGCTCGTGGGACCCGCGAGCGCCGGGTCAGCGGCCGTTCAGAGGCCCACGAGGGCCCACGAGCGCCGGGTCAGCTGCCGGTCATGCTCCGTACGTCGAGCGCCGCGTCCATCTGCTCCTCGGTGAGGTCGCCGCGCTCGACGTACCCCATCTCGAGGACGGTCTCGCGGATCGTCTGACCCTTTTTCAGCGCGGCCTTGGCGACCTTGGAGGCCTCCTCGTAGCCGATGTACTTGTTCAACGGGGTGACGATCGACGGCGAGGACTCGGCGTAGCCGCGCAGCCGCTCCTCGTTGGGCTCGATGCCGTCGACGCAGCGCGCGGCGAGGACGCGCGAGGCGTTGGCCAGCAGCCGGATCGACTCCAGCACGTTGCGCGCGATCACCGGCATCATGACGTTGAGCTCGAAGACGCCGGAGGCGCCGGCGGTGGTGACGGTGACGTCGTTGCCGATCACCTGGGCGCACACCATCAGCGTTGCCTCGGGGAGCACCGGGTTCACCTTGCCCGGCATGATGCTCGAGCCCGGCTGCAGGTCGGGCAGGGTGACCTCGGCCAGGCCGGTGGTCGGGCCGGAGCCCATCCAGCGCAGGTCGTTGCAGATCTTGGTCAGCCCGACCGCGATCGTCCGCAGCTGACCGGAGAGCTCGACGAGTGCGTCGCGACCGCCCTGGGCCTCGAAGTGGTTGCGGGCCTCGGTGAAGGCCAGCCCGGTGTCGGAGGCGAGCGCCGCGATCGCCTTCTCGGCGAAGCCGTCCGGGGTGTTGATCCCGGTGCCCACGGCGGTGCCGCCCAGCGGCAGCTCCAGCACCCGGGGGAGGGTGGCCTGCAGGCGCTCGGCGGCCATCCGTACGACGGCGGCGTACCCGTCGAACTCCTGGCCGAGCGTCACCGGGGTGGCGTCCATCAGGTGCGTGCGTCCGGACTTGACGAGGTCGCGGAACTGCGTGCCCTTCGCGGCGAGCGCGTGCTCGAGGATCTCGAGGCCGGGCACGAGGTCGCCCGTGGTGGCGACGGCGGCGGCCACGTGGATCGACGTCGGGAAGGTGTCGTTGGAGGACTGGCTGGCGTTGACGTGGTCGTTGGGGTGCAGCTCGACCCCGGCGGCGGTCGTGAGGCTGGCCAGCACCTCGTTCATGTTCATGTTGGACGACGTGCCCGAGCCGGTCTGGAAGACGTCGATCGGGAACTGGTCGAGGTGCTGCCCGCCGACGATCGCGGCGGCGGCGTCGCGGATCGCGCCGGCCTGCTCGGGCGTGAGCACGCCCAGCTCCTCGTTCGCGGTCGCGGCGGCGGCCTTCACCCGGGCGATCGCCTTGACGTGCTCGTCCTCCAGGGTCGCGCCGCTGATCGGGAAGTTCTCCACCGCCCGCTGGGTCTGGGCCCGCCAGAGGGCCGAGGCGGGTACCTTCACCTCGCCCATGGAGTCGTGCTCGATCCGGAAGTCAGGGGTCTCAGTCACGGCTGGGAGGCTACCGCGCCCTCGTAGAGCCAGTACGCCTCGTCCCGTCCCTGGAGCCGTACCGGCAGCTCGATCTCCTCGCACCGGCCGAGCACCGCCGTCACCGCGGCCGCCAGGGCGGACGAGCGGTCGGCCGACCAGACGACCAGGCGACCACCCGGCCGCAGCACCTGGCGGACCTTCCGCAGGCCGTCGACGGCGTACAGCGCGGCGTTCGCGTTGTGCACGAGGTTGTCCGGACCGTTGTCGACGTCGAGCAGCACCAGGTCGTACGACGGCCCGGTGCCCGGCGAGAGCAGGTCGGCCACGTCGCCGACGACGACCTCGAGCCGCGGGTCGTCCAGCAGTGCCGGCCCGTGGGGGACGGTGCCGTCGCGCAGCCACGCCACGAGCCGCGGCTCGAGCTCGGCGACGACGCACCGCTCGACCCGGTCGTCGTCCAGGACGGCGGCCGCGGTGAACCCCAGTCCCAACCCGCCGACGAGCACCGTGAGCGGTCCGGGACCGGCCTGCGCCAGCGCGGCCGTGGCCAGGGCGCGCTCCGTCGAGGTCTCGGCCGTGTCCATGACGAACAGCCCGTTGGCCCGCAGCTCCAGCGTGCCGTCCTCGCGGACCCTCAGCGCCAGGTCGTCGCGGGTGCGAGCGACGTCCCTGGCCATCAGCGGACGTAGGACACGACGGTCATCATGCCCAGCGCGCCGTGGTAGAGGTTGTGGCAGTGCAGCAGCCACTGGCCCGGGTTGTCGGTGTCCAGGTCGACCGCCAGCCGCTGCCCGGGCAGCACGTTGACGGTGTCCTTCCGCACCCCCGGCCGCCCGCCGCTCACGACGGCGTAGGTGTGGCCGTGCAGGTGCATCGGGTGGAACATCGTCGTCCGGTTGTCCAGCACCAGCCGCACGCGCTGACCCGAGAGGACGTCGAGCGGCTCGTGCTCGTCGTACGTCTTGTCGTTGATGGTCCACGTCCGCCCACCGCGCACCATCCGCAGCACCACCGGCAGCGTGGCGTCGGGCTTCCTCGCCCGCAGGGCCACCGCCTCGGTCGGGCGGAGGTCGGCGTAGGTCAGCAGCCGTCCGGCCGGCCCCGCCGCCCCGGCGGCCGGGGTGACGCCGCTCGCGCTGCGCAGCACCGCGCGCGCCGGCGGGTCCTCCTTGCCCTCGGGGACCACGTCGATCGGGAAGGCGCCGTCGCCGGCGGTGACCAGGACGTCGTACCGCTCGGCCATCCCGATCACCAGCGCGTCCACCTCGACCGGCTCGACGGGGAAGCCGTCACTGGCCACGACGGTCATCCGGTGCCCGCCGATCGCGACGCGGTAGGCCGTGTCCCCGCCGGCGTTGACCAGCCGGAACCGGATCCGGCGGCCCGGGCGGGTCGAGACGACGTACGGATCCGCCGGCGGTCGTCCGTTGACCAGGTGCAGCGGGTAGGCGACGTCGCCGGTGTCGGTGCCCAGCGGGTGGGTGGCGTCCACCCCGCCGTCGCTCGACATCTCCATGCCACCCATGTCACCCATGCCGTTCCTCGCCAGGTCCTCGAGGTTTGCCTGCGGCGAGCGGCCGACGCCGTCGGTCCAGTCGTCGAGGTGCAGCACGACGTCCTCGTCGTACGACAGCGGCTCGTCGGGGTCCTCGACGACGAGCGGGCCGCTGAGCCCGCCGTCGCGCTGCAGCTCGACGTGCGGGTGGTACCAGTAGGTGCCGGCGTGCGGCACCGCGAAGTCGTACGTCGTCGTGGCCCCGGGCGCGGTGGGCGTCATCGTCACGTCCGGTACGCCGTCCATGTCGTTGCGCAGCGCGAGGCCGTGCCAGTGGACGGTCGTCGGGTCGTCCAGCCCGTTGGTCATCGTGATGCGCAGCCGGTCGCCGACGGCGGCGCGGATCTCCCGGCCCGGGAGGGCACCGTCGTACACCGTGGTGCGGGCGGACCGACCGGCCAGGTCGACCGTCCCCGGGGCGGCGGTGAGCCGGCGGGAGACCGTACGACCCGAGCGCGCCCTGGCCCGCTCCGCCGCGGCGACCTCCGGCGAGCGTGGACCGATGCGGTCGACACCGTCGCGGGCCAGGGCCAGTGCCGTCGCTCCGCCCGCCACGGCGAGCACGCCGACTCCCGCCCCTGCTTGGAGGACGCGGCGCCGCGCCATGCGCGGTGACGGAGCGTCGGTCGGCTCGCTCACGCACTCACGCTCTCACACGGCGCCTGACTCGCAGCCGTCTGTCAGGTCCCTCTCAGGCGGCTCTCCTACGGTCGTTGAAACGTCAATCTCCCCGAGCCGAAAGGCCCACGATGAGCACCGCAGCCCCCTTCCGTGACGTCACCCTCCTGCTCGCCCGCGTCCTGCTCGGGGTGGTGCTGGTCGCCCACGGCTGGCAGAAGCTCGACGGCGGCGGGGTCGCGGGCACCGCCGACGGTTTCGCCCAGATGGGCATCCCGGCGGCGACCGCGGCCGCGGTGTTCGCGATCGGTGTCGAGGTCGTCGGCGGCGCGCTGCTCGTGCTCGGCGTGCTGACCCGCGTGATCGGTGTCCTGGTGCTCGCCGACATGGCCGGTGCGTTCTGGTACGTCCACCGCGACGCCGGTGTGTTCGTCGCGGACGGCGGGTGGGAGCTGGTGGCGGTGATCGGAGTCCTCGGCCTCGCCCTGGCCGGCACCGGTGCCGGGCGGATCTCGGTCGACGGCCTGGTCGGTCGGCTGCGGGGAGGCCGGCGTACCACCGACACGACGCCGGCTGCGGCCTGAATCACCCCCAGGGCGCGGGTGCCACTCGCGTGGCTGGGTACGACGACCTCATGAGCACTCCCGACGAGCAGGACCAGCAGGGTGAGGTCTCCGAGGTCAGCGCGATGGACCCGGCCGACGCAGACACCCCCATCCAGCCCGACCAGGCCACGCAGGGTGCGCCCGAGATGGAGAGCGGCGAGGTGCAGACCGACGCCGAGGCGGGGCCCAACGCGCGCATCGACCAGAAGGTGACGAAGAAGGACGAGGCACCGGGTCAGCGACCGGCCAGCGAGCGCTGACCCGGGCGCCGGGACTCACCGCTCGGTGACGGTGATCGTGGAGTCGGTGCAGTCCCCGGCCTCGCGCTGCAGCGCGGACTTCTCACCCGCGTCCTGGGAGAGACCCCAGCGGATCTTCGCGGCCACCCAGTCCTTGATGTAGCGGCAGTGGTTGATCGGCGGCAGCCACTCGGCGACGTCTTGGTCGCCCTTGCTGCGGTTCAGCGAGGCCGTGACTGCCACGAGCGTGCGGGTGTCGCCGAGGTCGTTGGCGTAGTCCTCGCGCCGCTGCGCGGTCCAGGAGCTGGCGCCGGAGTCCCACACCTCGGCCAGGGGGACGACGTGGTCGATGTCCAGCGCCGACGCCGAGGTCTGCGAGACGCCGTCGTAGTACGAGTACCACCGCCCGCCGCTCAACGAGCAGCCGGAGCCCTGGCTCGGGGCGTCGTCGGCCTCCTCGAGCAGCACCTCGTCACGGGTGTCGCACCCGTCGCCGTCGGCGTCGATCCACAGCCGGAACTTCGAGCGCTCGTACCCGGTACGGCTCTCGGTGCCGACCGGGATCTCGTCGATCGCCGAGGTCAGCGGGCCGGAGTACGTCGTACCGGCCGCGCGCGGTGCAGCGGCGGGGCCTGCGTCGGCGTACGTCGGCGCGCCGGTGGTGGCGAGCACGGTGGTGGTGAGGGCAGCGGTGAGCAGGGCGGCGGACGCCCTCCCGAGATGGAGGTCCATGGCCCGACTGTGCGACACCGCTCCCGCGAGGGGAACCCCGCAGGAGCGGTGTTCACACGATCGTCACTGCGCCGCGTGCGCTCCACCGGCGTGGGCGGGCTCGAGTGCCGGCGAGCTGCCGGCGTTCCCGGCGTCGACGGTGAGGTTCTCGCCGGTGCTCGGGTCGAAGAGGTGGATCTTGGAGGTGTCGACCCAGATCTCGGCCTGGTCGCCCTCCGTGATCCGGCTCGCTCCGTCCAGCGAGACCACCATCTGGGTACGCATGGCGTCGCCGTCGAGGTCCTTCTCGAGCTCCAGCAGCTTCTCGGTCACCTCCGGCGGCGCCTCGAAGGGGATGTAGGCGTACGACTCGTTGCCCAGCCACTCCACGAAGTCGACCGACGCCGTGAACGTCGTCCCGCCCCGCGTGTCGACCACCGAGGCGTCCTCGAAGTGCTCGGGACGGATCCCGGCGATCAGCAGCCCGCGGTCGCGCGCCTTGGCTGCCCGCTCCTCGCTGATCTCGACCGACCCGAACGGCAGCGACAGGGTGTTCCCCTCGACGGTGGCCGGCAGGAAGTTCATCGGCGGTGAGCCGATGAAGCCGGCCACGAACAGGTTGACCGGGTTGGTGTAGAGCTGCCGCGGGCTGGCCAGCTGCTGAAGGACCCCCCGCTTGAGCACGGCCACCCGGTCGCCCAGCGTCATCGCCTCGGTCTGGTCGTGGGTGACGTACACGGTGGTGATGCCCAGCCGCTTCTGCAGCCGTGCGATCTCGGTACGCATCTGCCCGCGGAGCTTGGCGTCGAGGTTGGACAGCGGCTCGTCGAAGAGGAACGCGTCGGCGTCGCGCACGATCGCCCGGCCCATCGCGACCCGCTGGCGCTGGCCACCGGAGAGGTTGCCCGGCTTGCGCTCCAGGTGCTCGTCGAGCTCGAGGGTCTTGCTCGCCTCGCGCACCTTGGTGTCGATCTCCTGCTCCGGCACGTCGCCCTTGAGGCGCAGCGGGAACGCGATGTTCTCGTACACGCTCAGGTGCGGGTAGAGCGCGTAGTTCTGGAACACCATCGCCAGGTTGCGGTCACGAGGGGCCAGGTCGTTCATCCGCTGCCCGCCGATGACCATGTCGCCGGAGGTGATGTCCTCCAGCCCGACGATCATCCGCAGCAGGGTCGACTTCCCGCAGCCCGACGGACCGACCAGGATCACGAACTCCCCGTCGGCCACGTCGATGCTGACGTCGTTCACGGCCGGGAACCCGTCGCCGTACTTCTTGACGATGTTCTTCATCTCGATGGAGGCCATGGCTCAACCCTTCACTGCGCCGGAGGTCAGCCCGGACACGATCTTTCGCTGGAACAGCAGGACGATGATGATGATGGGGACGGTGACGACGACCGACGCCGTCGCCAGCTGGCCGTACGGCGGGTTGAACGGGTCGGGCCCCACGAAGAACGACATCTGCGCGGGCACCGTGCGCGACCCGGTCGTGGTGGTCAGCGAGATCGCGAGGACGAACTCGTTCCAGGCGAAGAAGAAGGTCAGGATCGCGGCCGTGAAGACCCCCGGCGCGGCCAGCGGGACGATCACCTTGCGGAAGGCCTGCCACGAGGTCGCGCCGTCCACCTGGGCGGCCTGCTCCATCTCCCACGGGATCTCGCGGAAGAACGCCGACAGCGTCCAGATCGCCAGCGGCAGCGTGAACGACATGTACGGGATGATCAGCCCGGGCCAGGTGTTGAACAGCCCGATCGCGGTCCACATGTCGAACAGCGGCCCGACCAGCGAGACGACCGGGAACATCGCGATGGCGAGGGCGATCGAGAGCACCACCCGCTTGCCCTTGAACTCCAGCCGTGCGATGGCGTACGCCGCGAGTGTCGCGAAGACGACCGAGAGCAGCGTGGCGATCAGCGAGATGCCCAGGGAGTTGCGCAGCGCGTCGAGGAAGTCCGGGTTGGCAAGGATGTCCTTGTAGTTCTGCAGCGTCCAGTCCTTGGGGAGGAACTGCGGGCTGCCCGCGGCCGTCTCGTCGACGCCCTTGAAGGACAGCGACAGGATCCACACCACCGGCAGCAGGCACCAGACGAGGATGACGACGAAGCCGACGCCGGTGCCGACAGCGGTCCGGCGGTCCGTGGTAGCCACTAGCCCTCACCCCTCGCCTGGGCCAGGTCGACCCGGAACAGCTTGACGATCCCGAACGCGATCAGCAGCACGGTGAGGAACAGCAGCACCGACAGCGCCGACCCGAGCCCGAGCTGGAATTGCTCGATCACCTGCGTGTAGGTCAGGAACGACGAGGACGCCGTCCCCTGCGCGCCCTTGGTCATCACGAAGATGTTGTCGAAGATCCGGAACGCGTCGAGGGCCCGGAAGAGCACCGCGACCATGATCGCCGCACGCATGTTGGGCAGGATCACCCGGCGCAGCCGCTGCCACCAGGTGGCGCCGTCGACCTTCGCCGCCTCGATCATGTCCTCGCTGACCTGGGAGAGCCCGGCCAGCAGCAGCAGCGACATGAAGGGCGTCGTCTTCCAGATCTCCGAGATCATGATCGCGAACATCGAGGTGCCGTAGCCGCCGAACCAGTTGGTGTCGGGGCTGATCCCCGGCAGCCACGCGAACGCCGAGTTCACCCAGCCGTTGTTGAGGCTGAAGGTGAACTGCCAGGCGAAGGCGGAGACGACGGTGATGATGCCGTACGGGATGAGGATCGCGGTCCGGATCGCCCCCCGGGCGAACACGATCCGGTGCATCACCATCGCGAACACGAAGCCGATCACCAGCTCCACCGCGACGGTCACCACCATGATCAGCACGGTGTTGAACGTGTCGCGCCAGAACAGCGAGTCGGTCAGCACCGTGGCGTAGTTGCCCAGGCCCACGAACTGCCGGTCGTCGGGAGTGGTCAGGCGGTACTTGAACAGCGAGAGGTACAGCGCCTGCAGCATCGGGTACGCCGTCACCAGCACCATGAGGATCACGGCCGGCGCGACCAGCCGCTGCCCGAGGCGGTTCTCGGCCTTGGCCCGGTCGCTGGCAGGCGCCTTGGGCTTCGGGCGGCTCGTGTGGGCCCCGCGGGGGGCGGCCACGGCGCTCATCAGAGCAGCTTCTTCTGCTTGAGGACGTCGCGGATGAACTGCGCCGACTTTTCCGGCGTGGTGTCCGGGTTGACCGCGCTCGGCGGGTGCCAGGTCGACTGCAGCGCCCCGGAGATGTCGCTCCAGTACGGCGTCACCGTGCGCGGCGCGGCCCGGTCGAGGCTGCGCTGCCACAGGTCGAGCAGGTCCTGGGGGTAGATCTTCTTCAGCGGCTTGTAGTCGTACCCCGCCGCGCTCGCCGGCATGTTGCCCGTCAGCTCGGCGTTGACGCCCTGGTTGGTGGGCTTGGTGATGCACGCCGTCGCCTCGATCGCGTCCTCCACGTGGTCGGAGTACTTGCTCACCCCGATGCCGATGCCGCCGTACGGCGGGCGCGACGTGGTCGTGCTGCCGTCGCCGGCGACGGTCTCGGGGTACGGCGCGTACCCGAGGTCCTTCTTCACCTCGGGCTGGGTCTCGTCGTAGTTGGTCCAGATGTAGGTCCAGTTGACGAGGAACGCGCCCTGGTCGGAGCCGAAGGTCGCGCCGGCCTGCCCCTCCTGCGACACCGAGAGGTCGGCCGGGGCGGCCTTGGAACGGGCCAGCTCGGCCACCACCTTCGCCGCGTCCTTGCCGGCCTGGGAGCTCACGTCGATGGTGGCGTCGTCGCCGCGGCTGGTGTTGCTGGCCAGCTCGCCTCCGGCGCCGGAGATGAGGGCGTTGATCCACACGGAGTAGCCCTCGTACTTGTTGGCCTGCACGGCGACCTTGCCGCCGTTGGCGGAGGCGGCCTTGATGATCTGGTCCCAGGTGACCGGCTTGCTCATGTCGATGCCGGCCTTCTGCACGAAGGACTTGCGGTACCAGAGGACCTGCACGTTGGACCACAGCGGCGCCACGACGATCTTGTCCTGCCAGGTGGCGGCCTTGGTCGCGCCGTCGAAGGACTGCTCGCGCAGGGCGTCCTGCATGCTCTCGGGGAACGGTGCGAGGAAGCCGGCGTTGGCGAACTCCGCGGTGTACGGCGGGTCGATGCTCATGATGTCGATTCCCGAGTCCTTGGCGGCCAGGCGGCGGGCGAGCTGCACCCGCTGCTGGCCGGCGTCCTGGGGGAGGACCTGGGTCTTGATCGTGTAGTCGTCGGTGCTGCAGTTCTTGGCGACGGCGTCCTGGCCCCCGTTGTCCGGGTTGATGTACCAGGTCAGCGTCGTCCCGCCCGAACCGCCGCACGCGGCCAGCAGCGACGCGGCGAGCCCGAGTCCCAGCCCCGCGACGACCGGGCGTCGCCACCGCCGCGGCGAGCGCGGATCCTGCCCACGGAGCATGGTGTCCCTCCCTCACTCACTGATGTGTGCCGGATCACATTAGTCGTACGAGGCCGGTGAGGCGCAAGGGGTAGGTGGCGGGGCGTCACCTGCAACGTCGAGTGGTGCCCTCCGCTGGGTCGAGTTGCGCCTCGTACCGGACCGAGCGGTGCGTTGTGCCGGTGGGCACCGGTGGAAGGCGCCACTGAAGCCGGCAGAAGGCACCACTCGACTAGGAGGTGCGGTCCGCGGTGCGACGTACGCCGTCGACGATCAGCCCGTGCAGGGGCTCGGGGGTGTCGTGGCCCATGCCGCGTACGACCAGCAGCTCCGCGCCCGGTACGGCCGCCGCCGTGGCGCGCCCACCGCTGACGTGCACCATCCGGTCGGCGTCGCCGTGGATCACCAGGGTGGGGACGTCGAGGTCGTGCAGCGCCCGGGTCCGGTCCGGCTGGGTGAGGACCGCGAGCATCTGGCGGAGCACGCCGGCGGCGCTGATCGTGCGGTCCCAGGTCTCGGCCGCCTGGGCGCGGACGACGTCGTCGGGCCGGCGGTACGCCGGCGACCCGATCCGCTGCCACAGGCCCACGCTGGCGTCGATGTACGACGCCCGGTCGCGCTGGCGCGGGGCGAGGAGGGCGGGCAGCAGCGTCGGGTCCTGCCAGCCGACCGTGCGCCGGCCGGTGGTGGACATGATCGAGGTCATCGACCGGACCCGCTCGGGCCGGGCCAGGGCCATGCTCTGCACGATCATCCCGCCCATGGACACCCCGCAGACGTGGGCGGAGCTCCAACCGAGGTGGTCCATCAGGCCGAACGCGTCCTCGGCGAGGTCGCCGATCGAGTACGGCGCCCGCGTGGGCAGTCCGAGGAAGGCGCGCACCAGCTGGGCCTTGGTCACGCGTCCCTCGCCGCGCTCCGAGCGGCCCGTCTCGCGGTTGTCGTAGCGGACCACGAAGAAGCCGGCGCGCACGAAGCGCTCGCAGATCGCGGTGTCCCACCAGGTCATCGGTCCGCCGAGGCCCATGACCAGCAGCAGCGGCTCGTCCTCGGGGTCGCCGAACGTCTGGTAGCACAGCTCGGGGCCTGCGGGCTGCGGCGCCCGCAGCTCCTCGGATCGGGCGATCTCACTCATCGGCGCGAACCTATACCTGCCGGGTTCCCGCTCCCACGCGGCTGTCTCGGCTGTAACCTGCGTCACATGCTCACCAGTCGTGGCACGTTCCTCCGCCCCGAGGAGTACGCCGGCCCCGGCCCGCTGTGGAGCCTCGGCCGGGAGGGTGCGGTCGCCGCCGAGGTGCTCCGCGGCGAGCGGCACCGGCGCTCGCAGCGTCGTACGCTCCGCGGCCTGGCGTGGGCGCGGGTGGGGCGCGTCGTGGTCAACGAGCCGGTGCTGCTGGTCCCCGGGTTCATGGCCGGCGACTGGAGCCTGGTGCGGCTGGCCGAGCACCTGCGCGGCGAGGGATGGCGGACGTACCGCTCCGCCATCCGGGTCAACGCCGGGTGCACGATGAGCACCGCCGAGGCCCTCGAGCGCCGGCTGGAGCAGATCGCCGAGAGGCGGCAGGCGAAGGTGAGCATCGTCGGGCACAGCCTGGGCGGGATGCTCGGCCGCGGCCTCGCCGCCCGACGCCCGGACCTCGTCGCCGGGCTGGTGACGATGGGGAGCCCGGTGCTCGCTCCCGGAGCGGTCAACCAGCTCCTCGGGCTCAACGCCGCGGCGCTCACGGGTCTGCACCGGCTGGGCCTGCGCTCGGTGATGGGTGCCGACTGCGTGAGCGGCGACTGCGCGCGCGAGAGCTGGGAGCGCTCCCACGCACCGCTGGACCCCGCGATCGGCTTCACCGCGATCTGGTCGCGACGCGACGGCGTCGTCGACTGGCGCTCCTGCCTCGACCCCGCCGCCGAGCACGTCGAGGCGCGGTGCAGCCACCTGGGCATGGCGGTCGACCCGCTGGTACGCGACCAGGTCGCCCACGCGCTGGCCGAGCAGCGGCTGACCCGCGCGGCGCACGCAGGCGCCGAGCGCGAGCCGGACGCCCGCCTCAGCCCGGCCAGTCCTCCGGCAGGTCGGCCCGTCGAGGCGGGTCTGCGCCACGCCGCGAGCAGGTGATCGCGGCGGCCGTCGCCGCCGCCGAGAGCAGCCGCCGCAGTGCGGTCTCGTCGCGCGGCATCGCGCCCTCGCCGTACGACGACAGCGCCCCCGCCTGCGACAGCGCCACCAGCAGGGCGGCCATGAAGCTGTCGCCGGCGCCGACGGTGTCGACGGTGTCGACCTCCAGGCCGGGCACGCGTACCTCGAGGCCCCCGGCGTAGCCGGTCGCGCCGTCCGCGCCGTGGGTGACCACGACCAGCTCCGTGCGCTCGCCCTGCAGCAGCACCCGGGCGATGTCGCCGTGGTCGGCGCCGGGCTGCACGAGGTCCACGTCGTCGTCGGAGAGCTTGACCAGCGTGCAGCGGTCGGCCAGCGTCAGCAGGTCCGCCCACGCCGCCTCGGGTGAGTCGAGGAAGGCGGGGCGCAGGTTGGGGTCGAAGCTGACCAGGGTGTCGCGGCCGTAGGCCTGGTCGACGAGGTCGACCACCGAGGCACGACCCGGGTCGAGGCTGGCGCCGAGGGAGCCGACGTGCAGCGCGTCGCACGGGGGCAGCTCCTGGTGCGGCAGCGTCCAGCCCAGGTCGAAGGAGTACGTCGCCGAGCCGTCGCCGTGCAGCGTGGCCGTCGCCGTGCTGGTACGCCCGTCGTGCGTGGGGACGCCGACCACCTCGACCTCGTCGGCCGCGAGGTGGGCGAGCACCCGCTCGCCGCGGTCGTCGTCACCGACCTGGGTGACCAGCAGCGACGGCTCCTCGAGCCGGGCGATGCCGACCGCGATGTTGAGCGGGCCGCCACCGACGTGCTCCGAGGACGGCCGGCCGTCCTCACCGAGGACGACGTCGACGAGCGACTCGCCGACCACCACGATCACGGCGCGCCTGCGCCGACCACGGAGGCGTACAGGTCGACCTTGTCGCGCCGGTGCTCGGAGCGGATCCGGCGCACCGTGCCGCTGCGCGAGCGCATCACCAGCGAGTCGGTCGTGGCGCCGCCGCCGTGGTAGCGGACCCCGGTCATCAGCTCACCGTCGGTGATGCCGGTGGCGACGAAGAAGCAGTCGTCGCCGGCGACCAGGTCGTCGGTCGTCAGGACGCGGTCGAGGTCGTGGCCGGCGGCGATCGCGCGCTCCTTCTCGGCGTGGTCGTGCGGCCAGAGCCGTCCCTGGATCACGCCGCCCATGCACTTCATCGCGCAGGCGGTGATGATGCCCTCGGGCGTCCCGCCGGTGCCCAGCAGCAGATCGACGCCGGTGTCGGGCCGCGCCGCCATGATCGCGCCGGCGACGTCACCGTCGGAGATGAACTTGATCCGCGCGCCGGTGGCGCGCACCTCCTCGACGATGCCGTCGTGGCGGGGCCGGTCGAGCAGGACGACGCCGACGTCCTGGGTCGACTTCCCGGTCGCCTTGGCCACCTGGCGGATGTTCTCGGCGACCGGGTTGCGCAGGTCCACGACGTCGGCGGCGTCGGGCCCGGTGGCGAGCTTCTCCATGTAGAACACGGCCGAGGGGTCGTACATTGCCCCGCGGGGTGCGAGCGCGAGCACGGCGATCGCGTTGCTCATCCCCTTCGCGCACAGGGTGGTGCCGTCGATGGGGTCGACGGCGACGTCGTACTCCGGGCCGCTGCCGTCGCCGACCTCCTCGCCGTTGAAGAGCATCGGGGCGTCGTCCTTCTCGCCCTCGCCGATGACGACGGTGCCGGACATCTGGACGCTGGAGATCATCTCGCGCATCGCGTTGACGGCCCGCCCGTCGGCGCCGTTCTTGTCGCCCCGCCCGACCCAGCGGCCGGCGGCGAGCGCCGCGGCCTCGGTGACCCGGACCATCTCGAGGGAGAGGTTGCGGTCGGTGTGCGGACCGGAGGACGCGTCAGTCATGCCTGGACCCTACCGGCGCCGGAGTCACGCCGAGGCCTCCTGGACGGTCACGTCGGTGGCCTTGAGGCTGGCCCACACCGGGCCGCCCTCGTGGAGGCCGAGCTCGGCGACCGCCTCCGTGGTGAGGTCCACGGTCAGCGTCGGCGGACCGAGGTGGGCCCGCACGGTGGCGCCGTCGCCGGCCCCGACCAGTCGTCGTACGACGGTGCGCCAGCGGTTGCGCGCCGAGCCGTGCGGCTCCTCGGTCGTGAGCGTCACGGCACTGGGGTTGAAGGTGACCAGCACCGGCCCCTCTGCCGGGGTCGCCGTGACCAGCTCGGGCCCCTCGTCGAGGACGACCCGGCCCTTTGTCGCACGACCGTGCAGCACGTTGCGACCGACCAGCCGGGCGGCGTGCGGGGTACGCGGCAGTGCGGCGACCTCGGCCGGGGTGCCGCACTGGGCGACGGCCCCGTCCTCGACGACGAGCACGCGGTCGGCCAGCGTGAACAGGTCGACGGCGTCGTGGGTGACCAGCAGCGTGACGCCGGTGAAGCCGGCCAGCCGCTCGGCCAGGACCTCGCGCAGCCGCTGCGCGACCGCGACGTCGAGCGCGGCGAAAGGCTCGTCGAGCAGCACCACCTCGGGCTCGGTGGCCAGCGCCCGCGCCAGGGCGACCCGCTGGGACTGGCCGCCGGACAGCTGGCCGGGTCGTCGCTCGGCCAGCTCGCCGACCTCGAGGAGCTGCAGCAGGTCGCTCGCGCGTCGGCGGGCCTCGGCCCGGCCGGTCCCGCGGGCCCGGGCGCCGTACTCCACGTTGGCGCGCACGCTCAGGTGCGGGAACAGAGCGTGGTCCTGGTGCACCAGCGCGACCCGGCGGCGGTGGGTCGGCACCCGGCGCCAGTCCTGCCCGGCGACGTGCAGGCTGCCCTCGGTGGGCGCGGTCCCGGCGACGGCGTCGAGGAGGGTGCTCTTGCCGGCACCGTTCGGGCCCACGACGGCGATCGTCTCCCCGGGGTCGGCCTGGAGCGAGAACCGCAGCGTCTTCTCGCCCCGGCGGACCGTCACGTCGAGGTCGAGGTACGACTCGCTCATGCGGCACCCAGCCCGCCGAGCCAGCGCTCGCGCAGCGAGACGAGGACGGCGACCGAGACGACGAGGAGCACCACGCTCAGCGCGACCGCGACGTCACGGTCGTCCTGCAGGCGGGTGTAGACCTCGCTGGGCATGGTGCGCGTGGTGCCGGGGTAGTTGCCGGCGAAGGTGATCGTCGCGCCGAACTCGCCCAGCGACCGCGCGAAGGAGAGGACTGCCCCCGCGGCGACGCCCGGCAGCGCCAGGGGCAGCGACACCCGGCGGAAGGTCAGCCACGGGCCGGCGCCGAGGGTCGCCGACGCGGTCTCCATCCGCGACGGGACCGCCCGCAGCGCCCCCTCGGCGCTGATCACGAAGAAGGGCATCGACACGAAGGTGTGGGCCACGACCACGGCAGCGGTGGTGTACGGCAGCGTCACCCCGAGGACGTCGTCCAGCGGGCGCCCGAGCAGCCCGTTGCGGCCCAGCGCGCTGAGCAGTGCGACGCCTCCGACGACCGGGGGCAGTACCAGCGGGACGGTGACCAGGCCGCGCAGCAGCCGTCGACCGGGGAACTCCAGCCGGGCCAGCACCCAGGCCAGCGGCAGCCCGAGGACGACGCAGAGCAGGGTCGAGAGCAGTGCCGTGACCACCGACAGCCGCAGGGCGTCCAGCGCCTCGGCGCCGGTGACCACCGTCCAGAAGCGCGACCACGGGGTGTCGACCAGCAGACCGATCACCGGGACGACGAGGAACACCGCTGCGACGGTCGCCGGGACGACCAGCCGCAGCGGCGCTCTGCTCATGCGGGGGTGCGCTGCCAGGTCAGGAGGTGCCGAAGCCGGCGGCGGTGAGGACCTTCTTGCCGTCTGCGCCACGCATCAGGTCGATCCAGTCGCCCGCGAGGTCCTTGGCCTTGGCGTTGCTGGTCTGCGCGACCCAGTACGTGTTGGGGTCGGCGGCCGCGCCGGGGACCTCGATGCCCTTGACGTCGTCGCCCGCGGAGGTGACGTCGGTGGCGTAGACCAGGCCGGCGTCCGCCTCGTTGGCGGTGACCTTGGCCAGGACGGCCTTGACGTCGGTCTCCTCGCTGGCCGGCTTGGCGGTGATCTTGTTGCTCTTTAGCAGCGTCTGCGAGGCCGCGCCGCAGGGCGCCGACGGCACGCAGACGACGTACGACACCCCGGGCTTGGCGATGTCGGCGAACGAGGTGATCTTGCCCGGGTTGGCGCTCGGCACGGCCAGCGTGACGACGTTGGTGGCGAACTGCTGCGGGTCGGACCCGGTGCCGTCGTTGGCCTCGGCCTCGTCCATGGTCCGCTTGTCGGCGGTCGCCAGCACGTCGCCCGGCGCCCCCTGCTCGGCCAGCTCGGCCAGCGCGGCGGAGGAGTCGAAGACCAGCTTGACCTTCACGCCCTCGTGGTCGGCCTCGAACTCCTTCTTCAGGTCGGTGAACGACTCGGTCAGCGAGGCGGCGGCGAGGACGGTCAGGGTCTGGTCGTCGCCGGAGCCGGCCTCGTCGTCACCCCCGGACCCGCAGGCGGCGAGGCTCGTACCCATGGCGAGGGCGAGGACGGGGGCCCACAGGCGGGGCGTGATGGACGGCTTCACGGTCGCTCCACGATGACGTTGGTTGACTTGACGGACGCGTACGCACGGACCCCGACCTCGAGGCCGAGCTCGTCGGCGGCCTCCCGGCTCATCAGCGAGACGACCCGGTAGGGCCCGCAGATCAGGTCGACCTGCGCCATGACGGTGTCGCGCAGGACGTCGGTGACGATGCCGGGCAGCCGGTTGCGGGCGCTGACCGAGCCGGCGCGGCTGCGCTCGCGGTCGAGGTCGGCGACCAGGCCGGCGGCGGTACGGGCCAGGTCCGGCCCGGCGACGACCTTGAAGCCGTCCACCTCCGTCGACGGCACGCGGCCCGCGTCGATCCAGCGGCGGACGGTGTCGTCGCTGACGCCGAGGATCTCGGCCGCCTCGGAGACCCGGTAGTGCTGCACGACGGTCACCCAACCGCATCTGCGGTCGCAACTCAACATCGGAGCGGCATCTGCGGCCCCGCGCGGCCCCTGCCCGTCGAGTGGTGCCCCGTACTGGGCCGAGTTGCGCCCTCTGCGGGTCCGAGTTGCGCATCGTGCAGTCGCGGGACGTCGTACGACCGGCAGAAGGCGCCACTCGAGCCGGCGGGAGGCACCACTCGACGAGCAGGTCCCGCCCGCCAGCGGCTCAGAGAACGATTGGGGCCCAGAGCCAGAGGGCGACGACGCCGAGCACCAGCCCCGGGGGGACGGCCATCGCCGACAGGGCGTGGAACCTCGCGGTCGAGGGGCGCTCGCCGGCCCGGACCAAGGTGCGCCGCCAGAGCAGGTTGGCCAGGGAGCCCGACCAGGTCAGCGACGAGCCGACGTTGAGCCCGACCAGCGTCGCCAGGACAGCAGTCGTCCCGAGGGGGGCGACGGCCGGGAGCAGCAGCAGCGTGGCCGGCAGGTTGTTGACCACGTTGGCGAGGACCGTGGCCAGCAGAGCGAGGACGAGCAGTCCGCCGAGCCCGCCGCCGGCACCGCGGGCGAGGTCGTCGACGACGTCCCCCAACCCGCCGCGGCCGACCGCGTCCACGACGACGCCGAGGGCGAGCACGAACACCACGAACCCGGGACTGGACTCGTGGAACGCCGTGACGAGGGTGCGAGCACCCGTGCGGCGTACGTCCGCCGCGGTGAGCGCGAGCGCCGCGACCACCGCCACCACCGCCGGGCCCCAGGCGTCGGCCAGTCCGGCGAGGGGCGCGAGCACGAACCCGACGAGCATCGCGGTCAGCACGGCCAGCGGGAAGCAGGGGAGGGGACCGGCCGCCGGTGGCTCCGTCGGCGCGGCGGCGGTCGCGGGCAGTGCGCGCCGGAACCGCAGCCGGTGGACGACGTACTCCACGGCGACGACCACCAGCCACGTCGGCGCCATGACCAGGGCGAAGCGGGAGAAGGACAGCGGCAGCACCTTCAGCGCCAGCAGCGTGGTGAGGTTGGAGACCGGCAGCAGCAGGCTGGAGGAGTTGGCCAGGCGTACGCAGGCGGCCAGACCCGGTTCCGGCAGCACGCCGGCGCGCCGAGCCGCGGCGAGGACCACCAGCGTGAGCAGCACGACCGTCGCGTCGAGGCTGAGCACGGCCGTGACCGCGACCGCCGCGACGAAGACCGCGGTGAGGAAGCGGGTCGGCGAGCCGCGGCCGAGCCGTGCACCGACCGCGTCGAAGAGACCCTCGGCGGCGCACCGTCCTGCCACGACGAGGATGGCCGCGAGGAAGACGACGACCGGCAGCAGGTCGAGCACCGCGTCCCGGGCGTGGCCGATCCCGGCGAAGGGGAGGCAGACGGCGGTGGCGAGAGCTGCCGTGCCCACCTCCACGCTCGTACGCGGGCTGCGGAACGCGACTGCCAGCAGCGCGACGAGGGCGACCAGCGGGCCCACCTCGGCGAGCACGGGGTCGGTGGTCACGGGGTGAACCTACGGTGAGGTGCGCGCCGACGCCGCGGCCGCGGTTGGCAGGATGGGCTCGTGAGCGGGACGAGCGGGCAGCCGGGGCGCTACCAGCGCTCGTCGAACGGACTGATCGTCTCGATCGTGGTCCTGGTGGTGGGCGTGCTCGCCTTCGTGCTGATCCGCGGCGCGCTGCGCGACACCCCGGACGCCGGGGTCGACATCAGCCCGGTCGACTACGGGCCCGTCGCCGTTCAGGCGCGCAAGGCCGGCCTCGTCGCGCCGGCGCCGGCCCCGCTCCCGAAGGGCTGGAAGGCGAGCAGCGTGCGGTTCACCCCGCCCGACCCCGCGACCTCCGGCGTGACCGGCTCCTGGCACCTCGGGCTGCTCACCGACAAGCAGCGGTACGTCGCCGTCGAGGAGACCTCGGACGACGTCACCGACCTGCTCCCCGACACCGTCGCCGACGCGACCCGCGGGCCCGCCGTACGCCTCGACGGCCGGACCTGGCGCAGCTGGACCGGCGCGAAGGACGCGTACGCGCTCACCACGGCCGTGACCGGCGGGCGACAGGTCCTCGTCGGCAGCCCCGCGGGCGAGTCGGTGGTCCGCGGCGTCGCCGCCGACCTGTCACTGCCTTCGCAGCAGTAGGACCGGCCGGCTCTCAGCTGGCCGGTCGCCGCGAGTCGACCGCTGAGAAGGCGTCCACCGGAAACCGCCCGGCGAACGAGTCGAACAGGGCCGCCTGCTCGGCGGCGAGCGCGGCGACGGCGCCGCTGGCGGTCGGCCCGAAGCCGACCAGCTCGTGCCCGGCGTCGATGCCCTCGAGAGCTGCGCGGCCGAACTCCGCGAGCGGTGCGCCGCCCTCCGAGCCACCCAGTCCCGTGGCCACCGCGGGCGGCATCAGCTCGGTCACCCGGACCTCGGTGGGAGCGAGCGCCGCTCGCAGGATGGCGACGTAGTGGTGCACGGCCGCCTTGCAGGCGCTGTAGACCGGGGCGAACGGCTGGGGTACGACCGCTCCGCCCGAGGTCACGTGCACGATGCGGGCCGGGCGTCCGTGCGCGAGGATCAGCGGGACCAGCAGCTGGTCGAGGTGGACCGGGCCGGCCAGCAGCGTGTCGATCTCCACCTGGCGCTCGGCCCACGGCGCGTCGTCGACGGCGAGGGCCACCCGTCGCTGGATGCCGGCGTTCTGGACGAGCAGGTCGAGGTCGGGCATCCGTCGGGCGACGTCCTCCGCGAGTCGTCGACGGGCGTCGGGGTCGGCCATGTCGGCAACCGCCGACTCCAGCCCCGGGTTCCGCTGTGCCACCTCCTCCAGCGAGCGCTCCGATCGGCCGGTGACGAGGACGCGGTCGCCGCGCGCGAGCAGGCGCCGGGCGAGATCGAGGCCGATGCCCCGCGAGCCTCCGGTGATGAGGACCTGACGCTGTGTTGTCATATCAACATCATGCTCCCCGAGGAGTTGACATGACAACACCGTCTCCGCTGTCGGCCGACGAGCTGGCGCTCTGGCACGCGTTCAAGCACGCGGCCGAGCACGTACGACGACGCGTCGGCGAGGAGATCGCCCAGGCGACCGGCCTGTCCGACCCCGACTACGGGATCCTGACCCGCCTGGACGACGGGGCCGGTCGGCTGCGTCAGCAGGAGCTGGCGACCTCCATGGGCTGGCACCGCAGCCGCCTGTCGCACCAGCTGACCCGGATGGAGACCCGCGGCCTCGTGCAGCGACGTGACGCCGACGGCGGGGGAGTCGTCGTACGCCTCACCGACGCCGGTGCGGACGCCGTCGCGCTGGCGCGGCCCGTCCACGCCGCCGCCGTACGACGGCACCTGCTGGGCCGGGTCCCGCCTGCGACCCGCGAGGCGCTGCTCGCGCTGCTGCAGGACCTCGCGCGCTGAACCGACGTCAGCCGCCGTGCTGCAGGCCCCACCGGTGGAGCGCGGCGAACACGTCCTCCAGGCTCCGCCCCTCCTCGGTGATGCGGTACGTCACCTGGGGCGGCACGGTGGGCACGACCTCGCGCTCGACCAGCCCCGCCCCGACCAGGGTCCTGAGCTCGGCCGAGAGCACCTTCTGGGAGATGCCGCCGACGCGGCGCTGCAGCTCGGCGTACCGGCACTCCTCCTGAAGCAGCTGCCAGAGGATCGCCATCGACCACTTGCCGCCGATCAGGTCGATGGTGGCGCGCACCGAGGAGTCGCAGAACCCGTCGGAGAAGGCGCTGGTCACGCCCTATTCCTACCTCGACGTCGGCTCCCGACCACGAAGTGCCGTCTTCCGCACCCGCCGACAGAGCAGCACGATCGGAGCGACCGCCCCACTCCCAGGAGGAAACCGTGCCCATCGTCAACGTCGACATCGTCCCCGAGCTCATGAACGGCGACCGCGACCAGCAGTACGTCCAGATCGCCGCCGGCATCACCGAGGCGATCGTCTCCAGCACCGGCGCTCCGGCCGAGCCGGTGCACGTGCTCTTCGCCGAGGTCTCCGACGCGCGCTACGCCGTCGGCGGGGTGATGCTGCGCGAGCGGATGAAGGGCTGACCGTCCGGCGCGCTCGACGGCCCGGGCCGCCCGCTCAGGCCCCGGGCTCGCCGTGCACTGCGGGACGGTGCGGCGCCGTCCAGCCGGCCAGGAGCGCGAGAGCGCCGGCAGCCGGCGAGTCCGGCTCGGCCGTGTAGACGTTGATCCGCTGACCGGGGTCGCCGGCGAGCTCGAACGCCTCGAAGTCCAGCTCCAGGTCGCCGACCAGCGGGTGGTGGAGGCGCTTGCGACCGGTGCGGTGGTACTTCACGTCGTGGGCGGCCCAGCGCACGCGGAAGTCCTCACTGCGCGTCGACAGCTCGCCGACCAGCTCGGAGAGCGCCTTGTCGTACGGGTCGCGGCCGGCCTCGGCGCGCAGGAAGGCGACGCAGTCGTCACGGACCCTCTCGAAGTCCACGAAGAAGTCCGGTGCCGACGGGTCGAGGAAGACGTACCGCGCGGAGTTGGGGTGCTCGCCGCGGTCGGGCTGGTCGTACAGAGGTGCGTACAGCGCTCGTCCGAGGTCGTTCGCGGCGAGGACGTCGAAGCGCCCGTTGCGCAGGTACGCCGGCGTCGGCATCGTGTCGAGGATGCGCTGCACCGTCGGGCGCACGCGTTGCCGCGCCGGTGTCCTCGTCGTACGTCGTCCGCCGCCTCCGGCGTGTCGCGCGAGCCGGAACAGGTGGTCGCGCTCCGCCTCGTCGAGCCCGAGCGCGTGGACGAGCCCGTCGAGCACGGTGTCGGAGACGCCGCCGGCCGACCCGCGCTCGAGGCGGGTGTAGTACTCGACGCTGATCCCCGCCAGCAGGGCGGCCTCCTCGCGGCGCAGCCCGGTGACGCGGCGGTGGGCGCCGTACACCGGCAGCCCGGCCTGCTCCGGGGTGATCCGGGCGCGGCGGGAGCTGAGGAACTCCTTGAGGTCGGTTCCGGCACTCATCTGCCCGAGCCTAGGCCCGGGCGCGACGACTGGGAGTCCCTGCGAGTACCCCTCACGCCAGTGCCTGTTCCGTCCCGTGCCCGCGCGGCAGGCTGGAGGGGTCCCGGAGGAACCGGGGCACGACGAGAGGGAGCAGCACGGTGAGGGCAGCCATCTTCAACGGGAAGGGTGACGTGAGCCTCGGCGAGCGTCCGGACCCGCGGATCCAGGAGCCGACCGACGCAGTGGTCCGCGTGGTGCGCGGGTGCGTGTGCGGGTCGGACCTCTGGTACTACCGCGGCGTCAACGACCACGCCGTCGGCTCCATCGGGCACGAGTACGTCGGTGTCGTCGAGGAGGTCGGCGCAGACGTGTCCGACGTCGCCGTGGGCGACCTCGTGATCGCGCCGTTCACCTACAACGACGGCACCTGCCCGGCCTGCGCGAACGGGTTCGAGTCCAACTGCACCCACGGCGGCGCCTTCGGGGACGGCGCGAGCGACGGCGGCCAGGGCGAGCGGGTGCGTTCTCCGTACGCCGACGCGACGCTGGTCGCGGTGCCGGGCACGGACTTCTCCGACGCCCAGCTGGCGTCGTTCACCGCACTGTCGGACGTGATGTGCACGGGCTACCACGCGGCCGTGAGCGCCGGGGTCACGGAGGGCGACACCGTGGCCGTGGTCGGCGACGGCGCCGTCGGGCTGTCCGCCGTCCTCGGTGCCCGGCTGCTCGGCGCGAGCCGGATCATCGCGATGAGCCGGCACGAGCCCCGTCAGGCCGTGGCGCGCGAGTTCGGCGCCACCGACATCGTCGCCGAGCGGGACCAGGAGGGCATCGAGGCGGTCCTCGAGCTCACCGACGGCGTCGGCGTCGACGCCGCGCTCGAGTGCGTCGGCACCGACTCGGCGATCTCGACCTGCGTCGGCGTCGTCCGCGCCGGCGGCATGATCGGCGCGGTCGGGGTGCCGCTGTACGAGCAGTTCACGTACCAGCAGATCTTCGGGAAGAACGTCGGCATCAAGGGCGGCGTCGCGCCGGCGCGCCACTACATCCCCGAGCTGCTCGAGAAGGTCCTCGACGGCTCGATCGACCCGGGCCGTCTCTTCGACCTCACGGTCGACCTCGACGACGTCGCCGAGGCGTACGCCGCGATGGACGAGCGCCGCGCGATCAAGTCGCTGCTGCGCGTCAGCCAGCCCTGAGCCCACCTCGACCCAAGGAGCACCTCCATGCAGTACCGACGGCTCGGCCGCACCGGCGTCCGGGTCAGTCCGCTCACCCTCGGCGCGATGATGTTCGGCCCGTGGGGCAACGAGGACCGCGCCGACTCCGTGCGGATCATCCACGCGGCCCTGGACGCCGGGATCAACGTCGTCGACACCGCCGACGTCTACTCCGCCGGTGTCTCGGAGGAGATCGTCGGCGAGGCGATCAAGGGCCGCCGTGACGACGTCGTCCTGGCGACGAAGTTCTTCATGCCCATGGACGCCGACGACCCCAACAGACGGGGAGGCTCACGGCGCTGGATCGTGCGTGCGGTCGAGGACTCGCTGCGCAGGCTCGGCACCGACCACCTCGACCTCTACCAGGTGCACCGGCCCAGCCCGGACACCGACGTCGAGGAGACGCTCGGCGCGCTGAGCGACCTGGTGCACCAGGGCAAGGTCCGCTACCTCGGCTCGTCGTCGTACACCGGATCGCAGATCGTCGAGGCCCAGTGGGCCGCGAAGGCGAACCACCTGGAGCGCTTCGTGACCGAGCAGCCGCCGTACTCGCTGCTGGTGCGCGGCATCGAGACCGACGTCCTTCCCACGGCGCTGCGTCACGGCATGGGGACGATCACGTACAGCCCGCTGTCCGGCGGCTGGCTCTCCGGCCGCTGGCGCAAGGACGCGGCGGGCACGCCGACCTCCTCGGCGCGTCCGTCGGCGCGCTTCGACATGAGCACCGCAGGCAACCAGCGCAAGCTGGAGACGGTGGAGCAGCTCGCGCTGCTGGCCGAGGACGCAGGGCTGAGCCTGATCGAGCTCGCGGTCGCGTTCGTGATCCGCCACCCGGGCGTGACGTCCGCGATCGTCGGTCCGCGCACGATGGAGCAGCTCGAGGCGTTCCTGCCCGCCGCGGACCTCGCGCTCAGCGAGGACGTGCTGGACCGGATCGACGAGATCGTCGCTCCCGGAGTCACGATGAACCCCGACGACGACAGCTACGGCGACCACGAGCTCACACCCGCGCAGCGCCGGCGGGCGGCGCTCGGCTGACCACGGAGAGGAACCACCATGAAGCACCAGACCCCGAACCCGACCGTGAAGACGCCCGCGAGCAACTTCACCGGCGACGTGTGGATGAATCCCGTCTTCGGCGGTGAGGACGACTCGGCGCTGGTCGTCGGGCTCGTCCGGTTCACCCCCGGCGCCCGCAGCAACTGGCACTCCCACGCCAACGGTCAGCTGCTGGTGTGCACCGACGGTGTCGGCCTGGTCGTCAACAGGGACGGTCAGACGCTCGTGCTGCACGCCGGGGAGACGGTGTGGACGCCGCCCGGCGAGGAGCACTGGCACGGCGGCACGACGCAGAACCTGATGTGCCACTACGCGATCCTCGACGAGACCCCCGAGAAGGACGCCACCGTCTGGCTCGAGCCGGTCACCGACGAGCAGTACGACGCCGCCAACCGTGAGGCCGGCACCACCGCCGAGGCCTGAGCCCCACTCGAACGGGAGGAACCACCCATGGACACCCTGACCCTCAACAACGGCGTCACCATGCCCGCTCTCGGGCTCGGCGTCTTCCAGACCCCGCCCGAGGAGACCAGAGCCGCGGTCGCCGCGGCACTCGAGGCCGGCTACCGGCACGTCGACACCGCCGCGGCGTACGGCAACGAGCGCGAGGTCGGCCAGGCCATCGCCTCCTCGGGCGTCGACCGCGACGACGTGTTCGTCGAGACCAAGGTCTGGATCAGCGACTTCGGCCGTGACCGGACCCTGCACGCGTGGGAGAAGTCGGCCGGCAAGCTCGGCGTCGACGTCATCGACCTGCTGATCCTGCACCAGGCGCTGCCCGGGGAGTTCGAGCGGACGCTGGAGGCGTACGGGGCGCTGGAGCAGCTGCTGGCCGACGGCAGGGTCCGCTCGATCGGCGTCTCGAACTTCATGGTCGACCACCTCGACCGGCTGCTGGCCGAGACCGACGTGGTGCCGGCGGTCAACCAGATCGAGCTGCACCCGTACTTCGCCCAGCCGCGCGTCGAGGCAGCCGACGCCGAGCACCACATCGTCACGCAGGCGTGGTCGCCGATCGGTGGGATCACGTTCTACCGCGACGGGCAGACCGGCAGCGCCCTGGAGGACGACACCATCGTCGGGATCTCCGAGGTGCACGGCAAGTCGCCGGCGCAGGTGATGCTGCGCTGGGGGTTGCAGCACGGCCGGTCGGTGATCCCGAAGTCGACCAAGGCGCACCGGATCGCCGAGAACATCGACGTCTTCGACTTCACCCTCACCGAGGACCAGATGGCCGCGCTCGACGGCCTGGACACCGGCGTACGCGGCGGCCCCGAGCCGGAGGACGTGACGCTGGAGGCGTTCGGGCGAGACATCCCCGGGGCTTGAGCCGGGCGAGCGGCGCCTCTCGGCGTCGGGTCAGTCGTCGGCTTCGCGCTCGATCGCGGAGTCCAGCCGCTCGCGGGCGCCGTCGAGCCAGCGCTGGCAGGTACGGGCCAGACGCTCGCCGCGCTCCCACAGGTCGATGGACTCGGCCAGCGTCGTCCCGCCCTGCTCCAGGGCATGGACGACCTCGGTGAGCGCCTCGCGGGCGTCCTCGTACGACAGGTCGTCCTCGGGGTGCCGCGGGTCGGTGTCCTCCACGGACGGGGCGGCCTTCTTCGCGGCGGCCTTCTTGGCGGACTCAGGCATCGGGTGACTCCTCGGTGCTGGTGCTCGTCACGTCGGCCGTGATCCGGCCCGACGCGACCCTGATGTCGACGGAGGTGCCGGGGCCGAGGCCGGCGGGGTCGGTGAGCGCGGTGCCGTCGGGCCCGGTGACGACGGCGTAGCCGCGCCTCAGCGTGGACAGGGGCGAGAGCGCGCGCACCCGCGCGATCCGGTGGTCGAGGTCGTCGGCGGCCCGGTCCACGCGGTGCCGGACGGCCCGGCCGCCTCGCTCGCGCAGCGCCTCGACCTCGCGCGAGCGCTCGCCCAGCCCGCCGCGCGGGTCGGCCAGGACCGGCCGGGAGCGCAGCGACGTGACCAGCTGCCGCTCGGCGCTGATCCGGCCGAGGAGGGCGCGGCGGCCCCGCTCGCGCAGCTGCATCGTCCGCTGCGCCTCCTCGGCGACGTCCGGGACGACCCGCTTCGCGGCGTCGGTCGGAGTGGCGGCCCGCCAGTCGGCGACGAGGTCCAGCAGCGGGTCGTCGGACTCGTGGCCGATGGCCGAGACCACCGGCGTGCGCAGGGCGGACACCGCCCGCACCAGCCCCTCGTCGGAGAACGGCAGCAGGTCCTCGACCGACCCACCGCCCCGGGCGACCACGATGACGTCGACGTCGGCGTCCGCCTCGAGCCGCTGCAGCGCCTCGATCACCTCTCGGGTGCAGTGCACCCCCTGCATGGCGGAGTACGACGCTACGATCCGCACGGCAGGCCAGCGGCGCCGTGAGACCTCGACGACGTCCTTCTCCGCGGCCGAGCCCTGGCTGGTGACCAGCCCGACCGCACCGGGCAGGAACGGCAGCGGCCGCTTGCGCTCGGCCGCGAACAGGCCCTCGGCCGCGAGCAGCCGCCGGGTCCGCGCGATCCGCGCGAGCAGCTCGCCCAGGCCGACCATCCGCACCTCGCGGGCCTGCAGGCTCAGCGAGCCGCGGGCGGCGTAGTACGTCGGCTTGCCGTGCACGACGATCGACGCGCCCTCGACCACGGGGGTGACCAACGAGTCCAGCAGCGCACGGTTCGCGGTGACCGTGACCGACACGTCGGCGAGCGAGTCCCGCAGCGTGAGGAAGGCCGTCGACATGCCCTGACGGCGGCTGATCTGGGTGACCTGGCCCTCGACCCAGATGGCACCGAGCCGGTCGATCCAGCCGCCGATCGCCTGGGCGACCGCGCGCACCGGTGCCGGCTTCTCCGGCGAGGTGTCGAGGGCCATGGGTCGAAGGTTAGGGGGCGGCTCCGACGGATCCGTACGATGGCGCCCATGAGCACCGACCTCGGCACCCCGCCCGTGCTGTCGCCCGACGAGGCCGAGCGCGCCGTGCTGCTCGCGGCGCCGCGCGGCTACTGCGCCGGCGTCGACCGCGCGGTGATCACCGTGGAGAAGGCGCTGGAGACGTACGGCGCGCCCGTCTACGTACGCAAGCAGATCGTCCACAACAAGCACGTCGTGCAGACGCTGTCGGACCGCGGCGCGATCTTCGTCGAGGAGCTCACCGAGGTGCCCGCGGGGCAGACGGTGGTCTTCTCCGCCCACGGCGTCTCGCCGCAGGTGCACGCCGACGCCGCCGAGCGGGGCCTGAAGACGATCGACGCGACCTGCCCCCTGGTGACCAAGGTGCACCACGAGGCGAAGCGGTTCGCGAAGGAGGACTACGACATCCTGCTGATCGGGCACGAGGGCCACGAGGAGGTCGAGGGCACCGCGGGCGAGGCGCCGGAGCGGATCCAGCTCGTGCAGGGCCCCGACGACGTGGAGAACATCGTCGTGCGCGACCCGGACAAGGTCGCCTGGCTCTCCCAGACCACGCTCTCGGTCGACGAGACGTTGGAGACGGTCGAGGCGATCCGGCAGCGGTTCCCGAACCTGCTCGATCCCCCGTCGGACGACATCTGCTACGCCACCCAGAACCGCCAGCTCGCGGTGAAGGAGATCTCCGCCGACGCCGACCTGGTGATCGTCGTCGGCTCGGGGAACTCCTCCAACTCCGTACGCCTCGTCGAGGTCGCGCTCGAGGCGGGGGCCAAGGCGTCCTACCGCGTCGACGACGCCTCGGAGATCGACGAGGACTGGTTCGACGGCGTCGACCGGGTGGCCGTCACCTCGGGCGCGTCGGTTCCCGAAGACCTCGTCGAGGGAGTGCTGGCGCTGCTGGCCGAGCACGGCTACCCCGACGCGCGTGCGGTCCAGTCGGCCGAGGAGTCGCTGATCTTCGCGCTGCCGCCCGAGCTGCGCCGCGACATGCGCGCCGTCGCCACCCGGCAGTGAGAGCGTCATGAGACAGGGCAGCGCGCGCTTCGTCGACATCCACCCGGTCGACCCGCAGGCCCGTGCCGTGGGTCAGGTCGTCGACATCCTGCGCGACGGCGGGCTGATCGCCTACCCCACCGACTCCGGCTACGCGCTCGGCTGCCGGCTCGGCAACCGCGAGGGGCTGGACCGGATCCGGGAGATCCGCCAGCTCGACGACAAGCACCACTTCACGCTCGTGTGCCACGACTTCGCCCAGATGGGGCAGCTGGTGCACCTCGGCAACGCGCAGTTCCGTGCCGTCAAGGCAGCGACGCCGGGGGCGTACACCTTCATCCTGCCCGCCACCTCCGAGGTGCCGCGGGCCTTCCTGCACCCGAAGAAGCGCACCGTCGGGGTACGGATCCCGGACCACCGCACCGTCTCGGCGCTGCTGGAGGAGCTCGGAGAGCCGCTGCTGTCCTCGACCCTGATCCTCCCCGGCGAGACGACGGCGATGACCGAGGGCTGGCAGGTGCTGGAAGAGCTCGGCCACCACCTCGACGCCGTCGTGGAGTCCGGCGAGGTGACCGCCGAGCCGACGACCGTGGTGGACCTCTCCGACGACGTCGCCGAGGTGGTCAGGGTCGGCGCGGGCGACCCGAGCCGGTTCAGCGAAGCGTGAGGCTGCGGCTTCTCGCGGGCGACTCGACGGCGTACGGCGAGGCCCGACGCTCACGTGCCTCGGCCCGCATCCGGTTGGTCCGCTGACGGACGGCGAGCACGATCAGGGCGTTCGCGTAGCCCGCGAACAGGGCGCCCGAGTGGTGCGCCAGGCCGGAGAAGACCGCCTGGACACGTCCGTCGGACGCGTCCCCCACCGACACCGGGTGGACGACGCCGACGACCAGCATCGTGGCGAGCAGCAGCAGCGGCGGGAGCACGCCGATCCAGAAGAACTGGCCCGGTCGGATGGCCAGCGCCGCTGCGATGCAGACGAGCGTGAAGCACACGTCGAACAGAACGCTGAGCCGACCGGTGACCAGGGAGTCGAGGGCGACCGTGACCGCGAGGGCGGCCGCGGCCAGCGCGACCACGCTGCCGCTGGGCAGCCGCCCCTCCTCCCAGATGGTGCGCGAGGGGCTCATGGCGCAACGCTAGGCGGCGCCGTGGGCTCAGGGACCGCGCCACGCCGGGCCGGGACGGGTCATGCGCTGTCGCGACGGCGCTCGCTGGCTCGCCCGACGCCCTGGTGGGTGGGCCGCTCCGGCCACGCCTCGAGCAGCTCGGGCGCGGCGAGCGCGCGGGGCACCTCGCTCAGGGCACCGGGCGCCGGGAGCTCCTCGTCGGTGACACCGCTCGACGCGAGCTCGCGTGCGGTGACCAGCACCCGCGACTCCAGCGAGCCGACCGCCTTGTTGTACGCCTCGACCGAACCCTTCAAGGAGCGGCCGAGCTTGTCCAGGTGCTCACCCATCGTCGAGAGCCGACCGTGCAGCTCACGGCCCAGCCGCCAGACCTGCATGGTCTCCTCGGTCAGCCGCTCGTGCGTCCACCCCATGGCCACGGTGCGCAGCAGCGCGATCAGCGTCGTGGGTGTCGCGATCACGACCTGCCGCTCGGCGGCCCAGTCGATGAGGTCGGGCGCGGCCTCGAGCGCCGCGGACAGGAACGACTCACCGGGCACGAACAGCACCACGAACTCGGGGGAGGAGCTCGCGCCGCGCCAGTAGCCCTTGCCCGCCAGCGCGGCAGCGTGCGCCTTGAGCTGTCGCGCGTGACGGCCCAGGTGGGCGGCGTACGACTCGGGGTCCTCGGCCGCGGTCGCGTCCAGGAACGCGTCGAGCGGCACCTTCGCGTCGACCAGCACGCACCGGCCGCCCGCCAGGTGCACCACCAGGTCGGGGATGGTCGTCTGGTCGGCCCCGCCGTCGGTGCGCACCGCGCGGGACTGCTCCTCGAAGTCGCAGCGGTCCACCAGGCCGGCCAGCTCGACCGCCCGGCGCAGGTGCATCTCACCCCAACGGCCGCGGACCTGCGGCTTGCGCAGCGCGGTCGACAGCGACCCCGTCTCGCGGCGCAGCAGGTCGGTCGAGTGGCGCACGTCCTCGACCTGCTGGCGCAGCTGGCTCTGCCACGACACGCCTTGGTGGGCGAGCTGGCGCAGCTGCGCGTCGAGCCGGTCGAGGCCGGCGACGACCTCGGCGTGCTCGACGGCCTCGTCGGCCGCGCCCTGGACCCGCTCGGGACGGGCGGCGGCCCACAGCCGGCCCACGAGCACGCCGAGGCCGAGGCCGAGCGCGAGCACCAGGAGAAGGGGAAGGGTCTGCATGGCTCCCACTGTGGACGGCGCCGCCGACAGTTCGGCCGACGTGCGCCACCATCTCCGGGTGAGTCGCCTGTCTGCGCTGTCCACCGAGCGGGTCCACCTGCCCCTGATGCTCGTGCTGACCTTCTCCACCGGCGTGGTGGACGCCGTCGGCTACCTCGGCCTGGACCGGGTCTTCACCGGCAACATGACCGGCAACGTCGTCGTGCTCGGCATGGCGCTCGCCGGCGGCGCGGACCTGCCCGTGCTGGGCCCGCTGCTCGCGCTGGGCGGCTTCGTCCTCGGTGCAGCCCTCGGTGGCAGGGTGCTCGAGCGGGCCGCGCACGTCTGGTCGTGGCTGACCACGCTGCTCCTGGCGGTCGTCGGGCTGGTGGTGCTGGCGCTCGGCGTGGTCGCGCTCGCGGTCGGCGAGCCCGGCGACACGCTGCGCCTCGCCATCACCACCCTCCTCGGTGCCGCGATGGGCCTGCAGGCGGCGACGGCCCGGGTGGTCGCGGTCAAGGACGTCACGACCGTGGTCGTCACCTCGACGCTGACCGGCCTCGCCGCCGACTCGGTGCTCGGGTCCGGCAAAGGGGGCGGTACCGGTCGCCGGCTCGCAGCCGTCGTCCTCATCATCCTCGGCGCGCTCGTCGGCGGCCTGCTCGTGCAGCTGCACCTGGGCGCGGGGCTGCTGCTCGCCGGGGTGCTGGTGCTGCTCGTCGCCGGCACAGGCGGCCTGCACGCGCGTGCCCGGAAGGGAGAAGGCTCGGACCAGGTCAGCGCGCGGTGAGACGCTCGGCGAGCGAGAGCAGGTCGCGGTCCCGACCGGGTGCGGCGACGAGGCACGCCCCGCACGGCAGGCCGTCGGAGGTGCGGAGCGGGACGCTCAGCGCAGGCATCCCGGCGATGCCCGCGGGACAGACCAGCCGGAAGGTCGCCCGGCGAACCCGCTGGGTGCTCGCGGCCAGGTCGGGGCCGATCGGCGGAGCGACGCTCGAGGCGCTCGGGATCACCAGCACCCGGTCGCCGACCAGCCCGCGGACCACCTCGGCCGCACCGGCGAGGATCGTCTCCGCCCGCACACGGTCGTCCTCGGTGACGCCGGCACCGTGAGCGAAGCGCGCGCGTACGTCGGCGCCCAGCACGTCGAGGCGCCCGCGCAGCCAGTCACCGTGCGCGGCCCAGGCCTGGTGGGCCTGGAGGTCGCCGTACGACGCCGGCCACTGCGACCACGACGAGACGTCGTGGTCCTCGGTGCGCGCCCCTCGCTCGTACGCCCACGTCCGTACCGCTGCCGCCACGTCGTCGTCGGCCAGGCGGAGCAGGGCGGGTACGACAACCAGCTGGTCGGTGCCGCCGGGTCCCGGGTCGCTGTCGAGCAGCACGTCGCCGACCGCACGGAGCAGGTCGGCCGTCCTTGTCATCCAGCCCACGGTGTCGAAGCGCTCGGCCAGTGGCAGCAGGCCGGTGCGGTCGACGCAGTCGTGCGTGGTGCGCAGCCCGAACAGTCCCTGGTAGGCCGCCGGGACCCGGATCGAGCCGGCGGTGTCGGTGCCGAGCCCGATGCTGGCCTGGCCCAGCGACACCGCGCTCGCCGAGCCGTTGCTGGACCCTCCGGGCACACGGTACGGCGCGCGAGGGTTCGGCGGTGTGCCGTAGTGCGCGTTGGTGCCGGCCAGGGAGTACGCCAGCTCGTCGGTGCGGGTGATGCCGGTCAGGTCGGCACCCGCGTCGAGCAGGGCCTGGACGACGGGCGACGTCTCCTGCTCGACGGCCGCCTCGGCCAGCCAGGCGGGATTCCCGGCACCGCGCCGGTGGCCCGCCACGGCGTACAGGTCCTTGACGGCGAGCTTCTCACCGAGCAGCGGCCCGGCGCCCGATCCCGGCACCAGCGGGTCCCCGACGACGCGCCAGACCCGGGTGTCGAGCGCCTGCGGCGGCGTCGACACGTGGGCCGCCGTGATCACCCAGGCCCGCCGGCCGGTGACGTCGACCGTGCGCGCCCACAGCTGGGTCTGCTGGCCACGCCCGCCGTCACGATTCTCGGTCACGGCGACCACCAGCGCGTGGTCGGCGTCGATCACCTGCACGTGGGTCTGCACCAGCGTGCGCGGACGGGCGCCGCCTCGTGAGCGCCGGAAGTCCGCGATCGCCTCGCTGCCCACCAGCAACCCGTCCCCGTCGCCCCGCAAGGTCGTCGGTCCCGGCGCGAAGAGCCGCTCGAGAGCGGCCAGGTCGTCGGCCATCAGCGCGCGCTCGTACTCCCTGAAGGCCGCCGCGAGCTCCGGCGGTACGGGCGGAGGCGCGCTCCACGGACTCATCGCTGGACCCTACGCCGGACGCACGGTCGTGCCTCGACTCAGCCGAGGTCCACGATCACCGGCGCGTGGTCGCTGGCGCCCTTGCCTGCCCGCTCCTCGCGGTCGATCTCCGCGCCGAGGACGCGCTCGGCGAGAGCGGGGGAGCCGAGCAGGAAGTCGATGCGCATGCCTCGGTTCCGCTCGAAGCGCTGCCGGTAGTAGTCCCAGTACGTGTAGACCTCCGGCCCCGGCGTGAACGGCCGCGCCAGGTCGGACCACCCGTCGTCGAGGAAGGCCTGGAACGCCGCGCGCTCGGGCGGGGTGACGTGGGTGTCCTTGGCGAAGGCGGCGATGTCGTAGACGTCCTCGTCGCGCGGGGCGATGTTCCAGTCGCCGACCAGCGCGGTGGGCTCGCCGACCCAGGCCGAGGCTGCGGCGCGCAGGCGGGCCAGCCAGTCCAGCTTGTAGACGTAGTGCGGGTCGTCGACCTTGCGGCCGTTGGGGACGTACAGCGACCAGACGCGTACGCCGCCGCACGTCGCGCCGATCGCGCGCGCCTCCGCCTTCGGCTCCGGGTCACCGAAGCCGGGCATGTCCGGGAAGCCGACCTCGACGTCCTCGATCCCGACCCGGCTGATGATCGCCACGCCGTTCCACTGGTCGTACCCGACCGCGGCGACGTCGTACCCCGCGGACTGCAGGCCCATCAGCGGCAGCTGCTCCTCGCGCGCCTTCGTCTCCTGCACGGCGAGCACGTCGATCGCGTGCCGCTCGAGGAAGGCCTCGACGCGGTCGATGCGGGAGCGGATCGAGTTGACGTTCCAGGTCGCGAGGCGCACGGACGCCACGATACGAATCACCCGAACGGGGGCGGTCACGGCGTATACCGTTCGCCCGGTGACTCTCGGAGCCTCCACGGCCGCCCCCAGCGCTGTGCCCAGCCCGGGCCGGCGCCTCGCGGCAGGCTCGGTCCACACCTACACCGCGATCGGCGCCGTGCTGGCGCTGCTGATGGTGCACCTGTCGTACCGCGGCGAGGTCTCGGCCGTGCTGTGGCTGTTCCTGGCCGCGATCTTCATCGACGGCACCGACGGCTTCCTCGCCCGCCGCCTGCGGGTCAAGGAGGTGATGCCCGGCTTCGACGGTGCGCTGCTGGACAACATCATCGACTTCATGACCTACGCCCTGGCGCCGATGGTGCTGCTGTGGGCCAGCGGGGCGCTGCCGGGCGGCGTCTGGGGCGGGTTCTGGGCGGCGCTCCCGGTGCTGGCATCCTGCTACCAGTTCTGCCAGACCGACGCGAAGGCCGTCGGCGAGGACCACTTCTTCAAGGGGTTCCCGTCGTACTGGAACTCGGTCGCCTTCTACGCCATCGCCGGCAGCTTCAGCCCGACCGTGACCGCCGTCGTCATCGCGGTGTGCACCGCGCTGGTGTTCGTGCCGGTGAAGTACGTCTACACGACGCGCACGAGGAAGCTGTTCACGGTGACGATGGCGCTGGCCGCGCTGTGGATGGTCGCGTACGCCGTCGTCGTGGCCCAGCTCTCGGACCCGCCCCTGTGGCTGCTCTACGCGTCGCTGGCCTACCCGGTGTACTACGTCGTGCTCAGCCTGTGGCTGACGTACCTCACCAGCCGCCGCACGCACGTGGCGGCGCCGGTCGCCGCCTGAGCCCTACCGACGGACCGCGTCCGAGGCCTCGGTCAGCCGCGCGGTCTCCTCTGCGCTGAGCGCCAGGTCGGGGACGGCGAGCAGCGACGGCAGCTGCGAGACCCTGCTGACGCTCGCGATCGGGGCGGTGACGCCGTCGCGACCGAGCAGCCAGGCCAGGGCGACCGTGCCCGGCTCGGCGTCGTGGGCCTGCGCGACCTCCTCGACGACGCGCACCACGTCGAACGCCTCGGGCGAGGCGTACCCCTCGGCGATGCCGCCGCGGCGCGAGTCGGCGGCCTGCTTGATGTCCTCGACTGAGTCGTACTTGCCGGTGAGCAGGCCGCTGGCCAGGCCCCAGTACGGCAGCACGGCCAGCCCGGCCTCCGTGGCAATGGCCTGCCGGCGGTCCTCGTACGACGTCCGCCGCAGCAGGCTGTACTCCGGCTGCAGCGCGACCGGCTTGCGGAACCCCTCGCGCTCGGCGATCTCGAGCCACTCCAGGATCCGGTCGGGGGAGTAGTTGGAGATGCCCAGCTCGCCGACGCTCCCCGCCTGCACGAGCTCCTCGAAGGTGGCCAGGGTCTCCGCCAGCGGGGTGTCCTCGTCGTCGTAGTGCGCCCAGAGCAGGTCGATCCGGTCGGTGCGCAGCCGCTCCAGCGACTCCCCGACGGCGGTGCGGACGGTCTCGGGCCGCAGGTTCCTCCGGTCGGACTTGCGCCCGACCTTGGTCGCGAGCAGCACGTCGTCGCGGCGTCCGGACCTCTCGAACCAGGACCCGAGGATCGACTCCGACGCGCCGTCGCCGTAGGAGTCGGCGGTGTCGATCACCTGACCGCCGCCCTCGACGAACGCGTCGAGGACCTCGTGGGAGGTGGCCTCGTCGCTGGTCCAGCCGAAGGGGTTCGCGCCGAGCGCGAGCGGGAAGACGTCCGTGGAGCCGATGCGAGTCATAGCCGGCCCAACGGGCCGCGGGCGCGGGATCTTCCTCACCTCGGTGGTCGAGCCCGACCGAGCGCCAGCGAGGCGGTGTCCTGAGCCTGTCGAAGGGGAGGACGTCGAGACTCCCCTCGGGCACACTGTCGCGATGGACACCGACCAGGCCGCCCGGGAGCTGCGGGCCAAGCTCGCGGAGATCGACGAGAAGGCCGCGGTGATGACCGCGCCGCCGGACCAGGCGGCGAACATCTCCTTCGGCAAGCGGGTCGGTGACGGCACGCAGATGGCGGTCGACCGGATGGCGCAGGTCGGTGTCCACGACAAGCTGCTGCGCACCCGCGAGGACGTGCTGCGGGCGCTGGCGAAGATCGAGGAGGGGACGTACGGCCGGTGCGACGTGTGCGGCGAGCTGATCCCCGAGGCCCGCATGGAGGCGCTGCCCTGGGCCGTGCTCTGCGTGAAGGACGCCGCCGGCGCTGGTGGACGATGAGCAGCGACGAGCGAGCAGCAGCGGCGCCGATCGGCCTGGGGCGTGCGGCGGTGCGGTGGTCTCGACGCGCTCGCTGGCGCTCGCTGCTCGACCACCTACCGATAGGTGGTCGAGCCTGACCGAGCGCCGGCGAGGGAGGAGGTCGAGACCCGGCGAGGGGCTCGGGGCCGGGACCTGCGGTCAGCGGCTGGCGAAGACTCCGTCGGGGAAGGCGCCGTTGCCCAGCGCGGTCCGCACCAGCGGGGCGCCGAGCTCGGCGAGGCGCGTCGTCCCCTCGTCGCCGAGGGCCTCCCACGGTGCGTCGCCGAGGCGGTTCGTCGTCGCCTCGACGTCCTTGCGCAGCGCCTGCCCGGCGTCGCTCAGGCCCCCGTCTGTGCTCATCAGGCCGCGCTCGGCCAGCCCGTCGACCGCCGCCTGCCAGTCCTCGGCGGAGTAGCCGCGCGTCTTCTGCGCGGCCCCGACGGTGAACCCCTTGCCGGTCGCGGTGTGCGTGACCAGCGCCTCGGCGCCGGAGAGGTCAGCCGCGACGAGGGCGGCGATGTGACCGTCTCCGCGGTGCTCGCGGAGCAGCGTCAGGGCGTGCCAGAGCCTGAGGTGCGGCTCGGTGGGCCAGTCGAGGTCGGCGTGGGCGGCGTACAGCGGGCGTCCCTCGGGCGTGCACGCCTGCGCCGCGGTACGAGCCAGCTCCGCGGCCTCCGCCACCTCCGGCGAGGCGACGAGGTCGTCGCCGAGCAGTCGCCGGTACGTCGTGTCGATCCCGCGGTAGCGCGCCGCCACGACCTTCTCCGGCGTGGTGCTCTCCCAGCACGCCGGCACGACGTGCGCGACCAGGGAGGGCGCGAAGTTGTAGAACGTCGCGGTGATCGTGCCCGGCCCGACCGCGCCCATCGCCGCGGCGCGACCGGCGAAGTACACCCCGCGACCCTTCGGCACGCCCGCCTCCATGATCGCCGCGTCGACATCGGGGGAGAAGTAGCACAGGGCGTGCAGCGGCTCGAGGGAGCGGGCGGTACGCCCGGAGGTGGAGGGATCCATGTGTCCTTCCTACCTGACACGATGGCGCGTGCGATGACCACCACCGATGCCGGGGCCCTGCTGCGCCTCCCCGAGGGCGACGCCGACCCGGACGCGCTCTTCGACGCCGTCGAGACCTGGGCGGGCAGCCGCGGGCTCTCGCTCTACCCGGCCCAGGAGGAGGCGCTGCTCGAGCTGGTCACCGGGGCCAACGTCATCCTCTCGACGCCGACCGGGACGGGGAAGTCGCTGGTCGCGACGGGCGCGGCGGCGTTCGCGCTCGCCGCCGGCCGACGGACGTACTACACCGCGCCGATCAAGGCGCTGGTCAGCGAGAAGTTCTTCGACCTGATCGGCGTCTTCGGGGCTGCGAACGTCGGGATGCTGACCGGCGACGCCTCGGTCAACGCCGACGCACCGGTGGTCGCCTGCACCGCGGAGGTGCTGGCCAACATCGCCCTGCGCCAGGGCTCGGCCGCCGACATCGGGCTGGTCGTGATGGACGAGTTCCACTTCTACGCCGAGCCCGACCGCGGCTGGGCCTGGCAGGTCCCGCTGCTCGAGCTCACCGGCGCGCAGTTCCTCCTGATGTCGGCGACGCTCGGGGACGTCACGCGGTTCGTCGAGGACCTGTCCCGCCGCACGGGGCGACCGACGGAGGTCGTCAGCAGCGCCGAGCGGCCGGTGCCGCTGACGTTCTCGTGGGCGCTGACCCCCGTCCACGAGACGATCGAGGAGCTGCTCTCCACCCACCAGGCCCCGGTGTACGTCGTCCACTTCACCCAGGCCGCCGCGCTGGAGCAGGCGCAGGCGCTGACCTCGATGAACGTCGCCACCCGTGCCGAGCGCGACCGGATCGCCGAGGAGATCGGCGCCTTCCCGTTCGCCCGCGGCTTCGGCAAGACCCTCTCGCGGCTGCTGCGCCACGGCATCGGGGTGCATCACGCGGGGATGCTGCCGAAGTACCGCCGCCTGGTCGAGCAGCTCGCCCAGGCCGGCCTGCTGAAGGTGGTCTGCGGCACGGACACCCTCGGCGTCGGCATCAACGTGCCGATCCGCACGGTGCTGTTCACCGGCCTGGTGAAGTACGACGGCCGCCGCGAGCGGCTGCTCAAGGCGCGCGAGTTCCACCAGATCGCCGGGCGGGCCGGGCGGGCCGGCTACGACACCGCGGGAAGTGTCGTGGTGCAGGCCCCCGAGCACGTGATCGAGAACCACAAGGCCCTGGCCAAGGCGGGGGAGGACCCGAAGAAGAAGCGCAAGGTGCAGCGGAAGAAGGCACCCGAGGGACGCACCACCTGGACCGAGGAGGCGTACGAGCGTCTCGTCGCCGCCGAGCCCGAGCCGCTGGTCTCCCGGATGCGGGTCACGCACGCGATGCTGCTCAACGTCATCGCCCGCGACGGCGACCCGTTCACCGCGATGCGCCGGCTGCTGCGCGACAACCACGAGGACGGTCGCGCGCAGGTGCGGCTCGTGCGGCGCGCGGTCGCGCAGTACCGCTCCCTGCTCGCTGCCGGCGTCGTCGAGCCGCTGGACACCCCGGCCGCCGACGGTCGGACGATGCGGCTGGTCGAGGACCTCCAGCTCGGGTTCGCGCTGAACCAGCCGCTGTCGACGTTCGCGCTCTCCGCGCTGGAGACCCTCGACCCGGAGAGCGTGTCGTACGCCCTCGACGTGGTGTCGGCGATCGAGGCGACCCTCGACGACCCCCGCCAGGTCCTCGGCGCCCAGGAGCACAAGGCTCGCGGCGAGGCCATCGGGCAGATGAAGGCCGACGGCATCGAGTACGACGAGCGCATGGAGCTGCTCGAGGAGGTCACCTACCCGAAGCCGCTCGAGGAGCTGCTCGAGCACCTGTACGCCGTCTACCGGCAGTCCCACCCGTGGTCCGGCGAGGACGCGCTGTCACCCAAGTCGGTGGTGCGCGACATGTACGAGCGCGCCATGACGTTCGCCGAGTACGTCGCCTTCTACGGCCTCGCGCGCTCTGAGGGACTGGTGCTGCGCTACCTCGGCGACGCGTTCCGTGCGCTGCGGCAGACGGTGCCGGAGAGCATGCGCAGCGAGGAGCTGGCCGACCTGATCGCCTGGCTCGGGGCCGTCGTACGCCAGACCGACTCCTCGCTGCTCGACGAGTGGGACGCGCTGACCGCGCCGCCCGCCGAGGGCGCTGCGCCGGCCGAGGTGCGGCCGCCCGAGCCCCCGCGCCTCACCGCCGACTCCCGCGCTTTCACGGTGCTGGTCCGCAACGCGATGTTCCGCCGGGTCGAGTGGGTGGCCCGCGACGACGCGGCGGCCCTGACCACCGACTCCTCGCTCGACGAGGCCGAGTGGGGCGAGGCGCTGGACGCCTACTACGCCGAGCACGACCACGTCGACATCGGCCCGGACGCCCGCAACCCACGCCTGCTGCTGGTCGAGAAGTCGGCCGAGGCGTGGGAGGTGGCGCAGGTCCTCCGCGACCCCGCCGGCCACCAGGACTGGCGGGTCACCGCGCGCATCGACCTCGCCGCCTCCGACGAGGAGGGTGAGCTGGTGATCGACGTGACCGGCCTGACCCGCCTCGGCTGATCCCACCTCCCCGTTGAGTGGTGCCCCCTGCTGGCCCGAGTGGTGCGTTCCACCGGCTCGAGCGGTGCCGCCTGCCGGTTCCAGTGACGGGTCCTGCCGGGAGTTGCGCCTCCCGCCAGCAAAAGGCGCAACTCGACCCGGCAAAGGGCACCACTGACGGGAAGGTGATGCCCAGCGTCGGGCATGCGAGAGGCACGCCCGCTGTTGTGGACGAGGTGACGACGCTGCACGGTGAGTACAAGGTCCCCGAGGGCAAGCTGGTGGTCGTCGACCTGGCCGTCGCGGACGGCCGGCTGGCCGACGTACGCCTCTCCGGTGACTTCTTCCTCGAGCCCGACGACGCGATCGAGGAGATCACTAGCGCGTTGACCGGGCTGCCGAGCGACGCCACGGTGAGCGAGCTGGCTGCGGCCGTCGAGGCGGCGACGACCGATGCGGCGCTGATCGGGTTCGACGCCCGTGCGGTCGGCTTCGCGGTGCTGCGCGCGCTGGGCCGCTCGGTCGCGTGGCACGACCTGGACCTCGCGCTGCTCGACGCCGGGCCGCTGCACCCCCGTGAGCAGATGGCGCTGGACGAGGTGCTCGCCCTCCAGGTCGGCGAGGGCGTGCGCGGACCGACGCTGCGCGTGTGGGAGTGGGCGTCGAACGCCGTGATCATCGGCTCCTTCCAGTCGCTGTCCAACGAGGTCGACCTCGACGCGGCCGCGCGCCACGGCGCGACCGTCGTCCGCCGGATCTCCGGGGGCGGCGCGATGTTCGTCGAGCCGGGCAACACGATCACGTACTCGCTCTACGTGCCCGCGGCGCTGGTCGAGGGGATGTCGTACGCCGAGTCGTACGCCTTCCTCGACGCCTGGGTGGTGCGCGCGCTGCGCGAGCTCGGCGTGGACGCGTCGTACGTCCCCCTCAACGACATCGCCTCGTCGGCCGGCAAGATCGGCGGAGCCGCGCAGAAGCGGCTGTCGTCCGGCGCGGTGCTGCACCACGTGACGATGTCGTACGACATGGACGCCGCCGCGATGCTCGACATCCTGCGCATCGGCAGGGAGAAGGTCTCGGACAAGGGGTACGTCAGTGCCGGCAAGCGGGTGGACCCGATCCGCTCGCAGACCGGCCTCTCCCGCGAGGACGTGATCGCCGCGATGGTCGGGCACTTCGAGGCCTCGTACGGGCTGACCCGCACCCGGCTCGACGACGCGACGCGTGCCGAGGCGCAGCGGCTCGCCGACACCAAGTACGCCGACCCCGGCTGGACCGCCCGCGTGCCGTGAGGGCCGCACCTGCCGCGTTGAATCCTCAGTTCTGCTGGCTCGAGTAGTCACTTCTGCCGGTGTCGCCCGGCAGAAGGCGCAACTCGGCCCAGCAGAAGGCACCACTCGACGTTGCCTAGGCTCAGCACCATGAGCGACCTGCCAGTGACCCCCGACGACGTCGCGCGTGCGGCGGAGGTGGTGCCGCGGATCGCGGTCCCGACGGCGCTGGACCGCTCGAGCCGGCTCTCCGAGCGGCACGGCGTCGAGGTGCTCCTCAAGCGCGAGGACCAGCAGGTCGGCCGCTCGTACAAGGTGCGCGGCGCGTTCAACCTGATGTCGGGGCTGACTCCCGACGAGCTGGCCCGCGGCGTCGTGTGCGCGAGTGCCGGCAACCACGCGCAGGGGCTCGCGCTGTCGTGCTCACGGCTCGGCGTCGACGGTCACATCTTCGTCCCCACCAACACCCCGCGGCAGAAGCGCGACCGGATCCGCGAGCTCGGCGGCGACCGGGTCACGCTGACCATGCTCGGCAAGACGTACGACGAGGCCTCGACGGCGGCGACCGCGCACGGCGTCGAGCACCAGATGACGTACGTCCACCCCTTCGACGACCCGCGCACCGTCGCCGGCCAGGGCACCGTCGCGTTCGGGCTGGTCCGTGACGAGGGCGAGCCGCTGGACGTGGCGGTGGTGCCGGTCGGTGGTGGCGGCCTGCTGGCGGGCATGGCGACCTGGCTCAAGCACCGCTGGCCGGACTGCCGGGTGATCGGCGTCGAGCCGGAGGGGGCGGCCAGCATGCGTGCGGCGCTCGCCGCGGGGGAGCCGGTCGCGCTGGAGGGCATCGACACCTTCGTCGACGGAGCGTCGGTCGGCCGGGTCGGCGCGACGACGTACCCGATCGTCCGCGACCTGGTCGACGACGTCGTCACGGTGTCCACCGGCGCGGTGTCGACGGAGATGCTGGCGCTCTACCAGTCCGACGGGATCATCGCCGAGCCCGCCGGCGCGATGGCCTCCGCCGCGCTGTCCGTGCTCGAGCTGGAGCGCGGGAGCCGGGTGGGCTGCGTCGTGTCCGGCGGCAACAACGACGTCAGCCGGTACGCCGACGTCATCGAGCGCTCACTGGTCCACGAGGGCCTGCGGCACTACTTCCTCGTGTCCTTTCCCCAGGAGCCCGGCGCGCTGCGGCACTTCCTCGACGACGTGCTGGCCGCGGGGGAGGACATCGTGGTCTTCGAGTACGTCAAGAAGTCCAACCGCGAGACCGGTCCGGCGCTGATCGGCATCGACCTCGAGAGCGCGGACGGGCTCCCGGGGCTGATGGACCGGATGAAGCAGAGCAACATCAACGTCGAGAAGATCGCCTCGGCCTCACCGCTGTTCGAGTTCGTCACCTGAGGGTGCGCCGCGTCGGCGCTGGCTGTCGGTGCGTGGGCTTATTGTTTGTGATGTTTCCCCCGATCATCAGGAATCATCATGCTGAGCAGCCCGTACTCGCCCGGCGCGGCGCCGACCTTCCTGTCCGGGCGGCGTGAGCAGCTGGACTCGGCGCAGGCCGAGCTCGGCCTGGTGGCGACCTACGCCCGCTTCGTCGGACGGATCAGGGTCGAGGTGGGTCAGCGCGGGGTCGGCAAGACCTCGCTGCTGCGCGCGGTCCGCGCGCAGGCCGAGGAGGCCGGGTTCGTCACCGCGTGGGTGACCGCCCGCGCCGACGAGCGGCTCGTCGGGGCGCTGGTGCACGCGCTCGGCGAGGGGCTCGCCACGATCGGCGTCGACGTCGGACGGCACCGCGGTCTGCGTGAGCGGGTCCGCAGGCTCACCGTCGAGCTGGGTGCCGGTCCGGCCAAGGCCGGGGTCGAGCTCGACGTCAGCGCCGAGCAGGGGACGGCGCCGGCCTCCTCCGCCGCCTTCGGAGGGTTCGTCAGCGAGGCGGCCCTGGCCGCGCGGGAGCGGGGATCGGCGGGCCTGTGCCTGCTGGTCGACGAGATCCAGGCCGCGCGGGTCCCCGACCTGCGCACGCTGGCGTACGCCTGGCAGGAGCTCCAGACCGCGGTCCCGGAGCCGCCGGCGGTGCTGTTCGCCGCCGGTCTGCCGGACAGCCCGGACGTGCTCACGCGGGCGGTGACGTTCTCCGAGCGCTTCGGCTTCCGGCCGCTGGACCGGCTCGACCCCGACGACGCCCGGCGGGCGCTCCTCGCGCCGGCGGACTCGGTCGGCGTGGGCTGGGACGAGCGCCTGCTGGCCGAGGTGCTGCGGCGCGCCGAGGGCTACCCGTACTTCCTCCAGCTCTGGGGCGACGCCGTGTGGCGGGCCTCGGTGCCCGAGGCCGGCGGTGTCCTCGACGAGTCCGCGCTCGCGGTGGCCGAGACCGGTGTCCGGGCAGAGCAGCAGACCATGTTCCGGGCACGGTGGGCGAAGGCGACGCCGGCCGAGCAGCGTGTGCTGGCAGCGATCGCCGCGCTCGAGGAGGACGACGGTGCCGGCGTACGACGCTCGGCCGTCGCCGAGCGCCTCGGGGTCGGCAGCAACGACCTCAGCGAGCCCCGGCGTCGGCTGCTCGACAAGGGCCTGATCGAGGCGCCCGGCCGCGGGCGGCTGGCGTTCACGACGCCGGGGTTCGCGGCGTTCGTCCGCGAGGAGACCGAGTAGGCCTCGTCGTCGGCACTCAGACGAACGCGCTCTCCCCGGTGATCGCGCGCCCGACGATCATCGTGTTGATCTCCCGGGTGCCCTCGTAGGAGTAGATCGCCTCGGCATCGGCGACGAAGCGCCCGACGTGGTGCTCGAGGAGGATGCCGTTGCCGCCGAGGACCTCGCGCGCCCATCCCACGGTCTCGCGCATCCGGACCGTGCTGTGCATCTTGCACAGTGACGCGTGCTCGTCCTTCAGCAGCCCGGCGTCCTGCAGCTGGGACGCGCGTGCGTTCATCGCCGTCGAGGCGGTCACGTTGCTGAGCATCTTCACCAGCAGGTCCTGCACGAGCTGGAAGCCGGCGATCGAGCGGCCGAACTGCTCGCGAGCCTTGGTGTAGCGCAGTGCGTGCTCGAAGGCGCCGCGTGCGCAGCCGGCAGCCTGCCAGGCGACGTCCATCCGGGTCACCCGCAGCACGTTCGAGGTGTCGTGGAAGGACTCGGCGCGCTGCAGCCGGTTCGCCTCGGGCACCCGGCAGTCGGTCAGCGCGATCTCGGCGTTCTGCACGACGCGCAGCGCGATCTTGTCCTCCTGCTTGGTGAACTCGATGCCGTCGGTGCCCTTCTCCACCACGAACCCCTTGACCTGGCCGTCGTCCTCGTCGCGGGCCCAGATGACGACGAGGTCGGCGAAGGTGGCGTTGCCGATCCACTTCTTCGCGCCGTTGAGCACCCACTCGTCGCCGTCGCGCCGGGCGCTGGTCGCGAGCCCCTGGGAGATCGCCGAGCCCACGTCCGGCTCGGTCAGCCCGAAGGCGCCGATCAGCTCCATCCGGGCCATCGCCGGCAGCCAGCGCTCGCGCTGCTCGTCGGAGCCGCACAGGTGGATCGACCCCATCGCCAGACCGCCGTGGACGCCCATGAAGGTGCCGATCGACGGGTCGACGCGACCCAGCTCCATCGCGACCATCCCGTTGACCAGCGCCCCGCGGTCCGGGCAGCCGGGGCCGTCGTACGCCAGCCCGGCGATGCCGAGGTCGGCGATCCCGGGCACCAGCTCGTGCGGGAACTCCGCGCGGGTCCAGTAGTCGTTGATCACCGGCTCGACCTCGCGGGTCATGAACGCCCGCACCCGGCTGAGCAGGTCGCGGTCCTCCGGCTCGAGGAGCAGCTCGAAGCCGAGGAAGTCAGAGAACGGGGAGTCCTCGAGGTCGAGGTCGCGCAGGTCGTCAGCGGAGGCCATGGGGTAGTCGTACCCCATGGCGCCGTACGGGGGGTGTCCGCGTATGACTCGTATACCCCTGGGGGGTATGGTCTTCGGGGTCGAGAGGAGACACATGTTCCTGCTGCACGAGATCGGTGACGCCCTGGCCGCGGCCGGCACGATGGCCTGGCGGATCGCCTGGTCGCTGATCCTGGGCTTCGCCCTGTCCGCCGTGGTGCAGGCGGTCGTACGCCGCGAGGCGATCGTCAACGCGCTCGGCGGCACCAGCGCCGCCAGCACCGCTCGCGCGACCGGCCTGGGCGCGGCCGCGTCGTCGTGCTCGTACGCCGCGGTGGCGCTGGCCCGCTCGTTGTTCCGCAAGGGCGCGAGCTTCGGCAACGCGATGGTCTTCCAGATCTCCAGCACCAACCTGGTGCTCGAGCTCGGCATCGTGATGGCGCTGCTGCTGGGCTGGCGGTTCACGCTGGCCGAGTTCGTGGCCGGGCCGATCATGATCGTCCTCGTCGCGGTGATCTTCCGCTGGTTCGTCTCCCAGAAGGTCGTCGACGACGCTCACGAGCAGGCCGACAAGGCGCTCGCCGGCTCGATGGAGGGTCACGCCGCGATGGACATGTCGCTCGAGGAGGAGGGGTCCTTCGTCCAGCGCCTGTTCTCCGGCAAGGGCTTCACCGCCGTGTCGAACATCTTCGTCATGGAGTGGGGCGCGGTGCTGCGCGACGTGGTGATCGGGATCCTCATCGCCGGCTGCGTGGAGGCCTGGGTGCCGACCACGTTCTGGCAGACGGTCTTCGCCAGCGGCGACTCGTTCTGGGCGTACGTCGTCGGCCCGCTGCTGGCGCCGGTCGTGGCGATGCTCAGCTTCGTCTGCTCGGTCGGCAACGTGCCGCTCGCCGGCGTCCTGTGGAACTCCGGGGTGTCCTTCGGCGGTGTGATGGCCTTCGTCTTCGCCGACCTGCTGATCCTGCCGATCCTGGTGATCTACCGGAAGTACTACGGCACCGCGATGATGCTGCGGATCCTCGGCTGGTTCTACCTCACGATGGTGGTCGCGGCGTACGTCGTCGAGGCGCTGTTCGGTCTGCTCGGGCTGACCCCGACCGTGCGCGACGCGAAGGTCTCCGCGGGTGGGTTGAGCTGGAACTACACCACCTGGCTGGACATCGCGCTCGGACTGCTGGCCGTGGTCCTGGTGTGGCGCTCGTTCCGCAACGGCGGCCGGGAGATGCTCGGCATGATGGGCGGCAGCCCCGACGACTCAGAGCACGCGGAGCACTCGCACCACTGAGCCGCCTCAGCGCGGGCGCCACCGCTTCCACTGCGCCTGCCCGCTCGCGCGGACCTTGTCCTGCCACCACAGCTCGGCCTCGACGCTGATCTCGTCGAGGTCGGAGTCGATCACCCGCGCGACGAGCTCGGCCGGCTCGGTCAGCGGCGAGGGCCGGCGGTAGCGGACGTCGAGGCCGGCGGTGACGTACTGCAGCGTCCCGTCCGGCGGGAGGCCCAGCCGCTCGGACTCCACGCTGACCATCGCCGCGCTGTGGCAGTCCAGGAGCGTCGCGATGATCCCGCCGTTGAGGTAGCCCAGCCCGTTGTCGTGCTCGGCCCACGGCTGGAAGCGCGCGCGGACGGTGCCGTCCTCGGCCACGTGGCTGGCCAGTTGGAGGCCGCGCTCGTTGGCGGGCCCGCAGCCGAAGCACATCAGTTCGGGGAAGTACGTCTCCTGGATGCTCTGCACGGTCCCATCCTCGGTGCCGCCCGGTTCCCGCGACGAACCGGCACCTCCCATGGCGTACTCGTCGTGGGAAGTGCCGGTTCACCATGGTCTCGCGGCGGAGCCGTGACTGGTGGGGCGTGGCCCGGTCTCTCTAGGGTCGGGCGCATGAGCGGTCTCTGCCCCTGCGGCACCGGAGCGGCGTACCACGACTGCTGCGAGCCGATCCTCGACGGACACCCGGCGCCGACCGCGGAACGGCTGATGCGCTCGCGCTACACCGCGTTCGTGCGTCACGACGCCGACCACCTGTTCCGCTCCTGGCACCCGCGTACCCGGCCCGACGAGGTCACCGCGGCCGGTGTGGAGTGGACGGGTCTCGAGGTGCTGCGCACCGAGGACGGCGGCGAGGGCGACGAGCACGGGACGGTCGAGTTCATCGCGCGCTACGACGGCGGCGAGGTGTGGGAGACCAGCCGCTTCGTCCACCACGCCGGTCGCTGGGTCTACGTCGGCCCGGAGTAGCCGTTCGCCCAGAGGTCGCGCATCAGGCAGACCTCGGCGAGGTGGTGCAGGCACTCGCGGTGGATGTGCAGCACCAGCGTGGCCATCGGTTCCTCGGCGTACGGGCCCTCCGCCGGGCCGCAGGGCTCGGCGAGACCGTCCTGGCCGAGGCTGCGCACGCCGGCGAGCCAGGTGGCGTACTGCTCGTCGAGCTGGGCGAGGCCGCCCGCGGCGGTGGGGGCGTACTCCCAGGAGTCGTAGTCGGTGGCCGGGGCGCCGAAGTGGTTCGCCGAGCGCATCGCGAGCACGCCGACGATCACGTGACCCAGGCGCCAGGCGATCGTCGTCACCGGAGACGGGTCGGGCGTGGAGTCGGGCATCTCCCAGTCCAGGCACCACGCGCCGGACCCGGCGGCGACGCTGGTCGCGGCCCGACCGCGCGGGCGGAGGCTCCACCCCGGTACGGGCTCCCAGAGGTACTCCTCGTCGCTGAGTCCCTCGAGCCGTGGGCGTGTCTGGTGGGTCCACTGCCAGTCCAGCTGGTCGACGAGCAGGGTGTTCCAGTCCAGGGCCGCCATGGGCCCACGCTGCCGTCGGCGGCGCTGCCGCGCAACCGTAGAGTGACCTCCCGTGGCTCTCACCATCGGCATCGTCGGCCTGCCCAACGCGGGCAAGTCGACCCTCTTCAACGCTCTGACCAAGAACGACGTCCTCGCGGCGAACTACCCGTTCGCGACCATCGAGCCGAACGTCGGCGTCGTCGGCGTCCCGGACTCCCGGCTCGGCGTGCTCGCGGAGATGTTCGAGTCGGCCAAGGTGCTGCCCGCGACGGTCGAGTTCGTCGACATCGCCGGCATCGTCAAGGGCGCCGCCGAGGGGGAGGGGCTGGGCAACAAGTTCCTCTCCCACATCCGTGAGGCGGCCGCGATCTGCCAGGTCACGCGGGTCTTCACCGACGACGACGTCACCCACGTCGACGGCAAGGTCGACCCGGGGTCGGACATCTCCACCATCCAGACCGAGATGATCCTGGCCGACCTCCAGACCGTCGACAACGCGCTGCCACGGCTGGAGAAGGAGGCGAAGATCAAGAAGGAGACGCAGGCCAGGGCGGCTGCGGTGCGCGAGGCCAAGGACGCGCTCGAGGCCGGCACCCCGATCATCGCCACCTCGATCGACCGCGACCTGCTGCGCGAGCTGTCGCTGCTGACCGCCAAGCCGTACATCTACGTCTTCAACTGCGACGCCGACGAGCTGGCCGACGAGGCGCTCAAGCAGCAGATGCGCGACCTGGTCGCCCCGGCCGAGGCGATCTTCCTCGACGCGAAGTTCGAGGCCGAGTTGGTCGAGCTCGACGACGAGGCCGAGGCGCGCGAGATGCTCGCCGAGATGGGCGTCGAGGAGCCCGGGCTGGACACCCTCGCCCGCGTCGGCTTCGACACGCTCGGGCTGCAGACGTACCTCACCGCGGGGCCGAAGGAGTCGCGCGCCTGGACGGTCAAGAAGGGCGCCACCGCCCCCGAGGCCGCCGGCGTGATCCACACCGACTTCCAGAAGGGCTTCATCAAGGCCGAGATCGTGTCGTACGACGACCTCGTCGACGCCGGGTCCATGAACGCCGCGAAGTCTGCCGGCAAGGTCCGCATCGAGGGCAAGGACTACGTGATGGCCGACGGCGACGTCGTGGAGTTCCGCTTCAACGTGTAGGTGGGTTGCAAAAGCCCAAGTCAGAGGGGTCCGGTCTGCGTAGAGCCCGTTTCTGCCCTCACAGTGCCCTCGGTAGATCGGTTGACTCTGCCAACTAGTGCGTGCAGTCGCGTCGCTTTCGGTCCTCCTCGGTCCGCTGACGCTGGGCGTGATCGTTCGGCATCGTGGTCGGTGTGCGCACCCGCCGAGTCGGTGTCGAGATGCCCGGCTGCGGGCACTCGTGGTGCGGGCACGGGCAACGTTGCCGAGTGCGGGGTTCCGCGGGCGCGTCGTCGGCGGTCTTACCGCCCAACCCCCCGGGAGTAGCGTCGAGGACATGACGTTGCACCAGGTCCGACGCGGAAGCGGCAGTCCATTGCTGATGGTGCACGGTCTGGGCGCTGGATCGCGATCCTGGGCTCCCATCGTCGACGACCTGGCCGAGCGCCGCGAGGTCATCGCTGTCGACCTGCCGGGGTTCGGTGAGACGCCGGCGTTGACCGGCGAGGTCTCGATCGCGACCCTGACCGATGCCGTTGCGGACTTCATCCACGAGCAGGGGCTGGACGGGGTCTCCACCGTGGGTCAGTCGATGGGTGGGCGCATCGTGCTCGAGCTCGCGCGGCGCAGGCTCGGCGGCGACACCGTGGCTCTGGACCCGGGCGGCTTCTGGAACGGCCGTGAGCAGGCCGTCTTCGGGGCGACGCTGCGTCCGTCGATCGCTCTGGTCCGTGCGCTCCGAGGCGCGCTCCCGTCGCTGCTCGGCAACCCGGCGGGCAGGACTCTTCTGTTGGCGCAGCTGTCCGCACGGCCCTGGGCTCTGTCTCGCGACACGGTGCTGCCAGACGTGCTCGGCCTGGCAGACTCCCCGTCCACGGGCGATGCTCTGGATGCTCTGATCAAGGGCCCCAAGCAGGAGGGCGCCCCGGCGGGCACCGTGCCCGGCCGGGTCACGATCGGATGGGGTCGACGCGACCTGGTGACCCTGCCGAGGCAGGCTGCACGCGCCACAGAGCTGTTTCCCGACGCGGTGCTGCACTGGTTCGAGCGGTGTGGTCACTTCCCGCAGTGGGACTCACCGAGTGAAGCGACGCGCTTGATTCTGGACAGCACCGGCTGAGGCGTCAGGCCGGCGGTATCGCGACCGGGTCTCGAGCTCCGGCTGCGGTACGCAGGACGGAAGCCGTCGGCCAGGGACGACCGGTCGGTCAGTGGTGCTCAGGTGAGTCCGAGCTGCGACATGATGCCGGCCTCATCCGTGCTGCCCCAGCGCTCCACCAGCTTGGCGTCGCCGTCGAATTTGCTGATCTGCACGCCGCGGACCGCGAAGGACTTGCCGGTGGGCTCGTGGCCTTGGAAGACGCCCTCGTGGGTGCCGGTGAGCGTGTAGGCGAAGGCGACGTTGTCGTCGTCAGCCACGAGGTGCTCGACCTCGACGTGCAGGTCGGGGAAGGCCGTGCGCATCTCGTCGAAGAATGCGACGAAGCCCGCGGGGCCGTCGACCTGACCGGGAGCCGGGTCGTGGTCGACCTTGCCGTCAGCGACCAAGCCGTGCAGAGCCTCTAGGTCACCGGTGTTGACGGCCTCGCCGAACGCCTGCTGGGCCGCGGTGTTGGTTTCTTTGCTCATCTGACTCTCCTCAGCTGATGGTCCCCAGGACGGTCGCCCGGGTCGCTCCTCGACGAGTGAACACTGGGTGCCAAAGTCCGCTGACTCCCCTCTGCGGGAGATCCTCACCGTCGCCGGCGGCCCGGTGGCCTTGCTGGCCGAGGGGCTCGGGCGCATTGACGGAATCGAGTCGGCGTTCCTCTACGGGGTCCTTCGCCGCACGGCTGAAAGGAGTCGCCGGGCCGGCTCCGCACGACATCGACGTGATGGTCGTCGGACCCCGGATCTCGACGCGGTCTACAAGGCGTGCACGCCGTTGAGGCCGCCGTGCACCGTCCGGTCGATCCGACGATCCTCAGCCCGCCGAAGCTCACAGCTCAGTCGGGCTTCCTGGCCACCGTGCGATCCGGTCCGATCGTCCCGGTGGTGGGGGAGCCGTCGTGGCGGTGAAACCTCTGACTTGAGGGCGGCTTGTTCTTTCAGGGGCAGGTCGGGCCTCGCCGGGCATGCGGTGCGGAACGCACGTCTGCAGCAGCTCAACTGGACAGATCGATCTCGCGAATCGATGTCCGGGGCACCGCGAACGGGCCGGGCCCCTCGCCCGTCGCCTGCGTCCAAATGACTTGCTGGCTCGCGATGTAGGCCTCGGCCATCTGCTCAGCGGTCAGGTTGCCCGAGGTGAGGTAGAAGGCTCGGACGCCATGGCGAATGATTGCGGCACGTTCTGCCGGTCGATACCGGATTCGTTCATCCTTCCAGCACGGCCCAGCCGTTCTCGCCGGCGAGATGTAGCCAGTCGGTGTCGGCGACGCTCTGACCAGCCTGGTCGCCGTAGTGCTCGGCCATCGTCAGTAGCGACAACCCTCCGCCCGCAGGAGACGAGGTACCCGAAAGCGTCCGAGGCTGCGGTCCACGAAGAACAGCGGTGCTCGGGCTTCGTCTGCGGGTGATTGGAAACGCCCACCAGGCCTCACCCAAGCCCTCTAGGACACCCGAAAGTCGATGGCTCCGGCCCTCGTCTGCCGTCAATCTGCCCTCAGTAGAACCGTCAGAGACCCAAAACTATAGAAGACGAAGAGACGCGACAGGGCGGTGTTTGCCCAGGTCAGAGGGCGTTTCCGACCACTGATCGCAGACGACGAAAAGTGTGATCATCGTTCCGCTTCAACGTCTAGTCTCGTCGACCTCCGAGCTCGGCGTTGGGCAAGAGGTCAGCTGTCCAGCAGCGCGTCGGCCGTGGCGTCCCACTCGTGGCTGGTCTGCCGACGCCACAAGCCCGTGCGGGTGGGTGGTGGGAAACCCGTACGGCACCAGCCGCGCTCGGCGGTGAAGTCGAAGACCGCATGCGCATGGTCGTTGATCAGCAGCGCCGCGACGTTGCCGGCCGTGTTCCAGGCGATGGCGGCGCGGCAGGGGAGGTGCCGATCGGTCACCTGCTCGACGTCGTAGACGTGCAGGGCGTCGGCGATCTCCTCGCCTGCGGGACGTGGGAGTACGGCGTAGAAGTAGCCGGTCTCCCCGTCGTCCTCGAACACGACCTGACCGACCCCGGTCGGTGAGCTGCTCGGCAGCAACGGCCCCGACCCGTCGTCGTCGGTCGACCCGACGGTGAGCTCGATGGCGTTCGCCTCGTGCAGCATCGGACCCCCTGGACGACTGGGTGCCGGTCGCCGAGGCCGGCACGAGACGAGCAGACCACCTCGCCTGGGGCGTGTCCAGGGCACGGGCGCCTCAGCGGGTGCTCAGGGTCGGTGGCTACGGTGCAGGACGACGTACCCATCCTGGAAGGTCGGACCCCCTTGCTGCACGGAACCCGCCGTACCGCGGCCGCTCTCGGCGCCGTCGTCCTGCTCACTCCCGTCCTCGCCGCGTGCGGTGGGGGTGGCGACGACAAGAGCGACACGGACGTCGCCGGGGTCTCGCTCTCCGGCGGGGTCGGCAAGAGCATCAAGGCCTCGTGGCCGGAGAAGTTCTCCGGCAAGAAGTCGAGCAAGGCCACTACCGTGGTCAAGGGGTCCGGCGACGAGATCGCCAAGGACGACACGGTCAGCACGTACGTCTGGATCGGCAGCGGCAAGTCGAAGAAGACGGTGTACGACGACTACAAGAACGGCGCGTCCGAGCCGATCCCGGCCGGACAGGTCAGCGGCGTGCTCGGCTCGCTGTTCGACGGTGCGACGTACGGCTCCCGCCGCGCCGCGGTGACCACCGGCAGCGACCTGTTCGGCTCCCCGTCGGGCAACCCGCAGCTCGGTGTCGGCGGCAGCGACCCGGTCGTCATCGTGGTCGACCTGGTGAAGAAGGCGCCGGTCTCCCCGACGCCGTCCAGCGACAAGGTGCAGACCGCCCCGGCGAGCGAGCAGCCGAAGGTCGTCGAGAAGGGCGGCAAGCCGTCCGGCCTCGACTTCGCCGGGGTCGACGAGCCGGCGCTCGACACCCCCGTCCAGCGGGTCGTGCTCAAGCAGGGCAACGGCGCGGCGGTCAAGGCGACGGACACGATCACCGTCAACTACCTCGGCTCGACCTACAAGGGGACCACCCCGTTCGACGAGAGCTACACCAAGCAGCCGCTGAGCCAGCCGCTGAGCGGTCTGATCAAGGGCTGGGCGATCGGGCTCACCGGCGTCAAGGTCGGCAGCCGGGTGCTGCTGCAGATCCCGCCCGCGTACGGGTACGGCGCGCAGGGCAGCCCGCCCACCATCCCCGCCAACGCGACGCTGTGGTTCGTGATCGACGTGACCGGCACGAAGTAGCCGGTCCCACACCCCTCAGGTGTGCGTGCCGACGTTGACCACGCGGCCGGCCGAGTCGCGGTAGAAGAAGCGGGTCACGCCCCACTCCTCCCGGCTGAGCGGGTGGACGACGGCGAGTCCCGCTGCCGTGGCCGCGTCGTGGGCAGCCTCCACCTCGGCGAGACTGACGAGGAAGATCGAGACGTCGGGGTTGACTGTCGCGGTGGCGTCGGTGGTCATCAGGCTGAGCTGGTGCCCGTCGGCGTCCGCGAGGGTCACGATCCACCTGTGGTCCATCACCGGACGCAGGCCGAGGACGGCCGTGTGCTCGGCCACGGCGGCGGCCAGGTCCGGCACGGTCAGGTTCGGCACGATCCGCTCCACGGGCACGTCGCCGAGCAGACCACGACTCGTGCGGGGCGTCCAGGTTTGAGCCCGCGCCGAGCGGGCACCGGTCATTCGGTGGCACCGGCTCCGGTGCCACGACCAGCCGAGAAGGAAGTAGGGATCCGACGTGCTCGACGACGACGACATGACGACCTCTGGCGACAACGGTGCCGAGGGCCCCGCGGACGGCGGCGCTTCGGGTACGCCGGGTGTGCAGGACGGCGGTGCCGATGGTGGGGCCGAGGGTCCCGCTGACGGTGGTGCCTCGGGTACGCCGGGTGTGCAGGACGGCGGTGCCGATGGTGGGGCCGAGGGTCCCGCTGACGGTGGTGCCTCGGGTACGCCGGGTGTGCAGGACGGCGGTGCCGACGGCGGCGCCTGAGCGTCGTACGACCTCCCGGCCGGGGTGGTGCCCAGGTGGGCGCCGCCCCGGCCGTGCCGTCCCCCCGCACACCGATGGGAGATGATCTGACCCGTGGACCCGTTGCGCCGCCTGACCGGACTCAGTGTCGAGGAGTTCGCCGACAGGCACTGGGCCAAGGCGCCGCTGCTGCGGCGCGCCGCTGAGCTCCCCGGCGACGGGTTCGCCGACGTGCTCGACCTGCCCTCGGTCGACGAGCTGGTCTCGCGCCGCGGGCTGCGGACCCCGTTCCTGCGGATGGCGCGGGAGGGGCAGGTGCGCAGCGCAGGCTCGTACACGCGGGCCGGCGGGGCCGGTGCCGAGATCGCCGACCAGGCCGCCGACGACAAGGTCCTCGCCGAGCTGGCCGCCGGCAGCACCCTCGTGCTGCAGGGGCTGCACCGGATGTGGCCGCCGGTCGTCGAGCTGATCGCCGCGCTGACCGCGCAGCTGGGCCACCCGGCGCAGGTCAACGCGTACATCACGCCGGCGCAGAACCGCGGCTTCGACCCGCACTACGACGTGCACGACGTCTTCGTTCTGCAGTTCGCCGGCCGCAAGCACTGGCGCATCCACGAGCCGGTGCTCGAGGCGCCGCTGCGCGACCAGCCCTGGGACCAGCGACGCGGTGCCGTCGCGGCCAAGGCCGAGGGCGAGCCGGTGATCGACACGGTGCTCGAGCCCGGTGACGTGCTCTACCTGCCGCGCGGCTACCTGCACTCCGCGAGCGCGCTCGGCGCCGTCTCCGGCCACCTGACCATCGGTGTGCAGCCGGTGACCCGCGCCTTCCTCGCCGAGCAGGTGCTCGGCACGCTGTCCTCCGACGTCGAGCTGCGACGCTCGCTCCCCGTCGGGACGGACCTCGCCGAGCCCGACGTGCTCGGACCCGAGCTGAAGGCCACCCGCGAGGCGCTGCACGCCGCCATCGACCGCCTCGACGACCAGCAGGTCGCCGGCGCCGTACGACGACACCTCGGCGCCACCACCCGGCCCGCTCCGCTGTCCCCGCTGGCGCAGCTCGAGGCGGCCGAGGCGCTCTCGGCCGCGTTCGCGGTCCGGCTGCGTCCCGGCCTGCGCTGCCACCTCGTCACGGCCGGTGACGGAGTACGACTCGACCTGCCGGACAAGTCGCTGAGCCTTCCTGGCTCGGTGCGCGGGGCCGTGGAGGCCCTGCTCGACCGCGACGACCACGTGCTTGCCGGCCTGCCAGGGGTCGATGAGGCCGATGCGGTGACGCTCGCGGCTCGCCTCCTGCGCGAGGGCGTCGTGGTGCCCGCCGACTCGTCGCGGTGAGCGGGCCCGTCCCGCGGGAGTCGGCCAGCCGGTGCGCGTTGCAGGCCCAGCTGCGCGGTGACCCGATGGCCGGTACGGCGCCGCCCGCCTCCCGCCTCCTGCTGGTCGAGCAGGCCGGGCCCTGGGGGCCGCGGGGGCTGACCGAGAGCCGCGCCGACGCCGACCTCGCCCGGCAGGTCGACGAGCTCGCCGCGGCCGGAGGGGCGCGGATGCAGGCGATCCGGGAGCCGGCCAGGCACGCCGGACGCGCGAAGGGTCACCGGGTCGCGCTGGCCGACACCCGCGACGGGCAGCAGGTGACCTGGTGGTGGCGGGTCGACGACCTGGCCGAGCTCCTGGAGCAGCTGGCGCGCCGGTCGCCCGACGCGCCGGCGGACCTCGTCGCCCCCGACGACGCGGTCGAGGACCGCGACCCGGTCTACCTGGTGTGCACCCACGGCAAGCACGACGCCTGCTGCGCCCTGCGAGGCCGGCCTGTGGCGACCGCGCTGGCGGAGGTACGCCCCGGACGGGTCTGGGAGACGACCCACGTCGGTGGTGACCGCTTCGCCGCGAACCTGCTCGTGCTGCCGTACGGCGAGATGTACGGCCGCGTCCTGCCGTTCGCCGCCTCCGACTTCGTCGACCGGATCGAGGCCGGTGACGTGGTGCCCGGGCTGATGCGCGGTCGCGCCGGCCTTCCGCCGGTCGCCCAGGCGGCGCTGGTCTTCGCCCACGAGCGCCTCGCCGAGACCCGGCGGGACGCCTTCGCGGTGACCGGTATCGAGAAGCTCGAGGACGGCACCACGACAGTCGGGTTGCAGAGCGCGCACGGACCGGTCACCGCGGTGATGGCGACCGAGATCTCGGAGCCGAACAAGCTCACCTGCCGCGGGCCGCAGGGCGTACGCGCGCGGGTCTACCGGGGCGTGACGCTGCGCTAGCCGGACGGGGTCTCGACGGGCTCGACCTCCGGGGTTGCGGGGGTCTCGACGGGCTCGACCGCCGCAGTGGCGGCGGCCTCGACCACCGGAGGTCGAGCTTGTCGAGACCTACAGCACGGCCGGGTCGAGGTCGAGGGTGGTGCGGTCCAGCGAGGCCAGCAGGTCCAGCTGCGGCCCGACCTTCGGCAGCTCGAAGCGGAAGAAGTAGCGGGCCGCCGCCCGCTTGCCGTCGTAGAAGGTCCCCTCGGCTTCGCCCGCCGCCAGCAGCTGCTCCAGCCACAGCCACGCGACGACGAGGTGCCCGGTCGCCTCGAGGTAGACCGACGCGTTGGCGAGGGCGAGCTCGGGATCGCCGCCCTCCCACAGCGTCGCGGTGGTGCGCAGCAGGTCGTCGAGGCGTCCTCGCAGCTCGACGGCGTACGTCGCCGCGTCGCCGCCCGCCGCGTCGGCCCGCTCGATCGTGCGCTGCACCCGAGCGGCGAGCAGCCCGAGCCCGCGTCCGCCTCCGAGCACCACCTTGCGGCCCAGCAGGTCGAGGGCCTGGATGCCGTGGGTGCCCTCGTGGATCGGGTTGAGCCGGTTGTCGCGATAGTGCTGCTCGACCGCGTAGTCGCGGGTGTAGCCGTAGCCGCCGTGCACCTGGATCGCCAGGTCGTTGGCGGCCAGGCACCACTGGGAGGGCCAGGACTTGGCGATCGGGGTCAGCACGCCGAGCAGCGTGTCGGCCTCGTCCCGCTCCTGCTCGGTGGCGCCGGTGGTGACCTCGTCGACCAGCCGTCCGCAGTAGAGCACCAGGGCCAGCGCGCCCTCGACGTACGACTTCTGCGCCAGCAGCATCCGGCGGACGTCCGGGTGCGCGGTGAGCGGCACCGGCGGCGTGGAGGCGTCCTTCTGGCCCAGCGCGCGGCCCTGGGTGCGCTCGTGGGCGTACGCCAGCGCGTGCAGGTAGCCGGTGTACCCCAGCGCCATCGCGCCCGCACCCACCGAGACCCGGGCCTCGTTCATCATGTGGAACATCGCCTGCAGGCCCTGCCCCTCCTCACCGACGAGGAAGCCGACCGCTCCGGCCTCGCCGCCGGGGGTGTGCCCGCCTTCGCCGAGGTTGAGCAGGGTGTTGGTGGTGCCGCGGTAGCCCATCTTGTGGTTCAGCCCGACCAGCACGACGTCGTTGCGCTCGCCGAGCGAGCCGTCCTCGTCCACGAGGTGCTTGGGCACCACGAACAGCGAGATGCCCTTCGTACCCGCCGGTGCGTCCGGGGTGCGTGCCAGCATCAGGTGGACGATGTTCTCGCCGAGCTCGTGGTCGCCGCCGGAGATCCACATCTTGGTGCCCGAGAGCCGGTAGCTGCCGTCGTCCTGGCGCACGGCGCGGGTGGTGATGTCGCCCAGCGACGACCCGGCCTGCGGCTCGGAGAGCGCCATCGTGCCGTACCACCGGCCCTCGATCACGGGGACGGCGTACGTCGCGACCTGCTCGGGGGAGCCGTGCGAGACCAGCAGGTTGGCGTTGCCCTCGGCGAGGAACGGGTACGCGAAGGCGCCCACGCAGGCGGCCTGGAACCACGCGGAGCAGGCGGCGTGCACGACGAACGGCAGCTGCATCCCGCCCAGCTCGGCGTCGAAGACGCTGCTCGGCAGCCCCGATGCGGAGTACGCCGCGAGTGCCTTCTCCACCTCGGCGGGGAGCACGACGCGCCCCTCGGCGTCCATCCGCGGCTCGTCGGTGTCGACCAGCCGGTTGATCGGGGCGAAGACGTCCGTGGCGAGCTGCTCGGCCAGCGCGAGGACGCCGTCGAACGTCTCCCGGTCGTGCTCGGCGTACCGCTCCCGCTCGGGGAGAGAGGCGGTGTCCAGCCACTCGTAGAGCAGGAACTCGATGTCGCGCGCGGACATCACCGTCGACCGGGCCATGGCTGATCTCCTCGTCCGTCGTGGGCTGCGCCGACGCTACCGGGCCCGGCGCGTCAGGCGAACGAGACCTCGGCAGCGGGTGCGGTGCCGGCCGTACGCCCCGGCGCCGAGGTGAACGACCAGTACAGGTTGGTGTGCGCGACCACCTGGTCCGGCGGGGGAGCGCCGTACGCCGAGAGGTCCTCGGTGGTGTGCGCGTCGGAGACGAGGAGGGCGTCGTACCCGCGCGCTAGCGCGCCGTGCAGCGTCGAGCGGATGCAGGCGTCGCTCTGCGCACCGCAGACGACGAGCGAACCGACCTCGAGGCCGGCGAGTACCGCCTCGAGGTCGGTGTCCTCGAAGGAGTCGCCGTACGTCTTGTGCACGAGCGCCTCGTCGACGGCGCGGACCAGCTCGGGGACGTACTCCCAGCCGGGCGCGCCCTCGACCAGCCCCTCGTCCGGGTTGGAGTGCTGCACCCAGACGACGGGCGTCCGGGCGTCGCGCGCCCGGTCGACGAGCCCGGCGATGCGGGCGACGACGCCGTCGCGGTCGACGTTGCCCTCGACGACTCCGGTCTGGACGTCGATCACGAGCAGCGCGGTGCCAGGGCGGTCGGTGAGAGTGGTCATGACGGGCCTCCGGTGGTGGGGTTCCGCCAACCTAGGATGGGGGTCCGACACTTCGCACCCCCTCAGGAACCCGTGAGCACCGACACCGCCCCAGCAGCGACCGCCGACGCGACCCGCGAGGCGGCGAGGCGGCGTACCTTCGCGATCATCTCCCACCCCGACGCGGGCAAGTCGACGATGACCGAGGCGCTGGCGCTGCACGCCCAGGTGATCAACGAAGCGGGTGCCGTGCACGGCAAGGCGGGGCGGCGCAGCACCGTCTCGGACTGGATGGACATGGAGAAGGCGCGCGGCATCTCGATCACGTCCGCGGCCCTGCAGTTCGCCTTCGGCGACCACGTCGTCAACCTTGTCGACACCCCGGGGCACTCGGACTTCTCCGAGGACACCTACCGCGTGCTGTCCGCGGTCGACGCGGCCGTGATGCTGATCGACGCCGCCAAGGGGCTGGAGCCGCAGACGCTGAAGCTCTTCCGCGTCTGCAAGGCACGCGGGCTGCCGGTCATCACGGTGATCAACAAGTGGGACCGTCCCGGGCTCGAGGCGCTGGCCCTGATGGACGAGATCTATCGCGACATCGGCCTGCAGCCGACCCCGCTGACCTGGCCGGTCGGGATCGCCGGCGACTTCAAGGGGGTCCTCGAGCGGAGGACGGGGGAGTACGTCGCCTACACCCGCACCGCCGGCGGTGCCACGCGCGCGCCCGAGGAGTGGATGGACGCCGACGCCGCAGCCGCCCGCGAGGGCGTCGACTGGTCGACCGCGGTCGAGGAGAGCGAGCTGCTCGAGGCCGACGGCGCCACGCACGACCAGGAGCTGTTCCTCGACGGGATCACCACGCCGGTCCTGTTCGCCTCGGCGATCTCGAACTTCGGGGTCGCGGCGCTGCTGGAGACGCTGGTGGAGCTCGCGCCGCCCGCGGCGGCGTTCGCCTACGACAAGGGCGGCACACCCGAGCGGCGCGAGGTCGGCGAGCCGTTCAGCGCGTTCGTGTTCAAGGTGCAGGCGGGGATGGACACCCAGCACCGCGACCGGGTGGCGTTCGCCCGGGTCACCTCCGGCGCCTTCGAGCGCGGGATGGTCGTCACGCACGCCCAGACGGGACGGCCGTTCGCGACCAAGTACGCCCAGGCGATCTTCGGGCGCGAGCGCAGCGCGCTGGACACCGCGTACCCGGGCGACATCATCGGCCTGGTCAACGCCGGCGCGCTCAAGCCCGGCGACACGCTCTACCTCGACGCGCCCGTGGAGTTCCCGCCGATCGCGACGTTCGCGCCCGAGCACTTCGCCGTGGCCAGCAGCGCGGACACCTCCAAGTCCAAGCAGTTCCGCAAGGGCATCGACCAGCTCGACTCCGAGGGGGTCGTGCAGGTGCTCCGCTCGGACCTGCGCGGCAACCAGTCGCCGGTGCTGGCCGCCGTGGGGCCGATGCAGTTCGAGGTCGTGCAGGCGCGGATGGAGGCGGAGTTCGGCGCCGCGATCCGGCTCGAGACGCTGTCGTACACCCAGGCGCGGCGCACCGACGCCGCCTCCGCCGCCGAGCTCGACTCGCTGCGCAGCGTCGAGGTCCTGCAGCGCAACGACGGCAGCTACCTGCTGCTCGCGCCGGACAAGTGGCGGATCAGCACCATCGAGCGAGACCACCCCGAGCTGACCCTCGAGCCGCTGCTGGCGGGCGAGGCGTGAGCGGCGCCGCGACCTAGGCTCGGGTCATGCCAGACTCCGCGTACGTCGTCTCCGTCGACCGTCTCCTCGACGCCCCGCCCGAGCGCGTCTTCGCACTGCTCATCGACCCCGAGCAGCAGGTCCGGCTGGATGGCTCGGGCACCGTCAAGGCGGTGAAGCAGTCGCGCACTCCGCTGCGCGTCGGATCGACCTTCGACATGCACATGAAGCGTGGGTTCGCTTACTCCACCCGCAACACCGTCACCGAGCTGGAGCCCGACCGGCTGATCACCTGGTCGACCCGTCCGCTCACCTTCCCGCTTTCGCTGCTCATCGGCGGCCGCACCTGGTCGTACCGGTTGGACCCCGAGGGCGGCGCGACCCGGGTCACCGAGACCTGGGACCTGCGCGGGGAGAAGAACCGGGCACTGGTCGCCAAGGCCGCCGGCGACCCCGGCAAGGACATGGCCGCCACGCTCGAGCGACTGGCCGACGTCCTCGCCTGAGCGCCGCTACCCCAGGAACCGGTCTGCAGTCAGCGGCAGGTCGCGGACCCGGATGCCGGTGGCGTCGTACGCCGCGTTGGCGATCGCGGCCGCCGTGCCCACGATGCCGATCTCGCCGATGCCGCGTCCGCCGTACGGCGTGGCCAGCGGGTCCTCCTCGTCGAGCCAGAAGGCCTGGACGTCCTTCACGTCAGCGTGTGCTGCGACGTGGTAGGACGCGAGGTCCTGGGTGACGACGTGACCGTAGCGCGGGTCGCGCCAGCCCTCCTCGAACAGCGCGCCGGAGAGCCCCATCACCAGACCCCCGAGGAGCTGCGAGCGGCCGGTGACGGGGTTGATCACCCGGCCGACCGAGAACGTGCCGTGCAGCCGGGGCACCCGCAGCTCGCCGGTCCAGCGGTGCACGCGCACCTCGGCGTAGACCGCGCCGAAGGAGTGCAGCGCGTGAGCCTCCATGTCCGGATACTCCTCGGTGGTGCTCGTCGTGTGCACCCCCACCTCGGGGTCTGCGCCGTGGTCAGCGCGCAGCTGCTGGGCGGTCTGCACGATCGCGGTGCCCCACGAGCCGGTGCCGGCGGAGCCTCCGGCGACCGTGGCCACGGGCAGGTCGCTGTCGGCGACGGCGAGGTCGACGGCCGACGGGTCGACGCCGAGCGCGTCCGCGGAGATCTGGGTCAGCACGGTGCGCGCACCCTGGCCGATGTCGACGGCGCCGATGGAGACGGCGTACCGACCCCCGTCGAGCACCTCGATGCGGCACGTGTTGCCCGGCATCCACAGCGTCGGGTACGTCGAGGCCGCGACGCCGGTGCCGACCCACCAGTCGCCGTCGGTAGCGCGCGTCGGCCCGGTCCGCCCGGTCCAGCCGAAGCGCTCGCCGCCCTTGCGCAGGCACTCGACCAGCCGCCGGTCGTTGAACGGCTTGCCGGTCTCGGGGTCGACGTCGGGCTCGTTGCGCACCCGCAGCTCGACTGGGTCGATCCCAGCGGCGACGGCCAGCTCGTCCATCGCCACCTCGTGGGCGAACATGCCGGGCATCTCGCCGGGCGCTCGCATCCACGACGGCACGGACACGTCGAGCGGGACGACCCGGTGGGTGGAGCTGCGCGCCTCAGCGGCATAGAGCATGCGCGCCGCGCTCGCGGTCTGCTCGGCGAACTCCTTGAAGCCGGAGGTCTGACTGATCGCCTCGTGGCCGACCCCACGCAGACGACCGTCCGCGTCGGCGCCGAGTCGCACGTGGGAGACGGTCTGGGTGCGGTAGCCGGCGAGGGAGAACATCTGCTGCCGGGTGGTGGCCAGCCGCACCGGACGCCCCTCGACCGCAAGTGCCGCCAACGCTGCGGCGACGTCGGGCGCCTTGGGGCCGCCCTTGGAGCCGAAGCCGCCGCCGACGTACGGCGCCAGCACCCGGACCTGCTCCTCGCCGAGCCCCAGCAGCGGCGCGAACGTCGAGCGCATCGCGTGCACGGCCTGGGTCGAGTCCCACATTGTCAGCATCGCGCCGTCCCACAGCGCCGTGGCGCCGTGCGGCTCCATCGGGCTGTTGAACTCGTGGGGGGTCGTGTAGGTCTGCTCGACCACGACGGCCGAGTCGTGGATCGCGGCGTCGAGGTCGCCGTCGGCGTAGTCGGTCTCGTGGCCGCCGTTGACGCCGCTCTCGGGGGCATAGGCCTCCGCGTCGTCCATCGTGACCGCGTGCGGCTCCTCGGCGTAGTCGACCCGCACCAGTCGCGCGCCCTCGCGGGCGGCCTCGGAGGACTCGGCCAGCACCAGCGCCACGACCTGACCGCGGAAGCGGATCCGGTCGTCCTGGAGCACGGAGTACTCCAGGTCGCGGTCGTCGTCGGCGGGCATCCGCGGCGCCGACTCGTGGTCGAGCACCCGCACCACGCCGGGGTGGGCCAGCGCAGCTCCGGCGTCGACGCGGCGGACCGTGCCGCGCGCGACCGGGGCCTGCACCATCCAGACCTGGAGGACGTCGTCGACCGGGTGCTCGACGGCGTACGTCGCGTGACCGGTGACCTTCTCCCGGCCGTCCTGACGGTCCAGCGACGTGCCCATCGAGCGGGCAGTGATGGGAGTGGCGGTCATCGGGGGTCCCCTGCCTGTCCGGCGAGCGTGAGCAGCGTGTGTGCGGTGGTGTTGCGCACCATCGGCAGCTTGTAGGCGCTCTGGTCGGTGGTGGAGGCGTCGGCCAGCTCGGCCTCGACCGCCTCGCGCACGGCATCCTCGGTGAGCCGCTTGCCGCGCAGCGCGTCCTCGGCCACGGTGGCCCGCCACGGCTTGTGGGCGATGCCGCCCCAGGCGATCCGGACGTCGCGGACGGTGTCCTCGTCCAGGTCGAGCGCGCCGGCCACGGAGACGAGGGCGAAGGCGTACGACGCCCGGTCGCGCACCTTCGCGTAGGTCGAGGTCCGCGACGCGGGCGAGGCGGTGAGCTCGACGCCCGTGACGAGCTCACCGTGCGCGAGCGTCGTGTCCCGCTCCGGCTCGTCGCCGGGCAGCCGGTGCAGGTCGGCGAACGGCACCCGCCGCTCTCCGTCGACCCCTTGGACCAGCACGACGGCGTCGACCGCAGCCAGTGCGACGGCCAGGTCGGAAGGGTGGGTGGCGACGCACGCGTCGCTGGCGCCGAGGACAGCGTTGTAGCGGCCGTAGCCCTGCAGCGCCGAGCAGCCCGAGCCGGGCTCACGCTTGTTGCAGGGCGTGGTCGTGTCCTGGAAGTAGACGCACCGCGTGCGCTGGAGCAGGTTGCCGCCCGTGGTCGCCTGGTTGCGGATCTGCCCGGACGCGCCGGCGAGCAGCGCCCGGCTGACCACCGGCAGGTGTGCGCGCAGCACGGGGTGGGCGGCCAGGTCGGAGTTGCGGACGTTGGCACCGATCCGCATCACGGGCTCGGCACCCGAGGTGTGCACCTCGACTGTGTCCATCGGCAGGCCGGTGACGTCGACGAGCGTGCTCGGCGTGGCCAGGCCGAGCTTGAGGTGGTCGACGAGGTTGGTGCCCCCGCCGAGGTACGCCGCCTCCGGGTCGCCGCTGACCGCGGCGACGGCCTCGGTCGTGTCGTCGGGCTCGAGGTAGGTCAGCTCCCTCACGAGGCCACCTCCTGCTCGCCCGCAGCCTGGCGCACGGCGGCGAGGATGCCGGCGTACGCCCCGCAACGGCACAGGTTGCCGCTCATCCGCTCGCGCAGCTCCTCCTCAGTCGGCTCCGCCTCCCCCTCGAGTTCCTCGGTGACGTGGCTGGGGTGACCCTCCTTCAGCTCGTCGAGCGCCCCGACGGCCGAGCACACCTGGCCCGGCGTGCAGTAGCCGCACTGGTAGCCGTCGTGGTCGAGGAAAGCTTGCTGCACCGGGTGCAGCTCGTCGTCCTCGCCGAGCCCGGAGGCCGTGGTGACCTCGGCGCCGTCGTGGGCGACCGCGAGACTCAAGCAGGTCAGGTGGCGCCGGCCGTCGAGCAGCACCGTGCAGGCCCCGCACTGGCCGTGGTCGCAGCCCTTCTTGACCGACGTGACACCGAGCCGCTCGCGCAGCGCGTCGAGCAGGGTGGTGCGGGTGTCGACGTCGACGGTGTGCTCGGTGCCGTCGACGGCAAGGGTCATCGGGGTGGACGCGCCGGGCGCTCGGGTCCTCATGGGTCTGACGGTTCCCCGCGCCGGACGCTTCATGCCCGGACGGTGCTGCGAGCTAACCTGGTCCCCGTGAGCGACGTGGCGCGCCCCGAGACCGCTGAGCGCCTCGACCTGCAGCCGCACCCGGAGGGCGGGTGGTTCCGCCAGACCTGGGCGGCCCCGCCCGTCGACCTGCCCGACGGTCGGGTACGACCCAGCGCGACGCTGATCTGGTTCCTGCTGCCCGCCGGGGACTCCTCGGCGTGGCACCGGGTCTCCTCCGACGAGGTCTGGCTGGCGCACACCGGCGTCGTCACGCTCGAGCTCGGCGGCGCGGGTGCCGGGCCACAGGCCACGGGCCGCGCCCTGGTCGGAACCGAGCACGAGGGGCAGGTCGTCGTACCCGCCGGGACGTGGCAGCGCACCGTGCCGACCGACGCCGACGCGCTGGTGTCCTGCCTGGTCTCGCCGGGCTTCGACTTCGAGGACTTCGAGCTGGCCTGAATGTCGGCCGACGGGCCTATGGTGCCGTCCATGGACCTCAGGCCGTTCGCCGTGCCGCCGCCCGAGCTGCCGCTGCGCACCGAGCGGCTGGTGCTGCGGCTGCACCTGCCCACCGACCTCGACGCGGTGCTCGACTACCAGTCTCGACCCGAGGTCGCCCGCTACCTGCTCGAGGAGCCGTGGACGCGGGAGGAGGCGCAGCGCCAGCTCGACAAGCGGCTGCGCCGCCGGCACGTCGACGGTGTCGGCTCCGGGCTCTCGCTGGTGGCCGAGCACGCCGGGCGCGTCGTCGGCGACGTGGGGCTGTGGCCGGCGGACGAGACGCTGTCGCGCGGGGAGGTCGGCTGGGTCTTCCACCCCGACTGGACGGGGCGTGGTCTGGCCACCGAGGCCGTGTGCGCGGTGCTCGACCTGGCCTTCGGTCACTACCGGATGCACCGGGTCAAGGCGGACCTCGACCCGCGCAACACCGCGTCCGCGCGGATGTGCGAGCGGCTCGGGATGACCAAGGAGGCCCACCTTCGCCAGGACTGGTGGAGCAAGGGGGAGTGGACCGACAACGCGGTGTACGGCCTGCTCGCCTCCGAGCATGCAGCGCACTGCGACCACGCAGCGCAGGATGCGGACCCCGCCGCGGCCCAGCGCCGGGCGGCCGAGGCCTCGCGCTCGGGCACGCCCGAGGAGCAGGCCGCGGTCATGAGTGACTTCAACGCGGGCGTGGTCGAGGAGTTCCGGGCGCACCACGGACGGGTCGGCGGGCCGTTCGAGGGCTCGCCGATGCTGCTCCTGCACTCGACCGGGGCGCGCAGCGGTCGGCGGCGCCTGCACCCGATGGTCTACCGGCCGGAGGGGAGCTCCTACCTCGTCTTCGCCTCCAAGGCCGGCGCCGACGACCACCCGGCGTGGTACCACAACCTCAAGGCTCACCCGCACGCCCGGATCGAGGTGGGCGACGAGGTCATCGCGGTGCGGGCGGAGGAGCTGCCGCGCGCCGAGCGCGACGAGGTCTACGCCGCCCAGGCGGCCGACCGCCCGGCGTTCGCCGACTACCAGGCCCGCACGGACCGGGTCATCCCGGTGCTGCGCCTGACCCCTACGGTGCCTCCGTGGAGCTGATCCTGGTCCGGCACGCCGAGACGACGTCCAACGTCTCCCGCGCGATCGACACCGCGCACCCGGGTGCGGACCTCACCGACCTGGGCGCGCGCCAGGCGGCGGACGTCGCGTCGTACCTCGCCGGGACGTCGGTGGGCGCGATGTACGTCTCGCCCCGTCTGCGCACACGCCGCACGGCGGAACCGCTCGCCGCCGCGCTCGGGCTCGAACCCGAGCTGCGTGACGGGCTGGTCGAGATCTCGGCCGGGGACTGGGAGATGTCCACCAGCGAGGAGCGCCGCAGCGAGTACGCCACCACCGTCGCCGCCTGGCTCACCGGGGACGTGAGCGCCCGGATCCCCGGCGGGGAGCAGCCCGACAGCGTGTTCGCGCGGTTCGACGCGGTCGTCGACGAGGCGCTGGCCAGCGGCCACGAGCGGGTCCTCGTCGTCAGCCACGGCGCCGTCCTCCGGGCGTGGTGCGGCGCGCGGGTGCAGGGGCTGAACCCGGAGTCGCTGCGCGAGCGTCCCCTGCGCAACACGGCGGTGATCCGGATCGAACGCGCAGGTGAGAGGTGGCGACTGCTGGAGTGGGACGCGCGCGACGTGCCCGGTCCTCCGGCGCCGCTGGCCGAGGATCCAGGTGCCCAGTGAGCGCCCCTATTGCGAACTGCTTGCAACAACAGGTCCGACCCGGGTAACTTCCGAGACACCCACCGACGGATGCCCGTGCGGCACTCGGTCGGAGCACCGCCCCCGCGGTCGTGTCGTGGCTGTCGGCGACCGTGGGGCGGTGCCGGGTCCCGGACACCTCCGAGCGAGCTGCCCGATGGCGACCTCGCTCCGCGCCCCAATGGCTCCACCACGGACGTGACGAATAGGACCGTCTCGCCCGGATCGCCCGCTGCGCCGGGCTGTGTGCCGACCCCGGAGCGACACGCCGACCACCCCCCGGTGTTCCCTCCGGGCCTCGGACCGGGCAGGGTGGGGTTCTCACCCCGGGCCCGTCAGAGGACTGCCCGGGCCGACGAACCCGACGAGAGGAACTCGTAGTGAACAAGGCAGAGCTGAGCAAGAAGGTCGCCGACGCAGCCGACCTCGGTGTGGGTCAGGCCGAGAAGGCCGTGCAGGCCGCACTGGACTCCATCGCGGAGGCCGTCGCCAAGGGCGACAACGTCACCCTGGCCGGCTTCGGCACCTTCGAGCGCCGTGAGCGTTCCGCGCGCGAGGGTCGCAACCCGCAGACCGGCGAGTCGATCAAGATCGCCGCGACCAAGGTCGCCGGCTTCAAGCCGGCCGCCGCGCTGAAGAAGCAGATCGCCGGCTGAGGTCAGCCCACCACGCCGACGGGGCGCGCACCGAGTCTCGGTGCGCGCCCCGTCGTCGTTCGGCTCAGCTCGTCGGTGGCTCCATCTGCGGCAGCGACTCCACGAGGACGAACACCGACCCGGCGGTGGGGTCGGCGACGACGTAGCCCTTGGCCGGGCCGGTGAACTCGATGTCGTAGTGCACCTTCTCCACCCCGACCATCTCGTTGACGTCGGTGCGGACGCGGTAGCCGTCGTCAGCCAGCGCCTTGCGGTAGAACGCGAGCACGTCGTCGGGCTCGTCGGTGATGACGTCGAACTGCCAGGACTGCGTCTGCGGCTTCGGGCCCTTGATGTTGTAGCCGCGCGGGACCGGGAAGTTCGCGATCCGCTTCGGTCCACCCTTCGGCACCGGCGCGACCGAGGTCGTCGTCTTGGTGGAGATGTCGCCCGGCCGCACCTTCTTCGGGATGTCGGCCTTCGTCGGCGTCGAGCTGATCGTCTGGGTGGGATCCAGGCTCGGCGTGCTCGAGGGGTCGTCGTCGTCGCCACCGCACGCGGTGAGCGTCGTACCGACCAGCAGGGCGCAGGCGAGCAGCCCGGCGAAGCGGGTGGTCGTACGCGTGGAGAGGGAGCTCACCGGGCTCATCAGGCCTCCGGGCGGCGATCGAGGGTACGGGCGCGCCCGACCGTACCCGACCACTCCCCGCGGGTCAGTCGTCCCGCAGCGCCTTGAGCGTGGCCAGGCAGCCGCCGTCCTCACCCGAGCCGGGCGTCTCGCAGACGAGCGGCACCCCGTCCGTCCCCGGGTGGGCCAGCAGCTCGGCGAAGGCGCCGGCGCCGATCCGGCCCTCGCCGATCCGCTCGTGCCGGTCCTTGCCCGAGCCGCGCGTGTCCTGGGAGTCGTTGGCGTGCACCAGCGCGAGCGGCACGCCGGCGCAGGTCTGCGCCAGGCGGTCCAGGGTGCTGGTCGTGCCACCCGGCTCGTCGAGGGGCGACCCGGCGGCGAAGACGTGGCAGGTGTCCAGGCAGATCCCGAGGCGGGGGTGGTGGTCCAGCGCGCCGAGGTACGCAGGGAGGTCCTCGACCCCCGCGCACAGCGAACGGCCCTGGCCCGCGGTCGGCTCCAGCAGCAGCCGAGGCCCGTCGTCCCCCAGGTCGTCGAGCAGGGGGAGCAGGCCCTCGCGCACCTGCCGCAGCGCGGCGTCGTACGAGCCATGGGCGACGCAGGAGCCCGTGTGCACGACCACGCCCTCGGCGCCGATCGCCGCGGCCCGGCGCAGGGTGTGCGCGGTCGTGGCCACCGAGCGCTCGTACGTCGTGGCGGTGGGGCTGCCGAGGTTCACGAGGTACGGCGCGTGCACGAACGCGCGCACCTGCCGCTCGGCACAGGCGGTGCGGAAGGCCTCGTCGACCCGCGGGTCGCCCTCGCTGGCTGCCCAGCCGCGTGGGTTGCCGGTGAAGACCTGCAGCGTCTCGGCGCCGATCGCCTCGGCGGTCGCCAGGGCGCCGCGCACCAGGTCGCGGCCGACCCGGACGTGGGAGCCGACAGGGTTGCGGCAGGCGGCATCGGTCGGGGCGGGCACCCGCCCTAGGCTGCCGCAGGTGACGCAGACGTACGACAGCGGCTTCGGCAGCGGCTTCGACAGGGACACCGACGTACGCCCGACGGTCGAGGAGGGTCGCTACGAGGCCGACCTGTCGGCCGGGTGGACGGTCGGCGGTGGACTGAACGGCGGCTACCTGATGGCCACGCTGGGGAGGGCGGTCTCGCGCCGGGCGCGCGACCTGGGGCACCCGGACCCGCTGGCACTGAGCGCCTACTTCCTCTCCGCCGCGACGCCGGGCCCCGCGCAGGCGCGCGTCGAGGTGCTGCGCGCCGGCCGCGGCACCAGCACCCTGTCCGGGACGCTGACCCAGGACGGCGTGCAGCGGCTCACCGTCCTGTCGTCGTACGTCGACCTCGGCTCGCTCACCCCGGAGGTCGCCACGACCGCGACCCCGCCCGCGCTGGCGCCGGTCGAGCAGTGCGTGCCCACCTCCGAGGACCCGATGGCGCCCGAGTTCTCCCACCGCTTCGAGCTGCGGCTGGACCCGGCCTGCCTCGGCTTCGCCTCGGGGACGCCCGGTGGGCGCGCCGTGATGGAGGGGTGGTTCCGGCTCGTCGACGGCCGTGAGCCGGACCCGATCAGCCTGCTGCTGGCCGCCGACGCCCTGCCGCCGACGACCTTCGAGCTCGGGCGCCCGGGATGGGCACCGACCGTCGAGATGAGCGTCCACGTGCGGGCGCGGCCGGCGCCGGGCTGGCTGGCGCTGCGGCACGTGACGACGAACCTCGCCGGTGGCTACTTCGAGGAGGACTGCGAGGTCTGGGACTCCGCCGGCCGGCTCGTCGCCCAGGCCCGGCAGCTGGCGAAGACGCCCCGCGGCTGACCCCTCAGCGGTGCCGCCACGGCCAGGGGAACCGCCTCAGCCGTGCGCGCTCCATGGCCACGACGTAGCGCTGGCCGGGGTGCTCGGTGAGCGTCCAGAGCTCGTCGCGCTGCGGCCAGTACGAGATGTCCTCCGGGCCCGGCGGCAGCGCCCAGCGGTAGGGACGCATCCGGCCGGGCACTCCGACGTACACCCGGCCCCGCTTGCGGGTGCCACGGCTGACCGTCGCGTAGTAGCGGCCCCCGACCTTCGCCACGCCCTGCATGTGCCCGACGCCGCGCTCGTCCAGCGACAGGGGCGCGACCGTGTCCTCCTCGCCGCCGGCGAGGAGACCGGTCTCCGGGTCCAGCGGCCAGTGCGCGATCCGGGTGGTCTGGGCGCCCGTGCCGTACTCGCCGACGAGCAGCTCGGGCGGGTCGGCCTCGCGGTCGACCGAGCAGAACGAGTACCGCAGCGGCTCCGTGCCCTCGGCGGTCTGCGCGTCGTACGCGTAGCGGACCGGGAGCACGAACCGGTGGCCGGCCGTCTCGGTTCTCGGCTCGACCTCGACGACGTCGTCGAGGTGCGCGGTGTAGAGCCCGCGCCTGGTGGCGGCGAGGTGGACGTGCGGTCCGTACCACAGCAGGCCGCCGGCGTGGATCCGCAGCGGTCGCGGGCCGTCCTTGGTCGGTCGGACCACCAGGACGTGCTGGTAGCGCTCGGCCTCCACGTCGAGGACGCTGATCCGGGAGCCCTGGTTGTGCTCGCCCTTGCGCGTGGAGTACCAGCTGGTCATCACGATCTCCCGGCCCGCGACGCGACCGGACGGGCTGGCGTCGGCGGAGGTGGTGACGCCCTGGGGGTACCACGAGGCGGTGGAGGCGTCCTCGCCCTCCCAGGTCCAGGCGCGGGCCGGGGCGGCGCCGGGTGCGTCGGCCGGGGTCAGCCGACGGTCGAGGCCGTCCAGGACGCCGGCGAGCCCGACCGGGTCGGGCAGGCCGGGGAGCCGGGTGGTCCTCGCCGCCCGGCGGGTCAGGTGGACGCCGTACGCCGGCATGGTGCCTCCTGGAGATCGGGTGCGGATCGAGCCTAGGGGCGAGGCACGCCCAAGGGTCCAGCGCGTGCAGGTGGTCGTGGGAGTGGCGCTGTGTCGTGCCGGCCGGGTGCTGGCCGCCCACCGCGCCCGGCCACCGGTGGGCTGGGAGCTGCCCGGTGGCAAGGTCGAGGCCGGCGAGGAGCCGGCGGACGCGGCGGTCCGCGAGCTGCGCGAGGAGCTCGGGTGCGAGGTCGAGGTGACCGGATGGCTCGAGGGAGCCGTCGCCCTCGGTCAGGGCATGGAGCTGCGCGTCGCCCTCGCGCATCTGGTGTCCGGCGAGCCGCGCCCGCTCGAGCACGACGCGCTGTGGTGGGTGCCGACGGATCTGCTGGGCAGGCTGGACTGGCTGCCCGCGGACGTGTCGTTCGTGGCCCAGCTGGGCTGAGGGGTCTCGACAGGCTCGACCGCCGGGGCGGCGGTGGTGTGTCGGCTGAGGGGGTCTCGACGTCTCGCTCGCTGGCGCTCGCTCGGCTCGACCACCGGTGGTCGAGCTTGTCGAGACCCGGGCGCACTACTCCCGGTGCCGCCTGCGAGGGGAGTCGGGCAGCTGCAGCGGTGGCATCGGCGCGGAGGTGTCCTCGGGGACGTCGAGCCAGCCGTCGTACTCCTCGACGAGGAGCTCGAGGGTGATGTCGGGAGCGTCGGTCGAGACGACCCAGGGGTGGTCCTCGTCGTCGTCCTCGCCGGCAAAGCGGTCGCGGGTGAGGTCGGCGGCGTACCCGTCGCGCCGCAGGCGGCTCACCGCCGCCAGGGCGTGAGCCTCCTCGAAGAAGATGCCGCGGGTGCCGCTCACCGGGGTTCGTCCCCGGTCTCGTAGTGGTCGACCAGCATCGAGCTGCTGCCCAGGACGGGGACGAGGGAGAAGCCGCGCAGGGCGAGCGAGGTGACTCCGCGGGTACGACGGGCCGCCTCCGCCGCCACCGGGAGCGGCGTACGACGTCGCAGTCCCAGGTCCGTCGCGGCCCGCGTGAGGTCGCGGGTGGTCGAGGCGAACCCGGTGCCGGCCGACCGCATCACCGGGTGCACCGCGGCGGCGACCGCGACCCACGGGGCGACGGTGTCGGCGACCAGCCCGAACGCGCCCGCGCCGACGACCGCGTGCGCCAGGGTGGTGCGGAGCATCTCGGGCGTGAGGTACATCAGCAGGCCCTCGGCCACGACGAACCGAGGCCGGTCGGCGGGCACCTGCGCCCACCAGCCCGGGTCCTCGACCCGGGCGGCGAGCAGGGTGACCCCGGGGAGGTCGTCGTACACCTCACGGCGCCGCGCGATCACCGGCGCCTGGTCGACGTCGTACCACTCCACGCCGGGTCCGCGCTCGACGCGGAGCACCCTGCTGTCCAGACCGCAGCCGAGGTGCAGCACGACGGCGTCGGGGTGCTCGTCGAGGAACGACCGCACCTGCGCGTCGACGAGCCGCGCCCGTGCACAGATCGCGTAGAGGTTGCCGTCGACGCCGAACCCCTCCCGCAGCGGGTGACCTGCGCGTTCGAGCACCTCGGCGGCGTACTCGTCGCCGAGGACCGGCACCGTGGAGAGTGCGTCGCGCGCATGCATCCGCAGGGTCATCAGCATCGTCAGCTGCTCGCCGACCAGCTCGTCGTCGCCCACCCCACCAGCCTGCCACGGTGCGAGGGGGGAGAGGATCGGTGCATGCCCTCTCTCGACCCCGCCGAGCGCCGCCTGCTCCTGGTCCACGCCCACCCCGACGACGAGACGATCGGGCAGGGGGCGTCGATGGCGAGGTACGTCGCCGAGGGCGCCGGAGTCACCCTCGTGACCTGCACCGGCGGCGAGCTCGGTGAGATCCTCGTCCCCGAGCTCGAGCACCTGGCGTACGAGCGCGACGGCGGGCTGGCCGAGCACCGCCGTGGCGAGCTGGACGCGGCGATGACCGAGCTCGGGGTCACCGACCACCGCTACCTCGGCGGCTTCGGCACCTACAGCGACTCGGGGATGCAGTGGGCGCCGGAGGGGCACCCGCACCACGGTTCGGCGATCCCGGCGGACGAGGCGCCAGAGCGCGCGTTCTGGGAGGCCGACCTGACCGAGGCGGCCGACCACCTGGTGGCGGTCATCAGGGAGGTACGACCCCAGGTGCTGGTCACCTACGACCAGTTCGGCGGCTACGGCCATCCCGACCACATCCAGGCGCACCGGGTCGCGACGTACGCCGCGGCGCTGGCGGCGGTGCCGTCGTATCGGCCCGACCTCGGGGAGCCCTGGGACATCGCCAAGATCTACTGGAGCGCGATGTCGGCCAGCCGGATGCGCGACGGGATCCGGCGGCTCCGCGAGGCCGGTGACGACAACGCCTTCGAGGGGTTCGACCCCGACCGGCTCCCGCCGATGGCCGTCGAGGACGACGTGCTGAGCGCCCGCGTCGAGGCGACCGCGTACGTCGGGAAGAAGATGGACGCGATGCGGGCCCACGCGACGCAGATCTCCGTGGACGGGCCCTTCTTCGCACTGTCGAACAACGTCGGCGACGAGGTCTGGGGCGTCGAGTTCTTCCGGCTGGCCAAGGGAGTGCTGGGCCCGGTCGGCGGCGACGGGCTGGAAAGCGACCTGTTCGCCGGCCTGTGACGACGATGCCCTGAGGGCATCGCTCAATCCCGACTCGGTGTTGGACGTGAATCACCGACCTCTCCTAGGTTCGGAGGTGTCCAGCCACACCAACGCCGAGGAGCCAGCCGCATGACCAGCACCCACGAGGAGGTGGCCGCCCGTCTCGGGTCCGGGCTGCTGTCCTTCCCCGTCACCCACTTCACCGCGACCGGCGAGCTCGACCTGGACGCCTACGCCGGGCACATCGACTGGCTCGGCGGCCACGACGTCGCCGGCCTGTTCGCGGCTGGTGGCACCGGTGAGTTCTTCTCCCTCACGCCCGCCGAGGTCGGCCGCGTCGTGCGGTCGGCCGTCGAGGGTGCGCCCGAGGGCCTGCCCGTCGTCGCGCCGGTCGGCTACGGCACCGCCACGGCGATCGAGCTGGCCCGCGACGCCGAGGCGGCCGGGGCCACGGCGCTGCTGCTGTTCCCGCCGTACCTCACCGAGGCGAGCCAGGACGGGCTCTTCGAGCACGTGCGCAGCGTCTGCTCCGCGACCTCGCTGCCCGTGATCGTCTACAACCGGGCCAACGCCCGCTACGCGCCCGAGACCGTCGAGCGCCTCGTGGCCGTCTGTCCCACCCTGATCGGCTTCAAGGACGGCGTCGGTGACGTCGACCAGATGACCCGCATCGCGGCGCGGGTCGGTGAGCGGCTGATCTACGTCGGCGGGCTGCCGACCGCGGAGATGTACGCGCTGCCCTACACGAGCCTCGGGCTGACGACGTACTCGTCGGCGATCTTCAACTTCCTGCCGGAGTTCGCCCTCGACTTCTACGCCGCCGTGCGCCGCGGCGACACCGCCTACGTGCTCGGCGCACTGGACTCCTTCGTGATCCCCTACTGCGACCTGCGCAACCGGGCCAACGGCTACGCGGTCAGCATCGTCAAGGCCGGCCTCACCGTCATCGGGCGGCCCGCCGGCCCCGTCCGCGCTCCGCTGAGCGACCTCGACGCCGACGAGCTGGCCCAGCTCGAGGTGCTGGTCCGGAAGGTGCAGGCCTGATGAGCAGCCCCCTCGGTGTCTCGTTCATCGACGGGGCGGAGGTACGGGCCTCCGGCCCCGCCTTCCACGCCGTCGACCCCACCACCGGCGAGCAGCTGGAGCCGGCGTACGCCGAGTGCGGCGCCGCCGAGGTCGTGCAGGCCACGGCGGCCGCCGCGGCGGCCTTCGAGGTCTACCGGCGTACGACGCCCGAGACCCGCGCCCGCTTCCTCGAGGCCGTCGCCGACGCGATCGACGCGATCGGCCCCGACCTGCTGGCCACCGTGCCCGCCGAGACCGGCCTGCCCGAGGCCCGGGTGAAGGGCGAGACCGGCCGGACCAGCGGGCAGCTGCGGATGTTCGCCGCCGACCTGCGCGAGGGCGGCTGGCTCGACGTCCGCATCGACCCCGGCGACCCCGCCCGCAGCCCGGCGCCGCGCCCCGACGTACGCCAGCGCTCCGTGCCCGTGGGACCGGTCGCCGTCTTCGGCGCCAGCAACTTCCCGCTGGCCTTCTCGGTCGCCGGCGGCGACACGGCGTCCGCGCTGGCCGCGGGCTGCCCGGTGGTCGTCAAGGCGCACCCCTCCCACCCCGCCACCTCCGAGCTGGTGGGCCGCGCGATCGTCGAGACGCTCGCCGCCCACGACCTGCCGGCGGGCACGTTCGCCCTGCTGCACGGCGCGGGCAACGAGCTCGGCGAGGCGCTGGTCACCGACCCGCGGATCGCAGCCGTCGGCTTCACCGGCTCGCGCGGCGGCGGGCTCGCACTCTCCCGGCTCGCGGCCGGGCGCGAGGTGCCGATCCCGGTCTACGCCGAGATGTCGGCCGTCAACCCCGTCTTCCTGCTGCCGGGCGCGCTCGGCGAGCGGGCCGAGCAGGTCGCGACCGGCTTCGCCGGCTCGCTGACCGGTAGCGGGGGCCAGCTGTGCACCAAGCCCGGCCTGGTCTTCGCGCTCGACGGGGACGCGACCGACACGTTCCTCGAGGCCGCAGCCCGCGCGGTCGCCGCGGTGCCGACCACGGCGCTGCTCAACCCCGGCATCGGCGAGGCCTTCGTCAGCGGCGTACGCCGTCTGGGCGACGCCGAGGGGGTCGAGCGGGTCGCGGAGGGCGACACCGCCGAGCAGGGCCCGGCGGTCCCGGGCCGGCCCGCGCTGTTCACCACGACCGGTGACCGGTTCCTCGCCGACGCCGATCTCGCCGCGGAGGTCTTCGGGCCTGCCGGCCTCGTGGTCCAGGTCCGCGACGAGGACCAGCTGCACCAGATCGTGGCCGGCCTCGAGGGCCAGCTCACCGCCTCGCTGCACGTCGGCGCCGCCGACACCGACCTGGCCCTTGACCTGCTCGGCCGCCTCGAGCTCGTGGCCGGCCGGGTGCTCTTCGACGGCTGGCCGACCGGCGTCGAGGTCAACCACGCGATGGTCCACGGCGGCCCCTTCCCCGCGACCACCGCGCCGGGGACGACGTCGGTCGGCGCCCGGGCGATCGAGCGCTTCCTGCGTCCGGTGGCCTACCAGGACGTTCCCGCGGCGCTGCTGCCGCCCGAGCTGCACGACGACAACCCGTGGCGGGTCTTCCGCCGCATCGACGGACGAGCCGACACGCCGACGCAGGAGACCTCATGACCGACACCCTCACCGCACGGACCACGCGACCCGCCAGCGCGCTCAGCGGCCCGGACGCCGCGCGCATCGCCGCCGCCCCCGGCCCGGCCACGGTCGACCGGATCGCCCACGTCGCGCTGTCGTCGGTGGTGCTGCCGCTGGCCACCCCGATCAGCGACGCCAAGGTGCTCACCGGCCGGCAGAAGCCGATGACCGAGGTCGTCTTCCTCGTCACCGAGATCACCACCGAGTCCGGCGCGAGCGGCATCGGGTTCAGCTACTCCAAGCGCGCTGGCGGGCCGGCCCAGTTCGCGCACGCCCAGGAGATCGCGCCGGTGCTGGTCGGCGAGGACCCCGCCGACACCGCTCGGATCTGGACCAAGCTCACCTGGGCCGGCGCCTCGGTCGGCCGCAGCGGGCTGGCCACGCAGGCCATCGCCTCCATCGACGTCGCGCTGTGGGACCTCAAGGCCAAGCGCGCCGGGCTGCCGCTGGCCAAGCTGCTCGGCAGCCACCGCGACTCGGTGCGCACCTACAACACCTCCGGCGGCTTCCTGCACACCCCGATCGAGCAGGTGATCGACAACGCCCGGGCCAGCCTCGAGGCGGGCATCGGGGGCATCAAGCTCAAGGTCGGCCAGCCCGACTGGCGCCTCGACGTGGCCCGGGTGACCGCGGTCCGCGAGGCACTCGACCCGGACGTGCCGCTGATGGTCGACGCCAACCAGCAGTGGGACCGCGCCACCGCCATGCGGATGGGCCGCATCCTCGAGGAGTTCGGGCTGGTCTGGATCGAGGAGCCGCTCGACGCCTACGACGCCGAGGGCCACGCCTCGCTCACCCGCCGGCTGGACACCCCGATCGCGACCGGCGAGATGTTCTCCAGCGTCGCCGAGCACGTCCGGCTGATCGACGCCGGCGCCTCCGACGTCGTGCAGCCCGACGCACCGCGGGTCGGCGGGATCACGCCGTTCCTCAAGCTGGCGGCGTACGCCGAGCACCACCACCTCGACCTCGCCCCGCACTTCGCCATGGAGATCCACCTGCATCTCGCGGCGGCGTACCCGATCGAGCCGTGGGTCGAGCACTTCGACTGGCTCTCGCCGCTGTTCCACGAGGAGCTGGAGACCCGCGACGGGCGGATGTACGTCTCCGAGCGCCCGGGGCTGGGCTTCACCCTCACCGAGCAGGCCCGGGCCTGGACGGTGGCGCGCGCCGAGGTCGGCAAGCGCCCCTGAGACCCGCACACCACGCCACGCGGACGCCCGGGACCACCGTCCCGGGCGTCGGTGCGCACGCCCGGGACGCGCGCCCCGGTCACGACCGGAGGTCGCCGTGGGCCTGCTGACGGGCTTCGTCACCATCATCGCCGCGATCGCCGCTGGCTCCGCGCTGGCGCACACCGGCGTCCTCGACACCCGCTCGCAGCGGACGCTGGGCGAGATCGCCTTCTTCGTCGCCTCGCCCGCCCTGATGGTGACCACGATCAGCGAGGTGCACGTCGGGGGCGCCGGGCCCAACCTGCTGGCCTCGGCGCTCAGCCTGCTCGTCGCGTTCGTCACCTACACGGCTCTCGCCCGGCTGCGGTGGCGCCAGGACTCCGGTGAGGTGGTCGTCGGCGGTCTCACCGCGTCGTACGCGAACGCCGGCAACCTGGGCATCGCCATCGCGGCGTACGTCGTCGGCGACATCACCGTCGTGGTGCCCACGCTGCTCGTACAGATGCTCGCGGTGCAGCCGCTCGCGCTCGTCATGCTCGACCGGCAGGCGGGTCGAGGCAGCAGCGGCCGGGCGGTGCTGCGCCGGCTGCTGACCAACCCGCTCACCGTCGCCGCCGCGGTCGGCGTCGTGCTGGCGGTGACCGGAGCCCCGCTCCCGGCGCTCCTCGACCAGCCGCTGCGACTGATGGCCGGGGCCGCCATCCCGCTGATGCTGATGTCGTACGGCGCGGCCCTGCGCCTGAGCCCTGGTCCGGGTCGCGCGGGTCGCAACCGCGAGGTGGTCACCGCGACCGTGCTCAAGCTGGTCGTGATGCCGCTGGTGGCCTGGCTGGTCGGGTCCGCCACGGGCCTGGAGGGGCAGGTGCTCCTCGGGGTGGTGGTGACCGCGGCGCTGCCGACGGCGCAGAACGTCTTCCTGCACGCGACCCGCTACCGGGTGGGGGAGGACGTCGCGCGCGAGGGCGTGCTGCTGACGACCCTGGGCAGCCTGCCGGTGATCCTCCTGGCGGCCGTGCTGCTCGGCTAGGGCACGTCTCTCAGCTCTGGCCGTGCACCAGGCCGTCGGAGTCGAGAGACAAGCCCTCGCACCGGGGCTCGGACCGCCGCTGCCCGGGTGCGGGCGCGCTCACGGGGCGATGCCCGCGGCGAGCGGGCGGCACGGTTCGGCGGGCGAGGAAGGTCCTCGGGCTCAGCGCACCAGCGCGGGACGCTTGGGGTCGAAGCGCCAGCCGGGTACGAGGTACTGCATCGCGGCAGCGTCGTCGCGAGCGCCGAGACCGTTGGCGCGGTAGAGCTCGTGGGCCGCGCCGAGCGCCTCCCGGTCGATCTCGACGCCCAGCCCCGGCCGCTCGGGCAGGCTCAGCGCGCCGTCGCGGATGAGGAGCGGCTCGCGGGTCAGGTGCTGGCCGTCCTGCCAGATCCAGTGCGTGTCGAGCGCGGTGATCGGGCCCGGTGCCGCGGCGCCGACCTGGGTGAACATCGCCAGCGAGACGTCGAAGTGGTTGTTGGAGTGCGAGCCCCAGGTCAGGCCGAAGTCGCTGCACATCTGGGCGACCCGGACCGAGCCGCGCATCGTCCAGAAGTGCGGGTCCGCGAGCGGGATGTCGACGGCCTCGGTGCGGATGGCCGCGGCCATCTGGCGCCAGTCGGTGGCGACCATGTTGGTCGCGGTCGGCAGGCCCGTCGCCCGGCGGAACTCCGCCAGCACCTCGCGCCCGGAGTAGCCGGCCTCGGCGCCGCAGGGGTCCTCGGCGTAGGCCAGCACGTCGCGCGCGCCGCGGCACAGGCGCACGGCGTCGTCGAGCAGCCAGCCGCCGTTGGGGTCGAGGGTCACCCGGGCGTCGGGGAAGGCCTCGGCCAGCGCGGTGACGGCCTCGATCTCCTCCTCGCCGGGCAGCACGCCGCCCTTGAGCTTGAAGTCGGAGAAGCCGTAGCGCTCCGCGGCCGCCGTGGCCAGGGCGACCACGGCGTCGGGCGTCATGGCCGGGGCGCGGCGGATGCGCTCCCAGGAGTCGGCTCCGGAGTCGTCGGTGAGGTAGGTCAGGTCGGTGCGCGAGGTGTCGCCCACGAAGAACAGGTAGCCGAGCACCGGCACGCTGGTGCGCTGGACGCCCTCTCCCAGCAGCTCGGCGACCGGCACGCCGAGGGCCTGCCCGTGCACGTCGAGCAGGGCCGACTCGAGGGCGGTCACCGCGTGGATGGTGGTGCGCAGGTCGAACGTCTGCAGCCCGCGTCCGCCGGCGTCGCGGTCGGCGAAGCGCGCCGCGACGTGGCGCAGCAGGCGGCCGTACTCCGCCACCGGCTGCCCGACCAGCTCGGCGCCGCCGTCGCGGATGGTGCGCGTGATCTCCTCGCCGCCGGGCACCTCACCGAGGCCGACGCGGCCCTCGGAGTCAGTGAGGAGCACGATGTTGCGGGTGAAGTAGGGGCCGTGCGCCCCGCTCAGGTTGAGCAGCATCGAGTCCTGGCCGGCGACCGGTACGACCTCGACCTCGACGACGGTGGGGCGTATGTCCACGGGGACCTCCTGGTCTCGGCGGCCGGCCGCTGCCGGACGCTGCGTGCGACCGTACGGAGCGCGTGCGATGCCCGTCCAGGTCTGGCTGGGCATGGTCCGATGCGCTCAGGGCATCGAGGGACGTGGTGTCAGTCGTCGACGAGCGGGTGCCAGTCCTCGAGAGCGTGCAGGACTCGCGGCAGGGCCGGGTTGCGGGAGTGCCGGTCCCACAGCAGGTGCAGCTCGACCGGCTCGGGTGTCGAGGTCCGCAGCGGCAGCAGGCGCACCCCCTCGATGCCGAGTCGGCCGACCGAGGCGGGTACGAAGGCGAGCCCCATCCCGGCCGAGACCAGCAGGGTCATCGTGAGCACCTGGCTGACCGTGTGCACCACGGCGCGGGGATCGACGTCGACCGAGCGAACCACCAGCTCGTGGAAGTAGCGGGCCGCCACCGGGTCGTGCATCACGACCGGGAGCCCACGCACGTCCTCGGCCTCGACGGGACGGTCGAGCCCGGCCAGCTCGTGCTCCTCGTCGACCGCCACGCACAGCGCCTCGCGCGCGAGCAGGCGAGAGGCCAGGGCGGGGTCGAACGGCGGTCGGCCCATGCCGAGGTCCATCTCGCCGCCGAGCAGGGCCGCGACCTGCTCCCGGCTGACCCGCTCCTCGAGGTCCAGCTCGACGTCGGGCAGCTCGCGTCGCAGGTGGCGCAGGACCGGCGGCAGGACGGCGTACGCGGAGGCGGCGGTGAAGCCCATCCGCAGCGTGCCGGTCGCCCCCGCGGCGATCTGCCGGGCCCGGTCCGGGGCGGTCTCGGCCAGCCGCAGCAGACGCCTGGCCTCCTCGAGGAAGGCTGCTCCCGCAGCGGTCAGCTCGACGCCGCGGTTGTCGCGCTCGAGCAGGCGTACGCCGACCGCGCGCTCGAGCTTCATGACCTGTCGGCTCAACGGCGGCTGGGTCATCGCCAGCCGCTCGGCCGCCCGCCCGAAGTGCAGCTCCTCCGCGACCGCGACGAAGCCCCGGAGCTGCTCGAGGGAGAACATGATGCTCGCAAAGTATCAGACCATGCCTAAACGGCGTTGGACCTGCATCGTCGATCGCCCTAGCGTCGTGCTTCGAGTGATTGCACTCACACGAGAAGACGAATCGAGTTGATCCGCATGCCAGTCCTGGTCGTCGCCCTCGCGGTGGTGGTGCTCCTGGTCCTGATGACCAAGTTCCGCATCAACGGTTTCATCGCACTCTTCGCCGTCGCCCTCATGGTGGGCCTGCTGCAGGGCATGCCGCTGCTGGAGGTTTACGAGTCGGCCACGGCCGGCATCGGCGACCAGCTCAGCGACCTGGTGCTGATCCTCGGCTTCGGGGCGATGCTGGGCAAGATCCTCGCCGACAGCGGTGCCGCGCAACGGATCGCGACCCGACTCGTCGACGTCTTCGGGATCTCGAAGGTCCAGCTGGCGATGATGCTGACCGCCGTCTGCCTGGGCATCACGCTGTTCTACGAGGTCGCCTTCGTCCTCCTCATCCCGCTCGTCTTCACGCTGGTGCGCGAGTACAAGCTGCCGCTGCTGTGGGTCGGGCTGCCGATGTCCATCACGCTCTCCACGATGCACAGCTTCCTGCCCCCGCACCCCGGCCCGGCCGCCGTCACCGAGACCTTCGAGGCCAGCCAGGGCCTGACTCTCCTGTACGGCCTGCCGATCGCCATCGTCGCGGCGTCGGCGCTCGCCTTCACCTGGCCCCGTCTCGTGTTCGTCCGCTCGATCACGCCCTCGATCCCGAAGGGGTTGATCACCGAGCACAAGATCGCCGAGGAGGACATGCCGGGCTTCGGCACCTGCGTGGGTATCGTGCTCGTACCGGTCCTCATGATGGCCGCGTCCGCGGTCGCCGAGCTCAGCATGGACAAGGACGCGCCCGCCCTGCGCTACTTCGAGTTCTTCGGGGAGGCGCCCGTCGCGCTGCTGGTCGCCCTGGTGCTGGCGGTGCTCCTCGTCGGAGGCAACATCGACAAGGTGGCGCGCTCGCGGGTCACCGTGGCCGCGGACCGGGGCCGTACGGCGACCGGGAAGTTCAAGCTCAGCCGCCAGGGTCAGCTCGGAACCGGCGCCGGCGACGGTGCGTCCTCCGTCGCGCTCGACGAGTCCGCCGACGTCTCGGTCCCGCCGGCCCGCAGCAGGTTCCAGGCCGCGATGGACTCCGCCGGCGAGGCCGTCAAGCCGATGGCGATGATCATGCTCGTCATCGGCGCCGGCGGCGCGTTCAAGCAGGTCCTCATCGACTCCGGGATCGCCGACTACATCACCCAGCTGACCAACGGCTGGGACATCTCGCCGATCATCCTGGCGTGGGTGATCGCCGCCATGATCCGGATCGCCATCGGCTCGGCCTCGGTCGCCGTGGTGACGGCTGCCGGCATCGTGCTCCCGCTCGTGGGGCCCTCCGGCGTGCCCCCCGAGCTGATGGTGCTCGCCGTGACCTGCGGCAGCATCGCCTTCTCCCACGTCACCGACCCGGGGTTCTGGCTGTTCAAGGAGTACCTCAACCTCTCCGTCGTGGAGGCGATCAAGGTCCGCACGACCTACAGCACCGTCCTGGCCCTGATCGGGCTGGGCGGAGTGCTGCTGATGAACGCTCTCGTGGGCTGAGCCCACCGCCTAGTCTGTCCCGGTGGCAGGGCGCAGGCGGGTGAACAGCGACCGGTGGGGTGACCTCCGCTACCGCTTGCGCCGGATGCGCCGCCACGGGTCGGCGCCGCTCGACGGGCCGCTGTTCTGGGTGCTGCTCGGCGGGGCCGCGCTGCTGGTCGGCGGGTACGCCGCTCTCTGCGTCGTCGCCGGGCCACGCCTGCCCGGGGACGCACGGGTCGACGGTGTCGCGGTCGGGGGGCTGCAGCCCGCGGCGGCGGTCGAGCGGCTCCGGGCGCGTCTCCCGGAGCGGATGGCCGAGCCGATCCGGGTGACCGGCGGAGGCGTCAGTCAGGACGTCGAGCCGCGCGCCGCGGGACTGACCCTCGATGCTGCCGCGTCAGTGCGCGCCGCGGGCGGCGGGCACAGCTACACCCCGAGGCGACTGTGGCGCTACTACCTGGGTGATCACGACGTCCCCGCCGAGGTCAGCGTCGACCGCGACAAGCTCCGCGAGGCCGTCGGCACCGTCGGCGTCGCGGTGGACGAGCCCCTCACCGAGGGCGACGTCCTGCTCACCGGCGGTCGGCCCACGCCGGTCGAGCCCGCCGACGGACGCCGGCTGCGGCAGGGCGACACCGCCCGCGCGCTGGTCGACCGGGTGGCACGGGCCGGCCAGGTCCGGCCCGTGGTCGACCTGCCGGTCACCACGCTGCGACCGACGATCTCCTCTGCGCAGGTCGCGCGGGCGCTGAGGACGTACGGCGTCCCGCTGACGTCGGCGCCGGTCCGGCTCTCGGTGGGGGAGCAGTCGGTCACCGCCCCGCCGCGGCTCTACGCCGCGGGTGTCGACCTCGTCCCCGACGACGGGAAGCTGCGCCCCGAGGTCGATGTCGACGCGCTGTTCAAGGCCCTCGCGCCGGTGATCGACTCCGTGCCCGGTGCGCCGCAACCCGCCCGGGTCGTGGTGCGGGGCGGCAGGCCGGTGGTCGTCTCCTCGCGCAAGGGGGTGACCTTCGACCGTACCGACCTGGAGAAGAAGTTCCTCGTCGCGGCCCTGGCCCCGGCCGGCAAGCGCGTGGCGGCCGTCCGGGGGGTCTCGGCGGACCCCGCGTTCACCACCGCCGACGCCCGGGCTCTCAAGGTGCGCCGCCGGGTCGGGACGTACACCTCCCGCTTCGGGTACTCCGGCATCGTCGGCGGCGGCCAGCAGAACATCGCCCGCGGCGCCGACCGGATCGACGGCACCCTGCTGAAGCCGGGGCAGAGGTTCTCGTTCAACCGGGCGGTCGGTGAGCCGACGGCCAAGCGCGGGTTCTCAGCGGGACGGTCGCTTCGTGGAAGCGTCTTCGTCGCCGACCCCGGCGCCGGGCTGTCCCAGCTCGCCTCGACGCTGTTCAACGCGATGCTGCCCGCGGGACTCACCCCGACCCAGCGCACCATCGGTGCCTCGCACTCGCCGCGCTTCCCGCTCGGCCGTGAGGCGACCGTGCGGTACGGCGCCCAGGACCTCGCGTTCACCAACGACAGCCCGTACGGCGTCCTCCTCACGGCCTCGACGACCGGCGGCTCGCCCGGCGCGGTCACGGTGTCGCTGTGGTCGACCAAGCGGTACGACGTCTCGATCACCGCCAGCAAGCCCCTCGCCCGCGCCGCCCCGCGCGTGCTGACCCGCACGGCCGGCGACTGCGCCGCGACGGTCGGGGCCGCCGGCTTCACGATCCGCCTGCAGCGCGTGCTGACGCCGGTCGGGGGAGGGGCGCCGAGGCGCGATGCGCTGACCAGCGTCTACCCGGTCACGAACTCCGTCGTCTGCGCCGCCCCGCGGGAGTAGGTCGTGTGCTGGAGTGGTCGCGCTGGCGACCACTCCAGCACACGACCGACTGACTCAGGCCTGCAGGTAGCGCAGCCGGTGGTGCTCGGTGAACCCGAGTCGCTCGTACAGCGCGATCGCCGGGGCGTTGTCGGTCTCCACGTGCAGCCAGGCCGTGGTCGCGCCCTGCTCGGCCGCGCGCTCGAGCAGGCCGGCCATCACCTCCAGCGCGAGTCCCTGGCGGCGGCGGGTCGGGAGGACGTGGAGACCGTGGACGCCCGCCCAGTCGCCGTCGAGGCCGGCCTGCCCCGTGGCGACGACCTGCGTCGCGAGGCGGACCTCGGCGGTGACCCGGACGTCACCGGTGACCTCGGCGCGGGTGCCGTACCCCCGCAGGAGCCGCAGCGTGCGCGAGACCGGCGCCAGGAGGTACGCCGCGTCGCCGCCCGGTACGGGCGCCCACCCCGCCGCGGCGAACGCCGCCTCCTGTGCCGAGTCCGCCTCGACCTGGGCGATCGCGGGGCGCTCGCGGCCGGCGTAGAACGCACGCACCGCCTCGACGGCCTCCTCGGCGGCCATCCCCGGGTCGCCCATCGCGAGGCAGGAGTTGGCGCGCTTGCGCGGCCGGCCGATCGGCCGCGCCTCCGTGCGCAGCTCCCACTCGCCCAGGGGGACCCGCTCCACGTGCGGCCAGAGCACCCGGCCGTGGGCCTCGGCCGTACGGGCATCGACGCTCAGCCGGGGTGAGGGGCGCGGTGGCACCGGCTTGCCGGAGACGATGTCCGCTGTGGGGATGCGGACCACCTCGCCGTCCTCGCGGCGTACGACGGCCTCGCCGCCGGGCTCGAAGACCTCGCACACACCCAGTACGTCGGTCATCGCCGGGCCACCGGTCGGGCCGACCTCGACCTCGCCGCTCCCGCCGCGCAGGAGGCGGCGTACGACGACCCGTTGCCCCACCACGTGCGGGCCCAGGCCGTGCTGGCCGGTCCGCCCCTCGGGCCGCGCGTCTGAGTCCATCGTCGGGATACTAGGCTGCTGACGTTCCGAACTTCTCTGCCCCGTGGAGGACCTGATGACCTACGTCATCGCGCAGCCGTGCGTCGACCTGAAGGACAAGGCGTGCGTCGACGAGTGCCCCGTCGACTGCATCTACGAGGGCAAGCGGATGCTCTACATCCACCCCGACGAGTGCGTCGACTGCGGCGCCTGCGAGCCGGTGTGCCCGGTCGAGGCGATCTACTACGAGGACGACACGCCGGAGGAGTGGAAGGAGTACTACGACGCCAACGTGCACTTCTTCGACGACCTCGGCGCGCCCGGTGGTGCCGCCCGCAAGGGTGAGATCGACGCCGACCACCCGATGATCGCCGCGCTGCCGCCGCAGAACCAGGAGTGAGGCAGCCGGTCTCCGAGCGGCTCCCGGACTTCCCCTGGGACCACCTCGCCGAGGCGAAGGCGACCGCGCAGGCGCACCCCGACGGGGTCGTCGACCTCTCGGTCGGCACGCCCGTCGACCCGACGCCCGACGTGGTGCAGCAGGCGCTCGCCGCGGCGGCGGACTCGCCGGGCTACCCCGCCACGATCGGTCAGGCGGCGACCCGGCAGGCGGTGGTCGACTGGCTGGAGCGGCGCTTCGGCGTCACGGGTCTGGGGATCGACGGGGTCCTGCCGGTCACCGGCTCCAAGGAGCTGATCGCGCACCTCCCGACCCAGCTCGGGCTCGGTCCCGGCGACCTGGTGGTGCAGCCGGAGCTGGCGTACCCGACGTACGAGGTCGGGGCGGTGCTCGCCGGCTGCGACGTCGCCGTGACGGACGCGCCCGAGACGCTGGAGCGCACGCCGGCCCTGGTCTGGGTGAACTCGCCGGCCAACCCGACGGGGAAGATCCTGACCGCCGAGCGGCTGGCCGAGATCGTGGCCTGGGGCCGCGCGAACGGCGCGGTCGTCGTGGTCGACGAGTGCTACCTCGAGTGCGTGTGGGAGGGGGCCGCGGTCTCCGCGCTGCACCCGAGCGTGTGCGGCGGGTCGTTCGAGGGTCTGCTCACCGTGCACTCGCTGTCGAAGCGGTCCAACCTCGCCGGCTACCGCTGTGCCTTCGTCGCCGGTGATCCCGCGCTCGTCGCCGAAATGCTCGCGGTGCGCAAGAACCTCGGGCTGCAGATGCCCGACCCCCAGCAGCACGCGATGGCGGTCGCCCTCGGCGACGACGCCCACGTCGCCGAGCAGCACGCGCGGTACGCCGCCCGGCGCGACGCCCTGCGTACCGCCCTCGAGGCCGCCGGCTTCCGCGTGGACCACTCCGAGGGGGCGCTCTACCTCTGGTCGACCAAGGACGAGGACTGCTGGGACACCGTCGCCTGGCTCGCCGAGCGCGGCATCCTGGTCGCCCCGGGCAGCTTCTACGGCGCCGCGGGCTCCCGCCACGTCCGCGTGGCGATCACCGCGACCGACGAGCGGGTCGCCGCCGCGGTCGCCCGCCTGCAGGGTTGAATCCTCAGTTCTACCGGCTCGAGTTGCGGGTTCTGCCGGTCGGCTCCGGCAGATCCCGCCACTCGAGCCGGCAGAAGGCACCACTCAACGGGTAGGTGCCGCCCTCAGGGCTGGGGGACGGTGAAGGTCGCCGGCTGAGGGGTGCCCGCCTCGATCGTGTTGTCGGCGATGTAGCGCTGCAGCCACGGGGAGGCCGAGCCCTGCGTCGGCACGTCGCCGGCCGTCGACTGGGTGGTCAGGTTCAGCGTGGCGTCCTTGACCTGGACCAGGCGGCCGGACGGCAGGGCGTTCCACCCGCCGGTCTCGATGGTGCCGATCGTGACCACGAGCCGGTGCCCCTTCGACAGGGTCCAGTCCATCCCCTTGAGGTCGAAGGTGCGCCCCGACCCGCTGAGCTGGGCGACGTTCTCGTTGATCACGGTCGCCTTGCCCGCGGCGGGGTCGACGTCCCACAGCGAGACGTACACCTCGCCGGTGCCGCGAGTGCGCAGCGCGATCCGGGGCGTACCCGTGACGCGGACGTCGGCGGGCACCGCCTTCGACCAGGTCTGGTACGACGTCGGCGTGCTGGCCGCGGCGGCCAGGTCGCGGGTGCTCCGCTCCGCCTGGGTGCCGAGCGAGCTGCGGACGAGCTGGTCCAGGTCGCCGCCTGCGGGACGGCGTACGGTCCGGGCCGGTACGCCGCGCTGCTGCACCGCCGCCCGCTGGTCGGAGGTCAGCGCCTTGGCCGCCGTCGCGGAGGAGACCGGACCGGCGTCGAGGTACTGCCCGGGCTGCAGCGCCACGCTCGTACGACGGTCGACCTGCGGCCAGGTCTTCTGCGCGCGCCAGTGCCCGAAGTTGTCCTGGACGGCGAAGGCCGGGTCCTGCACGCTCGGCGCGATCCCCTTGAGGTGCTGGTCGTAGAAGCGCACCACCTCGTCGAAGAAGCCGGCCCGCCCCTGGGAGAGCTGCCCGGTCTGGGTGTCGACCTCGTTGCCGCGCACGTGCTCCCACGGCCCGAACCACGCGTGCACCGAGCCGGCGTGGTTGCGGAGGTACTCCTGCATCTCCTCGGGCTTGGTGTTCGACTCGGTGAAGCCCTGGGTCACGAACAGCGGCGTCGTCGCGCCCTTGGCCTTGGCGGCCTGGTCGCGCAGCGTCCAGTACGTCGAGTCGTGGCTGGTGTTGACCACGTTGTCGTGCAGGTTGCGCGCGAGGCACTCCGGGTGCTGCTTCTCGTACGCCGCGGCCTTCTGGTAGCGCGCCGAGTCACCGGTCGTCCCGCCCAGCGAGGCGATCGAGTTGTACGCCAGCGGCGTCCCGGTCTGGTTCGGCCGCGGCACGTCGTTGCTGTAGAGGTACGGGTACATGTCCCACAGCGGCTCCTGCGCCACCACGGCGTCGAGCCCCTTCGGCTTCAGGTCCGCGCCCCACAGCCCGGTCACGGCGTCGTACGACTTGCCGTACATGCCGACCTTGCCGGTCGACCAGCGCTGCGTGGCCGCCCACTGGACGGCAGCGGTGATGTCGGCCTGCTCGCCGGAGCCGAGCCAGTCCAGGCAGCCGGTGCTGCCGCCGAAGCCGCGGTTGTCGACCAGGACCACGGTGTAGCCGCGCTGCATCAGCTTGGCCCCGTCGATCAGGTCGTCGAAGCGGGAGCTGGGCTGGTACGTGTCGGTCTCGCGGTCGGTCTGCCCGGAGTGGTTGAAGTACGGCCCCACCGACACGATCACCGGCGTCTTGTCGCTCGCCTTCAGGCCCTCGGGCCGCAGCACGTCGGCGTGCAGGGTGACGGCGGTGGGGGAGTCGGCCTGGGCGGCGGGGAAGTAGGCGTTGCTCCACGCGGCGCCCACCGGTACGCCCGGGTTCTCGTCGTGGGTGACGCCGCCAGCCGGGTCGGGGGCGGCGGGGCTCGCGGTCGGCGAGCCGGTGGCGGGGGCGGCGATGAGGACGCCGGCCAGGAGGGCCGCGGCGCTCGTACCGGCGAGAAGGGGTCGCAACATGTGGTCGTACCTTCCGAGACTGGCGGCCCGAGATGACCGGCCAGGAAGCCTCACCGTACGCCTGCCGGTGCGCACCTGCAGAGTGCACCGCTCGTACCAGCAGAACCCGCCACTCGGACCGGTAGAACCCACCACTCGACGGGGCAGGTGCCTCCGGTCAGGTCTCGGGGAGGACGGGCAGCTGCGACATCGCGTTGAGGACGGCGAGCACGTGCGGCACCTCGTGGGTGCGGTGGATGCCGGTGCCACCGAGCGAGGACAGGACCGCGAAGAAGCCCTCAGCGGTGCGCAGCTGCTCCTCGAACAGGTCGTACGCCGTGGGCAGCGCGTGGCACAGCGTCACACCCAGCCGCCGCAGGCGGAACGACGACAGCAGCACGCTGGACTGGTGCCGGGCGCGGCCCACGGGGTCGTCGAGGCGGAAGCCGAAGCCGAGTCCGGGGTCGATGGCGATCCCGCGCACGCCCGCGGCGCGTGCGGCGGCGACGCGCGAGGCGAACTGCTCCTCCATCGCCGGGAACGGGTCGGTCTCGACGTCGTCGGTGACGAGCTCGCGGGCGTGGGCACCCTGGACGAAGCAGAGCACCACGCCGGCGTCGTGCTCGGCGGCGAGGGCGAACATCTCCTCGTCGTGCTCGGAGCCGGTCAGGTTGACCACTGCGGCCCCGGCCGTCAGGCACGCCTGCACCGTCCGCGGCGTGTAGCTCTCGACCGAGACCAGCACGCCCTGCGCGGCGAGCTGCTCCACCACGGGGAGCAGCCGGGCCTCCTGCTCGTCGGCCCCGACCCGCGCGTTCGAGGCGTCCGACCCCTCCGCGCCGACGTCCACCAGGTCGGCTCCCTGGGCCGCCATCACCAGCCCGCGGCGGACGGCCGAGGCGGTGGTCGGTGCGACGCTCTCGCGGTACGTCGAGTCCCGCGACAGGTTCACGACCCCCATCACCGACGGGCGTACGTCGGTGTCCAGCACCCGCCCCTTGGCCCGGAACGGCTCGACGGGCAGGTCGAGCGCGTCGGCGTGCTCGGTGGCCAGCAGGGCCAGCGAGCGCAGGTCGATCACGCACCCTCCCGGACGTAGCGCATCATCAGGCAGTCCTCGCCGGTGAGCACGTGCCGCAGCGCGAAGCCGTGCACCGAGCCCATCTCCGGCCCGGACGAGGGCACCGTCCCGCCGGCGAACACCGGCGACAGCGTGATGTCGGCCTCGTCCAGCAAACCGGCCTCGACCATCGCCGAGAGCAGCCCGGGGCCACCCTCGCAGACCACCCGGCGCAGCCCTCGCTGCTCCAGGGTGTCGAGCAGGGTCGCGGGGGAGAGTTCGTCCAGCACGCACACCTCCACGTGCTCGCGCGCGGCCGACAGTGCCTCCTCGGGGGCGTCACCCCCGGTCAGCACGAGCGGGGTGAGTGTCGAGTGCGACCACACGTCCTCGCCCCACGGGAGGTCGAGCGTCCCGGACAGGACGCAGAGCCGGGGCGCCGGCGCCTGACCGTCGGCCTCCCGCCGCTCCGCGTCGGACGGGTCCGCGGTCATCGGTCCGTAGCGCTCGGCGCGCATCGTGCCGGCGCCGATGAGGACCGCGTCGGCGAGCCGGCGTACGGCGCCGAACACCTCCCGGTCCGCGCCCGAGGAGATCGAGCCGCTCAGACCGTCGGGTCCGCCGGCGGCCCCGTCCAGCGTCGTCACCATCATCGCCCGGACCCAGCGACCCTCGTCGGGCCACGGGTAGGCGTCGCGGATCCGACCGGCGTCCAGGTCGGTGCCGAGAGCGTCGTCCGGGCCGTCGCCACCGAGAAGCATCCTCACGACAGCGAACCTACGCGGTCAGGAGTTGGCCTCGATGTAGTCCTGCGGGTCCTTGTCGGAGTCGTCCACCCCGGCACCGCCCCAGTGCGTGGTGTGGAACTCCTCCCACTTCAGGCCGAGCTCGTGGCGCAGCTCCAGCGGCGCTTGGCGCAGGAAGTCGGCCATCCCCTCGCGCTCCTCCTCCTCGAGGTGCTCGCCGTTCTCCTCACGGGCCTTGGTCACGGCGGCCCACCACTCCTCGCTGCCCACCTCGGCCGAGCGGGAGTCGCGGACCGCGTCGCGGATCGAGTTGTGGTCGCCGATGGCGTCGTCGGTCTCCTCGGCCGGATCCTCCTTGCCGAGCCGCAACAGCTCGGGGTAGAAGATCTCCTCCTCGGCCTGGGCGTGGGCGTCCAGGCGCGAGGCCAGCGGCTCCCAGACGGCGGCGAGCTGCTCGGGCGTACGCGCCTCGTCGAGCAGGAAGAACTGCCGGCGGAACCAGTCGTGGTCGTCGTAGATCGCAGCGATGATGTCGGCCATGGGTACGTCGTACCCCACTGCCGCCGGATCAGTCGCCAGGGGTCGGCGTCGGCGGCTGCTCCCGCTCCGCGATCGCGCGCGCGACGGCCTTGGGGACCTCGGAGTTGAAGACCGACGGGATGATGAACGACGGGTTCAGCTCGTCGTCCTTCACGCAGCCGGCGATCGCGGCGGCCGCGCGCAGCAGCATCTCCAGCGTGATGTCCGAGGCGCGGGCGTCCAGCAGCCCGCGGAAGACGCCGGGGAACGCCAGCACGTTGTTGATCTGGTTCGGGTAGTCCGAGCGGCCCGACGCGACCACGGCGGCGTGCTCCGAGGCGTCGATGGGGTCGATCTCGGGGTCGGGGTTGGCCAGGGCGAACACGACGGCGTCGTCGTTCATGTCCGCGACCCAGTCCTTGTGCAGGACGTTCGGCGCGCTCACGCCGATGAACACGTCGGCGCCGGTGACCGCGTCGTGCAGGTCGCCGCGGCGGCGGTCGCGGTTCGTCTTCGCGGCGAGCTCGGCCTTGGCGGGGGAGAGCGAGTCGTCGTCCGCGGAGAGGATGCCCTCGCGGTCCCAGACGAGGACGTCGGTGACGCCCCCGGCCAGCAGCAGGGTGACGATCGCCGACCCGGCGGCGCCGCCGCCGGAGACCACCACGCGCACCTCGTCGAGCCGCTTGCCGACCACCCGCATCGCGTTGGTCAGCGCGGCCAGCACCACGATCGCGGTGCCGTGCTGGTCGTCGTGGAACACCGGGATGTCCAACGACTCCCGCAACCGGCGCTCGACCTCGAAGCAGCGCGGTGCGGCGATGTCCTCGAGGTTGATCCCGCCGAACCCCGGAGCGATCAGCTCGACGGCGCGCACGATCTCGTCGGTGTCCTGGGTGTCGAGGCAGATCGGCCAGGCGTTGATGTCGGCGAACTGCTTGAACAGCGCCGCCTTGCCCTCCATCACCGGCAGGGCGGCGCCGGGCCCGATGTTGCCCAGCCCGAGCACGGCCGAGCCGTCGGTGACCACGGCGACCGAGCTGCCTTTCACCGTGAGCCGCGGGACGTCCTCGGGGTGGTCGGCCAGCGCCTTGGAGACCCGGCCGACACCGGGGGTGTACGCCATGGACAGGTCGTCGCGGGTCTTCAGCGGCACCCGCGAGGTGACCTCGATCTTCCCGCCGATGTGCAGCAGGAACGTACGGTCCGAGACCTTGTGCACCGTGACGCCGTCGAGCGCCTCGACCTTCTCCACGACCCGGTTGCTGTGCTCGGCGTCGCCGGTCGAGCAGGTCACGTCGACGACCAGCCGGTCGTGGCGGGACTCGGCCATGTCCATCGCGGTGACGATCCCGCCGGCCTCGGCGACCGTCGTCGCCAGGGTGCCGATCACCTGCGGGTCGGGCGGGGTGTGCAGTCGCATGGTGATCGAGTACGACGAGGTGGTCACGCTCATGGCGACAGCCTCGCGGGTAGGGCCTGGTACCACCAAGTAGTGGTCGAAAAGAACCTGGTGTGTGCCGGCTCGACGTATCGGGTCGATATAGTGCGGCGAGCCATCGAGGGGGAAGGGAACGATCCTGGTGCTGCGAACTGCGCTCGCATCGGCCAAGGGCCTGGTCCGTCGTGCTCTGCTCTCCCGGAGCAGCGGCATCGACCTCACCCGCCTGGACAAGGTGCCCGACAGCCTGGCCTGGCCGCTCACCCGCGACGGCACGTCCCCGTCCGCGCGTCTGTCCGCTGTCCGCGACGAGGAGCCGGTGCACAAGCTGACCTCGTTCCTCGGCCTCGACATCTGGCTGGTCACCGGCCACGAGGAGACCCGCGAGGTCCTGGGGGCACGCGACGACTACTCCACCGACATCCGGCCGCTGATGGGACGCAGCGGTGAGGAGGGCGGCGACTTCGGCGGGCTCGGGTTCACCGACCCGCCCGAGCACACCCGGCAGCGGCGCTTCCTCACCCCCGAGTTCACCCGGCGCCGGCTCGCCCGGCTCGAGCCGATGATCCACGACATCGTCGAGCGGCAGCTCGACGAGATGGCGGCTGCCGCGGCCGCCGCGCCCGGGCAGCCGGTGGACCTGGTGCCGACGTACGCCTTCCCGGTGCCCTTCCTGGTCATCTGCGACCTGCTGGGCGTGCCGGCCGAGCACCGCGAGCACTTCTCCACCCTGGCGACCGCACGCTTCGACGTCACCGCCGGCGGCAAGGGGACGGTCGGTGCGATCGGCGGCTCGCGGGAGTTCCTGCTGGCCGAGACCGCGCGCCAGCGCACGGACCCGGGGCCCGGCCTGATCGGGCAGATCATCCGCGAGCACGGGGACGAGATCAGCGACTTCGACCTCGGTGGTCTCGCCGACGGCGTCTTCACCGGCGGGCTGGAGACCTCGGCGTCCATGCTGGCGCTGGGGACGGCGACCCTGCTCGAGGACCGCGCCCTGTGGAAGCGGCTGTGCGCCGAGCCCGAGTCGGTCGACGACATCGTCGAGGAGCTGCTCCGCACGCTGTCGGTCGTCCAGGTCGCCTTCCCGCGCTTCCCGAAGAAGGACGTCGAGATCGGCGGCTGCCCGGTGCACAAGGGCTCGGTCGTCCTCGCCTCGCTGCCGGCCGCCAACCGCGACCCGCGCGCGACGCCGGGGGACACCCTGGCTCCGGAGGAGGCGTCCACCTCCCACCTGGCCTTCGGCTACGGCTTCCACCGCTGCGTCGGCGCCGAGCTGGCGCGCCTGGAGCTGCGGGTCGCCTTCCGCGCGCTGGCCGAGCGGTATCCCGAGCTGAGCCTCGCGGTGCCGACGGCCGAGCTGACGTACTACTCCTCGAGCATCGTGTACGGCGTGGAGAGCGTGCCGGTCCACCTGGGGTGAGCCCGCCCCTGGTGACCCCGGGAACCGGGTCAGGTGAGCAGGTCGGTGGCGTCCAGCGCGAGCAGCATCGCGCCGACGGCGGAGGCGCGGTCGCCGAGCGCGGCCTGGACGACCTCGGTGTTCTCCGCCCCGGCCAGCACGTGGCGCCGCAGGCTGGTACGCGTGGGTTCGAGGATGAGGTCGCCGGCGGCGGCCATGTCGCCGCCGACCACGATGATGCTGGGGTTGAGCAGGTTGACCGCGGTGGCCAGCCCCCAGCCCAGGTGGAGGCCGGCGTCCTCGAAGACGCGGACCGCTGCCGCGTTGCCCTCGCGCGCGGCCTCGACCAGATCGGCGATGCGGGCCCCGGGCAGCTGGTCGGCCATGAGGTCCAGCGCGGTGTTGACGCCGGTGTACGCCTCCAGGCAGCCGCGGCTGCCGCACCGGCACAGGGGACCCTGCTCGTCCAGGGTCAGGTGGCCGAGCTCGCCGGACATGCCGTTCGCGCCGCGGAACAGTGCGTCGTCCACGATCAGCCCCGCGCCCACCCCGGAGGAGACCTTGACGAAGACGACGTCGCGGTGACCACGGGCGGCGCCGTGCCGGTGCTCGGCGAGGGCACCCAGGTTGGCGTCGTTGTCGATGTGCACCGCGCGCCCGAAGGTCGTGGCGGCGACGTCCTGCGCGTGCACGCCCACCCACCCCGGGAGGATCGCCGAGGACAGCACGACGCCGTCGGCGATCGGCGCGGGGAGGCCGAGCCCGATGTTGCGGACCTCGGCCATCTCCGCACCGAGCGTGGCCAGCGCGGTCTCGAGGAGGCGCGCCGAGAGGTCCAGGCCGGCGCGGTGGTCGTGGTCGGGGTCGAGCGGGGCCCGCTCCTGGCCGAGCACCCGGCCGGTCATGTCGGCGATGCTGACCCGGACGTGGCGGTGCCCGAAGTCGACGCCCGCCACCAGGCCGGCTCCCCGAGCGAGAGCCACCGTCGTACCTCGGCGTCCGGCTCCGGCGACGGTGTCGACGAGGCGCGCGGCACCGAGCTCCCGGACGATGCTGGACACGGTGCCGCTGGCCAGACCGGTGGCCCGGGACAGCTCGGCCTGCGTCAGCGGCTGCTCCTGCGCCGTGCGCAGCTGCTCGAGGACGAGACGGAGGTTGCGGGTGCGCAGGGACCCCTGCGACCCCTGGGAGCCAGGGGCCGCGAGCGATCCGTCCAGGGTCATGCGGTGATGGTGACCGATGGGGCGCTATTGGTCAATCAGCGGCACAAGAACGCGCTCGTACGACTCCAGGTCACGATTTGCGTTCAGTTGTTGACGACAAACCTGTGATGGGTGACACTTCGAGGGCCGTTCTCGGACTTTCATCATCGTCACTGCACTGGAGGATCTCGTGTCCATCGTTTCTCGTCGCGTCGGCGTCTGGGGCGCCGCGCTCGCGCTCGGCGCCACGCCGATGCTCGCTGCCTGTGGCAGCTCCGACTCGGGGTCCGGCTCGGGCGCTGACGCCCCGAAGATCGAGGCGGCCTGCAAGCTCGACAGCCCGCCCACCAGCAAGGCCGAGGCACCCTCGACGAGCACGCCGATCGGCAAGGCCTCCGGCAAGGTCGGCGTGATCCTGCCCGACACCACGTCCTCGACCCGCTACACGCTCTACGACAAGCCGCTGCTGGAGAAGACGCTCGGCTCGGCGGGGATCCAGGTCGACGTGCAGAACGCGCAGGGCGACGTCAACAAGTTCGCCTCCATCGCCCAGAGCATGATCGGCAGCGGCGTCAAGGTCCTCATGATCGACTCCATCGACGCCGCCTCCGGCGCCGGCGTGGAGAAGGAGGCCGCGGCCGCCGGTGTCGACGTCATCGACTACGACCGGGTGAACCTCGGCGGCACGGCCGGCTACTACGTCTCGTACGACAACGAGGACATCGGCCGGCTGCAGGCGCAGACGCTCGTGGACTGCCTCGACGCGCAGGACGTCAAGGACCCGAAGATCATCATGATGAACGGCGGTACGGACGTCGACAACAACGCCGTGCTGTTCTCCAAGGGTGCGCACGCGGTGCTCGACCCGCTGCAGAAGGACGGCAAGCTGGAGATCGCCGAGGAGGCGACCGTCAAGGGCTGGAAGGTCGAGAACGCCGCTCCTGCGTTCAACCAGGCGCTCACCGCCGCCGGCGGCAACGTCCAGGGCGTGCTCGCCGCCAACGACGACATCGCCAACGCTGTGATCGGTGTGCTGAAGAACCAGGGCCTCGACGGGCACGTCGTGCTCACCGGCCAGGACTCCAGCGTGGCCGGCCTGCAGAACGTCCTCAAGGGCACGCAGAGCATGACCATCAACAAGAAGGTCCAGCTCGAGGCCGACGCCGCATCGCGGCTGGCGGTCGCCCTGCTCTCCGGCAAGAACCCGTCCCAGGCCGGCCTGGACCTGACGGACTTCGACGACCCGCAGAGCCCCAGCCACAAGATCAAGGCCGTGCTGCTTCCGGCGCAGGTCATCACCCAGGACAGCGTCAAGGACGCGGTCAAGGACGGCGGCCTCGACGTCTCCGAGGTCTGCAAGGGCCTGACCAAGCAGTGCTCGGAGTTCGGCGTCAGCTGATCCTCACCCCGGCGCCGGGCGGACCACCCGCTCGGCGCCGGGCACCCGGCCGGTCGGCCGGCCCCTCGTCCTGCCCCACCCGGGTCGTCCTCTGGCGACCCCCACACGCAACGGAGCCCCCGTGAGCGACCCCATCCTCGAGACCCGAGGGCTGAACAAGAGCTTCGGCCCCGTGCACGTCCTGCACGACGTGGACTTCGCGGTCTACCCCGGCGAGGTCACCGCCCTGGTCGGGGACAACGGCGCCGGCAAGTCGACGCTGGTCAAGTGCATCGCCGGCATCAACGGGATCGACAGCGGCGAGATCCGCTTCAACGGCGAGCCCGTCACCATCGCCGACCCGCGCGCCGCGACCGACCTCGGGATCGAGTTCGTCTACCAGGACCTCGCCCTGGCCGACAACCTCGACATCACCCAGAACATGTTCCTGGGCCGCGAGACCACTCGCGGGCGGATGTTCCTCTCCGACGGGGAGATGGAGCGCCAGGCCCGCGACACGCTGGCCAGCCTCTCGGTGCGCACCGTGTCGTCGGTGCGCCAGAAGGTCGCCAACCTCTCGGGCGGCCAGCGGCAGACCGTCGCGATCGCCAAGGCCGTCCTGTGGAACTCGAAGATCGTCTTCCTCGACGAGCCCACGGCGGCGCTCGGTGTCGCGCAGACCCGCCAGGTCCTCGACCTGGTCCGCCGCCTCGCCGACCAGGGCCTCGGCGTCGTCCTCATCTCGCACAACATGAACGACGTCATGGAGGTCGCCGACCGGGTCGCGGCCCTCTACCTGGGCCGGATCGCCGCCGAGGTCCACACCCAGGACACCAGCACCACCCAGATCGTCGAGCTGATCACCGCCGGCCGCAGTGGCGACATCGGTCTGCCGGCAGTCGTCGCAAGCCAGGCCTGAGCGCCGTACACGAGGAGCCCCATGTCCACCAAGACCCCCGAGAGCCCCACCGGTGCCGCGAGCGCCGAGGAGCGGTCGGCCTTCGCCCTCGACGTCGAGGAGCGGTCCCTGCGCGACGCCGTGAGCGACTGGGTCGGCAAGGTCCGCACCGGTGACCCCGGCGCCCTGCCCTCCGTCCTGGGCCTGATCGCGCTCGGACTGATCTTCAGCCTGGTCAGCGACCGCTTCCTCTCCGCCTTCAACCTCGGGAACCTCCCCGGCCAGGGCGCGTACATCGCGGCCATCTCGCTCGGCCTGGTCTTCGTGCTGCTGCTCGGCGAGATCGACCTGTCCGCCGGTACGGCCGGTGGCGCCGCCGCCGCGATCACCGCCGTCGGCGTCAGCAACGGCAGCCTCAGCGACGGGCTCCCCGGGCTGATGTACTGGTCGCTGCTGGTCGGGCTGCTGGTCTGCCTGGCCCTGGCGGTGTGGCTGAAGGCCTACTCCGCGGCCGTGGTGATCGCCGTCGGCTTCGTGCTGGTGGTCGCCAACTTCACCCAGTACCTCATCCCCGGGCTGATCGCCGCGATCTGCATCGGCGTCGCCATCGGCGTCTTCAACGGCTACCTCGTGGCCAAGGTCGGCATCCCGAGCTTCGTGGTCACCCTGGCACTGTTCCTCGCCTGGCAGGGCGTCCTCCAGTTCGCGCTCAGCGGTCAGCCGGTCAACACCTCGCGGTACGCCCTCTGGCACGACCTGACGTACGGCAACCTCTCGCCGCTGTGGAGCTGGATCTTCGTGGTGGTCGTCGTCGGCGGCTTCATCGCCTACACGGTCAACAAGTCGCTGCGGGCCCGCCGGGCCGGCCTCTCGCGCGACGGCCTGCAGCTGGTGCTGCTGCGGGGCGCGATCATCGCGGTCGTCGCGGTCGTCCTCACCCTCTGGCTGAACCAGAACCGCAACACCAACCCGTACAAGGTGATCAGCGGCATCCCCGTCCCCGCCGCGATCCTCATCGTGCTGATGATCATCTGCACGATCGCCCTGACCAAGACCACCTGGGGCCGGCACCTGTACGCCACCGGCGGCAACGCCGAGGCGGCCCGTCGCGCCGGCATCGACGTCACCCACATGAAGGTGACCGCCTTCGCGCTGTGCTCCGGCTTCGGAGCGGTGGGCGGCATCCTGCTGGCCTCGTCGCAGTCGTCGGCCTCCCTCGACCTCGGGTCGGGCAACGTGCTGCTGTTCTCGGTCGCCGCGGCCGTGATCGGCGGAACGTCGCTCTTCGGTGGTCGCGGTCGCCCGCTCAACGCCATCCTCGGCGCCCTGGTCATCGCGATCATCCCCAACGGTCTCCTCCTGCGCCCCAGCCTCGGTGCCCAGTGGCAGCAGGTGATCACCGGCGTCGTGCTCCTCGTCGCCGCCGCCGTCGACGCCGTCTCGCGTCGACGCGCCACCCGCGGCTGAGCCGTCTCCCCCCGACTCCGCGCCGGGCAGGACCCACAGGTCGTGCCCGGCGCGGAACTCATGTGTGCGCTAGCGCGGTGTGGCACCGCTCGGCGGCCCGGTCGGTCCGGGGTCTGCGCTGCTGGGGGTCCCGTCGCTGGGTCGCCGTGTCGGCAGACTCCGGCACCGTGGCCGGTGCGACTGGCCGCCACGCCTCTTTCAGGCTCCTTGGACCCCCATCCGCTCCGCCCCCGTACCGCCCCCGTCGGCCTCGCCCGCGCCGCAGGGTGGTGGGGGTGGGGGCTGTCGCCGCCGACGCGGAACCGGTCAACCTGTGAAGAGCGTCGCCGCCTTGCGCACCGTCTCGACGACGCCGTACAGCAGCGGTACGCCGACCAGGGCCCAGCTCAGTGCGATGCGGGTGGTGCTCATGCGGAGACCTCCTGGGTACGACGCTCCGGCTCGTGGAAGCGCTCGGCGACGGGGCGGACGAGCAGGTTGGCGACGAAGCCGACCGCGAGCAGGACCACCATCGTGATCAGTGCGGGGTGGTACGCGTCGTACGTCAGCTGGCCCGGCTCGCCCTCGGCGTCCAGGAACCCGTTGACGATCAGCGGCCCGACGACACCCGCCAGCGACCAGGCGGTCAGCAGCCGGCCGTGGATGGCGCCGACCTGGAAGGTGCCGAACAGGTCGCGGAGGTACGCCGGGGCGGTCGCGAACCCGCCGCCGTAGAAGCTGATGATCAGGGCGGCGAGGATCACGAACAGGGCCGTGCTGGACTGACCGACGAAGGCGAGCAGCAGGTACAGCACGATGCCGCCGCCGAGGTAGAGCGCGTAGACCGGCTTGCGGCCGATCGCGTCCGAGGTCGAGGACCACACGAAGCGGCCGGCCATGTTGAAGATGGACAGCAGCCCGACGAAGCCGCCGGCCGCGGCGGCGGTCACGCTCGAGGCGGACCCGTCGCGGAAGAAGTCCTGGATCATCGGTGCGGCCTGCTCGAGGATGCCGATCCCGGCGGTGACGTTGCAGAACAGCACGATCCAGACCAGCCAGAACTGCGGGGTCCGGATCGCGTTCGCCGCGGAGACGCTGGCCGTGGTGACCAGCGACTTCCGCTGGACCTCCGTGGGGTCCCAGCCCTCCGGCCTCCAGTCGTCGGCGGGCACGCGCACCGTCCATGCCCCGAAGAGCATGAACGCGAGGTAGACGATCCCGAGGGTCACGAAGAGCCCGGCCACCGCGGACCCGCTGGCCACCGAGCCGGCGTCGGAGGCGTCGTACGAGGAGTCGTACAGGGCGAGCAGGCGGCTGCTGAGCGGGCTGGCGATCAGGGCACCGCCGCCGAAGCCCATGATCGCCATGCCGGTGGCCAGACCGGGACGGTCGGGGAACCACTTGATGAGCGTGGAGACCGGGCTGATGTAGCCGATCCCGAGCCCGATGCCGCCGATGACGCCGTACCCGAGGTAGACCAGCCACAGCTGGCCGACCGCGATGCCGAGCGCCCCGACGAGGAACCCGGCCGACCAGAACACCGCGGCGACGACCATCGCCGCGCGCGGGCCGTTGCGGTCGACCCAGGTGCCGAAGACCGCCGCCGAGACGCCGAGCACCACGATCGCGATCGAGAAGATCAGGCCGACCGCGGTGAGGCTGGAGTCGAAGTGGTCGACGAGAGCGTTCTTGTAGACGCTGGTGGCGTAGACCTGCCCGATGCACAGGTGCACCGCGAGTGCCGCGGGCGGGATCAGCCACCGGCTGAACCCCGGGGGCGCGACGATCGACTCCCGGCGCAGCGGCACGGGCAGCCAGGGGCTGGCGGAGGTCTCTGGCGAGGTCGCGGTCATGCGGCCGCCTTCCGGAGAGGGTGTGGTCGCGATCACACTAGTCGAGCCGTCGGTCACTCCTCGGCTCGGTCCGGCGGGGCGGCTCAGCCGTCGTAGAGCGTGGTCCGCTGGCGTACGGGCCGGTCGATGCCGGCGCCGATGTCCTCCAGCTCGGCCACGGTCTTGGCGGAGCCGTGGGCGGAGCCGGCCATCCGGGAGATGGTCTCCTCCATCAGCGTGCCGCCGAGGTCGTTGGCGCCGGCCTGCAGCATCGCGCGGGTGCCGTCGACGCCGAGCTTGACCCAGCTGGTCTGGATGCTGTCGATGTGGCCGTGCAGCATGATCCGGGCGACGGCGTGCACGGCGAGGTTGTCGCGCAGCGTCGGTCCCGGGCGGGCGACGCCGGCGAGGTAGATCGGCGCCGAGGTGTGCACGAAGGGGAGCGGCACGAACTCGGTGAACCCGCCGGTCTCGCGCTGGATGCCGCGCAGCACGTCGAGGTGGCCGACCCAGTGGCGCGGGTTGTCGACGTGGCCGTACATCATCGTGCTGGTCGTCGGGATCCCGACGCGGTGCGCGGTGGAGATGATCTCGATCCACGCGGCGGCGGGCAGCTTGCCCTTGGTGAGGACCCAGCGCACCTCGTCGTCGAGGATCTCCGCGGCGGTGCCGGGGACGCTGCCCAGGCCCGACTCGCGCGCCTTGATGAGGAAGTCCTCGTACGACAATCCCGTGCGGCTGGAGCCGTTGACGATCTCCATCGGCGAGAAGGCGTGCACGTGCATGTCGGGGACGCGGGCCTTCACGGCGGCGGCGAGGTCGAAGTACGCCGTGCCCGGCAGCTCCGGGTCGATCCCGCCCTGCATGCACACCTCGGTGGCGCCGAGGTCCCAGGCCTCTTGGGCGCGGTCGGCAACCTGCTCGAGCGAGAGGGAGAACGCGTCGGCGTCGGTACGCCGCTGGGCGAACGCGCAGAAGCGGCAGCCGACGTAGCAGACGTTGGTGAAGTTGATGTTCCGGTTGACGACGTACGTCACGTCGTCGCCGACCGCCTGCCGGCGCAGGTCGTCGGCCAGGCGCGTCACCGCCGCCAGCTCGTCGCCCTCGGCGGTGATGAGTGCGTGCGCGTGCTCGACGCTCAAGGAGCCGGGGTCGGCCTCGGCGGCGGCCATCGCGGCGGCGAACTCGGCTGAGGGCCGCGGTCGGGTGAGGGTGGTCTCGACGTCCTCGCTCGCAGAGCTCGCGTCGGGCTCGACCACCCGCTCTCCGGTGGTCGAGCCTGACCGAGCGCTAGCGAGGGAGGACGTCGAGACCCCGTGAGGTGCGCGCGCGCCGTCGCCGGCGGCCTCGGCAACGGCGGCCCAGTCGCCGTACACGCTGTCGAAGTCGGCGCGGCGGTCGGTCGTCCGCCCCTCGGTGTCGATGGAGTCGTTCAGGTCGGTGCGGCCCACTCCGTCGCCCACGGCCGCGAACCCGCCGTCCGGCTCCTGCCAGGGCAGGCCTTCGGGTCGTACGCCGTCGCGGGCCAGCCCGTCGGGGGCGGCCAGCGCGGCGACGTGCCCGGAGACCCGGGGGTCGATCCAGGGCTCACCGGTGCGGACGTACGCGGGGTGGGCGGTCAGCCGCGCACGCAGCTCGAACCCGGCGTCGGCGCTCAGCGTGCGCAGCCGGTCCAGTGAGGGCCACGGTCGCTCGGGGTTGACGTGGTCCGGGGTCAGCGGCGAGACGCCGCCCCAGTCGTCGACCCCGGCGGCGAGCAGCCGGCGGCACTCCTCGGCGTCCACGAGGTTCGGCGGTGCCTGGACCCGCATCCGCGGGCCGAGGACGACGCGGGCGGTCGCGATGGCCGCGACGTACTCCTCCAGCCCGAGGTCGTCGGCGTGGCGCATCGCGGTGTCGGGCTTGGCGCGGAAGTTCTGGACGATCACCTCCTGCACGTGGCCGTAGGCCCTCGCCACCCGCCGGATCGCGAAGATCGCCTCGGCGCGCTCCTCGAGCGACTCGCCGATGCCGACGAGCACACCGGTCGTGAACGGCACGCTCAGCCGGCCGGCGTCCTCGAGCACCCGCAGGCGGACGTCCGGGTCCTTGTCCGGCGACCCGAAGTGGGCCTGCCCCTTCTCCTCGAACAGCCGCCGCGAGGTGGTCTCCAGCATCATCCCCATCGACGGCGCGACGGGCTTGAGGCGGTTGATCTCCTCCCAGCTCATGACGCCGGGGTTGAGGTGCGGCAGCAGCCCGGTCTCCTCGAGCACCTGCACCGAGAGCGCACGGACGTACGCCAGCGTCGAGTCGTAGCCGTGCGCGTCCAGCCACTCCCGGGCCTCCGGCCAGCGGTCCTCGGGACGGTCGCCGAGGGTGAACAGCGCCTCGGTGCAGCCCAGCTCGGCACCCTGGCGGGCGACGTCGAGCACCTCGTCCGGGGAGAGGTACGGTGCCCGGCCCTCGCGCGCCGCGTGCCCCGGCGACTCCACGAACGTGCAGTAGTGGCAGCGGTCCCGGCACAGCCTCGTGACCGGGATGAACACCTTCGGGGAGTACGTCACGACCCCCGGTCGGCCCGCATCGACCAGGCCGGCGTCACGGACCCGCGCGGCGACAGTGCACAGCCGGTCCAGCTCGTCGCCGCGCGCGGCCAGCAGTGCGGTCGCCTCTGTCACGTCGAGCGCGGCACCGCGCTCGGCGCGGACGAGGGAGCGGCGTACCTGGGCGGGGGTGGGGGGCGCAGTCACGCGACCAGCCTAGGAGCGCTCAGGACACCCAGCCCTTGAGCGTCTCGACCAGTGCCGGCACGTCCTCGGCGACGGGGACGATCTGCAGGTGGGTCACCCCGGCCTCGTCGAAGGCGGCGATCCGCTCCTTGACGTACGACTCGGGCCCGACCAGGTTGCCCAGCTCGAGCAGCTCGGTCGGGACGGCTGCGGCGGCCTCGTCCTTCTTGCCGTCGAGGTAGAGGTCCTGGATCTCCTTGGCGGCGTCCTCGAAGCCGTAGGAGCAGGCGAGGTCGTTGTAGAAGTTCTTGCCGCGTGCGCCCATGCCGCCGACGTACAGCGCGACGGTCGGGCGGGCGAGGTCGAGCATGCCCTTGACGTCCTCACCGACGCAGACCATGCCGCCGGCGCTGATCTGGAGCGGACCGAGCGAGGGGTCGCGCTCGGCCTTGCCCTTGGCCAGCGCGTCGCCCCAGACCTTGTCGTGCAGCTCCGGGACGAACAGGAAGGGAAGCCAGCCGTCGGCGCTGCGGGCGGTGTGCTCGACGCTCTTCTCGCCGAGCGAGGCGATCCAGACCGGGACGTCGGCGCGCTCGGGCTTGGTGAGCATCTTCAGCGGCTTGCCGAGCCCGGTGCCCTGGTCCTCGGGGAGGGGGAGCGTGACGGTCTTGCCGTCGTACTCGAGGACCTCGCGGCGCAGCCCGGCGCGGATGACGTCGACGTACTCCGAGACGCGGGTCAGGGGCTTGGAGTACGGCACGCCGTGGAAGCCCTCGATCACCTGGGGGCCGGACGCGCCGAGGCCGAGGGCGGCGCGGCCCTGGGAGACGTTGTCCAGGCCGGCGGCGGTCTGCGCGATCGCGCTCGGGGTGCGGGAGAAGACGTTGAGGATGCCGGCGCCGATCTCGACCGTCTCGGTGCGCGCGGCGAGGTAGCCCATCAGCGTGGGGGAGTCGAAGCCGTACGCCTCGGGCACCCAGACCGTGTCCAGGCCCGCCTTCTCGAGCGCGGCGACCTCGTCGGCGGCCTCGCGGGGGTTGCCGGCGTACTGCAGCAGGGTGGACAGCTTCATCGGATGCTCCTGGGTCGGGCTGGCTGACGTACGACACTGACAGTATCGCTGTCACTGTCGCCTGCGTCCCCTACCCGTCGAGTGGTGCCTCCTACTTGCTCGAGTTGCGCCTTCTGCCGCAGCCGCCGGTACGACTCACCACTCGAGCCAGCAGAACCGACAACTCGACGGGCAGGTGCCGCGCACTCAGCGGGACCACGCGGCCCAGAGGGCGGCGTAGCGGCCGCCGGCGGTGAGGAGGTCGTCGTGGGGGCCCTGCTCGACCACGCGCCCCGCCTCCATGACCAGGACCCGGTCGGCGGCGCGGGCCTGGTCGAGGCGGTGCGCGACGACGAGGGCGGTACGCCCCGCGACCACGGCGTCGGTGGCGGCATCGAGGTCGCGGGCGCCGGCCGAGCCGGCCTCGGCCGTGGCCTCGTCGAGGACGACCAGCACGGGGTCCCGCAGCAGCACCCTGGCCAGTGCGAGCTGCTGGGCCTGCGCCGCGGTCAGCGGGTGGCCGTGCTCGCCGACCACGGTGTCCAGCCCGGTGGGCAGCGCGCCCACCCAGCGCCGCGCGCCGACCCGGTCCAGCGCCTCGAGCAGCGCGTCGTCAGGTGCGTCCGGGGCGGCGAGACCGAGGTTGTCGCGCACCGAGCCGGCGAAGACGTGCACCTCCTGCGTCACCAGCGCGACCCGGCGTCGTACGTCGGCCTCGGCCGCGGCGGTGAGCTCCCACGCGCCCAGGTGCACGCGGCCGGCAGTCGGGCTCACGGCCCCGGCCACGACCGCGCCCAGCGTGGACTTGCCGGCGCCGGTCGCCCCGACCACCGCCACGCGCTCGCCCGCCGCGAGGACCAGCGAGACGTCGGCCAGCACGTCGTGCCCCGGCTCGTACGCGTGCCGCAGCCCGGCGAGCGTGAGGTCCCCCTCGGCCGGGGCCTGGGCGGGTGCGGGTGCGACCGGCAGACCGGCCACGCCGGCGAGCCGGGCGAGCGCCGCGCCGCTGGACTGCACGGTGTCGAAGGTGTGCACCACCGCGCCGATCGGGTTGAAGAGCCGGTGGAAGAACAGCGCCGCCGCCGTCGCCTCGCCGACCGTGCCGCCGGCACGCACGGTCCAGAAGCCGGCCAGGAGCACCGCCGTCAGGCCGAGCAGCTCCGACCCGTTGAGCCGCGCGCCGAAGCGGGTCAGCAGCCGGTAGACCCCGACCGTGATCTCGACCGCGCCGCGTGAGCTGCGGTCGATCGCGGCCAGCGCGCGGTCCTCGCGACCGAAGGCGCGCAGCGTCGCCGCGCCCTGCATCCCGGTCACCAGGGCCTGCGCGCGCTCGCCCTCGGCGATCCGCTCACGCTGGTACCACGGCAGCGAGAGGGGGAGGTACCAGCGCACCGCCAGCACGTACGCCGGCGCGGAGGCGAGGCCGGCGACGCCGAGGCGCCAGTCCAGGCCGAACAGTCCGCCGACGGTGAACACGATCGTCACCAGTGCGGTGAGCAGGGCCGGGACCGCCTCGTCGAGCGACTCGGTGAGCGTGCGTACGTCGTCCCCGACGCGGGCGACGACGTCGCCCACGCCCGCGGCCTCGACGCGCTGGCTGGGCAGGTGCAGCGCGCGGTCGAGCACGTCCTCGCGCAGGGTGGCGAGGGCCGGCGCCACGGCCCGGGTCAGGGCGGCGATCGCGACCGCGGTCAGGGCCCCCCAGACCACGGCGGACACCGCGATGCCCAGCGCCGCGCGCACCACGGTGCCGGTCGAGGCGTCCTCGCCGAAGGCGGCGTCGACCACCTGCCCGATCAGCCAGACCGGGACGACACCCGCGGCGCCCGCGCCGACGAAGGCGAGCAGCGTCAGCCACACCGCACCCGGCCGCCGGCGCACCAGCGTCCAGGCGAGCCGCGCCGTGTCGCGGCCGGTGGCGGTGGGCAGCAGCTCGCGGGCGCTCATCGCAGCACCACCTCGACGTACGCCGACTCGCCGAGCAGGTCGGCGTGCGAGCCCTCGGCGACCACCCGTCCCTCGCGCACGAGCAGCACCCGGTCGGCGGCTGCGAGGAGCGCCGGGCTGGTGGTGAGAACGATCGTGGTGCGGCCGGCCCGAACGCGTCGTACGCCGTCGGCGACGTTCTGCTCTGTCACCGCGTCGACCGCGCTCGTGGGGTCCTGCAGCACCAGCACCGGCGGGTCGGCGGCCAGCGCGCGCGCCAGGGCGAGGCGCTGCCGCTGGCCGCCGGACAGGCTGGTACCGGCCGCGCGGACGGCGCGCTCGAGCCCGTCGGGGTGCAGGGAGACGACCTCGTCGGCGGCGGAGGCGGCGAGCACCTCCTCGAGCCGCTCGGCACTCAGCTCCGAGCCCGGGTCGACGGCCGAGCGCAGCGTGCCCTCGAACACGGTCGCGTGGTGCGGCGCGACGAGCAGGTGCGCGCGACGGTGGCGGGCGTCCACCTCCGCGAGGGGTACGTCGCCCAGCGTCGCCGCCCCCTGCTCGGTAGGGCGCAGCGCGCTCAGCACCGCACCCAGCGCCTCCGCGCTGTCGGGGTCCTCGACCGCCACGGCGACCAGCTCGCCGTCACCCGGCGCCAGGTCGAGACCGGCCAGCGGGTCGGCGACGACGCCGTCGAGACGCAGGTCGCCGACCGGTGTCGCGTCCCCGCTCGGCAGCAGCGGTGGGGCGGCCAAGAGGTCCGCGATCCGTTGGGCGGACGCCCGGGAGCGGGCGAACTGGGCGCTCAGCGACCCGAGCGCGGTCAGCGGCTCGGCGAGGAACTGGGTGATCCCGACCAGCGCGACAAGCTCGCCGACGCTGATGTCGCCGTCGAGGGCCCGCAGCCCGGCGAGCAGCGTCACCGCGGCGAGCAGCAGCCCGCTCAGCGCGAGGGTGAGCCCGTCGAGCGCGCCCCACGAGCGCGCCAGGCGGATCGTGGCGTCCCGGGCGTCCGCGCTGGCGCCCGCGTACCGCCGCGCCGCGACGTCCTCTCCGCCGATCCCCTTCAGCGCGCGCAGGCCGGACAGCAGGTCCCCGGCCAGGCCGGAGGCGGCGGCGGTGCGCTCCTGCTGGGTGTGCGTACGCCGGGCGACCACCGGGCTGACCAGCTGCACGATCGCCACCACCGCCGGCACGCCGAGCAGCACGAGCAGCCCGACCCGGACGTCGACGAGGAGGACGTACGTCGCCGCGACCACGAGCCCTGCCGTGGCGGCGACCGCGAACCCGAGCTGGCGGAACACCATCGGCACCAGCGTCGCGTCGGAGGTCGCCAAGGACAGGGTCTCGCCCGAGAGCAGGGGAGTGCGTACGCCCCGCGGGTCGAGCAGGTGCGCGGCGAGCTCGGTACGCAGCAGGTGGCCCTCCTCCTCGATGCCGCGCACGACGAACCTCGACCCGAAGCGGTAGCCGTTGGAGAGCACCGCGAAGACCGCGATCAGCGCGGCGAGACCCAGGACGAGGCCGCCGACCGACCCGGTGGCCACACCGCGGTCGATGACCAGACCGATGGCGGCGGGGACGAGGGTCTCGCAGACCTGCCAGGCGGCCAGGAGCGGGAAGCCGTACGCCAGCACCCGACGGTGTCGACACACGGCGCGGCGCAGGATGCCGAGCCCGGTGGTCGGGGTCGCGACGGCTCCTGACACGACGACAGGTTAGCCGACCCTAAGTTCTGGTCCGGTAGGGGCCGCGCTCAGCCGGCGAGGCCCTCGACCACCTCGGCCTCGGGGAGCTCGGCCAGCAGTGCGCCGGGGACCAGCAGCTTCGAGCGGCGCAGGCCCGAGCCGATCAGCGCCACCGGGATCTCGGCGACCCGCGAGTCGATCAGCAGCCGCCACTCCGGCGGCAGGCCGACGGGCGTGATGCCGCCGTACTCCATCGTCGTCTCCCCGGTCGCGCGGTCCATCGGGTGGAAGGAGCACTTGCGGACGTCGAGGAGCCCCTTGACGGTGCGGTTGACGTCGGCGCGGGTGTCGGCGCGGACCACGCACGCGGCGACCCGCTCCTCGCCGGCGCGCCTGCCGCTGACGATCACGCAGTTCGCGCTGGCCAGCGGGTCCAGTCCGTAGGCGTCGTTGAGGGCCTCGGTGTCGGCGAGGTCGGGGTCGATCTCGACCACGGCGACCTGGTCGGCGTACGGCCAGTCGGCGAGCACGGTCGCGACCGGCGCGGCCAGCAGCTCGGGCCGCTCCAGGGCGGGGAAGGAGGGCAGGTCGCCGATCGTGGGGAGGCTCATGGATCCAGATTGTGCCGTCGTTCGTGCCGCTGTCACCTGGCGGCCACTGCGTGGCCATGCCCGCGGGTCACGCTCTGCGCGTGACAGAGCCGTCGATGACCCGGACCGGGCCCCTCGTCATCGGCCACCGCGGTGCCAGTGGCCACCGCCCCGAGCACACCGCGGCGGCGTACCGCCTCGCCCTCCGCCTCGGCGCCGACTCGGTCGAGCTGGACCTGCTGCCCACCCGGGACGGCGTGCTGGTGTGCCGCCACGACCTCGAACTCTCGCGCACGACGGACGTCGCCCGGCGTCCCGAGCTCGCCCACCTGCGCCGGACGCTGGAGGTCGACGGGGAGGAGCTCACCGGCTGGTTCGTCCACGACCTCACGTGGGCACAGCTGAGCACCCTGCGGTGCACGGAGCGGTGGCCGCGCAAGCGACCGTTCTCCGCCTCGTACGACGGCCGCTACCCGGTGCTGCCCTTCGCCAAGCTGTGCGACCTGGTCGACCGCGAGTCCGAGCGGGCGGGCCGCCGGCTCGGGGTCCACGCCGAGCTCAAGCACCCCGACTTCCTCGAGTCGAGCGGCTTCTGCGTGCCCGAGCTGCTCGACGCGCTGCCCGCCGAGCAGCGTGAGCGGCCACGGCTGAGCTGGATGAGCTTCGACGACACCGTGCTCCGGCGGATGGCGGCGCGCGGGACGCGGCGCCCGCTGGTGCAGCTGTACGCCAAGACGCCCAAGGGTCGGCACCTCGGCGACGCGGCGACGTACGCCCAGGCCGTCGGGGTACGACGCAAGGCCGTCCTGCCCCGCGAGAACGGCCGCGTCGGCCGGTCCTCCGACCTGGTCGCGAAGGCGGCGCGGCGTGGCCTCGACGTCCTGGTCTGGACCCACCGCGCGGAGAACACCCATCTCCCGCGCAGCCTGCGCGTCGGCACCTCGGAGTTCGGTCACGGGCTCGCCGCCGAGGAGGCGAGGCTGCTCTTCGAGGCCGGGGTCAGCGGCCTCATCAGCGACGTGCCGGACGTCGCCGCCCTCGGCCGGAGCAAGGTCGCGGGCACCCGTGCAGGGTAGCGCTCCTGGGTAGGCTCGGCGGCGTGACCGTCCGGCCCGCCACCCGCCTCAGCGCGGAGGACTGGGCCGTCGCGGGGCTGCACCTGCTGGAGGCCGAGGGGGTCGAGGCGCTGCAGATCAACCGGCTGTGCAGCGAGCTCGGTGTGACCCGGGGGAGCTTCTACTGGCACTTCGCCGACGTCGCCGAGCTCCGCTCGGCCGTGGCCGAGCGCTGGCGCGCCGAGACCCGCGCGGTCCTCGAGGAGCTCGGCCGTGTCGGCACGCTGCCGCCGGGCGAGCGGCTGGAGCTGATGACGCTGCGGCTGGTCGACGACTCCTGGTGGAGCGCCGAGCGGGCCGTCCGCGGGTGGGCCGCGACTGAAGACTCGGTCCGCACGGTCGTGGAGGAGTCCGACCGCTTCGCGCTGGACCTGCTGACCCGGACCCTGCAGGACGTCGGCCACGAGCCGCACGAGGCACGGGTCCGCGCCGGCCTGCTCGTGTACGCCGGGATCGGCTTCGCGCACGGCCGCAACGGCCTGCCCCGCCCGACCGAGCGCGAGGTGCGCACGATGATGCGGGTCCTGGCCGGGCCCCCCGACCCGGAGCCGGACGTGGGGAAGGACGCATGAGCGAGCTGATCGAGCCGCGCGAGGTCCCGCTGGGCGGGCTCCGGGCGATGACGGTACGTCGTACCCTCCCGGCGCGAGGGCGCACCACCGTCGGCGCGTGGTGCTTCCTGGACCACTACGGGCCCGACGAGGTCGCCGAGACCGGCGGCATGGTCGTGGCGCCGCATCCCCACACGGGGCTGCAGACCGTGAGCTGGCTCTTCGAGGGGGAGATCGAGCACCGCGACTCCGCGGGCCACCGGGCGATGGTGCGGCCCGGCGAGGTCAACCTGATGACCGCCGGCCGCGGGATCAGCCACTCCGAGATCTCCCCGGACTCGACGCGCGTGCTGCACGGCGCGCAGCTGTGGGTGGTGCTGCCGGACGGGTCGCGCGCGGTCGACCCCGGCTTCGAGCACTACGCACCCGAGCCCGTCTCCGGCGACGGCTGGCGGGCGTGGGTGTTCCTCGGGGCGCTGCTGGGCTCGACGTCGCCGGTGACGACGTACACGCCGCTCACCGGCGCCGAGGTCACGCTCGAGGCGGGCACGACGCTGGAGGTCGCCCTCGACGCCGCGCACGAGCACGGGGTCCTGGTCGACGCCGGGACGCTGAGCGTCGACGGGTCACCGGTGCCGCCGTCCACGCTGGCGTACGTCGCCCCCGGCGCCACGTCGCTCGTGCTCACGGCAGGGACCGACGCGCGCGTGCTGGTCATCGGGGGCGAGCCGTTCGACGAGCAGATCGTCATGTGGTGGAACTTCGTGGGCCGCAGCCACGAGGAGGTCGTCGAGTACCGCGCCCAGTGGCAGGCGCTCCTCGCCGGCGAGGAGCAGGACCGCTTCACCCTGCCCGACGACGACCGGCACCCGACCATCCCGGCGCCCGAGCTGCCGCGCGGGGTGCGTCTGCGGTCGCGCTGACCGGTGGTCTCGTCGTCCTCCCCTTCGACAGGCTCAGGACACCGCCTCGCTGCGCTCAGTTCGGGCTCGACCACCTCGCCTGCGGTCGCGGTAGCCGGTCTCGACAGGCGCGACCACCGGTGGTCGAGCAGCGCCAGCGACGAGCGCGTCGAGACCCGGCGACGCAGGCACCTCCCGGACCGCATGACTCGGTCCGGCCTGGGCACGGGACGCGCATGCGCGTACTCCTCACCGGTGGCACCGGCAAGGCCGGTCACCACGTCGTCCCGTACCTCCTCGAGCAGGGCCACACCGTCACCAACCTCGACCGGCGCCCGCTCGGCCTGGCCGGTGTGCAGGACCTGACGGCCGACCTGACCGACCTGGGGCAGGTCGTCTCGGCGATGCGGATGCCGGCCTCCCCGGACGACCTCGACCTGCCCGGCGACGAGCCGATCCCGCCGTACGACGCCGTCGTGCACCTCGCGGCCATCCCGCGGCCCTGGCTGAGCACCGACGCCGAGACGTACGCCAACAACGTGCTCTCGACCTACCACGTGCTCGAGGCGGCCGAGGCCGTCGGCATCGGCAAGGTGGTCTTCGCCTCGTCCGAGACGACGTACGGGATCTGCTTCGGCCGCGGCGACCGCAGGCCCGAGTACGTCCCCGTCGACGAGGAGCACCCGGTGGTGCCGGAGGACGCCTACGCGATGGCGAAGGTGGCCAACGAGGTGACGGCCCGCTCGTTCCAGCGGCGCACCGGGGCCGACGTCTACGGCCTGCGGATCAACAACGTCATCGAGCCGCACGAGTACGCCGAGCTGTTCCCCGGCTTCCTCACCGACCCCGCGCAGCGGCGCCGGAACCTGTTCGCCTACATCGACGTCCGCGACCTCGCCCAGGCGATCGACCGCTGCCTGACCACCGACGGGCTGGGCTTCGAGGTCTTCAACATCGCCAACGCCGACCACTCGGTCGCGGCGACGACCGACGAGCTGGTCCGGGACTTCTACGACGGTGTCGAGGTGCGCCGCGAGATGGGGGAGCGGGAGACGTTCTTCTGCATCGACAAGGCGCGCGAGCAGCTCGGCTACACGCCCCAGCACTCCTGGCGCGACGTCCTCGCCGACCCGCGCGGCTGAGGGTCGGCGTGCCGGCGACTACCGCACGTAGGCGCTGAGCTCGACGAGGTTGGCGTCGGGGTCGCGGACGTACACGCTGCGGATCGGGCCCATCGCGCCCGTACGGTCGACGGTGCCGCCTTCCTCGACCGGCACGCCCGCGGCCTCGAGCTCGTCCAGCACGGTGTCGAGGTCGTCGTCGACGACCAGGCAGACGTCCGCGCTGCCGGGGGTGGGCCGAGCCGCCTTCGGGTCGATCTCGTGTCCGGCCACGTGCAGGTTGATCTTGCTCGCGCCGAAGGTGAGCGCCGTACGCCCCTCGCCGAAGGTGACCACCCCCATCCCGAGCACCCCCGAGTAGAACGCGAGCGTCGCGTCGAGGTCGGCGACGGTGAGGACGAGGTGGTCGAGCCGGTTGATCCGCACCCCTCGATCCTGCCCCTGCCGCGGTGTCGGCGGCTGTGACTACAGTCACCGGCGTGGGGTACGCGTACGTCGTCGGCACCGTCGACACCAAGGGTCGCGAGCTGACGTACGTCGCCGACCTGGTCCGCGCCGCGGGGGTCGAGGTGCGCACCGTCGACCTCACCACGGTCGAGGGGTGGGACTCCCCGGCGGACGTGACACCCGCCGACGTCGCGGGGACGGCGGAGGTCTTCACCGGCGAGCGCGGCAGCGCGGTGGCGGCGATGGCCGAGGCGTTCACCCGTCACGTCCTCGCGCTGCCCGCCGGCGAGCTGGTCGGGATCCTCGGCGCCGGCGGCTCCGGTGCGACCGCCCTGGTCACGCCGGCGATGCAGGCGCTGCCGGTCGGGCTGCCGAAGCTGATGGTGAGCACGATGGCGTCGGGCGACGTCGCGGCGTACGTCGGTGCCAGCGACATCGCGATGCTGCACTCGGTCACCGACGTCGGCGGGCTGAACCGGATCTCGCGCGTCGTGCTCGGCAACGCCGCGCACGCGCTGGCCGGGATGGTCGCGTCGCCCGTGCCCGAGGCCGAGCACCGCCCGGCGGTCGCGCTGTCGATGTTCGGCGTCACCACGCCGTGCGTCACCGCGCTGGTCGACCGGCTCGAGGCCGACCACGACTGCCTGGTCTTCCACGCCACCGGCGCCGGTGGGCGGGCCATGGAGAAGCTGGTGGACGACCGGCTCGTGGCGGCGGTCCTCGACGTCACCACGACCGAGATCGCGGACGAGGAGGTCGGCGGCATCCTCACCGCCGGGCCCGACCGGATCGGGTCGGTGGCGCGCACGGAGACGCCGTACGTCGGCTCCTGCGGCGCGCTGGACATGGTCAACTTCGGCGCCCGAGAGAGCGTCCCCGAGCGGTTCGAGAACCGCTTGCTGCACGTCCACAACGCGCAGGTCACCCTGATGCGGACCACCGCGGAGGAGTGCGCGCACCTCGGCGCGGTGATCGCCGAGAAGCTCAACGCCTGCGACGGCCCGGTGCGCTTCCTGCTCCCCACCGGCGGGCTGTCGCTGATCGACGTCCCCGGTCAGCCGTTCCACGACCCCGAGGCCGACGAGGCGCTGTTCGCCGCGATCGAGGCGGGCGTACGCCAGACCGCCGACCGGGTCGTGCGCCGCGTCCCCGCCGCCGTGAACGACGACGAGTTCGTCGAGGCCGTGCTCGCCGCGCTGGCCGAGGTCGCCCCGACCCTCCAGGAGGACCCGCAGTGACCCGACTGACGCGAGCAGATCTCGTCGCCCGCTACCAGGAGATGGCCGCCCGTGGCGAGCCGATCGTCGGCGGCGGTGCCGGCACCGGCCTCTCGGCCAAGTGCGAGGAGGCCGGCGGGATCGACCTGATCGTCATCTACAACTCCGGGCGCTACCGAATGGCGGGTCGCGGGTCGCTGGCCGGGCTGCTGGCCTACGGCAACGCCAACGAGATCGTCCTCGACATGGCGAAGGAGGTCATCCCGGTCGTCGAGCACACGCCGGTGCTCGCGGGAGTCAACGGCACCGACCCGTTCATGATCCGCGACGACCTGTTCCGCCGGCTGCGCGAGCTGGGCTTCGCCGGCATCCAGAACTTCCCCACCGTCGGGCTGATCGACGGCGTCTTCCGGGCCAACCTCGAGGAGACCGGGATGGGCTTCGCGCTCGAGGTCGACCTCGTCGCGGCAGCGCGGGAGGCCGAGCTGCTGACCACGCCGTACGTCTTCAGCGCCGACGACGCCGTCGCGATGACCCGCGCCGGCGCCGACATCATCGTGTGCCACATGGGGCTGACCACCGGCGGCGCGATCGGCGCCGGCACCGCGAAGAGCCTCGACGAGTGCGTCGACCTCGTCGAGGAGTGGTCGGCAGCTGCTCTGGCCGAGCGCGACGACGTGCTGGTGCTCGTCCACGGCGGACCGGTGTCCTCGCCGGAGGACGCGACGTACGTCTTGTCCCGCACGACCCGCTGCCACGGTTTCTACGGCGCGAGCTCGATGGAGCGGCTGCCCACGGAGCAGGCGCTGACCGCGCAGACCAAGGCGTTCAAGCAGATCCGAAGAGAGGGAGCATGAGATGGCCAAGGCCTACTACAGCGCGGTGATCGCCGCGCCCGTCGACGAGGTGTGGGCGCTGGTCCGCGGGTTCAACGAGCTGCCCGAGTGGCACCCGGCGATCGCCGGCAGCGAGATCGTCGAGGGCACCGACGGCCAGCTCGGCGCCGTGCGACGGCTCGCGCTCGAGGGCGGCGGGAGCGTCAGCGAGAAGCTGCTGGCGATCGACGACGTCGCACGCTCGACGACCTACTGCTTCACCGACCCGGGCCCCTTCCCGGCGCGCTCGTACGTCTCGACCTACCGGCTCGCACCGGTGAGCGCGACCGGCGGCACCTTCATGGAGTGGTACGCCGACTTCGACGCCGAGGCCGCGGACGAGGAGAAGCTGGCGAAGACCTTCGGCGGCGGCGTCTTCAAGGGCGGGATCGACGCGCTGGTCGAGCGGTTCGGCTGACCTACTCGGCTCCGGGCCGCGGCGGCTTCCCGCCGCCGTCCTGGGAGCGCGCGGTGAAGTCCTCGCGGGAGTTGTCGTGCGGGAACTCCCGCTCCGGCACCGCCGCGTCGAGCGCGGCGCACAACGGCTCCCACCCGTCGCCGGGCTGCCACTCGACCAGTCGCTCGGCGGGGACGGCGGCGCGGACGTCGGCCAGCCACGCGTCGTACGCGGCCACGCCCAGGGCGGGGTCGTCCATCGCCTCGGCCGAGCCGAGGATCTGCTCCGCCAGGCTGCCGAACACCTCGACGAGCGCCTCCCGGTCCGCGGGGTCGGCCTCCTGCAGCCACGGCGGGCCCTCGCCGTCCCGCGGGGCCGCGCCGGAGGCGGCGTACCCGTGCATGGACCGCATGTGCGGGAGCACCGTCGCCTCCATCGAGGACCACCAGGTCGCGGCGTCCTTGCGCCGCGTCAGCAGGATCTTCGCGTCGGGGAACACCTCGCTGATCTCGCGCCAGTGGACGCACAGCGGGGTGTCGACGCCGGCGGCGTACCCGGCCAGGAAGCCGCGCCAGTCGACGCTCTCGCCGCGCGACGCCGCACGCCAGGTCACGGCGTCGTGCGGGCGGTGGAACATCTCGGTCATGTGGTAGCACCCCTCACCGGTGAGGTCGCGCAGCGCGTGGCTCAGCGACATCGTGCCGGTGCGGGGGAGTGCGGCGCCGATCAAGCGCATGGTGGGGTCCTCTCGTCTCACAGGTGGGACTGGGCGGTACGAGCGGCCTGCTCCGCGGCCTCGGCGGCGGGGCCGTGCCACGGCGCGCCGTGGCCGGGGAGGAGCGTGCCGGCCCCGGAGTCGCCGATGAGGTCCAGCGAGGCGAGCATCCCTGCGCGGTCGGCGTGGAAGAACCCGGGCAGCACCTGCGGCCCGGTGTCACGGGACAGCGCGTGCCCGGTCACCAGGGCGTCGCCGGTGATCAGGGCACCGGCGTCAGGGAGGTGCCAGCAGGTGTGGCCGCTGGTGTGCCCGGGCGTGGTCAGCGGGACGGGTCGGCCGGGCAGGTCGAGGGGTACGCCGTCGGGCGCGCCGCCGGCCGCGGGCAGCCGGGGGTGTGCCGTGGCACCGTGCCGGCTGACGTGGACCACCCACGGCAGCATCCCGTGCCGGTGCAGCCGTGGCAGCAGGTCGCGCGGCCCGGTGTTCTCGGTGACCTCGCCGTGCAGGTGCGCGACCTCGGCCTCCCCGGTGAGGACGGGGACGTCCCGGCCGCCGACGAGCTCCGCGACCCCGCCGACGTGGTCGACGTGCCCGTGGGTGACGAGCACGGCGGCGAGGTCCGCGAGCCGCAGGCCGAGGGCCTCCGCGCTGCCGCGGACGGCGGCGGCGTACCCGGGGTAGCCGGCGTCGACCAGCGTCCACGCCGCACCTCGACGCGGGGCGCCGTCGGTGAGGATCGTCCAGCCCGCCGCCTGCCCCTCGACGTGGTGCACGCCGGACGTGACGGGAGTGGTGACGGTGCTGATCATGGGTGCATCGCTGGTCACCGTACGCCGGGCGCCGACGGTGCGGTTGACCACGGTATGCAGACGAACCCGCACTGCCGGTGGGTGATGACCCATGGGCAGTGCGGGTTCGTCGTGGTGTCTGCGGGTCGCCCTGCATGCCGTGGGCAACCCGCAGACCGGCTCAGGCCGCCGCGGCAGCGCCGTCGTCCCGTACGCCGCTCTCGTCCTCGGCCGGCTCCAGGGCCCCGGCGACGACGTCCCGGACGTCGGAGACCAGGTGGACGGTGAGCGCGTCGAGCACCTCGGCGGGTACGTCGTCCAGGTCCGGCTCGTTGCGGGCCGGGACGAACACCTCGGTGATCCCGGCGCGCTGGGCGGCGAGCAGCTTCTGCTTCAGCCCGCCGATCGGCATCACCTTGCCGGTCAGCGAGACCTCTCCGGTCATCGCCACGTCGCCGCGCACCGGACGGCCGGTGGCCAGGGAGGCCAGCGAGGTGACCATCGTGATGCCCGCGGACGGCCCGTCCTTGGGGATTGCGCCGGCGGGCACGTGGACGTGCACCGGGTGGTCGAGGACCGACACGTCGATCCCGAGCTCGGCGGCGTGCGAGCGGACGAACGTCAGCGCGATCTGCGCGGACTCCTTCATCACCTCGCCCAGCTGACCGGTCAGCGACAGCGCAGGGGAGCCCTCGGGCAGCGCGCCGGCCTCGACGTAGAGCACGTCGCCACCGAGTCCGGTCACCGCCAGGCCCGTCGTCACGCCGGGGACGGACGTCCGCTCGTGCGCGTCCGGGGTGAACCGGGCGCGGCCGACGAGGTCGCGCAGACCGTCGGCGTCGACCCGCACCGGAGCCGTGGCGCCCTCGGCCAGCCGGGTGGCCGCGCGGCGGAAGGCCTTGGCCAGCAGCCGCTCGAGCTGTCGTACCCCGGCCTCGCGGGTGTGGTTCGCGGCGAGCTCGCGCAGCGCGTCGTCGGTGACCTCGACCTCGTCGGAGGTCAGCGCGGCGCGCTCGAGCTGGCGCGGCACGAGGTAGTCGCGGGCGATCGCGACCTTGTCGTCCTCGGTGTAGCCGTCGAGCGTGATCAGCTCCATCCGGTCCAGCAGCGGGCCGGGGATCTGCTCGACCACGTTGGCCGTGGCGATGAACAGCACGTCGGACAGGTCGAGGTCGAGCTCGAGGTAGTGGTCGCGGAAGGTGTGGTTCTGCGCCGGGTCGAGCACCTCCAGCAGGGCCGAGGCCACGTCACCGCGCTGGTCCGCGCCGACCTTGTCGACCTCGTCGAGGAGGACGACCGGGTTCATCGAGCCGGCCTCCTTGACCGCACGGACGATCCGGCCGGGCAGGGCCCCGACGTACGTGCGCCGGTGCCCGCGGATCTCGGCCTCGTCTCGCACGCCGCCCAGGGCGACCCGGACGAAGTCGCGGCCCAGGGCGCGGGCGACCGACTCGCCGAGCGAGGTCTTGCCGACACCGGGGGGCCCGGCGAGCAGCAGGACGGCGCCCGAGCCGCGGCCGCCGACCAGCTCCAGCCCGCGCTCGGCGCGGCGGGCGCGCACGGCGAGGTGCTCGACGATCCGGTCCTTCACGTCCTCGAGGCCGTGGTGGTCGGCGTCGAGGACGGCGCGCGCGGCAGCGATGTCGGTGGTGTCGACGGTCCGCTTCGTCCACGGCAGCTCCAGCACGGTGTCCAGCCAGGTGCGGATCCACGAGGTCTCGGGGTTCTGGTCGCTGGAGCGCTCGAGCTTGTCGACCTCGCGCTCGAGCGCCTCGGCGACCGGCGCGGGGAACCCGTCGGTGGCGACGAGGGCCTCGACCCGGGCGCGGTAGTCGTCGGACCCGTCGGGCTGTCCCTCGCCGAGCTCCTTGCGGATCGCGGCGAGCTGCTGGCGCAGGAGGTACTCGCGCTGCGTCTTCTCCATGCCCTCGCGCACCTCGGCGCCGATCCGGTCGGAGACCTCGGCCTCGGCGTGGTGCTCGCGGGTCCACTCAACCAGGCGCTCCAGGCGGGCCTCCAGGTCGGGGGTCTCGAGCAGCTCGCGCTTGCGCTCGGCGGAGAGGTACGCCGCCCAGCCGGCGGTGTCCGCGATCGCGTCGGGGTCGGTCAGCGCGCTGAACTGGTCGACCACCTGCCAGGCCTCGCGGCGCTGCAGGTCAGCGATCACCAGCGAGCGGTAGTCCTTGACCAGCTCGCGCACCCGCTCGGTCACCTCGGGCTCGGGCGCCTGGGTCGTCTCGACCCACAGCGCCGCGCCGGGACCGGGGACGCCGGAGCCGATGCGGGCGCGTCGGACGGCACGGAGCACCGCGGCGGGGCGCGAGGAGCTGAACCGGCCGACCTGCTCGACGCGTGCGACGACGCCGTACGTCGCGTAGCGGTCGTCGAGGCGCGGGGCCACGAGGAGCTCGTCGTCGGTCGTGGTGCGCGCCGCGTCGACGGCGGCACGGGCCGCTCCCTCGTCAAGGTCGAGCTCGACCGGCACGACCATGCCGGGGAGGATCACGACGTCGGGGAGGAAGAGGACGGGAAGGTCGCGGGTCGTGGGCTGCCCGGGCTCGGGGGCGGACGTGGGGTCGGACATGGTGCGCCTCGGTTCGTCTCGTGCTTGAGTGGTGAGGACTCAACCCTGACCCCGGGGGGGCGCTTCCGCGGTTCACCGTGGGCGAACGCGGCGTCGCACTGTGCCAGTATTGCTGTCACGATGCCCTCCTCGCAGACCGCCGCCACCGATGACTCCGAGACCTCCGGCCTGCTCACCGTCGACGAGCTGGCCGTGGCCACCGGGACGACGGTGCGCAACACGCGCTACTACGCCGGGCTCGGGCTGCTCCCGCCGCCGCAGCGCCGCGGGCGGATGGCGTACTACACCGGGGTGCACAAGGCGAGGCTGGAGCTGATCCGCGCCCTGCAGGAGCACGGGTTCACCCTCGCCGCGATCGAGCGCTACTTCTCCCGGCTCCCCGAGGACGCCAGCGCCGAGGCGCTCGCCGCGCAGCGCGTGATGCTCACGTCGTGGAAGCCGAGCCCGACGGAGGTGCTCACCCGCTCCCAGCTCGAGCGCCGCGTCGGCGACACGCTGAGCGACGACGAGGTCGAGCTGATGGTGCGGCTGCAGACGCTGCGGGTCCTCGAGCCCGGTCGGTACGAGGTGCTCACCGACGTCGAGGCGCCGTACCGGCTGATCCGCCTCGGCCTGCCCGTGGACTCGCTGCTCGAGGCGAACACCGCCATCGCCCGGCACATGGAGGGCCTGGCCGACGAGCTGACGGAGGTGCTCCGCAGCAAGGTGGTCGCGCCGTTCCGGCAGCGCGAGCACACCGAGGAGGACACCGCGCGCTTCGAGGAGATGATGACCGAGCTCCGCGAGCTCACCATGACCGCCGTCGTGAGCGGCTACCAGCGCGCCGCCGACGAGGTCATCCGCCGCTCGCTGACGCGCTAGCCCGCGAGGCGTCGCGTGTTCGCGACGTCTCGGGGTGGGCGGTGCGCGAGGCGTCGCGTGTTCGGGACGTCTCGGGGTGGGCGGTGCGCGAGGCGTCGCGTGTTCGGGACGTCTCGCGGGGTCAGCGGCCCTCGCCGGTCTCGGCGACCTTGGCCAGGGACAGGTCGACCAGCCACTCCACCGGGGCCTTGTCGTCGGTGTAGACGTCGCCGCCGGTCAGGGCGGGCTCGATCCGCGACGCACTGCCGTCGAGGACCTGCTCCACCTCTGCCGGCAGCGTCGGGGCCTTGGCGCGCAGCGCGTCGGCCGGCTCGGTGTCGTCGGTGGTGCCGACCAGCAGGGTGTTGGTGCGCTGGGCCGGGTCCCGGTAGACACGGTCGTCACCGAAGGCGGTGCGCATCGTCGCGGCGAGCACCTTCTCCAGCTTCGTCGACCCGGCCGGCTGCCCCACGTTCACCACGACGACGCCACCGGGTGCGAGCCGGTCGCGGACGAGGGCGAAGAACTCCTTCGTGGTCAGGTAGAACGGGATGTACGGCTGCCGGTAGGCGTCGATCACGATCGCGTCCTGCTTGGTCGTCGTGCGCTCGAGCCAGGGCCGCGCGTCGTCGGCGTACGTCTGCAGGTCCGGCGCCTGCAGGTCGAAGTACTTCCGTCCGGCCTGCGTGACCGCCTTGTCGATCTCGACCGCGTCGATGTGCGTGGTGGGCGAGTAGTGACCGAGCGCGCGCGCGGTCGTCCCCGCCGCGGAGCCGAGGATCGCCACCGAGCGCAGGTCGGAGCGGCCGGCCCACATCAGTGCGAGCTGCTGGTCCCAGTAGCCGGTGGTGAGGTAGCTCCCGGGCCGGTAGAGCGAGTGCACCGCCTGGCCCTCGTTGAGCTCCAGCGTCCGCTCGCCGTCGGCGGCCTGCAAGACGCGGCCGTACTGGTAGCGCGTCTCCTTCTCCCAGATCACCGTCGATCCCGCGGTGCCGGACTTGAGGATCCCGGTCGGCAGCGCGATCAGGACGAGGATCAGGGCAGGGACGATCAGCGCCGGCAGCCGGTGTCTGCGCAGGCCGGCGATGGCGGCGAGGGCCAGCAGCAGCGCGAAGACCAGGAACGTGCGCCGGGTGCCGACGAACGGGATCAGCACCAGCGCCGCGGCGAAGGTGCCGACCAGCGAGCCGAACGTGGAGATCGCGTAGAGCCGCCCGGCCACCCGGCCGGAGTCCTCGACGCGGTCCACCGCCAGCCGGACGGCGTACGGGGACACCGCGCCGACCAGCAGCAGCGGCACGGCGATCAGCACCATCACCCCGAGCAGCGAGCCCGCGAACGTCCCGACGGACAGCGAGTCGAAGGCATCGACCGAGGCCCGCAGGAACGGGTTGGCCACGAACGGCACCGCTGCGATCAGCACCGACGCGACCAGGATGATCCGCGACAGCCCGGCCATGCTCGGGTCCCGGTCGGCCAGGCGACCACCGATCGAGTAGCCCACCGACAGCGCGACCAGCACCACGGCGATCGTGTTGGCCCACACGATCGTCGAGGCGCCGAACCACGGCTCGAGCAGGCGGGTCGCGGCGATCTCCGCGCCGAGCGAGACCGAGCCGGTGACGAAGACGACGACACCCAGCGGCAGGGAGTACGACCGCGCCGGCTGGTCGGTGCCGCCCTCGGTACGGTCCAGCTGCGCCGTCACCGGTCGACCTTCCTGGTCTTCACGAGGTCGCCCACGACGACCGACCGGTCGTCGGTGTGGAACAGCTCGGAGCAGGTGAGCAGCGTGATCAGGTGCTGGGTCGGGGCGGCGCCCTTCGCGCTCGGCGAGGGCACCGGCCACAGCGGCCAGGCGGTGGTGAAGTCGACGATGGTGTCCGTCCCTGAGTTGCGGAGCCGATAGGTGTAGGTCGCCGTGCGCGTCTCGACCTCGACGAGGTCGCCCTTGCGCAGGTCCGGGAACTTGCTGAAGGGCTCGCCGTGCGTGACCCGGTGCCCGGCGAGGACGTAGTTGCCGAGGCCGCCGGCCTTCGCGCCGTCGGTGTAGCGCGCGACGCCCTTGGCGAGGTTGTCGTCGGTGAAGCCCTGGACGATGGGCACGGAGTACGACGCACCGAACCGCGGCACGTGCAGCAGCGCCCTGCTCGGTCCCTCCTCGCCCCGTTCCCAGGCCCGCTCGGTCCTCTCGCGGATCTGACCGGCCTCGTGGCGGGAGACGACGTTGGTGCCGAACATCTGCCAGCCGACGTAGCCGAGCAGGCCGAGCCCCACGACGATCAGCAGCACGCCGCACCAGAAGACCACGCCTCGCGGGCGCTTCTCGCGCTCGCCCGGGTCGCGGTCGAGGGTCGACACGTCGCTCACGTCGCGGCCCCTTCCGTAGGCCGGCACCACCTCGCGGGAGCGCGAGGGCCCGGTCGGGGCCCAGTGTGACAGGACGTCACGAACCGGGCACCCGTACCGGGCCGAGGTGATCGCGGTCAAGCGCGGGGCATCAGCACCCACAGCAGTGCGTAGGCCACGACGACGGGGAAGACCCCGACGACCAGCAGGACCACGGCGAGGACGCGTACGAGGGTGGCGTCGACGTCGGCGTACCTCGCCAGGCCGCCGCAGACGCCGGCGATCATCCGGTCGTCGGCGGCACGGGTGAGGCGTCGCGGGGCGGTCGCGGCGGGGGTGGGGGTGGTGTCGTTCATCGGTGCTCCTCGGTGTGGTGGGCGGTGTCGTCGTACGGGGCGTCGTGCGGGGCGTCGGTGGTGCGTCGGGCCGGGACGGCCAGGGCGGTCAGCCCGAGCAGGCCGGCGACCACGAGGACCAGGGGCAGCAGCCAGGACAGCTGGGCGCCGTCGACGAGACCGGCGGCCCACAGGGCCCACGCACCGGAGAGGCCGAGGGCGGCGAGCCCGCTGACGAGGTAGCCGATCCGGACCGGTCGGCGTGGCGGCGCGGCCGTGGGCTGGGGCAGGGGAGTGGTCATGACTGGCTCCTGACGGTGATGGCGCCGAGGCGCGAGTCGATGTCGAGGTCGAGGGTGGGTGCCCCGGCCGCCGCGGGGACCTCGCCCGCCAGGTGCGGGGCGAAGCCCACGGCCGACTCGGAGGTGGGCAGCTCGATCGCACCGGCGAGATCGACGTCGGCCTCGACCCGGGCGCCGACACCCCGCGGGAGGACCACCTCGACGACGCCGCTGCGGGCGGTGAGGTCGATGGTCCTCCCGTCGAGCGCCGCCGGGTCGGACACGCGGCTCAGGTCGAGGGTCAGGGTGCCGTTGCCGATCCCGTACGACGGCGCGACCTGCGCGGCGGAGGTGGGGTACGGGCGTACCTCCTGGCCCGAGGGGGTCGAGCCGACGACGACGCCGAGGGCGGTCGAGGCGACGCCGACCAGTGCCAGCAGCACCAGGCCGCCGGGGCGTCCCCAGAACGCCCCGACCAGCAGGGCGGCGCCGGTGAGCGCGAGCGTCAGCGCGGGGTACGCCCCGTCCGCGACCGGGCCGCCGGAGGCGTCGTACAGACCGAGCGCGCCGAGCGCGACGGCGATCACGGCGAGCGTGGGCCAGAACAGGATGGGGCCGGAGCGCGGACGCGGGGGCGTGTACGACGGCAGCAGCCGCCCGGCGGTGGTGCCGGCAGGAGGAGAGGGGGCAGGTGCCGCCGCGGTGGCGGCGACAGGAGTCGGGTCGGCCGAGGCGGTGGTTGGGTGCGCGCTGCGCCGGGACATCCACACCCCGACGAGCACGACGAGCACGACCAGCAGCGGGAACGGTGTGAGGAAGAACCAGCCGCCGCCGAGCGGCGGTCCCCAGCCCTGACCGAGCGCCGTCAGGGCGCCGATGACGCCGACGACGACCAGCGCGGCGACACGTGCGCCGCCCTCGAGGTGGATGACGGCGCGGCCGCTGCGCTCGTCGGGCACGAACAGCCAGGCGCCGGCGTAGAGCAGCAGACCCGCACCGCCGACCAGTGCCAGCACCACGGTGACGACGCGGACGACGGTCGGGTCCACGTCGAGGTGGCGGGCGAGGCCGCCGCAGACGCCGCCGAGGCGCCGCTCGTCGGCGCTGCGGCGCAGCCGGTCGAGGTCGCGGGCCTGTGCGCCGGTGACACGGGGCCCGGTGTCCGGGTCGCTCGCCGGTGGCGGCGGATTGGTCGCGGTCGTACCGCGCTCGTCCCCGTCGCCCTGGATCGGTCTGGTCTCGTCGTCCATGCCGGAGATCCTTCGCGCTGCGCCGCGCGCGCACCATCGGGGAAACCCCTGGTTCCTCGCTGCTCGACCCTGGTCCCCGGCGCGGCCCCTCAGGGTTCTCCCCGATGCCCGGGGGCGTCGCTGCGTGTGACGATGAGCCGGTCATGCCCGCCCTGCCCACCACCGCCGTCTGGGTGCCCCGGCGCGCGCGGCGCGACCTCGACGCGGCGTACGTCGGCGGTGTGGCCGCGGGCCTGGCCCGGCACCTGGCGCTGCCGGTGCTGTGGGTGCGCGCGTTCTTCCTGCTGAGCACCGTCGTGGGCGGCTTCGGGCTGCTGACGTACGCCGCGCTGTGGCTGCTGCTGCCCGCGGAGCGGCACTTCGGCGACGTGGCCCCCGGGCTGGCGGCGGCGTCGCGCCAGGGGCGCCGACCCGGACGCGGGCCGCGGGTGCTGCGCGACCTCGGACCGCTGGTCGCCGTCGCGGCGGTCGCGGCCGGGCTGGTGCTGCTGCTGGGCAGCCTGATCGGCGTGAACCTGTGGCCGCTGGTGCTCGCGGTCGTCGCGGTCGCGGTCCTGTGGCGGCAGGCCGACGAGGCGCAGCGAGAGCGGTGGCGCGACTCCGGGGTCGGGCCGGTACGCGTGGCGCTCGGTGGCGGCGGCTGGGCGTCGTACGCACGCATCGGCTCGGGCCTGGTGCTCCTCGTCGGCGCGATCGTGCTGCTGCTGGTCCGTGGCGGCGGGGTCGGCGTCGCCCGGGACGCGGCGGTCGCGGCGGTGCTCGGGGTCGGCGGCGTGCTGCTGATGGTCGGACCCTGGCTGGTGCGGCTCTCCGCCGACCTCTCCGAGGAGCGCGCCGAGCGGGTGCGCTCGCAGGAGCGGGCCGACGTCGCCGCGCACCTGCACGACTCGGTCCTGCAGACGCTGGCCCTGATCCAGCGCTCGGCCGACGACCCGGCCCAGGTGGCGCGACTGGCTCGGGCACAGGAGCGCGACCTGCGCTCCTGGCTCTTCGAGGAGCCGGAGCCCGCAGGGGAGTCGCTGGCCGCGTCCCTGCGTCGGCTGGCCGCGGAGGTGGAGGACGCGCACGGCGTAGCCGTCGAGGTCGTCGGCGTCGGCGAGCGGACCCTGCCCGAGGCCGCGCGACCGCTGCTGCTGGCGGCGCGCGAGGCGATGGTGAACGCGGCGGTGCACTCGGGCGCGGCGCGCGTCGACGTGTACGCCGAGGCCGGTCCCGCGCACGTGGAGGTCTTCGTCCGCGACCGCGGCACCGGCTTCGACCCGGACGGCGTGCCTGCCGACCGGCACGGCGTGCGGCACAGCATCGTGGGTCGTATGGAACGTCACGGCGGCACCGCCCGGGTCCGCAGCGCACCCGGCCAGGGCACCGAGGTGCGCCTGGCGGTCGACCTCGTCGAGGACGACTCGTGAGCGCGGTCCGGGTCGTGGTCGTCGACGACCACGCGATGTTCCGCGCCGGGGTGCGTGCCGAGCTCGCTCGCGCCGAAGGCCGGGTCGAGGTCGTCGCCGAGGCCGAGGACGTCGGCTCCGCCGTCGCGGCGGTGCTCGAGCACCGACCCGACGTGGTCCTCCTCGACGTGCACCTGCCCGGCGGCGGGGGTGCGGAGGTGATGCGTCGTACGGCGTCCGACGTCGCGGCGACCCGGTTCCTTGCGCTCAGCGTCTCCGACGCCGCCGACGACGTGATCGGGACGATCCGGGCAGGGGCGCGCGGCTACGTCACCAAGACCATCACCGGGACTGAGCTGGTCGAGGCGATCGGTCGGGTCGCCGCCGGCGACGCGGTGTTCAGCCCCCGGCTGGCGGGCTTCGTGCTCGACGCGTTCAGCGGCGCGGCGCAGGCGCCCGCGACCAGCGGCGACCCCGACCTCGACCGGCTCACCGAGCGCGAGCGCGAGGTGATGCGGCTGATCGCGCGCGGGTATGCGTACAAGGAGGTCGGCGCCGAGCTCTTCATCTCGGTGAAGACCGTGGAGACCCACATGTCGTCGGTGCTGCGCAAGCTGCAGCTCTCCTCGCGCCACGAGCTGACCCGCTGGGCCTCCGAGCGCCGCCTGCTCTGAGCGGGCGGCACCTGCGACGTCGAGTGGTGCCCCCTACCGGCTCGAGTGGTCAGTTCTACCGGGTCGAGTCGTGCCATCCACCGGTGGAGGCCGATCGGACCCGGCAGAACTGACCACTCGGCCCCGCAGAACTGACGACTCAACGGGTAGGGGACGCGCACAGCCCTGGTGTCTCAGAAGCGGTCGGTGGGCAGGAGTCCCGACCATCGAGGGCGCCAGGCCGGGCTCCGCTCGGTCATCTCGCTGTGGAGGTCGGCCATCGCGGGGCCGGGGCCGTCGTACCAGGCCGGCCAGGTGTCGTACGCCCGCTCCATGCGTACGGTGCGCCCGTCGCCGGTGACCTGCGCGAACAGCCACGCGCCCGAGTGCGAGTCGGTCTCGGCCATCCGCAGCTCGACCAGGACGTTGTCGAGCGTGCGCAGCTGTGCCTCCGTGAGCCCGTTGTCGTCGCCGGCCGCCGCGAGGCCGTGTCCACGGCCGGTGCCGAGCGCGCAGACGGTGTGGCGCAACGGCGTGCCGCGCCCGTGCACGCGGGCCCACTGCCGCAGCAGCGGCGGTCGCGGCGGGTGGCCCCGGTCGGTGAGCTCGAGCGAGACGCGCATCTGGGCGTGCACCTGCGCACGCAGGTTGGCCGTCGCGGTGCCCGAGAGCCGGTGGTCGCTCCACGACGCACCGAGCTCGACCTGGCGTACGGCGCGCCCTGCGCCCGGTGCGCCCACCAGCCGCTCGAAGCCGGTCCGGTCCGGCTCCTGGAGCAGCGCCCGGAGCGAGCGGCTGTCGGCTGTCGGCCACAGACCGCCCCAGCGCTCGACCAGCGCCTCGTCGGAGGAGACCGGCGCGAGCATCGTCCCGACCGGTGCCGGCACGGCGTTCGGGACCGACCACCACTGTCCGTGGGCGTGCCAGGCCAGGAATCCGATCTGCCGCTGCGCGTGCGCGGTGTCCGGGTCCCACGCCCAGTCCGGTGCGCTGTCACGCATCTCGTCGGTGAAGCGCGCGTCGGAGACGAGCCCGGGGTGGTGCCCCCACAGCACGGCACGGTCGCCGACGAGTCGCCGCATCCGCAGCCAGGCGCCGTCGGGACCGTCGAGGTGTGCGCACCCGTCGCTGCGTCGTACCTCCGCGCCGGGCTCGCCACGCGCGGCGTGGTCCGCCGCGAGCAGGGTCCACCGCCGCCACAGCGTCGCGGGTGGACCGAGGGTGCCGAGGTCCATGCGCGCCATTGTGCGCGCGCCCGTGCGTCCCAGCCGTCAGCCCGGCTGGCACCGCGTGCACCAGGCGGCCAGACGCTCCTGCCCGGTGGGGCCCAGGCGCACCGAGGTGATCCGGGTGCCGCAGCGCCGGCACGGGCGGCGGTCGCGGTCGTACACCCACGTCTGCCGTCCCGCCCTGAGGTCGCCGGTGGTGGTCTGCTGCGCCCGCTCGGCGTTGGCCCGCAGCAGACGGTGCGCCCGGTCGACGACACGCTCCAGGTCGGGGACCGCCTCGACCGGCCGGGTCGGCGCGACGCCGGCGAGGAAGCACAGCTCGGTGGCGTAGAGGTTGCCGACGCCCGCCAGGTTGCGCTGGTCGAGCAGGGCCGGGTGCAGCGGACGGGACGGGTCACTACGCAGCCGGCGAAGCGCCTCCACGGGGTCCCAGTCCCCGAGGAGGTCGGGGCCGAGGTGACCCACGACCGTGTGCTCCTCGGCGGTCGCGACCACCTCGACCACCCCGAGGGAGAACCCGACCGCGGTCCACTCGGGGGAGGCGAGGACCGCTCGGGCCTGGTGCGCCGGACGGCGCCACGCCTCGCCCGGCCGGTAGAGGTGCCACGACCCCTCCATCCGCAGGTGGGTGTGCAGCGTGCAGCCACCGTCGAACCGCGTCAGGAGGTGCTTGCCCCTGGCGAGCGTCGTCACCCGACCGGACAGCGAGACCTCGGCCAACGACGGCACGCGCAGGTCGGCCACCACGTCCGCCCCGGCCAAGGCGGCCTCGAGGCTGCGTGCCGTACGCCAGACGGTGTCGCCCTCGGGCACGCCTAGGCCACGTCTCTCAATTCGTGGCCTGCTGTCCGCCGCCCCTCACGCACGCTGGCTGCGTTGCGTGAGCTCGACGGGCCCCGGCCCGGCTTCGCTCCCGCGCCAAGCCACCACCCCAGGAGAGCGCTCGCTGCGCTCGCGCTCCCGCAGGGACCCCGGAGTTGCCAGCGCACGCGCTGGACGACGTTCAGCGGTCGGCCAGAATTGAAAGACATGCCCTAGCCCCGCAGCCGCAGCCCGCGCGGCGTCGCCACGAAGCCGGCCGACTCCAGCGTCCGGCGCAGGGCGGTGGCGCGCGGGTCGGTGCCCAGGATCTCGGCGCCGTCGGCACGCTCGACACTCAGCCGGCCCAGCGCGCCACGGCGTACGGCGTCGGCCAGGTCCGCGACGGCGACCGAGAGCGACTCCTCGTCCTCCCCGCTGAACGTCAGCATCGTCTTCCCGCCCCGCTCGACGTAGACGAGCAGCCGCCCGTCGACGAGCACCACCAGGGCTCCCGCCTTGCGGCCGGGACGGTGGCCCTCGCCCGTCTCGGGCCAGGGCAGGGCGGCACCGTACGGGTTGGCCGGGTCGGTCGCCGCCAGCGTCACCACCTCGGGCTTCTCGCCGGGGCGGGCGTCGTCACCGCCGCTCGCGCGCAGCCGGTCGATCGCGCCGACGCCCCCGAACTGGGCGGCGCCGAGGCCGCCGACGAAGTACCCACGACGGCACCGTCCGGTCTCCTCGAACGCCGCGAGCACCTTGTATACGCCGGCGAACCCCCCGGCAACCCGCTCGCTCACCACGGCCCCGCGCGTCACCACGCCGTGCCGCTCCAGCAGCCCCTCGGCCACCGCGTGGGCACGCCGGGTGGCGTCCGGCTCCGGGTCGGGCAGCAGCGACCAGCGCCCGGCCGTGTCCGGTGACCCCGACCGGGCTGGCAGGCCGCCGCGGCCAGGTCGACCGGGTCGGGCGGCACGGGCTCGCGGGGGAGGACGACGGCTCCGGTGCGCCGGTCGGCCACGTCCGCTGCCGCCGGCTCCTCCCACCAGGGCCCGCAGCGGCGCCAGCGTGTCGTTGCCGACCCGCCCCGACCAGACCAGCTCCCACAGGGCGGCCGTGAGCGCGGCGTCGGTCGGAGCGGCGTCCTCGACGCGTTCGGCGACCGCCGAGGCCAGCTGTCGGAAGAAGTACGCCCCGCCGCCCTCCAGCGCATCGAGCACCGCGGCGTGCACCGGCGAGAGGTCGAGCTCGCCGGGGTCGGGCAGGGTGAGCTCGACGGTGTCGGCCGGGTGCAGCGACACCCACCCGTCCGACCCCGGCAGGGTGCCGTGACCGGCCCAGAGCACCTCGCCGGTCGAGGTCAGCTCGTCGAGGTACGAAGGCGAGTAGTCGACGACCCGCGCCGGCAGCACCAGGGACTCCAGCGCCGACGCGGGGACGGGGCACCCGGCGAGCTGGTCGACGGCGGTCAGCACCCCGTCCACCCCGCGCAGACCCTTGCTGCTCGACCCCCGGGCGACGACGTGCTGCCACCCAGGCAGGAAGCGTCCGAGCGTCTCCGGCTCGACCGGCTCCACCTCCTGGCGCAGCCGGGCCAGCGACCGGCGACGCAGCCGGCGGAGCACCTCTGCGTCGCACCACTCCTCGCCGGCGCCCGCGGGCCGGAACTCGCCCTCCAGCACCCGGCCCGAGGCGCCGAGCCGGGCGAGCGTCTGACGCGCCACGGCCACACCGATGCCCAGCCTGCCGGCGACGTCGGCGACGACGAACGGTCCGTGGCTGCGGGCGTAGCGGGCGACCAGGTCGCCGAGAGGGTCCTCGACCGCCTCGGCGAAGGTGTCCGGGGTGCCCGGCGGCACCGGGACACCGAGCCCGTCGCGCAGCCGGGCGACGTCCTCGACGACGGCCCACCGGTCCTCGCCGGCGACGCGCACCTCGACCGCCCGCCGGGCCTCGGCCAGCATCGAGGTCCACTCGGCGACCCGGTCCGGGTCGGTCACCCGCTCGCGCAGCTCGCCGGCCGAGAGCGGACCGATCAGCCGGAGCAGGTCGACCAGTCCCTCGGCGTCCTTCGCCCGCCGGTCCGGTGCGGTCCGCTGCAGCTCGGCCTCGACCTCCACCAGCACCTCGGGGTCGAGCAGCTCGCGCAGCTCGGCCCGGCCGAGCAGCTCGGCCAGCAGCCCCTGGTCGAGGGAGAGCGCCGCCGCGCGCCGCTCGGCGACCGGGGAGTCGCCCTCGTACATGAAGGCGGCGACGTAGCCGAACATCAGCGAGCGGGCGTACGGCGAGGGCGAGCTCGTCGTCACGTCGACCAGCTGCACCTCGCGCCGGTCGACGCGCTTGAGCAGCGAGACCAGCGACGGCACGTCGTACACGTCCTGCAGCACCTCGCGGACGGCCTCGAGCACGATCGGGAAGGAGGGGTACTTCGTGGCCACCTCCAGCAGCTGGGCGCTGCGCTGCCGCTGCTGCCACAGCGGGGATCGGCGGCCCGGGTCGCGGCGGGGGAGCAGCAGCGCCCGGGCCGCACACTCGCGGAAGCGGGAGGCGAACAGTGCGGAGTCGCCGACCTCGGCGGTGACGATCTGCTCGATCTCGTCGGGCTCGAAGGCGATCAGCTCCGCACCCGGCGGGTCCTGGTCGGTCTCGGGGATCCGCAGCACGATCCCGTCGTCGGCGGCCATCGCCTGGGCGTCCATGCCGTAGCGCTCGCGCAGCCGCGCGTTGATCGCCAGCGCCCACGGGGAGTGGACGGGGACGCCGTACGGCGAGTGCACCACGATCCGCCAGTCGCCGAGCTCGTCGCGGAACCGCTCGACGAGCAGCCGGGTGTCGCTGGGCACCACGTCGGTGGTCTCGCGCTGCTCGGCCAGCAGCGCCACGAGATTGTCCGCCGCCCACTGGTCCAGGCCCGCCTCGCGGCAGCGCGCGAGCGCCGACTTCTCGCCCAGCGCCGCCACCTCGCGGGTGAACGCGCCCACGGCGGCGCCGAGCTCGGCCGGCCGGCCGAGGGTGTCGCCGGTCCAGAACGGCAGCCGGCCAGGCTGGCCGGGCGCGGGGGAGACCAGCACCTGGTCGTGGGTGATGTCCTCGATCCGCCAGCTGGTCGTGCCGAGGGTGAACACGTCGCCGACGCGCGACTCGTAGACCATCTCCTCGTCCAGCTCACCGACCCGTGACTTCTGCTCGCCCACCAGGAACACGCCGAACATCCCGCGGTCGGGGATGGTGCCGCCGCTGGTCACCGCGAGGCGCTGGCTGCCCGGTCGCCCGGTCAGCTCCCCGGACACCCGGTCCCACACGATCCGCGGACGCAGCTCGGCGAACTCGTCGGAGGGGTAGCGCCCGGAGAGCAGGTCCAAGGTGGCGTCGTACGCCGAGCGCGGCAGCCCCGCGAACGACGCGCTGCGGCGTACGACGTCGTAGAGCGTGTCGGCGTCCCAGGCGTCGAGCGCGGTCGCCGCGACCACCTGCTGGGCGAGCACGTCGAGCGGGTTGGCGGGGATCCGCAGCGCCTCGATGCCGCCCTCGCGCATCCGCTCGACCGCGACCGCGGTGGGGACCAGGTCGCCGCGGTGCTTGGGGAACAGCACGCCGTGCGAGGTCTCGCCGACCTGGTGGCCCGCGCGGCCGACGCGCTGCAGTGCGCTGGCGACCGACGGCGGCGACTCGATCTGCACGACCAGGTCGACCGCGCCCATGTCGATGCCGAGCTCGAGGCTCGAGGTCGCGACGACGCAGGGAAGCCGACCGCGCTTGAGGTCGTCCTCGACGATCTCCCGCTGCTCCTTGGACACCGACCCGTGGTGGGCGCGCGCGATCACCGGCGCGACGCCGTCCTCGCCGAGCGTCGACCCGCGCGTCTGCCCGGACTGCGCCATCATCTCGGCCGGCGTGCGGTCGTTCGGCGACGGCGCCTCCAGACCGAGCCGGTCGGCGTGGATCTCGTTGAGGCGCGCCGTCAGCCGCTCGGCGAGACGTCGGGAGTTGCAGAACACGATGGTCGAGCGGTGCTGCTCGACCAGGTCGACGACCCGCTCCTCGACGTGCGGCCAGATCGAGGCGTGCCGGGCACCGCCCGCCGCCGGGCCGGAACGAAGGTCCTCCTCCGCTCCCCCCGACAGGCCGAGCTCCGTCATGTCCTCGACCGGCACGACGACCTGCAGGTCCCAGGACTTCTCCGACGGCGGCGCGACGACCTCGACCGGGGCCGACCCGCCGAGGAAGCGGGCGACCTCCTCGACCGGCCGCACCGTCGCAGACAGCCCGATCCGCTGCGCCGGCCTCTCGAGCATGGCGTCGAGCCGCTCGAGGGTCAGCGCGAGGTGGGCGCCGCGCTTGGTGCCGGCCACGGCGTGCACCTCGTCGAGGATCACCGTCTCCACGCCCGCCAGCGCCTCGCGAGCCTGCGAGGTGAGCATGAGGAACAGCGACTCGGGCGTGGTGATGAGGATGTCCGGCGGGTGCGTGGCGATCCGCCGCCGCTCGGCGGCGGGGGTGTCGCCGGACCGCACGCCGACGGTGACGTCGGGGACGGACACCCCGAGCCGCTCGGCGGTGTGCCGGATCCCCGCCAGCGGTGCACGGAGGTTGCGCTCGACGTCGACGGCGAGCGCCTTGAGCGGGGAGACGTACAGCACCCGGCAGCGCTTCTTCCGCTCCTCCGGGGGCGGGGTCGAGGCCAACCGGTCCAGCGACCACAGGAACGCCGAGAGCGTCTTGCCGGACCCGGTCGGTGCGACCACGAGCGCGTGCTGCCCGGCCGCGATCGAGCGCCAGGCCCCGACCTGAGCCGGTGTGGGCGCTGCGAAGGCAGCCTCGAACCAGACCCGGGTCGGGTCCGAGAACGGCAGCTGCTCACTCACCCGGTCAGTCTCGCGCAGCCCACCGACACGCCGGTCCACCCCCGGAGGGCCCTTGACCGGGTCGACGCCTGGCGGATTGGGTGAGCGCACCATCACTCACCTCTCGGGAGCACCACTGTGAGCACACGTCGTACCGTCCTGCGCGCCGCCGGCGCCGCGTCCGCCCTCGTCCTCGCCCTGTCGGGCGCGGGTGCCGCGACGGCGAAGAGCCACTCGCCGGCCCCTGCCGTCGCCGCCCCCACCCTGGCCTCGACCATCGCGCTGAACAACTGCTCCGGCAGCCTGGTCCGCTACCCCTCCAGCGCGGGCACCGACCGGGGACTGCTGCTCACCAACGGCCACTGCTACGAGGGCGGCTTCCTCGCCGACGGCCAGGTCATCCAGAACAAGGCGAGCAGCCGCACCGGCAAGCTGCTCGACGCCAACGCCCGCACGCTGGCCACGGTCCGCGCCGATCGGCTGCTGTACGCCACGATGACGGGCACCGACGTGGCGCTCTACCGCCTCACCTCGACGTACGACTCGATCAGCCGCAGCACCGGCGCGAAGCCGCTGACCCTGAGCACCTCGAAGCCGGTGGCCGGCTCGGCGATCTCGATCCCGTCGTCGTACTGGAAGACCACCTACCGCTGCTCGGTCCAGGGCTTCGTCCCCACACTGCGGGAGGGCCAGTGGACCTGGCACGACTCGATCCGGTACGGCTACCCCGACAGCGACTGCGTGACCATCGGCGGCACGTCCGGCTCCCCGATCGTCGACGACGCATCCGGGAAGGTCGTCGGGATCAACAACACGACCAACGAGGACGGCGAGGTCTGCGAGCTGAACAACCCGTGCGAGGTCGGTACGGACGGCTCCACGACTGCGACGGAGGGGCAGAACTACGGCCAGGAGACGTACTGGTTCACCACCTGCCTCACTGCCTCTCGTGCCATCGACCTCACCAAGGCCGGCTGCCTGCTGACCAAGCCGTAGCCGGCACCGCCACCGCGCCGCACCACCAGACCCGCCGTCCGTCGGACGGCGGGTCTGGACTGTGTCAACAAACCTGATATCAAGTCACCTGACATGTCGACGCCTGCCTCCACGAGCGCCTCCCTCGGGAGCGCGAGCTGGCGCTTCCAGCGGGCGCTGGGGCACCTCGTCGCCGAGGCGATCGCGCCGTATGCCCTCGTCCTCTCCGAGCTGCACCTCCTCGGGACGATCTCGGCGCTCCCCGGGGCGACCAACGCCGAGCTCGCGCGGACACTCGAGATCACTCCGCAGGCGGCCAACCAGCTCGTGCTGCGCCTGACCGAGCGTGGGCTGCTCGAGCGGACCCCGCACCCGACGGTCGCCCGCGGGCTGGCGGCCAGGCTCACCTCTGCGGGGAGCGACACCCTCGCCCACGCCCTCGCGGCCGCCGAGGCGGCGTACGACGAGCTGCTCTCGCCGCTGAGCCCGTCCGAGGCGGCGGCCCTCGTCGAGACACTCCAGCGCTGCGGCGACGCCGCTCGCGCGCACCCACCCCCAGGAGAAGCGTGACCAGCACACAGCACCGCGCCGCGAGCGGCCCCGCCGTGACGCCGCGCACCGACCACGGCCCGCACAGCCACGCCGAGCCGAGGCCGACACCGTGGGGTCGCTACCGGCGGTGGTACTCCCGGCTCCCACCGGCCCTGCAGATGATCGGGCTGCAGATGTGGCTGCCGCTGGTGTTCGTCGTCGCCTTCTGCCTGTGCTACGTCTACGCCTTCCACAGCCCCGCGCCGAAGGACCTGCCGGTCGCGGTCGTCGGCCAGCCGGCGGCCGTGGGGCAGCTGGCCACCGGGCTCGAGAGCAACAGCAAGGGCGTGCTGGACGTCAGCACCGTCGTCACGGCCTCCCAGGCCCGCGACGCCGTGGCCTCCGGCGACCTCGTGGCGGCGTACGCCCCGGCCGCGGGCCAGGGGCAGAAGGCCACCCTGCTCGTGGCCAGCGGCGCGCAGTACCAGCTCGAGGCGGTCGCCGCGGCGACCTTCCAACCGGTCGCCGCCGCCCAGGGTGCCGAGCTCGACGTGCAGGACCTCGCGCCGCTGCCGTCGCAGGACTCCTACGGGACGTCGTTGTTCTACCTCGTGCTGGTGTGGACGATCGGCGGCTACATGGTCGCGATGTTCGTCGGCATGATGGGCGCCGCGCTCAGCCACCGCACGAGGGCCGCGATCATCGTCGGCTCCGGGCTGGTCACGGCGCTGCTCAGCAGCCTCCTCGTCGACGTCGTCGTCGGCGCCGTGACCGGGCACTTCTGGGCGATGCTGGGCGTCGGCTGGGCGACGACGGTCGCCATCGGGGCGGTCGTGAACGGGCTGGCGTACTTCTTCGGACGCTTCGTCACCGGCGTGGCGCTGCTGATCTTCGTGTTCCTCAACATCCCGTCGTCCACCGGCGCCTTCCCACCCGAGCTCGTGCCGGAGCCGTTCGCGTGGCTGCACCACGTCAGCTCCGCCGCGGGCGTGCTCGACGTGATGCGCGACATCGTGTACGACGTGGGCCCGGGCGCGGGGACCGGCTTCCTCGTCCTGCTCGGCTACCTCGTCGTCGGGCTGGTCCTGAGCGCCGTCGGCAAGCCGTACCACGAGGCTCGCCAGGCGCGCCGGAAGGCGGCCGGCAAGCCCCCGACGATGATGCAGGCCGCGCAGGGGGCGATGGCCGCCGCGGCGGCTGCCGCGCACGAGGAGGACGACTCCAAGGAGCGCGAGGACGAGGTGGAGAGCGGGTCCGGCGTGGGCGCGGCCTCCGCGGTGGTGGCCGGCGACTGAGGCCGGGCGTCACAGCCAGCCGCGCTCCTCGGCGGTACGGGCGGCCTCGACGCGCGTGCTGGTCCCGGTCTTGCCGATCGCGCTGGACAGGTAGTTGCGCACGGTGCCGTGCGAGAGGTGCAGCCGACCGGCGATCACCGCGGCCGAGGCGCCACCGATCGCCTCGCGCAGCACGTCGCGCTCGCGGTCGGTGAGCGGGCTCGGACCGCCGGACAGCGAGTCGGCGGCCAGGGCCGGGTCGACCACGCGCTCGCCGGCGTGCACGCGGCGCACCGCGTCGGCGAGCTCCTCGGGCGGGGTGTCCTTGACGACGTAGCCGGACGCTCCCGCCTCCATCGCGCGGCGCAGGTAGCCCGGGCGGTCGAACGTGGTCACGATCAGCGACCGGCAGCCCGGGAGAGCGGCGGCGACCTGGCGCGCGGCCTCGATCCCGTCCGCCCCCGGCATCTCGATGTCGAGCAGGCAGACCTCGGCCGAGGAGTCGCGGGCGGCGGCGAGGACCTCGTCGCCCCGGCCGACCTCGGCGACGACCTCCAGGTCGGGCTCCAGACCGATCAGTGCGGCGAGGGCGCCGCGGACGAGGGCCTGGTCGTCGGCGAGCAGCAGGCGGATCGTCACAGTCGTACCTCCGCCCGGGTCCCGGGGTCGGTACGGGTCAGCACCAGCACACCGCCGGTCGCGGCCAGCCGCTCGCGCACCCCGCGCAGCCCGTTGCCCTCGGCGCCCGCGGGGCACCCCCGCCCGTCGTCGAGCACGGTCACGCCGCTGGTGGCCAGGCGTACCTCGCACCGGCTCGCGCCGCTGTGGCGTACGACGTTGGTGACCAGCTCGCGCAGCACCCAGGCCAGCACCGGTCGGTGCCGAGGGTCGACGTCGACCACCTCACCGTGCACGTCGGCGCCGATCCCGGCCGCGTCCAGCGCCGACCGGGCCGAGGTGACCTCGTCGCCGAGCCGGGCCACGCGCAGGCCGCCGACGGTGTGGCGCACCTCGCCGAGGGCCTCGCGGCTCAGCGCCGCGACCTGGCGCATCTCCTCGACGGCCCGCGCCGGGTCGGCGTCGACCAGTCGCGCGGCCAGCTCGGCCTTCGCGGTGACGACGGTGAGGCTGTGCCCGAGCACGTCGTGCACGTCGCGCGCCACGCGCTCCCGCTCGGCGACCAGCGCCATCTCCGCGGCGAGCGCCTCGTGCTCGGCGCCGCGCTGCAGCATCACGCGCAGCGCGCCGGTCACCAGGCCGACCAGCAGGACGATCAGCACGAGCGCCAGCTCGCCGGGCTCGCGGGACACGATGGGCGCGACGACGCTGACCACGAGCACGGCGCCGCTGGTCACGAGAGCGGCGGCCAGCGGCAGGGTGAACATCGCGAAGCTGACCACGAACGCCGCCATCCCGAGCGACTCTGCGCCGATCACCGCCCAGACGACGCCGATCAGCAGCACCATCGCGGCGAGGTAGGCCGGGGCGGCACGGTGCGTGCCGCCGACGGCGCCGTCGAGCTCGAAGCGCGCGAACCCGGCGACGTACACGGCGCCGAAGGCGACGATCGCGGTGAGCCCGACCGCGACGCCACCCGGACCGTGGTCGCCGGTGAGGACGGAGACCACGGGGAAGCCGAGGAAGATCAGCCAGACGGCGGAGAAGACCAGGCCGTACTGCTCCCACGGATGCCGGTTGTCCTCGCTCACTGCCGCCTGCGGCCCTTGCGCACCAGCAGCACCGCGAGCCCGGCCAGCAGCGCCGTCCACACCACCACGTTGAGCGCGGGGACCCACAGCGCCTCCTGGATGGCCGGTGCCCCGTCTGCCGAGGCGAGGTGTTTCTCGGTCAGCGGGTAGCGGGCCAGGGAGACGTAGCCGTAGAGCGGGGTGAACTTCGCGATGGCCAGCAGTGTGCCCGAGAGCGGGAAGAAGATGTTGCCCAGGAAGCCCAGCACCACGATCGTGCCGCTGGCCGCACCGATCGCCGACTCCGAGCGGAAGGCGAGCCCGAAGCACAGCCCCCACAGCGCGAACAGAGCCGCGCCGAGCAGCACGACGACCGCACTCAGCACCCAGGCGACGGCGTTCCCGCGGGCACCGGTGAGCGCCCCGAGCACGTAGACGAGCGTGATCGGCACGGCGGCGACGACCACCGCCACCGACGCCTTCACCAGCACGAAGCCGGCGTCGGTCATCGGCGTCAGCCCGAGCTGGCGCCCCCAGCCCTGCAGCCGCTCGACCGCCGCACCGCCGCCGACGCCGACGGTCGCGGTGACGGCACCGTACGCGGCCATCGAGATCATCACGTAGAGCGTCACGTTGCCGTTCCCGATCGACTCGTCCCCGAAGTCCTGGGACGCGCCGAAGATGAGGAAGAAGAACGCCGGCAGCAGGGCGACGAAGAACATCGAGACGACGTCGCGCAGCTTGCGGCGCAGCTCGGTGGCGAAGTACGTGGTGTTCATCGGCTGGTCTCCTCGTGGGCGGCGTCGGTCCCGGTGAGCTGGAGGAACGCGGTCTCCAGCGACCCCGTCGCGACCTCCAGGCCGGTGCCGCCGAGATCGTTGAGCAGGGCCTTGGCCACCTCGTCGGAGTCGGCCGAGGTGACCGTGACGCGGTCGCCCTGGAGGTCGACGGTGCGCACCCCCGACAGCGCCTCGAGACGTCGTACGACGTCGGCCGTGCGGTCGGCGGGGACGCTCGCGGACACCACCCGGCCGCTCGCGCGGGCACGGATCTCGGCAGTGGGCCCGTCGGCGACGACCCGGCCGCCGGCGACCATCACGGTGCGCTGCGCGTACGCGTCGGCCTCCTCGAGGTAGTGCGTCGCGAAGAGGGCGGTGCGACCCGTGGCCGCCTCGGCGCGCATCGTGGCCCAGAACTCGTGCCGAGCGCCGACGTCCATCCCCGCCGTGGGCTCGTCGAGCACCAGCAGGTCCGGCTCGGGGAGGAGCGCGAGGGCGAACCGCAGCCGCTGCTGCTCGCCCCCGCTGCAGCGGGAGACCCGGCGTCCGGCCAGGGCGGTCAGCCCGGTGCGCTCGATCACCTCGGCGACGTCGGCGGGGCGCGGGTACGTCGAGGCGACGACGCGCACGGTCTCGCGGACGGTCAGGTCGGCGAGCAGGCCGCCGGTCTGCAGCACTGCCGAGACGCGTCCGTCGAGCACCGCACGGCGAGGCGGCAGGCCGTAGACGCTCGCGCTCCCGGCGTCTGGCTCGGTCAGCCCGAGGAGCAGGTCGATGGTCGTGGTCTTGCCCGCGCCGTTCGGGCCGAGCAGGGCGACGATCTCGCCCGGGCGGATCACGAGGTCGAGGCCGTCGACGGCGCGCACGCGCGCGCCCTCGGCGGACCGGAAGATCTTCAGCAGGCCCCGGAGCGCGACGGCGTCGGTGGCAGGAGGTGCGGCGGCGGGCATGACGTCAGCCTGGTCGGCCTGGCTCTGCCCGGGCAGTGCCGTGGTGTCACCGGACGGCGATGACAGGTGTCATCTGGAGGTGGTTTCGACGTCCTCCCCTTCGACAGGCTCAGGACATCGAGCGCTGCAGGTGTGGCCGTACCGCAACCACCGGTGGTCGAGCAGTGACGAGCGCCAGCGAGGAACGGCTGTCGAGACCCGCACGACGACTGCGCACCTGACCAGGCGCGGCCTCTCAGCCGATCAGGTCGGTCCGCTCGAACATCGCCGCGGTCGCGCGGGCGGTCGGCGAGCCGGCGTCGGGGTCGGCGCCGAGCTCGAGCAGGGTGCGGACCACCTCGTCCTCGCCCTTGAAGACCGCCCCCGCCAGCGGCGACTGCCCGCGGTCGTTGAGGGCGTCGACGGCGGCGCCGCGCTCGGCCAGGGCCCGGACCGTCGCGGCGTGCCCGTGGTACGCCGCGAGCATCAGCAGCGTGTTGCCGCTCGCGTCCGTCAGGTCGGCGGGGACCCCGGCCTCGACGTACGCCGCCAGCCGCTCGGTCGCACCCTCGCGGGCCCAGTCGAAGCACTGGTGCGCGATCTCGACCAGCTGCGGGTCCGGTTCCTCACTCACGCCGCCAGCCTAGGTTCACCCCAGGGGGTCCCGGGATCGCTGGTTGGATCGGCCCATGACCTGGTTCGAGCAGAAGATCACCTCCACCGCGACGGTCGAGGCGACCCGCGACGCCGTGTGGGAGGCGCTGACCGACCCCGACCTGCTGGCCAAGCTGACGCCGTTCCTCAAGCAGATCACCGCGGACGGTGACACCTGGGTGTGGACGATGAGCTCGGTCAGCATCCTGGGCAAGGACCTGGCGCCGACGTTCACCGAGGCGATGTCGTTCACGGAGAAGACCCGCATCGGGTTCACCCACGCCCCGCCCGAGGGCGAGAAGGAGTGGGCGGGCGTCGAGGGCGTCTACACCCTCGGCGACGCGGGCGAGGGCACCACCGATCTCGGGATCGAGCTCGGGGTGAGCGTCGACCTGCCGTTCCCGAAGGCCACCGGTCCGGCGGTCCGCAAGGCCCTCGAGGGGGTCCTCGCCGGGATGGGGAGGAAGTTCTCCGCCAACCTGCTCGACCACCTCGGCGCCCGGGAGGCCTGAGCGCCCTCGGCTCACAGCATCAGCTGCAGCACCGCCACGTCGACGACCCGACCCAGCTTGTGGCCGACCTCGCGCAGCACCCCGACGCGCTCGAAGCCGGCCCGCTCGTGCAGCCGGACGCTCGCCTCGTTGGGCAGCGCGACCATCGCCAGCGCGGTGTGGAAGCCGCCGTCCCGCAGCCGGGGGAGCAGGGCGTCGTACAGCGCGGTGCCGAGGCCACGGCCCTGGCCCACGGCGGCGAGGTAGACCGAGGTCTCACGCGTCCGGTCGTACGCCGGCCGTGCCCGGTACGGGCTCGCGTACGCCACCCCCAGCACGGTCCCGTCCTCCTCGGCCACGAGCATCGGCTCCGGGCCGGTGATCTTGGCCCGCCACTCCTCGGCGTCGACGGCGCGGGTCTCGAACGTCGCGACGCCGGTGTCCACCTCGTGCTGGTAGATCGCCACGACCGCCTCCAGGTCGTCGGGCACGGCGTCTCTCACCAGGACCGTCCCGGACACCCCGCTCACCGCTCGCGGTCGGGCAGCTCGAGCCGGTCCCAGACCGCCCGCCAGACCCGCTTGGGGTCGACGCCCGCGTCCAGGGCCTGGCTGACGGTGCGCCCCTCCAGGCCGGGGAGCACCTGCTGGCTCGCCCAGACCCGGGAGTACGACGAGCCCAGCGCGGCGTCCATCCGGTCCCAGAACTCGGTGTGCCTCACCCGGCCAGTGTGCACGCCGAGCGACCGGCACCCGACGTTCGCCCGACTGCAACCCTTCCGTGACCTCCGGCGGGGGTACGGCGCCCTAGGGTGCGACTCATCCGTCCCGCCCGGCCCCCGCAGGAGACCCCCGATGCACGCTCGCAGGACCCGCCTGACCACTGCTGCCGCGCTCGGCGCGAGCGCCCTGCTGCTGGCCGCGACCGGCGCACCCTCGCTGGCCAGCGGGCAGGAGCCCGCGCCCGGGGACCCCGGGCGCTACGAGCAGCTGCAGATGCTCTCGTTCAACGACTTCCACGGCAACCTGCAGGCGCCGAGCGGCTCCTCCGGGCGCACGGTGGTCGACCACCGGATCGACCCCGCCACCGGTCAGCCGGTCGACGTGACCCAGGACTCCGGCGGCGTCGAGTACCTCGCCACCCACCTCAAGCAGGCGCGCAAGGGCCACCAGGGTCGTACGGTCACCGTCGCGGCCGGCGACATCGTCGGTGCCAGCCCGCTGCTCTCGGCGGCCTTCCACGACGAGCCGACCGTCGACGCGATGAACAAGCTGGGCCTGGACGTCACCTCGGTCGGCAACCACGAGTTCGACGAGGGCTACAAGGAGATCCAGCGTCTGGCGAACGGCGGCTGCCTGCCCGACGGCGACGGCGCGAACAACCAGAACTCCTGCCCGGACGGGAAGTTCCGGGGTGCGGACTACGACATCCTCGCGGCCAACGTGAAGTACGCCGGCACCCAGCGCACGATCCTGCCGGCGTACGCGGTGAAGAAGGTCGGCGACGCCCGTATCGGCTTCATCGGCATGACGCTGAAGGGCACCCCCGACATCGTCACCGCGGCCGGTGTGCAGGGCCTGCGGTTCACCGACGAGGTGACCACGGCCAACGCGGTCGCCCGGAAGCTGGTCAAGAAGGGCGTCAGCTCGATCGTCGTGCTGATCCACCAGGGCGGCGTGCCGACCACGCAGACCTACACCGACCCGGCGACGGGCAAGACCTCCCAGGTCAACCCGACGTACGACGCCGCCTGCGGCAAGGGCGCCTCGCTCGACCCGGCCGCCTCGCCGATCCTCGACATCTCGAAGCGCTTGGACCCCTCGATCGACATGGTGGTCTCCGGGCACACCCACCAGCCGTACGTCTGCGACGTCCCCGACCCCGCCGGGAACCCGCGGATGGTGACCTCGGCCAGCTCGTTCGGGCGCCTGTTCACCGACACCGAGCTGACCTACGACCGGCAGACCCGCGACATCGTGCGGACCTCGGTGCACGCCACCAACCAGGTGGTCACCCGCGACGTGCGCAAGGACCCGGCGCAGACCAGCCTGATCGAGCGGTTCACCGCGCTGGTGCGCCCGATCGCGGCGAAGGTGCTCGGCACCATCTCGACCGACGTCAACCGCACCCCGAACGCCGCCGGCGAGACCGCGCTGGGCGACCTGATCGCCGACGCTCAGCTGGCCGACCCGTCCGTGGTGACCGGCGGCAAGACGCCGGTCGTCGCGTTCATGAACCCCGGCGGCGTCCGCGCCGACCTGACGTACGCCAACAGCCCGTACGGCGAGGCCCCCGGGGAGGTCACCTACGACGAGGCGTTCACGGTGCAGCCGTTCAACAACTACCTGGTCTCCCTCGACCTGACCGGTCAGCAGATCTACGACCTGCTCGCCCAGCAGGTGACCGGTGCCAACGCCGGTGCGCCGAAGGTGCTGCAGGTCTCGAAGGGCTTCGCCTACCGCCTCGGTGCGAGCGGCGCGGTGGACGGCTCGGTGACGCTGGACGGGCAGCCGGTCGACAAGGGTGCGACGTACCGGGTGGTGACCAACAACTTCCTCGCCGGTGGTGGCGACGGGTTCCCGGCGTTCACGCAGGGTCAGGACGTCTACTTCGGGGGCCTGGACATCGACGCGTTCGCGGCCTACCTGACGAGCGTCTCGCCGTACACGCCGCCGGCGCTGAACCGGATCACCCGGTAGTCCCGAGCCTCGGACCGGGGACGACGGGGCACGTCGGTGCGACACGCCGTCGGCGTACCCGATCCGAACACGCGTTCGGGTACGTTCTGGATCCACAAGGAGTCCTGACGGGCATCTCCTCCACAGTCGCGACACGCCTCGCCGGGACTGTCGGAGGTCCCGCCTAGCGTCGCTCCTGATCAGTTCCAGACCCGCCACCCCACTGGCCGCGAGACGGCCCGAACCGGACGGATGAGCACCATGGCCGCACAGACCAAGAGCGCCGCGAAGACCGCCAGCGAGCGTCCCGCGAGCACCGACCCGAAGATGCAGGCGATCGACGCAGCGGTCGCCAACGTCGAGAAGCAGTACGGCAAGGGCGCAGTGATGCGCCTGGGCGACGAGACCCGTGCGCCGCTGGAGGTCATCCCCACCGGGGCGATCTCCCTCGACATCGCCCTCGGCCTGGGCGGCCTGCCGCGCGGTCGCGTCGTGGAGATCTACGGCCCGGAGTCCTCCGGCAAGACGACGGTCGCCCTGCACGCGGTGGCCAACGCCCAGCGCGCCGGCGGCATCGTCGCCTTCATCGACGCCGAGCACGCGCTCGACCCGGAGTACGCCCAGAAGCTCGGCGTCGACACCGACGCCCTGCTGGTCTCCCAGCCCGACTCCGGTGAGCAGGCGCTGGAGATCGCCGACATGCTGATCCGTTCCGGCGCGCTGGACCTGATCGTGGTCGACTCCGTCGCGGCGCTGGTGCCCCGCGCCGAGATCGAGGGCGAGATGGGCGACAGCCACGTCGGCCTGCAGGCCCGGCTGATGAGCCAGGCGCTGCGCAAGATGACCGGTGCGCTGAACAACTCCAAGACCACCGCGATCTTCATCAACCAGCTGCGCGAGAAGATCGGCGTCATGTTCGGCTCGCCCGAGACGACCACGGGCGGCAAGGCCCTGAAGTTCTACGCCTCCGTGCGCCTGGACGTGCGCCGCATCGAGACCCTCAAGGACGGTGGCGAGCCGGTCGGCAACCGCACGCGGTGCAAGGTCGTGAAGAACAAGGTCGCCCCGCCGTTCAAGCAGGCCGAGTTCGACATCATGTACGGCCAGGGCATCTCCCGCGAGGGTGGGCTGATCGACGTCGGCGTCGAGGCGGGCCTGGTCCGCAAGTCCGGCGCTTGGTACACCTACGAGGGCGACCAGCTCGGCCAGGGCAAGGAGAACTCCCGCGGGTTCCTGCGCGACAACCCCGACCTGGCCAACGAGATCGAGAAGCGGATCCTGGAGAAGCTCGGCGTCGGCCCGAAGGTCGACGAGCCCGCCGAGGACTTCAAGGCGGACGTCCCCGGCATGGACCCCGACGGCATCGACTTCTGAGCCCCGTTCGCAGCGAGCGTGGTCGCCGCTCTGCCTGGGCTGCGGGGGTCTCGACGTCCCTTCGACGCGACGACCTCGTTCCTCAGTCGTCTGCTCAGGACACCGCCCCGCTCGCAGGGCTCGCACCGGCTCGACCACCGACAGGTGGTCGAGCCGTGAGGAGCGCTAGCGACGAGCGACGTCGAGACCCGGCGAGACGAGAGGCGCGCGGGACCACCGAAGGTCGAGCAGCGAGCGAGCGCCAGCGAGTGAGTGGTCGTCGAGACCGGCGACCGCGAGCCGAGAGGAAACCGTGACCCGACGCACCCAGCGACCACCCGCCGACGCGGACGACCTCGGCCCCGAGCCGGACCCGGAGTCGGTGGCGCGCACGATCCTGCTCGACCAGCTCACCGCGCAGGCGAAGAGCCGGCACGACCTGGCGGCCAAGCTCGCCCAGCGCGAGGTGCCGGCCGACGTGGCGACGAAGCTGCTCGACCGGTTCGAGCAGGTCGGGCTCATCGACGACGAGGCGTTCGCCCGCTCCTGGGTCGAGCAGCGCCACCGTGGCAAGGGGCTCGCCCGGCGTGCCCTGGCCCACGAGCTGCGCCGCAAGGGCATCGACGACGAGGTGGCCGCCGAGGCGCTCGAGGAGGTCGACACCGACGACGAGGTCGAGGCGGCCCGTCAGCTGGTGCGCAAGAAGCTCCGGTCGGTGCAGGGGCTCGACGAGCAGAAGGCGGTGCGACGGCTGGTGGGCATGCTGGCCCGCAAGGGGCACTCGTCAGGCATCGCGTTCCGGGTGGTCCGTGAGGAGCTCGGAGCCGATCTGCGCGACCCCGAGCACGACACCTGAGCGTCGCCTCAGGGCAGTCGTCGCCGCATCGCGGCGACGCGCAGCAGCGCTGCGTACCACTGCGGCGTGAGCCGCCGCTGTGAGGCGGTCAGCGCGTCCACGACGGCGCGGCCCTGCTCGACGTCGCGGCCGGACGCCAGCAGCATGTCCATCCCCGCCTCGGCGGCGAGGACGGCACGCTGGCCGTCGTCGCCGTACGCCGAGAGCGAGCCGGCCTCCAGCGCGTCGGTGATGGTGACCCCGCCGAACCGCAGCCGGCCGCGCAGCTCGCCACGCAGCCACCTCGACGACAGCCCGGCCGGGCGATCGGCGTCCAGCGCGGGGTAGATCGCCCACGACCCCATCACCAGCTCCGCACCGCTGCGGACGACCTCGCCGAACGGTGCCTCGTCGACGCGGCGAAGCTCGGCGAGCGGGACGTCGAGGCGTACCGGCGTCAGGTCCGTGTTGGCACCGGCAGGTGCGGCGCCCAGCCCGGGGAAGTGCTTGAGCGTCGAGGCGACGCCGGTCCGGCGCTGCGCGGCGGCGAAGGCGGCCCCGCACGTCGCCACCACGCGCGGGTCGCGGGAGAACGACCGCCCGAACTGGTCGTCGAAGTTGCCGGGCTCCCGGAAGACGTCGAGCACGGGGGCGAGGTTGAGGTTCATCCCGACCGAGCGCAGGTTGCGGCCGGCGCCGTCGCCGGCGATCCGTGCCGCGGTCGCGGGGTCCGGGGAGGCGCCGACCTGCTTGGCGGACGGCTCGGGCGCACCGGGGAGGCGACGGACGGTGCCGCCCTCCTGGTCGGTCGTCAGCACGAGGGGGAGCCCTCGAGCGGGACCGGAGGCGTGAGCGGCGCGGAGCCGGCGGCACGCCTCGGCGACGGTCGGCTTGTCCGGGATGTTCTCGCCGAAGAAGATCACCCCGCCGACCTCGCCGCGGGTGGCCGCGTCGAGCAGCGCCTGCGGGACGCTGGCGCCCGGGTACGACCAGATCACCCGCTGTCCGGCCTGCTGTCGCGCGGTCAGGTGCGTGAGCGAGGCGACGGAGGTCGCCTCGGCACCCTCGCGCGCCGCGCCCGTACGAGCGACGACGCCGGCCGCGCCGAGGGTGCCGATACCGCTGAGGAGCGTGGTCCGCCGAGTCAGGCCCGAGTCCATGCCCCTCACGGTGACGAAGCGGAGCGCCCGGGTCAACCTGCCACCCCGGGGTCCGTCAGACCGTGCCGGCCTGCCCGATCGTGTCCTTGATGATCTGGGCGTCGCTGCGCGGCGTGGCGGCCCGCATCGGGCTGGGCACCGGCGTGCTCGAGACCTGCTGGAGCCCGGGGGAGCGGTCCTCGATGGCGTACGTCGCCCGGGTGAGGACCGGCTGGTCCTTGACCGAGACCTTCGGCACGACCCGGTAGTCCGCACTCATCGAGTCGGGCGTGATCAGGGTGTTGACGTAGCCGCGCAGGTTGGTCCAGAACCGCAGGTTCGGGTTCTGGGGGAACCACGGGTGCTCGCCGGTGGGGGAGTCGTACCCGTCGCCACCGCTGGTGATCGAGGACGTGACCAGCTCCGAGCCGACCGTGCGCGGGTTGTCGGCGGCGTAGTCGTCGTACAGGTCGGAGCCCCAGTGCGCGTGCACGTCGCCGGTCAGGACGACGGGGTTGCGCACGCCGGCGTCGACGAAGCCCCTGGTGATCCGGTCGCGGGAGCCGACGTAGCCGTCCCAGGCGTCCATCGAGGTCACGGTCACCGGTCCGGCGTCGGAGTCGCGCTGGGCGAAGAACACCTGCTGGCTGATCAGGTCCCAGCGCGCGGAGGACTCGCGGAAGCCGTCGAGCAGCCACTTCTCCTGGGTGTCGCCGGTGATCGAGCGCTTGGGGTCGTACGCCGCCGGGCAGGCGTCGTAGCCGTCGTCGCAGGCCTGGTCGTCGCGGAACTGGCGGGTGTCGAGCACGTGGAAGGTGGCCAGTCGACCCCAGTGGCGGCGGCGGTAGGCCTGGATGTGCGGACCGTTGGGCACGGAGGTGCGCCGCAGCGGCTGGTTCTCGTAGTACGCCCGGAACGCGTCGCGACGCCGCTGCCGGAACCCCGCCTGGTCCTCGGGGTGCTCGGGGGTGAAGCCCGCCCAGTTGTTGTCGACCTCGTGGTCGTCGAAGACCGCGAGCCACGGGGCGACCGCGTGGGCGGCGCGGAGGTCGGGGTCGGTGCGGTACTGCGCGTAGCGCTGGCGGTAGCCGGCCAGCGTGGTGGTCTCCGGTCCCGCGTGGTCGCGGACGTTCCCGGAGTCGGCGACGTAGGCGTTGGCCGTGTACTCGTACTGGTAGTCGCCCAGGTGCAGGATCAGGTCGGGCCGGTCCTCGGCCAGCCCGCGGTAGGCGGTGAACCAGCCGTGCTCGAACTGCGAGCAGGACACGAACGACATCGCCAGCGCGGTCGGCATCTTGTTCAGCGAGGGCGCCGAGAGCGAGCGCCCGGTCTCGGAGACGTAGCCCGCCGCACGGAAGCGGTACCAGTACTCGCGGCCGGGGCCGAGGCCGGTCACCTCGACGTGCACGGCGTGGGCCGACTCCGGTCCGGCGCTCACGGTCCCACGGCGTACGACGCGCCGGAACCGGTCGTCGGTCGCGACCTCCCACTCGACGTCGTACCGCTGCGAGGGCATGCCGCCACGCCCGTTCGCGGCCAGCGGCCTGATCGCCAGGCGGGTCCAGATCACGAAGCCGTCGGGCTCGGGGTCGCCGCTGGCGACCCCCAGGGTGAACGGTGTCTGCGGCAGTGGAGAGGTGGCGGCCGAGGGGCGCAGGTCCGCCGGTGCGGCGCTGGTGCCGAGGACGCTGACGGCGCCGGCGGCCGCGACGACGCCGGCTCCGCGCAGGACGGTACGACGGGTGCTGGACAGCTGGGGTTCCCGAGAGGTCATGGCGCTCACGCTGGGACACGAGGGTTCGCGGGGAGTGGACGCCGTACGGACGGCAGGTGAACGGCACTCAGCCAGTTCCCGCACGCGGTGGTCTCGACGTCCCTTCGACAGGCTCAGGACACCGCCTCGCCGCGCTCGGTTCGGGCTCGACCACCTCGGGTGTGGGGTGGTCGAGCAGCGAGCGCGTCGAGACCCGCCGCGTACGAGCGGCTCCACAGACGTGGTTACTCGCAGGTAACCTCGCTCGCATGAGCAGGGTCCTCTCGCTGTACAACCGGCTCGCGCCACTCCCGCTCGGCAAGCGGCTGTTCTCCGCCGGCTTCGCGCTGAAGGCGCCGTACTTCGCCTCCGTGCGCCCGCGCTTCACGGTCGTCGAGCCGAACCACGTCGAGCTTGTCGTGCCGAACTGGATCGGCGTGCACAACCACATCGGCACCGTGCACGCGATCGCGCTGTGCAACGGGCTCGAGGCGGCGATGGGTGCCTTGGCCGAGTCGTCGATCCCCGCCGACAAGCGCTGGATCCCGAAGGGGATGGAGGTCTCCTACACGGCGAAGGCGACCAGCGCGATCACCTGCATCGCCGAGACCGACCAGTCCCAGTGGGACGGCGAGGACCCCGACGTCGGGGTCCGCGTGCGCGGCGAGCGCACCGACGGCACGGTGGTCGTCGAGGGCGTCATCCGGCTGTGGGTCACCCCGCGGAAACCGTGACCCGATAGGTTCGTACGGGCAACGACGTCCACCGCTGAGGAGAAGTCGTGACCGCACCGCCGATCGAGCCCGCCCCCGTGCCCGACCCGCTGGCTCCCGTACCCGAGCCGCGACCGGTCCCGAGCCCGGGACCCGAGCCGGTCGGACCGGAGCCGACACCGGCCCCGCAGCCCGTCGGTCCCTGAGCGGAGCGAGTGGCCGCTCGCGCACGTCGCCTATCGTTGTCCGGCGATGAGCGCCCCCACCACCGAGCAGACCGCCGAGCAGGCCGCAGGGCCGCGCACGTACGAGGTGCGCACCTACGGCTGCCAGATGAACGTCCACGACTCCGAGCGGCTGACCGGGCTGCTGGAGGACGCAGGCTACGTCGCCGCGCCGGCCGACGAGACCGCCGACGTCGTCGTGTTCAACACCTGCGCGGTGCGGGAGAACGCCGACAACCGGCTCTACGGCAACCTCGGGCACCTCGCGCCGGTCAAGGCCGAGCGGCCGGGCATGCAGATCGCGGTCGGCGGCTGCCTGGCCCAGAAGGACCGCGGGGAGATCACCCGTCGCGCGCCGTGGGTCGACGTCGTCTTCGGCACCCACAACATCGGCTCGCTGCCGGTCCTCCTCGAGCGGGCCCGGGTCGCCGAGGAGGCCCAGGTCGAGATCGAGGAGTCGCTCGAGGTTTTTCCGAGCACGCTCCCCACGAAGCGGGAGTCGGCGTACGCCGCCTGGGTCTCGGTCTCGGTCGGGTGCAACAACACCTGCACGTTCTGCATCGTCCCCGCGCTGCGCGGCAAGGAGAAGGACCGTCGCCCCGGCGACGTCCTCGCCGAGATCGAGGCCCTCGTGGCCGAAGGCGTCAGCGAGGTGACGCTCCTCGGGCAGAACGTGAACACCTACGGCGTCGAGTTCGGCGACCGGCTCGCCTTCGGCAAGCTGCTGCGGGCCTGCGGTGAGATCGACGGGCTCGAGCGGGTGCGCTTCACCTCTCCGCACCCGTCCTCGTTCACCGACGACGTGATCGAGGCGATGGCGCAGACCCCGAACGTCATGCCGCAGCTGCACATGCCGCTGCAGTCCGGGTCGGACGCCGTGCTCCGGGCGATGCGCCGGTCCTACCGCCAGGACCGGTTCCTCGGGATCATCGACCGGGTGCGCGCCGCGATGCCGGACGCCGCGATCACCACCGACATCATCGTCGGCTTCCCGGGCGAGACCGAGGCCGACTTCGAGCAGACCCTGCACGTGGTCGAGCAGGCCCGGTTCGCCAGCGCGTTCACGTTCCAGTACTCCAAGCGCCCTGGCACGCCCGCCGCGGACCTGCCGGACCAGATCGACCCGGCACTCGTGCAGGACAGGTACGAGCGCCTGGTCGAGGCGGTCAACCGGATCGCCTGGGAGGAGAACCAGCGCCAGCTCGGCCGCCGCGTGGAGCTCCTGGTCGCCGAGGGCGAGGGCCGCAAGGACCAGACCACCCACCGGCTCTCCGGCCGGGCGCCGGACAACCGGCTGGTGCACTTCACGCCGGTCGACGAGGCGGGCGCGACGGTCGACGTACGACCCGGCGACCTGGTCGAGACGACCGTGACGTACGCCGCGCCGCACCACCTGGTGGCCGACGGGGCGGTCCGGGTGCGGCGTACCCGGTCCGGCGACGCGTGGGAGCTGCGCAACACGGCGCCCACCGCGCCGGACACCCGCGTCTCGCTGGGGCTGCCGACGGTCGGGCTCCCGGCCTAGCCGGACCTCAGTCGGCGGGCTCCTCGTCACCCGAGGGGGCGTCCTCGCCGTCGCCGGCCGCCTCCGGGACCTCGTTGTCCGGCTCGTCGATCTCGTCGGGGACCTTGTCCTCCTCGACCTGGGCCGAGCGCGGCGGGTCGGGGACCGTCGACTCCTCGCCGGCGTCCTCCCAGTCGGGGACCGCGTCGGGTCCGCCGGGGCCCACGGGCGGGGCGGCGTCGGTGGTGGGCTCGGGCTGGTCGCCGGGGTGCTGGGCGGTCATCTGCGTCTCCTCGGTGCGGTGGAGTCGGTCAGCCGGTCGGGTTCTGCGGGTCGGTCGGACCGCCCTCGTCGGCCACGCCCTCGGGGTCCTCGCCGGGCCGTGGGGCGGACTGCTGCTCGTCGGGGTGCTCGTCGGGCCGGTCCTCGTCCTGGGGGTGGCTCATGCGTCGGGGGTACCCGCGCCTGGTCCAGGCATGCCACGAGGGGCCCCGCACGGGCAGACTGCGCGGTGGCCCCTCGCGGAAGTGCGGTGAAGGCGGGTCAGGCCTTCTTCTCGCCGCCGGCCTTGTCGGCCTGGTCCTTGACGAAGTCGGAGGCCTTGTCGATCTTGTCCGAGTACTTCCCACCGGTCTTCTCGTCAGCGAAGTCCGCCGCCTTGTCGACCGCGTCGCTGACCTTGTCGGCGTTCTCCTGGGCGAAGTCCTTGGCCTTGTCGAAGATTCCCATGACACATCCTTGAGGGTGGGGAGCGAGCGGATCTCCAGCCTGCCAACCGTGGACGCCACGGGCAAGGGGCGACCGGCGAGTTGGCAGGATGGCGCCCGTGTCGTCACCGTCCGTCCCCCCGGTCGTCGCCGTCGTCGGCGCGACCGCGGCCGGCAAGAGCGAGCTCGCCCTGGACCTCGCGGGGCGCCTGGGCGGCGAGGTCGTCAACACCGACTCGATGCAGGTCTACCGCGCGATGGACATCGGCACCGCGAAGCTGCCGGTCGCGCAGCGGCGCGGGATCCCGCACCACCTGCTGGACACGATGGACGTCGGCGAGGACGCCAGCGTCGCGGTCTTCCAGCGGCAGGCGCGCGCCGTCGTGGCCGACGTACGGCGCCGCGGCGCCGTCCCGGTGCTGGTCGGCGGGTCCGCGCTGTACACCCGTGCCGTCGTGGACCGGCTGGACTTCCCCGGCACCGACCCGGCCGTCCGGGCGCGGCTGGAGGACCAGCTCGCGCAGGTGGGGGCCACCGCCATGCACGACCGGCTGCGCTCGGTCGACCCGGCCGCGGCCGAGGCGATCGAGCCGTCGAACGGTCGTCGTACCGTCCGGGCGCTGGAGGTGGTCGAGCTCACCGGCCGTCCGTTCGCCGCCCGGCTCCCCGAGCCCGCGTACCTCGACCCGTCCACCGTCCAGATCGGTGTCGACATCGACCGGGCCACGCTCGACGCACGCATCGAGCGACGGGTGGGAGCGATGTGGGAGGCCGGCCTGGTCGAGGAGGTACGAGGTCTCGGCGCGCCGTTGCGGGAGAGTCGGACGGCGAGCCGCGCACTGGGCTACGCACAGGTGCTCTCGTACCTGGCAGGGGAGTGCACCGAGGCGGAGGCGATCGAGCGGACCGTCGTCGGCACCCGGCGCTTCGCGCGCCGCCAGGACGCCTGGTTCCGCAAGGACCCGCGCGTCGTCTGGGTGCGCTACGACGACGGGGAGCGGGTGGAGCGGGCGGTCGAGGCGGTTGCTACTTCCGTGAGAGGAGGTAGCTCAGCACCCCCGCGCTGAGCGCCACCGAGAGCAGCGCGCCCGTGGCTTCCGGGAGGAGCAGCAGCGGCAGGACGCCGAGCACGGCGATGTCGAAGCCGCGGAACGCGCTGGCGTAGAGGTTCGTCGGCACCGCCCCGGCCGGGCTGGAGACCAGCGGCCGGCCGTAGTCCGGCGGGCGGCCGGTCACCCAGCGTGCCGCTCCGGCCAGCGCCGCGGCGGCGACCCCGACGCCGGCCAGGACGCTGTCGCCCCACGGCTCGCCCAGCGCGGTGTGCAGCGCCGGCACCGAGGCCAGGCCCCACACCAGCAGCAGGGCGCCGGGGACGACCACCGTCGCACCACGTGCGGTCGAGACCGGGAACGGCAGCATCCGTACGAGCGCCGGCGTACGGGTCAGGACGCGGAGCGCGGAGAGCATCGGCAGGCCGGCGAGGAAGCCGACGACGGCGGCGACCAGCACGGTCAGCCGTCCCGCGCCGACGGTGGCCACGGCGTACGCCACGACGGCGCTCGCCAGCAGCACGACCGGCCGGGACGGTGCCCGGCGCAGGCGGACCACGTCCGGCCAGACCAGTGCGGCCACGCCGCCGGGACCGCCGCGCGCCGGTCGTACGGACTCCACGGCCCGCCAGCGGTGCTCGATGACCAGGTCGTGCACGAGGGCGAGGTCCAGCGAGGCCAGCGCGCCGGAGACGCCCGGCGCCAGCGACCCGCCGGCGGTGGCCTGCCGGTGGCGTACTCCGGCCAGGCCACGCAGCGCGAGGCCCAGCAGCCCGGCGGCGAGCACCGCCAGCACCGCGACCAGCGGCCACCACAGAGCCGTCGGGAGGAAGCGGGTCGGGGCCCGTCCGGTCGCCAGGGCGAGGAGGAGCAGCCAGAGGACGATCCCGACGGCGGCGGCGACGAGCCCGCCGCCGCGACCCTCGCGCTCCTGTGACACCGCCGCTCCGGCGACCCCGAGGATCGCCAGGACGGTGGCGCCGAGGGTCAGCGCCGCCACCGCGACCGGGCTCAGCCCGCCCAGCGTCGCGGCGACCAGGGCGACGGGGGCGACGACGACCGCCGCGCCCACGGCGCCGAGCAGCCGCGGCCGCAGCACCGCCGTACGGTCGACCGGGGCGGTGAGCAGCCACGAGCCGACCGCGGGCGTCACGAAGACCGGCCCGAACAGCCGCGCCAGCGAGAGCACGGCCAGCACCGCCCCCAGCGCGACCAGCCACGGCAGCAGGTCCCGTCCCGCCGCGCAGTCACCGGCCGTGCAGCCGACGCCGAGCTCACGACGCAGGCCGACGACGGTGCTGGCCAGCATCGCCCCGACGACCACTGCGGTGAAGACACCGACGTACGCGTCGGAGAGGACCTGCCCGAGCGTGGCCGACGCCCGCCCGCGGCGCCAGTGTCGTACGTCGGCCCGCAGCTCACGGACCTGCGAAGCGCTCACGGGGCGCCCAGGTCGACGACCCGGTCCGCGACGCGCTCGACCAGCGCGGGGTGGTGGCTGGCCAGGAGGACCCCGAGCCCGTCGGCCAGCTCGCGCACCAGTCGCTCGCCGAGCCACTCGACCCCGCCGACGTCGAGCCGCTGCTCGGGCTCGTCGAGGACCAGCAGCCGGCGCGGTCGGACGAACGCGCTGGCCAGGGCGAGCCGTCGACGCTGCCCGGAGGAGAGCGTGCCGGGCAGCTGCGCCGACGCGGTGGTCAGCCCTACCTCCTCGAGCACCTCGTTCACCTGCGCCTCGGCGTCGGCGAGGCCGTGCGCCTTGGCGAACAGGTCCAGGTGCTCGACCACCGACAGGTCGGGGAAGAAGTCGAGGTCGTCCATCACCACCGCCAGTGCGGCGCGGATCTCGGCGTCGCGCTCGTCCAGTGGTCGGCCGGCGAGCTCGATCGTCCCCGCGCTCGGCTCGTCGACACCGGCCACGCAGCGCAGCAGCGTCGACTTGCCGGACCCGTTCGGGCCGACCAGCGCGACCGCCTCGCCCGGCGCGACGTCGAGGTCGAGCCCGTCGAGGACGAGGTGGTCGCCGTACGAGCGGGTCAGGCTGCGCACGGTGAGGAGGGAGTCGGGCACGCGAGCCAGCCAAGCACGCCGCCCCGACTTGGCGACCCCGGCCACACTGACGACCACCCCTCCTCCCGAGACGAGACGCCCATGCCGCACACGCGACGTCGACGAGGCGCGGTCGTCGGGATCGCCGTGGCACTCCTGTGCGGGGCGTTGGTGGCGTGCAGCGGGGCGCCGGACGAGGCGGAGACGCCGGGGCGCCGGACCGGTCCGTCGGAGCCGAGCGCGCCGATCACGCTGGCGTTCGCCGGCGACGTGCACTTCGCGGGGGGACTGGCCTCCGTCCCCGGCCGCCCCGGGAGCACCCTCGGCCCGCTGGCCGGGCGCCTGGCCGACGCCGACCTGTCGGTGGTCAACCTGGAGTCCGCCGTGACGACCCGTACGCAGCCGGCGCGCAAGGAGCTGGAGGACCCGGCGGACCGCTACTGGTTCCGTACCCCGCCGGCCGCGCTCGACGTCCTCGCCCGCAGCGGTGTGGACGTGGTGTCGGTGGCCAACAACCACGCGGCCGACTACGGCGCTGCCGGGCTGCGCGACACGCTCGCCGCCGCGGCGGCGTCGCCGGTCGCGGCGGTCGGCGCCGGCCTGGACGAGGAGCAGGCGTTCGCGCCGGTCCGCCGGAGCGTGCGCGGCGTGGACGTCGCGGTCCTCGCGGCCGACGCCTCACCCCGGGAGAGCGCCGACCCGACGTGGTCGGTCGGTCCCGGCACCGGGCCCGGTATCGCCCGCGACCCGGACCGCCTCCTCGCCGCCGTGCGCGAGGCCGACGCGCGCGACGACGTCGTGGTGGTCTACCTGCACTGGGGTGAGGAGGGCAGCGCCTGCCCCACCGGTGACCAGCAGGTGCTGGCGAGCGCACTGGCGGCCGCGGGCGCCGACGTGGTCGTCGGGACGCACGCGCACGTGCCCTCGGGCGCCGGCGCGGTCGGGTCGACGTACGTCTCGTACGGGCTGGGCAACTTCTTCTGGTATCACGGGAACACCCCGCAGACCGGTGTCCTCGAGCTCACCGTCGAGGGCGGCCGCGTCGTCGACGACGAGTGGGCGCCGGGTCGGATCCCCCGTCAGGGGGGTGCGCCGCGACCGGTCACCGGGGCGTCCGCCGGCACCGAGCAGGCCCTCTGGCGAGGGTTGCGCGGCTGCACCGACCTGGCGAGCGCTCCGGGGGAGCGGGCCGACGACGAGGAGGCGGGGCTGGCGGGGTTCCACGCGGTCGCCCGCCCGGTCGACAGCGTCCTCGCGCGGCGCATGGTCGGGCGCAGCCACGGCGAGGGCTGCCCGGTCCCCCTCTCGGACCTGCGGTTCCTGAGGATGTCGTACGTCGGCTTCGACGGGCGCGACCGCGTCGGCGAGATGGTGGTGGCCGCGTCCGTCGTGGGCGACGTCACGCAGGCCTTCGCGGCGATGTACGCCGCTCGCTTCCCGATCCAGCAGATGCGGTTGGTCGACGACTACGACGGGGACGACGACGCCTCGATGGCGGCGAACAACACCTCGGCGTACAACTGCCGTCGCGTCGCCGGGACGACGACCTGGTCCGACCACGCCTACGGGCGCGCGGTCGACGTGAACCCCGTGCAGAACCCGTACGTCGTGCGCGGCGCGGCGCGCCCGCCGGCGGGGTCGTCGTACGTCGGCGTCGACCGCACGGGTGCCACGTTCCCCGGGCGCGGCGTGGTCCGCGACGGTGCCGTCGTCCGTCGGGTGTTCGACCGCCTGGGCTGGACCTGGGGCGGTGACTTCTCCGAGCCGGACTACCAGCACTTCGCCGCCCCCGACCGGTGAGCGCCCCGCTCGTGGCACGACCGGTCGGTGCGGAGGGGAGCCGGCGACCTACGATCGTGATCGTGGAGCTGCCCGTCGAGACCCCCTTCGTGAAGGGGCACGGCACGGAGAACGACTTCGTGCTGCTGCCCGACGCCAACGGCGCGCTGGAGGTCAGCCCCGGACAGGTCGCGGCGCTGTGCGACCGGCGGGTGGGTCTCGGCGCCGACGGCGTCATCCGCGTCGTGCGCACGGACGCGACCGACGACCCGGCTGCGGTGGCGGCGCGGGGCGAGGCGATCTGGTTCATGGACTACCGCAACGCCGACGGGTCGCTGAGCGAGATGTGTGGCAACGGGGTACGCGTGCTCGCGCTCTACCTCGCCACCCACGCCGACGTGGACGCGCGCGAGCCGCTGCCGATCGCGACCCGGGACGGCATCAAGACCGTCACGTTCGGCGAGGTCGGCATCACCGTCGACATGGGTACGCCCTCGCTGCTCGGCGAGACCCGGGTCTCGGTGGGGGAGCAGTCCTGGACCGCGACCCACGTCGACCTGGGCAACCCGCACGCGGTGGCGCTGGTCGAGGTCGGGCTCGACACCCTGCCCACGCCGCTCCCGGCACCTGTGTACGACGAGGCGACGTACCCCCACGGCGTGAACGTCGAGCTCGTCTCCCGCGTCGGTGCTCCCGAGGACCACCACGTCGCGATGCGGGTCCACGAGCGCGGCTCGGGGGAGACCCGGTCGTGCGGCACCGGTGCGTGCGCGGTCCTCGCGGCGGTGGCGACCGCGGACGAGGCGCCGCGGGGGACGACGTACGTCGTCGACGTCCCCGGCGGCCGGCTGCACCTGGAGTGGACCGAGGCCGGCACCGTGCTGATGACCGGACCGGCGGTGCTGGTCGCGGAGGGCTGGGTGACCCTGGCGGAGGAGGCGGTGGCAGAACCCGTCGAGGAGCCCGTCGCCGTGCCGTCCTGACCCGTGAGTAGGGTCCGAACCATGGACCTCAACGGAGCAGTAGCCCTCGTCACCGGTGGCGCGTCCGGCATCGGTGCCGCCGCCGCCCGCCAGCTCGCTGCCAAGGGCGCGACGGTCGTGGTCGCCGACCTCCAGGCCGACAAGGGCGGTGCCCTGGCCGAGGAGATCGGTGGCGTCTTCGCCCAGCTCGACGTCACCGACACCGCCCAGGTGCGCGCGGCCGTCGAGGTCGCGGCCGAGCAGGGCCCGCTCCGTGCCGTCGTCAACTCCGCGGGCATCGGCTGGGCGCAGCGCACCATCGGCCGGGACGGGGAGTACGACTCCGCGCACGACCTGGAGGCCTTCACCAAGGTCGTCGCGATCAACCTGATCGGCACCTTCGACGTCACGCGTACGGCCGCCACCGCGATGAGCCGCAACGAGGCCGACGCCGACGGGTGCAAGGGGGCGATCTGCAACCTCGCCTCCGTCGCCGCCTTCGACGGTCAGATCGGGCAGGCGTCGTACTCCGCCTCCAAGGGCGGCGTCGTGGGCATGACCCTCCCCGTCGCGCGCGACCTCGCCGCCGCCGGCATCCGGCTCAACACCGTCGCCCCGGGCCTGATCGACACCCCGATCTACGGCGAGGGCGAGCAGGCCGAGCAGTTCAAGGCCAAGCTCGGTGAGTCCGTGCTGTTCCCCAAGCGCCTCGGCGTCCCGGACGAGCTGGCCAGCATGGTGGTGGAGACGATCACCAACTCCTACATGAACGCCGAGGTCATCCGGGTCGACGGCGGCATCCGGATGCCACCCAAGTAGCCACGTTCACCTCACCGTCACCCCCGGGTCACCCGGTCGCGTGACGGTGGGGGCATGAGCACCCCCGACCCCGCTCCCGTACGCCGCCGCACCGTCCTGGGCGGAGCCGCTGCCACCGGCGGGGTCCTCGCCGCGACCGGCTGGACTCCTCCCGCCGTCGCGCAGGTCCGCAGCCGGCTGAGCCTGCCGTACGGCGTCCAGAGCGGTGACGTGGGCGTGGACGGCGCCACGCTGTGGGCGCGCTCCAGCGGCGAGGGGCGGCTCGCCGCGCGGCTGGTGTCCGGCGGTCGGCGCTCCCTGCTGCGCGGGCCGGTGGCCGACGCGAGCTCGGACCTGACCGCCCGGATCGACCTGTCCGACCTGCCGGCCGGGCGCGACTACATCGCCGAGCTCTGGTTCGAGGCCGCCGACGGCACCCGCGGGGAGAGCCGGCGGGTCTCGTTCCGCACCGCACCGGACCGGGGCCGGCGCGGCACCAGCTTCGTGTGGTCGGGGGACACCGCCGGCCAGGGCTGGGGGATCAACCCCGACATCGGCGGGATGGCGACGTACGACGCGATGCGGCGTACCCGCCCCGACTTCTTCGTGCACTCCGGGGACACGATCTACGCCGACTCGCCCGTCGCCGAGAGCGTCACCGAGCCCGACGGCCGGATCTGGCGCAACGTGGTCGCCGAGGGGGTGGAGAAGGTCGCGGAGTCGCTGGCGGAGTACCGCGGCCGGCACCGCTACAACCTGCTCGACGAGAACGTGCGGCGCTTCTACGCCGAGGTGCCCGTCATCGCGCAGTGGGACGACCACGAGACGCACAACAACTGGTACCCCGGCCAGGTCCTCACCGATCCCGCCTACACCGAGAAGCGGGTCGACGTGCTGGCCGCCCGTGCGCGGCAGGCCTGGCAGGAGTACCAGCCGATCCGTACCACCGACGTCACCGGACGCGGTCGGGACGGGTTCGCCGCGGAGCGGATCTACCGCAAGATCTCCCGGGGGCCGCAGCTGGACGTGTTCTGCCTGGACATGCGCTCGTACAAGTCGCCCAACACCACGGGTCTCGAGGACGCGCGCACACCGATCTTCGGCGAGGAGCAGATCGACTGGCTGGTCCGCGAGGTGGCTGCGTCGACCGCGACCTGGAAGGTGATCAGCAACGACCTGCCGCTCGGGCTGGTAGTCCCGGACGGCAGCAACGAGGAGTCGCTGAGCAACGGCGACCCGGGCCGTCCGCTCGGCCGGGAGCACGACCTGGCCCGCGTGCTGCGGCGGTTCAAGGCGGCCGGGGTGCGCAACACGGTGTGGATCACCGCGGACGTGCACTACACGGCGGCGCACCACTACTCGCCCGAGCGCGCGACCTTCACCGACTTCGACCCGTTCTGGGAGTTCGTCACCGGCCCGATCAGCGCCGGCAGCTTCGGGCCGAACACGCTCGACGCGACCTTCGGACCGCGCGCGGACTTCGTCGAGCCGGCGGACTACGCGAACCAGGCCCCGCGCGGGGAGAAGACGTTCTTCGGCCACGTCGACATCGACCGCCACGACCGGTTCACCGTCTCCCTGCGCAACGGCCTCGGCCAGGAGCGGTACCGCCGCACGCTGGAGCCCGCCCCTCCCCGTTGAGTGGTACGCCCTGCTGGGCCGAGTGGTGCCCCCTGCTGGGTCGAGTCGTCAGTTCTGCCGGTCCGAGTGGTGGGTTCTGCAGGTCCGACGGCGGGCGTGACGGCAGACGGCGCAGCTGAAGCCTGCAGAAGACGCAACTCGAGCCTGCAGAAGGCACCACTCGACCCGGCAGGTGCCGCCCACCGCCCTTGCCATGCCTCGTACGCCGGTGGTTGGCTCAGGTCTCCTGAGCACCCGGAGGCCCCCATGCGTCGTACCGTCCGTACCACCTCGTTGCTCGTCGCCGCGGCGCTGGTCGCGACCACCGCCGGGATCGCCCAGGCGAAGCCCGAGGACCACTACTCGACCAAGACGCCGACCAGCACCGGCACCGGCGGGGCGGTCACCTCGGTCGACCCCGAGGCGAGCAAGATCGGCCTCCAGGTCCTCAAGCGCGGCGGCAACGCGGTCGACGCGATCATCGCCACCGCGGCCGCGCTCGGGGTGACCGAGCCGTACAGCTCGGGGATCGGTGGCGGCGGCTACCTCGTCGTGTACGACGCCGGGACCGGCAAGGTCGGTGCGATCGACGGCCGCGAGACCGCGCCGGCGCGGATGCCCCACGACGCGTTCATCGACCCCGGCACCGGCGAGCCGTACAACTTCACCCCCGAGCTGGTGACCAGCGGCGTCTCGGTCGGCACCCCGGGGTCGCTGGCCACCTGGCAGCGCGCGCTGGACCGCTGGGGCACCCGGGACCTCGCACAGACCCTCCAGCCGTCGGTCGCCCTGGCCCGGCGCGGCTTCGTCGTCGACGACACGTTCCGCTCCCAGACCCTGGACAACAAGGACCGCTTCGGGGCCTTCGACGCCACCCGGAAGCTGTTCCTGCCCGGCGGTGACGCGCCGGCGGTCGGGTCGGTGTTCCGCAACCCCGACCTCGCGAACACGTACAAGCTGATCGCCCGGGAGGGCACCCGCGCCTTCTACCGCGGGCCGCTCGCCGACCAGATCGCGCAGACCGCGCAGCACCCGCCGAAGCGCGGCGACACCACGCTGCCGGTGCCCGCCGGCTACCTCACCGCGAACGACCTGGCGCGCTACGCGGTCAAGGACGAGGAGCCGACCCGCGTCGGCTACCGCGGCTACGGCGTGTACGGCGCACCGCCCTCCAGCAGCGGCGGCACCACCGTCGGCGAGGCGCTGAACATCCTCGAGCACTTCCCGATGTCGAAGCTCTCCCGCGACGACGCCCTGCACCACTACCTCGAGGCCGGCTCGCTGGCCTTCGCGGACCGCAACGCCTACGTCGGCGACCCGGCGTACGTCGACATACCGCAGCAGCGTCTGCTCTCCGACGACTTCGCGAAGACCCGGGCCTGCCTGGTCAAGGGAAACCGTGCGCTGCCGAAGCCGGTGGCGGCGGGGTCGCTGACCTCGTCGAGCTGCGGCGCGGGCGCGGACGTCGCCGCCAAGCCGGACACCGAGAACGTCTCCACCACGAACCTCACCGCCACCGACCGGTGGGGGAACGTCGCGGAGTACACCCTCACCATCGAGCAGACGGGCGGCTCCGGCATGGTCGTCCCCGGCCGCGGCTTCCTGCTCAACAACGAGCTGACCGACTTCACCGCGGCGTACGACCCGGCCGACCCGAACCGGATCGAGGGCGGTAAGCGGCCACGTTCGTCCATCTCGCCGACGATCGTGCTCAAGGACCGCAAGCCGGTCCTCGCGCTGGGCTCGCCCGGCGGGTCGACGATCATCACGACCGTCCTGCAGATGCTGGTCGACCGGATCGACTTCGCGATGACGCTGCCCGAGATGATCGCGGCGCCGCGCTCCTCGCCGCGCAACACCGCCGACGTGTCCTCGGAGCCGGCGTTCATCGACGAGTACGGCGACGCCCTCGCCGCCTACGGCCACCACCTCGTACCCGCCGGTGACGCGTTCACCAGCGCCGCCGAGATCGGTGCCGCGACGGCGATCGGGATCGGGCCCGACGGTCGCCTGACCGCGGTCTCGGAGCCGGTCCGACGTGGTGGCGGGTCCGCGCTGGTGGTGAACCCCGACCGCTAGCGCGTCCAGGCCCTGCACGCGCGGGGTCAGCGACCGTTGCCGAGCGCCTCCTCGAGGGTCCGCGCGTCGTGCCCGGTCACCCGGCGCACGTCGTCGGTGACCCGCGCGCACTCACCGTCGGCGATCGCGGTGTACGTGCTGACCCACGCGTCGAGCTGCCACTGCTCGTCGGTCCACCGCCGACGGGAGGCGTACGCCTCCTCCAGCGTCTCCTCGCGGTAGGAGTACGGCCGTCCGAGCAGCTGCGTCATCCGCGCGGTGGCCTCGGCCAGCGTCAGTGCCTCCGGCCCGGTCAGGGAGTACGTCGCTCCCGCGTGCGCGGGTGCGTCGGACAGCACCGCGGCGGCCACGTCCGCCACGTCGGCCCGCGCCACCGCGGCGAGCCGCCCCTGCCCGGCCGGGCCCGCGACCACGCCGTCGTCGTCGGCGAAGAGCGGCAGCACCTCGGTGTAGAAGTTGTCGCGCAGCAGGGTCCACTCCATCCCGCTCTCGCGGATCGCCTGCTCGGCGTCGAAGTGGTCGCGGCCGAGGGTGAACCCCGCGTCGGGGGCGGCGCCGAGGAAGCTGGTGTAGACGACGTGACCCACCCCGGCCTCGGCAGCTGCGGCGATGAAGGTGCGGTGCTCGTCGCGCCGGGTCGGGGACTCGGCCCCCGAGACCATCAGCAGCACGTCGGTGCCGCGCAGCGCGGCGACCGCAGTCTCGCGGTCGCCGTACGTCGTGACACGCGACTCGGGGCCCGCGGGCGCTCGTGAGGCGTCACGAACGACCAGCCGGTCGACCTGTCCGGGCAGCCGGTCGAGGACGAGGCGGCCGAGGTGGCCCGTGCTGCCGGTGAGGGTGAGCGTCATGCTCGGCCAACCCCGGTGCCGGTGGCGGTGTTCCTCAGTTCAGCCGGAGCGTGTTCCGGTAGGACTCGCCGGGAAGGTGCTCGCTGCCTGCGTCGCCCTCGTGCAGCTCCGCATCGGGGTCCTCGAGGGGGGCCTTGTCGACCTCCGGCTGCTCGGGCTGGTCCGGCTCGCGTGTCTGGTCGTCGCTCATGGATCCATCAACGCACACGCCACCGACACTTCGTCCAGCGAATATCTACCGGTGTCGGCAGTGCACGAATCTGCAGCTCAACCCTCGTACGCCGCGGGACCACGGAAGGCCGGGTCCTCGGCGGGGTGCTCCTTGAGCACCGGCTGGTCCGGCTGCACCTCCGGTCCGGCCGCGGGGTCCGACGACTGCTCGGGCACGGCGTCGGCCGGCGGCACCGGGTGGTGGGTCTCGTGGATCCCGTACGACACCGGCTCGCTCTCGCCGCGGGCGGGCCCGACGCGCTCGCTGCTGACGCCCATCCCACCCGCGAGCCCCTCGGCGGAGTCGGCGTTGGGGTCGGACTCGCCGATCTCGGTGTCGCGCGAGTGGTCGGTGCCGGCACCGGCGGAGTCGTCGTCCTCCTGCTGTGGCGTCGGCCGCTCGCCCTCGGAGGCAGGGTCGGTCTGCGGGTCGGAGGTGGTGTCCGGGTCCTGGCTCATGCTCCGACGTTACCCAGTCTCCGCCGGGACAACCCGGGTGCGCCCCCTGGCCCGCCGCCATAGGCTGGGAGCCACATGACGAACGCACCTGAGCCCTTCTCCCTCGATTCCGCGCTGGACCAGACCTCCAGCTGGGACCTCGATCCGGACGGCGGCATGGAGTCCGGGTACGCCGACGGCGGCGCCGACCTCACCACCGGCGAGCTCGACCTGGCCGAGCGCCACGAGCTGCGCCGCGCGGCGGGGCTGCGTACCGAGCTCGAGGACATCACCGAGGTCGAGTACCGCCAGCTCCGCCTCGAGCGCGTCGTCCTCGTCGGGGTGTGGACCGAGGGCACGGCGGAGGACGCCGAGAACTCGATGGCCGAGCTGGCCCTGCTCGCCGAGACGGCCGGCTCGGAGGTGCTCGACGCGCTGTACCAGCGGCGCGACAAGCCCGACCCCGCGACGTACGTCGGCCGCGGCAAGGTCGAGGGCCTGCGCGAGATCGTCACCGCCACCGGCGCGGACACCGTCATCTGCGACGGGGAGCTCGCACCGGGGCAGCTGCGCAACCTCGAGGACAAGATCAAGGTGAAGGTGGTCGACCGGACCGCGCTGATCCTCGACATCTTCGCGCAGCACGCGAAGACCAAGGAGGGCAAGGCGCAGGTCGAGCTGGCCCAGCTGAACTACATGAAGCAGCGGCTGCGCGGCTGGGGTGGCAACCTGTCGCGCCAGGCCGGTGGTCGGGTGGCCGGTGGCGCCGGGATCGGCTCGCGTGGTCCGGGTGAGACCAAGATCGAGAACGACCGCCGCCGGATCAACACCAAGATCGCCAAGCTGCGTCGCGACCTCAAGCACCTCGAGTCGACGCGGTCGACCCAGCGCTCCGAGCGTCGCCGGCACGCCGTCCCCAGCGTCGCCATCGCCGGCTACACCAACGCCGGCAAGTCCTCGCTGCTCAACCGGATGACCGATGCCGGGGTGCTGGTCGAGGACGCGCTGTTCGCCACGCTCGACCCGACGACGCGTCGTACGACGTCCGCCGACGGCCGGGTCTACACGATGACCGACACCGTCGGGTTCGTCCGCCACCTGCCGCACCAGCTGGTGGAGGCGTTCCGCTCCACGCTGGAGGAGGTCGCCGACTCCGACCTGGTCGTGCACGTCGTCGACGGCTCGCACCCCGACCCCGAGGGACAGCTGGCGTCGGTGCGCGAGGTCTTCGCCGAGATCGGCGCGCAGGACGTCCCCGAGCTGGTCGTGGTCAACAAGACCGACGTCGCCGACCCGCTGGTGGTCGCGCGGGTCCTCGCCGCCGAGCCGCACGCGCTCGCCGTCTCGGCCCACACCGGTGCCGGGATCGCCGAGGCGCTCGCGGCGGTCGAGGCCGACCTGCCGCACCCGGCGGTCGAGGTGCACGCACTGCTGCCGTACTCGCGGGGCGACCTGCTGAACCAGATCCACGAGCGCGGCGAGGTGCTCTCGGTGGAGCACACGGCCGAGGGGAGCCTCGTCGAGGCACGCGTGAACGAGGACCTCGCCGGGGCTCTCGCCGAGTACGCCGTCCCTGCGCCTGCCTGACCCGTGGGCACCGGGAGGGCGAAGGTCTTCGTCGAGGCGACCGCGGGAGCGTCGTCCCGCAACGACGTCCTCGTCGGCTACCTGGACTACTTCCGGGCGAGCATCGCTGACCGGCTGGTCTCGCTCGGCGAGGACGTTGTGCGCAGGTCGGGAGTGCCGTCGGGGTGGACGCCGGTCGAGCTCGCGGTGCACCTGACGAACGTCGAGCGGCGCTGGCTGGTCTGGGGCTTCCTGGGCGAGGACGTCGCGGATCCGTGGGCCGACCACCGCGACGAGCGGTGGTACGTCCCGGCCGAGCGGACGCTCGTCGACGTGCTCGAGGAGCTGGAGCGCCAGGGCGCCCGGACGCGGGAGATCGTCCGCGGGCAGGCGCTGGACACCGTCGGCCGGCCCGGCCCGCGCTGGGACGGAGCCGACCCGCCGACGCTGGAGCGGGTCGTCCTGCACCTGGTCCAGGAGTACGCCCGCCACCTGGGTCACCTCGACGTCGTCACCGAGCTGGCGGGCGGATCCACAGGCGAGTGAGCCAGGTCCGCGCCGGGGTCCGCGGCGCCCGTAGGGTGCTCGGGTGCCTGCGAAGACCGTCTCCGTCACCGAGGTGCTCGCCGCCGCCGTGGCCGGCCTCGGTGGCCAGGAACGGCCGGGTCAGGTGGCGATGGCCGCGGCGGTCGAGCAGGCGCTGAGCACCCGGGAGCACCTCCTCGTCCAGGCGGGGACCGGGACCGGGAAGTCGCTGGGCTACCTCGTTCCCGCCCTGCTCAGCAAGGACCGCGTGGTCGTCGCGACCGCGACGCTGGCGTTGCAGCACCAGCTGGTCGAGCGCGACATCCCCGCGCTGCTCGACGCCACCGAGCAGACCCTGGGGGAGCGGCCGTCGTACGCCGTGCTCAAGGGACGCTCCAACTACGCCTGCCTGCACCGGGTCCGCGAGGGGGTGCCCGACGACCAGGGTGCGCTGCTCGGGGCCGAGCAGCTGCCGTCGGGCTCGCTCGGCGCCGAGGTGCTGGCCCTGCGGGAGTGGGTCGAGGAGGAGGCGACCGGGGACGGGACCGGCGAGCGCGACCATGCGCCGCGGCACGGGGACCGGGCGTGGCGCCAGGTCTCGGTCAGCCACCGGGAGTGCCTGGGGGCCTCGAAGTGCCCGTTCGGCACGGAGTGCTTCGCCGAGGCGGCGAAGGAGCGCGCGTACGCTGCCCAGCTGGTCGTCACCAACCACTCGCTGCTGGCGATCGACGCCGTCGAGGGCATCCCGATGATCCCGGAGTACGACGCGGTGGTCGTCGACGAGGCCCACGAGCTCGTCGCCCGGGTCACCCAGGCGGCGACCGACGAGCTCTCGGTGCCGGAGATCGAGCGGGCGTCGCGGCGCGCGGGGCGACACGTCGAGGGGGACGAGGCCGAGGACCTGGCCGACGCCGGTGAGGTGCTGCGCGAGGCGATCGACGAGACGCCTCCCGGCAGGGTCGACCGGCTGCCCCCGCAGCTCGGCGATGCTCTGGTCCTGGTCCGCGACGCCGCGCGGGCGCTCGCGTCCGCGATGCCGCGGGACACCGGCGAGGACGCCGGCGCCGCTCAGGCGAAGGGCTGGGCGCAGGAGCTGTTCGCGACCGCGGAGCGGATGGCGGCCGGTGCCGACGCCGACGTGCTCTGGGTCGCCGAGCGCGACCGCAACCGCGGCGGCAACCACCTCTGCGTCGCGCCGCTGCAGGTCTGGGGGCCGATGCGCGACAAGCTCCTGTACGACAAGACGGTCGTGATGACCTCGGCGACCCTCAAGCTCGGGGGCGACTTCGACTCGGTGGCCTCCTCGGTGGGGCTGCGGGTCGACGAGCGGTCCTCCGACGACGCGCCCATCGAGCGGGACGCCAGCCACTTGCCGTGGCGCGGCCTCGACGTGGGATCGCCCTTCGACTACGCCAAGCAGGGGATCCTCTACGTCGCCAAGCACCTCCCGCCTCCCGGCCGGGACGGGCTCGGCGCCGCGCAGCTCGACGAGATCGCGGAGCTGGTCGACGCCGCGGACGGCCGGACCCTGGGCCTGTTCTCCTCCCGCCGGGCTGCGGAGGCCGCCGCGGAAGGGGTACGCGAGCGGCTGCCGCATCTCACCACCCTGGCCCAGGGGGAGGCGCAGCTGGCCGAGCTGTCGGCGCTGTTCGTCGAGGACCCGCACACCTGCCTGTTCGGCACGCTCTCGCTGTGGCAGGGGCTCGACGTCCCCGGGGACACCTGCCAGCTGGTGCTCATCGACCGGATCCCGTTCCCGCGCCCGGACGACCCGCTGATGTCGGCCCGGCAGCGGGCCGTGGAGCAGGCCGGCGGCAACGGGTTCATGACGGTGGCGGCCAACCACGCCGCGCTCCTCCTCGCCCAGGGTGCCGGACGCCTGATCCGTACGACGTCCGACCGCGGCGTCGTCGCGGTCCTCGACCCCCGGCTGGTCACCGCGAGGTACGGCGCCTACCTGCGCGCCAGCCTGCCGCCGATGTGGACGACCACCGATCCGGCCGTCGTCCGCCAGGCGCTGGGGCGGCTGGCGGCGGGCTGAGTGGTCAGTCGCCGTTCTTCTTCACGCACGGCGTGCTGCCTACGAGGTACATGACACCGTCAGGAGAGGTCTGGAACAGGATCCCGTAGTTCTGGTGTCCGAAGCTCCGGTCCCCCGACGGGTAGCCGTCCCGCTCGGTCCACCCGCGCTCGGTCAGGGCGTTCGCGACGCGTTGCGCGTACTCCTCGGCCTGTGCACGGTCGACGAGGGCGATCCCGCCGACGCGGTAGGAGTAGTTGGCGCTGTACGGGCTGCCCGGCGGAGCGTCCGAGTAGTCGGCACACACGCGGACCGACGGGTACTCCACCGCGCCGGACTGCGGTTGCAGACGGGCTCCTGGGCCGAAGGTCTCCTCGGCGACCGTGTGCAGCATCGTGTCCAGGCGTCGTTGCGCTGTCGCCAGGCTGACGTCGCTCTCGGGAGGGACGACCCTCTCCTCCGGGTGCAGAGTGCAGCTCGAGAGGCCGAGCACGACCACCAGGGCACAGGCCACGCGTCGGCCGATCATCGTCATCCGGTCACGACCCCGGTGCGAAGGTCACGTCGGCCGGGTCACCGAGCCGCTGATCGTCGGTCGGCGGCGGGACGTCCGGGCCCCGCCCGGCGATGACCAGCCCCATCGACCGCAAGGCGGCGGTGTCGTCCTTCCAGTAGCCGTCGTGAGTGGTGCCTGGGCTCGCCCCGAACACGGTGGCCCCGAAGGTCGCTCGGGTGGGGTCGACGCCGAGGTGGGTGTCGTTCGCCCACCGGATCGGGTCGGAGCGAGACCGGGTGGCGTAGACGTGGCCACGCGAGGGCCCGCTGAGGTGCAGGTCGTCGACGGTCGTGCCGTCGTCGCCGAGCCAGCCGTGGCCGACGCCCGCTCCGGCGGCCGCGACCATGAGGACGTCGTCGACCTCGAGCCGGTGGCCGTGCGAGGCGGCCTGCCCGATCACGGTGGCGGCGTAGCTGTGACCGACGACGGTGACGTGCGAGCGACCGCCTGCAGCGTGGGTGGCCCGGAGACCGGAGGCGAATCCGTCCAGGAGTGGCGCCCCCTTCTCCGCCCACCCGAGATGCGGTGCGTCGCCCAGGACGGTGGGCGGCGCGTCGTAACCCAGCCAGGTGACGTGCGCGAAGGTGCCCGACCCGGCGCCCGATCGGCTCGCGCTGCCGCCCATGACATCGGAGCGCTCGATGTCGCCGTCGATCGAGCCCAGACGAGCGGTCGTCCCCGGGACGAAGATGCTGGTGTGGGCAGCGGTGTCGGGATCACCCTGCGAGACGATCGCGCGACCGCTTCCCGCGTACGGCTGGAAGCCGATCAGCAGGTAGCCGTGGTGCAGCCGCTGGTCGATCGACGCGGCGCCGGCCAGTCGTTGGTTCAGGTCGTCCCAGGCCGTCCAGGCGGGGTTCTCCGTCCGCACCTCGCCCGTGCCGTAGCCGAGGTAGGTCGTGCGGTACCGGCCAGGCTCTCCCTCGGGGAAGCGTTGCTGCAGCTCCGCGCGGAGGTCACGGATCTCCTGAGGCAGCACGATCCGGTTCGCGAGGTCCCGATCCAGGACCGGGATGCCGTCGAGGTTGCCCCAGTGCCGGGGGTCGGCCCGAACGAGCGCGTCACGCTGGGCCGTGGTGAGCCCCGTCCACCAGCGGTGCACGGCACCGGGACTGGCGGTGGGGTCGGGGACCGGCGTCAACGCGCCGTCGGGACCGACGAGCAGGGCGGCGGTGAGAGTGCTGAGCGCGCCGGCGAGACCACCGCCACCACCCGTGCCGGGGTGGATCTTGCGGACGAGCGCACAGCTGGGCAGCCCGGCGAGGCGGGGGACCAGGCGGTCGGTGAGAGCGTTCATCTCTCCGGCGATGCGCCGCTCGACCCGCTTCAGCTCACTCGTGGCCTCGTGCGCCTGCCCGCTCAGGACGTCGGCCCGGCGCTGTGCATCGCCTGCGGGACCGGTCAGGTCGATGCCCGGGGTCATCAGGTGGGCGGGCAGCGCACGGTGCTGGGCACCCAGCGCCGCGAGCTCGTCCTCGGTGCGACGCACCGCGACAGCGAGGTCACCCAGCAAGGACGCGGCGGTGCCGCACGCCTGCCCGGTGCCGGCGAGGGCTGCGGCGGTGCCCCGAGCGGCGGCGGCGAACACGTCGCTCCGGGGTCCGCTCCAGGACTGTGCGCAGCGGTCGAGTGCACGCTGCGAGCGCTGGTGCCCGGAGGAGAGACTCGCCTCTGCGCGCCCTACTCCGGCCTGACCGCGAGCGACCGCGGCCGCATCCTCGTCGAGCTCGATCGCTCCAGCCGCCATCTGTCCCTCCCGAGACCAGCACCGTCGTGGCGGTCGCCGGAGGGCGGATCGGCGACCTGGTGCTCCGCACTGTGCCGCACCACGGACGGGATGAGAAGCCGTCGGGCCGGCGTCTGTGGAGAACCGGGTCAGACCTTGCGCAGCACCGTCGTGACGACACCGAGGATGCTGGCGTACGTGCCGTCGATCGGGTCGTACGCGGCGTTGTGCGGCATCAGCCAGGTGGCGCCGTTGGTCCGCTGCAGGGTCTTGACCGTGGCCTCACCGTCGAGCAGCGCGGCCACGATCTGGCCGTTGTCGGCGGTCTGCGTCCTGCGTACGACGACGTAGTCGCCGTTGCAGATGGCGGCGTCGACCATCGAGTCGCCGGAGACCTCGAGGAGGAACAGCTCACCCTCGCCGACCAGGCTCTTGGGCAGCGGGAAGATCTCCTGGACCTGCTCCTCGGCGAGGATCGGACCGCCGGCCGCGATCCGGCCGAGCAGCGGCACGTTGGTGGCCGCAGGCACCGCGTCACCCACGCCGGTGGTGTCGACGCCGTCGTCGTCGGCTCCGGACAGCGCCCGACGGGCGGCCATCAGCTCGGGGATGAACACCTCGAGAGCGCGGGGTCGGTTCGGGTCACGGCGGATGAAGCCCTTCGACTCCAGCTCGCGCAGCTGGTAGGCGACCGAGGACGAGGAGGCGAGCCCGACCTTCTCCCCGATCTCGCGGATGCTCGGTGGGTAGCCGCGCTTCTCGATGCTCTCCTTGAGGAAGCCCAGCACCTTCTGCTGGCGCGCCGTCAGCCCGCTGCTGTCCGGAGGCGAGTCGGGCAGCTCGCGCACCTTGCCGTTGCCGGGCCGCTTCGCCGCGCCCGTCGTCGACGCACCGCCCTTGCGTGTCGCCATGACGCTGCTCCTTCTGTGGTGTGCGGGGGCCCGGCGTGGTGTGCGAGCCGTTGGGAGGAACCTAGACCGCGCCACGGACAGTCTCCAAACATTTGTTCGAACGGCGTGTCGGCAGCGATTGACCGGTGGCGCTGGGCGCCCGGCACCGGTTGGATCGGGGGATGACGACCCTTACGCCCTCCGCCAGCAGCCCGCGATCCGCCGTCGTGACGGGCGGTGCGGGCGGCATCGGCCGCGCGATCGCGACCCGGCTGGTCGCGCGCGGGTACGCCGTCGTGGTCAGCGACATCGACGAGGCGGCGGCGCGGCGCACCGCGCAGGAGCTCGGGGCCGCAGCGGGCGTCGGGCACGACGTACGAGACCCCGAGGACCACCGCCGCGTGCTCGCGGCCGCGACCGCGCACGCCCCGCTCGGCGTGTGGGTGAACAACGCCGGGCTCGGGCACGACGGCACGCTCGCCTCGATCGACGAGGGTCACGTGCGCGCACTGGTGGAGGTCAACCTGCTCGGGGTCGCCTGGGGCTCACGGGTCGCCGTCGAGGCGTTCGGGTCCGGCGGTGGCGACCTGATCAACATCGCCTCGCTGTCGGCGCTCGGGCCGGTGCCGGGTCTCTCGGTGTACGCCGCAACGAAGGCCGCGGTCGTCTCGCTCACGACCTCGCTGGACACCGAGACACCAAGATCGCTGCACGTGCACGCCCTGTGCCCGGACGGGGTCGACACGCCGCTGGTCGCAGGCATGGCGGCCGACGGCCAGGGGCGTGCGCTGGTCTCGTCCGGTGGCCGCCTGCTGACGACCGACGAGGTCGCCGACGCCGCGGTCGCGCTGATCGGCACCCGCAGGGTCGTACGCACGCTGCCGGCCTGGCGCGGCGTCATGATGCGTGCAACCGACCTCGCACCGTCGGTCCTGATGCGCCTCGAGCCGCTGATGCGGCGTCAGGGGACACGCGCCGTCCGGCGTCACCAGCGCCCGTAGACCTCGCTCGGACGGCCGATCGAACACCAGTTCGTCGGAACCTCTTGCGCATCGTCGAACACGTGCTCTAACGTCGCACCTGTGTTCGATCGAACGTGTGGTCGAGCGGCTCGCCTCCGAAACTGTCGGAGGGGCGCCGTAGGACTGACCTCATGAACGTCGAGCACGTAGTTCCGGCCCAGCGCACCGCTCCTTCCCCCGGAGGTCTTCCGATGAGCACGATCACCATGACTCCCGCGTTCTCCGCCAGCACTCCGCTGCGACTCACCCGTCGCGGCAAGGCCCTGCTGCTGGCCACCTTCCTCGGCCTCGCGCTGGTCGCCATGGTCGTCCTCGGCAGCCTGGCCGTCGCCACGCGCGACGCCGGCCCCGCTGACTCCGTCCGGGTCGTGCAGGTCCAGCCCGGCGACACGCTGTACGCCATCGCCGGCGAGGTGTCCGAGCCCGGCCACGTCCGCGACATGGTGCAGCGGATCGAGGACCTCAACGCCCTCGACAGCGCGTCGCTCGAGGTCGGACAGCGCCTGGCGGTCCCGCGTCGCTGACGCGGGCACGAGCATCCGGCACCCTTCCTCGACCCAAGGGTGCCGGCATGGGGAAGATCAGGGGCGGGACCGTCGGTCCCGCCCCTGACGCTTTCCCGGTCTCAGCGCTGGTCGGCGACTCCGGTCAGGACCGGGACGGCTTCGGCGATGCGGAGGGCGGTGCTCGGACCGACGGACTGGACGGTCCCCGATACGGGTGCCCAGGCACCGCCGTTGACGCGGAACCGTGCCCCCCAGCTGACGGTGACGTGGTGCCGGACGGTGACGTGGGCCTTGCGGTAGCGGTGGATCACCGTCTTGTCCGGGTACGGCCCGCCGGGCGAGGAGGTCGTGAAGCTGCTCCCGTCGCCCGGTGACCAGGTGTAGCTGACCGGAGAGATGTCGAGGGTGATCGTCTGTCCGAGGAGGACCACGGTGCGCTGGAAGCCCTGGGAGCGGGTGTAGAAGATCGTGTCGAAGTTGACCAGCGTCTTGTTCGCCGGCTGCACGATGGAGCGCTCCTTGGGGACGGGGATCTTTCGGAACGCGGCGGTGATCATGCCCTGGGTGAGCTGTGGCCGGGCAGCCGGCTGTGCCGCCGGTGGCGCTGGGCCAGGCGCCGCTTGGCAATCGTCGTCGAAACCCACCTGGCACGCGGCAATGGCTGCCAGGAGTGCCGGAGGTGGCGGCCGATAGGTCGCATTCCCAGTCACGCCTGCTTCGGCTGTAGTGCTTGATCGAGCGGGTGCAGAACGTGCGGATGGCGGTGTCACACGCGTCTCCGCCGCATGCACGCAGAATCCGTCGCCGCAGCCTCTGGTGTCGTCTGCCGGAGCTGGCGAGATCATCAGACCTGGCAGTAAGACGGCTGCGGCCATCGCGTTGTGAATCACAGCGTGTCTTCTTGCTCAAGCTTTGAGACGAGCCATTTCCCGCCCGATCGCGTGACCGTGAACTGCTTCGGAGTGTCTGCTCCACCGGGGAACTGCTTCGCTGCGGAAGATCGCGACTCCCTTATCTGCTGCGGCTTGACCAAGATGTCCGCACGGACGACGAAATCGTTGGACGCTCTACGCACCGTGAACTTCGGGTCAAGCCACTCGCCGCCAGTGATCTTTCCGCCCTGGCTCCCAATCTGGGTGATGTAGTCGGCAATCGATCCGCACGCTTCACACGTCCTGGTCGACAACTTGCGCAGCGAACTAGCGTCGAGGCTCTCGGAAGATGCGTTTAGAGCGTCGATCCAGAGGCGAGCGGTCCGGACCGCTTCTGCTTGACCAGTGTCACCGCTTGCGTCGTTCGACGGCGACGAATCAGACGCCGGAGCAGGCTTGGGGTTCCCGCCGCCGCAGGCGGTCGTACCGATCGCGAGGGCTGCTGCCAGCGCGGCAGCACCGAGGACTCGTCCACGCATCAGGGTTTCCTTCCGGCCCGAGATGGTCAGAAGTTACCCATTCGGAGCGGTCGGGGGCACCCCCGGCGACGGATCTGTGGACAACCTCAGCGCTTGGCGCGCTTGCCGCGGTACGCGGCGGCGGGGGAGTCCTCGGTGTCGGCGTGGTCGTCGTCGACGACGGTGTTGCTGTGGCGGCTCGCGTACGGAGCCGGCTGCGGCAGCGGCAAGCCCTCGTCATCGACCTCGGTCGTCGCGGTGTCGTCGGCGTCGAGCGGCGGGGACGATGGCTCGGGGGACGCTGTCTCTGGCTCGACGGCCGTACGTGGTCCGGTCGACTTCACCCGGGCCTGCAGCTTGGCCGCGAAGATGATCGCGAGGAACAGGCAGGCGACGGCGCCGAGCGTGGCGCCGGCCATCAGCACCCAGCTCTCGCCGGTGCCGGCGCGGGCGTCGCGGCCGAAGTCGATCGCGGCCAGGACGAGGATGCCCCAGGCGACGATGGTGACGGTGATGCCGGCGACCAGGGCGAGCAGCACCCCACGCCCCGATGCCCGTCCGTCGACCCGACCGCTCACGGGGCCATTGTGACGCAGGAGGAAAGCTGTGTGCGGCAGCAGCGCCGTCCGCCGACACGCCGCACTGCTTCTGACACGCCGCGCTCCTGAGCCGCTGACCTGCGCGTTCGCCATCGGCCACGAGAAGTTCGCCGGAGTTGTTGCGCGGCGTGGACGGGCGGGCGTACGGTTCCACTACATCTAGTACTTACACCGCTGTAGTTCTCCACATCTTGGTTCACAGGGGAGCGGCGGTTGACCACAGATGGTGCCACCGAAGTCCACAGATCGGCCCTCGTGATCCACAGGGTCGGTGAGCGGGACGGCACTGTCGGTGGTCGGTGTTGTGCTGGATGCATGGACACCGAGAGGAGGACCCGCCCGATGCACTGCCCGTTCTGCCCCAGCACCGACACCCGGGTCCTCGACAGCCGCGTGGCCGAGGACGGCGGCGCGATCCGACGGCGCCGCACGTGCCCGTCCTGCGAGCGACGGTTCACCACCGTCGAGCAGATGCAGCTCATGGTCCTCAAGCGCAGCGGCGCGACCGAGCCGTTCACCCGCGACAAGGCGATCTCGGGAGTCCGCAAGGCGTGCAAGGGTCGCCCGGTCTCCGATGACGACCTGGCGCGCCTGGGCCAGACCGTGGAGAACGCGCTGCGTGCCGACGGATGGGCAGAAGTGCCGGCCCACGAGATCGGCCTGGCGATCCTCACCCCGCTGCGCGAGCTGGACGAGGTCGCCTGGCTCCGGTTCGCCAGCGTCTACCGCGCCTTCGAGTCCGCCGACGACTTCGAGTCCGCGATCGCCGAGCTGCGCGAGCCGCACGCGCCACCACCGCAGACCCTCACCGGGGTCTGACCACAGACCGCCCGGCGCACGTTGTGGGGAAGCGACGTGCGCCGGGCACCACACGACGAGAAGCAAGCAGCACACCACCAGGGGAGCAGTGAGATGACCGAGATGATGGACAAGAAGACGGCCGGCGAGGGCGTCCGCATGGAGCGGGTGTTCTCCACCGAGGGCGTCCACCCCTACGACGAGCTCGACTGGGAGCGCCGCGACGTCGTCCAGACCAACTGGAAGACCGGCGAGGCCGTCTTCGAGCAGCGTGGCGTCGAGTTCCCCTCGACCTGGTCGCTCAACGCCTCCACCATCGTCACCACGAAGTACTTCCGCGGCGCGGTCGGCACGGAGGCCCGCGAGTGGAGCCTCAAGCAGCTCATCGACCGCGTGGTGTCGACCTACGTCGACGCCGGCGAGGAGCACGGCTACTTCTCCGGCCCCGAGCAGGCCGAGATCTTCGAGCACGAGCTGACCTGGCTCCTGGTGAACCAGTACTTCTCCTTCAACTCCCCGGTCTGGTTCAACGTCGGCACCAAGAGCCCGCAGCAGGTCTCCGCCTGCTTCATCCTCTCGGTCGACGACTCGATGGACTCGATCCTGAACTGGTACAAGGAGGAAGGCTTCATCTTCAAGGGCGGCTCCGGCGCCGGCCTGAACCTCTCCCGCATCCGTTCCTCGAAGGAGCTGCTCTCCTCGGGCGGCACCGCGTCGGGCCCGGTGTCCTTCATGCGCGGCGCCGACGCCTCGGCGGGCACCATCAAGTCCGGTGGCGCCACCCGTCGCGCGGCCAAGATGGTCGTCCTCGACGTCGACCACCCCGACATCGTCGAGTTCGTCGAGACCAAGGCCAAGGAGGAGGACAAGATCCGCGCCCTGCGCGACGCGGGCTTCGACATGGACCTCGGCGGCGCCGACATCACCTCGGTGCAGTACCAGAACGCCAACAACTCCGTCCGGGTCACCGACGAGTTCATGCGTGCGGTCGAGGAGGGGACCGACTTCGGGCTGCGCGCCCGCGGCACCCACGAGGTGATCGAGACCGTCGACGCCCGCGAGCTGTTCCGCAAGATCTCCGAGGCGGCGTGGGCCTGCGCCGACCCGGGCCTGCAGTACGACGACACCATCAACGACTGGCACACCAACCCGGAGACGGGCCGGATCACCGCGTCCAACCCGTGCTCGGAGTACATGTCGCTGGACAACTCGTCCTGCAACCTCGCCTCGCTGAACCTGCTGAAGTTCCTCAAGGACGACGACACCTTCGACGCCGAGACCTTCGCGAAGGCCGTCGAGGTGATCATCACGGCGATGGACATCTCCATCTGCTTCGCGGACTTCCCGACCGCCCCGATCGGCGACACCACGCGCGACTACCGCCAGCTCGGCATCGGCTACGCCAACCTCGGCGCGCTGCTGATGGCGATGGGTCTGGGGTACGACTCCGACGGCGGCCGCTCGATGGCCGCAGCGATCACCTCGCTGATGACGGGCACCTCGTACAAGCGCAGCGCCGAGCTCGCCGGTGTCGTCGGCCCGTACGCCGGCTACGCCCGCAACGCCGACGCCCACAAGCGCGTCATGCGCAAGCACCAGGCCGCCAACGACGAGGTGCGCACGCTGCACGTCGAGGACGCCCGCGTGCTCAAGCTGGCCACGCAGGCCTGGGACGACACGGTCAAGCTGGGCGAGGTCAACGGCTACCGCAACGCGCAGGCCTCCGTGCTGGCGCCGACCGGGACCATCGGCTTCATGATGGACTGCGACACCACCGGCATCGAGCCCGACTTCAGCCTGGTCAAGTTCAAGAAGCTGGTCGGTGGCGGTTCGATGCAGATCGTCAACCAGACCATCCCCCGCGCGCTGACCAAGCTCGGCTACCAGCCCGAGCAGGTCGAGGCGATCGTCGACTACATCGCCGAGAACGGCCACGTCATCGACGCGCCCGGCCTGAGGACCGAGCACTACGAGGTCTTCGACACCGCGATGGGCGCCCGCTCGCTGAAGCCGATGGGCCACGTGCGGATGATGGCGGCGGCGCAGCCGTTCCTGTCCGGCGCCATCTCCAAGACGGTGAACCTGCCGGAGAGCGCGACGGTCGAGGAGATCGCCGACGTCTACATGGAGTCCTGGAAGCTCGGGCTCAAGGCGACCGCCGTCTACCGCGACAACTGCAAGGTCGGCCAGCCGCTGTCCGACGGCAAGAAGAAGGCCGCCGACGAGGACAAGACGGAGGCCGCGCCGGTCGAGACCGAGGTCGTCGAGAAGGTCGTCTACAAGCCGACCCGTGCCCGCCTGCCGAAGTCGCGCAGCGCCCGCACGACGAGCTTCACCGTGGGCGGTGCCGAGGGCTACATGACCTCCGGTGCGTACGACGACGGCCGCCTCGGCGAGGTCTTCCTCAAGCTCGGCAAGCAGGGCTCGACCCTGGCCGGGGTGATGGACGCCTTCTCGATCGCGGTCTCGGTCGGCCTGCAGTACGGCGTCCCGCTGGAGACGTACGTCTCGAAGTTCACCAACCTGCGCTTCGAGCCGGCCGGCCTCACCGACGACCCGGACGTCCGGATGGCGCAGTCGCTGATGGACTACGTCTTCCGCCGGCTGGCGCTGGACTACATGCCCTTCGACGAGCGCTCGATGCTCGGCATCCACTCCGCCGAGGAGCGCCAGCGCCACCTCGAGACCGGCTCGTACGAGCCGCCGATGGGTGACACCGGCACCAGCGACCAGCTGATCTCCGCCCCGGTGGTGGAGGCTCGAGAGGTGGTCGAGCCTGTCGAGACCCCCGCCGAGGTCGAGGCCGAGCTCCTCGCCACCGAGGACCTGGCCGACGAGGTGATCGCGGAGTCCGCCAAGCCCGCCCCGCGCGAGGCCCACACCTCCGCGGAGCTGATGGAGAAGCTCACCGGCACCGCCGTGGACTCCCCGCTGTGCATGACCTGCGGCACCAAGATGCGCCCCGCCGGCTCGTGCTACGTGTGCGAGGGCTGCGGCAGCACCTCCGGCTGCAGCTGAGGATCGACGAGGGCCGGTCACCGATGAGGTGGCCGGCCCTGTGGTCGTTCTGCCGTGGTGATGGGAGCCGCCGGACACGAGCGTCTCACCCGGGGGTCGGCTCAGTAGCCGAACACGTGGACGCTGAGCACGTCGATCTCGCGTCGCGGATCGCCGAAGAAGGCGCCAAGTCGGCGGGCGACGAGAGGAAACGGCTTCTCTCGCGGCTGCCCGTCGGGCTTCCAGTTGTTGTTCGGCACGATCAGGAAGAGATGTTGGGCGTCGGGCGCGACGTGGGCTTTCCACAGGTCCTTCAGATCGTGATTGTTCGTCGTGGTGCCGCCTCGTTCGACCTCGGCGATGATCCCGCGTCCCTCGGCGACCGGGAAGAAGAAGTCTGGTCGTGCTCGAGTCACCAGCCCCTCCTGCGGAGTCAGCACGATCTCCTCGCCGAAGCCGATGTCGTCTCGCAGGAGGCTGGCGAAGTGGTCCTGGATGACTCGGCTCGAGGCGTTGTGCACATGGAGCGTGGCGATCACGTCCGACGTACGGTCGATCTCGATCAGCAGCCGCGCTGCGAGACCGTCGACCACCTCCAGTTCTGCGTCGTCGTCGGGAGTACGGCGAGACCGGACCCACCGCTCGTACGACGCCACGACGCGTGAGCTTCGCGCAGAATCACCGAAGAAGCTAGCGGGGAACATCAGCAGGAAGTTGAGAGTTCAACCACCATGAAGAAGATCGGGTTCTTGTCCTTCGGTCACTGGAGCGACACGCCGCACTCGGCGACGCGGACGGCCAGCGACGTGCTGCACCAGTCCATCGACCTGGCGGTGGCGGCCGAGGAGGTCGGCGTCGACGGGGCGTACTACCGCGTGCACCACTTCGCACGGCAGCTCGCGTCCCCGTTCCCGCTGCTGGCGGCAGTGGGTGCGAGGACCAACCGCATCGAGATCGGGACCGGCGTGATCGACATGCGCTACGAGAACCCGCTCTACATGGCGGAGGACGCCGGGTCGGCGGACCTGATCGCCGACGGCCGGCTGCAGCTCGGCATCAGCCGGGGATCACCGGAGCAGGTGATCGACGGCTACTCCTACTTCGGCTACCGGCCCGCGGAGGGCGAGGACCACGCCGACATGGCGCGGCGGCACACCGACGTGTTCCTCGACGTCATCGAGGGCAAGGGGTTCGCGCAGCCGAATCCGCGACCGATGTTCCCGAACCCGCCCGGGCTGCTGCGGCTCGAGCCGTACTCCGAGGGTCTGCGACAGCGGATCTGGTGGGGCGCCGGGTCGCGCAGCACCGCGGAGTGGACGGCCGAGAAGGGTATGAACCTGATGAGCTCGACCCTGCTCACCGAGGACACGGGGGTCCCGTTTCACCAGCTCCAGGCCGAGCAGATCGAGCGCTACCGCAAGCGCTGGGCCGACCAGGGCCACGGCTTCGAGCCGCGCGTCTCGGTCAGCCGCAGCATCTTCCCGATCGTCAGCGCGACCGACCGCGCGTACTTCGGCCAGTCGGGCGGCGACACCGACCAGGTCGGGATGATCGACGGTGGGATGGCGCGCTTCGGCAAGACGTACGCCGGTGAGCCCGACCAGCTGGTCAAGGACCTCGCCGAGGACGAGGCGATCGCGGCCGCGGACACCCTGCTGCTGACCATCCCCAACCAGCTCGGCGTCGACTACTGCGCGCACGTGCTGGACAGCCTGGTCCGCTACGTCGCTCCGGAGCTCGGCTGGCGCTGAGGCCCGCTTCTGCTGATCGGAATGCTCAGAGGGGCCGGCGCCCAGCGCGGGTGCGAGAGTGACGGGAACCACACATCATCGATGAAGGGTGCGCTTTCGTGACGTTGCTCGACTCGCCCGACTGGCAGGGACAGATCCTCGCGAACGGTACGTGGCGCGCCGGCGGTGGGGGCGACGCCGCGGTCGTCGAACCGGCCACGGGCGCCGAGCTGGGCCGGTACGGCGTGGCGGACCGCGGCGATGTCGCAGCGGCGTCGGCGGGCGCGGCGCGGGCTCAGCGGGAGTGGGCCGCCGCGTCGTACACCGAGCGCGCGGCGGTGCTCCGAAGGGCCGGCGACCTGTGGGCCGAGCACGCCGAGGAGATCACCGGCTGGAACGTGCGCGAGGTCGGCGCGGTGCCGGGCATGGCCGGCTTCTCGCTGCACGTGGCGGCCCAGGAGTGCTACGAGGCCGCCGCGCTGACCGGCCGTCCCGTCGGGGAGGTCCTGCCCAGCGAGCAGCCCCGGCTGTCGATGGCCAGGCGCGTGCCGGCCGGTGTGGTCAGCGTGATCTCGCCGTTCAACGTCCCGATCATCCTGGGCATCCGCTCGGTCGCGCCCGCGCTGGCCCTGGGCAACGCGGTGCTGCTCAAGCCCGACCCGCGCACCGCGGTCACCGGTGGCGTGCTGATGGCCCGGATCTTCGAGGAGGCCGGCCTGCCCGCGGGAGTGCTCTCGATGCTGCCGGGAGGTGCCGACGTCGGCGAGGCCCTGGTCACCGACGAGCACGTGCGGGTCGTCTCCTTCACCGGCTCGACCGCGGTCGGGCGCAGGATCGGTGAGCTGGCCGGCAAGCACCTCAAGCGCGCCCACCTCGAGCTCGGCGGCAACTCGGCGCTGCTGGTCCTCGACGACGCCGACGTCGAGGCGGCGGTCGGTCTCGCCGCCTGGGGCTCGTTCTTCCACCAGGGGCAGATCTGCATGACCACCGGCCGCCATCTCGTGGCCGACGGGCTCTACGAGGACTTCGTCTCCGCGCTGGCCGAGAAGGCCGCGGCGATGCCGGTCGGCGATCCGGCCGGGGGAAGCGAGGTCGCGCTCGGCCCTGTCATCGATGCCGGTCAGCGCGACAAGATCCACGGCTTGGTGACCGACAGCGTCACGCAGGGGGCGCGGGTCGCGACCGGCGGGACCTACGACGGCCTCTTCTACCGCCCCACGGTGCTGGCCGATGCTCCGCTGAGTGCCCCCGCCTTCGCCGAGGAGGTGTTCGGTCCGGTTGCTCCGGTCACGCGCGTGGACTCGGTGGACGACGCGGTGCGGATGGCCGGCGAGAGCGACTACGGCCTCTCGCTCGGCATCGTGACGCGCGATGCGATGCGTGGTCTGGCCGTTGCCGAGCAGATCCCCACGGGAATCGTGCACGTCAACGACCAGACGGTGAACGACGAGGCCGTCGCGCCCTTCGGCGGCGTGAAGAGCTCGGGCACCGGATCGCGCTTCGGTGGTGCCGCGGCGAACGTCGAGGCGTTCACCGAGACCCGCTGGATCACGGTGCGGGGTGAACCGGCGACGTACCCGTTCTGAGTGGTCGGCTCAGCGACCGCCAGGCGCTCCCGCGGGCGAGACGAGCACGACCTGGTGGCCCAGGTCCACCGGGGCGGAGGCGAGGTCCGCGACGCCGATCAGCAGCCCCAGCGCGATCAGGACCGAACCGGTCTTGATGCTTCCCGAGTGCGTTCGGCCCGGTCGAGCGGCCGGCGCGACGGCGAGCGGTGTGACAGCTGATGACGCCATGAGGGGGTCCCCGATTCGCTCCGTGCCGACAAGGTGCTGGCCCCGCGGTGCGGGCGCGTGGCAGCACCCTAAGCCAGAATCCCCCAAATCGGGCATCACGGGCATTTCTCAGCTGCCCGACCGGTCGGCAACCGGGCGGAGTCGTTGCCGCGGTCGAGACCGCGCGTCCTCCCAGGCCCCTGGTGGTCTAGTCGCGTACGTACCCGGTCACCCCACGATGTGCTCGGTCCGCACGGCCGTCGCGGCGCGGCGCGAGGACGAGGGTCGGGTCGTGGGCAGTGGCCGGCCCGCCATCTCCTGGTAGCGCGTGACGGCGACGAGGCACAGCAGGCCTCCGACCGTGATCAGGTAGGCCGGCATCAACGTCGTGCCCAGGCGGTCGCCCAGGTACGCCGCCAGCAGCGGCGTCCCGCCGCCGAAGATCGCGGCCGAGACGTTGTGCCCGATCGAGAACCCGCCGAACCGGACCCTGGTCGCGAAGACCTCGGGGAAGGCGGCGGCGACGCCGCCGAGGTAGGTGCCGTGGAGGGCGCCGAGGACGGCAAGGGCGACGAAGGTCGCCGCGCCTCCCTGTCGTACGAGCAGGAAGATCGGCAGCGTGAGCACGATGAACCCGGCCGCACCGGCGAGCATCACCGGTTTGCGGCCGACCCGGTCCGAGAGCCGTCCCGCGAACGGGATCACGGCGGTGTCGAACAGCACGACTGTCGTGGTGGCCAGGAACGCGGTCGAGGCGGAGAAGTCCAGGCTGTTGGTCAGGTAGGTGGGCATGTACACCAGCGACATGAAGTAGCCGAGGTGGACCAGGATGCCGAGGCCACCGGCGAGCACCACCTCGCGCCACCCGCGGACGAGCGTCTCGGTGAGCGGGTTCTTCGCCACCTCGCCCTCCTCGCGCAGTGACTCGAAGTCCGGGGTCTCGCGCAGCCGGAGCCGGATGTAGAGCCCGATCACGCCGAGCGGACCCGCGACGAGGAACGGCAGTCGCCAACCCCAGCTGCTCACCTGGTCGTCGGTGAGGAAGAGGCTGAGGACGGTGGGCGCGGCCAGCCCGAGGAAGAAGCCCAGCGTGGCCGACATCTGGATCCAGCTGGTCACGAAGCCCCGCCGGGCGACGGGTGCGTACTCCGCGATCATCGTGGTCGCGCCGGTGACCTCGCCGCCGGCGGTGAAGCCGCCGATGAGCCGCAGGGCGACGAGCAGGACCGGCGCGGCGACGCCGATGGTGGCGTACGTCGGCAGCAGCCCGATGCAGAAGGTCGCCGCGGACATCGACACGACGATGACGCACAGGACCCCTCGTCGTCCGAGCTTGTCTCCGAGCGGTCCGAAGAACGCCCCGCCCAGCGGCCGGACGAGGAACGACGCGGCGAAGGCGGCGAGGGAGAGGAGCAAGGAGGCGGTGGGGTTGTCGGAGGGGAAGAACAGGTCTCCCAGGACGACCGCCATGTAGCCGTAGACCGCGAAGTCGAACCACTCCAGCGTGTTGCCGATCGAGGTGGCGTAGACGGCCCGGCGGAGCTCCGCGGCCGGGATCTGGTCCGGCGACGTGGGCCGCTCGGTCGTGCTCATGCCCGCGCCTCGCTCTGCTCGACCCCGACCAGTCCGCGCACGGTGTCGTGCGCCTCGTGGCTGATCGCGACGTAGCCGCGGGGCGAGGAGGCGTCACCGACCACGCCGCGCACGCGTGGGTCCTCGCGCAGGGCGTCCGGCAGCGGACCGGGACGGTACGGACCGGCCGCGACGATCGAGCCGACCTCGCCGAGGTCGCGCTCGGCCGCGCTGTAGACGTGGCGGGTACGCAGGCGACCGCCCACCACGGCGACCGGCTCGGTGAGGGTGTGCACCTCGACACCGGCCTCGTCGAGACGGCGCAGGACGCCGATGCGGCTGACGTACGCCACCCGGCGCGCCGGGGCCTCGCGAGGGGTCAGGAGCAGGACCCGGTGACCGCGCGAGGCGACCTCGCAGGCGAAGGCGTAGACGGGCTCCTCCTCGACGGCGTCGACGACCACGACGGTGCCCTCCAGCTCCTCGGGCCGTACGGCAGCGGTCTCGATCGGCAGCACGGCGGCCCCCTCGACGCTCGGCGGCTCGGGGTCGGAGCCGGTGGCCACCACGACCGCGTCGTCGGGCCCCCACTCCCGGACCACGTCACCGTCGACGGCGGTGCCGAGGTGCACGGTCACACCCGCGGACGTCACGGCTCGATCGAGCCAGTCGGCGGCTCGGGCCATCGGCTCGCGTCCGTGGACGGCGGCGTCGCTCCGCAGTCGCCCTCCGCTGTGCTGGCCGCGCTCGTAGAGGTGCACCTCGTGGCCGTCTGCCGCCGCCGTCCGTGCGGCTTCCAGCCCGGCCGGTCCCGCACCGACGACGCGCAGCGTCCGGCGCCCCTCGGGAGTGACCGGTCGTTCGGCGTCAGTGGCGAGCTCGCGTCCCGTGGTGGGGGAGTAGATGCAGGCGATCGGCCGGCCCGTGTGGATGAAGTCCCAGCAGACGTTGCAGTAGGTGCACGGGCGGGGCTCCTCGCCGCTCTCGACCTTGCGCACCAGGTCGGGCTCGGCCAGCCACGCGCGCGCCATGCCGACGAGGTCGGCGGTGCCGTCGTCGATCAGCCGGTCGGCGGTGGCGACGTCCGGAACCTTGGCGACGGCCATGACCGGTGTGCCGGAGGTGGCCTCGCGCACCCCGCGACTGAGCTCCGCGAACGGCACGTCGGGGAAGCTCAGGTCCGGTACGTGGTACTCCAGGCTCGGGCTGAAGTTCGCCTGGCTCACCGCCCAGTAGTCGGGAGCGGCGCCGGCCGCCTCGACGGCACGCACGATGCGCTGGGTCTCCTGGAGGTCGATGCCGCCGTCGACGTACTCGTGCGCGGTGAGCTTGACGCCGACGGCGAAGCTCTCACCGCACCTGTCACGGATGCCGCGTACGAGCTCGACGAGGAAGGTGGACCGGCCGGTCGTGTCGCCTCCCCACCGGTCGGTGCGGTGGTTGCTCCACGGCGAGAGGAACTGGGTGATCAGGTAGCCGTGTGCTCCGTGCAGCTCGACGCCGTCGAAGCCGGCCCTGCGGAGGTTGTCGGCCGACGCGACGAACCCGGCGATCACGTCCTCGATGTCGGACTCGTCCATGGTCCGTGCCGTGACTCCGCTGTACGGGTCGCGACCGCCCGAGGGGGCCCAAGGACGCATGGTCGGGTTCCACAGTGCCTGACGTCCCACGTGCCAGAGCTGGCCGAGGATCCGCGCCCCATGCCGGTGACAGGCAGCTGCCAACTCGGTGAATCCCGGGACCAGGTCGGCGTCGTAGGCGAGCGGGACGGTCCCGTTCGGGATGGAGGAGGGGTGTGCGGACAGCCCCTCGGTGACGATCAGGCCTGCTCCGCCGCGGGCGCGGGCGGCGTAGAAGGCGATGAGCTCAGGCGTGACCTGGGAGTTGCGACCCAGGTTGTTGACCGTCGCGATGAAGGCGAGGCGGTTGCGCAGCGTGAGCCGCGAGGACGTGAACGCGGACAGCGAGGAGGACGGCATCGGCGTGGTCACCTACCTGGCCTGGCGCTCGTGCCAGGTCCTGGACCCATCACCCGGACTCACGAGGGCGACCGCCGGCGGGGCGAGCACACGGGAGAGGCGTTGGAGCCACCGGAGCCGTCGGCCGACCGGTGGGTGATGCCCATCACACTGGCTGGAGCTCCGGGTTGTCAAGGGCGGCGCCGGGTCCGGCCGCGCGGCGACTCACCGCTGCCGACTGTCGACGACCTCGAGGTAGCGCTCGGTCAGGTCGCGGCACGCTCCGATGATCGCCTTGCGCCCGTTGCCGAAGTAGCGCTGCTCCAGCGCGCCGATCAGGTCCGCCTGGTCCGCGGTGAGGTCGCGGCCGATCAACAGCTGGTGCACGAACTCGTCGGCGATCCGGGTCGCCAGCGTGGTCGAGGCGTCGACCACGCGGTGGGTCGTCGGGTCCACCCGGACGATGATCGTCAGGTGCCGCCACATCACCCCGGCGCCGGTGCTCTGGGGCAGCTGGGCGTAGCCCGCGACCATCACATCCTCGTCCTGCCGGTGGTCCGGGCTGCTCTCGCTCATGGGGCTACTGGACCACAGCCCCGCTCATCGGCTCGCCGGAACGTCTCAGCGCTGCACGCTGATCGGCGCCAGCGAGTTGCCAGGCTCGATGCTCGAGCAGTTGCTCGGCGCGGGCGTGCTGCCGAAGCGCGCGAGCAGCCAGGCGTACGCCTCCGGCGCGAACAGCGGGACGCTCGTGGTGTGGGAGGCGGGGTACTCGCGGTAGCTGATCTTCGTGCCCGCACCGCACCACTGCCGCGCCAGCGAGCGGACGTCGCCCGCGACCATCACGCCGTCGCCCTCGCCCGAGGTCGCGCTGGTCGGGGTGCCCTCCAGCTCACCGCGGGTGCCCTGGCCGATGAACATCGGGGAGGACGGCGTGGCACCGCCGGAGCCCATGATGAGCTTGTTGGCCAGCCGCACGTAGACCGGCACCGACTCCGGTGTCGGGTACTCCGGCTTCGCGATGTCCTTCCACCTCAGCCCCGGGTAGTGGGCCAGCGCGTCGGCGATGGAGGCCTTGTCCAGCTCGGCGAGGATCTGCTTCCCGCGCTCGGAGGCGTACGGCGTGAGGTCGGCGCCGTACGCCCGGGCGATGCCGATCAGGGCCATCGGCAGCACGCCGGACCAGATCGGGGTGCCCTCGACGTAGTGCAGGTTCGTGCTCGGCTTGACCAGCACACCGCCCATCGCGGTGCCGACGATGCGCTTCGCGACGTCCGGGGCGTACGACGGCGCCAGCGAGGACGCCCACCCGGAGCCGATGGCGCCGCCGGAGTAGCCGATCAGACCGACCTTGCTGGTCGCGCCGGTGCCCGACGCAGGCACCTTCGCGATCGCGCGCAGCGAGTCCAGGGTGGTGTAGCCGTACTCCGGGCCGACGGCGAAGTCGGCCGTCTGCCCCTCGGTGTCGGGGATGTTGACCGTGTAGCCGGCGAGCAGGAACGGCGCGATGAAGAGTGTCTCCGCGTTCGCGATGGCCTTGCCCAGCCCGACGCCACCGGCGATCGCCGAGGACGGCTCGTCCTCGGGGTTCAGCGAGTCGTAGAAGGACTGGTACGACACGACCTTCGCGCCCGGCGCGGGGACCAGCGGCTTGACCACGGTCGTCACGTTGGCGACTGCACGCCCCTGGGCGTCACGTGTCCGGTAGAGGACCTGCAGTGCCGGGAGCGGCGTCGGGATCCCCTGGACCGAGTACGGCACGGTGCGGGTCTTCAACGGCGTGCCAGGGGCCAGCCGGCTCAGCGGTGTCGTCCCGGTGTAGTCGTAGAACGGGTCGTCCAGCGGTGAGGCGGCCCGGACCGCCGAGGCCGACGCCGTCGGTGCCGCTGTCGCCGTGGCCGGCAGCCCGGCTCCCAGCAGGGCGACGCTCGCCAGCGCCGCGGTGAGTCCCGCGATCCTCGTGCCCCACGACCTCATGGCTGCCCCTTGCTCGAGTGACTGATGTCTCAGGCAAGTTACTCGTCGGTCACATGAAGCGCCAGTGTCCGATCACGAGGGATCGCCCGATCAGGTCGTCGAGTCCCCGGTCGTCCCTTCGCCGGACTGCGGCTCGTCGCCGCCTCCCTGAGCCCCGGTCGGCGGACCATGCCCCTCGGACTGCTGCCCGCCCGTACCCGAGCCGGGTCGGGCACCGGGCCCCGCGCCACCGGGCGCACCGCCCTCCTGGAACGAGGTCGGGGTGAGGTCGTCGCCGCCGGAGGTCGCGTGTCCGACGGCGAACCCGCCGAGACCGCTGATCACGACCAGCCCCGCGGCGGCCGCGGCCGGTCTCGCCCACCGGCGGCCGGTCCACACCGGCCCGTGGGTGCGGGCTGCGCTGGTGTCGCTCGCCGCGGTCGTCCACTGGTCCGTCGGGGCGTCGTTCCCGGTCATCGTGTCTCCTCTGGGTCGGTTGGACCGAGGCTGCCGTCGTGACCTGGCAGGGCGCCATACCTTGCCTGTGGACGACCTGGGAGAGCTGTCCGTACCCCGTGCTTGGCTTGGTTCGTGTCCGAGGTGCTGAGGGAGCTGGGGGAGACCCAGCTGCGTGCGTGCTTCGACTCCGGGACGTGGGCGCGGGGGCACGGCGTGCACGGTGAGGGTCTGGTGCGCTCGCTCGGGACCGAGGACACCAGCGAGGCCTCGATGGTGCTCGAGGGTGAGGTCTGGGGCACCGCACCCGATCCGTACGACGTCTCCGTGCGCCTGGCGCTTCCGCGGCCCGGGGCGAAGCCGCAGCTGTACGGCACCTGCACCTGCCCGGTCGGCTTCTTGTGCAAGCACGTCGTGGCGGCCCTGCTGGCCGCCCGGGCCACCCGGCCCGCCCGCGACGCCGGCTGGCGCGGTCGGTTGGAGGGTCTGCTCGACGAGGCGGAGGGCGGTGGTCGCCCCCCGGAGCGCCAGCCGCTGGCGCTGCTGCTGGAGATCGCCGACAACCGCCGCGGCGGGATGCCACCCGGACCGTCGCTCGGCCTGCGCCCCGCACGACCGAAGAAGTCCGGTGGCTGGACGTCGCACCAGGTCTCGTGGGAGGGGCTGGCCCGCGGAGGGTACGAGCCGGGCCACGTCTCGGCGCTGCGGTCCCTGCACCGGCTGGGACGGGCGCACTCGTGGTACGGCGCCGGTGCGGCACCGGTGTCGGGTGAGGACGTCGGGCCCTCGCTGTGGTCGCAGCTGATGCAGGTCAAGGATGCCGGGGTGGTGCTGGTGGGCCCGGACGGCGCGACGGTGGAGCTGCTCCACGACCGGGTGCCGGCGTCGCTGGACCTCACCCGCGACGGCGACGCGATCGCGGTGCGGATGGCCGTCGGTGACGCCGATCCGGCGGACCCGACGACGCTGCTGCTCGGCGACCCCGCCCACACCCTCGTGACGCGCGACGGCGACCGGCTGAGGGTCGGCCGGCTGGCACGGCCGCTGGACGGTCGGCTGCGCAGCATGGCACGCCGCGGCGACGTGCTCCGGGTGCCGGGTGAGGACGAGCGCGAGCTGCTGGTCGGGTTCCTGCCCCGGCTGGGCCGTCACGTGCCGGCGACCTCCTCGGACGGCAGCGTCGAGATCCCGGAGCCACCGGAGCCGCAGCTGCTGCTGCGGGTCGACTGGCCGAGCCCGGCGACGGCGGAGCTGCGCTGGCGCTGGCGGTACGGCGACCCCGACCACGACGGGACCGAGGTGCTCACGCCGACCGAGGCGTCGCCGATCCGGCGTCGCGACGAGGAGCTGGCGGTCCTGGAGCGGCTCGTCGGCGCGCTGACGAGCCCGTCGCAGCAGCTGCTGCTCACGCCGTCCAAGGCGATCCCCTCCAGTCGGCGGGTGGGGCCCGAGCAGCTCCTCTCGCTCCCGCCGACGCTCATCGAGCTGCGCGCCACCGGGCTGGTCGAGGTGGAGATGCTGAGCCCGGAGCCGGAGTTCCGCGAGGCGGAGGGCGAGCCCGAGGTGCGGTTCGCCGCCGGCGGGACCGTGCCCGAGACCGGGTCGGAGGACGACGACGCCCGCCACGACTGGCTCGACCTGGCCGTGACCGTGACCGTCGACGGGCACCCGCTGCCGGTGGCGACGCTGATCGAGGCGATGACGTCGGGGCAGGACAAGGTCTTCCTGCCCGGCGGGCTCTACGTCTCCCTCGCCGGGCCCGAGCTGACCGGTCTGGCCGACCTCGTCGCCGAGGCCGCCGCGATCGAGGCCCGCGAGCCGGGCACGCTGCGGGTGGCAGCCGCCGACCTCGGCCGCTGGGAGCAGCTGGACGCGATCGGGCTGGTGGACGCCCAGGCGGCCGAGTGGGTGCGCGCGGCCCGGCAGCTGGCCGGGGTCGACGAGCTGCCGGCCGCCGAGCCGGTGGGACTGGTCTCGCAGCTGCGGCCCTACCAGCTGGCCGGCTTCCGGTGGCTGGCCACGCTGTGGCGCTGCAGCCTGGGCGGTGTGCTCGCGGACGACATGGGTCTGGGCAAGACGCTGCAGGCGCTCGCCCTGATCGCGCTCGCGCGCTCCGAGGGCGCCGGGCCGTTCCTCGTGGTGGCGCCGACCAGCGTGGCGACGGCCTGGCTCGAGCAGGCGGCGACGCACACGCCCGGACTCGACGTGCGCACGGTCAACGGGCTGGAGAAGCGTCGGGGGCGCACCCTGGCCGAGCTGGCCGAGGGCGCCGACGTCGTCGTCACGTCGTACTCTCTGCTCCGGATGGAGTCGGCGGCGTACGCCGACCTCGCCTGGGGAGGCCTGGTCGTCGACGAGGCCCAGACCGCGAAGAACCACCGCAGCGCGACGTACGAGGCGCTGCGGCGGGTGCCCGCCGACTTCCGCCTGGCGATGACCGGCACCCCCTTCGAGAACCGGCTGCTCGAGCTGTGGGCCGTGCTCTCCCTGGCCGCGCCCGGGCTGTGGGCGCGACCCCAGGACTTCGTCGAGCAGGTCGAGCGGCCGGTCGAGCGCCGCCACGACGAGCTGGCCCTGGCGCGGTTCCGGCGCCGGGTGCGGCCGTTCCTGCTGCGGCGGACCAAGGAGCTGGTGGCCACCGACCTGCCCGCCAAGCAGGAGCAGGTCCTGCGGGTGCAGCTCGGTGCCGGCCACCGCCGCGTGTACGACACCCACCTCCAGCGCGAGCGGCAGCGCGTGCTGGGCCTCGTCGAGGAGGGTTTCGAGCAGAACCGGATCGCCATCTTCGGCGCGCTGACCCGGCTGCGGCAGCTCAGCCTGCACGCGGGTCTGGTCGACGACGACAGCGCCGGTGTCCCGTCGGCCAAGATCGACCTCCTGGTCGAGCACCTCACCGAGGTGCTCGGGGAGGGACACCGGGCGCTGGTGTTCAGCACCTTCACGGGCTTCCTCGGCCTCGTGCGCGAGCGGTTGGCCGCCGCCGGGATCGAGACGGCCTACCTCGACGGGCGGACCCGCGACCGCGCCGTCGCGATCGAGGAGTTCCGCTCGGGCGAGGCGTCGGTGTTCCTGATCAGCCTCAAGGCCGGCGGGGTGGGGCTGACGCTGACCGAGGCCGACTACGTGTACGTGCTCGACCCCTGGTGGAACCCGGCCGCCGAGGCGCAGGCGATCGACCGGGCGCACCGGATCGGGCAGCAGCGGCCGGTCTTCGTCTACCGCCTGCTCACCGAGGACACCATCGAGGAGAAGGTGCACGAGCTCCAGCAGCGCAAGGCCGCGCTGTTCGCGCAGGTGATGGACGGCGACGGCGCGGGGTCGGCCGTGCTGGACGCCGACGACGTACGAGCCCTCTTCGGCTGACGGCCTGCACCCCTCGCCCGGCGGTGCGTCTGCGAGCGGGCCGGTCGGTACCTTTGCCCCGGTGGGCGAGGAGGGTGCTGCACTGAGCCGGGTCTGGGGTGACGTCACGGGCACCCAGCCGGCACCGTCCACCGCGGCGGTGTGGGTCGTCGGCGTGCTCGCGCTGCTCGTGGTCGCCTACCGGCCGACCTGGGCCGTCACCCGTCACGTGGTGACCATCGCCCACGAGGGGGCGCACGGCGTCGTGGCGCTGCTCAGCGGACGCCGGCTGGCCGGCATCCGGCTGCACTCGGACTCGTCCGGGGTGACGGTGTCGAAGGGCAGGCCGCGCGGGATCGGCATGATCCTGACCGCCGCGGCGGGGTACGTCGGCCCCGGCCTGCTCGGTCTCGCGGCGGCGTACGTCCTCCACCGCGGGCACGCGCTCGGGCTGCTCTGGGGCGTCCTGCTCCTGCTGGCGCTCCTGCTGCTGCAGATCCGCAACTTCCGCGGGCTGTGGTCGGTGGCGCTGGCCGGGATCGTCGTGTTCGCCGTCTCCTGGTGGGCGGGCGGGCAGCTGCAGTCGCTGGTGGCGTACGCCGGGACCTGGTTCCTGCTGCTGGCCGCGCCGAAGACGGTGGTCGAGCTCCAGCGCACGCGGCGTCACGGTCGCGGGGCCACCTCCGACGCCGACCAGCTGGCGCGGCTGACCCACCTGCCCGGCGTGGTGTGGGTGGTGGTGTTCCTGGTCGTCGACATGGGCGCGCTCGCACTGGGTGCCGGACTGATCCTCCGGCCGGTCGGATGAGCACGAGGGCCGAGCCTCTGGCGCGACACGGCGACGGCGTCGAGACTGGCCGGCATGACTGACTTCAACGACCGCGTCCTCGCCGAGTTCCACGAGCGCAACGGCGTCGTCACCGAGGCCGCACCCTTCGGCGACGCGCTCGTGGTGATGCACACCGTGGGCGCCAAGTCCGGGGCGGAGCGGCTGAACCCGGTGATGGGGCTGCCGGACGGCGACGGCTGGCTGGTCGCCGCGTCCAAGGCCGGCGCGCCCGACAACCCGGCGTGGTACCACAACCTCCTCGCCCATCCCGAGATCACGATCGAGACCGGCGACGGGACCACCATCCGCACGGTCGACGTGCGCGCCACCGATCTGCAGGGCGAGGACCGCGACGCCGCCTGGGCCCGGTTCACCGCCGCCAGCGACGGCTTCAAGGAGTACGAGGCCAAGACCGACCGCACGATCCCGGTGCTGCGCCTGGCTCCTCGCTGAGAGTCGGTGGCACCGCGACCTCACGAACCGGGTCGCCGGCGCGTCTACCTCACGTGATCCCCTTCGAGTCGGCTGTCGAGCGGCACGGTGCCACCGTGCTGCGGGTGTGTCGTGCGGTGCTCGGGCCGCTCGAGGCCGAGGACGCCTGGGCCGAGACCTTCCTCGCCGCGCTGTCGTCGTACGACGACCTGCCCGAGGGCACCAACCTCGAGGCGTGGCTGGTGACGGTCGCCCACCGCAAGGCGATCGACGTACGACGTGCCGAGCAGCGCCGCGCCGTCCCCAGCGCCGAGCTGCCCGAGCACGGTCGGCACGACCCCGATCCCACCGCGCACGACCCGGTGTACGACGCCCTGCGCGCGCTGCCGCCCAAGCAGCGGCAGGCGGTCGCCTACCACCATCTCGGTGGCCTGAGCCACCGCGAGGTCGCCGAGATCCTCGGCGGCACCGAGGCCGCCGCCCGCCGGGCGTGCGCCGACGGCATCACCACCTTGAGGAGGACCCTGCGATGAGCACGACGGACGACCTGCTGAGCACCATCGGTCGCGACGACGACCCCGCCACCATGGCCCGGCTGCACGCGCGGCTCGAGGAGTCGCGCGACGTCGACGTCGCGTACCGGGTGGTGGACAGCCCGCTCGGTGACCTGCTGGTGGCGACGACCGAGCGCGGCGTGGTGCGGGTCGGCTTCGAGTCCGTCGGCCACGACGCGGTGCTCGACGAGCTCGGCCGCGACCTGAGCCCACGCGTGCTCCGCGCGCCGCGGCGCCTGGACGACGCGGCGCGCCAGCTCGCGGAGTACTTCGGCGGTGAGCGGGAGCGGTTCGACCTCCGGCTCGACACCCGGCTGGCCCACGGCTTCCGGCTCGAGGTGGTCGAGCACCTTCGCGAGATCGGCTACGGCGAGACGGCGTCGTACGCCCAGGTCGCCGAGCTCGCGGGACGCCCGCGCGCGATCCGCGCCGTCGGCACGGCGTGTGCGCGCAACCCGCTGCCGGTGGTGCTGCCCTGCCACCGCGTCGTCCGCTCCGACGGCACGCCGGGCCAGTACGCCGGGGGCCCGGCGGCCAAGCGGTACCTGCTCGACCTGGAGAGCGCCGGGGCGTGAGGTCAGGGCTGGTGCCGGTAGGGCGCCCGCTGCTCCGCGACCGGCCTGGCCGGCGGGGCACCCGGCCGCAGCCGCGGGGTGCGCGTGGAGTTCGTGCCCTCGCGGTTCGAGCCCTTCTCGATGATCACCAGGTTGTGGTACGCGTGCACCGCCTGCACGTGCAGGTCGGTGTACGTCGGCTCGTACCCCTCGTCGAGGAACGGGAACTCCTCGTGGTGCAACCCGTCGAGCAGGTCCTTGACCAGCGCCATCGAGGTGGCGGGGTCGTGCAGGTCCGCGCTCCCGCCCCAGGCCGGCCAGTACGAGGTCTGGATGTCCTCGATGGCGTAGAGGCCCTCGGGTGCCAGTCGCGGGAAGAGCCGGGCGAAGGTCTCGCGCACGTGGGCGGGGCGGTGGCTCCCGTCGTCGACGATGATCGAGATCTCTCCCTGGTCGGCCAGGATCCGCTCGAGCACCGCGGGGTCGGTCTGGGACCCCTGGTAGGTACGGATCCGGTGCTCCTCTACCGACGACTTGTCCTCGATGTCGAGCCCGACGATCTGGGCGTCGCCGAAGAACGCCTTCCACATCCGCAGCGAGGCGCCGCCCCGCTTGCGCGCGTACCCCCCGATCCCGATCTCCAGCATCGTGAACCGGCGGTCCCGCCAGGGGCCGAAGTGGTGCTCGTAGTGCGGCGTGTAACGGTGCAGACCCCACTTGTCGGTCTTGAACTGCTGGGCCAGCTCGGTCAGGGACGGGCGTGCGGTGGGGCCGATCGGCAGCGAGTCGAGGCGCGGGTGGCGCAGCCACTGCCACCACCGCTCGCCCACCCGCGGCTTGACGTGCCTGACGAGGAGCGCCTTCGCGCGCTCGGGTCGTGGGGAAGCGATCGCACTCTCCTGGGTCGTGGCGGACCGGCAACCTACCAGGGTCGAGTGAAGCCCCTTCTGTCCGAAAAGCCGGACACGAACGGCTCGCGCACCCCACACTTCACGTCGGCGCGCGGAGTCCTCCGGTGCGTCGCTCCCACTCGGACCACAAGGACATCCCATGCTGAAGAAGATGCTCGTCGTCGGCGCGACCGCCGGCCTGCTGCTGGCGGGCACCGCCCACTCCGCGGACGCCGCCCCGAAGGCGCGTGAGTTCAAGAACTGCACCCAGCTGAACAAGACGTACCACCACGGGGTCGGCCGACCCGGCGCCCACGACCACACCTCCGGCAAGCCGGTCACGACCTTCAAGCGGTCCGCCGCGCTCTACAAGGCGAACAAGAAGAGCGACCGCGACAAGGACGGCATCGCCTGCGAGAAGCGCTGAGCGTGGACGCGGGGTGACCTGGACGCTGACGGCGGCCGACGGGTCGACCTACGAGAGCCCGACGCCCGGGACGTACGGCGGCAACCGCAGGCAGGGGGTGTACGGCACCCTGTCCTGCGGGGTTGCCCGTGACCAGCGGCGCCGGTTCCCCGAGACGATGCGTGCCCACCGGGTGTTCTTCGCCGACGAGGAGACCGCCTCGGCGGCGGGTCTCCGTCCCTGCGGTTCCTGCCTGCCGGACGCGTACCGCGCGTGGAAGCAGCGTCGGGGCCAGTGACGACGGTCATGTTGCGTTGCGTCACAAACGCTGCGAATCCTCAAGCAGGCAAGGTGAAACTCGTCCGATGGACGACACCTGCGACTTCTGCGGACACGACTGGCACGGTCTGACCTGCCGGCACAAGGACATCGAGCGAGGGTTGATGCTGCGCGTGGTCCCGTGCACCTGCGAGTCGAGCCTCGAGGCGGCGTCCTGAGGGGAGCTCACGGGTCCGGCTGGCACGTCGGGCACCAGAACAGGTTCCGGCCACCCCATGTGGTGCGTCGTACCGGTGTGCCGCAGAGCCGGCACGGTCTGCCCTCACGGCGGTAGACGTAGTACGCATCGGTCTGTCGCACGCGGCCCTCGCCGGGTGCGCGGTCCTCTGGACGAGTGGTGACGATGCGACCGCTGCGCACGCCGGCGTGCATCAGGACACGCAGGTCCTCCCAGAGGACCCCCCACGACGACTCGTCGACCAGGCGGCCGGGCAACCACGGGCTGAGGCCGTGCCGGAACAGGATCTCCGCGCGGTAGACGTTCCCGATCCCGGCGACGACGCACTGGTCCATCAGGAGCGCGCCGATGCCCGTCCGACGCCGGACCAGGTTCGCCAGCACCCTCTCGGCCGAGGAGTCGTCGCGCAGCGGGTCCGGGCCGAGGCGCGCGGTCACCGCATCGCGCTCGGTCGGAGTCAGGACCTCGCAGGTGATCGGCCCGCGCAGCTCGAGCCAGTGGCTCTCCCCGGTCACCCTCATCCGCACGGCCCCGCGCGGCTCGGGAGCGGGAAGCCGGCCGTCACGGAACCGGCCGAAGAGGCCGAGGTGCACGTGCACGAGCCGACCGCCGGCGTACTCGTGGAACAGGTGCTTGCCCCAGGCGTCGGTACCGACCACCTCGGAGCCCGAGACGAGCGCCGCGCCTTCGGCGAAGCGGCCCTGCGGGCTCTCGACGTACGCCGGCGCGCCCGTCAGGAGCCGGGCGTGCCGTCGCGCCAGTCGGTGGATCGTGTGGCCCTCAGGCACCGGCGGACTCCGGGCGGCTCAACGGCGGCGCACCGCTTCGGCCACCAGATCGGCCATCGCCGCGTAGCCGGTGTCGTTGGGGTGGAAGTGGTCCTCGGCGACGCGGCCGCGCCACGACCTCATCCGCGGGTCGCGGAAGTCGGCGACCACGACTCGTCCGGCGGCAGCGGCGGCGTCGACCTGGCGGTTGAACTCCAGGGCCGCGGGCGACCCGCCCGGCTGGGTGGCCATGACGGTGCCCACCGGCAGCCGCTCGAGGAGCTCGGCCAGCGCGCCGGGGAGCAGAGGGCGGTGGCGACGGCTGAACAGGTCGTTGCTGCCGATGAGGCAGGTGACCAGGTCGGCGGGGGCGATCGCCTCCAGCGCGGGGAGCTGGCGCTCGAGCAGGTCCGCGACCCTGCCGCCGTACACCGAGAGGTTGACGTGGCGGTAGGCCGGGTCGAGGCGGCGTGCGAGCTGTCCCGCCCACCCCATGAACGGCGACGACGCACCGACGCCCTGGGCCATCGAGTCGCCCAGCGTGACCCACAGCGGTCCGTCCGAGGCGACCGCCTCGGCGTTGTGCCGCTCCCACGCGGCGGCGTACGGGCCGACCTGCGCCTGCACCCGGCGCACGCCGGGCAGGACCAGGCCGAGGGCCGTGACGACGGGCCCGCGACGTCGACCGCTCAGGTTGGAGTAGGCGAAGTCGGCGTCGGGCACGTCTCGATCCAACCAGCCGGTCGTGACAAACGTCTGTGTTCGGCCGGAGCGGAACTCCCTACAGTGAGCCCATGACGACGCCCGCCCAGCCTCGCCGGATCGCCTGGGAGCAGTTCAGCCTGGACCCGCGGCGTGAGGAGAACGCGGCGATGCGTGCCTCGGACCGGGACCGCGACGTCGCCCTGACCGCGCTCAACGAGGCGTTCGCCGACGGACGGCTGGACCGGGCCGAGCTCGACGAGCGCATGGTCGTCGTGCACACCGGGAAGCGGCTGGGGGACCTGGTCTGGCCGATCGCCGACCTCGCGCCGTCCGCGCCGGCACGCACGGTCGCCGACGTCGCAGGGCCTGCCGACGCGGACCTGCAGGCCAGGGCGGAGCGCAACGTGCGGGCGGCGCGGGCGTCGTCGTTGTGGGTGTTCCTGGTGCCGACGGTCATCTGCTGGGTGATCTGGGCGAGCGCCAGCGTGAGTGGTGGCGGCTTCCACCCGCAGTTCCCGTGGCCGCTGTTCGTGATGCTCGGGACCGGGGCGCGAGCGTTCAGCGCGCTGCGGGGGGACCGGGCGGCCGAGGTCGTACGCGAGCGGCGCCGACTCGTCGAGCGCGAACGGCGGGAGGCGCGTCGTGAGCTGCGCGACGTACGCCGCACCGAGCGGGACCGTCGCCGGCTAGGCGACGGCTACTGAGGTCTCAGCCGCGGTAGCCGCGGTGCGCGAGCGGAGCCTGGGCGTTGAAGGCCCACAGGGTGTAGCGGTCGACGGCGGTCAGGATGCGACGGACGCGGGTCATCGGATCTCCTTGGCTGGTGGTGATTGGAACGATCCAATCGTAGCGTCCGACAGCCCGCGCGGTCACGTCCCGGCGCTGAGATCCGAGTCACCGGGCCGACAGCCCGCTCACCGCTGCGGGAGCACTCCGGCGGCACGGGCGGGCGCGGCGTACGCCTCGGCCAGGCTCGCGGCGCTCTCGTGGGCGTTGAGGCCCGACGGGTTGGGCACCACCCAGACCTGGGTGCCGCCCCAGTCCTCGCGCTGACGTCCGGCGCGGGCGTGACGGTCGCCGACCGCCGTCCGGTACGCCGTGATGCCGGCGACCGCCACCACCGCCGGGCTCCGGTCCGCGACCAGCGCGCGCAGTCGCACCGCGCCGTCGCGCAGCTCCGCGGCGTCGAGCTCGTCGGCGCGGGCACTGGCCCGGGCGACGAGGTTGGTGATCCCCAGCCCGCGACCGGTGAACCGCGCGCGGTCGGCGTCGGTCATCCCCTCGCCGGGGTCGACCGGCTCGGTGATGATCCCGGCGGCGAGCAGCGCCGGGTAGAACCGGTTCCCCGGGCGGGCGAAGTGCGTCTGCACGGCGGCGGTCCACAGCCCCGGGTTGATGCCGACAAACAGCAGCCGCAGGTCCGGCCCGAGCAGGTCGGGCACCGTGACCCCGCGGTAGTCCTGCAGCTCCGCTTGGGTGAACCGCGCCATGGACGACGACCCTAGTGGGCTAGGCGCAGGGCACCCGGCCGAGGAGCGCGAGTCCGGTGAGGTCCCCGTGGCCGAAACGGGTGACGCCGTGGGCGCGGGGGTACATCAGCTCGTCGCGGTCGTCGACGTGCGCCAGCCCGACCACGTGCCCCATCTCGTGGTCGAGCACGGCCTGGCGGGAGGTGTCGCCCAGGTCGGCGAAGTCCTGGCGGTCGAGCACCAGCTGGCCCGTCACGTAGTGCACCGTGGCGTCCGCGTCACCGCGCGGCTGTGCGGGCGCGGCGCTGCCGCCGATACCGACCACGTCGCCCTTCAGCTCCGGCACCGCGGTCGGCGTCGACCAGGCCACGAGCACCGGTCGGCCGCCCAGCACGCGGCCCGGTCGACGATCGGTGGTGCCGTCGAGGCGCAGGTCCAGACCGGACGCGCGGTGGATCCGGGACAGCGTCGTGCGCACCATCGCCAGGGCGCCCTCCGGCGCACCGTCGAGGTTCACCTGGACGTCCACCGGACGGCAGGGGTCGTACCCGACGGGGCCGCGACCGCTCGGCTGGGTGCGCGCGAAGCGGTACGACCCGTCGTCGTACACCCGTGGCGAGGAGGGCGCCTCCGGCCCGCGGAACGGCTCGGTGAGCGCCGTCGGGAGGGACTGCGGGGCGAAGGCGTAGAGCCACCCCGAGACGGCGACGACCACCACCACGACGACGACCGCGACCCGGCCCGGGCGACCCACGGGACCGATCTTGTCACCGCGGTCCTCGGGGGCGGCCGGTCGTAGGCTGGTCGCATATGAGTACGTCGTTCCCGCTCCCCGGCATGCCCGCTCCCGCCGCCGGTGAGGACCACCGGCCCGACGGTCGTTCGCCGTCGGCCGCACGTCGCCGCCGGCCCAGCGCGGAGGAGCTCCTCGAGGGCCTCAACGACCCCCAGCGACGAGCCGTGGTCCACGCGGGGACGCCGCTGCTCGTCGTCGCCGGTGCCGGCTCCGGCAAGACCCGGGTGCTCACGCGCCGGATCGCCTGGCTGATCAACGAGCGCGACGCCCACCCGGGCTCGATCCTCGCCATCACGTTCACCAACAAGGCCGCGGCCGAGATGCGCGAGCGGGTGAGCGAGCTGGTCGGCAACCGCGCGAAGATCATGTGGGTCTCGACCTTCCACTCCTCCTGCGTACGCATCCTGCGCAAGGAGGCGGACAAGCTCGGCTTCAAGAGCAGCTTCACGATCTACGACGCGGCCGACTCCAAGCGGCTGATGACGCTGGTGTGCAAGGAGCAGGACCTCGACACCAAGCGGTTCGCGCCGCGGGCGGTGCTCAACTGGGTCTCCAACGCCAAGAACGAGCTGCTCGACCCCGAGGACGCCGCCGCGGCCGCGCAGAACGTCCAGGAGCAGACGTACGCCGCCGCCTACGCCGACTACCAGCGTCGGCTCCGGGCCGCCAACGCGATGGACTTCGACGACCTGATCATGTCCGTCGTGCACCTGTTCCGGGCCCACCCCGAGGTCCGCGAGAGCTGGCGGCGGCGCTTCCGGCACGTGCTCGTCGACGAGTACCAGGACACCAACCACGCGCAGTACGCCCTCGTCCACGAGCTGTGCGGGACCAACCCGGAGGAGGCCGGCCCGGACGCGATCGCCCCGGCCGAGCTGATGGTGGTCGGCGACGCCGACCAGTCGATCTACGCCTTCCGCGGCGCCAGCATCCGCAACATCATGGACTTCGAGCTCGACTTCCCCGACGCCGAGACGATCCTGCTCGAGCAGAACTACCGCTCGACGCAGACCATCCTCACCGCCGCCAACTCGGTGATCAGCCGCAACGACTCGCGCAAGCCGAAGAACCTGTGGAGCGACGCCGGTCAGGGCGAGCAGATCGTCGGGTACGTCGGCGACGACGAGCACGACGAGGCCCGCTTCGTGGCCGAGGAGGTCGACCGGCTGACCGATGCCGGGGACGCGCGCGCGGCGGACGTCGCCGTCTTCTACCGCACCAACGCGCAGAGCCGGGTCTTCGAGGAGGTCTTCATCCGGGTCGGGCTGCCCTACCGCGTGGTCGGCGGGGTGCGGTTCTACGAGCGTCGCGAGGTCAAGGACGCCCTTGCCTACCTGCGGGCGCTGGTCAACCCGGCCGACGAGGTATCGCTGCGCCGGGTGCTCAACGTCCCGAAGCGCGGCATCGGCGACCGGGCCGAGGCGTGCGTCGCCGCGCTGGCCGAGCAGGAGCGGATCACCTTCTGGCAGGCGTTGCAGCGGGCGCAGGAGGCTCCCGGCATCGCCACCCGGTCGCTGAGGAACATCCAGGGCTTCGTCGCGGTCCTCGAGGAGCTGCAGCAGATGGTCGAGGCCGGTGAGCGCGTCGACGTCGTGCTGGAGGCGACACTCGCCCGCAGCGGCTACCTCGCCGAGCTCGAGGCCTCGGACGACCCGCAGGACGAGACGCGCGTGGAGAACCTCGGCGAGCTCGTCGCGGTGGCGCGGGAGTTCGCCGACGACCCGGTGCTCGGCCCCTCCGCCGACCCGGTGGACGGGGAGGCCGACGAGGCGGCGGCCCCGCAGCCGGGGCTCACCGACTTCCTCGAGCGCGTGGCCCTCGTCGCCGACGCCGACCAGATCCCCGACGCGCCCGACGCCGAGCCGGGGGAGCAGCCGGCTCCCGGCGTGGTCACGCTGATGACGCTGCACACGGCCAAGGGGCTGGAGTTCCCCGTCGTCTTCCTCACCGGTCTGGAGGACGGGATCTTCCCCCACCAGCGGGCGCTGGGCGACAAGCCCGAGCTGGAGGAGGAGCGCCGGCTGGCGTACGTCGGCCTCACCCGCGCCCAGCAGCGGCTCTACGTCTCCCGCGCCGTGGTCCGCTCGGCCTGGGGGGCGCCGTCGCACAACCCCGCGTCCCGCTTCGTCGACGAGCTCCCGGTGGACCTCGTGCAGTGGCGTCGTACCGCCGCCGAGCAGACCGTGTGGTCACGCCCGGCCGCGACCTGGGGGAGCGACGGCGGCCGGCGCAGCGGAGGCGGCGGCGCACCCGACGGGTCCTTCGGGCGCGGCTTGTCCACCAGCACCCAGAAGCGGTTCGGTGCCGCCGCCGCTCGGGCCGACGCCGCGGCCAGGGCGACCAAGGGCCGCGACGTCCCCAGCCTCGAGGCCGGCGACCGGGTCCAGCACGACAGCTTCGGCCTCGGCACGGTCGTCAGCACCGAGGGCGCCGGCGACAAGGCCGTCGCCTCCATCGACTTCGGCAGCGACGGGGTCAAGCGGCTGCTGCTGAGGTACGCGCCGGTGGAGAAGCTCTAGCGCGGGCTGGTGCGCAGCCGGCGTGGTGGTCTCGACGTCCTCCCTCGCTGCGCTCGGTTCGGGCTCGACCACCCCTAGGCGCCGGCGCTCGTAAGTGGTCGAGCAGCGAGCGTCAGCGGCGTTGGTGGGTGGTCGAGCAGCGAGCGTCAGCGGCGTTGGTGGGTGGTCGAGCAGCGAGCGTCAGCGAGCGCGTCGAGACCCGCTGGGGATGCGCGGTTCCTCGGTCCACCGTGGGTGCGCACCTCGCCGAGTCGTCAGTTCTGCGAGAGCCTCGCTGCGCTCGGCAGAGCGCAGAACGGACGACTCGGCTCTCGCGATGATCGACCAGGCCTACAGCCTCCGAGCGCTACGCGCTCTACGGCTGAAGGCCGTGGTAGATCATCGCGGTGTAGGGATCCACCGGGTCGCCGCCGCCGGGGCGGACCTCGACGTGCACGTGGGGGCCGGTGACGTTGCCGGTCGAGCCGACGTGACCGATCTGCTGCCCGCCGATGACCCGGTCGCCGGGCTTGACGTCGATCTCGGACTGGTGCGCGTACCAGATCTCGGTGCCGTCCTCGAGACGCTCGACGGTCTTGTTGCCGTAGGAGCCGTCGTAGCCGGTCTCGGTGATCACGCCGTTCGCGACCGCGGTGATCGGGGTGCCGGTGGCGGTGGCGAAGTCCAGGCCCGTGTGGTTGTGCGACCACAGCCCGCCGGAGTTCCCGAAGCGGGCCGTCAGGTGGTAGCCGGTGGTCGGCAGGTGCCAGGCGTTCTTCTTGATCTTGGCCGCCTGCGTCTCCGCGGAGCGCGCGAGGTTGGTCAGGGCGGCGTTGCGCTGGCGGGCCTGGCTCTCGACCGCCGACTGCAGCCGGGTGTCGGCGGCGTCCTGGAGGGCGTCGCGCTCGGAGTCGCGGGAGATCGCCTGCTGGCGCTGGTCGAGGTCGGCGCCCATGCCCAGCGTGTCGAACTCGCTGAAGGCCGGTGCCTGCATCGAGGCGGGGTCGCTCTGGACCTGCTGGACGGCGTCGGCCTTGCCGGCACCGGCGGTCGCGGCGCCGCCGGCGGCCACGGCGACCGCCACGGCTCCGGCGACCGTGGGCACCATCGGCAGCCCGGTGAGGGGGTGCTTCGGAGCCGGGGTCGCCCTGCGGCGTCCGCCCGGAGCGCGGGGGGTGACGATGCCCGCGGGTCGCGGCGCACGTCGTTGCGCCCGGTGGTTACCCATACCTCATCCTTGCGTCGGCTCCCGTTGCCGCAGGCGACAGTAACCGAAGGGTTGCCGGAACAGAAACTCTCCTCCACAGGCAGGACCGGGCCCGCCCGTGGGCCGTCGTCCAGTCTGTCCGAGCTCGCCCGGTTGGTCAGACGAATCGCCATTCCGGCGGGTGCGTCCGCTCCGCCGAACGGCTCCGGAGACCGTCGTACGGCGTGGCCTGCCGGGCCTCCGGCTGGGCTACCGCGGCTGCGCGCAGCGGCATAGCCTGCACGGGTGCTCCGGATCCTGATGGTTCGCGTCGACGGCTTCGTCGAGACCGCCGACACCTGGGGCCGGATGCTGCGTGACGAGGGGCACGAGGTGATCCTCCACGGTTCGGCCGACGCGGAGCCCGAGATCGATCGTGTGGTGGCCGTCGCCGGGCAGGAGGACGCGGACGTCGTCGTCGTGCCCGGAGCCGAGCACGACTGGCGGCACGCGCTGAAGGAGCGGCTGCACGAGGACGACGTCGGCATCGCGCCTCCCGAGTGCGACGGCGCCGACCTCCTGGAGTGGGTGGCCAAGCGGGATGAGGGCGGTCACACCGAGGGCGGCGCCTGAGCGTCCCGCCGGAGCAGGGTCTAGGGTCGGCCGGGGTCGCAGGCTGGTGCCTGACAGGCACGAGCGCGTGGCCGCCCAGGCTGAACGACAGGCTGACACACACCCGCTAGAGCCAGAACAGGACGGTTGGACCGTGGACCTGATGGAGTACCAGGCGAAGGAGCTCTTCGCCAAGCACGGCGCGAAGACGACGCTCGGCGTCGTCGTGGAGAGTGCCGACGACGCCAAGCTGGCTGCCGAGGAGCTCGGCGGCGTCACCGTGATCAAGGCGCAGGTGAAGGCCGGGGGCCGCGGCAAGGCCGGCGGCGTGAAGATCGCCAAGACCGCGGACGAGGCGTACGAGTACGCCTCGGCGATCCTGGGCATGGACATCAAGGGTCACACGGTGCACCGCGTGCTGGTCGTCCCGGCGACCCCGCCGGTGGAGGAGTACTACTTCTCCTTCCTGCTGGACCGCTCCAACCGGTCGTACCTCTGCATCGCCTCCGTCGAGGGCGGGGTCGAGATCGAGGAGGTCGCGAAGACGAACCCGGAGGCCGTCAAGCAGATCGCGGTCGACCCGGGCACCGGTGTCGACGACGCCAAGGCCGCGGAGATCGTGGACGAGGCCGGGTTCCCCGCCGAGCTGCGCGACCAGGCGATCGCGATGGCGAAGTCGCTGTGGACCGCCTTCGTCGAGGAGGACGCCACGCTGGTCGAGGTGAACCCGCTGGCGCGGCTCGAGGGCGACGTCCTCGAGGCGCTCGACGGCAAGATGAGCCTCGACGACAACGCTGACTTCCGCCACGAGGACCACTCCGGCTACGAGGACTCGGCAGCGGCCGACCCGCTGGAGGCGAAGGCCAAGTCCAAGGGCCTCAACTACGTCAAGCTCGACGGCGAGGTCGGGATCATCGGCAACGGCGCCGGGCTGGTCATGTCGACCCTCGACGTCGTGGCGTACGCCGGGGAGGCGCACGGCAGCGTCAAGCCGGCGAACTTCCTCGACATCGGCGGCGGCGCGAACGCCCAGGTGATGGCCGACGGCCTCGACGTGATCCTCAACGACGAGCAGGTCAAGAGCGTGTTCGTGAACGTCTTCGGCGGCATCACGTCCTGCGACGCTGTGGCCGACGGCATCGTGGGTGCGCTCGACATCCTCGGCGACGACGCGACCAAGCCGCTCGTCGTCCGCCTCGACGGCAACAACGTCGAGGAGGGCCGGCGGATCCTCAACGAGGCGAACCACCCGCTGGTCAGCCTCGAGGAGACCATGGACGGCGCGGCCGACAAGGCCGCCGAGCTCGCGAACGCCGCGAAGTAAGGGGCGAGGACATGTCGATCTTCCTCAACAAGGACTCCAAGGTCATCGTCCAGGGCATCACCGGCGGCGAGGGCACCAAGCACACCGCGCTGATGGTGAAGTCGGGCACCAACGTCGTCGGCGGCGTCAACGCCCGCAAGGCCGGCACGACCGTCACCCACAAGACCGCGGACGGCGCCGACGTCGAGCTGCCGGTCTTCGGCAGCGTCGAGGAGGCGATGAAGGAGACCGGCGCCGACGTGTCGGTCGCGTTCGTGCCCCCGGCGTTCACGAAGGCCGCCGTCGTCGAGGCCATCGACGCGGGCATCGGCCTGCTGGTGATCATCACCGAGGGTGTGCCGGTCCAGGACTCCGCGGAGTTCTGGGCGTACGCGCAGGGCAAGGGCACGCGGATCATCGGTCCGAACTGCCCCGGCATCATCACCCCCGGCGAGGCGCTGGCCGGCATCACGCCCGCCACCATCGCGGGCAAGGGGCCGGTCGGCCTGGTCTCCAAGTCCGGCACGCTGACCTACCAGATGATGTTCGAGCTGAAGGACTTCGGGTTCTCCACCGCCATCGGCATCGGCGGCGACCCGATCATCGGCACGACGCACATCGACGCGCTCGAGGCCTTCGAGGCGGACCCCGAGACGAAGGCGATCGTGATGATCGGCGAGATCGGCGGCGACGCGGAGGAGCGTGCGGCGGCGTACATCAAGGAGCACGTGACCAAGCCGGTCGTCGGCTACGTCGCCGGCTTCACGGCCCCCGAGGGCAAGACGATGGGCCACGCCGGCGCCATCGTCTCCGGGTCCTCGGGCACCGCCCAGGCCAAGAAGGAGGCCCTCGAGGCCGCCGGGGTCAAGGTCGGCAAGACGCCGTCGGAGACCGCCGCTCTGATGCGGGAGATCTTGAACAACGCCTGATCCGGTCCACTCCGCGAGGCGGCGCTTGCTCACCCGAGCAGGCGCCGCTTCGTCGTTGTCAGGTGACCGTGTTGCGGACCTCGTACGCCGGGTCGAGGTGCTCACCGTTCTCGAGGACGGCGACGAGGTGGTCGACCGCTGCGAGGACGTCGGTGTGGCGGACGAAGAGCGGGGCGAAGCCGAAGCGGGCCAGGTCCGGCGCCCGGAAGTCGCCGACGACGCCGCGGGCGATCAGCGCCTGCACGATGCCGTACGCCGACTCGTGGCGCAGGGAGACCTGGCTGCCGCGACGAGAGTGCTCGCGCGGGGTGACCACCTCCAGGCCGGAGGACGCCGGTGGCAGCCGCTCGTCGGCCAGCCGGACGAACAGGTCGGACAGCGACAGGGAGGCCGCGCGCAGGTCGGTCGGCGAGACGTCGGCGAAGACGCCGAGCGCCGCCTCGAGGGCGGTGAGCCCGAGCACCGGCGGCGTCCCGCTGGCCAGCCGCCCGACGTCGGTGCGCGAGACGTGCTCGCGCTCCAGCGCGAACGGCCGGGCGTGGCCCATCCAGCCGGGCACCGGCTGGTCGAGGTCGGGGACGAGGTCGGGCCGCACCCACGTGAACGCGGGGGCGCCCGGGCCGCCGTTGAGGTACTTGTAGCCGCAGCCGACGGCCAGGTCCGCCTCGGCCCCGGTCAGGTCCACCGGCACCGCGCCCGTGGAGTGGCACAGGTCCCACTGCACCAGTGCCCCGCGCTCGTGGGCCGCGGCGGTGAGCGCGGGGAGGTCGTACATCGCGCCGGTGCGGAAGTCGACGTGGGTGAGGCTGAGGAGCGCGACGTCCTCGTCGACCGCGGCGAGCGGGTCCGACGGGTCGCACCACCGCACCTCGGCACCGGTCAGCCGTGCGACGCCGGCGGCGACGTACCCGTCGGTGGGGAAGGTGGTCGGCTCGACCACCAGCACGCGCCGGTCCGGGCGCATCCGCAGCGCGGCGACCATGGTCTTGAACAGGCTGACCGAGGTCGAGTCCCCGACGTGCACCTCACCCGCGCCCGCTCCGATCAGTGGCGCGATCAGGTCGCCGACGCGGCGAGGGAGGTCCATCCAGCCGGGATGGGACCCCGAGGCGTTCCAGCTGCCGATCAGCCCGGTGCCCCACTGGTCCTCCAGCAGCCGGGTCATCGCGGCGGGGACGGCGCGGGGGAGGGGGCCGAGCGAGTTGCCGTCGAGGTAGACCAGCCCCTCGGGTACGACGAACCGCTCACGGTGCGTGCGCAGCGGCGAGGCGGCGTCGAGTGCGGCAGCCTCGTCCGCGCGACCGCTCACCGGCCGGAGCCGCCCGTCGGAGAGGTGGTCGCCGACGGCGAGGGTGTCGCCTGCGGAGCGGTGGCGAGCTGTGCGAGACGGTCGCGGCCGCGCTGGACGAGCTCGGAGAACACCTGCTCGGAGACGTCCTGCCCCTTGCCCCCCGGCACGAAGCCGATCTGGGCGAGGTAGGGCCCGACCCGGGTCACGCCCATCCAGAAGGTGACCGTGTCGTCGTCGGAGATCTCCGTCTGCAGGCGCCACAGGCGCCAGGGGTACTCAGCGCCCTTCGGGCTCTGCGCCGTCGCGGTGATCTTGCTGCCCAGCTGGGTCTTCGGGCACTTCGTCATCGCGGTGCCCACCTTGTCCAGCACCGCCTGCGCCTGGCCCGTCGAGCGGTAGCGCCCGTACGTCTCGCTCAGCCCGAAGCGCTGGGGGGTGGACCCGCCCGGGATGAGGAAGGTCCGGGTCCGGGCCGCTCTCGCCCCGCTCTTCGTGAAGTCGGTGCGGTCGCAGCTCGTGGCGGCCGGGTTGGTCGTCGCCGCCGTGGCGTCGGTGCCGACCCAGGGGCGCTCGATGTCGCCGATCGGCGGCAGGTCGACGACGGCGAGCATCCCGGGCTGCTCCCCGGTGGTCGGCGGTGCTGCCCGCGTCAGCCGGGGTGTCGACCGGCACCCGCCCGCCGACGTGCTGCTGCACACGCCGTCGAGCGCCGTCGTGAGCACCTTCGAGACGGCCCTGGGTGCCACGGCCTGGTCGCCGGGGTTGGTGATCGCGGTCCAGGTGGTGATGTTGCCGGTGCGGACCAGGCCGATGGCCAGGCTGGTCCGCGACGTCGACTGCGTGCGCAGCGTGAGCAGCTTCGCCTCGTCACCGAGGCCGGCGACGTCGTACGACGACACCAGCTGGGTCTGTGCCTGGTCGCAGCCGGCGAACCAGGCGATCGCCTGCTCGTACCCGGCGTGCGCCTGGCGCTCGGTCCGCGAGAGCTCGATGGTCTGGGTCGCGGTGCGCCCGCCCACCTCGCCACCGCCGGTGGTGTCGAAGCGCCGGACGAACGCCCGCAGCCCCTGAGGGTCGGCGAACCGGTCGCGCTGGCAGGTGACGTTGAGCCCGCTGCCCGAGGTGTTGCGCGTCGTGCTCAGCTCCTGCCACCGGCGCGCCGGGCCGACGGGGGCGAGGTCGGCGGTGGTGAGGAGCAGGCTGCGCCCGACGGTCGGCCCGAGCTGGGGCGGGAGGCTCTCGGTGGACGGGGCGTCGTCGCTGCGGACCCAGAGTCCGGCGAGCACGGTGAGCGCGACCGCGGCCGCAGTGCCCACCGCCAGCGCGACCCGGCGCCGGCGCTGCCCCGAGGAGCGCAGCTCTCGGCCCGTCGGGGAGTGCTCGAGGTCCAGCAGCGGGGAGAGGTCGCGCAGTCTCGTCGGCAGTGCGTCCACCGGGCGCGCCAGCTTCGTGGCGACGCGGTCGAGGCCGCGGTCGAGCATCGCGTCGGTCGCCGCGGGAGAGGCGCCCACCACCTCGGCCACCGCGGAGACCGGCAGGTCGGACAGGCAGGCCAGGACGACGCAGACCCGCTCCTGGTACGCCAGGTCGTGCAGCGCCACGAGCGTGTTGCGCTGCTCGGGGTTGGCCGGCCCGCCGCGGTTGAAGCTCCGTGGTCGAGCCCGTCGGCTCGCGCGGGTGAACGCGGTACGACGTACCCGTGCCTCCAGCGTGCCGGGTGCGTCGGGGTGCTCCCAGCCGTCGGCCATGGCCTCGCGCAGGGCGTTGTGAGCGGCGCGAAGGTCGCCGCAGACCGCAAACGTCTGCAGCAGCAGCGCGTCCCAGTGGTTGGCGCGAAAGGTCTCGAGCTCGCCGGTCGCGCCCGGACCGTCCGGGCCGTCGCCGCGGGTCGCGTCGTCGACGCCGGGTCCGGCGTGGGAGCGGGGGGCGGAGTGCGTGGCCATGACCGCACCGAGGGTACGGGGTCGGTGCCACCCGTCCGGCGGGCGTGGGAGCGCCGCTGAGCGGCTCCGGTCAGCCACGATGACACGGTGACCACGAATCACATCAGCACCACAAGACCGCGTCCGACCCCGGCCACGTCGAGCCCGCCGAGTGCCGGGACCGTCGTGCTGGCCCGGCCGTTCCCGGTCCTGGCGACCGTGGCGGGTGCCGGTGCGGCGCTGGCGGGCCTGGCGGCCCTGTCCGTGGTCGCGGTGGTCGGCTGGTTCCTGGCCGATGCGGGCGCGCACGGGGACACCCGGGACGCGCTGCGGGTCGCCGCCGACGCCTGGCTGGTGGGCCAGGGGTCGCAGCTGACGTACGCAGGCGTGACGTACGCCGTCGTCCCGCTCGGACTGACCGCGCTGCTGGCGCTCGTGCTGTGGCGCTCGGCCCGCTGGGCGGTCGGTCTCGCGGAGCCGCGCGACGAGCGGGAGACCGCGTACGGCGTGGCGATGTTCTCGCTCGCCTACCTGCTGGTCGCGGTGGTGGTCGCTGTGCTGGCCACGACGGACGACGCCGCCCCGTCACTGGTACGGGTGGTGATCGGCTCGCTGCTGCTCCCCGTCGTGGTCGGTGGCGCGAGCGTGCTGCACGCGACGCAGCGGTGGTCGATCGTCACCGACCGCCTCCCCGGAGACGTCGGCACGGTCGAGGCGGTCGTCCGTGTGGCCGGCCTGGCCGGGCGGGTGCTGCTGGCGGTGTACGCAGCCGGGCTGGTCACCGTGCTGGTGTCGCTCGGCCTGCACGCCGGGTCGCTGAGCGCGATGCTGGCCGCGCAGGACCTGTCCGTGGGTGACCTCCTCGCGCTGACGGTGCTCAGCGTCGTCGTGCTGCCCAACGCCGCTCTGCTGGCGGTCGGCTACCTGGCGGGACCCGGCTTCGCCGTCGGGACGGGTACGACGGTCTCCACCGGTTCCGTGCTCCTCGGCCCGGTGCCCGCCTTCCCGCTGCTCGCGGCCCTGCCCGGGTCGGGGGCTGCGCCCTGGTGGACCGACCTCCTGCTGGCCGTCCCCCCGGTGGTGACGGCGGCCGTCGTGGTCCGCAGGCACCGCCGTGCCGTCCCCGGCACGCTGGACTGGCGCCACGGGCTCGCCGCCGGCGCCGTCGCGGGCCTCGTCCTCGGGCTGCTCTCGGGGCTCGGCGGTGGCGCGCTCGGTGACGGCCGGATGGGCCAGCTCGGCACCTCGCCGCTGCTGGTCGCGATGTTCCTCCTGCTCTCGACGGGCGCGGGTGGCCTGGTCGGCGGGGTGCTCGCGCCGCTGGCCTCGCGGGTGCTCGATCTCGTCGGCGTCTCCCGACCGGAGGTGCCCGTGCCGGCTGCGGAGGCCGGGGAGGGCCCGCAGACGCAGACCGCGATCTCGCCGGCGCTGGCCGCCCGGCTCCGCGAGGCACGTCGCCAGCGGGCCGACGGTGCGACGGAGCAGCGGCCGCCCTTCGCTCCCGCCGACGCGGCGGCCGCCGACGGCGAGGTCACCGTCTCCCTCGCCGACGCCACCGACGACGCGGAGGAGACGGTGTCGCTGGGAGGGAACGACCGGGACCAGGACATGGCCTAGCCTTCCGCGGGTGTCCTCCCCTGCCTCGGGCCGCCCCGGTCGGCTCGTCGTCCTCGTCTCCGGCTCGGGGACGAACCTGCAGGCACTGCTCGACGCCTGCGCGGACCCGGGCTACGGCGCGCGGGTGGTCGCGGTCGGCTCGGACCGCGACGGCACCGAGGGGCTGGCCCGCGCGGAGCGGGCCGGCGTGCCGACCTTCGTCGAGCGGGTCGGGGACCACCACTCGCGCGATGCCTGGGACGAGGCGCTGGCCGCGACGGTGGCGTCGTACGAGCCGGACCTGGTGGTGCTGGCCGGCTTCATGAAGCTGGTGGGGGAGCCCTTCCTGGCCGCCCACGGCGGACGGACCGTGAACACCCACCCGGCGCTGTCGCCGTCGTTCCCGGGCATGCACGGTCCGCGCGACGCACTCGCGCACGGCGTGAAGGTCACCGGCGCGACCCTGTTCGTCGTCGACGCGGGCGTCGACACCGGCGTGATCCTGGCTCAGAGCGCCGTCCCGGTGCGCGACGACGACGACGTCGAGACGCTGCACGAGCGGATCAAGGCCGCCGAGCGGGCGATGCTGACGGACACCGTGGGTCGCATGGTGCGCGAGGGGTTCACCGTCGAGGGTCGTCGTGCGCGCCTGGGGTGAGCGCCTCTGGAGCTGGGGCCCGCCTGGCCGCTGCTCGCGTCTCACGGGCCCGGCACCGAGTCGGGAGTCGAGGGGAGCATCCGAGGTGAGGGCGACGCCGTTGGCGGTTCTGGTGCTGGCCGCGGGTCTTCCACTGCTCGTGACCGGGTGCGGCGAGAACGCCTCGTCACCGCTGCGCTCCCACCTCCAGCCCGCCCGGGGCGAGAAGCAGCTGCTCAGCCTGAGAGATCAGACCGGCCAGGAGAAGAAGGGCCGCATCGAGGTCCCGGCAGGCACCACCCAGCTGCTGCTGCGCGCCGACTGCCTCGGCGGTCCGAAGGACTCCACCATGCGCATCAGCGTGTCGTCCGCCGGAGGGAGCGACCTCGCCTACGGCGGCGGCGAGTTCGGCTGCACCCGCTCGTCGGGGCACGGCGGGCTGGTCATCCTGGGTGACGAGACGGACCAGGCCATGGCCGACGCGACGTACACGATCAGCGCGCCGCGCGGTGCCACGTGGTCGGCCACGGTCGGCGTGAAGAGATCGATCACCAGGTGAGCCGCAGCTCCACCCCGGAGACGCGGGAGACCGGTGCTGGGCGATGACGTCAGCAGCCCCGACGTCCGCGCCGTGCAGGAGGCTTCGCGACGCCCGGCGGGCCCTCGCCTAGAGTCGGGGGCACACGACTGGCGCAGGTGGGCGACCACCGGGGAGTGCAAGCAGGACCGTCGTACGCCTGGGTGGTCCTCCCGTCACCGATGAGGAGTGTCCCCATGTCCGACGCCCGGCCCGACACCGTCGCGATCCGCCGCGCCCTGGTCTCCGTCTACGACAAGTCCGGTCTGGAGGAGCTCGTCCGCGGGCTCCACGAGGCCGGTGTCGCCCTGGTCTCCACCGGCGGCTCCGCGGCTTTGATCGAGAAGGCCGGCGTCCCCGTCACGAAGGTCGAGGACCTGACCGGGTTCCCCGAGTGCCTCGACGGCCGCGTGAAGACGCTGCACCCGATGGTGCACGCCGGGATCCTCGCCGACCGGAGACTGGAGTCCCACGTCGCCCAGCTGGCCGACCTCGGTGTCGAGCCGTTCGACCTCGTCGTGTCCAACCTCTACCCGTTCCGCGAGACGGTCGCGTCCGGCGCCACGCCCGACGAGTGCGTCGAGCAGATCGACATCGGTGGCCCGTCGATGGTGCGCGCGGCGGCCAAGAACCACCCGTCGGTCGCGATCGTCACCTCGCCGTCGTCGTACGACGAGACGCTCGCCGCGGTCGCCGCCGGCGGCTTCACCCTCGCCCAGCGGCGGCGGCTGGCCGCGGAGGCCTTCGCGCACACGGCGGCGTACGACGTGGCGGTGGCCTCCTGGATGGGCAGTGTGCTCAGCCCGGCGGAGGAGGGCTCGCCGGACTTCTTCGCCGTCGCGTACTCCAAGGCGGCAGACCTGCGCTACGGGGAGAACCCGCACCAGTCGGCCGCGCTCTACACCGACGGCTCGGGCGGGCTGGCCGGTGCGCAGCAGCTGCACGGCAAGGAGATGTCGTACAACAACTACGTCGACACCGATGCTGCGCGCCGTGCGGCCGACGACTTCACCGAGCCGGCCGTCGCGGTGATCAAGCACGCCAACCCCTGCGGCATCGCGGTCGGGACCGAGGGCGAGGACATCGCGGCGGTGCACGCCAAGGCACACGCCTGCGACCCGGTCTCCGCCTTCGGTGGCGTGATCGCGGTGAACCGTCCGGTGTCGCTGGCCATGGCCGAGCAGGTGGCGGACATCTTCACCGAGGTGATCGTCGCGCCGGCGTACGACGACGGCGCCGTCGAGGCGCTGCAGCGCAAGAAGAACATCCGGATCCTCGTGTGTCCGGTCGACCGCGACCAGGACCCGGTCGAGTTCCGGCGGATCTCCGGCGGGCTGCTCACCCAGCAGGTCGACCACGTCGACGCGGTGCTCGACCGGGGCGGGGACGACCCGGCGAGCTGGACCCTGGCCACCGGCGAGGCGCTCGACGAGGCCGGGCTGGCGGATCTCGCCTTCGCCTGGAAGGCGTGCCGCGCGGTGAAGTCCAACGCGATCCTGCTCGCCAAGGACGGTGCCTCGGTCGGCGTCGGCATGGGCCAGGTCAACCGGGTCGACTCCTGCAAGCTCGCCGTGGAGCGGGCGGGGGAGCGGGCGACCGGCTCGTACGCCGCCTCGGACGCGTTCTTCCCCTTCGCCGACGGACCGCAGATCCTCCTCGACGCCGGCGTGAAGGCGATCGTCCAGCCCGGCGGCTCGGTGCGCGACGACCAGACGATCGAGGCGTGCGAGAAGGCCGGCGTGACGATGTACCTCACCGGGACCCGGCACTTCTTCCACTGAGGGCGGCAGTCGAGCGCGGAGGTCTCGACGCGCTCGCTGGCGCTCGCTGCTCGACCGCCCGCCGGGGCTGGCGCTCGCTGCTCGACCGCCTGCCGGGGCTGGTGGTCGAGCCCGACCGAGCTCTGCGAGGCGGTGTCCTGAGCCTGTCGAAGGGGAGGACGTCGAGACCGGGTGAGGAGCGCGCGGCCTCAGCCGAGCCGGTGGACCGTCAGGGCGACCCCGTTGGCGAACCGCTCGACCCGGTCGAGCCGCAGGTGGTCGAGACGGAGCCCGTCGGGGAAGAGCGTGCGGCCGCGGCCCTGGACGACCGGGTACCAGAACAGCCGTACCTCGTCGACGAGGCCGGCACTCAGCAGCGGGTGGACGAGACTGATGGAGCCGGTGCAGACGATGTCCCGGCCGGCCTGCTCCTTCAGGGCGCGGACCTCCTCGACGGGGTCCCCGGTCAGCACGGTCGTGCCGTCCCAGTCGGGGTCGGTGAGGGTGCTGGACACGACGTACTTCGCCACGCCGTTCAGGTACGCCGACACTCCGGTGGTGTCGTCCGCGAGGTCGCGCCAGTAGCCGCGCATGTCGGTGAACGTGCTCCGGCCGACCAGGAAGGCGTCGGCAGCGCTGTCCTGCCGCTCGTTCTCGGCCCGGAGGTCCGCGTTGTCGACCTCGCCCATGCGCTGGGGCGAGAACCAGTCGTCCAGCATCTCGATCCGGCCGTCGAGGGTGATGTTCTGGGTGACCGCGAGTGTTCTCATGGCCGGTTCCGACCCGTCCGGGCCGGCGAACTCATCGGTCCTAGGATCGTCGGCGTGAGTGCACAGATCCTGGACGGCAAGGCCACCGCGGCCGCGATCAAGACCGAGCTGACCTCGCGGGTGGCGGCGCTGGCGGAGCGCGGCGTACGCCCCGGCCTGGGCACGGTGCTCGTCGGCAACGACCCGGGCAGCACCTGGTACGTCAACGGCAAGCACAAGGACTGCGCCGAGGTCGGCATCGAGTCGATCCGCGTCGACCTCCCCGAGACCGCCTCGCAGGCAGAGATCGAGGAGGCCGTCTCGACGCTCAACGCCGACCCGGCCTGCACCGGCTACATCGTCCAGCTGCCGCTGCCTAAGGGCCGCGACGAGAACCGTGTCCTCGGGCTGATCGACCCGGCCAAGGACGCCGACGGGCTGCACCCGACCAACCTCGGCTGGTTGGTGCTCGGCAAGGACGCACCGCTGCCCTGCACGCCCGCAGGGATCATCGAGCTGCTGCGGCGCCACGACGTGGAGGTCGCCGGTGCCGAGGTCGTCGTGGTGGGGCGTGGCGTGACGGTCGGGCGCCCGCTGGGCCTGCTGCTGACCCGACGTACCGAGAACGCCACGGTGACGCTGTGCCACACCGGCACCCGCGACCTGGCCGCGCACACCCGTACCGCCGACATCGTCGTGGCGGCCGCCGGGGTGCCCGGGATCATCACCGGCGAGATGCTCAAGCCGGGCGCCGCCGTCCTCGACGTCGGGGTCTCGCGCGTCGACGGCAAGCTGGCCGGCGACATCGCCGAGTCCGCGTTCGACGTGGCCGGCTGGCGCTCACCGAACCCCGGCGGGGTCGGCCCGATGACCCGCGCGATGCTGCTGTCCAACATCGTGCAGATCGCCGAGCAGAACGCCGGATGAGGCGGTGACCGAGTCGCCCGGGTCACCGGGGTCGCCCGAGGAGCCGGCACCGGGGGAGCTGCGCCGGCTGCCTCCGCTGCAGCGGCCCAAGACGCTCGGCGGGCTGCTCTACTTCGGCGTACTCGCGATCACCCTGGTCGGGCTGGCCATCGTGGCGTTCGCCGACTGGCGTCGCGGGACCGTGGTGATCGGCGCGGGCCTGCTGCTCTCCGCGGTGGCACGGGTGCTGCTGGGGGAGTTCGACGCCGGGATGCTGCGCGTGCGGCGGCGCTGGTTCGACGTCCTCGCGCTCGTCCTCGTCGGCGGGGTGCTGATCTTCCTGGCCGTGACCATCCCGGACCAGCCCCGGCTGTGACTCACCCGGCGCGCGCGACCGTGCGTCGTACGACCTCGGCGACCGCGCGTGGGTCACGCAGGCTGGGCAGGTGGTCGGCCTCGGACAGGCGTACGAGCTCGGCGCCGGCGATCGCGGCAGCCAGGTCCGTGTTCGCCGTGACCATGGAGGCGACGTCACGCTCGCCGACGACGACCGCGGCCGGGACCGCGATCTCGCCGACCCGCGACCAGTGCTCGGGTCCGTCCTGCTCGTGCGCGTCGTGGTTGGCGTCCGCCGTGGCCGCGGCCAGCAGCTGGGCCTCGAGCGCGGCGTCGGTCCCTGCGGCGCACCAGATCCGCGCCGAGACCTCCGCGACCTGCTGCGGGTCCCCAGACGCGGACGCCTCCGCCCAGGCGTTCTCCAGGTCGGGGTCGTCGTCGGGCCACGGGTAGCCGGCGATCGCGGTGCACATCACGGTCAGCGAGAGCACCCGGGACGGGGCCTCCAGCGCGGCGGAGAGGGCGCTCGCGCCTCCCATGCTGTTGCCCACCAGGTGAGCGGCCTCGAGGCCGCGCGCGTCGAGCACAGCGAGCAGGTCGTCGACGGCGCGGAACGGCTGGGTCGAGGCGGAGGACCGGCCGAAGTCACGGGCGTCGTACCGGATCGAGCGCAGGTCCTCCAGCAGTGGCACGACCGTGTCCCACACGGTCGAGTCGTGGATGCCGGGGTGGATCAGCACCACCGGCGGGCCCTCGCCCGTGTCCTCGACCCAGAGCCGGTCGGTGCCTGCCACGATCATCGTCTCGCCCACGGTCGTCGACGGTAGGGCCTTGACGTGTCGAGCACCACGAGATTCCGTCGAGGTTCAGGTGAGGCTTGCCTTTCCTGCTGCTAGCGTGTCGACGTGGGCAAGAAGAAGGGCCTCAAGCCGCCAAAGACCAAGTGCTGCGTCTCCTCGAGCAAGTGTGGCCGCTGCCCCCTGCGCATGCTGAAGGAAGGCACCCTGCCCGAGGGGTACGCCGTGAAGAAGCGACGCCTGGTCACCGTGCAGGCGGACGGTACGTTCAAGGCCGTGCCCAAGAAGGCCAAGATCGACATGACCCCGTCCAAGAAGGCCAAGAAGTCGGGCAAGAAGAAGTACGCCGCCGCAGCCTGAGGAGGCCCCGATGACCGCCCCGCGCTTCGCCGAGCAGCTCAACGAGCAGATCGGCCACGAGCTGACCGCGCACAACCAGTACCTCGCCTGTGCCGTCTACTACGACGACCTGACCATGCCGCAGATGGCGGGGTTCTTCTTCCGGCAGGCGCTGGAGGAGCGCGACCACGCCATGATGATGGTGCAGTACCTCCTCGACACCGACTGCCCGGTCCGCATCCCCGGCACCGAGGAGCCGGTCAACGGCTTCGACTCGCTCGTCGCGCCGGTCGAGCTCGCGCTGGCCCAGGAGAAGCAGGTCACCGAGCAGATCAACGCGCTGCTGCGCACCGCCCGTGAGGAGTTCGACTTCGCCTCCGAGCAGTTCATGCAGTGGTTCATCAAGGAGCAGGTCGAGGAGGTCGCCACCATGAACGACCTGCTCGCGGTGGTGCAGCGCAACCACGACGACGTCGACGACATCGAGGAGTGGGTGGCGCGGGAGACCGCTGCCGAGGGTGCTGACGCCACGGCACCGCCGATCGCCGGCGCGGGGGCGTGAGCGCACCGTTCAGCCAGTCCGAGGCGACGGTCCGCCTCGAGTGGGGTCCCCTCGGGCCGGGGGCGCTCGCCGCCGACGCCTGCGTGGTCGTCGACGTCCTCAGCTTCACGACGAGCGTGGGTGTCGCGGTCGAAGCCGGGGCGCGCGTGTGGCCGTTTCCCTGGCGAGACGAGCGGACCGCGTCGTACGCCGCGTCGCTGGGCGCCGTCGTCGCCGCCGGTCGGCGGGCGGCCGCGCCGGGCGAGGTAAGCCTCTCGCCGGTGGGTCTGCGGGCCGCTGCGAGTCTCGAGCGGCTCGTGCTGCCCTCGCCGAACGGCTCGACCATCTGCGCGGCGATCCCCGAGGGGGCGCGGGTGGTCGCCGGCTCGCTGCGCAACCGGACGGCAGTGGCCGCAGCGCTCGCCGACGTGCTGCGCGGCGGTGGGTCGGTCGCGCTGGTGCCCGCGGGTGAGCGCTGGGCCGACGGCTCGCTGCGCCCTGCGGTCGAGGACCTCTGGGGCGCCGGTGCGGTGGCGCTCGAGCTCGAGGAGGCGGGCATCGGGGTGCTGAGCCCGGAGGCGCGCGCGGCGACCGCCGCGTTCCGAGCCGTCGCCGACGACGTTCCCGGCGCGCTGCACGCCTGCGCAAGCGGTCGGGAGCTGGCCGAGGGCGGTTTCGCCGGCGACGTGGACGTCGCGGCGGAGGTCGACTCCAGCCTGGTCGTGCCCGAGCGAGGTGGGGACGGAGCCTTCGCTGCGCAGTAGCGTCCGCTCATGGCGCACCCGCAGATGTACGACGACTCCGACCCGCTGCTGGCCCGGGTCCGGGCGATCGCGCTCGCCCTGCCCGACGCCGCCGAGAAGGTCGGTCACGGCCGGCCGACGTTCTTCACGACCAAGGTGTTCTGCTACTTCGGCGGCTCGCAGAAGCCGCCCGCCGGTGGCGAGCACGTCCACCACGACGCCGCCGTCCTCGTGCTCCCCGACGCGGGGGAGCGGCCGGCGCTTCTGGAGGACGAGCGGTTCTTCCACCCGGCCTACCTGGGCCCGGCCGGGTGGGTGGGCTTCGACCTGCCTGCCCTGGACGCCCCGGCCGACGCCTGGGCCGAGGTCGCCGAGCTCGTGGACGCGTCGTACCGCAACACCGCCGGGGTGCGACGGGTGAAGCGGCTGGACGCGTCCTAGCGGTCGATCCGCTGGATGACCCCGTCGTCGGTGCCGGTGATCCACAGGGTCTTGCTGCCCGGCGAGACGGCGACGGTGTCGGGCTGGCGGACCGTGTCGTACTCGGCGACCTTGCGCGGGGTGTCGCCGGAGACGTCGTAGCCGACGACCTTGTTCTTGCCCGTCAGCGTCGTCCACACGATGTGGCTCTGGGTGTCGGCGGTGAGGCCGTACGGGCTGCCGGGCACGTCGATCGAGTCGGTCTGCTTCAGCGGGTCGACCGAGTAGAGGATCAGGTGGTCGCCGCGGGTGTCGGTGACGGCGAGCTTGCCGTTGCCGGTGAGCACGCCGTGCGTCGGGCCCTCGCCGGCGGGCAGCCGCTTGGTGCGGGTCAGCGTGCGGGTGTCGTACGAGGTGACCGTGAAGTCGCCGACGTCGACGGCGATCGCGTGGCCGTCGTTGTCGGCGACCACTCCGCCCGGCTGCTTGAGGTCGGAGAGGGTCTTGACCACCTGGTCGCCCTTGATGAACGTGATCGACCCGGCGAACTCGTCGCCGGAGATGACGTAGCCGTCGCCCGCGGTCGCGTCGTGGGGGTGCTCGGGCACCTTGGTGCTGAGCACCTTGCCGTTGGCGGTCAGCGGCACCTGGTAGAGCGTGTTCGCCGTCTCCGAGGGGACGAGCACGTCACCGCCGGGGGAGGAGACCTGCAGGTGGCGGACCTTGCCCGGCACCTCGACGGAGCGCTTGACGGCGTACGTCCGAGGGTCGACGACCAGCAGCCGGTACGGCTTGCGCACGGCCACGGCCAGCTGGTCGGTCGCCGCGTCGTAGACGATGCCCTGCGGGGCGGCGCCGATCTTCGCGACGGTGCCGTCCGGCTTGCCGCTCAGCTCCGGTGAGGTGGCGGGTTCGGCGGCGCCGAGGTCGTCCTTCGACGTCCCCCCGCTGCCCCCGCAGCCGGCGAGGACCACCGCGGCGAGCACGGAGGCGGCGGTGACGGTCAGGGTGCGTGCGCGGCTCATTGCGTCGATTGTGCCCGCTCGGTCCCAGCGGAGGTGCGGGCCGTACGCCGGGCGAACACCCCGCGGGCCACGAACGCGCCCAGGACCAGCAGCACCAGGATGGTCACGAGGCCGGCCACGTCACCGAAGGCGGAGAGCACCAGCAGACCCAGACCGACCGCCACGACGATCACCACGAACCCGACGCCGGCGCGGACGCTCATCTCCTCGAGGAACAGCGACATGAAGCTGCGTCCGGCCGCGGCCGGTTCGCCGTCGGCGCCCAGCGGGACGGCGCGGGTGACGGCGGCGGCGGGGATCGCGCCGTACACGTGCGGGAAGGTCTCGGTGCCGCCCGGGGGTGCTTCCTCGACCACCGGCGCGTCCAGCTTGCCGGGGTCGATCACCAGCAGCACCAGAGGCTCGGTGGCGTCGGCGTAGTAGCGCTTCCGCACCCCTTGCCACTGGTCCGCGCGAGCGGCGTGGACGAAGCCCTCCTCGGCCAGCGTCCGGCCGCGGGTCGAGGTGGCGTAGCGCCCGGTCTGCTTCGCCTCCGCCCAGTCCGCAGCGGTCGCGACGTGGAAGATCGGGCTCGCCATGGCGCGGACGCTACCGCTCGCCCGCGTGCGGGTCCTCGACCAGCGCCGCCAGATCCTGCCACCAGGCCAGCCGGGTCGGCCGCCCGTCGTAGTCGTGGCGGCGGTTCGCCCCGCTCGGACCCGGCAGCACGAACACCGGCGCGCCGCCGAGCGCCAGGCTGCTCACGCCGTACGACGGCCTCGGCTCGCCCAAGTGCCGGGCGAGGGCGGCGGCGACCGTCTTGGAGGTCACGGCCAGCCACTCCGGCTCCCAGGCGCGCACCTTGGCGGCGAGCTCGTCGACCTCGAAGCGGTCGGGGTCCCGGTGGCGCACCAGGTCGGTGAGCCCGAGCCCGAAGGCCGGCAGCCGCTCGTCGTCGGTCGGCTCCAGCGGTTGCGGCACCAGCCCGCTGCGGTGGAGCGACTCCCAGAAGCTGTTGCCCGGCCCCTCGTAGTAGTGCTCACGGCTACGGGTGCTCTGGGCTCCCGCCATCCCGCAGAACACGACCCGCGGTCGCGGCCCCACGACGTCCGGCAGCACCCACACAGCGTCCAGTGTCACCGGCGGCCGGGGTGCCCGAGCACCGGGTGGTCGAGCGGTGAGCGCCAGCGCGACGTCCTGAGCCTGTCGAAGGGCGCGCGTCGAGACCCCCGTGCAATCCGCCGTCAGAACAGCCGGCTCTCCGCGTCGTCCATGCCGCGCAGGGCGTCGTAGTCGACCAGCGCGCAGGCCATGCCCTTGTCGGTGGCCAGCACGCGCGCCTGCGGCTTGATCTCCTGGGCGGCGAAGATGCCGCGGACCGGGCCCTTGCTGGTCAGCAGCGGGTCGCGGTTGAGCAGCTCGAGGTAGCGCTCGAGCTGCAGCACCCCGTCGATCTCTCCTCGACGCTTGATCTCGACGGCCACGGACAGCCCGGCGTCGTCGCGGCACATCAGGTCGACCGGCCCGATCGCGGTCGGGAACTCCCTGCGTACGAGGCTCAGCCCGTCGGCCAGCGACGACGGGTGCTCGGCCAGCAGCTCCTGGAGGTGCTTCTCGACCCCGTCCTTGACCAGCCCGGGGTCGACCCCGAGGTCGTGGCTGGAGTCGGCGTGCACCTCCTCGAAGCGGATCCGCAGCGTGTCGTCCGACTTCTGTGCCGTGACCGTCCACTCCACGGCACCGTCCTCGGCCTGCCCCTCCCTCAAGGTGCACGGCGGACTCATCCAGTTCAGCGGCTTGTACGAGCCCCCGTCGGAGTGCACCAGCACCGATCCGTCGGCCTTGACCATCAGCACCCGGGTGGCCATCGGCAGGTGCGCCGAGAGCCGGCCCGCGTAGTCGACCTGGCAGCGTGCGACGACGATCCTCACGGGCGCCGAATCTACAGTGGCGCGCGTGTACGACGTACGCCCCGCCGGTCCTGCGGACCTGCCCCTGCTGGCGGCGATCGAGTCGGCTGCCGACGCACTGGTCACCGACCTCCTCGCGTGCGACCCGGCGCTGTTCGACGCCACGCCCGGTGAGCGGCGCGACGCCGATCCCGGCTTCCTCCTCGTCGTCGACCGTCCGGTGGTCGGGTTCGCCCAGGTCCTGGAGGAGGAGGGGACGGCGCACCTCCAGCAGCTGTGCGTCCATCCCGAGCACGGTCGCCTGGGACGGGGGACCGCGCTCGTCGAGGCCTGCTGCGCGCAGGCGGCGGTGCGTGGGTACGACGCCCTCACCCTGACGACCTTCCGCGACGTGTCGTTCAACCGCCCGTTCTACGAGAGGCTCGGCTTCGTCGTGCTCGACCAGCCCGGCGGCGTCCTCGCCCGTCACCTGCGCGACGAGGCGGCGTACGACGCCGTGTCGCCGCGGGTGGCCATGCGCCGGGCGTGGTGACCTTCGCTACCGCCCGGTAGGAAGGTCTGCCAGGGCTGGCATGATGCCCGCCATGGGACGTGACTTCAGCACCATCGGCGTCGTCGGACTGGGCACCATGGGGGCCGGTATCGCGGAGGTCTTCGCCCGGCAGGGCTACGCCGTCGTCGGTGTCGAGCAGAACGAGGAGAGCCTCGAGCGGGGCCGGCAGCACCTGGAGAACTCCACCGGCCGTGCCGTCGAGCGGGGCAAGCTCTCCGCCGAGGACCAGCGTGCGCTGATGGAGCGGGTCACGCTGACCACCGACGTCGCCGGGCTGGCCGAGGCCGACCTCGTGGTCGAGGCGATCGTGGAGTCGCTCGGCGCCAAGCAGGACGTCATGCGGGCGGTCGACGCCGTGGTCAAGCCCGAGACGGTGCTCGCCACCAACACCTCCTCGCTCTCGGTCACCGAGATCTCGACGGCCAGCTCGAGTCCCGGCCGCGTGATCGGCGTCCACTTCTTCAACCCCGCACCGGTCCAGGCGCTGGTCGAGGTCGTCCGCACCGTGGTCACCGCCCCGGACGTGCTCGAGGACGTCACCGAGCTGCTGACCTCGATCGGGAAGGCGCCGGTGGTCGCGGGCGACAAGGCCGGCTTCATCGCCAACACCCTGCTCTTCGGCTACCTCAACCACGCCGTCACGATGTACGAGGGCCACTACGCCACCCGCGAGGACATCGACGCGGCCATGCGCTTCGGCTGCGGCTACCCGATGGGCCCGCTGGCGCTGCTGGACCTGATCGGCCTGGACACGGCGTACGAGATCCTCGACACGATGTACCGCCAGGGCCGCGACCGCCTGCACGCGCCGGCCCCGATCCTCAAGCAGATGGTGACCGCGGGCCTGCTCGGCCGCAAGACCGGGCGCGGCTTCTACACCTACGACGGCCCGGACTCGCCGACCGTCGTCGCCGACTCGCTCACCCCCAGCGCCGACGACGCGCCGCAGCTGCGCCACGACATCAGCGCCGTCGGCGTGGTCGGCACCGGGACGATGGCCACCGGCATCGTCGAGGTCTTCGCCAAGGCCGGCTACGACGTCATCGTCGTCGGCCGCAGCGACGCCAAGGTCGCCGGTGTCAGCGCCGCGCTGGAGAAGTCGCTGGACAAGCAGGTCCAGCGTGGACGGCTGGAGGAGGCCGACAAGCAGCCCGTCCTCGACCGGGTCACCGGCACCACCAAGCAGGACGACCTCGCCGACGTGGACCTCGTGGTGGAGGCCATCGCCGAGGACCTGAAGATCAAGACGACCCTGTTCGAGAACCTCGACGAGATCTGCAAGCCCGGGGCGATCCTGGCCACGACGACCTCCTCGCTGCCGGTCATCGAGTGCGCCCGGGCGACGTCGCGACCCCAGGACGTGGTCGGGATGCACTTCTTCAACCCCGCCCCGGTGATGAAGCTGGTCGAGGTGGTCAGCACCGTCGCCACGTCCGCCGAGGTCGCCGAGACCACCACCGCGCTGTGCGCGAAGCTGAAGAAGGCACCGGTCGCCTGCAGCGACCGTGCAGGGTTCATCGTCAACGCGCTGCTGTTCCCGTACCTCAACGACGCGATCAAGATGCTCGACGCGCACTACGCCACCGCCGACGACATCGACACCGCGATGAAGCAGGGCTGTCGCCTGCCGATGGGGCCGTTCGAGCTGCTCGACGTCGTCGGCAACGACGTCTCGCTGGCCATCCAGCGCGAGCTCTACCTGGAGTTCCGTGAGCCCGGCTGGGCCCCGGCACCGCTGCTGGAGCACCTGGTGACCGCGGGCTACCTCGGGCGCAAGACCCGGCGCGGCTTCCGCGACTACAGCCAGCGCTGAGGTGCCCGGGTCCGGCACCACCCTGCACACCACGCAGGTCGGAGAGGCAGGCCCGCTGGTCGCCTTCTGCCACGGACTGTTCGGCCAGGGGAAGAACTGGACCAGCGTCGCCCGGACGCTGGCCGAGGACGGACACCGCTGCCTGCTGGTGGACATGCCCAACCACGGGCGGTCGCCGTGGCGGGAGAACGTCGACTACGTCGCGATGGCCGACGAGGTCGCGCAGCTGTTCTCCGCCGACGACCCGGTCGCGCTGGTCGGGCACTCGATGGGTGGCAAGGCGGCGATGGTGCTCGCACTGCGGCACCCGGAGCTGGTCGAGCGGCTGTGCGTGGTCGACATGTCGCCGGTCGCCTACGACGGCACGGTCGAGGGTGGGTTCACGCCGTACGTCTCGGCGATGCGGTCCGTCGACCTGTCCGCGCTGACCCGGCGCGGCGAGGCCGACGAGCAGATGCGCGAGGGCGTGCCCAGCGCCACGATCCGCGGATTCCTCCTGCAGAACCTGCGCCAGGACCGCGAGAGCGGCACCTGGGGCTGGCAGATGAACCTCGACGCGCTCGGGGACCACCTGGGCGTGCTCGGCGGCTGGCCCGAGGACGCGCTGAGCGACCTCGCGCCGTACGACGGACCGGCGCTGTGGGTGGCGGGCGCGGAGTCCGACTACGTCCGGGCGGAGTACGCCCCTGCCATGGAGCGCTGGTTCCCCCACGTCCGCAAGGTGACGATCAAGGGCGCGGGCCACTGGGTGCACTCCGAGCAGCCCGAGGTGTTCACCGAGGTGCTGCGGCGCTTCCTGCGGTGAGGCGGCGGCTGCTCAGCCGCGCGGGTAGCCGCGCCGTACGGTCCGGTCGAGGATGCCGAGCGTGCCCTTGAGAGCGGCCTCGGAGATGACCGGCATGACGCCCTTGTCGCGCCAGTCGGGGTGGATGTCGGACCAGTCGTAGTACGACGTGACGGCGGTCGACTGCTCGTCGAGGGGAGCCAGGCGGTAGCCGTACACGTGGCCGATCGGTGGCCGTGAGACGCCCAGGATCGACCAGGAGATCTCCCGGTCGCGCTCGTAGGTCTCGATGGTGACGGTGACGTCGTAGCGCCCGAGGTCGGGGCGGTCGCCCAGGGCCTCCCTGTCCATGTGGACGACGAAGCTGTCGCCGACCGCGCTGGCGACGTCCCCCTCGGCGTCCTGCAGCATGCCCGAGGCGTCGATCGCGACGTGCCCCTGCGGGTCGCAGAGCACCGCGAAGACGTCGGCCGCGGGCGCGGCGATCGTGCGGGTGACCTCGAAGCGCTCCTCGTCCATGGGCCGATCATGGCAGGGCGTAGCGTGGAGCGGTGACCCAGACCCTGAGGACGGAGACCGCCCGTGAGCTGCGCCGGCTCGCTCTGGACCGGCAGCGGAGGGGACGGGTGCCCGGCCTGGCGGCCGGTGTCGTACGCCGCGGCGAGCTGGTGTGGCACGACGGCATCGGGACCGTCGACGTCGCGCACCCGCGCGTGCCCGGGCCGGACGACCAGTTCCTCATCGCCTCCAACACCAAGACCTTCACCGCCGTGCTGATCATGCAGCTGCGCGACGAGGGCAGGCTCGCGCTCGACGACGAGCTGGCCGACCACGTCCCCGGGCTGTCGGGCCAGGGGGCCACCATCCGTCAGGCGCTGTCCCACGCGACGGGCCTGCAGCGCGAGCCCGCCGGCGACGTCTGGGCCAACCTGGAGATGCCCGACGACGACGCGCTCGTCCGCGGCTTCGGCGAGATCGAGCGGATCGGGCCGCCGTGCACGCGCTGGCACTACTCCAACGTCCTGTACGCCGTGCTCGGCCAGGTCGTCGCGCACGTCGACGGCCGGCCCTGGGAGGATGCCCTGCAGCGGCGCCTCCTCGACCCGCTGGGCATGACGCGTACCACTGTCGGCTTCGACGACGGGCCCCGTGCGACCGGCTACTACGTCCCGGCGTACGACGACGTGCCGCGCGTGGAGCCGGTCCTCGCCCAGAGTGCGATGGCGCCGTGCGGCGGGCTGGCCAGCACCGTCACCGACCTCGCCGCGTGGTCCGGCTTCGTCGCCGCGCCCGACCCGGCCGTGCTCTCACCGGACACGATGGAGGAGATGTGCCACCCGCGGCTGGTCGTCGACACCGACGGCTGGCGCACGGCGATGGGGCTCGGCTTCTGGGTGCACCGCGCCGTGTCGGGGCGGACGTACGTCGGCCACACCGGGGGGATGCCCGGCCAGATCAGCGGCGTGTTCACCGATCGCGAGTCCGGCACCGGCGGGATCGTGCTGATGAACCAGTCGACCTCGCCGGACCCGATGGAGCACGCCGTCGCGCTGGCCGACCACGTCGTGCAGCACGACCCGGTCGAGCCCGAGCCGTGGACGCCGGGCACGGAGGTCCCGTCCGCGCTGCGCCCGGTCCTCGGCCGGTGGTTCACCGAGGGCAGCGCGTTCACCTTCTCCGTCCGCCAGGGCCACCTCGAGGCGCGCGCCGAGGGGGCGCCGGCCGACAGGGCGCCCTCCGTGTTCGCCCCGCTCGAGGGCGAGCCGGACACGTACCGCACCGTCTCGGGCCGTGAGCGCGGCGAGCGGCTGCGCCTGGTCCGCGACGCCGACGGCCAGGTGTCGCAGATGTACTGGGCGACGTACGTCGTCACGCGCGAGCCGCTCGCGTTCGGTGAGCACCTGCGTCACTGAGCGGGCTGTCCGCTAGTCGGCGTCGGCCTCCGCCTGGCGCGCCCGGTAGGCCGCCACCGCGTTGCGGTTGCCGCAGGTCGTCGAGCAGAACTTGCGCGAGCGGTTGCGCGACAGGTCGACGACGACACCGCCGCAGTCGTCGTCGGCGCAGACCGAGAGGCGGCTCAGCTCGTCGGCACGGATCACGTCGATCATCGCCAGCGCGGTGTCGACGACGATCCGGTCGGCGAGCGCGAAGGAGTCGTTCGTCGCGTGCAGGTGCCAGTCCCAGCCGCTGTGCCGGACGAGGTGCGGAACGGCTCCGAGCTCGCTCATGGCGGCGTTGACGAGCTCGGCGGCGCGGTCTCGGTCGGCGGTCAGCAGGGCGCGCAGCCGCGGTCGGACCGCGCGCACCTGGTCCAGCTCGGCCTGCGTCGCGTCGTGGCTGCCGGAGAACTCGTGGTCGGTGAAGTAGGCCTCGAGGTCGTCGAGGGTGTTCATCGTCTCCGGCTCCTCGGCGGTGTTCACCAGGGCCGCGGCGGCCTGCAGCGAGACGTTGGTGTCATGGTTGAAAGCCATGTTGACAGATTACAACAGCCTAGATAGCGTCATGGACCATGACGGCGTTGACTCATGACAGGATCCGGTCGGCGTCGCTGCCCCGAGGTGGTGGCGGCGGCGGTGTGTCAAGGTCCGGGCTGCTGCTGGCGGCGGTCGCCGCGGCCTCGATGGCGCTCTCCGGGGCCCTGGGCCGGGGTCTGATGGACGCCGGCTGGTCCTCGGCGGCCGCCGTGACCGCGCGCATCTGGATCGGTGCGCTCGTGCTGACGCCCCTGGCCGTACGCCAGCTCCGCGGGCGCTGGGGTCTGCTGCTCCGTGCCTGGCCCACGCTCCTGGCGTACGGGCTGGTCGCCGTCGTGGTCTGCCAGCTGGCCTACTTCAACGCCATCGCCCACATGCAGGTCGGCGTGGCGCTGCTGGTGGAGTACATCTCCCCGGTCGCCGTGGTCACCTGGCTGTGGCTGCGTCACGGGCAGCGCCCCACGGCGACGACCGTCACCGGCGCCGCGGTCGCGGCGGTCGGGCTGGTCCTCGTGCTCGACCTGATCTCGGGCGCGCAGGTCTCGGCGATCGGCATGTTCTGGGCGCTGCTGGCGATGATCGGCTCGGCGACGTACTTCGTGATGTCGTCCGACGAGCGGCACGGCCTGCCTGGCAGCGTCCTGGCCGCCGGCGGCCTGGTCGTCGGGGGAGTGGGTCTGCTGCTCGCCGGCGCGGTCGGCGCGGTGTCCTTCGAGGTCTCCGCCGCGCCCGTGACCTACCAGGGTGTCGAGGTCGCGTGGTGGCTGCCGGTGCTGGCCCTCGGTGTCGTCACGGCCGGCCTGTCCTACCTCACCGGCATCGCGGCCACCCGCAGGCTCGGCTCGCGACTGGCGTCCTTCGTCGCGATGAGCGAGGTCCTCGCCGCGCTCGGCTGGGCCTGGCTGCTGCTCGGCGAGCTGCCGCGCGGTGTGCAGCTGGTCGGCGGCGTGCTGATCCTGCTCGGGGTGATCGTGGTGAAGGCGGGCGAGCCGACCGCCGCGCCGGCGCAGAGCGACGTCGTACCGGGGCCGCGGGCGGCGCTGTAGCTGGTTCCGCGCTGCGCGCGGGTGCCAGCGCGAGTCGCGTGCCGGGCTCGGTGGCCCGGCCGTAGGACGGGCCTGCGCGCACGGGGGTCCCGTCGCTGGTCGCCGTGTCGGCACGATCCCGCACCGGGGTTGCTGCGTCTGGCCGCCACGCCTCTCTTAGGCTCCTTGGACCCCCGTCCGCTCCGGCCCTCCCTCGTCCCCGTCGGCCTCGTTCGCGCTGAGGGAGTGTGGGGGAGTTGGGGGGGTCGGAGCCGGATGCGAGCGCAGCGAGCGACGCGATGTCCTGAGCAGCGACGAAGGAGCGCGTCGAAGGGACGTCGAGACCTCCGGACCCGTCGGGGCGTCAGTCCTCGTCGGAGGGGGCCTCGGCCTTAGCCTCGGCGTCGTCGGTGCTGCCGCCGAAGCCGGCGACGACGTCGCGCAGGGCGCCGAGCTGGGCGGCGATCGCGTCGCGGCGCTTGGTCATCGACTCGACCTCGCCGGTGATCTCACGCAGCTGGCGCTCGTGGTCGGCGTGGCCGGCGGCGCGGAGCTCCTCGGCCTCGCTGCGGGCGGAGGCGAGGACCTGCTCGGCCTCCTTGCGGGCGCGGGCGAGGTGCTCCTCGGCCTCCTTGGTGGACTGGTCGCGGTGGGACTGGGCGGCCTCCATGGCGACCCGTGCCCGCTCCTCGGCGCTGGTGGCGCGGTCCTCGGCGTCCTTGACGAGACGGTTCGTCTCGTTGGTGGCCGAGGTGTGGTGCTCGACGGCCTCGCGGGCGAGACGCTCCTTCTCGACGGCCAGGGCGCGACGTGCCTCCTGGACCTCGCGGTCGACGGCCGCACGTGCCTGCTCCGCCTCGCGGGTGCCCGCGGTGCGGATCGAGGTGACCTCCTGCTGGGCGGAGAGCCGCACCTGGTCGGCCTCGCGCTGGGCGGACGCCTTCAGGTCGGCGGTCTCGGCCTCGGCGGCCTTGCGGGCCTGCTCGCTCTCCGTACGGTGCCGCTCGCGGGCCTCCTCGGCCTCGCGCTGGGCGCTCACGCGCAGCTCGTCGCTCTCGCGCTGGGCCTCCAGGCGGGTCGCGGCGGCGGCCTTGGTGGCCTGGTCCTTGATCTGGTCACCGTGGGCCTGCGCCTCGGCGACGACCTCGCGGGCCTGCTCCTCGGCCAGCCGCAGCAGCTCGCTGGCTCGACCGCCGAGGCCGGCGTACGACGGCGCCTCGGCCTCGGTGGCGTTCTTCTGCAGGTCGGACAGCTGGGCCTCCAGCGCCGAGATCCGCTGCCGGGCGGAGTCCAGGTCGCCGGTCAGGCTGTCGCGCTCACCGGACATCTCGCGCAGGCGCCGGTCGACGGCGTCCTTGTCGTACCCCCGTCGGGCCTGCGGGAAGGCGTTCCCGGCGGCGGCGAGCGGGCTCGCAGGGCGCGGGATCACGCGCCCGGACGACCCGGTCGCGGGCGACGGCGTGCTCACCTTGGGCTGCTCGGCGGTCGTGTCGCCGGCGTCCGCCTGACGTGCCGGGGCGGACGGCGGCCTGGCCGGTCCGGGCTTCGAGGTGTCGGTCGCGGACGAGGAGCTCTCCGAGCCGGACGAGGAGGAGCCGGACCCCGTCTGGCGGGAGATCGCGGGGATCATCTGCGTGGGCTCGTTGCCCGTCTCCTCGCTGTTGTCCTCCTCGTCGAAGATGGACAGTCCGTGCTTCTCGCTGCCGTCGCTCATCAGGTGCGCTTCCTCGCTTCGCTCGGGTCCGGTGGTCTTCCTCGATTGTGCCAGCAGAAACCGACGAGCGGCCGCCCCTGGAGGGACGGCCGCCCGGCGAGTCGGTGCGGTGGTGGGGATGAGCCCAGGTCAGACCCCGCGGAAGCGGTTGATCTCCTTCTCGTACGTCGCCCGCATCTCCGGGTCGCGCACGCCCAGGCCCTCCTCGGGGGCCAGGCACAGCACGCCGACCTTGCCTTGGTGGGAGTTGTGGTGCACGTCCAGGGCGGCCTGGCCGACCTCCTCGAGCCCGTAGGTCCGCGACAGGGTCGGGTGGATCTTTCCCTTGGCGATCAGCCGGTTGGCCTCCCAGGACTCACGGTAGTTGGCGAAGTGGGAGGAGATGATCCGCTTGAGGTTCATCCACAGGTAGCGGTTGTCGTACTCGTGCATGAAGCCGCTGGTCGAGGCGCAGGTGGTGATCGTGCCGCCCTTGCGGGTCACGTACACGCTGGCGCCGAAGGTCTCCCGACCGGGGTGCTCGAAGACGATGTCGATGTCCTCGCCACCGGTCAGCTCACGGATCCTGGCCCCGAACCGCTTCCACTCCTTGGGGTCCTGGGTCTGCTCGTCCTTCCAGAACCGGTAGCCCTCCTCGGAGCGGTTGATGATCAGCTCGGCGCCCATCGAGCGCGCGATCGCGGCCTTCTCGTCGTTGGAGACGACGCAGACCGGGGTGGCGCCGCCGTTGAGGGCGTACTGGGTGGCGAAGCCACCGAGCCCGCCGGAGGCGCCCCAGATCAGGACGTTGTCGCCCTGCTTCATGTTGCCGCCGTTGGTCGAGACCAGCTGGCGGTACGCCGTGCAGTTCACCAGGCCGGGGGAGGCGGCCTCCTCCCAGGTCAGGTGGTCCGGCTTGGGCATCAGCTGGTTGGCCTTGACCAGCGCGACGTCGGCGAGGCCGCCGAAGTTGGTCTCGAAGCCCCAGATCCGCTGCTCTGGGTCCATCATCGTGTCGTTGTGGCCGTCGGGGGCCTCGAGCTCGACCGACAGGCAGTGCGCGACGACCTCCTGGCCGGGCTTCCAGCGGTTGACCCCGGGACCGGTGGCGAGCACGACGCCGGCCAGGTCGGAGCCCACCACGTGGTACGGCAGGTCGTGCCGCTTGGTGAGGTCGGAGAGGCGGCCGTAGCGCTCGAGGAAGCCGAAGGTGGAGACCGGCTCGAAGATCGAGGTCCACACGGTGTTGTAGTTGATCGCCGAGGCCATCACGGCCACCAGCGCCTCGCCCGGTCCGAGCTCGGGCATCGCCACGTCCTCGACGTGGATCGACTGGCGGGGGTCCTTGTCCTTGGACGGGACGCCCTCGAACATGTCGACCTCGTCCTTGTGCACCGTCGCGGCGCGGTAGGACTCGGGGAGGGGCAGGGCGGCGAAGTCCTCCGAGGAGGTGTCGCCGGCCTGGATGGCGTCGAGGATCTGCTGCACGGGTGGCTCCTGGGTGGGTCGGCTGATCGGACGTCGGGTGGAGATTACCGGCGGGTAACCGCCGGTGGTCACAGTGGGCTCAGTGGGCTCCGACCGCGGGCTCGACCAGCTCCACGAGGACGCCGCCGGCGTCCTTGGGGTGGATGAAGTTGACCCGGCTGCCGGCGGTGCCGCGACGGGGGGGCGTCGTAGAGCAGGCGCAGGCCGCGCTCGCGGAGGATGGCGGCGGTCGCCTCGACGTCGACGACGCGGTACGCCAGCTGCTGCAGGCCCGGCCCGTTGCGGTCGAGGAACTTCGCGATGGTGGAGGACTCGCTCAGCGGGGCGAGGAGCTGGATGCGCTGGCCGAGGACGTCGCCCTCGCCCTCGCCGATCACCACCATCGCCTCCTCGACGCCCTGGTCCTCGTTGGTCTCCCGGTGCGCGACGCGCATCCCGAAGGCGGAGGCGTACGTCTCGATCGCCGCGTCGAGGTCCGCGACGGCCACGCCGACGTGGTCGATGCAGACGAACAGCGAGGGGTCCAGGGCAGGGTCCGTCGAGGTCATGAGGGGCATCCTGGCTGTCGGTCACGTCCGGTGTCACCCGGTGTGACAAGTCCGACAGGACCAGACGACCCCTCCCCGGCCCGCTCCGGGCGTGGGTATCGTCACGGCACCAGCAGCCCGTAGGTCATCGACGACCCACCTGGAGGTCACCCGTGAGCACCGACAACCCGTCCGTCATCGTCGCCGGGGCCCGCACCCCGATCGGCCGCCTCCTCGGTGGACTCGCCTCGATGTCCGCCGCCGACCTCGGCGGGGTCGCGATCAAGGCAGCGCTGGAGAAGGCGGGCGTGACACCGGAGCAGGTCGACTACCTGATCATGGGCCAGGTCATCGGCGCCGGCGCCGGTCAGAACCCGGCGCGCACCGCGGGCCTCGCCGCGGGCCTCCCCGCCTCGATGCCCTCGATCACCGTCAACAAGGTCTGCCTCTCCGGCCTGAACGCCATCGCCACCGCGGACCAGCTGATCCGTGCCGGTGAGCACGAGATCGTCGTCGCGGGCGGCATGGAGTCGATGACCAACGCTCCGCACCTGCTGCCGAAGTCCCGCACCGGATTCAAGTACGGCGACACCACGCTCGTCGACTCGATGGCGTACGACGCCCTCTACGACCAGGCCACCTCGCAGGCCATGGGCGCCCTGACCGAGCAGTGCAACGCCGCCGGCACGAAGCTGACCCGCGAGGAGCAGGACGCCTTCTCCGCCGGGTCTCACCAGAAGGCGGCCGCGGCCTGGAAGAACGGCCTCTTCGACGACGAGGTCGTCCCGGTCTCCATCCCCCAGCGCAAGGGCGACCCGATCGAGGTCACCCAGGACGAGGGTGTCCGCGGCGACACCACCGCCGAGTCGCTGGGCAAGCTGCGTCCCGCCTTCGACAAGGAGGGGACGATCACCGCGGGCTCGGCCTCGCAGATCTCCGACGGCGCCTGCGCCGTGGTGGTGATGAGCAAGGCCAAGGCCGAGGAGCTGGGCCTGGAGTGGCTGGCCGAGATCGGCTCGCACGGGATGGTCGCGGGGCCGGACTCCACCCTGCAGATGCAGCCGGCCAACGCCACGCAGAAGGCGCTGGACAAGGCGGGCAAGAGCGTCGCGGACCTCGACCTGGTCGAGTTCAACGAGGCGTTCGCGGCCGTCGGCATCGACTCCGCCCGCTCGCTGGGCATTTCGGAGGAGAAGGTCAACGTCAACGGGGGCGCGATCGCGCTGGGTCACCCGGTCGGCATGTCGGGCGCCCGGATCGTGCTGCACCTCGCCCACGAGCTCAAGCGCCGCGGTGGCGGCCTCGGTGCCGCCGCGCTGTGCGGCGGCGGCGGCCAGGGCGACGCGCTGCTGATCCAGGTCCCCGCCTGAGCGAGCAGCGCCCCGACCGGTCCGGCCGGCGTGGCCGCACCGTCGACGTCGACACGCTCGTCGACGGTGCGCGCCGCGCCGACCCGCGCTCGGTGGCCCGGCTGATCAGTCTGGTCGAGAACGCCTCGCCGCAGCTGCGCGAGGTGATGGCAGCGCTCGCGCCCCTGGTCAGCGGGGCCCGGATCCCGCACGTGGTGGGCCTGACCGGCTCCCCGGGGGTGGGCAAGTCCACCTCCACCAACGCGCTGGTGGCGGCGCTGCGGCGTACCGGTGCGCGGGTCGGGGTCCTCGCTTTCGACCCCTCCTCGCCGTTCTCGGGCGGCGCGCTGCTCGGGGACCGGGTACGGATGTCGGACCACGCACTCGACGACGGGGTGTTCATCCGCTCGATGGCCTCGCGCGGCCACCTCGGGGGCCTGTCCTGGGCGGCGCCGCAGGCGCTGCGGGTGCTGGAGGTGGCCGGCTGCGACGTCGTGCTGGTGGAGACGGTCGGGGTCGGGCAGAGCGAGGTCGAGATCGCCGGGCTGGCCGACACCACGGTCGTGCTGCTCGCGCCGGGGATGGGGGACGGCATTCAGGCGGCGAAGGCGGGCATCCTCGAGATCGGCGACGTGTACGTCGTCAACAAGGCCGACCGTGACGGTGCCGACCAGGTGCGCCGCGACCTGCGCACGATGCTGCGCCAGTCCGAGCGGGACAGTGGTGCTGCCGCCGCGGCGTCGGGTGACGCTCGGTGGAGCGCCCCCGTGCTGGCCACCGTGGCCAGCGAGGGCACGGGACTCGACGAGGTGGCCGAGGCCCTCGCGGCGCACCGCGCGTGGCTGGAGGAGCGCGGCGACCTCGTACGCCACCGGGTGCGGCGCAGCCGGGAGGAGATCGAGGCCATCGCCACCACGACGATGCGCGCCCAGTGGCGCGCGAGCGGTCGCCTCGCGGCGCTCGACGACCTCGCCGAGCAGGTGGCCCGCGGCGAGAGCGACCCGTACGCCGCTGCCGACCTGCTGCTGGCCGACGCGGGGACGGACCTCACCGCGGGCTGAGTCCTCCGACGTCGACCCGCGCGCCTGCGTTACCAGTGTGACTGATGGTGCTAGGAAGGGGCGGTCCGGACTTCCCCCGTGCCTGCCTCCCGGAAGGTTTCGCCATGGATGCCGCTCTGAAGAAGGGCGTGGCCCTCGTGGTCGTCGTCTTCATCGGGTTCTACCTGTTCACCGACCCGACCGGGCTGGCCGGGTTCACCCGTGACGGCGCCGACGCGATCTGGAGCGGGCTGCAGCGGCTCTTCGACGCCCTCCAGCAGTTCATCCGCACCCTGACGGCCTGATGGGCCTGCGGTCGGCGCTGCGCTCCTGGCAGAGCCGCGCCGTCTCCGAGCGGGTGCTGCGCCGCCTCGATGAGGTCCTGGTCGCCGACGTCGGGCACCACTGGGTGGTCTACACCAAGCCGGTGCTGATCGCGCTGCTCGGGCTCGCGGCGTTCGGCGGCGCCGCGTTCGCCGGGACGGGGTCGAGCGTCCTCAGCGTGCTCGGGCTGCTGCTGCTCGCCTGGTCGGCGTACGCCTGCCTGCGCGAGAGCGCCGACCGGCTGATCCTCACCAACATGCGGGTGCTGCGCATCCAGGGTGTCTTCAGCAGGTCGGTGGCCACCATGCCGATCGGCAAGGTGCTGGACACGACCGTGACCCGGCCGCCGCTCGGGCTGCTGCTCGGCTACGGACACTTCGTCTTCGAGAACGCCGCGCAGGACCAGGGGATGCGCGAGCTGCACTTCCTCCCGCACCCCAAGCAGCTCGACCTCACGATCCAGGAGCTGGTGCACCGCTCGTCGGCCGGCTACGGGGCAGCGGCAGGTCCACAGGGGTCCTGAGCGCCGCCGGCGCGTCGGCGGGGACGACCGGCGACCTCGGCGCCACCGGGCGGACGGGCTCGTACGCCTCACCCGGCGCGGGCCGGGGATCGGCGTCGTCCCGGTTCGGCCACAGGGCGACCGCCCGCTCGGCCTGGGCGGTGATCGTCAGCGACGGGTTGACGCCCGGGTTCGCCGTGATCGCCGAGCCGTCGGTGATGTGCAGGCCGGGGTAGCCGTGGACGCGCTGGTACGGGTCGACCACTCCGGTCTCCGCGCTCTCGCCGATCACGCAGCCGCCGATGAAGTGCGCGGTCATCGGGATCCCGGCCAGCTCGGCCACCGAGCCGCCCGCGGTGCCGCCGATCCGCTCGGCGAGGTCGCGGGCGACCTTGTTGGCGATCGGGATCCACGACGGGTTCGGCAGGCCGACACCGGGCCGGCTGGTCATCCCGCGCCAGGGCCGGCGCCGCAGCCGGGTGGTGATGGAGTTGTCCAGGCACTGCATGACCAGGACGACGACGGACTGCTCGGCCCAGCGCCGCGGGGCGTGCAGCCGCAGCGCGGCACGCAGTCCGATCCGGTGGTACTCCGCCAGCACCGCCCGCCAGCGCGAGACGCCCGCGCCGCCGTCGACCAGGGCCGCATTGATCAGCGACAGCGCACTCGAGCCGTGCCCGTAGCGCACCGGTTCGACGTGGGTCACCTCGTCGGGGTGCCAGGAGGACGTGATCGCCACGCCCGGCGTCCAGTCCGCGGCCTTGTCGCTCGACCGGGCGGTCAGCACCGCCTCGGAGTTGGTCCGGCTGAGCTCACCGACCCGGGGTGACAGACGGGGGAGCGAGGTGCGCCGCATCCGGTGCAGCAGGGCCTGGGTGTTCAGCGCGTTGCCGGCGAGGACGACCTGCTCGGCGGTGACGGTACGTCGGCGCCACGGGCTGCCGGTGCGGCGGGTACGGACGGCGTACCCGCCCGCCGGCAGCGGGCGGACGTCGTACGCCGTGGTCAGCGGCAGCACCTGCGCCCCTGCGGACTCGGCGAGGTGCAGGTAGTTCTTGACCAGGGTGTTCTTCGCGTCGTGCCGGCAGCCGGTCATGCAGGCGCCGCAGTCCAGGCAGGTACGGCGCGCCGGCCCGGCGCCACCGAACCACGGGTCCGCGACCTGCTCGCCCGGCCGCTCCCCGAACAGCACCCCGACGTCGGCGGGGTGGAAGGTCTCGCCGACGCCGTACTCCTCGGCGATGGCCTGCATCTGCTCGTCGGCCGGTGAGCGGCCGGGGTAGGCGGTGACGCCGAGCATCGTCCTGGCCTGGGCGTACCACGGCGCCAGCTCGGCCCGCCAGTCCGTGATGTGCGCCCACTGCGGGTCGCGGAAGAAGGCGTCGCCGGGCTCGTACAGCGTGTTGGCGTACACCAGCGACCCGCCACCGACGCCGGTGCCGCTGGCGATGAGCACGTCGCGCAGCAGGGTGATCCGCATGATCCCGAAGCAGCGGGCCCACGGTGCCCAGAGGTAGCGGCGCACGTCCCAGGAGGTCCGCGGCAGCTCGTCGTCGGCGAAGCGGCGCCCCGCCTCGAGCACGCCGACGCGGTAGCCCTTCTCGGTCAGCCGGAGGGCCGCGACGGAGCCGCCGAAGCCGGAGCCGATCACGAGGACGTCGTAGTCGTGGGTCACGGCGGCGACCCTACGACCGTTGTTGACACCCTGCCAACAACGACCCAGGATGACGTCCGTGACTGCGGTGGCGCCCGGCTCCCGGCTCGAGCCCGAGGCGCGCCGCCGCCAGATCCTGGACGCGGCCCGGGCGCTGTACGCCGAGCGCCCGTACGAGGACGTCTCGGCCGTCGAGCTGGCGGCCGCCGCGGGCGTGGCCCGTGGGCTGCTCAACCACTACTTCGGCTCCAAGCGCGCACTGTTCCTCACGGTGATGCGCGAGTCGGTCACGATGCCCCGGGAGATGCTGGAGGATCTCGGCGGGCGGCCGCTCCCCGAGCGGGCCGCGGCCGCCGTGTCCGCGATCCTCGACGCGGCGACGACCTACGGGCAGGACTGGGTCAACGCCAGCGGCACGGCGACCCTGCGCGGCGACGCCGACGTGCAGCAGGTCGTCGACGAGGCCGACGACCGGGCTGCACGGCTCGTGCTGGACGCACTCGGCCAGTCCGACGACCCGGCGCTGCGCGTCCGGCTGCGCACCTTCGCGCCGATGGTGAAGGCGACCTGTCGGGAGTGGCTGCACCGCGGCACGGTGCAGCGCGAGGAGGCGCAGCGCACGCTCACGGACGTGCTCCTGCTGCTGGTGACGCGGCCGTGAGCGGCTACCCGCCCGAGCCGTGGCACCTGACCGGCCGCTGCGTGGTCGGGGTGTGGCTGCTGCCGTCGGGAGTCGCGCCGGTTCCCGACGCCCCCGGCGCGCGCGTGGTGCGGGTGCTCGGCCGCACGGTGGTCGCGGCGGCGTTCTTCTCGTACGCCGAGCCGAGCCCGCTGACGTACGAGGAGGTGATGGCCACCGTGCTCGTGCGCCGTGGACCGCGCCCGCGGGTGAGCATCACCCACATCTGGGTCGACTCGCCGGCCTCGCGCGACGGAGGCCGCGCGCTGTGGGCGATCCCGAAGGAGCTGGCCCGCTTCGAGACCGGCCCGGGGTCGTGGACCGCTCCTGGCATCGGCGCGGTGCGGATGCGTCCCCGACGACTGCCGCTCGTCGTGCCGCTGGCGTTCCGGCTGCTGCAGGGGCGTGCCGGCGCCGCGGTGGAGACGCGCGTCGGCGGGCGGGTCCGACCGGCGCTGGGTCGGGCGAGGTGGAGCGTCGACGCCGACGGTCCGCTGGGGTTCCTGGCCGGGCGCCGGCCGGTGCTGACCTTCTCGGCCGTGCCGTTCCGGCTGGTGTTCGGGCGCCGCCGCTAGTTAAGCGTGACGATCGCGGCGGTGAGCGCCGTGGCGAACAGCGTCCAGAGGAGGTACGGCGCCATCAGGACGGCGGCGAGGGGCGTCCGGCGGGCGAACATCGCGATCGTGGCGATGACGGCGAGGTCGAGCAGGGCGATCTCGACCAGCGCGAGGGTGTAGAGGCCGGCGCCGAAGAAGAGCGGCGTCCACAGCGCGTTCAGCACCAGCTGCACGCCCCAGAGGATGACCGCGCGGCACAGGCCGTACCTGCGCCAGACCAGCCAGCCCGCGACGGCGATGAGGACGTAGAGCACCGTCCAGACGGGGCCGAACAGCCCGGCCGGCGGCGCCCACGGGGGCTGCTCGAGGGAGTCGTACGTCGACCCGGCCGACGAGGAGGCGAGTGCTCCGACGCCGGCGGCCACCGCGACCAGGACGACGGCCACGACCAGCCCGACCAGGGACGAGGCCGGCCGGGCGGGCCGGTGCGTCAGGGCACTGGTGTTCACACGACCCATTGTCGTCCGCCGGGCAAGCACCTCCCTGCGGGTGAGGGCGTCGGGGTGTCGTGAGCGGTGACTACGGTTGGGCTCATGACTGACGCCTCGATCGAGCCCGGTGACAACACCGACGACAACGACTCCTACGGCACGTACTCCGTCGACGCGGAGGACCAGCCGCAGGGCGACGGCGAGTCGATGTCCGACGACCGCGGCCTGACCGAGCCGCTGGACGAGGGCTACTCGCCGCCGGAGAGGTGGTCGGCCGCGCAGGGCTACGGCAACACCCCGCTCGAGGAGGCGATGGGCGAGGACATGGAGCAGCGCCTGGCCCAGGAGGTGCCCGAGCCCGACCCGTACGCCGAGGCGGCCAAGGTCTCCGACGTCGACGACCTCGACGACGGCGAGGTCGGCGACGCGCGGTCGGGCCGGCTGGTCGCGGACGAGGGCTCGACCGTGGTCGAGAGCCAGGACATGGATGCGACCGACGTCGGCATCGACGGCGCCGGAGCGAGCGCCGAGGAGGCCGCGGTGCACGAGGTGCCCGAGGACTGAGTGATCCACCGCGACGGCGATCGGGCACGATGGAGACCATGAGCGAGCAGCAGTTCTCCCGTCCCGGTGCCGTCGACCTGTCGGGGCTGGCCCCGACGCCGGCGCCGCAGGCCGGCACCAGCAGCGCCTACGCGGTGACGATCGACGAGCAGAACTTCCAGACCGTCCTGGAGAGCTCGATGAGCGCGCCGGTGGTGCTGGCGTTCTTCAGCCCCTCGCGATCCCCGGAGAGCGTCGCGCTGGCCGACGACCTGCAGACGCTGTCCAACGAGTACGAAGGCAAGTTCCTGCTCGGCCGGGTCGACGTCGACGCCGCACCCCAGATCGCCCAGGCGATGCAGATCCCGTCGGTGCCCCTGGTCGCGCTCGTGGCGCAGGGCCGCCCCGTGCCGCTGTTCCAGGACGCCGTGCCGCTGGAGGAGCTCCGTACCGCGCTCGACCAGGTCTTCACCCAGCTGGCCACCCAGGGCTTCACCGGCCGGCACCAGCCGCGCAGCGGCGCCGGACCGGTCGACGAGGAGTCCGGCGAGCCCGAGCTCGACCCCCGCTACGCGCCGGCGCAGGACGCGCTCGCCGCCGGCGACGTCGACCGCGCGGTCGCGGAGTACCAGAAGCTCGTCGACGCCAACGCCTCCGACAGCGAGGCGACCGCCGGGCTGTCCATGGCCAAGGTGCTCCAGCGCACCCAGGGCGTCGACCTCGACCAGGCGCGCTCGGCCGCCGCCGCGTCGCCCGACGACGTCGCCGCCCAGACGATGGTCGCCGACCTCGACCTGCTCGGCGGGCACGTCGACGACGCCTTCACCCGGCTGGTCGACCTCGTGCGCCGCACCACCGAGGCCGACCGCGACACGGCGCGCAGCCACCTGCTCGACCTGTTCGCCGCCGTCGGCAACGACGACCCGCGGGTGCAGGCGGGCCGGCGCGCACTGGCCTCGGCCCTGTTCTAGTCGCTAGTCGCGCACCCGGCCGCGCAGCGACTTCGTCCGCCCGCGCCGGGTCTTCGCGTCCAGCCGGCGCCGCTGCGACCCCTTGCTGGGCTTCGTCGGCACCCGCCGTGGCGGCGGCGGCGCCAAGGCCTCGCGCACCCGGGCGGCCAGCCGCTCGCGGGCGGCCACCCGGTTGCGGTGCTGCGAGCGGTGCTCGGAGGCGGTGATGCCGACCGGGCCCGGTCCGAGCGCGCGTGCGACCCGCTGCTGCTCGTCGGCGGTCAGCACCGCGGAGGACGCGGCGTCCCAGACCAGCTCGACGCGCGAGTCGGCGGTGTTCACCGACTGACCGCCCGGCCCCGACGACCGTGAGAACCGCTCGGAGAGCTCGACGGCCGGGATCAGCAGGCCCTGGGGGATGCCCGGCCCGGGCGGTACGAACAGGTCGCCGCCGGGCCCGACGGTGCCCTCAGCCACGCCGACGCCACTCGATCAGCGGGCACGTGTCCATCACCATCGCCAGACCGGCCGCGCGGGTGCGCTCGTACGCCGCCTCGTCGGCGACGCCGAGCTGGAACCACACGCCCCGCGCGCCGATCGCGACCGCGGCGTCGGCGTACTCCCCGGCCTGCTCCGAGCGGCGGAAGACATCCACCACGTCGACGGGGAACGGGATGTCGGCCAGGGTGGCGTACCCCTGCTCGCCGTGCACCGTGGGCGCGTCCGGGTGGACCGGGACGATCCGCTTGCCGCGGCGCTGCAGCTCGGCGGAGACGGAGTACGCCGGCCGCCGCTGGTCGCCGGACAGGCCGACGACCGCCCAGGTCTCGCACTCGTCGAGCATCAGGCCCACCGCCGCCAGGTCCCGCCAGTCGCTCATGCGTCCACGCTACGTGTGCGTACGCGCGATGCCGACCAGGTCGCGCACCGGTCCGGCCGGCGGCTGGGCCGAGCCGGACCAGAGAGCCCGCAGGCTGCGGCGCAGGTCCAGGCCGGTCGTCGGGACCTCGACGAGCTGGCCGGCCGCGAGGTCGCGCTCGACCGATCGGCGGCTGAGGAAGGCGGGTGGGCTGCCGGCGCGGACGGACTCGCGCACCGCCGCGGCCGTGCTCAGCTCGACCGCCGGGGCAAGCGCCTCGACGCCCGCGGTCTCGAAGGCGGCGTCGACGACGCCGCGGGTGCCGGAGCCCTGCTCACGGCTGGTGCGGTCGAGCGCGGCGACCTCCGCGGCCGGCACCGGCTCCCGTCGCCGGGTCAGCCGGTGCCCGGGCGCGACCACGAGCACGAGCTCGTCGCGGCCGACCTCGGTGGAGCGGAGGTGCTCGGGCGCCGTGGCCCCCTCGACGAACCCGACGTGCGCGCGCCCGTCGGTCACGGCCGCCTCCACCTCGGCGGAGTTGGCCGCGTGCAGGCTGGTGGCCGACGGCACGTGTCCCTCGCGCTCCTGCCGCTGGCGCAGCAGGACCAGCCAGCGGGGGAGCAGGCTCTCGGCGACGGTCATCGAGGACCAGACCGCGAGCTCGCGGCTGCGCTCGGAGCGCAGGCCCGCGATGGCGTGCTCGATCTCCTCGCTGAGCTCGAGCAGCTGCGAGGCCCACTCGACGACGACGACGCCCTCGTCGGTCAGGCTCGACCCGCGCGCCCCGCGTCGTACGAGCGTCAGGCCGACCTGCGCCTCGACGGCGCGCAGCCGCTCCGAGGCCGACTGCTGGGTGACGGCCAGCTCCCGCGCTGCGCCGCCGATCGACCCCGTACGCGCCACGGCGACCAGCAGCCGGAGGCCGGCGAGGTCGGGGACGTGGGGCACAGGAGGAACCATAGCCTGAGCACAGGCCAGACCTGTGGCAGCACAGGCACGAACCCGGTTCTGCCGGTGCCCTGCCCCGGGCACAGTGAGTGTCATGACCAGCGCGACCCTCGACCGAGACCACGTCCTGCCGCGTCCGTTCACTCGGCTCGGCGGCCACGCCCCCGACGGGTACGTCAGCCCGAACTGGTACGCCTCCGTCATGGGCACCGGCATCGTGGCCAACGCCGCCGCCCCGCTGCCTCCGTCGGTGCTGGACCGGCTGCCGGGGCTGCTCACCGCCGCTCGCGGGGTCTGGATCCTCGACTCGGTGTGGCTGATGGTCCTTCTGGCGCTCACCGCCTCGCACTGGGTCCGGCACACCGAGCAGGCCAGGGGGCACCTGCACAACCCGGTGATGTCGCACTTCTACGGCGCTCCGGCGATGGGTCTGATGACCGTCGGTGCCGGTGCGCTCCTGGTCGGCGTGCCGGTGGTCGGTCTCTCCGCAGCAGTCGCGATCGACCTGGTCCTCTGGACCGCGGGCACCCTGCTCGGGCTGTGGACCGCGGTGGTGGTGCCGTACCAGGCGATGACCCGGCACGAGGTGAAGGCCGACTCGGCCTTCGGCGGCTGGTTGATGCCGGTCGTCCCGCCGATGGTCTCGGCGGCCACCGGCCCGCTGCTGCTGCCGCACGTGCCCGCCGGTCAGCCGCGGCTCGCGCTGCAGCTCGCCTGCACGATGATGTTCGGCCTGACCATCGTGATCTCGCTGGTGCTGATCACGCTGCTCTACAGCCGCCTGGTGCACCACAAGGTCGGCGCCGCCGCTGCCGTACCCACCCTGTGGATCGTCCTCGGCCCGCTCGGCCAGTCGATCACCGCCGCGCACAACCTGGGCCAGAGCGCGCCGGGGATCCTGCCCGCTCCGTACGGCACGGCCTTCCGCGCGATGGGGCTGCTCTACGGCGTGCCGATGTGGGGGTTCGCGATGCTGTGGCTCGCCATCGCCGGCGCCATCACGGTCCGTACGGTGCGCTCAGGCATGCCCTTCTCGCTGACCTGGTGGAGCTTCACCTTCCCCGTCGGCACCGTCGTGACGGGCACGTCGGGCCTGGCCGTGGCCACCGGCGCGGACTTCCTCGTGGTCGCCGCCGCGCTGCTGTACGTCGGTCTGGTCGGCGCCTGGGTGACCGTCGCCGTCCGCACCGCCCGGCGGACCTGGAGCGGAGCACTGCTCCGCGCACCCGAGGCGGCCTGAGGCTCGTCGGCGGCGGGGCATAACGTCGAGGTCATGGCACCCATGGACCTGACCGACATCCCCGCCGCCGACGGCACCGCCGAGGCGTACGTCGCCCGCCCCGTCTCCGGCTCCGGCCCCGGCGTGCTGCTCTGCATCGATGCGATCGGGCTGCGCCCGCAGATCGCCTCGATGGCGGACCGGATCGCCTCCTGGGGGTACGTCGTCCTCGCCCCCAACGTGTTCTACCGCTCCGGCACCGCTGCCGAGACCAGCCCGGACGTCGACCTCACCCAGCCGGGCGCCCGCGAGGCGTTCTTCGAGACGGTCGGGCCGCGGATGGCCGAGGTGACGCCCGACCGGGCGGTCGCCGACCTCGGCGACTACGTCACGACCCTGCGCGGCCTGGACGGCGTGAGCGACGGCCCGCTGGGCGTGACCGGCTACTGCATGGGTGCGCGGCTGGCGACCTGGGCGGCCACGCACCACCCCGACGAGATCGCGGCGGTCGGCGGCTTCCACGGCGGCGGCCTGGTCACCGACGACCCGCAGAGCCCGCACGCCAAGCTCGCCGACGCCCGGGCGGAGTTCGTCTACGGCCACGCCGACCACGACGACTCGATGCCGCCCGAGGCGGTCGCCGCTCTCGGTGAGGCGCTGTCGTCCGCCGGGCTCACCGCGAAGAACGAGGTGTACGCCGACGCGCCGCACGGCTACACGATGGCCGACACCTCGATGTACCAGGAGGCGGGCGCCGAGCGGATGTTCACCGAGCTCGAGGCGCTCTTCGCCCGCACGCTGCGATGACCGCACTCGAGCCCCTCGAGGTCGCGGTCGAGGGTGGCTCACTGCGAGCGCTGCGGTGGGGGAGCGGTGCGCAGGTCTGCGTCGCCCTGCACGGCATCACCGCCAACGCGGCGTCGTGGACGGCGGTCGGCGAGCGCCTCCCGCAGGACTGGTCGCTGGTCGCGGTGGACATGCGCGGCCGGGGGCACTCGCGCGAGCTGGGGGCGCCGTACGACGCCGAGCGGCTGGCCGCCGACGCCGCCGCCGTCGTCCGCGCCACCGGCGCGCGGGTCCTGGCCGGTCACTCGCTGGGGGCGTACGTCGCCGTCGGCGTCGAGCGCGACTTCCCGGGCCTCGTCGAGCGGCTGGTGCTGCTCGACGGCGGCTTGGCGCTTCCCGTGCCGCCGGATGTCGACCCGGACGCCGCGCTCGCGGCCACGCTCGGCCCGGCGCTGGACCGGCTCTCGCACGTCTTCGCCGACGAGGAGTCGTACGTCGACACCTTCCGCGCCCACCCCGCGCTGGGTCCGTACTGGACCGAGGCGATCGAGGCGTACGCCCGCTACGACGCTCTCCCCACGGACGGTGGCGTCCGTGCGCGCGCCGTGCTGGAGGCCGTACGCGTCTCCGGGCGCGAGCTGCTGACCCGCGGCGCCGAGATCGACGCCGCCGTGCACGGGCTCACCGTGCCGGCCCGCCTGCTCTGCGTCGAGCGCGGTCTCCAGGACCAGCCCGGCGGCCTGCTGCCGGTCGACGTCGTCGAGGCCGCCGCTGCCGCGCAGCCGATGCTCGAGGTCTCGACGGTCCCGGACACGAACCACTACACGATCGCGTTCGCCCCGCACGCCGTCGACGCCGTGGTCGACGCGATCACCCGCGACTGAGGCCGGCTACGCGCACACGGCGATGAGGGTCAGACCCTCCTCGCCCGCCCGGACGAAGCGGGCCGACTCCAGCGACACCGCGACGAACTGCCCCGGACCGACGGCGACCTCCTCGCCGCCGACCACCACCCAGCCGCTGCCGCGCACCACCGCGTACATGTCCTCCACCCGGTCGTCGGCGTGGTCGTGGCGCACCGTCTCCGCCCCGGGCGGCAGCTCCACCTGGTACACCTCGAAGTTCTCCAGCCGGAGCGCCTCGCTCACCCGCTTGTCGTACGGGCTCGCCGCCGGGTGCGGTCCCGGGCCGGCGTCGATGTCGGTCGCGTCGACGAGGTGGTAGGTCATCGGGTCAGCGTAGGGACGCCGGTGCTCGCCTGGTCGCGAGAGAAGCTGGAAGTGGCGCTGTGACTTGTTCGGGCGGCGGAACGGCGGGTCCCCATCGTCTTGGTCAAGTTGTCTCGGTCAACTCCTTGCGAGTCATTCCGCCCATAATGACGTGGTTGATTCGATTCTGGATCGTCGACACCTAGGAAGTTCCGCGAAACGAGCGAGAGACGATCATCGTCACCTGGCCAGGCGCCGGCCCTGATGCACGAGCCAGCGGACCGCTCGACCGCCGCCGATGAGACGATCAATTGGCTGGTCTTGCCCTGCTTGCGCCGTCTCGGCATCGGCTTGGGCGTTGCGGCGGGCCCTGTCCGCTTCCTCGAGCTCGCGGGCCTCGACAGCGGCGGTCACCGCGCGGGCGGCGCTACGGAAGCGCTGGCGGGTCGCGGCGTGATACCAGCGGCGTCGCAGGTGGGCTTGCATCATCTCGACAACGACCTTCAGGGCCCTGTCGGTGTTGGCGCGCGGAAGCGGGTTGTGCAGGTTGACGTCGGTGTCTCGCTTGATCGGCGGCGCGTTCCAGGCGATGTGCATCTGGGCGCCGGCTTCGATCTTGGCGACTGTCACGTAGTGGTCGTAGGCGTCGGCTACGACCGGGTCGGCGTGCAGGCGCATGAGCGCCTGGTGGTGGTCGATGCTGGTCTTGACGTCGGACATGCCGCTGGTCAGGGCGAACCTGGTAGAGGTTTCGCCGTCCTTGCGCAGGATGCGGTACGGCCCCTCGAGGTAGCCGGAGACGGCGCCGAGAGCGTCGCCGTACAGGGTGGTCAGCGTCTGGCGTCGGGCGCTGTTCGCGTTGGCTCGCAGGGTGGCGCCAACGCCGGTGGCGGCGATGAGGGCGCCGGCGAGCACCACGACCTGCGCCCAGGTGAAGCCACCTAGCCCGAGGAACAGCGGGAAGAGGGCTGCGGTGACGTAGGTGACGACCTCCATTAGGACGCCTCCGCGAGGGCCGTGAGGTAGTCGTGGGGGGCCTCGTCGCCCATCCAGGTCCCCTCCTGGCGACCAGGTCCGCCGTGTCCACCGGTGGCGCGCCAGTGCTGCTCGAAGAGCAGGTGGTTACGGGTGAGGTTGAGCAGGGCGACGAGGCCGTTCGTGTAGTGCCAGCGACGGTCGACGGGGTCGCCGGGGAACCACAGGCATAGCGCATCGATGTTGTTGTGGCGGTGCTTGGACTCGGCGCCCGGGTCGGCGAACACTGCCGGGAAGTCCCACGGGTCGAGTTCGAACGTGGGGTAGGTGGGGTTCTCATGGAACTCGATGCGCACGGGGACCGGGTCCTTGCGCCCGGGGACGTCGAGGCCCGCGTGGTGGATGGTCCAGACGCGGTCACGGCCGCGGTGCCGGCTGGGGCCGGTCAGCGTCTCTGAGATGAGGCCGGCGTGCTCGTCGTGGGCGCCGATGTCGCGCAGGAGCGGGCCCTGGAAGTCGAGGTCCGTGCCGTACCAGGCGCGCTTGGCTCTGGTCGGTCGCTGCGGGCTGCGGACCTGGGAGCGCGGGTGCGCCGGACGCGTCATCGGGTCCCCCAGGAGCGGGTGCTGGGGGTGCGCTGCTCGGGGCGGTGCCCGACGACCGGCGTTGCGGCGGCTGCGGTGCTCGCGGCCGTGGCGACACCGGCCGCACCCGCGGCGGCCGCGGGGCCGGGGAGGATGTTGATGGACTTGCGGCGGTCTGTCTCGAACTTGTGGGCGGTCTCCGCGGTCACCTCGTACGGGTCGGGGCCGGGAAGGATGTCGTCGTCGCGGAAGAACTTAGCCATCTCCTCGTGGGCCTGGACCGGGTAGCCGCCCTTCTCGAGCTCGACGGCGCGGGCGAGGCGGGCGCGGGCGCGCCGGAGGCGGTCCACGACGGCGGTGCGGTTGTCGTTCAGGCCGATGGGCTTCTCGGCGACGCCGGCGGGGTCCTCGGTGAGGCCCTTGTCGAGTTCGGCGATGGCGTAGTCGAACCAGATGAGCATCGCGGTGGCCAAGGGCATCGGCTTGGTGAGGCAGCCGAGGGCGAGGGCCTTGATGTTCCAGGAGCACAGCGGCTTCTGGTTCTTGCGGTTCCAGTGCTTGAGGAGTCGCACGGTGCGCGCGTAGGTGTAGGACGTCTTCTTGTTCGCCGCGCGGACCATCTTGGTGTGCTGCTCCGGGTGGGAGCGGCTCCAGGTCGCGTGATTGGGGATGAACAGGCCGACGCCGGTGGGGTGCTCGATGGCGACAATGACGTCGGCGGTGAAGTCGGCCTGGCCCGCCGCGACGGCCTTGCTGAAGCGCACCAGGATGGAGCGATGGCGCTTCTTCCACTCGATACGCAGGTCGGGGAACTCGTCCTCGAGCGCGGCGCGGATGGCCCCCGCTGCGCGCTCCTGAAGGTCGGCACAGCCCTTCTTTCCGGGGCCGTGGGTGTCCTTGGCCTCGGCGACGACGACGCCGAGGTCGATGTCGGTGAGCGGGTCGAGGGCGTCGCCGTGGGCGACGGACCCGTTCACGTAGGTGCGACTGCCGGGGAACTCGCCGGTAAGGGCGGCGGTGATGAGGTCTCGTCGGCGACGCGCTTCTGCGAGCTCGTCGTCGCTGACCTGGATGTGGCGTCGGACGTGCTCGAGCACCTCCTCGATGGTCGGCGCGCTGCCGAAGGGGCTGCTTGTCTCGATGTGCTGTACTGCCATGATTCGTCTCCTTGTCGTGTTTTGGCCGTGTGGGCCTCTGCAAGGGACGGACGGGCTATCTCGGCGAGTGGCACGCGCCGAGGACGCCCAGGGTGACCGGGCCATCCCGATGACCACCGTGTCAGTCATAACCGACAGTTCGGCGTCGCCGGGAGGTCCCGCCGCTGACGCCGGAGGTCGGCCTGCGCTCCGGGGTCTCTCAGGCGCAGTCGTCGCAGCGGTCGCCGACGAACCCGGCCGACGGCTGCACAAGGAAACACGACATGCACTGCCGTTCGGCGGTCGTGGTGACGCAGGCGCATCGACCGCACTCGGTGCAGGGCGGCACCGCGCACCGCGGGCATCGCTGTTCCCAGCTGGTGTAGGTCGCGCCGCACGCGAGGTCGGCGCACTCGTAGGTCGCCGCCCGGGGTCCGGCGTCGCGGCTGGGGAGGGCGAAGTCCTCCCAGGGTGCGCTGTCGGTGACGGCGACGGCGAGCAGCAAGTCGCCGTCGAACGCGGCGGTCTGGATGAACAGCTCCTGGCCGCGGATGTCGTCACGGTAGGTGAAGTGGCCCCGTCCGCTGCTGCGGCCGTTGGTCAAGCCGCGCTCGAGGACGGGGTCTGCGGACTGGTTGCTTCCGCGGCGCAGCGGCGGGAGGTTGTGGGTGGAGCAGAAGAACACCTGACCTTCGTTGGTCAGCAGGGCCACCAGGCCGGGTGCAGGTAGTCGTTGCGCAGCGCGGACGCACACTGCGGAGCGCGACGCCGGCCCGGCCTGAAAGAGCCGGATGATGTCGTCGGTGGTCGGGCCCTCGTCGTCGATGTAGCGGCTGACCTCGACGTCGGGCAGGAGCATCTCGGCGGCGAACGCGTCGCAGGCGAGGTCCTCGAAGAGGTCGCCGGCGTTCTGGTTCCAGATGACCTCAACCAGGTCGATGGTCGTTCGTTGCAGATGGTGGCCGAGTTCGTGCAGTGCGGTGAAGGCGCGGCGGCCGGGGCTCGCTGCGAGCCCGACCTGGATGACGGGCATGCCGCCGGGCCCCGTCTCGATGTAGGCGCCGGCGACGCTGCAGGCGTCCCGGTCAGCGGCGTCCTCCGGTTCCTCGACCAGCTGCAACGCAACGTCGGGCCATCTGTCGAGCGCTTCGCACGGGTCGGTCCGGAACCGGTCGAGGTCGGCACCGAAGTAGGAGTGGGCGACTTCGACCATCGCCTGCGCCTGTGCCTGCACCTCGCTGCGGCGCGGAGTGCCGGCTGACGTTGCTATCACTGGTCTGGTCCTCGCTGCTCGCCGAGCTGTGCGTCGAAGTAGGCGATGATGCGAGCCGACCAGCGGACGTCCCGGCGGTTGTGCTCGCGGGCGGCGAGTGCCTGGACGCCGTAGGCGGCTGTCCGCCAGGTCTCGACCTCGTCCTGGTCGCGGCGTGCTGCGAGTCGGTGAACGAGTGAACGGACCTCGGGCAAGTCCATCGCTGCGACCAGGTCCTCGGGCAGCGGTGGGTTGGTTGCCGACAACAGAGTGGCAGCGGGCACCTGTAGCACTTCGGCGAGACTGTTGGCCTCCGCTTGGGAAAGGTCGACTTGTCCGCGGCGTAGGGCGGCAGCGCGCGGAACCGACCCAAGTGCAGCCGCTACGGCACGCGGGTCAGCCCCCTTCAAGACGGTGTCCAGGTCGAGGTTGCCGGTGCCACTCGGCGCCCACTCGGCCTCCGCCAGCAGGTCGAGCAGGTCCCGCTGCCGCGCTCGAGCGATGGTTCGCGGGTCCGTTGCGCCCCAATTCAGATCTCCCGGGGGCAGGTCCATGAGGTCTGCTGTGAGTTCACCGAGCTTGTAGTCGAGCACCCGGACAGGGACGGTGGCCTCGTTGCGGACCCAGACCGCCAGTTCGAGGTGAAGCGTGTTCGTCTCGGCGGCGGCCACCGCTGCGGTCTCGTCCGCGTCGCTGTCCAGGCTGACCGCCGCTACACGGATTAGGTGGCCCGGATTGACTTGCGAGCCCCCTTCTTCGGCACCGCGGGGCGTTGTGATGCTGTCGAGCACCAAGAGGACGCCGGCCTGGTCGTTCCAGCGGGCACGCCAGAGGTCGCCCGGGCTGGGTGTCGGGGTGGCATGAGCCTGTCGTGCCTGAGCAAGGGAACGGCCCAAGTTCGAGGGCGTCGCGGGTGGTGGGGTCATCGGGAGCGTCCTCCTCTCGTTGCGAGGTTCGCGTCCTGGCGGGGGGTTCGCGGTGGCACCGGGGGCCACATGGTGGACGGACGGGTTATTTCGGGGGGTGTCACAGCGACTCTCCTTCGAGTGCTGCGGTGTAGGCATGGGAGCGTTCGACGAGGGCATCTAGGACCGCAGCCTGTATTTCGGCGGCGGTCGCGTCCCGGATCTTGGCGCGTGCGCTCTCCGAAACCGCAGCCGCTGTCCTGCGTGGAAGCCCGAGTGCAGTGGCGACGCCGCGGGCACTTTCTAGGTGAGGTATCGCACGGCGCTCATCGTGCGCCATGACCCGCCAGATGACCTCGGCAACGTCGTCGGGGGTGGGTTCGTCAGGGTCGGCCAGTCCATCGGGCGGGCTGGCGGCCTCGAAGGTGGCGAGGTCATCTGAGTCGGTGGCGTGCTCCATGCGGGAGGGCTCGAGCGGGGCGGCCGCGACACAAATTTGGACTACCTGAGCCAGGTCTGGGTCCGCCACCTTCCCGTTGGCCTCTCTCAGGGCGGCGTCGCACACCCGGACGATGGCATCGAGAGTCCGTCCGGGGGTCTTGCCTGAGGTGTTCCATGCGGTGACCGCGAGGCGGCGCAGCGATGACGCGGCGCGGATGAGATGTCCGATGTCGCCCTGCCAGACGTCATCGGGCGCAGTGTCGAGCCGCCAAGCGTTGTGCGGCTGGACGGCCCGTACGAACCGGGGCAGCGGGGTCAAGATGGTCTTGAGCCGCTCGATGAGCTTGCCGCGCTCGGTCTCGCGGGCTTGGTCACGCAAGACGTTCTCGAACGCCGTGAGGAGATAGAGCTCCAGGTCGCGGTCGGTGGCCGTGGTGGCGATGGCCTTCTCGACGAACTGCTCCTTGCGCGCGTACACCTCGGAGACCAGCTCCCGGTGCGCGTCGTCGTTCCAGGTGGCGTGGCCGTGCGGAGGTGGCGAGCCGTGTCGGCGAACGGCTTGGCGCGCGAGTTGCAGGAGGAGCGTCATCGTGGCGCCGTCGAGACTCGCTCTCACATCGGCGTGGTCGGGCATCACTCTCCCGCAAGGTCTTGGGTGCAGCTGACTAGCGCCTCGTTGGTGGGCACCGGTCCGATTCTGCATAACACTCACCCGTTCGGCACGTTCTTCGGTGACTATGGCGTGGTGGTCGGAGTCGTCTATCCCGCTGGGTCGCTCGCGGTCGGCAGGCGGTCAGGCAAGAACCTGCCACTGCCGAGCTCGAATGCACACGATGCGCCATCGCGCCACTGCTCGTGCGCCCTGTCGGTCGTGCTACGGCCACAGGGCAATCCCGCGTCAATCCGCCGCGTATGAGCGAGCGGCGGGGACGTAGGGCCACCGTCCTGGCGTGCCGAAGGCATCCATCCCGCGCGCTCGATGGTGCCCGGTCCGCCGTCCCGGGTCGGCGATCTGATCGCACCGTCGAATGTCAACGGCTCCTGCTGACGCAACTCGATCACGCTCTAGAAGCGTCCGTTCCCAATCCACAGGCAGGGAAAGCGAAGGGCTTCTCCACAGTTCTGAAATCCGTACAGAATCTGTCGGTGCCGACCGCTTGAATAAGCCTCATGAGCACGATCAACGACCTGGTCTCCGGCATGCGGGCGCAGGTCGCCGCGCACGCTGAGGACCGGTTGTGGTCGGCGTCGGGCGACGAGCTGGTCGACGCGCTGGACGGGATCTCCGCGCTGCGGGCGCAGCTCGCCGAGCTGGAGCTCCGCGTCCTCGCGACCACGCAGGTCGAGGACCGTGCTGCCGCGGCGGGAGCGACGAGCACGTCGGTCTGGTGGGCGTACCGGACCAGGCAGACCCGCCCTGACGGACGGCGGCGTTCCGTGCTGGCCGGGGACCTCGACGCACACGAGACCACCCGGTCCGCGATGGCGCGCGGCGAGGTGGCCGAGGACCAGGCGCGGGTGATCGTCAGCGCGGTCGACGCGCTGCCCGACGACCTCGAGCCGGGGCTGGCCGAGCGTGCCGAGAAGGAGCTCGTCCACTACGCGGGGGAGTTCGACGCGATCGGGCTGCGCCGGCTCGGGCGCACCATCCTCGAGGTGGTCGCGCCCGAGATCGCCGAGGAGCACCTGCGCCGGCAGCTCGAGGCCGAGGAGCGAGCCGCAGCGCAGGACCACCGCTTCACCATGACCCGCGACGGGCACGGGCGCTGCTACGGCCGCTTCACGATCCCCGAGGCCGAGGGCGCGATGCTCGAGCGTGCGCTGCTCGCGCTGTCCTCCCCGGTTCACCGCCGCCACGAAGGGCTCGAGCCGGTTGCCGTCTCGACGCCGCGGGGGCGGGGCGAGGCCTTCGCGGCGTACGTCTCCCACTACCCCGAGCAGGAGCTGCCCGCCAGCGGTGGCCTCGCGGCGACCGTGGTCGTCACGATGACCATGGGCGACCTGCTCGGCGACACCGAGACGCCTGCCTGGCTCGACACCGGGGAGCCGATCACCGCCGCGACCGCCCGCCGGATGGCCTGCGAGGCCGCGGTCGTGCCCGCCGTGCTCGGCAAGGATTCCGAGGTCCTCGATCTCGGACGGCAGGCGCGCTTCCACACCAAGGCCCAGCGCCTCGCCATCGCCCTGCGCGACCAGTGCTGCACCGCCGAGGGCTGCGACCGCCCGCCCGGGATGTGCCACGTGCACCACGACGACCGGTGGCACCTCGGAGGTCACACCAGCGTCGACCGAGGCAGGCTGCTCTGCGCCCGGCACCACACCCTGGTGCACGACCGGCGCTACCACGTCGAGAGATCGCCCGACCACCCGCGGCGGATCCGCATCCTGCGGACCTGACTCAGCCGAGGACGCCCGCGCCCTCGAGGACCAGCACGACGCCGAAGAGCGCGAACAGTGCGGCCGCGCCGTACTTGATGGCCTTCTCCGGCAGCCTCTTGGCCAGGACGGCGCCCACGACGATGGCCAGCGCGTCGGCGGCGACCATGCCGACCGTCGACCCGATCCAGGTCCCGAGCCAGCCCTCCTGCGTGGCGAGGGTGATGGTGGCCAGCATCGTCTTGTCGCCCAGCTCGGCCAGGAAGAACGCCACACCGACGGCGAGGATCGCCGCACCCGTGGCGCTGCGCGCCTTCGACGCCTCCTCCTCGGTGAGCTCGTCGCCGCGCAGCGTCCACGCCGCGAAGCCGAGGAAGGCGACACCGGCGACGATCGAGATGACGCCCTGGTACTCCGAGAAGCCGTTGCCGATCAGCGCGCCGATGCCCACCGAGGCGAGGTGGACGACCGCGGTGGCGACGGTGATCCCGAGCAGGACGTCTCGAGCTCGGTAGCGCGAGGCGAACGTCATCGCCATCAGCTGGGACTTGTCGCCGAGCTCGGCGACGAAGATGACGGCGGTGCTGAGCAGGAAGGCGTACATCGAGGCTCCTAGCCGGGCGGACCGGCCGAGGAGAGCCGCGGAGGTGCGGACGCCCTTCGACCAGGACGCCCACGGGTGGGTGATCTGGTCGAAAGTCTCGTCCGCCCGGCCCGAGGGCCTGGCCCGCTGCACCGGAGCCGAGGCTCAGTGTGTCGACGCAGCGATCGGGGACTACTCCCTTTCGCGCACCATCATGGCAGATGCGAGGCCGAGCCGCCCGGGCGCTACGCTCCTGCCCGACTCGTCCCATTCCACCGTTTCGATCTCGGGAGCTTCCTGATGCGACGCACGCTGTCCCTGCTGGCACTGGCCCTCACCGCCGGCCTGACCCTCACCGCCTGCGGTGGTGGCGACGACGAGGCGAGCGACTCGGCGAGCCCGAGCGCCACCGCCAGCGAGAGCTCGCCGTCCGCGGAGCCGAGCGAGGAGCCCACGCAGTCGCCGACGGCGAGCGCGACGCCGGCCGCCGGCAGCACGCCGAGCTGGGCGGAGCCCGCGGTGTACGCAGGCACGAAGCTCGGCTCCACCACCGTCGCCGGACGAGGGCTGGGCAAGGGCAAGCTCGCCGTCACCGTCTACCAGGTCGACAGCCTCGACTCGCCGAGCGACGGCACCTTCGCGGACGTCGGTCAGTCCACTCCGAAGATCAAGAAGGGAGACCCGCTGATCGTGCTCGACTACGTGCTCACCAACACCGGGAGCGCGCCGGTCACCATCGGCAACCTGGGCGTCGAGCACGAGCTCGCCTTCGGCAAGGCGAAGCTGGACACCCAGGACGTGCTGGTCGACCCGACGCTGATCGACGGCTACGGGTTGCACGGCGACATCCAGAAGCCGACCTACGGCGAGGAGTCGTACCCGGTGAAGCCGGGGGAGTCGATCTCGCTCGCCGAGGCCGTGCTCTCCCAGCCGGGCAAGCCGCTCACCTTCACCTTCGGCGTCACGCCGGTGAAGAAGGGCGCCGTGTCGTACGACGACCAGACCACGAGCAAGCCCCTGCGGACCACCCCGACCGCAGGCTGAGCCGGGCGGGGCCCTCAGAGCACCTTGCCGGGGTTGAAGATCCCGAGCGGGTCGAGGGTCTGCTTGACCGCGCGCTGCAGCTCGACCGCCAGCGGGTCCAGCTCGCGGCGCATGCCGTCGCGCTTGAGCAGGCCGACGCCGTGCTCGCCGGTCACGGTGCCACCGAGCTCGATCGCGGCGTCGAGCATCTCCTCGAACGCCACCTGCGCGGCCTCGCGGGCCGCGTCGTCGCCGGGCGGGGTGATCAGCAGCGGGTGCAGGTTCCCGTCACCCGCGTGGGCGATGGTCGCCATCGTGACGTCGTGGCGCGCCGCGATGTCCACGAGGCGGCGCAGCATCTCGGGCACCTGCGAGCGCGGGACGCAGACGTCCTCGGTGAGCACCGGTCCGAGCCGCTCCAGCGCCGGGTAGGCCAGCCGCCGGGCGGCGAAGAGCGCCTCCGCCTCGTCGGCGTCGGAGGAGACCATCGAGAACAGCGGCCCACCGACGTCGTACGCCGCGAGCAGCGCCTGCGCCTCCTCGTCGCCGCCGGCGCCGGGGGTGTCGACGCGGGCCAGCAGCAGCGCCTCCGCCTCGGCCTCCAGGCCCAGGTGCTTCCAGTCCTCGACGGCCTGCAGGCAGGCGCGGTCGAGCAGCTCGAACGCCGCGGGCGTCAGCCCGCGCCGGGTCGCCTCCGCCACCGCGGTCCCGGCGTCCACCAGCGAGGCGAACGCGCCGACCACGGTCCGGGGCGGCTGGGTCGGGGCCGGGCGCAGCCGCAGCGTCGCCTCGGTGACCACGCCGAGCGTCCCCTCCGAGCCGACCATCAGGGCGGTCAGGTCGTAGCCCGCGACCCCCTTGGCCGTACGTCGGCCCAGCCGCACGGCGCTGCCGTACCCGGCGGGACCGCCCATCACCGCACGCATCCCGAGGACGTAGTCGCGGGTGACGCCGTACTTCACGCAGCACAGGCCGCCGGCGTTGGTCGCGACGTTGCCGCCGATCGTCGACCAGGGGGCGCTGGCCGGGTCGGGCGGGTACCACAGCCCGTGCTCGGCGACCGCGGCCTTGAGGTCGTCGTTGACCACGCCCGGCTCGACGACGGCGACGAGGTTGTCGGCGTCGATCTCGCGCACCGCGCTCATCCGGGACAGGTCGAGCACCAGGCAGCCGTCGACGGCGTTGGCGCCGCCGGACAGGCCCGTGCCGGCGCCGCGCGGGACCACCGCGACGCCGAGGTCCGCGCAGACCCGTACCGCGTGGGAGACCTCGGCCTCGGTGCGTGCCCGGAGTGCGACGGCCGCCGCCCCGACCGGTGCCCACTCGGCGTCGTCGTGGGCGAGCGAGGCCACGACGTCGGCGTCGGTGACGATGCGGTCGGCGGGGATCTCGCGGCCGAGGGCCTCCAGGAGGGCGCTCGGCGGGGCGGTCGTGGTCATCGGGTCTCCGGCTCCTGCAGGGCGTGGCGGAGCAGTGCCGCCACGGCGGCTGCTCCGGTCGGGGTCATGATCGTTCCGGCGTGGTCGACCCCGTCGACGCCGACCGTCTCCACGGTGCGTGGGGCGTAGTCGGTGACCAGGTCGGGTGGGTACGCCGGCGCGGTGTCGCGGCCGGTGCTCCACTGGGCGTGCAGGAACCGCACCGGCACCTCGAGGTCCCGCCACGGCGTCTCGCCGAAGAACACCGACGTCGCGTCCGCGACCATCGCGTCCTGGTCCAGTCGCACCCGACCCTCGCGGAGGTCGTGGGCGAGGTAGTCCAGCAGCAGCGGGTCCGCGGGGTCGAGCAGCGGCGCAGTGGCCGGAACGACGTAGTCGCGGTACTCCTCGACCGACGTCCAGGTGCGCTCGAGGCGCCCGGTCCGGTCCGCGAAGGCCGCCGCGACGTTCTCCCTCGTCAGCCCGTCGGGCGCCGCCATCGGGAAGCCGCCGTCGACCAGCACCAGGCTCCGCACCCGCTCGGGGTGTCGTACGGCCAGGTGCACCGCGACGAACCCGCCCATCGACATCCCGACGACGTGGACACGGTCCAGGCCGAGGTGGTCCAGCAGCAGCACCAGGTCCTCGGCGTGCCGCACCACGGAGGAGGGCCCGGCCACGCCGACGCTGTCGCCCCGCCCGCGCAGGTCCGGCGCGACGAGGCTCAGGTCGGGGTCCTCGGTCCGCAGCCAGTCCCACAGCCGACGCTGGGCGCTGAGCCCGTGCACGGCGAGGACCGGCTCGGTGGTCCCGGCCCAGACCTCGTACGCGAGGTCGCCACCGGGAGCGGCGAACGCCCCCGGGCCGGGTGTGAGCGTCGTCATCTGAGCCACGGTACGACCGGTGCCCCGGCCCAGGCTCAGCCCAGGTCCGGGACGTCGCTCGCGCGGCCGGTGAACTCCGGGTCGCGCTTGCCGAGGAACGCCGCCACGCCCTCTTTGCCGTCGCCGACCGACGCGTGCCACATGGCGAGGCTGTCGCGGCGGTGCGCCTCGAGCGGGTGGGCGGACCCGGAGCCGGCGTACAGCAGCCGCCTGGCCATCGCGAGCGCCGCGGGGGAGCGGTTCGTGACGAAGCGGCGGGCCAGCTCCAGCGCCGCCGGCAGCAGCTCGTCGGGCTCGTGCACCGAGCGCAGCAGCCGTCCCTCGAGGGCCTCCTCGGCGCTCAGGATGTCGGCGGCGTACACCCACTCCAGCGCCGTCTGCAGGCCCACGATCCTCGGCAGGAAGTACGACGACGCCGCCTCCGGCACGATGCCGAGGCGGCCGAAGACGAACCCGATCCGCGCCTTCGTCGAGGCGAGGCGTACGTCCATGGCCAGCGTCATCGTGGCGCCGATCCCGACGGCGGCGCCGTTGATCGCGGCGATCACCGGCTTGTCGCACTCGTGGATGGCCAGCGTGACCTTGCCGCCGGTGTCGCGCACGCCGGACTCGTACGGCTCCTCGGTCAGGTGCTCGCGCAGGTCGGCCGCGGTCGGTGCGGCGTCCTCGTCGAGCCCGAAGACGTTGCCGTCGGCGGAGAGGTCCATCCCCGCGCAGTACGCCTTGCCCGCGCCGGTCACCACGACGGCACGCACTGCGTCGTCGGTGCGCAGCCGCCGGAACTCCGCCTCCAGCTCGCGCGCCATCGTGACGGTGAACGAGTTCAGCGCGTCGGGGCGGTTCAGCGTGATCGTCTCGATGCCGTCGGGGTCGAGGTCGACGAGGAGGGTGTCGTAGGTCGGGGCGCTCATGCCGCGGATCGTGCCACCCACCGGGTCGGGGTCAGGCAGGGAACCCCGTCGGGGTGCACAGGCCGCCGACCTTGGAGGTCTGGTCGGTCTTGATCAGGTTCATCAGCCGCAGCGCGCGGTCGCGGTCCCAGTGGATCGCCTGGTCGCGGATCGGCATCGAGCAGGTCAGGCCGTTGTCCCCGTTGACGCGCGTCATCGCCCAGGCGAAGCGGCCCATGGCGAAGACCGACATGCCCTCGTTGACCACCAGGGACTGCGAGCCGGCCTTGGCGACGCCGACGTAGCGGAACGGGTTGAGCACGGTCAGCGGCGACTTCACCTTGCTGCCGACCTGGCTGACGACGGCGCGCTGGTTCTTCGCCCGGTCGATGTCGCCGAGCCGCTGGGTGTGCCGGCTGCGGGTGTACGCCAGCGCGGTGGCCCCGTCGACGTCGTCGTGGCAGCCCTTCGACAGGCGCAGCTTGGCGCGACGGTCGACCAGCCGCTTCGGGGTGCAGATCTGCACGCCGCCGACCGCGTCGACGGCGTTGACCACGCCACCCATGCCGATCTCGACGTAGTCGTCGACGCGGACGCCGGTGCTCTGCTCGATGGTCTGCACCAGCAGCTTCGGGCCGCCGTACGCGAACGCGGCGTTGATCTTCCCCGTCCCGTGCCCGGGGATCGGCACGATCGAGTCGCGCGGGATCGACAGCAGCAGGTTGGGCCCGCTCCCGACGTGCAGCAGCATGATCGTGTCGGTGCGCTGGCCGCCGGCGTCACCGGTGCCCAGCCGCTTGCGCTCCTCGGGCGTCAGCCCGGCGCGGCTGTCCGAGCCGACCAGGAGGTACGTCGTGCCCGGCTGCTCGGCGGGCCGGGACCCGGACGGCGCGGCGTCGACCTTCTCCACCTTCGACCACGCCCAGAACGGCACGGCCACGAGGAAGACGATCCACACGAGCACGACGACCTTGACCACCCGCCAGACGGTCGGGCGCTTGAGCCCTCCGCGGGAGCGGCGCTCGCGCGTCGGCTCGGGCGCGAGCGGGCGCGGCGACACGGGGCGCTGCTGCTCGGGGGACGCCTGTGCGCTGCGCGGCTGCTCGCGCGGCTGGGTACGGATCATCCGCGTCGCGTCGGCGTCGGCGCCCTGGCCGGCGCCGCGGTCGACGCCCCGGTCGGCGCCCCGGTCGGCGCTCGGCGGGCCCGACTGGCGGCCGCGGCCGCCGACGGGGGCGGGGCGGTCCTCCGAGGGGCGGTCGGACCCGCCGCCGTAGAGCCAGTCGTACCTCGGCTCGTCGCCACCCCCGCGACCGGACTGCTCAGACATGCCGGCGACGCTACCCGCTCGACGAATCGGGACCTGTGCGGCGCGTCGGTTCTTCTGAGGCTGATGTGACTGGTGATACTGACCGGGCAGTACGGCCGACACCCAGCCAGGAAGGCTCTCGATGCCACCCGTCTCTTCCCCCGGGTCGCTCGCTGTCTCGTACGACGACGTGCGCCACCAGGTGAGCCGGGCCGCCCACGCCCGTGCCCGGATGCGCTTTCGCCGCGCGCTGACGCTGATGGCGATGACGCTGCTGCTGCCCGGCTCCGCGCAGATCGCGGCCGGCAGCAAGACGGTCGGCCGGATCGCGCTGCGCGTGGTGGCCGGGCTGCTGGTCACGGTGGTGCTGCTGCTCGGGATCGGCCTGATCTTCTCCGGCTTCGTCTACTGGCTGCTGGCGAACACGCTCGTGCTCGGCCTGGTCAAGTACGGCCTCATGCTCGTGGCGCTCGGCTGGGCGTACCTCTTCCTCGACGCCTGGCGCCTCGGCGACCCGATGCGGCTGCGGCAGAAGCAGCGCCTGGCGATGGTCGGCGTGAACGGCTTCCTCTGCTTCGCCGTCGCCGGGTCGCTGCTGTTCGCCTCCCACATCGTCACGGTCCAGCGGGACTTCATCGCGACGATGTTCACCTCCGACACGGTGACCCAGGCCCACGGCGGCCGCTACAACGTGCTGCTCCTCGGTGGTGACTCCGGCAAGACCCGCTGGGGTCTGCGGCCGGACAGCCTCACCGTCGCGAGCATCGACGCCGACAGCGGCCGGACGGTGCTGTTCGGGCTGCCGCGGAACATGCAGAACTTCACCTTCCCCGAGGGCTCGACGATGGCCAAGGCCTTCCCGAAGGGGTACGACTGCGACACCTGCGAGCTGAACTCGCTGGTCACGTGGGCGAACGACCACAAGGACAAGTTCCCCGGCGTCGCCAACCCGGGGATCGAGGCCACCGAGCAGGCCGTCGAGGGGATCACCGGCCTGAAGATCAACTACTACGCGATGGTCAACCTGGGCGGCTTCCGCAAGCTGGTCGACGCCGTCGGCGGCGTCACCCTCAACGTGCGCGACCGGATCCCGAAGGGCGCGCTCGGCGACTTCGACGGCAAGTCCTACATCGAGCCCGGCCGGCAGAAGCTGGACGGCGCGGACACGCTGTGGTTCGCCCGCTCCCGGATGGCGGCCGACGACTACTCGCGGATGGCGCGGCAGAAGTGCGTGATGAGCGCGATGCTGCACCAGCTCGACCCGAAGACGGTCGTGCTCAACATCGGCAAGATCGCCGACGCCGGCGCGGCGATGGTCGAGACCGACGTCCCCGGCTCCGAGCTCGACACGTTCATGCAGCTCGCGCTGAAGTCGCGCTCGCTGCCGACCCGGACGGTCTCCTTCGTGCCGCCACTGGTGAAGACCTACGACCCCGACATCGCCAAGATCCACAGCGTGGTCGAGAAGACGATCAAGGGCGAGAAGTCGAGCGCCGACACCAAGAAGGCGGTGCAGGCGGCACCGAAGTCGGACTCGCAGGGGTTCGCCAAGACCAAGTCGCAGACCACCGGCGGCTCGATCGGCAACATCAAGCAGGGCTACGCGGCGAACCAGACCGCTGACCTGTCGGGCTCCTGCTGAATGACGGTGGGCCGCTCGCGGGGTCTCGACGCGCTCCCTTCGACAGCCTCAGGACGTCGCGCTGGCGCTCGCTGCTCGACCGCCGGTGGTCGAGCCCGAAGCGAGCTCTGCGAGCGAGGACGTCGAGACCCGGTGACGTGGGCACGGCGGTGACCCGAGCACGGTGCGCCTAGACTCGCGCGGCGTGCCTGCTGAGACCGACGAGCGCCCGCGGATCGTCGCGGTCTCGGTGACCTTCGACCGCCGCGAGCTCGTCACCCGGCTCGTACGCGCGGTGACGGCGGGCAGCGTCGTCCCCGACGAGATCGTGGTCGTGGACAACGCGTCCCGCGACGACACCGTCGCCGCACTGGAGGCGCTGGCCGGCGAGCTGGACGTGCCGCTGCGCGTCGTACGCCTGGCCAGCAACACCGGTGGTGCCGGCGGCTTCCACGCCGGGCTGGTGGACTTCCTCGCCGGTGACGCCGACCTGGTCTGGCTGATGGACGACGACGGTGTGCCCGCACCCGACTGCCTGGAGCTGCTGCTGCCACGTGTGACCTCCGGTGCGCTGGACTTCGCCGGACCCGTCGTGGTGGCCGAGGACGCCCCGGAGCGGCTGTGCTTCCCGATCCGGCTTCCCGGCGGCACCCGCGTCGCCCGCGACGTCGCCGGGGTCGAGGCCGCCTCGACCGACGGAGTGGTCGGCGGCGTGGTCATCCCGTTCAACGGGGTGCTGCTCACCCGCGACCTCGTGCAGCGGATCGGCACCGTCGAGGAGCGCTTCTTCATCTGGGGCGACGACGTCGAGTACCTCTGGCGCGCCGAGCGGGACGGCGCCCGGGTCGGCACCGTGGCTGCCGCACGCTTCGCGCACCCCGCCACCGACGACCTGGGCACGCCGATGGCGTTCGGGCGTACGACGTACAACCACTCGCCCTCGGACCTCAAGCACTACTGCATGTGCCGCAACAACGTCGCCAACCTGCGCACCTACCGCGGGCTGCCCTGGGTGGCGGCGTTCGCGGCCAAGACGGTGTGGTTCTACCTGTTCACCCGTCCCGACCTGCGGAGACTGCGGATGAGCCTCGCCGCGATGCACGACGGGTTCTGGGGGCGCTGGGGCCGGCACGAGAGGTACCTGCGGTGAGCCCCGAGTCCGTCGCCGTCGTCGTGGTGACCTACAACCGGGCGGACCTGCTGGCGGGCATGCTCGCCGGCCTCGCGGGTCTGGACCGGGCCCCGGACGAGGTGCTGGTGATCGACAACGCGAGCACCGACCACACCCCCGAGGTGCTGCGCGGCTGCGACCTGCCCGGGCTGCGCGTGGTGCGCTCGGAGGAGAACCTCGGCGGCGCCGGGGGCTTCCACCTCGGGCTGCGGCTGGCCCACGAGGCCGGTCACGACCGGGTCTGGCTGATGGACGACGACGTGGTGCCGGCGCCGGACTGCCTCGACGTGCTGCTCGCGGCGGGGGAGGGGTCCACCGACGCCCTGATGGCGGTCCGGGAGGACCGCTCGGGTGCCCTGGTGGAGAAGGCAGCCCTCCGCTTCGACCTCCGCAACCCGCTGGCGATCAAGCCGAAGACGGCGATGGTCGAGACGACGTACGGCACCCGCGCGGCGATGCCGGAGCGCGTCGCGCTGGAGAACGTCGCGTTCGAGGGGTTCCTCGTGCACCGGGCGACCGTGGACGCGATCGGGCTGCCGGACCCGTCGTTCTTCATCTTCTACGACGACTGCGACTACGCGATCCGCGCCCGCCGCGCCGGCTTCGGGATCTGGGGGGTCCGCGACGCGCGCCTGGTGCGCCAGCTCGACTTCGACCAGCAGCACGACCTGGCCGGCTGGAAGGGCTTCTACATGTTCCGCAACCTCTTCGTCGTCCACCAGCGGTACGGCGAGAACCTCGCGGTGCGCCTCAAACCCTGGCTGATCACCCTCGTCGTGCTGCTGCTCTCGCCGGTCCAGGGCGGCCGTGGGCAGGCCCGCAACGTCGTCCGGGCGCTGCGGTCCTCGCGTGGGATGCGACACGTCCCCGACTCGGCTCGTCGAGCCGGGCCCACAGCCTCGCTACAGTGATTCCGGCCCGCGGCACGAGCGCGTGCCTGCCTGTCCTCGAGCGCCTGACGGAGTTGTCTTGGCTGTGAACCCTGATCTGGTCGTCGTCGGCGCCGGATTCTTCGGACTGACGATCGCCGAGCGCTGCGCGGCCGACCTGGGCCTGCAGGTGCTGGTCCTCGAGCGCCGCGCCCACCTCGGTGGCAACGCCTGGTCCGAGGCCGACCCTGACACCGGCATCGAGGTGCACAAGTACGGCGCGCACCTGTTCCACACCAGCAACGCCAAGGTGTGGGAGTACGTCAACCGGTTCACCGACTTCACCGGCTACCAGCACCGGGTCTACTCCCAGCACGGCGGCGAGGTCTACCCGCTGCCGATCAACCTGGGCACGATCAACCAGTTCTTCCGCTCGGCGTACTCCCCGGCCCAGGCGCGCGAGCTGATCGCCGAGCAGTCGGCCGAGCTCGACGGCAAGGAGCCGGAGAACTTCGTCGAGAAGGGCGTGTCCCTGATCGGGCGGCCGCTCTACGAGGCGTTCATCGCCCACTACACCGCCAAGCAGTGGCAGACCGACCCCGAGAAGCTGAGCGCCGACATCATCAGCCGGCTGCCGGTCCGCTACACCTACGACAACCGCTACTTCAACGACACCTACGAGGGGCTCCCGGTCGACGGGTACGCCGCGTGGCTGGAGCGGATGGCCGACCACCCGAACATCGAGGTGCGCACCGGCGTCGACTTCCGCGATCACCGCGAGGAGTACGTCGGCACCGTCCCGGTCGTCTACACCGGGCCGGTCGACGAGTACTTCGACCACGACGAGGGCCGGCTGTCCTGGCGCACCGTCGACTTCGAGCGCGAGGTCGTGGACACGCCCGACTTCCAGGGCTGCCCGGTGATGAACTACCCGGACGCGGACGCCCCGTACACCCGGATCATCGAGTTCCGGCACTTCCACCCCGAGCGCGACTACGACTCGAAGCAGTCGGTGATCTTCAAGGAGTTCTCGCGGTTCGCCTCGGACGCCGACGAGCCGTACTACCCGGTCAACACGCCCGAGGACCGCGAGATGCTGCTGCGCTACCGCGACCGCGCCCGCAATGAGCCGAACGTGCTCTTCGGAGGCCGGCTCGGCACCTACAAGTACCTCGACATGCACATGGCCATCGGGTCGGCGCTGTCGATGTTCGAGAACAAGCTTCGTCCGCACTTCGCCGACGGCGAGGCGCTGACGTCCGGAGGGGTGGACGCCTGATGACCCGACGACTGCTGCAGCGCCAGATCATGCCGGTGGACCGCGACGCCGACGTGCTGCCTCTCTACGTCGACCCCGAGGGGGCGGCGCTCGACGCCGACAAGTACGAGGTCGGCTCCAACCGCCAGGCCCAGCAGCTCAACGTCGCCCAGATGCGCCAGGGGGTCCGCTCGGGCGTCTCTGTGCACCCGGACCAGATCCGCTCGCGCACCGCGCTCCGGGTGCCGGCCAGCGACCGGCTGTCGTTCGGCACGTACTTCAACGCGTTCCCGGCCAGCTACTGGCGGCGCTGGAGCGTGGTCTCCGAGGTCCGCCTCACCGTCACGGTCACCGGACCCGACGCGACGGTGATCGTCTACAAGTCCATGGCACGCGGCAACAGCCAGCGCGTCGGTGCGGAGACCTCCGAGTCCGACGGGTCCTCGACGTTCTCGTTCGACCTCAGCCTCAAGCCGTTCGTCGACGGCGGCTGGTACTGGTACGACGTCGTCGCCGGCGAGCAGGATGTCGTCGTCGAGTCCGCCGAGTGGACCGCCGAGGTGTCCGAGGACCGGTCGGCGCACGGCACCGTCGACATCGGCATCACCACGATGAACCGGCCCGACTTCTGCGCCGACCTGCTCACCCAGCTGGGTGAGGACGAGGTGCTGCGGCCCTACCTCGACACCGTGTTCGTGGTCGAGCAGGGCACCGACAAGGTGGTCGACTCCGACCGGTTCGCCAAGGCCGAGTCGGCGCTCGGCTCGACGCTGCGGGTCATCGAGCAGGCCAACCTCGGCGGTTCCGGCGGGTACGCCCGCGGGCAGCTGGAGTCGGTGACGAAGGCGACCGCGGACTACTTCATGTGCATGGACGACGACGTCGTCTGCGAGCCGGAGGGTGTCGTCCGCGCGGTGACGTTCGCCGACCTCGCCCGTCGCCCGACGATCGTCGGCGGGCACATGTTCAACCTGTACGCCCGCAGCCGGCTGCACAGCTTCGGCGAGATCGTCCAGCCGTGGCGCTTCTGGTGGGAGTCGGCGCCCGGCGTGTTCGGCGACTGGGACTTCTCCTCGCGCAACCTCCGCTCGACCCGCTGGCTGCACCAGCGCATCGACGTGGACTTCAACGGCTGGTTCATGTGCCTGATCCCGCGCCGCGTGCTCGAGGACGTCGGGCTGTCTCTGCCGCTGTTCATCAAGTGGGACGACTCCGAGTTCGGCCTGCGGGCCAAGGAGGCCGGCTACCCGACCGTCACCTTCCCCGGCGCCGCGGTGTGGCACATCCCGTGGACGGACAAGAACGACGCGCTGGACTGGCAGGCGTACTTCCACGTCCGCAACCGGTTCGTGGCGGCGCTGCTGCACTCGCGCTACGCGCGCGGAGGACGGATGGTGCGCGAGGACCTCAACCACACCATCGCGCAGCTGGTCTCGATGCAGTACTCCACGGTGGAGATCCGGCACATGGCGCTGCGCGACGTGCTGGCCGGCCCGGAGGGGCTGCACGACCTGCTGCCGACCCGGCTCGCCGAGGTCAACGCCCACCGCAAGCAGTTCACCGACGCCAGGCTGCAGTCGGACCCGGACGCGTTCGCCGCGGTCCGCCGGGAGAAGCCGCCTCGCAAGGGCAGGGACATCACCCGCGTCCCGGGCCGGCTCTCCACCCTGGTCACGGCCGGCCTCGCGCCGCTGCGCCAGCTCAAGCCGGTGCGGTCGATGTCCCGGAGCAACCCCGAGGTCGAGATCCGCGCGATGGACGCCAAGTGGTACCGGCTCGCTGCCTTCGACTCTGCGGTGGTGTCGATGAACGACGGCACGTCCGCGGCGCTGTACCAGCGCGACCCCGAGCACTTCCGTCGGCTGGTCAACGAGACCGTGGGGCTGCACCGTCGACTGCTGCAGGAGTGGCCCGACCTCGCCGAGCGCTACCGCGCCGCGCTGCCGGAGATCACCGGACCGGAGGCATGGCGTCGTACCTTCGAGGAGACCAGTCCCGCGAGCCGGAGGGGATCTCGATGAGCGACGTCAAGGGTCGCCGCGACAACGCCGCGAAGCGCGCACGTGTCCTGTCGCGCACCAAGGCGGCGATGCCCGTCGCGCCCTCGCTGGACGGCCCGCGGACCGAGCGGGCGGTCGACGCGGAGCTGGAGTCGCCGGTGCCCAAGGGCGGCATCGTGGGCGTGCTGCAGCAGCCGTACCTGCTGCGGCTGCTCGTGCGTCGCCAGCTCGCCCAGCAGTACGCCGCCTCGCTGCTCGGCTTCTTGTGGTCCTACATCCAGCCGGCGTTCCGGTTCGTCGTCTACTTCCTGATCTTCGGCTACGTCTTCAAGATCCACCAGGGGACGCCGAACTTCGCGATCCACCTGTTCTGCGGGATCGTCTTCGTCCACTACTTCTCCGAGACCGTCAACGGCGGGGTGCGCTCGATCTGGAGCAACCGGTCGCTGGTCAAGAAGATGGCGATGCCCCGGGAGATCTTCCCGGTGTCCTCGATGCTGGTGGCGGCGTACCACACCCTGCCCCAGTTCGTGCTCCTGTCGGTGATCTGCGTGGTGGTCGGCATCACCCCCGACTGGACCGGTCTTGCGGCGCTGCTTCTCGGCATCGCGATCATCGTGGTCTTCTCGACCGCGATCGCCCTGCTGCTCAGCGCGGTGAACGTCTACTACCGGGACTTCCAGAACATCGTCGCCACCCTGCTGCAGATGATCCACTTCATGGTCCCGATGATGTACCCGATCTCGCGGATCCAGCAGCTCGGCGCCGACCACCCGGTGCTCTACCAGCTCTACATGGCCAACCCGGCCTGCCAGGCGGTGCTGCTGGTGCAGCGCTTCTTCTGGTACGGCACCAACAAGCACGACGGCAAGGCCGCCGGCATCAACGGCTCGGGAGGCTTCCCCCCGGACATGTTCCTGCGCGGCATCATCACGCTGGTCCTCAGCATCGTGCTGCTGTGGCTGTGCCAGAAGGCGTTCAGCCGTCTCGAGTCGAAGTTCCCGGAGCGGATCTGATGGCTGCGTCGCGAAGGGAGTCGGTCCGATGAGCGTGTCCATCGAGGTGGAGAACGTCAGCAAGGTGTTCTCGATGCACTACCACCGCACGCTCAAGCAGCTGAGCGTCGGCATGGTCAAGCGCCAGGAGACGAGCAAGACCTTCCAGGCCCTGACCGACGTGAGCTTCACCGTCGAGCAGGGCGAGGCCGTGGGCCTGATGGGGCTCAACGGCTCGGGCAAGTCCACCTTGCTCAAGCTGATCAACGGGGTGATGAAGCCTGACGTCGGCACGATCCGGACCCGGGGCCGGATCGCCGGCCTGATCGCGACGGGCGCCGGCTTCCAGCCGCAGCTCTCGGGTCGCGACAACCTGTTCCTCAACGCCGCGATCCTGGGGATGAACGAGGCCGAGACGAAGGCGAAGTTCGACGAGATCGTCGACTTCGCCGACATCGGTGAGTTCCTCGACACCCCGGTCTCGCACTACTCCTCGGGCATGTACGCCCGGCTCGGGTTCTCGATCGCGGTGCACGTCGACGCCGACGTCTTCCTCGCCGACGAGGTCCTCGCGGTGGGGGACCGGCCGTTCAAGCAGAAGTGCATGGCCAAGATGCAGGAGATCCGCAGCCAGGGGACGACCATCTTCTACGTCAGCCACGCCGCGGCCTCCGTGGAGTCGATGTGCGACCGGATCCTCGTGCTCGAGTCCGGCAACCTGAACTACGACTCCAAGGTGGTGCCGGACGGAAGCGTGCAGGGCGGCATCCGCTACCTGCACTACGACGAGCCCGAGACAGACGCCGGTGACGAGGTCTCGTCCGGGGTGTCGGCCCGCAGCGATGCCGCACTGGGAGCCGACATCTGACGCCCGGTGCAGCGCCGGTGGATTTGACAATCGCCATAAATACAGCCGTGTAATTCTCGAATTACACGGCTGTATTTATTTCTGATCTCTTCCGTGACGCGTGTTGCTGATGTGAAACTCGGTGCGTCGTTTCCCTTTTCCTGGCATTTTCCGGGGTCAGGGTGGCGATGCGCCGACCCTTCCCCAGCCGCTCGGAGCCGTCCGCATGTCGAAGTCCCGCTACGTCACCTTCTGCCAGCAGCTCCTCGCCACGGCCGTGGTGATGGCGCTCGCGTTCACCGCCGCCGGGGTCCTCGACCTGCGGATCACACCGGGCTCGGACGAGAGGAGCACCGCACCCCAGGAGTCGGCCGCCGAGGCGCCGGTCGCCCCGAAGCCGGTGGCGCCGCGCGTGCGGCAGGTCTCGTTCGGCGAGAAGCCGGCCCCGACGCAGCAGCCTGCTGCGCCCGAGCTGCGCGGGATGCCGCAGGTCGCGACCTCCGGCACCCAGGCGGTCAGCGGACTGGCCACCGTCGGGGTCACCTGGGACCGGACCGACCCGCAGCCGGAGGACGGGATCGAGGCGCAGGTCCGCACCCTGTCCGCCAACCGGTGGAGCGGCTGGGAGGCGCTGGAGTACCACGACGACCACGGTCCCGACGCCGGGGACGCCGACGAGCGCGACGGCACCGACCCCTCCGTGGTCGGGAAGGCCGAGAAGGTCGAGGTCCGCGTGTTCAGCGCCCAGCGCCGCGCACCGAAGGGCCTGCGGGTCGTCCTGATCGACCCGGGCACGAACCGGTCCGAGGTCGCGAAGCCCGCGCTGGACCGCTCGGGGACGGTGCCGTCCGACCAGGGCGATCTCGAGCTGTCGTCGGCGTCGACGGCGACGAAGGTGAGCGCCCCGCAGCCGAAGATCTACTCCCGCGCCCAGTGGGGCGCCGACGAGCGGATCCGCGAGAGCGGGAACCCGTCGTACGGCACCATCCAGGGCGGATTCGTGCACCACACCGTCAACGCGAACAACTACACCGAGGCACAGGTCCCGGCCCTGATCCGAGGGATCTACGCCTATCACGTCAAGGGTCGTGGCTGGCGCGACCTCGGCTACAACTTCCTCATCGACCGCTTCGGCAAGATCTGGGAGGGCCGGTACGGAGGCATCACCAAGGCCGTCCAGGGCGCCCACACCGAGGGCTACAACGAGGTCTCCTTCGCCGGCTCCGCGATCGGCAACTTCGACGTCGCCCAGCCGCCCCAGGCGGTCGTGAACGCGTTCGCGTCGCTGATGGCCTGGAAGCTGTCGCTCTACGGCATCCGGGCCGACTCGATGGTCACCATGAAGGGCCGACGCTTCCACGCGATCAGCGGCCACCGGGACACCAAGTCGACCGCGTGCCCGGGGAAGTACCTCTACGCGAAGATCCCGGAGATCCGCACGCGCGCGACGGCGATCCAGACCAAGGCCAGCACGCCGACGCCCACCCCCAAGCCCACCCCGACGCCGACCCCGACGCCGACGCCGACCCCGACCGTGCCCAACGGGCCCGCGATCACCCCGAAGGCGGCCTCCCAGCTGCCCACCTCGCTCAACGTCCTCGGCAGCTCCTGGCCGGACCTGTACGTGCGGGAGAAGGGCAGCAACAAGATCCGCGTGCTGCAGACCGGCGGCCAGCTCGGCTTCTCCGCTCCGGCGATCTCGACACGTCCGTGGTCGGGCTTCGACACGCTCACCCTGGCCGGCGACCTGAACGGCGACGGCTTGGGAGACCTGGTCGCGCGGAACAAGGCGGACCGGAGGACGTACGTCTTCGCGGGCAACGGTGCGGGCGCCTTCCCGACGACGCTCGGCTACACCGGCGCCTACGCGGCCTACCGCTGGTTGGTCGGCGCCGGCGACGTCGACGGCGACGGGAAGCCCGACCTGGTGGCCGGCGACGCGCAGAACCGGCTGCTGCTGGTGCGCGGCAACGGCAAGGGCGGCTTCCTGGCGCCGCAGGTCCTCTCGTCGGGCTGGGGGACGAAGGTCGTCTCCGCCGTGGCGGACGTGACCGGCGACGGACACCCCGACCTGCTGGTCAAGGGGACCGACGGCAAGCTCGCCGCGACCCCCACCTACGGCGCGAGGATCGGCGCCGCCCGGGCGCTTCCGGTCCCGGTCACGGCTGCGTCGACGGTCGTCGCCGGAGACATCACCGGCGACAAGCGGCCCGACGTGCTGGTCCGCGGTGCCGACGGGCGGACCATGGCCTACCTCGGCAACGGCGCCGGGTCGGTGAGCCCGCGGCCGTACGGACCGTTCGGCTCGCTGGCCGGGATCGCCATGCCCAGCGCCGGTCCGGTCAACCCGGGCGGCGGTCTGCGGATCGTCGGTGGGGGAGCCTCGAACCGGCTGGCCGCCTTCACCAGCAACCAGCGCCCGAACCTCGCCGGCATCAGCGCGACCTCGCTGACGCTGCCCGACGCGGCCCAGCTGCTCAACGTCGGCGACTGGAACGGCGACGGCAGGGCCGACCTCGCCTCGCGGGCCGCGACCAGCGACTACCTGTGGATCCGGCTGGGCGACGGCAAGGGCGGCTTCGGCTCGATGCAGCTGATGGGCAAGGGCTTCGCCGGCGTCAAGCAGCTCGCCGCCGTCGGTGACGTCACCGGTGACAACCGGCCGGACCTGGTGGGCCGCACCGCCTCCGGGGTGATGGTGGTCTACGCCGGCGACGGTGCCCACGCGGTCAAGGCTCCGTTCAGGGCCCCCGCCAAGCTGCGCTCGTTCAACCAGATCGGGTCGGCGCTGTGGAACGGGACGGACGTCGGGTCGCTGCTGTTGTCCGCCGGCGGCGGGTTCACCCCGTACGCCCCCGGTCGCGCCGCTGCCGCCCTCGCGGCCGTCGCCCCGGCCGGGTCGCTGGACTGGGTGATCGGTCCCGGTGACCTCGACGGTGACCGGGTCCCCGACCTGGTGGTGCGCGACAAGGCCTCGGGCGACGTCTACCTGGTGCCCGGCACCGCTACCGGCTTCGGACCGCGACGCCTGCTCGCGCCCGGCCTCAGCACGTACGACCTGGGCGGCTGACCGGCGGTGGCAGACTCCTCGAGGTGACCGGCCTGCACCCGCTGCTCGCCGGCCGCGGGAGCCCGACCGCGTTCGATGGCGCTGCGGAGGTCACGGACGAGGAGGCCGCCACGCTGCTGGAGGCGGCGCGGTGGGCACCGTCGGCCGGCAACTCCCAGCCGTGGGCCTTCGTCCTCGCCCGGCGGGGCACCGTCTGTACGTCCGTCAGCTCCGGGCGTTCGACCGTGAGGGTGTCGCCGCCGACTTCGAGGTCTCGCCCGGGTGGCAGGTGAGCACGATGTCGGCGATCGGCTCGGTCGTGCCCGCAGCGCCCGGCGAGCCGCCGCGTCCCGAGGAGCCCCGAGTCCGCCGGGCCGGCGACGACCTGGTCTGGCCGCGGGCGGGCGTCACCGAGCGCTGAGGGTCAGCTCGCCTCACGCAGCACCGACCTGGCCATGCTCGCGCGTGCCGCGCAGCGCATCGGCATGGACTGCCAGTAGTACGGGAACGTGAGGACGGCGACGAGGAGCGCCCAGGCCATCCCTCGCAGCCAGGTGGCGTCGTCGACGCGGAGGTGGCGGCGGAAGGCGGCCCGGCCCTGTGGGTCGAGCGCCTCCCAGCCGACGACGAGGTCGACCGTCGGGTCGCCGACCGCCAGCCCGCCGAAGTCGAGGACGCCCGCGAGTCGTCCGTTGTGCACGAGGAGGTTCTCGGTGAACAGGTCGCCGTGCAGCCAGCGCACGGCGGAGTGTGCCGGTGGTGCGGCTGCGAGGGCGCTCTCCCACACCACCAGCACCCGGTCGAGGTCCAGGTCGAGGTCGGGGATCGCGCGGCACAGCTCCGCGGCCTCGCGCAGGTCGACGTCCACGGCCTGGAGCGGGCCCGCGCGGTACGACGACACGGCCGGGTCCTCGCGTGCGGCGTCCGGGACGGCGGCGTCGCGCAGCTGCGCGACGAACCGGGCCAGGTCGTCGGCGAGGGAGTCGGTGTCGGTGACGGGCGAGGCCGGCGGTGTGGTCCCGTCCAGCCACGTCGTCACGGACCACTTCTCGCGATAGCCGTACGCCGGCTCGCCCACGGCAACGACCTCCGGCGTCGCCACGCTCAGAGCCGGTGCGACGACGGGGAGCCAGCGCGCCTCTGCCTCGATCGCCGCGGTGCCGCCGGGCTGGCGTGGCAGCCGGACGAGGAGCTCGTCGCCGAGGCGGAACAACGCGTTGGTCGAGCCCGACGCGAGGAGCGGCCGGACCGGCAGGTCGGCGTACGTCGGCAGCGATCGCGCGAGTAGCCGGCGGACCAGCGCCGCGTCGATCGCCAGCTCGTCGGCGTGGAGGCGTGTCACGACGGGGCGCGGACCTGGCGGGTGGCCTGCTCGACCGAGGCACGGTGGTCCCAGCCGGCCGGGTCCGCGTCGGCGACCCAGACGACCGACCCCGGGCCGGCCAGCGACGCGACGAGCAGGTGGGCGCCGTCGGGCGTGACGGGATTCAGGTCGGTGAGGACCCGGTCGGCGGACGTACCGGCGGCGCCGCTCAGCTCCGCCCAGCCGGCGCCGTCGTACGCCACGGCGTCGGGGCCGGCGGGCAGGCCGAGGAAGCTGTCCGGCTGGCCGGGCCACAGCGCGCCGAGGTCGAGGACGCCCCGAGGCGGGTCGGCGACGCGCGCGGCGAACGGCCCGAGGCCGGTGACCATCCGCTCACCGGAGGGCGGCACCCGGTCCGGCACACCGACCCAGAGGTCCGCGCCCTCGCCCACGACCTCCGCGCCGACCAGCCAGCACGCGCCGAGGAGGACCGGCCCGAGCCAGTGGGTCGGCAGGTCCAGCCGCACCGTCGACCCCTCGGAGAGGTCGGCGTCCTCGACGAGGACACCGGCGGTCTTGGCCACCCAGTTCGCGTACGTCGTCACCGACAGCTCGGTGCGCTCGCCCGTCGTGTCGTCGTAGAAGGTGACGAACGGCTGCCCGGGGTCGGTCCGCAGCCGGGCGGTGAGGGCCTGCTCGAAGGTGGGGTGCGCCATGACGGCGAGGATACGAAGCAGGGCGTCGTCCCTGCCTGCGAGGATGCGCGCCATGACCCAGGACGCGACGCAGGGACCCGGTGACCGCCTCTGGGCGATCGTGCCCGCCGGGGGTGCCGGGACCAGGCTGTGGCCGCTCTCGCGGGCGTCCTCACCGAAGTTCCTCCACGACCTGACCGGGTCCGGGCGCACGCTGGTCCAGGCGACCGTCGACCGGCTCGTGCCGCTCGTGGGCGAGCGGCTGCTGGTCGTCACCGGGACGGCGCACCGTGACGCGGTGCTTTCGCAGACCGGGCTGCCCGGGGAGCGGGTGCTGGCCGAGCCGACGGCGCGGGACTCGATGGCGGCGATCGGACTGGCGGCGGCCCACGTCGAGCGGATCGACCCCGACGGGCTCGTCGGCTCCTTCGCCGCCGACCACGTGATCGGGGACGACGCGCTGTTCCGACGGACCCTGGTCGAGGCCGCCGCGGTGGCCGACACCGGTCTGCTGGTCACCATCGGCATCGAGCCGACGGGCCCGTCGACCGCGTTCGGCTACGTGCGCCCCGGTGCGCCGCTGGACGGGTTCGCGTCGGCGCGGGCGGTCGTGGAGTTCGTCGAGAAGCCCGATGCGCAGCGGGCGGCGGCGTACGTCGAGCAGGGCTACCGCTGGAACGCCGGGATGTTCGTCGCCCGCGCCTCGACCCTCCTGGACCTCCTGGCCGCGCACCACCCACCGCTGGCCGCGGGGCTGCGCGCGATCGCCGCAGAGCCCGGCTCGCTGGAGGAGCGGTGGCCGGGCCTGCAGAGGATCGCCATCGACCACGCGGTCGCCGAGCCGGCCGCAGCGGCCGGGCGGGTGGCCGTCGTGCCGGGCTCCTTCGGCTGGGACGACGTGGGCGACTTCGCCTCGCTGCGCGAGCTGCTGGACCGAGGCGCTGCCGACCACACGCTGACGGTGCTCGGCGACCCCGACCGGGTCGTCGCCCACGAGGCCACCGGGCTGGTGGTGCCCGGAGGGCGGGTGCTGGCCGTGGCCGGTCTCGAGGACGTGGTCGTCGTCGACACCGGCGACGCGGTGCTGGTCACCCGCGGCGATCGCGCGCAGGACGTCAAGCGGCTCGTGGAGCAGCTACGCGGCGCCGGACACTCCGACCTGCTCTGACCGGGTCAGGCGGCGCCCGGCTCCGGTGCGCTCTCCTTCGGGTGCTCGGTGACGAAGGACTTGATCACCGAGCCGGAGACCTTGTCGCAGTACTGCCAGACGCCCTTCTGGTCCGCAGGCCCGGTCCAGTGCGTGATCGCGACGTGCGCGCCGTCGGGGAAGGCTCCGCCGTCGGCCTTGTCGTACGGCGCGGCCATGACGTACGAGTCCAGGCCGAGCTTGCTGGTGATCTGCTCCAGCGCCTCGTAGTCGGCGTCGCCGGCGGTGATCGAGTCGTCGTACCAGACGATCGTGTGGCCGTGCTCGAGGCTGTGCACCATCCGCTCGAGCTCGGGGCGGTCCTGGCGGGAGTAGAACGTGCGGATCTCCGAGCCGTAGAGGAAGTTGCCCCAGTGCTTGCCGAAGGCCGGCGGGTGGTCGGGGTAGGTGATCGGCGTGCCCGGGTTCTCGTGCTGCCCGGAGCCGGTCGCGTCCTTGGTGACCGGCGCGCGGCACCCGGCCGCGTTCTCGGACACCCCGAGCGAGGCCAGGTCGGCATCGGCGAGCTTCTTGTCCGCCGAGCGGTCCTTGAGGAACGGCACCAGCGCCGCGAGGATCAGCCCGATCACCACCACCGCGGCGGCGCCGAACACCGCGATCGCCCGCATGCGCTCCTTGCGGGCCGCGGCCTGCTGGGCGGCACGAGCGGCCTCCGCGCGGGCGCGGCGCTCTTCCTGCTTCTGCTTCTTGGTGGCCACGGGGCCCTCTCGGCTCGGGTGGTCGGGGCGGACGTTCGGCGCCGTCACCGGTCCGGACGAGCCTAGCCAGTGGCTGGTCGTCGCCCCGGTCGCCACTCGAGCGGGTCGCCACCGTCCGGCGTCCACCCGAGCGCGTGCCCGAGCGCGGCGAGCGGGGTGTCGTCACCGGCCCGCTCGAGGCGTACGACGTCCTCCGTCCCGGTCGCCCGCACCCCGAGCCTGCGGAGCGCGTCGACGACGTCGCCGGCCGGCGCCGGCGCGCCGAAGGCGTCGGGCTGCTCGCCGGCCAGTGCCGCGACGACCGCCTCCCGCGCCCCGAGGGCGAACATGTCGCCGCTCAGGTCGCGGGTCAGGCTCCGCGCGCCGGGGCCGTGGTCCCCGTCGGGCAGCACCAGAGCGGCCAGTCCGCGGACGACGGCGACGGGCCTCCCGGTGAGCTTGCCCTTGACCAGGTCGGCGGCACCGGCCAGCTCGTCGACCAGCGCGGGTGCGGTGACGGCGAGCTCGTTGCCGTGGGCGTCGACGCGCCCGGCGTGGTCGTCGAGGACCTCGATGCCCGCGGCTCCGATCGCGAGGTCGCTCTGCCCGTGGCGCCAGGCACGGCCGGCGGTGTCGGTGACGAGCACGGCGACGTTGCGCCCGGTGCGCTCGCGCACGCCCTCCCGCACCGCACGTGCGGAGGCGTCCGGGTCCTCGGGCAGCAGCAGCACGTGGCCCGTCTCGACGTTGGAGGCGTCGATGCCCGCCGCGGCCATCACCAGCCCCTGAGGGTTGGCGACGATGGAGGTCGGTCCACGGCGCGCGACGAGGCGGACCGTCTGGCCGGGGAGTGCCTCGTCGCGGGTCCCCGCCACGGTGCGTCCCTCGGCCTTGGAGACGATCTTGGAGGTCAGCACGACGACGTCGCCGTCGGCGAGGTCCGGGAGCGCCGCGACCACCAGCGCGACGAGGTCGGTGCCCACCAGGACCTCGCCGACCCCGTCGGGGGCGAGCACCTCGATGCGGCCCGGGACCGCGCTCATCCGCGCGACAGGGCGATCGCCGCCGCGGCGATCTCGGCGGTCGCGTCGTGGTCGGTCATCATCAGCGGGACGGCGCGGCAGGCGATGCCCGCCCCGGCGACCCGGTCGACCAGCCCGCCGTCGACCTCGTCGACCAGCCAGCCGTCGAGCACACCGCCGCCGGAGCGGGCGCCGTAGTGCTCGGCCACCCCGGCGGCCGACACCTCGACCCCGGTGGCGGTCAGCAGCTGGCGGGCCATCCCGTGCACGTGGTCGCCGCCGACGATGCCGGAGACGCCGACGACCGGCGCGGAGGTCTCGCGCAACGCGTCGCGGACCCCGGCGAGCCCGAGGACGGGACCGATCGAGACGACCGGGTTCGACGGCGGGAGCAGCACGAGATCGGTGTCGGTCAGTGCCTCCAGCACCCCGGGCGCGGGCGACGCCTGGTCCAGCCCGATCACGCTCACGCCGTGGGTGGGCAGCTCGGCGCGGTGGCGGACCCAGTACTCCTGGAAGTGGATCGCCCGCTGCTCGATCGTGCCGTCGGCCCCGGGAGCGTCGACCACGACGTGGGTCTCGGTCCGGTCGTCGCTCATCGGCAGCAGGCGCACGCGGTCGTCGTACGCCTCGGTGAGCCAGCGGCGGCACAGTGCCTCGGTCACCGCGGAGAGCGGGTAGCCCGCGTCCAGCATCTGCGTGCGGACGAGATGGGTGGCGAGGTCGCGGTCGCCGAGCCCGAACCAGGTCGGCTCGACGCCGTACGCGGCCAGCTCCTCCTTCGCGTGCCAGGTCTCACCGGTGCGTCCCCAGCCCCGCTCGGGGTCGATGCCGCCGCCGAGGGTGTACATCACGGTGTCCAGGTCCGGGCAGACCTTGAGGCCGTGGAGCCAGATGTCGTCGCCGGTGTTCGCGATGACGGTGACCCTCGTCCGGGCCGCCTCCCGCTCGATCAGCCGGAGCAGTCCCTGCAGGAACCGAGCGCCCCCGACACCGCCCGAGACGACGGTGATCCGATCCGGGACCCGGCCTTGTGCGTCCACGCTCAACGTCCTCCCAAAGGTGTCGTTCCACTTGACTTCCCCGGAGGATCGGGCATCTAATCACACCAGTGTTGTTTCGCCGGGTGCAACGCCGCCGGGGCACTGGCGAACTGTGGCACGAGGGTCCGACCACCACCGAGGTCGGGCCGGGTCGAAGGGGCGAGACATGAGAGAGCTGTACCTTCTCGAGGACGATCTGTTCGACGAGACCGCAGAGCTGGGCTGGCAGGAGCGCGCATTGTGCGCGCAGACCGACCCCGAGGCGTTCTTCCCGGAGAAGGGCGGCTCCACGCGCGAGGCGAAGCGGGTCTGCCTGACCTGCGACGTGCGCGGGGAGTGCCTGGAGTACGCCCTGGAGAACGACGAGCGCTTCGGCATCTGGGGGGGCCTGTCCGAGCGCGAGCGGCGCAAGCTGAAGAAGCGGGCCGTCTGAGCCCTGCGCGTGCGAGGCATGCGCCCGCGAGGTCGGTGCACGCCTTTCCGGGCCGCCACTAGGGTGGTCTCTCGTGTCTGCCCCCGCCCGAGAGACCCCCAGGGTGGCTGCCCTCCTGGTCAGTCACAACGGGCAGCGCTGGCTGCCCGACGTCCTTGCTGCGATCGAGCGCTCGACCGCCCGGCCGGCCGCGCTGGTCGCCACTGACACCGGTTCGCGCGACGACTCCGTCCAGCTGGTCCGTGAGGCCGGGTGGGACGTCGAGCGGCTGGGCGCGGACGCCTCGTACGCCGAGGCCGTGTCGTCGGGGCTGGCCCGCGCGGGCGACTCCGAGTGGATCTGGCTGCTCCACGACGACTGCGCGCCCGAGCCGGACGCCCTGGAGCACCTGCTCGCCGCCGCCGAGGAGTGGCCCGAGGCGGCGGCGCTGGGGCCGAAGCTGCGCGAGTGGCCCTCGCTGCGCCGGCTGCTCGAGGTGGGCGTGACCATCTCCGGCACCGGGCGTCGGGAGACCGGTCTCGAGCGAGGCGAGTACGACCAGGGTCAGCACGACGACCACCGCGCCGTCCTCGCCGTCAACACCGCCGGGATGCTGGTGCGGCGCGAGGTCCTGACCGAGATCGGCCTGGACCCGCAGATCCCGGTCATCGGCACCGACCTCGACTTCGGCTGGCGGGTCGCCCGCGCCGGCCACGCGAGCGTGGTGGTCCCCGAGGCTGTCGTCTTCCACGTCGAGGCCTCCGAGCGGGCCGTGCGCGACACCCGCCGCAGCCACCCCCACCGCGAGGCGCGGGCGGGCGCGATCCGCACGCTGATGGCCAACGGCCCCGGCCGCGGGCTCCCGCTCAAGGCACTGCTGCTGGCCGTGGGGAGCCTCCTGCGTGCGGTCGGGTTCCTGCTGGTGCGCAGCCCGCGCGAGTCGTGGGACGAGGTCGTCGCCGCGGCGGGCGAGCTCAGGCCGGGGCGGGTCCGGGCAGCACGGCGCGAGCGTGAGCGCACGGCGCGGCTGCCGCACACCGACGTCGTCCCGCTGCTCGCCCCGCGCTGGCTGCCGCTGCGGCACCTGCTCGACTCGGTGGGCGGGTTCGGGACCGCGCTGGTCGACATCGCCCGCGAGGTCGTCGCCGGACGGGAGGTCCGCACCGCCCACACCGTCGACCTCGAGGACGAGGGCGCCGCCACCGAGCCCGGGCTGCTCGGTCTGCTGGTGCGCAACCCGCGGTTCTGGCTGGTCCTGGGCAGCGTGGTGCTGGCCGTCGTCGCCTGGCGCGCCGTGCTGGCCGGCGGGTACCTCCAGGGGGGCGCGCTGCTCCCCGTCCCCGACCGCGTCGGGCACTGGTGGTCGACCTGGTCGGCGTCGACGCACCTGCTCGGTGCGGGCACCGCCGCACCGGGGCCGTCGTACCTGCTGCCGCTGGCGCTGGCCGGGACGGTCCTGCTCGGGCAGACCGGCTGGGTGGTCTGGTTGCTGTTCGTGCTCGGCGTGCCGCTGGCCGCGCTGTCCGCGCTGCGCTTCCTGCGTCGCATCGTGCCCGGTCGGGTCGCGCCGCTGTGGGGCGCGGTGGCGTACGCCCTGCTCCCGGTCGCCGCCGGCGCCACGGGCCAGGGCCGCCTGGGCACCGTCGCCGCGGCCGTGCTGCTGCCCTGGGTGGCCACCAGCGCCCTGCGCCTGACGGCGCCCGACGACGACCGCCGCTGGCGCGCCGTGTGGCGTACGACTCTCGGGCTGGGGCTGCTGGTCGCGTTCGTCCCGCCCGCGTGGTTCCTCGCCGTCCTGCTGCTGGGCGGGCTGCTCGTCGCCGGCCTCACCCGCGACCGCGCCCGCTGGCGCGGGCACCGGTGGTGGGGCGGTCCGGTGGTGGTCGCGGTGGTGCCGCTGGTGCTGGTGCTGCCGTGGTTCCTCGGCACGCTCGGGACCCCCGCCGCCTGGCTCCTCGAGGCCGGCTGGACCGGCTACCCGGCACCCGACGCGGACACCCTGGGCCTGCTGCTCGGCCGCGCCGGGGGAGCCGGCGCCGCTCCGGTCTGGCTCGGCGCCGGGACGGTCGTCGCCGGGGTGCTGGCCGGGTTCCGCGCCGACACCCGACCGCGCGTCGTCGCCGCCTGGGGCGTGGCCCTGCTCGGTGCGGTGCTGGTCGCGGTGTGGTCGCACCTGTCCCTGGCGCTGCCGGGGGTCGACGGCGACCTGCGGCCGTACGCCGGCTTCTTCCTCCTGGTCGTGCACGCCGCGCTCGTGGTCGCCGCCGTGCTCGCCGGTGACGGGCTGCGGGCGCGGCTCGGGACGACCGGGAAGGGCCCGGTGGAGCTGCTGCGGCTCCCGGTGGCGGCGGTCGGGGTGGCCGCCGCCCTCGTGGGCATCGTGGGTACCGCCGCGTGGTGGGTCGCCGGCCCCGGGGGACCGCTGGAGCGCGGACCGGTCGAGGGCGTGCCGTCGTACATGACCCAGCTGGCGCAGGCCGATCCCGCCAGCGGCGTGCTGGTGCTCGAGGGTGGTCGCCGGGACGGGGTGACCTACCGGCTGCTGCGGGAGGGGCCGCTGCGCGTCGGGGACGACGGCGTCGTCGCGGTCACCGAGCCCGACCCGAGGCTCACCGGCGTCGTCAGCCAGCTGGTGGGCGACCCCCAGCCCGAGAACGCGCGCACGCTGGCGTCGTACGGGGTGGCGTACGTGTACGCGCCGTCGCCGGTCAGCCCCGCCGTGAGCGGCAGCTTCGACGCGGCGACCGGGTTCTCCCGGGCGAGCTCGCCGCGACCCGTCGACGCCGCGTGGCGGCTGCAGGACGAGCCGACACTGAGCGCCGTCGACGACAGCCGTGCGTGGTGGAGACCGGTGCTGCTGGCCCTGCAGGTGCTGGCGGTGGTCGCCGTGATCGTGCTCGCCACCCCGACCCGAGCCTCCCGGAGGACGCGATGACCAGGGCTGGAGGGCGCCGTCGCGCCGATGTGCCGGAGCCGGTCGAGACCGCGCGCCGTTCCCGAATGCTGCCCGTCGCGCTCGTGGTGCTGGTGCTCGTGGTCGGCGTCGCGCTCTGGCTCGCCGGTCGCGCCGGTCCGGTCGCGTCGCCGCGCGGCGGCGAGTCCGTGGTCGAGCCCGACCAGCAGCAGGTCGTCTGCCCGGCCGGGCAACGGGCCGGGACGAGCCGCGTCGGGCTCCTGCCCGACGCCGACGGCGACGTGACCGAGGGCGGCGAGACGGTCGACGTACGTCCCGGGGGTGTCGTCTCCCGCGACGTCCCCGCCGACCAGCCCGAGGTGCTGACCGCCACCGGCGGCGCCACCCGCGGTCTGTTCGCGACCACGGAGGTCGGCAGCAGCGGACTGGCGGGGTGCGTGTCGCCCCGAGCGTCCTGGTGGTACGCCGGCGCCGGCGGCTCGCCGTCGCACTCCTCGGTCCTGCGGCTGACCAACCCGGGCACCGGGCCGGCCGTCCTCGACGTCGACGTCTGGGGCCCGGACGGCGAGGTCCCCGGCCCGCAGCTGCGCGGGGTGTCGCTCAAGCCGGGGGAGAGCAGGACGCTGCGCCTCGCCGATCTCGCTCCCTCGCCGGGCAGCCTGGCCGTCCACGTCGACGTGTCGCGGGGCCTGGTCTCCTCGAACCTGGTCGACACCGTGGTCCCGCTCACCGCCCGGTCCGCCGGGACTGAGGAGGACGTGCCCGTGGCGCGCGGGCCGAGCCGACGGGTCACCGTCAACGGCCTGGGCGTGCCGGAGGGCGGCGTGCTGGCCGGCGACCGCCTCCCCGCCAGCCTCCAGGAGGGCGCCTCGGTGGTGCTGCTCAACCCTGGTGAAGGCCCCGTGACCGCGCGTCTGCGGCTGAGCGGGTCCGACGGGCTCAGCCAGCCGGAGGGGCTCTCGCAGACCACGGTGCCGCCGCAGAGCACCGTCACGGTCCCGCTCGGGTCCGCAGTGAAGTCCCGGGCCCAGGCGCTGGTCGTGGACGCGGACGGGCCGCTCGTCGGCGGCTACCAGTCGCCGGGAGCCCGCGACCTCGTGCACGGTGTGTCCGGGGCGGGCTGGGAAGGTCCGGCCGCGGTCGCGCTCCCGGGCAGCGGGAGCGCCCGCGTCGAGCTCACCGCCCGGGGAGGTGCGGCCGCGGTCACCCTGTCGTCGTACGACACCCGGGGGCAGCGGCTGGAGCGCCGGAGCGTACGGGTCGGGGCGCGCAGCACGGTCTCCGCCGACGTGCCCGCGAAGGCGGCGTCGGTCGTCGTCGACTCCGACGGCGGCGTCACCGGCGCCGTCCAGGTACGCCGCGACGCCGGGACGTCGCTGCTCCGGCTGGTGCCGCTGCTGGAGGCGCTGCGGGTGCCGGACGTACGTCCCGGCGGCTGACCGCCCGGATCAGTCGTCCTGCGGGTAGCCCGGGTGCAGGGTCGCCGGGTCGGCGCCGAGGAGGTCGGCGACCTGGTCGACGACCACCACCAGGACCAGTGCGGTGAGCTCGGCGAGGCCGTGCGTACGGTACTCGATGGGGTGGCGGTAGAGCACGATCCGGGCGCGGCTGGTCCTCGTCGCGTCGACGAGGGTGCCCAGCGGCGCCTGGTCGCCGAGCCAGCCCGCGGGTACGGCGGGCACGTCCTCGACAGCGACGTCCACCGGCGGCAGCCGGTCGCCGAGCCGGGCCTCGACGTCGTCGAGCACGTCGAGGGCGACCTGGTCGAACCGTTGCCGCCGGGTGCGCGTGGCGGGCACGCCGTCCGGCGCCAGAGGGGTCGCTCCGGTCGGGTCGGGGAGCCCGGCGCGGTGGTCGGGCCCGCGGCGCCCGCGCCCGTGCCGGTCGCGCCGACCGGAGCGGTGAGCCGGCGCTGCAGGGGGCTCCTCGGTCGTACGGACCGGACCGGGACCCGGCCCGTCCGGAGTGCCGGCGGTGGACGGCTCGGGACGCTCCGGCCACTCCTCGGACACCGCTCGGGACATGGCCGCGAGCCTAGTCCGACGTACGCCGACCGAGAGGTAGCGTGCGCCGGGTGAGCAGTCGTCGGTGTACGCGAACGGCCTGCGGCAACGGTGCCGTGGCCACGCTGACGTACAACTACGCCGACCAGACCGCCGTCCTCGGGCCGCTCGCGACCTACGCCGAGCCCCACGCGTACGACCTCTGCGCCCGGCACAGCGAGCGGCTCAGCCCGCCCCGTGGCTGGCAGATCCTCCGCCTGGGCCCCGACCCGTCGACGCAGGGCCCCTCCGGCGACGACCTCGCCGCGCTGGCCGATCTCGTCCGTGAGGCGGGCAAGCCGCCTGCGCCCACCGGCCCCCGGCGCGAGCCCGCCGGCGAACCGATCCCGATGGATGCGCGCTCGCGCCACCTGCGCGTCCTCCGCTCGGTCGACGACTGAGTCGGCTCAGCTGCCGGTCCGCCCGTCGATCGCCTCGCGGACGAGGTCGAGGTGGCCGCAGTGCTGGGCGTACTCCGCGATCATCCGTAGGACCAGCCAGCGCAGGTCGACGTCCTCGTACCAGTCCAGCGGGCGGGCGGTCTCGTCGAGCCCGTGGGCGGCGACGATCTCGCGCGAGACCGCGCACTCCGCGCGCCAGGTCGCGAGGTCGGCCTCGAAGTCGGCGTCCGCCGGCGGGTCGAAGTCGAGGTCCGGCTCGTCGGCGGTGATGAAGAGGAACGGCACGTCGCGGCGCTCGAAGTTCTGCTGGAACCACCACCGTTCCACCCCGGCCAGGTGTCGCACCAGCCCGTGCGCCGACATCGTCGACGGCGCTACCGGTCGGGACCGCGCCTGCTCGGCGGTGAGCCCGCGGCACTTCATCTGCACCGTCGCGCGGTAGTGGTCGAGGTACGCCGCCAGCGCCTCACGTTCGTCCGCGACCCGCGGGATCCGCGGCCGGTCGTCGTCGGCCCAGACGGGCGAGTACCCGTCCTCGCCGAGTCCTGACTCCGAGGTCGTCTCGGGCCGTGCGGCGAGCGGTCGCTCCATGCGGATCTCGCGACTGCCGTCGGAGGACCCGACCTCGCCGACCGCGACGAAGCCCTGTCGGCGGTAGAAGTCCTGAGCGTGCTCGTTCCCTGCGGCTACGTGCAGACGGAGCCTCGCGGCGCCAGCGGGAAGATCTGCGATGACCCTCTCGAGCAAGGCGCGACCGCAGCCGCGACCGTGGTGTTCGGGAAGCACGTAGAGCTTCCAGAGCATCGGTTCGTCGTCCAGCTTGCCGACCACCGCGACGCCGATCACCCCGCCGCGCGCCTCGGCGACGTACGTCGTGCTCGTCGTCATCCCGCGCAGCACCGCCTCGTGAGACCACCAGGTCTCCAGCCCGCGGCTGACGTACCCGGCGCCGAGGAGCGGCTCGTACGTCGCGGGCCAGGTGGCGTGCCCCACCGCTCGGATCGCGTCAGCATCGGCGGTAGTAGCGAGACGGACCCGAGTCATCTCGGCAGCATCGCATGGCATGACTGGGTCAAGCGGCAGGCGCAGAGCTGCCCAGCCAGTCGAGACGGAGACCGTGTGAGCCCACGAGGTGGACAACGTGGTGGGACGCACCAGTGAGCGGTGGTGGCCGAGACGAGTACGCATGGTCGGTCGGCGTCGTCACGGTCGTCTCGGCGCTGGTACCGGTGGTGCGCCAGCCCGGGTGGTTGAGGCGCTGGTTGCAGGCGGCGCAGAGGCCCTCGGCGTTGGTGTCGGAGATGCGGCCGAGGGTGCCCATCCGGTTTGCGAGACGGGCGTCGACCGTGGTGCGGTCCTCGCGGGAGAGGACCGCGGTCTCCCTCACCAGGGCCGTCGCCTTGAACTCGCTGATCTCGCCGGTCGTCAGCGCGGCGAGCGCGTGCGGCATCTCGCGGGCCAGGCCGAGGTGCCGCCCGCCGGTGTGAGGCGACTCGCGACGAGCCAGCGCGACCATGCCGCCGACCGATCGGGCTGCTGCAGCACGTTCCTCGCGGTTGCTGCACTCGCTCTGGGCCCGGGCGTCGAGGACCGAGGTCGCTCGGACCTGGAGGGCGGCCAGCGCCGCCTTGAGCCGCTCGGCCTCGGCGACCAGGTCGACCAGCACCGCGCCGTCGAGCTCCGCAAGCGGCTCGGCGGCCATCGACCCGCGGTCGCACGCCAGCTCTCCAGCTGGTCGAGGGACGCGGGGGGGAGGTGTCATGGATCGATTGTATCGAGCATGTGTACTAATTGAAGGGGTCTCGACGGATACCTTTGTCGCTGGCGCTCTCGCGCTGCTCGGCCGCCTCGCAGGTGGTTGAGCCCGACCGAGCGCCAGCGAGGGAGGACGTCGAAACCACCGGCCAGGCCGGGCGCGGGGTGACCTGGTCGCCTGTGTCTGCGGCGGCAGGCGCGACTCGCCTAGCCTGAGCGCCGTGACCTCCGACCTCGAGAGCCGGCTGGCGGCGACCTTCAAGGCCTACGACGTGCGGGGGACCGTCCCCGACCAGATCGACGAGGACCTCGCGGAGCGGGTGGGTGGGGCGTTCGTCGCCGTCACCGGGGCCGAGACGCTCGTCGTCGGGCACGACATGCGGCCGTCCTCGCCGGGGATGGCGCGAGCCTTCGCGGCGGGCGCGAACCGTGCAGGTGCGGACGTGGTGCTGATCGGGCTGTGCTCGACCGACGGTCTGTACTTCGCCTCGGGGCGCCTCGGCCTCCCGGGCGCGATGTTCACCGCGAGCCACAACCCCGCGCAGTACAACGGCATCAAGATGTGCCGCGCCCACGCCGTGCCGATCGGCGCGGAGACCGGCCTGCGCGAGATCCGCGACCGGGTCGCGGCCGACGACGTCCCCGCCGCCGCGACGCCCGGTGCGACGACCGAGCAGGACCTGCTCTCGGCGTACGCCGACCACCTGCTCGCCCTGGCGCCCGTCACCGGCCGACGGCTCAGGGTCGCCGTCGACGCCGGCAACGGCATGGCCGGGCTCACCGCGCCCGAGGTCCTGGGACGGCTCGACCTCGACGTGGTCGCGATGTACTACGACCTCGACGGCTCCTTCCCGAACCACGAGGCCAACCCGATCGAGCCCGCCAACCTGGTCGACCTGCAGGCCGAGGTGCTGCGCAGCGGGGCGGACGTGGGACTGGCGTTCGACGGCGACGCCGACCGCTGCTTCCTCGTCGACGAGCGGGGCGAGCTGGTCGACCCCTCGACGCTGACCGCGCTGATCGCGACCCGTGAGCTGGTCAAGGCACCCGGTGCGGCGGTGATCCACAACCTCATCACCTCGCGCGCGGTCCCCGAGATCGTCGAGGAGCAGGGCGGACGCCCGGTGCGTACGCGGGTGGGGCACTCCTACATCAAGGCGACCATGGCCGAGACCGATGCGGTCTTCGGCGGCGAGCACTCGGGCCACTTCTACTTCCGCGACTTCTGGCGCGCGGACTCGGGGATGCTGGCCGCGCTGCACGCCCTCGCGGCGCTCGCCGAGTCGGAGGCGCCGCTCAGCGAGGTGCTCGCGCCGTACGCGCGGTACGTCGCCTCGGGCGAGATCAACTCCACCGTCGCCGACGCCGTGGGTGTGACCGCCGAGCTGGAGCGGACGTGGGGAGGTCGCGGCGGCGTCAGTGTCGACCACCTCGACGGGCTCAGCGTCGCCCACGCTGACTGGGCCTTCAACGTCCGGCCGTCCAACACCGAGCCGCTGCTCCGGCTCAACGTCGAGGGGCGGGATCGTGCGACGATGGCCGACGTCCGTGACCGAGTCCTCGAGCAGATCCGGAGCACCTCGTGAACCTCGACCCCGCACTTCGCGCGATCCTCGTGTGCCCCCAGTGCCGCGGTGACCTGACCGACGACGAGGCTGCCGGCGGGGAGTCCGGGTTGGTCTGCCCGGCGTGCCGGCTGCGCTACGCGGTCTCGGACGACGGCATCCCCGACATGCTCGTCGACGACGCCCAGCCGCTCGGCTGACGACCTGGGCCGAGCGCACCCGTGTTCGACGACCACCTCCTCGACGACGAGGCGGCACTGCGGCGGGTCGACCTGCGGCTGCGGCACCTCGCCGAGAGCGGGGCGCGCGTCCGCTCCGACGCGTACTCGGCTGCGGACGCGGTCGAGGTCGGGGCCGACCGGCTGGCCGGGAACCGCCCCCGGGCGCTGATCGCCGTCGGCCCGGAGGCACGGCTGCTGCGTGCCGTGCTCGAGCCGACCTGCCCGGTGCCCTTCGTGGCCTGGCCGCACGCCACCGACGGTGGCCCGCGGCTGCCGAGCTGGGCCGGCAGTCTCGACCTGGTCGTCGTCCTCGCCCCGGCCGGTGACCACCCCGAGAGCGCTGCTGCTGTCACCGAGGGGCTGCGCCGCGGCTGCTCGCTGGTCCTCGTCGCCCCGCCCCGCTCGCTGGCCGCCGAGCCGCTCGAGGACGGGCCCCGCGCCGCGGTCGACCGGGTGCACCTCCCGACCGGCTCCGGCGACCCGCTCGGTGCCTGCGTCGCCGCGCTCGGACTGCTGGGCCGGCTGGGCCTCGCGCCGCGGGAGGACCCCGAGGCGGTCGCCGCCGCCCTGGACGCGGTCGCCGTGGACTGCTCGCCGTACCGCGACCTGGCCACCAACCGGGCGAAGTCGGTGGCCAGCGCCGTCGCCGACACCACGCCGCTGGTCTGGGGCGGCTCGGTGGCTGCGGCCCGTGCGGCGCGCCGCACCGCCGAGGCGGTCCGTCGTACGACCGGGCGGGCCTGCCTGGCCGGGGACGTGGAGCAGCTCCTCCCCGTGCTGGAGCAGTCGCACGGACGCGACGTCTTCGCCGACCCCTTCGAGGACGAGGACGTCCCGGCGCCGCCCTCGCTGGTGCTGCTCGACGACGGCGCCGACGAGCCGGGTCCGCTGGCCGCACGCAACGCCCTGGTCTCCGTCGCTGACGAGCGTGCCCTGCGGGTCGAGGTGCTGGAGACCGAGCCCGCAGGCGGCAGCCTCAGCCGCTACGCGGCACTGGTCTCGCTCGGCGACTACACCGCGACGTACCTCGACGCGGGCACGACCTAGCAGGACCGCCTAGGGTTCGGCCCATGTCTGCCGAGGGTGGGACCCGTGCCGTCGTCGCCGCGCTGCTGGCCAACCTCGGCATCGCGGTCACCAAGTTCGTCGCGTTCTTCCTGACCGGCTTCTCCTCGATGCTGGCCGAGGCGATCCACTCCGTCGCCGACTCGGGCAACCAGCTCCTGCTGCTGCTCGGGGGCAAGCAGGCCAAGAAGCAGGCGACGCCGGAGCACCCGTTCGGGTACGGCCGGGAGCGGTACGTCTACGGCTTCCTCGTCGCGATCGTGCTGTTCAGCCTCGGCGGGCTGTTCGCGCTCTACGAGGCGTACCACAAGTTCCACGAGGTGCACGCCGGCGAGGTGGACCCCGTCGACGACTGGCGGCGCTTCGTGCCGGTGGTGATCCTCGTGGTGGCGATCGTGATGGAGGGACTGTCCTTCCGCACCGCGATGCGGGAGTCGTCGAAGCTGAAGGGGTCGGCGACGTACCCCCAGTTCATCCGCCGCGCGAAGCAGCCCGAGCTGCCGGTCATCCTGCTCGAGGACTTCGCCGCGCTGGTCGGCCTGGTGCTGGCGCTGCTCGGCGTGGGACTGAGCCTGGTCACCGGCAACCAGTACTTCGACGTCGCCGGTACGACGATGATCGGCCTGCTGCTCGTGGCGGTGGCCGTGGTGCTCGCGATCGAGACGAAGAGCCTGCTGCTGGGGGAGTCGGCGGCCCCGGACGTACAGCAGCGGATCGCCGCCGCGATCGAGCGCACCGAGGGGCTCGACGGCATCATCCACATGAAGACGCTGCACCTGGGCCCCGAGGAGCTCCTGGTCGCGGCGAAGATCGCCGTGCCCGCCACCGAGTCGGCCGCCGAGGTGGCCGAGGCCATCGACCGGGCCGAGGCGGCCCTGCGCGCGGCCGAGCCGACCGCGCGCGTCGTGTACCTCGAGCCGGACCTGCGTCGGGACCGCTGATCCGGGTTTGGCCCCGTCGCGGCGGGGCCGGGTAGAGTCGCCACCGCGCCTTTCGCACGAGATCGTGGCCAGACGCCCGCCGCACCCACGTGCGGCGCCCGACTCATCCACACACGCGAACGAAGGACGATTCATGGACTACAAGGTCGCTGACCTCACCCTCGCCGACTACGGCCGGATGGAGATCGAGCTCGCCGAGCACGAGATGCCCGGCCTGATGGCGATGCGCGAGCGCTACGGCAAGGAGCAGCCGCTCAAGGGCGCCCGCATCGCCGGCTCGCTGCACATGACCATCCAGACCGCGGTGCTCATCGAGACCCTGGTCGCACTCGGCGCCGACGTGCGCTGGGCCACCTGCAACATCTTCTCCACCCAGGACCACGCCGCCGCGGCGGTCGTCGTCGGGCAGGGCACGCAGGACGCGCCCGCCGGCACCCCCGTGTTCGCGTGGAAGGGCGAGACCCTCGCGGAGTACTGGGACGAGGCCGAGAAGGTCTTCGCCTTCACCGACGCCGAGGGCAACCCGGCCGGGCCGAACGTGCTCCTCGACGACGGCGGCGACATCACGCTGCTGCTGCACAAGGGCGTCGAGTTCGAGAAGGCCGGCGTCGTGCCGCCCCAGGACAGCACCGACAACGAGGAGTTCAAGGAGGTGCTGCGCGTCCTCGCCCGCTCGGTCGAGAACGACCCGCAGCGCTGGACGACGATCGCCGCCGGCATCAAGGGTGTCTCCGAGGAGACCACCACCGGCGTGCTGCGCCTCTACGAGCGCTTCAAGGAGGGCTCGCTGCTCTTCCCGGCGATCAACGTCAACGACTCGGTGACCAAGTCGAAGTTCGACAACAAGTACGGCTGCCGCCACTCGCTCGTCGACGGCATCAACCGCGCCACCGACGTGATGATCGGCGGCAAGGTCGCCGTCGTGTGCGGCTACGGCGACGTCGGCAAGGGCTCGGCGGAGTCGCTGCGTGGTCAGGGTGCGCGCGTCATCGTCACCGAGATCGACCCGATCTGCGCGCTCCAGGCCGCGATGGACGGCTACGAGGTGCGTCGACTGGAGTCGGTCATCGACACCGCCGACATCTTCGTCACCACGACCGGCAACTTCGACATCATCCGCTCCGAGCACTTCGAGCAGATGAAGCACCAGGCCATCGTGGGCAACATCGGCCACTTCGACAACGAGATCGACATGGCCGGTCTGGCCAAGATCCCGGGCGTGGTCAAGCAGGAGATCAAGCCGCAGGTCCACCAGTGGGTCTTCCCGGACGGCAAGAAGATCATCGTGCTCTCCGAGGGTCGTCTGCTGAACCTCGGCAACGCGACCGGTCACCCGTCGTTCGTGATGTCGAACTCGTTCACCAACCAGGTGCTCGCCCAGATCGACCTGTTCACGAAGGCCGACCAGTACGAGCTCGGCGTGCACGTGCTTCCCAAGCACCTCGACGAGGAGGTCGCCCGGCTGCACCTCGACGCGCTCGGCGTCGAGCTCACCGAGCTGACCAAGGAGCAGGCCGCGTACCTCGGGGTGGACGTGGCCGGCCCGTACAAGTCCGACCACTACCGCTACTGACGCGGTAGGTCAGAGCTGACAGCCCTCGTGTCGCCCAGCACGGAACAGCAGCCCGTCAAGGTCCTCGTCGTCGACGACGACGAGGCCCTGGCGGAGATGCTGTCGCTCGTGCTGGGCACCGAGGGCTTCTCCAGCCGGGTGGTGAGCAACGGCAAGGACGCCCTCGCCGCGTTCCGCGACTTCCGTCCCGACGTGGTGCTGCTGGACCTGATGCTGCCCGGCAAGGACGGCATCGAGATCTGTCGCGAGATCCGGGCCGAGTCGGGCGTGCCGATCGTCATGCTCACCGCGAAGACCGACACCGCCGACGTGGTGGCCGGGCTGGAGTCCGGTGCCGACGACTACGTCGTCAAGCCGTTCAAGCCCAACGAGCTGCTGGCCCGGCTGCGAGCGCGGGTCCGCCGCTTCGGCGACACCGGCCCCGAGCACCTCACCGTCGGTGACGTGTCCATCGACGTCGCCGGTCACGTGGTGACCCGTGGGGGCACGTCGCTGCCGCTGACGCCGCTCGAGTTCGACCTGCTCGTCTGCCTGGCCCGCAAGCCCTGGCAGGTGTTCAGCCGCGAGGCGCTGCTCGAGCAGGTCTGGGGCTACCGGCACGCCGCCGACACGCGCCTGGTCAACGTGCACGTGCAGCGTCTGCGGGCCAAGGTCGAGACCGACCCGGAGAACCCCCGCATCGTGGTCACGGTCCGCGGCGTGGGCTACAAGGCCGGTGCCGACGAGGGGCCCGTGAACGGGCACGGCGATGCCCCCGACGCCCTCTGACAACCGGCGGTTCGCCTTCTGGCGCCGCTCGGTCCAGGCGCGGGTGGTGCTCTCGGTCATCGTGCTGTCGGCGGTCGTCGTCGGCGTGATCGGCTGGGTGCTGATCCGGCAGATCTCCGACGGTCTGGTCGACAACCGGGTGGACATCTCGGTGGCCGAGGCCGGCAACGAGACCAAGGTCGCCCAGGAGCGGCTGGACTCGGCCGGCACCACGGACGCGGACCCCACGACCCAGCTGCGGCAGCTGGTCGACAGCCTCGTCGAGCGTGGCCGGGCCCGCGGCTTCGAGGTCGTCGTGCAGGGCCCGGTCGACGCCTCCCGCGGGCAGGGGACCCGTACCAGCCCCGGCGTGCGCCCCGTCAGCGTGCCCGCTGACCTCCGTGCGGAGGTGGAGCGGTCCTCCGGCGTCTCCTGGACCTACACCCGGATCCGGTACGACAGCGACCAGCGCCGCGGCGCGGTCCCCGGCGTGGCCGTCGGCGACCAGGTGCGGCTGCCCTCGGACGGTGGCACGTACGACCTCTTCCTGCTCTTCGACTTCGGCGAGGAGGAGGACACCGTCGCGCTGCTGCGCCGCTCGCTGATCACGGCCGGAGTGCTGCTGCTGGCGCTGCTCGCGGGGATGACCTACTTGGTCACCCGTCAGGTGGTGACCCCGATCCAGCTCACCCGACGAGTCGCCGAGCGGATCGCGTCGGGACGGCTGACCGAGCGCGTCCACGTCTCCGGCGAGGACGACATCGCCCGCCTGGGCCGCTCCTTCAACTCGATGGCCGACAGTCTGCAGACCCAGATCCGGCGCCTCGAGCAGCTCTCGCTCGCGCAGCGGCAGTTCGTCTCCGACGTCTCCCACGAGCTGCGCACCCCGCTCACGACCGTGCGCATGGCCGGCGAGGTGCTGCACGGCGAGCGGAACTCCTTCGACCCGACGACCCGGCGTGCTGCCGAGCTGCTCCAGACCGAGCTGGAGCGCTTCGAGACGCTGCTCACCGACCTGCTGGAGATCAGCCGCTTCGACGCAGGCGCCGCCGCGCTGGAGGTGGAGGAGGTCGACCTGCTCTCGGTCGTCCGTCGTACCGTCGAGGCCACGTCCCCGCTGGCGGAGCGCCGAGGGGTGCGCGTCGAGGTCTCCGTCGACGACCGCAGCGAGGACCCGGTGACCGCCGAGGTGGACGTCCGCCGTGTTGAGCGGGTGCTGCGCAACCTGCTCAGCAACGCGATCGACCACGCCGACGTGTCGGGCGAGACGGCGGCCGGCCTCGACGGCGACCTCGTCGAGGTGTGCCTGATGGCCGACCGTCGTGCCGTGGCGGTGACGGTGCGCGACCACGGGGTCGGGCTGCAGCCGGGGCAGAGCGCGCAGGTCTTCAACCGGTTCTGGCGCGCCGACCCGGCACGCGCACGCACCACGGGGGGCACCGGTCTCGGGCTGTCGATCGCGCTCGAGGACGCGCGGCTGCACGGAGGCTGGCTCCAGGCGTGGGGTCTGCCGGGGCGCGGGGCGCAGTTCCGGCTCACGCTGCCTCGTGTGGCCGGCGAGGACGTCGAGCACAGCCCGCTCCCGCTCTCGCCCGCCGGGCTGAGGGACCTCGGCAGGCGGCGCCGGACGGGAGCCCGGTGATGGTCCGTACGCCGCGCCGACACCTCGCGGTGGTCCTCGCGCTGCTGGTGTGCCTGACCGGGTGCGGCGTGCTCCCCACCTCCGGTGCCGTGCGGCACGTCGGCCAGACGAGGTCTCCGGACGGCGACGTGAGCGCGCGGTTCATGCCGCCCGGTCCCTCGCGGGGCGACTCCGTGGAGGAGGTGGTGTCGGGCTTCCTGGTCGCGATGACCGGCAACCCGGTCGGGATCCCCGTCGCGCGACGGTTCCTCGACACCGGCTCGCAGGAGACCTGGCGGCCCAGCCAGGCGATCATCGCGTACGACTCGGTGAAGGTCGCCGCGTCCTCGACCGTGGGCAAGGCGACGGTGACGCTCGGTGGCGTGCGCCGCTTCGACGCTCGTGGTGGCTGGCTGGGCGGCAGCGAGACGACCACGCAGCAGCTCACGATGCGGCTCTCCGTCGAGGACGCCGAGTGGCGGGTGACCGACCCGCCCGATGCGCTGGTGGTCCCGTCCTGGTACTTCTCCGAGCACTACCGGCCGCTGTCCTTGTACTTCCTCGACCAGACCGGCCGCACGCTGGTCCCGAACCGGGTCTTCGTCCCGCGAGGCGACGACGCCCCGACCGCGCTGGTGCGCGGCCTCCTCGGGGGACCCGGCGCGGTGCTGGCGCCGGTCACCCGTACGGCGATCCCGAGGGGCACCGAGCTGGAGCTCTCCGTCGTGGTCCGCGACGGCGTCGCCGAGGTCACGCTGTCCGGTCCGATCGCCTCGCTCCCGGCGCCCCGGCTCGCGCAGGCGCTCGCCCAGTTCACCACCACGCTGCGGCAGGTGCCGTCGATCCGCCGGGTCCGGCTGCTCAGCCGCGACGCCGCACTGACCCTGCCCAACGGGCAGCGGTCGGTCTCGGTGGACTACGGCGCGCGTCTCTCGCCCCGGATCGACGGGTCGGACGACGCGGTCTTCGGCCTGCGGGGCAGGCGGCTGGTGGCCGGCGGTGGCGAGGGCAGCCCCGTCGACGGGCCCTTCGGGTCGGGGGCCCTCGACCTGCGCAGCGTCGCGGTCGGCATCACCGCCGACCGGGCGGTCGGCGTCGGCACCGACGGGCGGTCCGTGCTCACCGCACCGCTGGGCCGCCAGGCGGCAGCGAGCCCGGTCCGTCGGATCTACACCGGTACCGACGTGCTCCGTCCCGCCACCGACATGTTCGACCGGACGTGGCTGGTGGACCGTCGTCGCGGCGGGGCGCGGGTCCTGGTGGTGGGCACGGACGGCGTACGCACCGTGCAGGTGCCCGGGGTCACCGGTCAGCGGGTGACCGCCTTCCTCATCAGCCGGGACGGCACCCGGCTCGTGGCGCTGGTCGACGGCCGTCGACTGACCTCCAACCTGCTGCTGCGCGACCGTGGCGGCGGTGTGCGCCGGGTGCTCGGTGCCCGACCGGTGCCGGGTGTGCCGAGCGAGCTGGGCAGGCTGGTCGACCTCAGCTGGTTCGGGCCCTCCGACGTCGCCGTGCTCGGGCGCCCCTCCGCCGGGATCTCGGAGGTCACCTTCGCCACGGTCGACGGCTCGCCCGGCGACCCCGACGTCGTCCCGCCCGACACCTGGCGCGGCGAGGCGGTGGGGCTGGCCGGGTCCTACGACCCGTCGCTGCCGCTGTTCCTCGTCGTGCCCGACGACCGCGCTGGCCGGCGTGTCCTCGTTCTCGACGGCTCGTCGCATCGGTGGCGGGACTCCGGGCTGCGGCCCGGGCTCGAGGCGCCGACGTACGTCGGGTAGCCGAGGTCCGTGCGCAGCCGTTCCGCGTCCACAGCGCCACGGACGTGACGGGTTCTCCCCACCACGCGCGAGGTCGGCGCACGAGCCGGTCGTCGGCGGGCACGGTGGCCGCGTGCCTGCGCAGACCGCCGCCCCCGCCACCGTCGTGGACGCCCTCCTCGACCTGGTCACCGGGTCGGCCTGCGCGGTATGCGGCCGCCCCGGACGCGTGCTGTGCCGGCTGTGCCGCGCGGCGCTGCCTCGCGTACCGCTGCGGACCGAGCCCGAGCCGTGCCCGCCGGGCCTGGCGCCGGCCTGCGTCGCCGGGGCGTACGCCGAGGCGCTGCGCTCCCTCGTCCTCGCCCACAAGGAGCACGGCGTCGTCGCCCTCGCCCGCCCCCTCGGCGACCTGCTGGCGACCGCGGCCGACGGTCTGCTCCCCGATGACCGGGCGCCGGTGCTGCTGGTCCCCGTTCCCTCACGCGCCTCGGTGGTGCGGGCCCGCGGCCACGACCCGGTGCTGCGGATGACCCGCCGGGCGGCCCGGGTGCTGGCCGCCCGCGGCCACCCGGTCGGCGTACGCCGCCTGCTGCGGCAGGTGCGCCGGCCGCGGGACCAGGCGGGCCTCGACGCCGACGCCCGGCGCCGGAACCTGCTGGGTTCGACGAGGTCCCTGGCGGCGCCGGTCGCCCGGGTGCTGGCCACCCGGCCGCAGCCCCTGCTCCTGGTCTGCGACGACGTGCTGACCACCGGCTGGACGGCGCGGGAGTCCCAGCGCGCGCTGGAGGTGGCGGGTCTGCGGGTCGACGGCATCGCCTGCGTCGCGGCGACGCGTCGCCGACACCGGGCCCGGGCCCTGGTGCGGTGACGCGCGACGCACTAACGTCACGACATGGACGACCAGACTCCATGCGTGACCCGGGTGCCCACGGCGGTGCCCGGGTCGCGGTCTTTTTACGGCTAGCGGGAGGTTGCGATGGACATCGTCGTCAAGGGCAGGCACTGCGAGGTGTCGGCCGGGTTCCGGGAGCACGTCGAGGAGAAGCTGGCGCGGCTGGAGAAGCACGACGACCGGCTGATCCGGATGGAGGTGAAGGTCGAGAAGGGCGTGTCCTCCAAGCCGGACTGCGCCGTACGCGTCGAGCTCACCGCCCTGTCCCGGGGACCGGTGGTGCGCGCCGAGGCGTGCGCCGAGGACAAGATGGCGGCCCTCGACCTGGCCCTGGACAAGATGGCCTCCCAGATGCGGCGGGCCAACGACCGGCGCAAGGTGCACCGCGGCCAGCACTCGCCGGCCGCGCTGCGTGACGCGCTGGTCGAGGAGGTCCCGGCCGACCTGGCGGCGGGCGCGGGGGACGACGGTGCGGTCCCGCCGACCACGGGCCCGGTCCGCGTCGAGGGCGACGGCCCCCTGGTGGTCCGCGAGAAGACGTTCCCTGCGGTGCCGGTGACCGTCGAGCAGGCGCTGTACGAGATGGAGCTCGTCGGGCACGACTTCTACCTGTTCGTCGACGCCGGGACGGGTGCTCCGTCGGCGGTCTACCGCCGGCGCGGCTACGACTACGGCGTGATCGCGCTCGACCTGGAGGCCTCGGAGGTGCCGCTGCGCGTCGCCGAGGGCTGATCCGCGGCCGGCGTCTGCCACGATGACGTGGTGGCAGGTCAGGAGTCCGAGCCGATCCGGGTCGTCGTGGTCGACGACCAGGAGCTGTTCCGTCGTGGCCTGACGATGCTGCTCGGGGTCGAGCCGGACATCGAGGTGGTCGGCGAGGCGGGCGACGGTGCCGCCGCCGCCGAGCTGGCCGCCTCGGTCGCGCCCGACGTGGTGCTGCTCGACGTCCGGATGCCCAAGCGCTCCGGGCTGGAGGCCTGCGTCGAGATCAAGGAGCTGGTCCCGACCGCCCGGATCATCATGCTGACGATGAGCGACGAGGAGGGTGACCTCTACGACGCGGTGAAGAACGGCGCGTCCGGCTACCTCCTCAAGGACGCCTCCATCGACGAGGTGGCGCAGGCGGTCCGCGTGGTCGCCGAGGGGCAGTCGCTGATCAGCCCGTCGATGGCGGTCAAGCTGCTCGACGAGTTCAAGGAGATGTCGCGCTCCGGGCGGGCCGAGGAGGTCCCCGGACCACGGCTGACGGCCCGTGAGCTCGAGGTGCTCAGGCTGGTCGCGACCGGACTGGCCAACCGCGACATCGCCGGCCAGCTCTTCATCTCCGAGAACACCGTGAAGAACCACGTGCGCAACATCTTGGAGAAGCTGCAGCTGCACTCGCGGATGGAGGCCGTGATGTACGCCGTGCGCGAGAAGATCCTCGACCTGCCGTGAGCGCACCCCTCCGCCTCTCGGCGGCGCAGGCGCGCCGCGTGGCCCTGGTCGCGCAGGGGTTCCGCGACCCGCGCCCGGCGGTGCCGACGATGCGGACGTTCTCCCGGACCCTCGAGCGCACCGGCGTCCTGCAGGTGGACTCGGTGAACGTGCTGGCGCGCGCACACTATGTGCCGCTGTACTCCCGGATGGGCCCGTACGACACCTCGCTGCTGCACCGCGCGGCCGAGCGACGACCGCGCCGCGTGGTGGAGTACTGGGCCCACGTCCAGGCGCTGATGCCGGTCGAGCTGTGGCCGCACATGCAGCACCGGATGGCCGCCTACCGGGCCCGGAACGGGAAGTGGGGCAACGACGGCGTCACGCCCGAGCTGGTCGACTCGCTGCTCGCGGAGATCGCGGACCGCGGGGCCAGCACCGCCCGCGACCTGGACGACGGTCTCCCGCGCACCAAGGACCACTGGGGCTGGAACTGGTCGGTCACGCGACGTGCGCTCGACGCGCTGTTCGCCGGCGGCGTGGTCGCGGTGGCGGGACGCAACTCCGCCTTCGAGATCCGCTACGACCTCCCGGAGCGGGTGCTGCCCGCCGAGGTGCTGGCGACCCCCACGCCGTCGCCGGCCGAGGCCCACCGTGAGCTGGTCCGCCGCGCCGCCCGCTCGTACGGCGTCGCCACCGAGCCGGACCTGCGCGACTACTACCGGATGCACCACGCGGAGTCGCGTCCCGCGGTCGCCTCGCTGGTCGAGGACGGCGAGCTGGTCGAGGCCGAGGTAGAGGGGTGGGGGGCGCCGGCGTACGTCCACCGCGACGTGGCCGAGCGGGGTCTGCCCCGGCGGGTCGGGGCACGTGCCCTGGTCAGCCCGTTCGACCCGGTGGTGTGGCGCCGTGAGCGCACCGAGCGGCTCTTCGGCTTCCACTACCGCATCGAGATCTACGTGCCCGCCGACAAGCGGCGGCACGGGTACTACGTGCTGCCCTTCCTCCTCGGCGACCGGCCGGTGGCGCGGGTGGACCTCAAGGCCGACCGGGCCGCGGGGGTGCTGCGCGTGCCGGCGGCGTACGCCGAGGACCACGCCCAGGGATCGGCGCAGGCCGAGACGGCCCACGAGCTCGCCGCCGAGCTGTGGCAGCTGGCGGGCTGGCTGGGCCTCGACCACGTCGTGGTGGGGGAGCGGGGCGACCTCGCGGCGGCGCTGGCAGCAGCCGTCGGACGAGGTCAGTAGCATGGCGATGGTCTGTTTCCGCACCAACGCTCCGGGAGTTCTGCTGTGTCGATGATCGACAAGGTCCTGCGCATCGGGGAGGGCAAGATCCTCCGCCGGCTCCAGGCCGTCTCCACCTCGGTCAACGCCGTCGAGGACGACTTCGTCTCGATGAGCGACGAGGAGCTGCGCGGCATGACCGACGAGTTCCGCAAGCGCATCGAGGACGGCGAGCCGCTCGACGACCTGATGCCCGAGGCCTTCGCCACCGTCCGCGAGGCGGCCAAGCGGGTGCTGGGCCAGCGCCACTTCGACGTCCAGGTGATGGGCGGCGCCGCGCTGCACCTCGGCAACATCGCCGAGATGAAGACCGGTGAGGGCAAGACCCTGGTCTCGACGCTGCCGGCGTACCTCAACGCGCTGACCGGCGACGGCGTGCACATCGTCACCGTCAACGACTACCTGGCCAAGTTCCAGTCCGAGATGATGGGCCGCGTCCACCACTTCCTGGGCCTGAGCGTCGGGGTCATCCTCCCCGACATGACGCCGGACCAGCGGCGCGAGGCGTACGCCTGCGACATCACCTACGGCACCAACAACGAGCTCGGCTTCGACTACCTGCGCGACAACATGGCCAACAGCCTCGAGGAGTGCGTGCAGCGCGGCCACCACTTCGCGATCGTCGACGAGGTCGACTCGATCCTCATCGACGAGGCGCGCACCCCGCTGATCATCTCCGGCCCCACCCAGGACGAGGTGAAGTGGTACGGCGAGTTCGCGAAGGTCGCCAAGCGGCTCACGCTCGACACCGACTACGAGGTCGACGAGAAGAAGCGCACCATCTCCATCCTCGAGCCCGGGATCACCCGCGTCGAGGACCACCTGGGCATCGAGAACCTCTACGACTCGGTGAACACCCCGCTGATCTCGTTCCTCAACAACTCCATCAAGGCCAAGGAGCTGTTCCGCAACGACAAGGAGTACGTCGTCATGGACGACGAGGTGCTCATCGTCGACGAGCACACCGGCCGCGTGCTGTCCGGGCGGCGCTACAACGACGGTCTGCACCAGGCGATCGAGGCCAAGGAGGGGGTGACGGTCCGCGAGGAGTACCAGACGCTCGCGACGATCACCCTGCAGAACTTCTTCCGGCTCTACGACAAGCTCTCCGGGATGACCGGCACGGCCATGACCGAGGCCTCCGAGTTCGACAAGATCTACAAGCTCGGCGTGACGCCGATCCCGACCAACAAGCCGATGGCGCGCGTCGACCAGGCAGACCTCGTCTACCGCACCGAGGCCGCGAAGTACGACGCCGTCGTCGACGACATCGAGGAGCGGCACAAGAACGGCCAGCCCGTGCTGGTCGGCACCGTCTCGGTGCAGAAGTCCGAGCTGCTCTCGAACCTGATGAAGAAGCGCGGCATCCCGCACACGGTCCTCAACGCCAAGCAGCACGCCGACGAGGCCAAGGTCGTGGCGCTGGCCGGCCACAAGGGCGCGGTCACGGTCGCGACCAACATGGCCGGTCGCGGCACCGACATCATGCTCGGCGGGTCGGTGGAGTTCCTCGCCGACCAGGAGCTGCGCGGCCGCGGCCTGGACCCGGTCGAGCAGCCCGAGGAGTACGACGCCGGGTGGTCCGAGACGGTCGAGCAGATGCGCGAGCGTGTGGCGCGCGAGCACGACGAGGTCAAGGAGGCCGGGGGCCTGTACGTCGTCGGCACCGAGCGCCACGAGTCGCGCCGCATCGACAACCAGCTGCGCGGTCGCTCGGGTCGTCAGGGCGACCCCGGTGAGTCGCGGTTCTACCTCTCGCTCGAGGACGAGCTGATGCGGCTGTTCAAGTCGGACTGGGTGGACCGGGTGCTGCTGGCGCTGAAGGTGCCCGACGACGTACCGATCGAGAACAAGTCGGTCACCAAGTCGATCGCCTCGGCGCAGGGGCAGGTCGAGGCGCAGAACTTCGACTCCCGCAAGAACGTCCTCAAGTACGACGACGTGATGAGCCGGCAGCGCGAGGTCATCTACGCCGAGCGTCGCGACGTGCTCGAGGGAGCCGACCTCGACGACCAGATCCGGGCGATGATCCACGACGCCGTGGGCGGCTACGTCGACGCCGCGACCGAGGAGTTCCCCGAGGAGTGGGACCTCGAGGCGCTGTGGACCGCCCTGCGGACGATGTACCCGATCTCCGTGCGGTACGAGGACCTGGAGGCGGAGGCAGGGGGCCGCGACGGCATGGACCGCGACGACCTGCGCGAGACGCTGCAGGCCGACGCCCAGAAGGCGTACGACGCCCGCGAGGCGCAGCTCGGGGCCGACGTGATGCGCGAGCTCGAGCGGCGCGTGCTGCTCTCGGTGCTGGACCGCAAGTGGCGTGAGCACCTCTACGAGATGGACTACCTTCGCGAGGGGATCGGGCTGCGGGCCTACTCCCAGCGCGACCCGCTGGTCGAGTACCAGCGCGAGGGCTTCGACATGTTCTCCGCGATGAAGGAGGGCATCCGCGAGGAGACCGTCGGGTACCTGTTCAACGTCGACGTCCAGCTCGAGGAGCCGGAGGAGCCGGTCACGATCAGCGTCGAGGACGCGGCGGCCGCGTCCGCCGACAGCCTGCTGGCCGCGCTGGCCGGCGGTGAGGCGGGCGCCGAGGACGGCGCTCGAGCCTCGGTGCGGGCCAAGGGGCTCGACGAGCCGCGTGCCGCGGCCAACCTCAGCTACTCCGGGCCGGACGAGGACGGCGAGGCCGAGGTGCGCGGCAGCGTCACGACGGCCGACGACGAGTTCGCCGGTGTCAGCCGCAACGAGCTGTGCCCCTGCGGGTCGGGCAAGAAGTTCAAGCGCTGCCACGGGGCGCCGGGCGGCCCGACCGGTCAGGTGACCCGCGCCGGAGGGTAGGGCTCACCCGAACTCCAGCGCGGTGCAGGTCCAGCGCCCTTCGGCGAGCTCCAGCCTGCCCGCGAGGGCACGGCTGCGGCCGCCCTGCTCGACGCGGGCGCAGATCTCGGCGACGTACGGCGTGGGCATGGCGACGTGGACGCTGCGCACCTGTGCCCGGACTCGGCGCCGGCGCTGCACCGGGCTGGCGACGCGGTTGAGGACCTCCGAGCGCCGGCTCAGGTCGAGGTAGACCTCCGGGCTGGTGCAGCGCAGCAGCTGCTGCGGACCGCGGTCGCCGCCGAGCACCTCGACGAGGACCTGGACGAAGCGCAGGGTCCACGCCCGGGTGCGCGCCTGCCCGCCGTCGAGCAGCCGGAGGTCGGGGCGCCCGGCGCGTACGGGCGCGCCGCTGCGGTGCCGCGTCGGTGCGGTCGCCAGCGCCAGTGCGCCGTCGACGCCCGGCCGGTCCGTGGGGGTGAGCCGCGCGACCGCGGCGACCCCGGGGCGCTGCCAGGGCGCGACGGTCTGCGTGGTGGTGGCGGCGGTGGTGGGCTGCGTCATGGCTGGTTCTCCTCGGAGGTCGGTGGCAGCCGCAGGTCGGTGCCGGGGTGGATGAGGTCGGGGTCGCCTCCGACGACGTCGCGGTTGGCGTCGTAGATCGCCGTCCAGGCGCGGCTGATCTCGGCCGGGCCGGCGTCCGGTGGCAGGTGACGACGCGCGACGGCCCAGAGGCTGTCCCCGGGACGCACGGTGTCCTCGCCGGTCGCGGACGGTGTGCCGGTGGCGTGGGGGGTGCCGGCCGTGACGGTGCCGTCGGCGGCCGCGCGCTGCGGCGCCCGTGCGCCCCGGCCGCGGTCGGACGCTCCCGGCGCGGCGGTCGTCGACGGGCGCGCGG
>NZ_BMKQ01000002.1 GCF_014644415.1 Marmoricola endophyticus
GGCGCGGACGTGTGGGCGGCCGGCGGGGCCGCGGTGGGCGTCGAGGAGGGCGCCGGGGCGGGCGTACGTCCCGGGGCGCCCCCGGTCGGCCGGTCCGGCATCGGCAGCCCGTCGAGCCGGGCCGAGAGCTCCGCGCCGCCCCTCGCCACCGGGGAGGAGGGGCCGGGATCGTCGGCGGCTTGGGCGGGCACCGCCATCGCACCGGCCACGGCGACCCCGCAGAGGACGAGCAGCACCCGACGCAGCGCCGCCGGGCACCCGGCACGGGCGGTCAGGTCGCGGCCCGCCCCGCGCTCGAGCGCCAGCAGCGCGGTGAGCAGCGTCAGCCAGGACAGGGCGAGGAGGACCGCGACGCCCGCCAGTGCGGTGACCAGCTCGACCAGCGTCGGTGCGGGCCCGAGAGCGGTGGCGCGGTCGCCCGCCGTGCCCCGCCAGACCAGGACGACGAGCGCGGCCAGGCATGCGGTCAGGAGGAGTGCCCTGCTGCGCTGTGAGGCGGTCATCGTCTCGATCCTTGCGTTTGCGTGTGTTTGCTTCATGCAACGCGCGTTCACCTGTGGTGTCAAGAGATGCGACTCGACACCTGTGGAGAACCTCGCCGTGGCATTGACCAGCGGCCCGACGCCGGTTAGGGATGCGGGGTGGCGAGGACGGCGGGACCGGGTGGTGGCGAGCGATCGATCCTGGCGCTCCTCGACGACCTCGAGCAGCAGGCGCAGGGGGCCGCCCTGCTGGAGCGGGACCTCGAGGTGGAGGACCGGGCCCGAGCGGAGTTCGCCCGGGTCTCGTTCGGGTCGCGCGTGCACGCGCTCGACGGGCGCTGGGTGCGACTGCGGCTGCTCGGCGGCCTGCACCTGGAGGGTGCCGTCCTGCGGACGGGCGACGGCTGGCTGCTCCTCGGCGAGCAGACCGGGCGGGAGTGGGTGGTGCGCTCAGGGGCGCTGGCCGCGGTGCACGGCGCGCCGGCGCGGGCGGTCGCCGAGGAGGCCCTGGGGGTCGTCCGCCGGCTCTCGCTGACCTCCGTGCTGCGTGGGCTCGCCGCCGAGGACGGGGAGTGCCTGCTGCACCTCGTCGATGGCGCTCGACTGGAGGGTGCCCTGCGGCGGGTGGGCGCCGACTTCGTCGAGGCGCGGCTGCTCCCGCAGCCGGCCGACGGGCACGACCTCGTGCCCTTCACCGCGCTCGCGGCGGTGCAGCAGCGCCGGTGAGCGGCAGCGCTCAGTCCTGACGAGGACCCTCGGAGTCGGCCTCGACGAACGGGTGGTCGGCCACGAACCGGTCGGCCTCGGCGTACATCCGCTCGATGTAGGCCTCGAGCTCGGTGGCCTCGACCCGCCACTGTCCGCGGCCGCCGATCTTGATGGCACGCAGGTCGCCGCGGCGCACGAGGGCGTAGACCTGCGCGCTGGAGGTGTTGAGCACCTCGGCCACGTCGCTCAGCTGCAGGAATCGCGGCGCGCTCGGCATGCGCACACTGTGCCACCCGCGCCGTCCGGTGCGGTACGACGGCCCGCCGCCTGTGGAGAACCGTGCCGAGTCGGCGAAAACCAGGCACTCTTGACTCCGGCGCCACCGGAACGGATCGGTGGATACTCGCCGATCTCGGACCAGGAGCTCTCGATGAACGACTCCACCACCTCGCCGAACCGCTCCGCCGGAGCCGCGGTGGCACCCACCGCCAGCCGTCCTCGACGGCAGGGCTGGCGAGATCCACGGCTCCTGGTCGGGGTCCTGATCGTGGCGGTGTCGGTCCTCCTCGGCGTGCGGGTCCTAGCCTCGGCCGACGACACGGTCGCGGTCTGGGCGGCGACCAAGGACCTGCCCTCGGGCACCGAGGTGGGCCGCGGTGACCTCGTCAGCCGGCAGCTGCGGTTCACCCGGTCCGAGGACGCCGACCGCTACCTCTCCGCCGACGAGGCGCTGCCGAGCGACCGGGTGCTCGGCCGTGCCGTGGGATCCGGGGAGCTGCTGCCGCGGGCGGCGCTGGACGACTCCTCCGACGAGCTGGTGGAGGTGCCGCTCGCGGTCGAGGTCGACGCGGTGCCGGCGACCGTCCGGGAGGGGTCGGTGGTGGACGTGTGGGTGACGCCGGACGCCGCGAGTGCCGCGGGTGCCGGCGGCAGGCTCACCGAGGCGGAGCGGATCCTCGACGACGTGACGGTCGTGCGGGCGGCACGTGTCGAGGACACCCTCGCCCCGAGCGGCACCCGCCAGATCATCGTCGGCGTCACGCAGTCCCAGGCCGACGAGCTGGGACCCGCCCTCGGACGCAGCGCGGCGGGGCACGTGGTCATCACCAGGCAGGCCTGAGGTGGGGGTGCTCGACGGCGAGCGGCCGACGGTGCTGCTCGCGGCCGCCGGTGCCGGCTGGGAGCCCGCGGCGCTCGCCGTGCTCGCCTCGGCGTCGGTGGTCGTCGTCAAGCGCTGCGTCGACCTGGCGGACCTGCTGGCCAGTGCGAGTGCCGGCCAGGCCGACGTGGCGGTGGTGGCTGCCGAGACGCCCGGCCTGGACGCCAGCGCGGTGACCGACCTGCTGCGCCACGACGTCCGCACCGTCGCCGTGGGGGAGGAGGGGCGGGTCGCTCTGTCCCGGATCGGCGTCGTCGAGCTCGTGCCCGCCACCGACCTCGCTCACCTGCCCGACGCGGTGGAGAGCGCCGGGCGGCGCGACCTCGTATGCGACCCGGAGCCCGAGCCGGACGTCCCGGAGCTGCCGGGCGACGACGCCGTCCCGGGGCGGGTGGTCGTGGTGTGGGGGCCGACCGGAGGGCCTGGTCGGACGACCGTCGCGCTCGGCCTGGCGGCGGAGCGCGCGCACCGCGGGGTCGGACCGGGACGCCGGGCGGTGCGCGTGGTGCTCGCCGACCTCGACCCGTACGGCGGGTCCCTGGCTCAGCACCTCGGGGCCGTCGACGAGGTCTCCGGCGTGCTGGCCGCGGCCAGGTTCGCCAACCTGGGCGAGCTCGACGAGAGGCGCTTCACCGGGGCCCGTCGCCAGGTCTCGCCTGGGCTCGAGCTGCTCAGCGGCCTGCCGCGCGCCGACCGCTGGGTGGAGGTGCGTGAGGGTGTCACCGCGGACATCGTCACCGCCGCGGCTCGGATCGGTGACGTCGTCGCGGACACCGGTTTCTGCCTGGAGGACCTCGACACCGAGCTCGGCCGCGCGGGCGGCGGCCGCAACCGGATGACCCTCGAGGCGCTGGCGGTCGCCGACGAGGTGGTCGTCGTCGGGGCGGCCGACCCGGTCGGGCTCTCCCGTCTCGCCCGCGGCCTCCACGAGCTCGGCGAGGCGGTGCCCGGCACCCCCGTCCGCGTCGTCGTCAACCGGATGCGCGAGAGCCTCGGCTGGGACGAGGGCGACGTGACCCGGATGGTCGGGGGGTTCGCCCGCCCGCTCGGCGTGCACTTCCTCCCCGACGACCGACCGTCCTGCGACGCCGCCCTCGCCGAGGGCCTGTCGCTGGTAGAGGGCCGCGACGGTCCCCTGCGCCGGGCGATCGCAGAGCTGACCAGCGCCGTCTTCCCCGAGTCGGTCGCCGCCGCGGCGGGTCGTCGTACGTCACGGGGGGCGCGCCGGCGCCGCGGGTGAGGCCGGCCGATCAGGACGCGAACAGCAGCCAGAGTCCGCCGCCGGTGTAGGCCATCATCAGCACCACCATCGCCAGCTGGCCGACGACCCGGTGGCCGCGAGGCAGCAGCGTGAGGGCGCGGTCGTGCGCGGCGACGGCGCCGGTGACGTGCCCCACCACCACGGCGAGCACCTTGACCGTGGCCAGCAGGGACGGGTGCGAGGAGAGCCAGTAGCCGATCGTCCACCCGCCGGTGCCGAGGTAGTCCGAGCCGTCGACCATCGGGTCGCTGAGCTGGACCAGCGTGGTCTGCCCCTGCTCGACGAAGTACGTCAGGTAGTGCGCGACGAGGTAGCCGACGACGATCGGCACCACCGCGTGCACGAGTCGGCGCGGCAGCTCGCGGCGCGGGTACGACGACCCGACCCGCGTCGCTGCCGCTGCCGCGGTGAAGGTCACGAGCACCACGAGGCAGAAGCCGACCAGGGCGAGCGTCGAGGCCAGCGTCTGCGGCAGCGGCTGCGCCTGGAGGAGGTCGACCCACCGCAGCTGGTCCTTGAAGCTGTCGAACGCCGTGCTGCCGAACATCACCGCGAGCACCGCGACGGTGCCGGCGCGCACCGGGGTGCCCTCCAGCCCGGCGAGAGGGCTGCGCAGCACCAACCGGCCGTCCGCTCGCCGCCCGATCGGCGCGAGCCGTCCGACCAGCTCCGACCAGACCTCGAACGGGTCGGCCCGCGCGAACCAGGTGTCCCCGAAGACGGCGGCGCCGACCAGCATGATCGCGGCGTAGAGGACCAGCCAGAGACGTACCGAGTCCAGGAGCGTCGAGCTCGGGTCGACCAGCTCCTGCCAGACGAAGGCGAGCAGCCCGAGTGCGGCCGGCCACAGCCCCAGGCGGGCCGGGTAGGTCAGCAGCCCCCGTGAGGGGTGGCCGCCCGCGGCACGCACCACCAGCCGGTGCACGGTGCGCACCGGGCTGAGCAGCCGGTACGCCGGACCGATCAGCAGCGACGCGGGCACGATCCCGACCCACAGCAGCACGTAGAAGACCCCGAACACCGGGTTGGTGACCACGTCGGGGCCGGCGAACAGGGGCCAGGCGACGTACCCGGCGAACGCCAGCCCGACCGCGCGCAGCACCCAGCGGGTGACGGGGGAGTCGAGCACCCGGGCCGCGCCGGCCGGCAGCGGCCGGCCCGCCGTACGGGCGTCGTAGCGCGGGGTGCGCCAGGCCAGCGCGAGCACGACGAACGACGCGGCCAGCGCGGCGACGCCGGCCGCGACGGCGAGACCGGCCGGCACCGGGAGGTCGCGCGCGCCACCGACGCCGTGCAGCGGCAGCCAGACCGCGGGGGTCACCTCAGCGGGCCTCGAGCTGAGCGACCAGCGTGTCGCTCACGTGCTCCTCCATCTCGACGATCCCGGGCCGCGCGATGGTGAACGTCTTCGTGCTCGTGCCCGGGCCGAAGTCGAAGGTGGTCTCGGGGGAGGAGTGGACGTGCAGCTCGCCGTCCCGGTCGGAGACCACCCGGACGGTGAGCGGCTGCCCTGCCTCCACCTGGATCCGCTTGTTGCGCGGCGTCACCTTCTCGCCCTCGATCCGGACCGCGACGGTCTGCGACGAGGACGAGGACGAGGGCGAGGACGAGGGGGCCGAGGCGAGTGACGACGCCGACGACGACGGCGCAGCAGTGGACCCGGAGGACCCGGAGGACTCCGAGCCACAGCCGGCCAGGAGGAGGAGGGCGGCCGCGGCGAGGGCGGCGGCGTACGGGCGGCGGGGGAGCGTCGCAGGCATGCACCCATCCTGCCGGGTGGGTGGTTCTGGCAGACTCGCCGCGGCCCGTGCCGAGCAGCGCGGAACCCGAGCGGGAGGAGGAGGCGGTGGCCCAGCAGCTCAGCTCCGACGACCTCACGATCCTCGCCCGGGAGACCGCGCGCACGCCGCTGCACAACGCCACCCTCGAGATCTTCCAGCCCGGCCCGGACGGCTTCGGGTACGACGAGGTGCTCGCACACATCGAGGACCGGATCGCGTTCGTCCCGCGCTACCGCCAGCGGGTCCGCTCCTCGCCGGGACGCCTGACCAACCCGGTGTGGCTCGACGACACCGACTTCGACCTGACCTACCACGTACGCCGCTCGGCGCTGCCCCGGCCGGGGTCGATGGACCAGCTGCGCGACCTGGTCGCCCGGGTGGTCTCGCGGCGGCTGGACCGCACGCGTCCGCTGTGGGAGACGTACGTCGTCGAGGGCCTCGAGGGCGGCCGCGTCGCGCTGTTCTCCAAGTCCCACCAGGTGCTCGTCGACGGGGTGCGCACCGTCGACATCGGCCAGGTGCTGCTCGACGTCGACCCGGGGCCGCGTCAGCTCGTCCGGGAGGACTGGACCCCACGCCCCGCGCCGACCGGCCCGGGGCTCCTCGTCGACGGCGTGCGGGAGCTCGTGCTCGACCCGGCTCGCGCGGTCGACACCGTACGCAGCACCGTGGGGTCCGTGCGCCGTGGTGCGCAGGTGCTCGGTGAGCGGGCCGGGGTCGCCGTCGGGGTGCATCGACGTCGCCCGGGGGGTGACCTGCCGTTCACGCTGGACCCCAGCGAGCAGCGGCGGGTGGCACTCGTGCGTACCTCGCTGCGCGACTACCGCAGGGTGCGCCGGGTCCACGGAGGCACGGTGAACGACGTCATCCTCGCGACCGTCGCCGGTGCCGTCCGGGCCTGGCTGATGACCCGGGCCGAGGCGGTCGGTGCCGGGCGCCGGCTCCGGGCGCTGGTCCCGATGAGCGTGATCGACGAGGAGAGCGAGCCGACCAGCCTGGGCAGCAGCGTGATCGGTCACCTGATCGACCTGCCGATCGGCGAGGCGTCGCCGGTGGTGCGGCTGCACCAGGTGTCGTACGCCCTCCGCGCGCACTCCGAGACCGGACGGGCGGTCGCGGCGGACCGGATCGCGGGGGTCGCCGGCTTCGCGCCCACCACCTTCCACGCGCTGGGCACCCGGGTCGCGCTCGAGGACGACCACGACGTGCACCTCGTGCTGACCAACGTCCCGGGACCACAGTTCCCGATGTTCGCCGCCCGGGCCGAGATGACGCAGTCGTACCCGGTCCCGCCGCTGCTGCCCGGCTTCGGCCTCAGCATCGGCGTGACGTCGTACGACGGGTCGGTCAGCTACGGCCTGGTCGCCGACCGCGAGGCGCTGCCCGACGTGGAGGTGCTCGCCCAGTGCGTGCGCGAGTCCCTCGACGAGCTGGTCGACACGGCCAGCGACGACCGCAGCCGAGCCCCGAGAGGACGAGCATGACGACGAGCAGCGTGCGCACCTACCTCCCCACCACCCTGCGTGGCTTGGCCGAGCTGGCGGCGTCCGGCGAGGTCGCGCCCACCGGTGGTCACGCGGTCACCGACGCGGTACGCGCCGAGTGGCAGGACAGCTCGGAGGAGGAGTGGGAGTACGAGGCCCTCTGCCTGGCCGCCGACGACTGCGCCGCGCTGTGGGCCGAGGACGACGAGCGCCGCCGGGTCGTCCTGGCCGTCGACGTCGACGCGGCCGCGGTGCGGCTCGCCGAGAGCGGTGACAGGACGGGGGCGGGCGACCCCACCGAGGTGGTGGTGACCCGGGCGGTGCCGCTGCGCGACGTGGCGGCCGTGCACGCCGACCTGTCCGAGGCCGACGCCGAGCGGCGCGACGACCTGTGCTGGTTCGCCACCCAGGAGCTGGACCAGCTGCTGGACCGAGCCTGAACCCACCCCGGGCGGCTTTGGCGCCCGGGCGCGGTGAGTGACACGATCGACGGCATGGACGCCGTCACCACCCCTCCCGCACCCCGCAACGAGCCCACCCTGTCTTACGCCCCCGGCAGCCCCGAGCGCGCGAGCCTCGAGAAGGAGCTCGCCCGGCTGCAGGCGCAGGGCCCGATCGACCTGACCGCCACCATCGGCGGCGAGCAGCGCCTGGGCGGCGGCGAGGAGATCCCGGTCGTGCAGCCGCACGCGCACGCCAAGGTGCTCGGCACGATCCGCAACAGCACCAAGGCCGACGCGCAGGCCGCGATCGAGGCGGCGTCGGCGGCGGCTCCCGCATGGCGCGCCCTGTCCTTCGACGAGCGGGCCGCGGTCCTGCTGAAGGCCGCCGACCTGCTGACCGGGCCGTGGCGGGCGACGATGAACGCCGCCACGATGCTGGGCCAGTCGAAGACCGCGTGGCAGGCCGAGATCGAGGCCGCCTGCGAGCTGGCCGACTTCTGGCGCTTCAACGTCCACTTCGCTCGTCAGCTGCTCACCGACCAGCCGCCGATGAACCCCGAGGGCATCTGGAACCGCTCCGACCACCGTCCGCTCGAGGGCTTCGTCTACGCGATCGCGCCGTTCAACTTCACCGCCATCGCGGCCAACCTGCCGACGGCGCCCGCCCTGATGGGCAACACGGTCATCTGGAAGCCGTCGCCGACCCAGCAGTTCGCCGCGCACTACACGATGCGGCTGCTGGAGGAGGCCGGGATGCCTCCGGGCGTGATCAACATGCTGCCCGGCGACGGGATCGAGGTCTCGGACGTCGCGCTGGACCACCCCGACCTCGCCGGGATCCACTTCACCGGCTCCACCCCGACCTTCCAGCGCCTGTGGGGCACCGTCGGCGCGAACATCTCCTCCTACCGCTCCTACCCGCGCATCGTCGGCGAGACCGGCGGCAAGGACTTCGTCGTCGCCCACCCCTCGGCGGACGTCGACGTGCTGCGCACGGCGCTGATCCGCGGGGCGTTCGAGTACCAGGGCCAGAAGTGCTCGGCGGCCTCGCGTGCGTACGTCCCGGCCTCGTTGTGGCCGGAGCTCAAGGACGAGCTTGTCGCCGAGACGGACGCGATCGCGATGGGCGACCCGACCGACCTGTCCAACTTCATGGGCGCGGTGATCGACGACCGGGCCTTCGCCAAGCACAAGGCGGCCATCGAGCACGCGCGGAGCACGCCCGGGCTCGAGGTGGTCGCCGGCGGCACGGTCGACGACTCGGTCGGCTACTTCGTCCGACCCACGATCGTCGTCGCCGAGGACCCGACCGACCCGATGTTCAAGGACGAGTACTTCGGCCCGATCCTCGCCGTCCACGTGTACGACGACGCCGACTACGACGCGGTCGTGGACCAGATGGAGTCGTTCGCGCCGTACGCCCTCACCGGCGCGATCATCGCCCAGGACCGGCACGCGATCGCGGAGCTGAGCGAGCGGCTGCGCTTCGCCGCCGGCAACTTCTACATCAACGACAAGCCCACCGGTGCCGTCGTCGGGCAGCAGCCCTTCGGTGGCGCCCGGGCCTCCGGCACCAACGACAAGGCCGGCTCGGTGGGCAACCTGATGCGCTGGACGTCACCGCGCTCGATCAAGGAGACGATGGTGCCGCCGAAGGACTACCGCTACCCGCACATGGGCTGAGCGAGGCCCGACCATGAGGCTCCCGCACGAGAACGTCGCGACCGTGCTGGTCGCGCCGTCCGTGCTGGGCGACCTCGAGCTGGAGCTGATGGGCCACGACCTGTGGCTGTGGCGGGTGGCCACGGCACCGTTCGTCGTCGACGGCCAGCGGCGCGCCTTCCAGGTGCGCCGCCGGCTGCTGATGGCCAAGCGGGGGGAGTGGGACCTCGCGGCCGACTGGGTGCCGGTGTGGATCTCCTTCGGTCCGCGCTGGTACGACGCGAAGGACCCCGAGGCGCCGCTCCCGTGGTCGGCGCACGAGGTGCTGTGGGGTCTGCTGGCCCGCTACCCCGACAGCACCCGCTACCGCCTCGGGCTGGGCGGGGTCCCGCGCCTGCGCGTGCCCACCGAGGGCGACCGCGAGGACGGTTCTCAGCGGGCGAGGTAGTCCCGGCCGACCTTGTTCTCGGCCTTGAGGGCCTTGACCAGCAGGTCGGTGATCAGGCCCTCGAGCTTGCCCCCGACCAGCGGGATGCTCACCTTCGCGGTGACGGCGACGGTCTCGGTAACCCCGCCGTCGTCCTCGGCGAGGGTGATGGTGCCGGTCATCTCGCCCGGCTTGCCGGGGATGGCGACCGTCAGCCCGGCCTGGTCGGTCGAGGTCCAGTCCTCCTCCTGCAGGATGCCGATCTCGTCGCCGACGATCTTCTGGGCGAAGGACGGGATCCCGTGCGGGGTCTGCACCTGGTCGACGGTGACGTCCATGCCGTTCGCGACGTCGCCGCCCTTGGGAGCGATGACGACGTCGTGCCGCTTGACCCGCTGGAACTCGCAGACCTCCTCGCGGAAGGACTTGTCGGCCAGCATCGCGTAGACCTGCGCGACGGTGGCGCCGTCGTACCTCATCTCGTGGCGGATCGACTTGCTCACAGCACGGGTCCTTCCTGGTGCGGTACGGGGAACGCGCACATCATGCCCGAGGCGGGGTCAGCCGTCGGCGGGACTCTCGAGGATCAGCGTCGTCGGACCGTCGTTGACGCTCTCGACCGTCATGTCGGCGCCGAAGACGCCGCGCTCGACGAGCGCGCCGAGCCGCTCGAGCTCGGCGCAGACGGCGTCGTACGCGGGCTCGCTCACCGGCCCCGGCGCGGCGGCCGCCCAGGTGGGTCGCCGCCCCTTGCGGGCGTCGCCGTACAGCGTGAACTGGCTGACCACCAGCACGCCCGCCTCCTCGCCCGCCTCGGCGAGGTCGGAGAGGGCGCGTTCCCCGCGCAGCACCCGCAGGCCCCAGATCTTGCGAGCGGTCCAGGAGACGTCCTCGGGCCCGTCCTCGTGGGTGACGCCGAGGTAGACCAGCAGACCCGGCGCGGTCAGCTCGCCGACGACGGTCCCCTCGACGACGACGCGGGCTCGGCTGACACGCTGCAGGACGGCTCGCACAGGACTAGCGTCTCGCACCGTGAGCGTGCAGGAGACAGCGCCGGCCCCGGGCCGCGTCGAGACCAACGGTGTCAACGTGATCGCGGAGGCCGAGCGCAGGGGCCGCCCGCGCGACCTGTTCTGGCCGTGGACCGCGGCCTCGATCTCGGTGTTCGGGATCTCGTACGGCTCCTTCGCGCTCGGGTACGGCGTCAGCGCGCCGCAGGCGCTCGTCGCCGGCCTGGTGGGGATCGTGGCCGCAGGGCTCCTGGCCGGGCTGATCGCGATCGCGGGCAAGCGCGGGTCGGCGCCGACGCTGGTGCTCTCGCGGGCGGCGTTCGGCGTGCACGGGAACCGGGTCCCGGCGGCGTTCTCCTGGGTGCTGAGCGTCGGGTGGGAGACGGTGCTGACCTCGCTGGCGGCCCTCGCCGCGGCCACGGTGGTGCGCGAGCTCGGGGGGAGCGGCGGCAACGGGACGCTGGCGATCGCGCTGGTGGTGGTGATCGCGCTGATCGTGGGCGGCGGGTTCCTCGGCTTCGACGCGATCATGCGGATCCAGACCTGGATCACCTACGTCGGCGTCGTCCTCACGGTCGTGTACGTCGTGCTGGTCGCCGACCGCGTCGACCTCTCGGCCGTGGGCGACCTGCCCGGAGGCGGTGTCGCCGCCCTGGTGGGGGTCGGCATCCTGATGGCCACCGCGACCGGGCTGAGCTGGGTCAACGCTGCCGCCGACTACTCCCGCTACCTGCCGCGCAGCGCCTCGGGCCGCGGTGTCGCCGGCTGGACGGCGACCGGCCTCTCGGTGGCCAGCGTCGTGCTGTTCGTGGTCGGTATCGCGCTGGCGGGCTCCGACGCGCGGCTGAGCGAGGCGATCGGCGGCGACCCGATCGGTGCGCTGGCCTCGCTGCTGCCGACCTGGTTCCTGGTCCCGTTCGTCGTGGTGGCCGTCGTCGGGCTCGTCTCCGGCGCGCTGCTGGACATCTACTCCTCGGGGCTCTCGCTGCTCGCGCTCGGGCTGCCGGTGTCGCGTCCCACCGCGGCGCTGCTGGACGGCGCGATCATGGTGCTGGGCTCGGTGTACGTCCTGTTCGTCGCGCCGGGCGACTTCGTCAACCAGTTCCAGGGCTTCCTCATCACCCTCGGCGTGCCGATCGCCGCCTGGGCCGGCGTCATGGTGGCCGACATCGCGCTGCGCCGCCGGGACTACGACGACGCCGCGCTGATGGACCCCGCCGGCCGCTACGGCGCCGTCGGCTGGCCGGCCCTCGCCGTCTTCGGCGTCGGCACGGTCGTCGGGTGGGGCCTGGTCACCAACACCTACGCCGGCTGGCTGACCTGGCAGGGCTACCTGATGGGTCTGGTCGGCGGCAAGGACGGCGCCTGGGCGGGCGCCAGCCTCGGTGTCGTCGTCGCCCTGGTGATCGGGGTGGTCGGCTACGCCGCCCTCGCTGCCGGGCGGGTGCGGCGGTCGGAGGGGTGAGCGCGCCCTGGCTGGTGGCGATCGACCTCCAGCACGTCTTCGCCGACCCGGCCAGCCCGTGGGCGAGCCCGGACGCCGACCGGGCGCTCCGGGCGTCGCAGGAGCTGGTCGCCACGTTCGAGGACCGGGTCGTGCTCACCCGCTTCGAGCCGGACCCGGAGCCGCGCGGGTCGTGGGCCGACTACTACCGGGCCTGGCCGTTCGCGCTGGAGGCGCTGGAGCGGGACCCGCGGACGTACGACCTCCTGCTCGACCCGGGGGACGCGCCGGTCCTCACCCGTCCCACGATGGGCAAGTACGGACCCGACCTGCTGCGACTCACCGGCGGCTCCCGCGACCTCGTGCTGTGCGGTGTCGCGACCGACTGCTGCGTGCTCTCGACCGCGCTGGCGGCCGCGGACGACGGGGCGTGGGTACGCGTCGTCGCGGACGCGTGCGCGGGCTCCTCCGCCGAGGCGCACGAGCGCTCGCTGGCGGCCATGGCGGCGTACGCCCCGCAGGTCGAGGTGCTCTCCGCGGCCGACCTCGGGTAGCTGCTTCCCCGCACGGCGAGCGGGGTGCTCAGCGACCCTCGCGGGTGGCTATGGTCGGCGTGTGGCCACCCGACTCAGCACAGAGAGCACCCCGTCCCCCGATCCGAGCGACGAGCAGCGCACGGTCGTGCCGCCGGTCGTCGAGGAGCTGATCGAGGGGGCGCGCAGGCTGCCGCCGGTGCCGGGCGTCGACCTCGAGTCGCTGATCCGGGTGTACTACCGCGACCTGGACGCCGACGACGTCGAGGGCCGGGCCTCGCGAGAGCTGGGCGCGTCGGTCCTGCACCACCTCTCGCTGGCCCAGCGCCGGCCCTCCGGCACCGCGCTGGTCGACGTCTCGACCCCGACGACCGAGCGGGACGGCTGGTCGCTGCAGGGGCGGACCGCCGTCGAGGTCGTCACCGACGACATGCCCTTCCTCGTCGACTCGGTGCAGATGGCCCTGGAGGCGGCCGGTCACGAGGTGCGGCTGCTGGTCCACCCGCAGTACGTCGTCCGGCGCGACACCGACGGCAGCATCGTCGAGGTGCGGGGTCAGGAGGCCTCAGTCGCGGCCTCCGACACCGGGCACGAGTCGTGGATGCACATCGAGATCGAGAGCGTGGACGCCGCCGAGGAGCAGGCGGTGGCCGCCGCGGTGACCGCCGCGCTGGACGACGTGCGTCGCGTGGTCGAGGACTGGCCCCGCATGCGGCGCCGCGCCGAGGCGGTCTCGGCCAGCCTGCACGAGGACGCCACCCTGCGGGAGTCGTGGGAGTCCCAGCAGGCGGGCTCGTTCCTGCACTGGCTGGCCGACGACCACTTCACCTTCCTGGGCTACCAGGAGTACGACGTCGTGCCCGGCGACGGCGGGTCGCCGGTGCTCCGCGCGGTGCCCGGCACCGGGTCCGGCCTGCTGCGCAGCGACCGGACGCTGGAGGACGAGGCCGAGCTGGCCGGGGACCTGGCGGCGAGCGCCTCGGGCGCGGGGAGCACGGTGCGGCTGCTGCACATCTCCAAGGCCGCCGAGCGCTCGACCGTGCACCGCCTCTCGCACATGGACCAGGTGACGCAGCGGCTGGTCGACTCCTCCGGGCAGCTGGTCGGTGAGCGCCGCTTCCTCGGGCTGTTCTCCTCCGCGGCCTACACCGAGTCGGTGACCCGGGTGCCGGTGCTGCGCGAGCGGGCGCGGCGGGTGCTCGAGCTGGCCGGGCTGGAGCAGATGAGCCACGACGGCAAGGCCGTGATGGACGTGCTCGAGGGCTACCCCCGCGACGAGCTGTTCCAGACCTCGCCGGAGCAGCTGGTGCCGATCGCGAAGGCCGTCTCGCGCTTCCGCACCCGCCGCGAGCTGCGGGTGTTCCTGCGCCGCGACGACTACGGGCGGTTCGTGTCCTGCGTGGTCTACCTCCCGCGAGACCGCTACAACACCCCGGTGCGCGACCGCTTCACCCGGATCCTCACCGAGCGCACCGGCGCGGCGAGCATCGAGTTCACCGCCCGGGTCTCGGACGCCCTGGCCGCGCGGCTGCACCTGGTGGCCCGCCCGGCCGAGGGCGAGCAGCTGCTCGACGTCGACACCGTCGAGCTGGAGGCCGAGCTCTCGGCGGCCGCCCGGTCCTGGGACGACGACCTCGTCGAGGCCAGCTCCGCCGCCGGCGTGACCGAGCACGCGGGCGTACCCGCCCGGACGCTGCGCGAGAAGCTGGGCGGGGTCCCGGAGGCGTACAAGGAGGACTACGAGCCGCACGACGGGATGCGCGACCTCGCCCGCCTGGCGTCGATGGGACCCGACGAGGTCGAGGTGAGCCTCGCCCGGGAGCAGGACGGCGACGCGCGGCTGAAGATGTTCCGCACCGGGGACCCGGTCTCGCTGTCCACGGTCCTGCCCGTGCTGACCGCGATGGGTGTCGACGTGGTCGACGAGCGGCCGTACCTCTTCCACGGGCTCGGCACGGTGCCCAGCCACCTGTACGACTTCGGCCTGCACCGCTCCGAGGGCTGGCCCGCCGAGCGGGTCGCGGCCTTCGAGGAGGCGGTCCTCGCGGTCTGGGACGGCCGCGCCGAGAGCGACGGGTTCAACGCGCTGGTGCTGGCCGCCGGCCTGTCCTGGCGACAGGTCTCGGTGCTGCGTGCGTACGCCCGCTACCAGCGGCAGGGCGGGTCGTCGTACTCCTCGGAGTACGTCGAGGAGACCCTCGCCGGCAACGTGTCGCTGGCGGCGGACCTGGTGGCGCTGTTCGAGGCGCGCTTCGACCCCGACCGCGGCGAGCCCGACGCGCCCGAGCGCGTCGCCGCCTGCGAGGAGATCGAGGAGCGGATCGCGGCCGGTCTCGACGAGGTCGCGGCGCTGGATCAGGACAAGATCCTGCGCTCGATGCTCGGCCTGGTGCGGGCCACGCTGCGCACGAACTACTTCCAGGGCACGCTCGTGGACGGGGAGCGGGTCGACCACGACTACCTCTCGTTCAAGCTCGACCCCCGCGAGGTGCCGGACCTGCCCGCGCCCCGGCCGCGCTTCGAGATCTGGGTGTACTCCCCGCGCGTCGAGGGCGTGCACCTGCGCTTCGGCCGGGTCGCGCGCGGCGGACTGCGCTGGTCGGACCGGCGCGACGACTTCCGTACCGAGGTCCTGGGCCTGGTCAAGGCGCAGATGGTGAAGAACACCGTGATCGTGCCGGTCGGCGCGAAGGGCGGGTTCGTCGGCAAGCGGCTGCCCGACCCGAGCGACCGCGAGGCCTGGCAGGCCGAGGGCGTCGCCTGCTACACGACGTTCATCTCCGGCCTGCTCGACCTGACCGACAACCTGGTCGACGGCCCCGAGGGCGCGCGGCGCGTCGTCGCCCCGCCGCAGCGCGTCGTGCGTCACGACCCCGACGACACCTACCTCGTCGTCGCCGCGGACAAGGGCACCGCGACCTTCTCCGACATCGCGAACGGCGTGGCCGCCGACTACGGCTTCTGGCTGGGCGACGCGTTCGCCTCCGGAGGCTCCGTCGGCTACGACCACAAGGCCATGGGCATCACCGCCAAGGGCGCCTGGGTCTCGGTGCAGCGGCACTTCCGCGAGCGCGGCATCGACTGCCAGACGCAGGACTTCACCGCCGTCGGGATCGGCGACATGTCCGGAGACGTGTTCGGCAACGGGATGCTGGAGTCCGAGCACACCCGGTTGGTGGCCGCCTTCGACCACCGCGACATCTTCCTCGACCCCGACCCGGACCCGGCCGCGTCGTACGCCGAGCGGCAGCGGATGTTCGCGCTGCCGCGCAGCTCCTGGCAGGACTACGACACCGCAGCGATCTCCGAGGGTGGCGGCGTGTACTCCCGTCGGGCGAAGTCCGTGCCGATCAGCGCCCAGGTCCGCGAGGCGCTCGGGCTGCAGGACGGCGTGACCTCCCTCAGCCCGCCCGAGCTGGTCCGGGCGATCCTGCTGGCGCCGGTGGACCTGCTGTGGAACGGCGGGATCGGGACCTACGTCAAGGCGTCCTCGGAGACCAACGCCGACGCCGGCGACAAGGCCAACGACCTGGTCCGCGTCGACGGCAAGGAGCTGCGCTGCGCGCTGGTCGGAGAGGGCGGCAACCTCGGCCTGACCCAGCGGGGCCGGATCGAGTACGCCGTCCGCGGCCGCGCCGGCGAGGGCGGCCGGATCAACACCGACTTCATCGACAACTCCGCCGGTGTCGACACCTCCGACCACGAGGTCAACATCAAGGTGCTGCTGGACAGCGCGGTCGCGGCGGGGGAGCTGGACGCGGAGGCCCGGCACACTCTGCTCGCCTCGATGACCGACGAGGTCGCCGCGCTGGTGCTGGCCGACAACGACGAGCAGAACCTCGCCCTGGCCAACTCGGCCTCACGGGCCTTCTCGCTGCTGCACGTGCACGAGGAGATGATGCGCTGGCTGGAGCGCTCCGGCCGGCTGGACCGCGAGCTCGAGGGACTGCCCTCGCGGCGCGAGGTGGCGGCCCGGATCGAGCAGGGCGGTGGGATGACGGTGCCCGAGCTCTCGGTGCTGCTCGCGTACGCCAAGATCGTCCTGTCCGACGAGCTGCTGGAGACCGACATCGCCGAGGACCCGTTCCTGCGCGGCGAGCTGTTCTCCTACTTCCCGGCCCCGCTGCGCCAGGAGTACCGCCAGGCGATGCAGGACCACCCGCTGCGTGCGCAGATCGTGGTCACGCAGATCGTGAACCGGCTGATCAACGAGGCCGGCATCACCTACCTCCACCGCCTCGGCGAGGAGACCGGGGCCTCGGTCGCCGAGCTGGCCCGGGCCAACTTCGTGGCGCGGGAGGTGCTGGGGACCGAGGCGCTGCTGGAGGAGATCCACGCCCAGGACTTCCTCGTCGACGCCGCGGTGCAGACCCGGATGCGGGTCGAGGTGCGCACCCTCGTCGAGCGCGTCTCGCGCTGGCTGGTGGACAACTTCCGCGCCCCGCTGGACTCGGAGGCGATCGTCGAGCACTTCGGCGTGATCGGCCAGCAGGTGATCGCGGACCTGCCGTCGCTGATGAGCGGCCGCGAGCTGGCCGCCTTCGAGGAGCGCCGGGAGGAGTACGTCGCCCAGGGTGCGTCCGAGCACCTGGCCGCCAAGGTGGCCGCGCTGCCGCCGGCGTACATGGTCGTCGGTGTGGTGGAGACCGCGCGCCGCGAGCAGCTGGACGCCGCCGAGGTGGCCCGGGTGCACTTCGCGCTCGGTGAGCGGCTCGGGCTGCCGACCCTCGTGCAGCGCATCCTGGCGCTGCCGCGGTCCGACCGCTGGGAGTCGCTGGCGCGGGCGGCCCTGCGCGACGACCTGCACGGGGTCCACGCCGAGCTCACCGCCGAGGTGCTCGCGCGCACCTCCGGCGACGAGTCCGCGGCGGCACGGGTCGACGACTGGGAGTCGATCGACCATGCCCGGGTGTCGGCGGCCGCCGACACGCTCGGCGAGATCTGCTCCGAGGAGTCCTCCGACCTGGCCCGGCTCTCGGTCGGGCTGCGGGTGGTGCGCTCGCTGGTCGGCTGAGTCGCGGGGCTCAGGGACGCAGCAGCCGGTCGACCACCGCGGTGAGCTCGTCGCGCATGGCGGCGTCGTCGTCGCCGGCGGCGATCCGGTTCGCCGCCACGTCGAGCGCGGCCCGCACCAGCGAGGTCAGCAGGGTGACGTCGCCACGGGCGATCGAGCCCGCGCGCTGGCCGGCGCTGACGAGGTCGCCCAGCTCCTCGGCCTCCCGGCGGTGCTCGGGGGTCGTGGCCCGGTCGATGAGGTGGGGATCGGTGAAGACCTCCTTCAGCGCGCGCATCTCCGCGGGGTGCTCGCGGTAGAAGCGGAGGCTGGCGCTCACGAAGCCGTGCACCGATCCCAGTGGGTCGCCGGCGGCGTCGACGGCCGGGCGCACCTGCTCCCGCCCCAAGGAGTACGCCCGCGCGACGACGAGGGCGAGGAGGGCGTCGAGATCGCCGACGTTGTAGCCGATCACGCCCCGGCTGACGCCCGCGCGCCGGGCGAGGGCGCTGATCGTCAGGCCTGCGACGCCGTCCTCCCCGATGATCTCCGTCGCGAGGTCCACCAGCTGGTCGCGGCGGGCCGACTGGTGGAACGTCTGACTTTTGACACCCATGACAAAAATAATACAGTGGTGGGGAAGAGCGTGACTCCCGGACCTGCTTCTGGAGGACCCGATGGACCCGCAGGACATCTTCACCGCCTCACTCCTCGTTCCCGCCGCCGTGCTCGGCGTGGTCGCCTGGCGCGCGGCGCGCCGCGGTCGTACGAGCCTGGGGCTGGGCGTCCGCGACGGCGCGGTCGGCGAGTTCCTGCGCGGCATGCTGTTCTCGGTGCCGTTCCTCGTCGTGCTCGCCGTGGTCTTCCCGCTGCTGGGCCTCAGCGACGTGGTGCGGGTGCAGGGGCCGGACGGGGTGCTGATCGGTATCTGGGTCTACTTCCTCGTCCTCTTCGCGCTCGAGGAGCTCGCGTTCCGCTCGCTGCTGATGACCGGCCTCGGCGTCGTGGCCGGTCGCGGCGTCGCCTGGGTCGTGACCGCCGTGCTGGTCGCGCTGCCGTACTCGCTGAACCCGGACGCCGGCGTGCTCGCCGTGGTGGGCGCCGTCGTCACCAACGCCCTGACCGGGTTGGCCCGCTGGCGGTCCGGCCGGATCTGGTGGGGCCTGGGACAGCGCTGGGTGTTCAACTCGGCGGCGCTGACCCTGGGGTTCACCGAGAGCGCGTTCTCCGCCGACCACCCGGTCGTGGTGCAGCGGCTGACCGGCCCCGACGCGCTGACCGGAGGCGCGTTCGGTGTCGAGGGCGGTCTGGTCGGCGTCGTGCTGCTCGTGGTGATGACGCTGGCCGTACGACCCTTCGCCACCGGCCGCCGCGGTCCGTGGGAGGTCCGTCGGTCCTGACCTCGCGCCGCGCGTTGTTAGCGTGGCGCTCGTGACCGAAGCACAGCTCTCCGCCCTCGAGCGGCGCGTCCTCGACCACCTGGACGAGGACCGCCTGGTCGCCCAGCTCGCCGCGCTGGTGCGGATCCCGAGCATCTCCGGCAGCCCGGAGGAGGTCGAGGTCGTCGAGCACGCCAGCGACCTGCTCAGCGATGCCGGCATGGTCGTCGACCAGTGGGAGATCGACATCGACGAGCTGGCCGAGGACCCGTGGTTCCCCGGCGTCGAGGTGCCGCGGGACCGCGCCCTCGGGCTGGCCGCCGTCGACCGGGTCACCGAGGACCGGCCCGCGCTGGTGCTGCAGGGACACCTCGACGTCGTCCCCCCGGGCGACCCGCGACCCTGGGGCCTGACCGACCCCTTCTCGGCCGAGCTGCACGAGGGCCGCCTCTACGGGCGCGGCACCTGCGACATGAAGGCCGGCTTCGCCGCCAACCTGGCCGTGCTCGACACCCTGCGCTCGGCCGGGGTGACGCTGGCCGAGCCGCTGGCCGTCCACGCCGTCGTCGGAGAGGAGGACGGCGGCCTGGGTGCGTTCGCCACGATGCGTCGCGGGCACCGCGGCCAGGCGGCCGTGATCACCGAGCCCACCGGCGACCGCCTGGTGGTGGCCAACGCCGGCGCGCTGACGTTCCGCATCGAGGTCCCCGGCCGCTCGGCGCACGGCAGCCTGCGCCGCGAGGGCTACAGCGCGCTCGACGCGTTCCTCCCGATCCACCAGGCTCTCGCCACGCTCGAGGCGGACCGCAACCGCGAGGTCGACCCGCTCTTCGGCGACCGCGACCTGCCGTACTCCCTGTCCATCGGGATGCTGCACACCGGCGACTGGTCCAGCAGCGTGCCGGACCGGCTCGTCGCCGAGGGGCGCTACGGCGTCATGCTCGGCGAGGAGCCCTGGGCCGCCCGGATCGCCTTCGAGGACGCGGTCACCGAGGCCAGCCTCAAGGACCCGTGGCTGCGCGAGCACCGTCCTGTCGTCACCTGGCCCGGAGGCCAGTTCGCCAGCGGCCGGCTCGACCTCAAGCACCCGCTGATCGGCGAGGTCTCGGCCGCGGCCGTCGACTCGGGCGCCGCCGAGCCCGGGGTCCGCGCGGAGGTGTACGGCAGCGACCTGCGGATCTACTCCGGCATGGGCGGCATCCCCACGCTGCACTACGGCCCCGGCGACCCCACCTGGGCGCACGCGCCGCTGGAGCACGTGCACGTCGACGAGGTGGTCTCGGTGGCCCGGGCGCTCACGGTGCTCGCGCTGCGACGCTGCGGGGTCGCCGAGTAGCGCGAGGCGTCGCGAAGTGCGCGAGGCGTCGCGAACACGGGACGTCTCGCGGGCGGCCACCGGCCGATACTCTGCCGGGGTGCTCGGGACCCTGCTGCTGACCCCCACCGCCGTCGTACGACGTGCCGTCGGCGCGGTGCTGCCGCTGCCGAGCCCGCTGCGCGACCGGGTCGTGCTGGTGACCGGGGCGTCGTCGGGGATCGGTGCGGCCACCGCCCGGCAGGTCGCGGCGCGGGGAGCGACGGTGCTGCTGGTCGCACGTCGCGAGGACCGGCTGACCGCCGTCGCCGACGAGATCCGCGCCGCCGGCGGTGACGCGTCGTCGTACGTCTGCGACCTCACCGACACCGCGGCGATCGACGGGCTCGTCGCCCGGGTGCTGGACGAGCACGGGCGCGTCGACTACCTGGTCAACAACGCCGGCCGCTCGATCCGGCGCTCGCTGGAGCTGTCGTACGACCGCTTCCACGACGTGGAGCGGACGATGGCGGTCAACTACTTCGGACCGGTGCGCCTGATCCTGGCGCTGATGCCGCAGATGCGCGAGCAGCGGTTCGGTCACGTGGTGAACGTGCTGACCTGGGGCGTGCAGATCAAGGCGCCGAAGTTCTCGGCGTACATCGCCTCCAAGACCGCGCTCGACGTGTTCAGCCGGATCGCCGGGCGCGAGGCGTTCGGGGACAACGTCACCTTCTCCAGCGTCCGGATCTCGCTGGTGCGCACCGACATGGTCGTCGCGACCGAGGCGTACCGCCGCACCCCCGCGCTGACGCCGGACCAGGCGGCGGCCAAGGTCGTGCGCGCGCTCGAGGACCGGCCGCTGACCGTGGACACCCTCGCCGGGTCGCTCGCCGAGGTGGCCAACCTGGTCGCGCCGCGGCTCTCCGACGCCGTGATGTGGGCGGCGAACGCCGCGTTCCCCGACTCGCGGGCCGCGCGTGGGCTGCCGCCGAGGCGCGAGGTCGGCGAGACGGGCAGCTGACCCGGCCCGGCTAGCTGGCCTTGCGCGTCGGCTGCTTCTTGGCGGTGGTCTTCTTCGACGAGGACTTCTTCGTGGTCGAGCCCTTCGTGCCCGCCGACTTCGCGGTCGTGCTCTTCTTCGGCGACGCCTTCTTGGCCGCCGTCTTCTTGGTCGTGCTCTTCTTCGCCGGGGTCGCGGCAGCGTCGTCGTCGCTGGTCTTCTCCCCGCGCGAGGCCTTCGCCGCGTCCACCGAGCGCTGCAGCGCGGCGAGGAGGTCGACGACCTCGCCGGAGGACTTGGTCGACTCCGGCGTGCGCTCCACCTCGCCGCCCTCGATCTTGGCCTTGACCAGCGCCTCGACCGCCGTGCGGTAGTCGTCCTCGTACTCGTCGGCGTCGAAGTCCCCGGCCAGCGTCTCGACCAGCATGGAGGCCATCTTCACCTCGCTCGCCTTGGCGTCGGAGGTGTCCACGGAGCCGAAGTCCGGGGTGCGGATCTCGTCGGGCCACATCATCGTCTGCAGCACGATCACGTCCTCGCGCACCCGCAGCACCGCGAGCGAGGTCCGGTTGCGGATCGCGATCGTCACCAGCGCCATCCGGTCGGAGTCCTCGAGGGCCTGGCGCAGCAGGGCGTAAGGCTTGGCCCCGGTCTTCTCCGGCTCGAGGTAGTAGGACTTCTCGAACAGCATCGGGTCGATCTGCTCGGAGGGCACGAACTTCTCCACCGCGATCTCGCGGCTGGCGGTGACCGGGAGGTCGGCCATGTCGTCGTCGTCGAGGATGACCATCTCGCCGTCCTCGGTCTCGTACCCCTTGGCGATGTCGGAGTACGGCACCTCCTCGCCGTCGAGCGAGCAGATCCGCTGGTACTTGATCCGGCCGCCGTCGCTGGCGTGGACCTGCCGGAAGGAGATGTCCTGCGACTGCGTGGCGGCGTACAGCTTCACGGGCACGCTGACCAGCCCGAAGGAGACGGCACCCTTCCAGATCGCTCTCACGTGACCAGTGTTCCGCGTGTGGCGATCGTGCGCCAGTGGTCGGCGCAGGTGTCTAGGGTCGGGCCATGCCCCGCACCTCCTCCCCGGGCCGCCCGATGCTGGCCACGAAGGGCGACCGGGTGCCCGAGAGCGACGGCTGGGTTCACGAGGTCAAGTGGGACGGCGTGCGCGCGCTCGTGGACTGCCGAGCCGGCGCAGGTGGGGTCTGGACGCGCACCGAGCGCGACGTCAGCGTGGCGTTCCCCGAGGTGGCCGCGCTGGCGACGTCGTACGACGACCTGCTCGTGGACGGCGAGATCGTCCGCCTCGGCCGGGGTCGGCCGACGCTGGCCGGGCTCGCCGACCGGATCCACCTCACCGACCCGCGCCGGGCCGAGCGGCTGGCGCAGACCGACCCGGTGACGTTGCTGGTCTTCGACGTGCTCCGCGCCGACGGTGCGGATCTCGCCGGCGCGCCGTGGCACGAGCGTCGCGCCGTGCTCGAGGGACTCGGCCTCGACGACGTCTCCTGGCAGGTCCCTGCGACGTACGACGACGGGCCGGCGCTGCACGCCGCCGCGCGCGAGCAGGGGCTGGAGGGGATCGTGAGCAAGAAGCGGGACGCGCGCTACCGCTGGGCCACCCGCAGCCGGGACTGGCTGAAGTTCCCGATCCGGCCGACCGCGTCGTTCGTGGTGGGCGGCTGGCGCGGCGAGACCGACAGCCCGCAGCGCCTCGGCGCCGTCCTGGTCGGGGAGCCCACGCCGGACGGACTGGTCTACCGCGGGAAGGTCGGGTCCGGGCTCGCGGGCAAGGCCGGGAGGGCCTTGCTGGAGCGGCTCTCGGCCAGCGACGAGAGCCCGTTCGTCGACGAGGTGCCCCGCCTGGACGCGCGCGGCACGCACTGGGTCGAGCCGAGGGTGGTCGTCGACGTCGAGCACCTGATGCTCAGCGACGCGGGGCGGCTGCGGCAGCCGTCGTACCGCGGCGTGCGCGACCTGGGGCCGGAGGACCTGTGAGCGCGGAGGAGGAGACCCGGGTCGAGGTCGACGGCCGGACGCTGAGGCTGTCCAACCTCGACAAGGTGCTCTACCCGCGCACGGGAACCACCAAGGGCGAGGTGCTGCACTACTACGCGCAGGTCGCGCCGGTGCTGCTGCCGCTGGTCGCCGACCGGGCGGTGACCCGGATCCGGTGGCCGAACGGCACCGAGCAGCACCGCTTCTTCGAGAAGAACGCCCCGGCCGGCGCACCGTCCTGGCTGCGGATCGCGAAGGTCCCGACCACCGGCTCCCGTGGGGGGTCGCGCCACGGGGACCACCTGGAGTTCCCCGTCATCGACGGGCTGGCCTCCCTGACGTACCTCGCCAACCTCGCCGCGCTGGAGCTGCACGTGCACCAGTGGCGGGTCGGGCGCAACGGGCAGCCGAAGCGCCCGGACCGGCTGGTGATCGACCTCGACCCGGGAGAGGGGGCCGGGCTGGCGGAGTGCGCCGAGGCGGCCCTGCTGGTGCGCGAGCGGCTGGCGGCCGACGACCTCGACACCCGCGCGGTGACCAGCGGCAGCAAGGGCATCCACCTCTACGCCGACCTCCCCGGCACGCAGAGCGCCGACGAGGTGCGCGACTACGTCCACGGTGTCGCCGAGGAGCTGGAGAAGGCCCACCGCGGCCTCCTGCTCTCGCAGATGACCAAGGCCAAGCGGTCGGGCAAGGTCTTCCTCGACTGGTCGCAGAACGCCGCCTCCAAGACGACGATCACGCCGTACTCGCTGCGCGGCCGGGAGACGCCGTACGTCGCCGCGCCGCGCTCGTGGGACGAGATCGAGGCGGGTGCCGAGGACCCCCTCGCGCTCGAGCAGCTGACGTACGCCGAGGTGCTCGACCGGGTCGCCGGGAGAGGCGACCTGTTCACCTCCTGAACCGCAGCGTTTTGTCCGGATCTGTGGGAACGTGCTGCCGTGCGCCGCCTCCGGATCCTCGCCCTGGCCCTCCTGCTCGTTCTCGCTCTGGCCCCGAGCCCGGCCGGTGCCGCTGCGGCCCCGCTGCCCTCGCGGGCGGTCTGGCTCCAGCAGGTCGACCAGTCGCTGGTCGGCTCCTGGGGCTGGCTGAACGACCGCGCCGCCGCGCGCAAGCCGGGGGAGTACCTCGCGGTGGTGATGGACATCGACAACACCTCGCTGCAGACGTACTACGCACCCGGCCAGGCCGTGCCGGGCACCCTGAACCTGGCGAAGCACGCCCGTGCGCTGGGGATGACGGTCTTCTTCGCCACCGGTCGCTACCAGTCGGACGTCGCCGGGGTCACCGCCTCGCTCAAGCGCACCGGGTTCCCCGTCGGGACCGTCTGCGGCCGCGCCCCTCGTGAGCCGCTGGTGCACGGCAAGGTCCGCTGCCGCCACCACCTCGAGGAGGCGGGCTGGACCGTGACCGAGATGATCGGCAACCGGAGCACCGACTTCGCCGGTGGGCACTGGGAGCGACGCTGGCAGCTGCCGTCGTACGGGGACCGCCTCGGCTGATCCCTCGCCTCGTCCGGAGGCGCTTCGGAAATGTTGCGAGTAAGGGTTTGACGTCGACCGTCAGGGGGCATGATGACCAAGGAATCAATCGACATCGCCCCGGCCCATTCGGGGACCCAGGAGGTAGCGCCATGACTCGTGTTCTCTCGACCCCGGAGGCCAAGACGGCCATCCAGCAGCTGCGGACGCTGATCACCGGTGGGTTCACCGACCAGATCACGCAGATGGACGCGCAGGGCAAGACGCTGTCGGACCCGAACGTGTGGGACGGGCCGCTGGCGGAGAAGTTCCGGTCCTCGACGTGGCCGGAGACCCGTTCGGCGCTGGACAAGGCGAAGCAGGAGCTGGAGGAGCTGCGTACCCAGCTGGACCAGATCTCGCAGAACATCATGTCCGCCGGCGGCGGTTCCTGAGACTTTCCGGGAGCTGCTCCGTGTGGCTTCTCTGTCTCCTCGGACCGTGTCGTGCGGTGCGAGGGGGCGGAGTGGGGGCGCGGTGCCTTCGGGAATGTGGCCTGCCGCTGGGTGGGCGAGTGAGGAGTGGTCATGGGTGACCCGATGAAGGGCATCGAGGACGATGTGAAGTTCGACTTCGACTCGGCAGCGTCGTTGATTCGTCTGTGCGATCACTCGGCGTCGCAGATCGACGGGCAGGCGGCGTCGCGGGCGTCGTACGTGACGACGGCGATGACGGACTTCGAGGGTCACTACTCCGAGCTGTTCACCCAGAACGCGAACGTCGCCAAAGCCGACAGCACCGAGGTCGCCGCAGCGCTCCGCACCGTCTCCTCCGATGTGAGGGAGCTGGTCAAGGAGGCGCACGAGGAGAACAAGCGGCGTGCGGATGCGCGGGCGTGGAAGAAGAAGCACGACGACCGCGGCACCTTGGACAAGGTGGGCGACTTCCTCTCTGGTGGCGACGACTGCCCGATCCCGGAGCCGACGACCCCGATCAACAAGAAGCCCTCAGCGCCGCCGACGAAGCACCGTCAGCCGTTGTCGGGTGCCGGCGGCGGCGGTGGCACCTCGTCGGCCCGGCCGGAGGACCTGCGGTCCTTCGCCAACGGGTCGGCGACGCTGAACGAGGTCTTCGCCGGGCGCCCCGGCGTGCTGACCTCGACGCAGTCGACCTTCCAGTCCGGGACCGACTGGGGCCATCTGGACGCCAGCGGCGTCTTCACCGCGTTCGGGCAGTGGCTGTCCCAGAACGCCAACGACGTGCGATGGGCTCGTACGGTCGCGACGGCGTTCGAGGCCGCAGGGGGGTCGGGCGCGATGACGCTGCCGAACTCCGCGATCCACGCGGCGCTGCAGGCAGCCGGAGTGAGTGCGACGCGTCAGGACATCGCGATCACGATGCCGACCGCGATCGGGCACCCGCCGACCACGGGCTACGCCAACGACCCGGTGAACACCGCGACCGGCAACTTCGTCGAGACCGAGTCCGACCTGGAGTTCTCCGAGGCCGCCTCCGAGCTGTGGTGGCGGCGCTCCTACAACTCGGTGCACGACCACGACGGCCCCTTCGGGCACGGCTGGTCGTCGTGGTGCGAGTCCGGCCTCACCTTCACCGACGAGGCGGCGGCGTTCACGACACCCGACGGTCGACAGGTCTCGTTCCCGAGGCTGGGCCAGGGGTGGGATCGTGCGAGCGGGGAGTCGCTGTGGCTCGACCGCGTGGGATCTGCGGAGAGCGGGTCGCTGGTCGTCAGCGACAACGCTGGCGGTCGGTGGGTCCACACCAACGGTGGTCGACTGGTCGAGGTCTCGCGCGGTGAGGGCACCGCCGTGCGTCTGGAGTGGGAGGGTGACCGTCTCGTCGGTCTTGCGCACGAGCGCGGGCGCAGCATCAGGGTCGAGTGGGACGTGGACCGGATCGTCGCGGTGCACGCCTCCGACGGCCGAACGGTGTCGTACGCCTACGACCGTTCAGACCGCCTGATCGCGGCCGCCGGACCCCTGGGCACCCGCCACTACGCGTGGACCGCGCCCGAAACCGGTCCGGGCTTCGTCGCGACGGTGACCGACGCCGACGGCGTCGTCGAGGTGGACAACTCCTACGACGAGCACGGCAGGGTCACCCACCAACGCTCACCGTTCGGCCGTACGACCCGCTTCGCGTACCTTCCCGACCGGATCACCGTCGTCTCCGACGAGGACGGCGAGCGGGCCAACACCTGGATCGCCGACGACAAGGGCCGCCTCGTCGGTGTGATCGACGCCCACGATCAGCGCCAGTCCACCGCCTACGACGCCTACGGCAACGCCGTGATGGTCACCGAACGGGACGGCACGGTCACGGTCCGTGAGTACGACGACCGTGGCCGGATGGTCCGCGAGGTCGTCCCCGACGGTGCGGACGTGACCTACGACTACGACGAGGCGGACCGCCTGGTCGCCGTCGAGGTGGTGGACGGCGCCGGACAGGGCGCAGGTGCGAGAACCGGCATCGACTACACCGGCGAGCAGCGGAACCCGTCCGCCATCACCGACCCCGAGGGCGGCGTCACCCGCATGGAGTGGGCGAACGGGCTGCTGCAGTCCCTCACCGACCCTGCCGGAGCCGTCGTGAGGTTCGCCTACGACGCCCACGGCGAGGTTGCCTCGATGACGGATGCGCTCGAGCGCAGCGCCTGCGTCGAGCGGGACGCGGCCGGTCGTGTGACGGCCGCCGTCACACCCGGTGGAGCACGGACGACGTACTCCTACGACGACGCCGGGCTGCTGGAGAGCCGTACGGATCCCGACGGCGCGACCTGGCGGTTCGAGCACACCGCCGCGGGTCGTCGGCATGCGGTCGTCGACCCGCTGGGGGGCCGCACCGAGACCGAGCACGACGATGCGGGCGAGCAGTCGGTGCAGATCGACCCGCTCGGCCGTGCCGTACGCAGCCTGTACGACGACCTCGGCAACCTGATGGCGCTGGACCTCCCCGACGGCCTGCGGTGGGAGTTCGGGCACGACGCGCTGGGCAGGCTCACGACCGTCCAGGATCCCGACGGGGGACTGACCCGCAAGGAGTACGACGTCACCGGTGACCTGACGGCCTCGGTCGACCCGACCGGTGTGCGGCGTCAGGTCAGGGTCTCGGCCGGTGAGGGTGGGCGGCGCCTGGAGCTCCTGGAGGGGCGGCGCAGCGTCCGCCTGGACCTCGACAGACTCGGACGGATGGTCTCAGAGACCTCCGAGGACGGCGCGACCCAGCTGGTGCGCTACGACCTGTGCGGTCGGCCGATCGAAACCGTGGACCCGTCGGGAGGTCTGACGCGCCTGGTGCGCGACGCCGCAGGGAGGGTGCTCACGCTGATCCGGCCGTCCGGCGCGGAGGTCGGGTTCGGCTACGACGACGCCGGTCAGCTCGAGACCGTCACCGACGAGACCGGGGGCACGGTCAGGCTGGTCCGCGACGACGACGGTCGGGTCGTGGAGACGCACCTGCCGTCGGGGGACACGGCGACGACTCGCTACGACGTGTGCGGACGCGTGGTCGCCGAAAGGATCCCGGGTGTCGGCACGACCACCTGCGCCTACGACGCAGCAGGTCGCCTCGTCGAACGCCGCGACCCCACCTCGGGGCGACGTCGGTTCCGGTACGACGCGGCGGGTCAGATGGTCGCGGCCACGGACGGCAACGGGGGGACGACGCAGTACTCCTTCGACGCGAACGGGCGCTGCACCACGATCACCCGGCCGGACGGCTCGGTGGTGCGGCGGGAGTACGACGCGACCGACCACCTCGTCGCCGAGATCGACCCAGCGGGCAGGCGTACGACGGCCGAGTACGACGCCGCCGGCCGGCAGGTCGCACAGACCGACGCGGCCGGGTCCCGCACGGAGTGGCGCTTCGGTGCCGACGGGCTGCTGGCGTCGACCTGGGTCGACGGGGCGCAGCGTGCCTCGGTCGATCGGGACCCGTCCGGTCGACGAGTGCGGATCACCGAGCGCGGTGCACTCGACGGTCAGATCGTGGTGCACGAGCTGACCTACGACGCCGCGGGCCGCCTGGTCTCGCGGACCCGTGACGGCGCTGGTCCCTCGTGGGAGTACACCGACGACGGGCACCGCTCGTCGATGACGCTGCCCGACGGGTCGCGTGCCGGCTACGCCCGCGACGCCGCGGGGCGTCTGCTGGGCGTCAGCCACCCGATCCTCGGCACGGTCACGGTGGAGCGGGACCCGGACGGCCGGATGGTCGCGGCGTCGGCCGACGGTCGTACGGAGCGCTGGTCCTGGACCGACGGCTTCGTCACTGGACACACCGTCGACGGATCCTGCACGAGGATCGACTACGACGACGAGGGCCGACTGGTGTCGGTGGGCGACGAGCACCGGGTCACGGCCTACGCTTATGACGAGGCCTGCCAGCTGGTCGCCGCCGCGACGCGGACGGCCGACGGCGAGGACGTGGTCCGGTGGCGCTACGACGCAGCCGGTCGGCTGGTGGAGCAGCTCGGCTCCGGTGCGACCCGCCGGCTCGACTACGACGAGTCGGGCAGGCTCACCCGGGTCAGCGCGGGCGACGACGTCGTCACCTACCGCTACGACGAGTGCGGGCGACGGACGCGAGAGGAGCGGGAGGACGGCTCGTCGCGCGACTTCAGCTGGACCGACGGCTGGCTCTCGGCGATCACGGTCACCGACCGACTCGGCGACGCCCGGCGTACTGACCTCGTGGTCGACGTGCTGGGCGAGCTCGCCCGCGTGGGCGGCGACTCCGGCTCGTCCGGTGAGGTGTTCGTCGACTCGGCCGACCCCTGGAAGCCGGTCCTGTCCGTCGGTGCCGAGCAGGTGCTCGGGGCACCCGGGTTCACCGGTGTCCTCGGAACCGACGGCGGGTGGACCGCGCGGGGCTGGCGCGAGGTGCGCGAGACGACCGGCGACCCGTGGGGTGCGGCGAGGCCGCCTGCGCGCGGTGTCTCGCTCAGCCCGACCGGGGCCCTGCTCGTCGAGGGGACCGAGTGGATGGGCAACCGTGTCTACGACCCCTCCACGGCGGCCTTCTTGTCCGTGGACCCCATGGACCCGCTGGCCGGCGCGGGCTGGGCGGGCAACCCGTACGCCTTCGCGGGCAACGATCCCGTGCACGCCACCGACCCGCTCGGGCTGCACCCGGTCACCGACGAGGAGCTGCGGGCCTACAACTCCAACAACGGCATCACCGGCTGGGCCAAGCAGAACTGGAAGGGTCTCGCCCTGGCGGCGGCCGGCGGTCTGGTGATGATGATTCCGGGCGGCCAGGTCATCGGGATGGGCCTCATGTCCGCAGGCGTGGACGCCGTGGTGCAGCAGACGACCACCGGCCACGTGAACTGGAAGCAGGTGGCTGTCTCCGGGGTGATGGGGATGGCGACCGCCGGGAGCGGTGTGCTTGTGGCACGGATGGGCGTGAGCGGCACGCAGGCGCTGGTCCGTGAGGGCGGGCTCAACGTCGGCATCGGAGCCGTCGGCAACGGCACCAGCTACCTTCTTGGCGATGGTGACAAGTCCGTTCGCGGCTTCCTCGGAGCGACGGGCAGCGGCGCCGCGACCGGTGTCCTCGGCACCGGCGCCGGGAAGCTCGCTGACCGGGTCACCGACGGAGTGGCCAACCCGAGCACGCTTCGCTCGATGACCTCCCACGCCGTGGGTGTGGCCGGTGACGGCGTCAGCGGGTCGACCGGCGACATCGTCAACCAGAGCATCAGCACGGGACACGTCGACGTGGGTCACGCCGTGAAGGTGGGCGGTGCGTCGAGTGCCGGTTCCGCGGCTATCAAGGGCGCTCAGTCGCAGATGCCCGAGCCCGGTGTCCACACGCTCCCGCCCGGCGTGCACGGGCCGGAACCGCGGCCCAACCTCGTCAACTACCACCACGGAGCCGGTCTGCTCAGCGCACCGGTAGGCGCGATCGCGAACGCCGCGTTCGGGGCGAGCTGATCTGCTCACGGGTCCCGTACCGGCGCTGGACCCGTGAGAAGGTCTGCACGTGAGCGACCTTCCCCCCGGCGTGACCCGCTACCCGGCCGACCGCAGGCGCGTGACCGCAGGCAGGTCCGGCTCCGCGGCGGCACTGTTCTCCGCCGTGCTCGTCGTGGTCGCCGTTGTGGCTGTGCTGGAGGGTGCGGACGCGGTGCGCGTGCTCGTCGTGGCACTCGTGGCACTGGTGGTGCCTGTGGCGACGGCGGCGCTGCCCTGGACCCGGGTGCGCACGGTGCTCTCGGTCGTCGCTGCGCTGGCGGTGTTCTTCGCGCTGGGGGTGGGGGGTGCAGCCAACGTGTTCCTCCTCTTCACGGCGCTGAGTGCTCTCGCCGCCGGTCTGACCCTGGGGGCGGTGCTCGAGCGGCGGTGGCGCTGGCAGCGACGTCTCGCCGGCGCCGAAGGGGCGCCTCCCGCCGGCAGGGACCCCCGTGGCGGGAAGGACGTCGGCGTCCTGGCCTGGTGGGCCGACGTCGATCATCAGTACGAGATGGTCGATCCCACGGTCGAGGTCGTGCTGGACGCTGTTCGGGCGCTGGACGGCCGGGAGCGGAGCGTGGTGTCGGTCTACCGGGGTACGGGTCGGCTAGACGTCGCCGGGAACGCCTCGGGCGTGCTGGTCGTCCAGCAGAGCGACGACCGGGCGCACTGGTGCCAGGTGGTCGGGCCGGACGGCGTCCCCGGCTCCGAGGACGCCTTGGGCGTCGTCGTGGCCGGTGCGGTGCTCGGGGTGCAGCGCCGCCGCACCACCGACAGGGAGACCGCCGAACGGGTCATGAGGACGTGGCTGGTCGACGGCACGCGCGACTCGTCCGTGCGGTGGGAGCCCCACTCCGCGTGGGGGAGGGCGCAGGACCTGCGGCCCGCCTGGCTGCGGAGCACCGACTGAGTCCCGGTCCGACCACGAGGGGACTCAGCGGGCGGTCGTGCTGCCTGCGCAGCTGCGCGACCTGCGGCGCAGGTCGACCACGGTCGCGGCGTCCTGTTTGGGCGCCCCCGTGTTTGGACGTTCTCACCCTCTGACGAAAGGGTATGATCCTCGCGATTCGGCCCTTCTTCTCGGGAGTTGTCGTGACGGACTACGTGGGTGGCCACACCGATCTGATCAGCGCGGGTGGGACGGCGCTCGGCCGTTCGGCGACCGCGGTCGCCGGCACCAGCGGGCCGCTGCAGTCGGCGGGGTCGAGCGCCGCTGGCGCGACCGGTGATGCCACCGCCACCGCGTCGCTGAACCGCTGTGGGCTGGCGTGGTCGCGCCTGGCTCACGACCTCGCCACCCAGGTCGAGGCGATCGGTCGCCTGGCCGACTCCACCGCCAAGGACCTCGACCAGGCCGGCGGCGCCTGATGGCTGAGTTCGTCCCGCCCGACGGCGATCCCGGGCTGCTGCGCGCGGCAGCCGGCAACTTCCGCAGCATCGCCGCCCACTTCGATCAGCAGGCCACGACCATCCGCACCCAGGCGCAGACCGCGCTCGACACAGGGGAGTGGAAGGGCGGCCACTCGCTGCGCTTCCGCGCCGGAGCCGACGGGGTCACGGCGCAGGCCGCCGACGCCGCGACGAGCCTCGGATCCGTGGCCGAGACCCTCACCGTGCTCGCGGTGAACCTGCAGACCACCATCGAGGAGGTCGAGAAGTGCAAGCGCATGGCCGAGCACGCCGAGGCCGAGGCACGTCATGACGTATCCCGTTTGGATCCCGACTCACCCACCTTCGAGACCGCCCGCGGCGCCACTCTCAACTGGGCCGACATCGCCTACTGGAACTACGCCGGCCAGGCCGAGAAGGCCAAGACTCGCTACGAGCAGCAGGCCCGTGCAGCGGCCAGCAGCATCGACGCGCTGACCGACCGGGCCGTCCCCGGAGGCAGCGGCCTCTCGTTGAACCAGATCGCCGCCGCGGTCGACGCGAGCACCGGCCTCGACGACTTCGCCGGCGTCGATGCGCTGTCAGAGGCTCAGGCGTGGGCAGCGCTGGAGTCCTGGACCGACCCCGACAGCGGCCTCGGCACGCTGCTCGACGGGCTCAACGTGTACGGCGCCACGTCGATGGCGCCGTCGGCCGCTGCGCAGTGGTGGAGCACCCTCACGCCGCTGCAGCAGATGGCCGCCATCCGCACCAACCCTGAGCTGGGCAACCTCGACGGCGTCGCCTACTGGGCCCGCGACCTCGCCAACCGCTCCCAGATCGGGGTCTACCGCCACCAGCTCGAGCAGCAGCTCGCCGCGCTGCGAGCGCTGAGGCCCGACGGTCCCACCCGCGACGTCGGATCAGCAGATCGAGAGCAACAGATGCGGCTGATCGAGGACAAGCTGAAGTCGCTCAAGGAGGTCGCAAGACTGGCCGAGCAGCCAGACCATCACGTTGTGGGTCTGGACCTCAGCCACGAGCGTGCTCAGGCGATCATCGCTCAGGGCGACCTCGACTCCGCCAGGTACACCTCGGTCTTCACCCCGGGCCTGACCTCCACGGTGCAAGGGATGCAGGACAACGACGACGACATGCGCTCGCTTCGCGACCGTGGTGCACGCAACCTCGTGGACGCGATGTCGGCCGCGCAGATCCACGCCGCGGGAGGGAAAGCGCAGGCGTACCTGCAAGCGCAGCGGCAGGTGGCGACGGTGACGTGGCTCGACTACCAGGCGCCCCAGCTCAGTTCCGACTCGATGCTGAGCACGAACTCCGTGGCGTCCTCCCACACGGCGAAGGAAGGCGGTGCAGCGCTGGCTGACTTCTACCGCGGCCTCCACCAATCACGTACGCACGGCGTCCACGACGATCCGCACGTCCTCGCTATGGCGCACTCCTACGGCACCACGGTCCAGGGATACGCGGCCCGGCACCACGGCACCGGTATCGACACCGCCTACTTCTCCGAATCGCCCGGGATGGCCGCGGACTCCGCCGACGACCTCGTCGTCCCGCATGGTCAGGTCTTCTACTCCGAGGGCGACAACGACCAAGTCGCCGATGCCCGCCAGTTCGGCATCGACCCCAGCGAGATGCCCGGCGTCAAACATCTCGAGACCCGCGCGGCCACCGACCCCACGACCGGCTTGCCGCTCGCCGGTGTCACCAAGCATCCCTTCGCTGCCTACGCTGCCGATCACACGACCTCGGGCTACAACCAGGCCAAGCTGCTCGTCGACCAGCAGGAAGATCTGATCTACGGCAACGACACCGACACGCTCGACGATCTGCGCCTGCGCGACCGCCTCGACAACCCACTCACCGTGGGGATCCCCTACGTCGGGCCGGGTCTGTACGCCTTGAACAAGGGATTCGAGGCCCTTGGCGACTAACCTCTCTGCCATGTCGGCCGAACGCCTCCGCGCCGCTTGTGCTGCTGCTCTCGCGGCGCTGGCGCTGGCGGCGTCGGGGTGCAGCAACGGCTCCGGCTCGTCCGACGACTCCAGCGCGAAAGGCGACGATGTGAGCCCCACCGAGCAGCTCCTCGCGCGGCCCAGCAGCGAGCAGGCCGCCACGATGTACCAAGGTCAGCTGGTCCGCGTTCGGGACGCATTGAAGAAGCTCGCGCCCGACGCCGACTGGGACGACACCCCACCGATCAAGACCGGTGGAAGCCTGTGCCGGGACCCGTTCGGTGATGTCGACGGCGCCCAGGTGTTCGGCTTGTTCACCGGGGGCGGGGGAGCGATACCGGACGAGGACTGGGATCAGGCCATCAAGACGACCGCCGCGGTCCTCGAGCGCGAGGGCTACGACCGCGTTCACGTCACCGTCAACAAGCCCGGTCTGCACGAGGCGTCCTTCTACGGTGAGTACGGCAACGTCGTGACCATCTCCGGTCAGCGCAGCACCAGCATCGACCTGGCGGACTCGGGCTGTTTCATGAGCGCCGAGGCACAAGCGGCGGCTCGCAGCGGGCAGTGAACGCCGCGATGACGGGGGTACGCCGGCTGCGCTCTGTCCTCGAGAGGACGGTCGGGCCCGAGCCGGCGTCGAACTGCTGAGGGCCTCTCAGCGGCGTCGCAGGGCCCGGTAGACCGCGCGAGCAGGGGCACGCAGCGCCTTGGGCAGTACGTCGGCCCGGCCCGTCGGGTGCAGCGCGGCTTCGAGCTCGCTGACCCGTCGACGCAGCCGGGTGCGCTGTGCGCCGACCCGGTTACGCTCGCGGCGAAGCTGCGACACGAGCCGCTGCAGCTCGGGAACGGTGTTGGGGTTGCGCTGCAGCTCAGCAGTGTTGCCGTCGAGGTCCTGGACGACCCAGCGCGGGTCGCCGTACACGTCGATCGTCACGTCGCGGAACGGCACCTCGGCCTTTGTCAGCCCCTCGCCGAACAGCTCACGCAGCTGGGCGCGGTTGCGCTCGACGCTCGCCGCGTCGGTGAGCAGCAGCTTGTTCGGGATGAGTGCGTAGGGCACGAGCGTGCCGCCGCCGTCGAGGTACTCGAAGATCCCCGTGATCACGCCGAGGTAGTGCTGGTTGACGAAGTCGTCGGCGGCCACGACCCCACCCTCTGCGAGGGTCTTCTCGGCCAGCCTCAGGTCGTTGGCGACGTGGTAGTGCAGGTGCCCGCCGTCCACGCTGAACAGCCGGAACCGCCGCCCTTCCTCGCAGAAGCCCTGGTCCTCGAGGTCCAGGCTGGATCCCTCGTGGATCTCCACCCGGTCGGTGAGCCCCCACGACTCCAGCGAGGCCTTGAAGTCGCGCAGCGCGTCGACCGAGGTGGCCTCCATGTTGAGGTGCTGGGCGTCGAAGATGTCGATGGCGAGCGCGGTCTGGTCCTCGGGGAGGCCGACAGTCATCGCGATGAACGACTTGCCGCGGTGCACGCCGATCTCGGCGACGCGGCCCTCGACCTCGCCGCGCTGGACGTACTCGAGCGTCGAGAGGTAGAGCGCGGTCGATCCGATCAGGTAGCCCTGGACCCGCTCGAGTCCCTCGGTCAGGAAGCGGAACTTCTCCGGCGGGAGAGGCGGGGCGAGCAGCGTCTGGTCGGGCATCGGCATCCTCGGTCGTGCGGTGGCCTGGCTCGACGCACCGTACGCGAGATGACTCCCACGTTCAGGGTGCGACGCGCTGCTGGTGGAAGATGCAGAGGCATGGGCGTGCACGCCTGCGCCGAGTCAGGGGGAGGTGCCGCACGCCGCGGCGTGGAGGAGGAACGACCGGGACAATGGCGACGTACTACCTGAGCTCGCTCGACAGCTCCCTGTTCGCGCCGGTGCGGACGTGCAGGGTTCGCAAGCACCTCGTGTTCGACACCGGCAAGTCGGCGCTGCTGGCCCACATCGACCCTCCCGTCGTGGGGCAGAGCTTCGGCTTCGCCCACGACGTGTCGACGGTGGTGCTGGCTTCGCGGGTCGAGGGCCGGGAGATCGACGCGATCGAGGCGCTGCCGTTCTTCGTCCACATCGCGACCCCGCGTCACGGCTGGACCGACCTGGAGAGTCCGCTGCGCGCCGACGACCTGGTCACGATGGCGTGGGGCGAGCTCTACCCGACGGCCGAGGCGGCCGCGGCGCACTCCTTCGACTGAGACCTGCGCGCCGCTCAGCGCGCGACGCGCTGCTGGCGCCGGTAGAGCCGCCCGGCCTTCTTGCCCGTGCGTCGGCACTCGGCGAGCGCGGGTGCCACGGGGCCCGCCGCGGCGTCGGTGGGGATCTGCTCGACACGCTTGCGGGCCGCTTCGACGTCGCCGGCGTCGAGTGCTTGGCGTGCCGAGCGAGCGCCGTCGGCGACGGCTGCCGGGCCGTGGGCCGACGCAGCCTGCTCGAGAGCAGTCATCGACTCGCCGAAGCGGGCATAGCTGCGGGTGGCCATCCCCGCGACGAGGGTGTTGATGCCCAGGAGGGCGAGTCCGGCGAGGCCGACGCTGAACACGATCCGCGCCACCGGCGCGAGAGTGCTGTCACTGGCTCCGAAGGTGACGACTCCGGCGATGACCAGCACGAGCACCGCGACGCCGAGCACCGCGACGGTCGGAACGCTCTTCGAGGACGAGGGGCTGTCGGGCATGTCAGCCGCCCTTCGTGTAGCCGCTGGGCGCCATGAACTGCGTGTACTCCACGGACCCGCCCTGCGCGAGGTAGCCACGCGCGGTCGCCGGCCCGGCGGGCGCCTTGCGCGGCAGGCTCACGCCGAGCAGGTCGCCGTCGTAGTCGACGTTGGGCACCAGCAGCATCCCGCAGCGCGACTTGCGGACCGCGTTGGTCCAGTGGCCGTACGTCGTGCGCAGGTCGTCCGCGCGCCCGGCGACGACGAGCTTCACGTTCGGCAGGTTGGCGGCGACGAGCCCGGCGATCGACTGGTCGGAGTCGGCGAAGGACTCCGCGTCGTCGATCAGCAGGACCAGCCGGCCGCGCTGCACCCGTGCGGCCGCGACGAGCGCCGCCACCTGGTCCTCGCCGACGCAGCGGGACAGCCCGGCGTCGTGCAGGGGTGAGCGGCGACCGGCGAGCCCCCAGACCGCGAGCTCCTCGGAGTCGGCGCGAGCACCCTCCTCGAGCGCCTCGCGGACGGCGAGGAGCACGGTGGACTTGCCCGAGCGGGCCGGACCGGCGATGAGGACGTGCTCGTTCTCGTAGACCTCGCAGTACGCCGGCTGCAGGTCCGACTCGCGGATGCCGACCGGGATCCGCCACGGCTCGCCGACCAGGCTGGCCTGCGCCTTGAGGTCCGGCACGGTGACGAAGTCGGGCAGCTGGCCCACGACGGTCGGCTTGGGTTCGACCGGTCCCCACACGCTCGCGACCTGGGCCACCGCCTCGCGCAGCGACCCGGGCGGCGTGGCGACGTGGGCCTGCAGCTTGGTCTCGGCGACCACGCAGCGGCCCGCGATCGCGGGCGGTGCGAGCTTCTTGGGGACGCCGGCCGCGGCGTAGTCGTAGTTGTCGGCCAGCCGGAAGAGCATCTTCTGCGTGGTGACCTCGTCGATCGCCGACGGGACCGCCTTGGCGCGCGTGGTGGCCACGGCGGTCCACATCCCCACGTCCGGGCCGTCGGCGTACGCGCGGTAGAGCCCCTCCAGGTGCTGCATGCCCTCGAAGTCGTCGTACTCGTCCTTCAGCGTCGCCAGCCCGTCCAGCAGCAGCACTGTGCGCCGGTGCCCGCCGGGGTTGGCCTTGCGCTTGTCGACCTCGGCGCGCAGGTACTTCAGCAGCCGGATCTGCTGCTCGCGGTTGGCCGCACCGGAGCCGACGTACGCCGCCGTGTGCGGCAGGTCGGCCAGCGGCGCGAGGTCGCGCGTACCCATGTCGAGGACGAGGATGTCGAGCTCGTCGGGGGAGTACGTCGCCGCGAGCGTCAGCGCGATCGTGGACAGCGTCGTCGAGGTGCCGCTGCCGGGGATGCCGATGAACATGATGTTCCCGCGGTCCATGTCCCAGCCGGCCGGGAGCTGCCGCTGCCCGTCGGGGTCGTCGGCCACGGCGAACTGCAGCGTTCCGTCCTCCATCGCGCCCACGTCGCCCTGACCCTCCGGCTCGGTCACCGAGAGGGAGACCCGCTCACCGAGCGGCTCGGGCCACACCGGGCGCGGCGGCCCGTAGCCCGCGGCGTCGTTGGCCTCGACCACCGCGTCGATCAGCAGGTCGAGGTCGGTCGCGGCGTCCTCGCGCACCGGGCCGGCCTGCTTCTGCTCCGGCTCGCGGCCGAAGAGAACGGGCTGGGCGTCGATCATCAGCGACGACTCGGTCTCGGCCCGGCCGGTGACCAGCGCGGTCTGCACGGGGGTGATGTCGTCCTGGCCGAGCTTGATGTACGCCCGGCCCATCTGGGTGCGGCCGATGGCGGACGCGTCCGGCACGCCGATGACGTTGCTGGAGTCGTCGCGGCTCTGCACGCGCAGCGCGACGCGCAGGTTGGTGTTGGCCAGGATGTCGTCGTTGACGACGCCGGCGGGTCGCTGGGTGGCCAGGATCATGTGCACGCCGAGGGTTCGACCGACGGCGGCGACGGAGACCAGGGACTGCAGGACGTCGGGGTACTCCTTGGCCAGCATGGCGAACTCGTCGACCACCAGCAGCAGGCGCGGCATCGGTACGGCGGGCTTGGTGGCGAGGTAGGCGTCGAGGTTGTCGATGCCCTCGCCGGCGCTGGCGAACACCGTCTGGCGGTAGCGCATCTCCGCCTCGAGCGCCCGCAGGGCGCGGTCGGCGAGCTGCTCGTCGAGGTTGCTGACGGTGCCGATGGTGTGCGGCAGCCGCTCGCAGGCGGCGAACGCCGCGCCGCCCTTGAAGTCGATGAGGATGAACGTCAGCCGGGTCGGGTCGTTGAGCGCGGCCAGGCCGGCGACGAAGGAGCGCAGGAACTCGCTCTTGCCCGACCCGGTGGTCCCACCGACGAGACCGTGCGGCCCGTCGCGGACGAGGTCGAGGGTGAGCGCACCCTGCTCCCCGACGCCGATCGGTGCGCGGATCCCGCGGGCGGAGCCCCAGGACCGGGTGATCTCCTCACCGGAGATCTCGTGCACGCCCAGCAGCGGGGGCAGGCGTACGAGGCCGGGCAGCGCGGCGCCGGGGACCACCAGCTCGGGGTCCTCGAAGCGGGCGAGGTCCATCGCGCAGCGGCGCGCGGTCTCCAGGTCGAGGCCGGCCAGCACCACCTGCTCGACCGTGGCGGAGTCGCCCGGCTGGACGACGGTGGCCTCCGCGTCGGCGTCCACGGTCACCACGACGGTGCAGGACGCGGGCAGCTGCTCCTCGTGGGCGGCGATCACGATCCCGGACACGCGGGTACGGGTGCCGTCGGGGTCGCTGGCGGGGGAGAGGTCGCGGTTGCGCCCGAGGAGCGTGCGCGCGGGGGCGTCGCGGCCCTCGGTGAGCACGTCGGAGTCCAGCACCAGCATCAGTCCCGGCGTGGGGTGACCCTCCAGGTTGTCGCGCAGGCTGCGCAGCAGCGACTCGCTGCGCTGGCGGTCGGTGGACGTCCACTGCCCGCCGGACCCGTCACCGAGGCGACGCACGTGCGGCAGCCAGGTGGTCCACGACCACTCCTCCTCACGGCCGCGGTCGCAGAACACGCCGACGGTCAGGTCGGCGGGTCCGGCGTGGACGGCCGCCTGGGCGAGCAGGCTGCGGGCCACCGCCAGGGCCCCCGCGCGGTCGCCGACGACACCGATGACGCCGGCGTCGCTCAGGTCGGCGATGATCGGCGCCGCGGGGACGCGGGTCTCGGCGACGACCTCCTTGACCGCGTCGTCCGGCCGGCCTGCGCGGTCGGTGTCGACCGGCGGCTTCCACGGCACGTCGCCGATGCCGACGTGCAGCTTGAGGAAGTCCGCCGCGCCGGTGCGCCGCTGCCACAGCTGGGTGGTGGGGAGGGCAGCGCGGCGGATCGTGGTCGCAGGGTCCGGGCACTCCTCGCGCCGCCGGGTGCGCTCGATCGCCGCGGCCTCGCCGATGTCGGACTCGAGGGTGTCCAGGGCCTTCTCGAAGCGGACCTTCTCCTGGGCCGTCTCCTTCTTGAAGCGGCGCTTGCCCTCGAAGTACGTCCCGACCGCGATCACCGGGCTCATCAGTGCGATCAGCGCGAAGCGCGGACCGGACACCATGACCATCATCGCGGCCAGACCGAGCGGTGCCACGACAGCGGCGATGCTGAACTTGTTGGCCGCGGTGGGGTCCTTGCGCGTGGGCGGCTCGATCTTGTCCGGGTCGTGGACCCTGCCCGGTCGCGGCGGGCGGTTGAACGGCGCCGTGCCGGACTGGGTGAGGTTGTGCAGCGACCCCGGCGACGGGGCCAGGCTCTCCTTGGCGTCGGAGCGCACGGTGAACGCCGCGCCTCCGGCGACGACGACCGCCTCGTCGGTGACCTCGACGCCGGTCGCGTCGATCTTCGCGCCGTCGACGAACGTGCCGTTGGTCGACCCGGCGTCACTGACGCGTACGGACTTGCCCTCGCGGACGATGCTGACGTGGGTCCAGGACATCGAGGGGGAGTCCACGCAGATGTCGGCCTGCGGGGACCGCCCGAGCACCAGGGGGCGTCCGGTCGGGACGTCGACGGTCCGTCCCGCGTGCAGGCCCCCGGACAGGGTGACCGCCCACCCGCGGATCGGCTCGACCCGGTCCTCACGCTCGCGGGCGAATCGCGTGCCCTCGAGGAGGGTGAGGTCGGAGAGCGGGGTCCCCGCCGGGTGCTTCTCCTCGCCGACCCACCAGGTCTCCTCGGCCGGGGGCGGTGTGCCCACGGCGAGCTGCACGAGGTCGGCCACGCTGGCCCCCTCGGCGACCTGGGAGACGTCCAGCTCGTGGCGGGTCCCCTCGGCGTCGATCACGAACCGCACGATGTGCTCCCCTCGATCCGTCCGGTGGTCCGGGTGACCAGTCTGTCAGCGTTGGTCCGAGGCGAACCAGAAAAGCCGAGTCTTCTCGCCCGCGGGCCGCAGGCCGGGGTCCTGGGCGGTCGACTTCAGCAGCACGACCGACCCCGACGGGACCGCCTGCTGGCTACGCAGGTTCAACGCCGGTCCGGCGATGCCGTCCGCACGGTCGACCTGGAGCCCGGACATCGCCTTGGCGACGTTGCCCGGTGCGGTGCTGGACGCCTTGGCGGCCGCCGTGACCAGGGTGACGACGGCGTCGTGGCTCGCCGCGTCGGCGGCGTACGCGACGTCCCCGAACGGCTGGCTGTCGAAGAGGTCCTTCGCGGAGCTCTGGCTCAGGCTCCGCAGCGCCGAGAAGTACGCCGAGGCGCTCGACCCGTCGCGTCCGCTGGTCATCGCCGCGGTGTCGGCGTCGGGCGTCCCTGCCGTCTGCAGCTCGCTGCTGGTGGAGCCGCCCGCCTCGTCCAGCGTGGTGGCGAAGTCGGGGCTCAGCGCGTCCGGGGTGAGGTAGACGGGGGCGTCCGTGCCCTGCCCCTGCACCGCCGCCACCACGGCGGCCTGGAGCCGCGCCGGCCCGGAGACGACGACCGCGTCGGGCGCCCGCGCGATCAGCCGCTCCTGGGCGGCGTCGGCCGCCGCGCGCTGCTTGGCGTTCTGGCCGGAGCCGTCGGTGACCTTACGGGTCGGGAACAGGCGGGCGGCGAGGGCGGCCGCGTCGCCACCGGCCTGGTACTTCACGGTCCGGGCATCGGGCAGTCCGGCGAGTGCGCCACCGCCGGCGTCGACGACGACGGGTCGGGCGGCACCGGTGGCCTCGACGGCGGCCGAGACGACCCGGTCGGACTGGTCCTGTGACGGGCCGGTCTGCCAGGCGCCGTCGGGGAGGTCGGTGTCCTCGGAGTAGGGGAGCACCACCGGGGTGTCGGCGTCGGTGGCCGCAGCCACCTCGGCACCCACGTGGTCACCGGACGTGGCGAGCACGATGCCGGACACCTTCTGGCGTACGAGCGAGGCGACGGCCCGCTCGCCGCCCTCCTCGGTCCCCGCGTCGTTGACCGCGACGAGCTTCACCGCGATGCCGCCCTGCCGGTAGCGGTAGGCCGCCACCTGGGCACCCTCGGCGGCGCTGGCCCACTCCTGGCCCTCGCCGGGCTGCGAGGTCAGGCTGACCACCACACCGATCGTGACGGCCGAGACCGTCCCGCCGGGCCGCAGCGCGACGGGTGCGGGCGTGGCCCGCGCCTCGTCGGCGTCGTCGTTCCCGCACGCGGCGAGGCCGGTGACTCCGACGGCGAGCGCGAGCGCAGCCGTCGTCCGTCGCACCAGCACGCTCCTCACGCCGCTCACGGGGTGATGTGCATGCTGTAGACCGTCGTGTGCCGGGCGCTGTCGGGCAGCTGGATCACGAACGGCGGCAGTGCGGCCTGCGCCTCCTGGCCGGCCTGGGCCTGCGCCTGGCCGAGCAGGATCGAGGCGACGTCACCCTGGCGGACGTTGGCGTACGACGAGGCCGTCGTGATCGCCTGCGCCAGCTGGAAGTTCGCCGTCCCGGTCTGCGCCGCCGACCGTGCCATCGCGCCGAGCAGGCCGGAGCCCTTGACGTCGCGCGTGCCGAGGTCGAGCAGGACGTCGGTGATGTCGCCCTGCAGCAGGGTCCGCGCCGCGGACAGGTCCTTCACCGACGACCCGACGCCGGCGTTCACCTGACCGAGGCCCTTGTCGACCGAGGCCGAGACGTTGTCGGCGGACTGCTTCTGGCGCACCGCGAAGGTCGACTTCTGCTGCTGGATCGTCGTCTTGGACTCGTTGGCGATCTCCCTGGCGCTCTGGGAGAGCTTGCCCAGCGAGGAGTCGAAGAGCGTCGCGACCTCCGCGGCGCTCGCCTTGCCGGAGTCGGAGATGGTCTTGATCTTCTGGTCCTTGGTGGCCTCGACGAGCTTGTTGTAGTCGGTGCCGGTGCCGCGCTTGTAGGTGGTGCCGCTCACCGCGGTGACCACGTCACGGGCGTTGTTCTGGGCTTGGGCGAACGCCTTCTGGAACTTCTCGCACGTGGTCGTGGCCTCTTGGTCCGCCGTGTCCGATGCGTTGGCATCGTCACTGTTCGGGAGGTCGCAGCTCGTCGAGCCGCCGTCGATGGCGTCACCGGCGGTGCCCGCGACCTCTCCGGCCCTCGTGGTGAGCACCTTGTTGAAGGCCTCGAGCGCGTTGAACGCCTTGATGATGTCCTCGAAGTGGAAGTTGCGGTTGATGCTGTCGATGACGTCCTGCACCTGGTCGGTCTGGCTCTCCAGCTTGTTCAGCGCGTCGTTGACGCCGCTCATCTTGGTGCCGATGCCGCCGGTCAACCCCGGGTCGAAGCCCGACTTCAGGTCGCTCCAGCGGGTGATCTGCTCGTCGATCCGGCTGCGCAGGTTGAAGTCCGGGTCCGGGTTGACGGAACCACCGCTGCAGTTCTGGTTCGACGTGTACTGCCGGAGGTTCTCGACCTTCTGGTAGTCCTCGCTGCCGACCTCGCCCGCGACCTGGCAGATGGCCCCGTCGAGGAGGTCGTTGACCTGCTTGGCGACGTACTCGGAGTTCAGCCCGTCGGTCGCGGTGGTGAACAGGTAGTCGTTCAGGTCCTTCAGGGCCGTCCGCGCGTTGCTGATCGCCTCCCGGACGGCGTCGGAGTTGAAGCTGAGCGCTCCGCCGTTCTGGTTGTCCCGGGCCGCGCGGACGGCGAACTCACCGGTGCGCTGACCGTAGTTGCGGACCTGGGTGGCGAGGGTCTGCAGCCCGCAGTCGTTGGCGTCGCGGATCTTGTCGTCGCCGTAGTCGTTGGGCGTGCCGCCGTCGTCGATCGACACGTCGCACTTCTCGTTGCCGTTGACGGCCGCGTTCAGGCTGCGGATGGAGTCGGTGAAGGCCTTCACGGCCTTCTGGCCCGAGGAGTCCAGGGCCGAGGTGAGCGTCTTGACCTTCTCCTCTGCACCGAACAGCGCGCAGGTGGCCGACCCCTGGTCGTCGGTGTTGTCGTCATTACAGGCCTCGGCGTTGTCCGGGCCGATGGCGTCGAGGATCCGCTTCTGCAGCACGCTGGAGCAACCGTTGGTGGCCTTGGAGTAGCCGTCGAGCAGGGCGACGATCTCCTGGAGGTTGCCGTAGATGCTCTTCGCGCCCGACGGCGGCGTGACCGTCGCCGAGCACTGGTCGGCGCCGTAGGTGATCTTGGCCGTCGGCTGCGGGGCGTTGGTGTCACCGAGCAGGGTGTTGATCGCTTGGTTGGTGGCCTGCAGCTCCGAGAGCGTGGCCGACTGCGTGCCCTTCAGTGCGCTGGTCAGGTCCTGGCCCAGCGACGTCGAGCTCTGCTGGAGGCCCTTGACCGAGCTGGCGATGGTCTTGGTGCTGCCCTTGAGGTCGCCGACCGTCTTCGCGCCGAGCTTGTCCGAGGAGTTCTTCAGCGTGGTGCGGACGGTGCCCATCGACTTGCCGGCCTGGCCGAGCACGCCGTTGACCTTGCCGATCAGGTCGATCGTGCGACGGGTCAGGGCGAGCTGCGAGGAGTTCTCGGGGGAGAACGCCTCGTTGAGCACGCCGCCGATCGAGGGGTCGGTCACCAGGCCGGGCTGGACGGAGAGGTCGAAGTCGGGGACCTCGAAGTCCTTGGCGTTGACCGAGAGGTCCATCGTGGTGCTCGCGCCGAGCTGCGGCGGGGCGAGCAGCGTGGCCCACTGGACCTGGGCCTTGCCGTCGGAGTTCTGGCTGAGCACGCCGTTGGTGCCGCCGCTCTTGCCGTTCTCCTGCGCGACCACGTCCGACGGCTTGGTGTCGGGCAGCGCGGTCGAGCCGACGACCGTCAGCGGGACGCCGACGAGCGCGGAGCGGGACTGCTGGGTGCCACCGACGTCGAAGGTGAGGTTCTTCGCCTTCTGGGTGAGGTTCTGCACCGTGAGGGTGATGTCGACCCGGCCGGTGTAGCCGTCGAGGTCGGAGAGGTCGGTGCCCGTGCCCTTCGCGGTCCGGTACGACGTCAGCACACGCACCGGCAGCTGGTCGGCGACCTTGCCGGGGGCGTAGCTGTCGTCGACGCTGAACTGCTTGCCCGAGGCGGTCGTCCCGACCGTGGTGCCCTTGACCGAGGTCAGCCGGCCGTCCTGGCCGACACCGACGTCGACCGACTGCAGCACCTTGCTGGCGTCCGCGAGCTGGTCGCTGCTGTCGTTGCCGGTCAGCTGGATCGCGGCGACGGCACCACCGGCGAGCACGACGGCCCCGGCGACGCCGGCCACGAGGGCCTTCGGGAGATGGGAGACCGTCTCGAGGAAGGGTCCTGACATCAGGTGGCTCCAGGTGGTTCGGGGTGCGGTGGCAACGACATAACGAGCAAATCGCCGGAACGGTACGGGTGGGGCGGTCGCGAAACCGGGAGAAGCGTAAGCCAGAAGCACAGCGCTGTCACAGCGATGTGACGAAGGTGGTCGCCTCTCATGATGGTGTGACGTACGACCGTCGATGTCCGTTTTGCTCCGGACCTGGACGAACGGGTCGATCCTGGACCCGGATCACCCGATCGGCTGTGGTCTCGGATTCGTTGGGTTAGCCTTCGGTCCGACGTTGAACGTGGCACGAAGGGGGCAGCAGTGCCGCAGCACGACAACGACTCGGGGACCGGTTCGCCCACCGCCTCGGGCACCAGCACCACGACCGAGGTCGACCTCGCGCTCGGCGCGTCGTACCGCCTCGTCGAGGTGGTCGGCCGTGGCGCCATGGGCGAGGTCTGGCGCGCCGTGGACCGCCGTACCGACGAGCCGGTCGCGGCGAAGGTCCTGCGCGCGGAGCACGTCGCCGACCGCGACCTCGTCGGCCGGTTCGTGCAGGAGCGGTCGGTCCTCGTCAACCTGCGCGACCCGCACCTGGTCGCCGTGCGCGACCTCGTCGTCGAGGGCGACCGCCTCGCCATCGTCATGGACTACGTCGGTGGCGGCTCGCTGCGCGACGTGGCCCGCGAGCGGCGCACCCTGCCACCGGCCCTCGCCCTCGGCGTCGTCCGCGACGTGCTGCTCGGCCTGGCCGAGGCGCACGACCAGCGCCTGGTGCACCGCGACATCAAGCCCGACAACGTGCTGCTCGCGCCCGGCTGGGAGGAGCTCGGCACGGGAGCCGTCCGGCTGACCGACTTCGGCATCGCCCGGATCGTGCAGGAGGGCCCGTCGACCACGACCGGCCTGCTCGGCACCCCGGAGTACATGTCGCCGGAGCTGATCAGCAACGGCGTCGCCGGCCCACCGTCGGACATCTACGGCGTCGGTGTCCTGCTCTACGAGCTGCTCGCCGGCCGCACCCCCTTCGCCGGACCGGGGACGGACTACACGATCGCCCACCGCCACGTCAGCAACCAGGTCCCGGTCCTGCCGGTCGCCGACGAGCTCTCCGGCGTGCTGGCGCGGATGCTCTCCAAGGACCCGCGCGAACGCCCCGGTGCCCGCGAGGCCGCGGCCCAGATGGACAAGCTGATCCCGACCCTGGCCCACCACCAGGCGCTCGAGCCGCAGGCCGCGCCCGAGGACTTCGCGCCCTCGCAGGGCCCGGTCACCGTGGTCCGTGGCCTGTCCAAGGCAGAGCCCGACGAGCCGGTCGAAGAGCCCGGGGAGCGCCTCGCGCTGGCGGACATGGACCTCGGCGCCCCCGGGTCGGCGACCGTCGTACGCCCCATGGAGCGCAAGGTCGCGCCTCGCCGCCACGTCGCGGTCGACGAGGAGACGCCCAAGCCGCCGTGGTGGAAGGACGTCCGGATCCTGGCCGGCATCGCCGGCACGATCCTGCTGGTCGCCGGCGTGCTCGTCGTCGTGCAGATGGGCGGAGGCTCGGCCAAGGCGAAGGACGGCGGCGACGGAGGGCCGGTGAACGCCAGCGTCTCGGACCAGAGCGCCCTGCCGACCGGCCTGCGCACCGCACGGTCGGCCGAGTACGACCCGGAGACCGGCACGGCGACCCTCACGGTCACGTTCGCCGCCCAGGCGGCTCCGCTGTCCGGACCGTTCCTCGTGGTGATCCCCGGTCTGGGCAAGACCTGCCCGACGCTGAACTGGACCGAGGGCAAGGCCACGATGAACGCGCCCAGCACCGGCATCACCACCGCGTGCGCCTGGAGCGTCGACCCCGGCCCCATCGAGGCGCAGGGCAACGTCACCGCCACGGCGGAGGTCCGGCTGGGCTCGATCGACGACGACGCGCAGACGGCGGTCAACGACTGGCTGCAGAAGGGGTTGGACGCCACGACGAGCGCGGTGTCGGACAGCGAGACAAGCTCGGTCGCGTACCCCGCCCAGCGGTTGACCGACATCCAGGTCAGCACCCCGCAGCAGGTCGTCAGCGGCCGTCCGCTCCCGGTGACGCTGGTCCCGGTGTGGCCCAACGGCCCCGACAAGCTCAACCCGCTCTACAAGAGCCCGAGCGTCCAGAACCCCTCCGGGCTCCTCGACGCCGTGGCCGGCGGTGAGGACGGGGTCAGCTTCAGCGACGGGTGCAACGGAGGTCTGCTGGTCTCCAACGGCGGCCACTCGGTGACCGCCCTGTCGGCCAGCGACAACTGCGTGCTCGACGCGCGGGTGGGCAACTTCGCCAGCCTGAAGAGCGAACCCTTCACGATCGCCAACCGCGGAGGCTGACCCGCCCCCGGCCGGCTCAGCCCAGCGGCGCGGTGACCTCGATGTTGATGTTGTCGGGGTCCTGGATGGACAAAAAGGCGATCCCGGCGTCGGTGAGGTCGACGATCTCGCCGTGGGTGACCCCGACCTCGTCGAGCGCGCCGACGGCCGCCTCCAGGTCCGACCGGGCGGCGACCGAGAAGCTGAGGTGGTCCAGGCCCGTCGCGTCCGGGTCGAAGGGCTCCTTGCCGACCGGCCGCAGCCCGAAGAGGTTGCCGTCGGGCGTCTGGTAGACCACGCCGCCGTAGAAGCCGGCCGAGGCCTCGGCCACGCCCGGCTTCCCGTAGTTCTCGGTGTCGTCGATCGCGACGTCCCATCCGAAGAGCCGGTCGTAGAACGCCCGCGAGCGCTCGATGTCGGTGACGGTGATGCGTACGTGGTGGTAGCCGGTGCTGTCGATCAGTGCCATGTCGGTGGGGTACCCGTCACCGACGTCAGCAAACGAGCGTCCGAGCGTCCGCCGTACCCGAGAGACGGCGGACCGGCGGGGAGCACCCGCTGTGGCGCTCAACGACCGGCCCCGGGATCGGTCACGCGTGAGGCGACGGTGCCGGGAGCGGCTCAGTGCCTGCCCGTTGCTGCCCCAGCGCTCATGGCCTCGAGGCCGGTCTCTGGAGGACGCCGATCGCCATCCGCGGCGTCGAGGTGCCTGCATGTGCCTGTTGCACGAGCCTGCAGAAGCAAAGAACAGCACGAACCACATCCGGCTTCCGCCCGCTTTCACTGCTTACGGGATGTCATGATTCGGTGCGACGAGGAGGATGCATGATCGGTGCGTTGCGGCGACCTAGTGCTGCCGACGGCACGGACTGTGGATCGTCGTGAGCAGCGCTCGGCGGCCGACGAGCGTTGTGTCTCTTCGGGTGCGCCTCGTCTTGACGGTGACATCCACTGTCTTGCTGATGTGCGGCTGCGCAGCTGAGAAGGAAGAGTCGACCGACTCTGCACCCGTCACGCCCGGCTCGTCGAAGTCGATGGAGCAGGCGATCAAGGAAGTGCAGCAGATGCGCAGAGAGATGACCGCCGCCCTCGAGCAGGCTTTCGGCCCACCGCGGTGGGGTCTCGCCCCCGACTTCCAGCCCGTGCTCGAACGTGCGGGGTGCCCCGACGACTCCTCAGAGGACGGCGCGGAGGTGGCTGGCCTCCCGACGTGGTCCACTGCGACGGTCTATCCGGAGAGTCATTGGCGCGACGCTGCTGATCGCGTAGCGAAGATCGGCCGCAAGTACGGCTTCGATCGCGTTCGAACCGTCGTCGACAGGCCGGGCGACCTGGAGATCGACGGGCGCGCACCGGACGGTGGCCAGTACGTCTTCGGGTTCGGCGACAGCGCGATCCTCCAGATCACCACCGGCTGCTACGTGTGGAAGGACAAGCCGCAGGGCCTGGTCCGAGACAGCAGGTCCTGAGCCGGAGCACCCTCCGCGGCTCAGTGTCCGCCGAGCGCTCCGCTGAGCCGCTCGCGCCGCTCACGGCTGGCCTCGTTGAGGCCGCGGATCTCGACAGTCGTGCCGCGGGCGGCGTAGCGCTGCTCGACGGCGTCGAGCGCGGCGACCGTCGAGGCGTCCCAGACGTGCGACTCGCTCAGGTCGATCACCACGTGGGCGGGGTCGCCGGCGTAGTCGAAGCGGTGCACGAGCTCGTTGGAGGAGGCGAAGAACAGCTCCCCGACGACGCGGTAGACCCGGGTGTGCGCGTCGTGCGAGACGTCCTCGACCCGCGTGAAGCCGGCCACGCGGCGCGCGAAGGCGACCATCGCCACCAGCACCCCGACGACGACACCGATGGCGAGGTTGGAGGTGGCGACGGTGACGACGACGGTCGCGAGCATGACGGCGGTCTCGCTGCGCGGCATCCGGCGCAGCGTCGCCGGCCGGATGCTGTGCCAGTCGAAGGTGCCGACCGCGACCATCACCATCACGGCGACGAGCGCCGCCATCGGGATCAGCGCGACCACGTCGCCGAGCACGACCACCAGGACCAGCAGGAACGTGCCGGCCAGGAACGTCGACAGCCGGGTCCGCGCACCCGAGGCGCGCACGTTGATCATCGTCTGGCCGATCATGGCGCAGCCGCCCATGCCGCCGAACGCCCCGGTGACCAGGTTGGCCACCCCCTGGCCCCAGGCCTCGCGGGTCTTCGAGGTACGGGTGTCGGTGATGTCGTCGACCAGGGTCGCGGTCATCAGCGACTCCATCAGCCCCACCAGCGCCATCGCGAGGGCGTACGGGCCGACGATGCGCAGCGTGTCGAGCGTGAGCGGCACGTCGGGCCGGAACAGTGCGGGCAGGCTGTCGGGCAGCGCGCCCTCGTCGCCGACGTTCGGCACCGAGAGCCCGGCCAGCAGCGTGACGGCGGTCAGCAGGACGATCGCCACCAGCGGCGAGGGCACGACCGAGCTCAGCCGGGGGAGCAGCACGATCACCGCCACCCCGACGGCGACCATCGGGTAGACCAGCCACGGCACGCCGACCACGTTCGGCAGCTGGGCGGCGGCGATGAGGATCGCCAGGGCGTTGACGAAGCCGACCATCACCGAGCGCGGTACGAAGCGCATCAGCTTCGCCACGCCGAGGACCGCGAGCAGGATCTGCAGCAGCCCGCCCAGCAGCACCGTGACGACGAGGTAGTCCAGCCCGTGGTCGCGCACCACCGGGGCGACCACGAGCGCGATCGCGCCGGTCGCGGCGGAGATCATCGCCGGACGGCCGCCGACGAACGCGATCGTCACCGCCATCGTGAACGACGCGAAGAGCCCGACCCGGGGGTCGACGCCGGCGATCACCGAGAACGAGATCGCCTCGGGGATCAGCGCGAGGGCCACCACCAGGCCGGCCAGCACCTCGACGCGCAGCCGGCGCGGGTCGCGCAGTACGGCTCGTACGGGCATGGGGGTGTGCTCGGTGACGACGGCAGGGCTCACGGTGCTCCGGGGACGGAAAAGGACGGAGCGGCCGACGCTACCGAGGAACGGCGCCGCTGGTCGCGCCCGGAGCACTCGGTGAGCGCGACGTCACACGAGGATCCGGTCGGACGGCGACCCGCGGAGCGAGGCCGCGCGACGCGGCGCGGAACGCGGCGTCGACCTCCTCGAGCGAGTACGCCGTCGAGACCAGCCCGCGCAGCGCGCCCGCCCGGGTGCTGCCCGAGAGGAAGGCGACGGCCTCCACCAGGTCGGCGGGTGCGTAGTTGTGGCTGCCCACCACGGTGACCAGACGTCGTACCAGCTGCTCGGGGTCGACCGCCACGGTCGGACCGGGCGAGACCGAGCCGACCAGCGCCACCCGCCCGGCGAGATCGACCACGTCGAGCGCAGCGGTGACCGCCGAGTGGTGGCCGGACATCTCGAGCACCACGTCCGCGCCGTACGACGCCGCGAGCTGCGGCAGCTGGGCGGGCTCGGCGACGGCGACCGCGCCGAGGGAGCGGGCGAGGTCCAGGCGAGCCGGGTCGACGTCGCAGGCGACCACCGAGGCTCCGAGGTCGGTGGCGTGGGCGACGGCGGTGAGGCCTAGCATCCCGCAGCCGATCACCACGACCGCGTCGGCGGGGCCCAGCCCCACCCGTCTCGCGGCGCAGGTGACCGTGGCGGTGGCGCAGCCGGCCGGCGCGACGAGCGCCGCGGGGAGTTCCTCGGGGACCCGGACGACACCGGTCCCCGGGAGCAGGTGGACGTACGACGCGAGCGTGCCGTTGAGGCGCCAGCCGTCGGTGCGCTGCTGGTGGCCGTACTTGCGCACGTGCACGCACTTCTGCGGGACCCCGCGCCGGCACGGCCGGCACCCGCCGCAGGAGGTGCCGATCGTCCAGACGACCCTGGCCCCGGTCGCGACTGGCGCGCCGGGGCCGGTGCCGACGACGCGACCGACCGCCTCGTGGCCGAGCACGCTCGGTGTCGGGCCCAGACGGTCCCCGGCGACGGTGTGCAGGTCGCTGCCGCAGATCGTGGCCAGCTCGACCTCGACCAGGCTCTCGCCGGGGCCGAGGTCCGGCAGGGCATCGTCGGCGAGGGAGAAGCCGTGGCCGTCCCACACGGCCGCCGAGGCGTTCACCGGAGCGTGGCCTCCGCCTGCGCCACGAGGGTCGTGCCGACCCAGAACGCGTCGTAGTTGTGCACCTGGGCCGGTACGGCGGACCGCTCGACGCGGCGGTTGACGACGAACGGCACGTCCTGCTCACCGAGCGCGCCGTGCGAGCGCAGCGGCGCGTCCAGACCGGACAGGTCGTGCGCCTGCGGCGTGCGTCCCAGGGCCGTGTCGGCGTGGGCGAGGACGACGACGTCGCCGATCCGGTCCGCCGGCAGCGAGAGGCGGTCCGCCGCCTCCTGCCGGGTCAGCGCGAGCTCCACCCCGGGCAGGCGGGCGACCCGAGCGGCGACGCCCGCGGCGTCCTCGCCGTCCGCGAGGTGGACGACGGCGTACGAGCCGAGTGCGCCGTGGTGCGCGACGTACGGGTCGGTGATCGGCAGCACCACGTGCGCCGGCTCCACGATCTCGTCCTCGAGGTACACGATCCGCTCCTTGGCGCTCATCCCGTGGTCGGCGGTGAGGACGACGACCGCACCGGCGTCCTCGAGCCTGGCGCACCACCGGTCGAGGACCGCGTAGAAGTCCTGCGCCGCCGGCGTTCCCGGCGCGTGCTTGTGCTGCACGTAGTCGCTGAGCGAGAGGTAGACGAGATCCGGGCGCCGGGTCTCGAGCAGCACGCACCCGGCCGCGAGGACGAGCGCGGACAGCTCCGCCGAGTAGACCTCCGGCTGCGGGAGCCCGGTCGCCGCGAGGAGCGCGGCGGGAGCCCGCTCGGCCGAGACGCACGTCCCCGTGCTCAGCCCGGCCCCGAGGATCCTGGGCAGCTTGTCCTTGGCCGTGACCACCGCGACGTCGAGCCCGGCGCCCTCGGCGGCGGCGAAGAGCGTCGGGACCCGGAGGGAGGCCGGGTCGCCCATCGGGCGCTCCTCGCCGGTCTCGGTGTCGAGCCAGGTGTTGCCGCTGATCCCGTGCCCGGAGGCCGGCAGGCCGGTGGCGATGCCGCAGTTGTTGGGGTTGGTCAGGGCCGGCATCGCGCAGTGCGCCGGCCACGACGTCCCGGTCCGCAGCGTGCGCTCCAGCCAGGGCATCAGCCCCGCCGCCACGGCGGCCTGGTGGTACGCCGGCGCGCTGCCGTCGACGCAGACCACGACCACCGGGGCAGCAGGGAGCTCGTACGCCCTGCCGTTGGCGGTGAAGCGCGCCATCTACTCGGCCAGCCGGCGGCGGACGTAGCCGCTGGCGACGTCGACCACGACCACGAGGACCAGCACCATGAGGATGTACGTGAGCATCTGGTCGAAGGCGAACAGCGAGATCGACTGGTTGATGAGGAAGCCGATGCCGCCGGCGCCCACCAGGCCGAGCACCAGCGAGCTGCGCACGTTGACGTCGAAGCGGTAGAGCAGCAGCCCGACGAGCTGGGGGACGACGCTGGGCAGCACCACGTGCGCCGCCAGCTGCGGGCTGGAGGCGCCGGCGATCCGGAGCGCGTCGATCGGGCCGGTCTCGATCTCCTCCATCGACTCCGACCACAGCTTGGCCATGATCCCCGTGTTGTGGCAGATGATCGCGAGCACACCGGCGAACGGGCCGAGTCCGACCGCGGTGACGAAGATCAGGGCGAACACGATGTCGGGCACGGCACGGAAGAACGACATCACCGCGCGGGCGACCTGGTAGGCGACCGGGTTGCGCGAGGTGGGGCGCGCGCCGAGCACGGCGAGGACCAGCGACGTCGGGATCGACAGCGTCGTACCCATCAGCCCGATGGCGAGCGTGACGCCGCACGCCTTCAGGCCCGGCTGGACGACCTCGGCCCAGTCGAGGTCCGGCGGGATCGCGTCGCCGAGGAAGTCAGTGATCCCGGACCAGCCCTCGACCAGTGCGCCGATCGAGAAGTCGGTGGCGATCCAGGCCCAGACGTGGACGCCGACCAGCACCAGGACGAGCACGGCGGCGCCGGCGAGGCCGGCCGTACGCCGTGGTCGCGGCGGGACCGGAAGGCGCTCGACCGGCTGCTCGGGGGCGGTGGCGAGCGTGGCGGTCATCGGGCACCTCCGGTCGTGTAGAGCGCGCGGACCTCGTCCTCGGCGATCTCCTCGGGGCTGCCGGAGAAGACGATCCGCCCCTGCTGCAGGCCGACCAGGCGGTCGGCGTGGCGACGGGCGAGGTCGGGCTGGTGCAGGACGGCGGCGACGGCGATGCCGTCGTCCGCGAGCCGCCGCAGCAGCTCCATCACCTGTTCGGCGGCCTCCGGGTCGAGCGCGGAGACCGGCTCGTCGGCGAGCAGCACCGGTGCCCGCTGGCACAGCGCCCGCGCGATCGCGACCCGCTGCTGCTGGCCGCCCGAGAGCCGACCGGCCCGGTCGTGCGCGCGGTCGGCGAGACCGACGCGGTCGAGGCACGCCATCGACTCCTCCCGCAGCGCGCGGGGGAAGGCCGAGGTGCTCCACGACCGCCGCAGGGACAGCCGACCCAGGGCTCCGGCGCAGACGTTGTCCAGCACCGAGCGGCGACGGACCAGGTGGATCTGCTGGAAGACCATCGCGGCACCAGGGCGCTCGTCGGCGCCGGCGATGCTCACGGTGCCGCCGTCGGCCTGCGCGAGGCCGACGACGCACTTGAGCACGGTCGACTTGCCGGAGCCGTTGGCTCCGAGCAGTGCGACCAGCTCGCCCGCGGCGACCCCGAGGTCGACGCCCTCGAGGACGGTGCGCTCGGCGTACGTCTTGCGCAGGCCGCGGATGCTGAGGACCTCGGCAGCGGCCACCGGCCGGGCGACAGGGGTGAGGGCGGGGGCGCTCACGAGACGTCCTTCTCGGTCAGGCCGAGCTTCTGGGCCAGCTCGAACAGCGGCTGGTAGTCCTTCTCGCCCACCGCGACGAGCTGGCCGGCGGGCTCGACGTCGAGGTAGCCCGCGGCCGTCGAGACCGCCGAGGCCGGCAGGTTGAGCAGCGCCTTCTTCACCGCCGCCTTGAGCTTCGGGTCGGCCTTGCCCGCGATGGTGATCGGGTCGTTGGGGATCGGGTCGGAGGTCCAGATCTCGCGGTAGTCGGCGGCCTTGAACTGGCCGGCCTCCGTCGAGGTGGCCTCCTGCTGGGTGTTGATCTCGGCGGCGTCGACCTTGCCGTTGGTCAGCGCGAGCAGCGCCTCGGGGTGACCGCCGGCGTACTGCACCTTGAGGTCGCTCTCCTTCAGCCCGGCGTCCTTGAGCGCCTGGCGCGGCAGCGCGTCGCCGGAGGTGGAGCCGGGCTCGGAGAGCGCCAGCGACTTGCCCTTCAGATCGGCGATCGAGGTGACGGGGGAGTCCTCGGGGACCCAGATGCCGGCCTTGTACGTCGACAGCTCGCCGTCGCCGGTGCCGAAGGACGCGACCGCCTCGGCGTCGGCCTTCTCCTTGGCGAAGACGTAGCCCAGCGGGCCGAACTGGCCGAGCGTGAGCTTGTCGTTGCGCATCGCGAGCACCTCGGCGGAGTAGGTGTCGACGATCTGGACGTTGACGTCGCAGTCGAGCTCCTTGCTCATCGCCTTCGCGATGGTCTGGTACGCCGGCGTCAGCTTGGCCGGGTCCTCGAAGGGCTCGACGCCGAAGTTGATGCCGCCGTCGGGGCACACGGAGTCCGACGCGGACGCCGAGGACTCGGCCCCGCAGCCGCTGAGGCCGAGGGAGAGGACGGCGGTCCCGGCCAGGGCGGCCAGGGGGAGCAGGTGGTTGCGCTTCACGGTGGTCTCGTTTCTGGGTCAGTGGGGCGGGACGGGTGGAGCGGTCAGAGGAGCTGGTCGAGGACCGTCGGGGCGAGCCCGAAGGACGTGGTCATGCCGATGCCTGAGGTCACCGAGACGACCCGGACGAGCGGGTGCGGCGCGGCGACGAGGAAGTCGGTGCGGGAGGACGAGGCGTAGACGCCGCGCCAGCGGCGCCGCACGGTCAGCGGTGCCCCGAGGAGCCGGGCGCCCTCGCGCAGCAGCAGCGCGGCGTCGGTCTCCTCGTCGAAGGCGTCGTGGGTGACGGCGCGGTGGTGGGTGTCGCCGAGCACGATCGAGCCGTCGGGTCGCTGGGTGAGCATCAGGTTCACGTCCAGCGCGAGCAGCTCGGGGGCGTCCGCGGCGAAGCGAGCGGCGACCGCGTCCGCGCTGGGCATGGCGGCGAGACCGGCGTACCTCGCCATGGACAGGCCGGTCAGCAGCGCCGGTGCGATCCGTACGTCACCGGGCGGGGCGACCTCGAGCATCTGCAGCCGGCAGCGGCGGACGGCGTACTCCTCGGCGAGCGAGGGGAAGAGCCGGTCGACGTCGTGGCCGACCGCGTGGACGACGTGGCGGGCGCGGACCTCGCCGCGTCCTGTGCGGACGAGGACCTCGTCGCCGGACGGGACGATCTCGCCGACGTGGGTGCCGAACCGGATCCCGACGCCGGCCTCGCTCAGCCAGCGGGCCAGGGCGGGGACCGCCTCGCGGGGGTCGACGCGCAGGTCGAGGGGGAGGTGGGCCGCACGCTGGAGGTCGGGGACGTCGACGCCGCTGCGCTCGGCCGCCGCGGCCGGGTCGAGCAGGCGTACCTGCTCGGCACCGCGCTCGGCGGCCAGCTCCTCGAGCACGGCGACCTCGTCCTCGGCCCGGGCGAGCACCAGCGTGCCCGCCTCGGTGACCTCGAACCCCGCCTTGCGTCCGAGGTCGAGCCAGGTCTGCCGGGCGACGAGGGCGAGGTCGAGGGCGCGGCCTCCCTGGGCGGTGGTGCAGACGTGCCCGAAGTTGCGGACCGACGCGCCGACCGCGTGCTCGTCCCGCTCGAGGACGACCACGCGAAGGCCGCGGTCGAGGGCCTCGGCGGCGTGGGCGAGCCCGACGATGCCGGCGCCCACGACGACGAGGTCGACGGCGGTGTCTGCGCGGGGCGAGGTGCTGCTCATGACGTCGAGCGTCCGGGGCCGGAGCCCCTGGGTCAACGGGTTACGTGGACTTGTCTGAACAAGTTTACCGACCGTTCACCCGGATTCGCAGGAGTTCTCCCGCTCGTCACGTGCATGTGCTGCCGGTTGTCTGGTCAAGCGTCTACGGTGGCGTCGTGAACGTCCCACGGACCACCCTGCACGCCCAGGTCGCCGACGGCATCCGCGAGCAGATCCTCGGCGGCGAGCTGCCGGTCGGCGCGAGCCTGCCCTCCGAGGCACGGCTCTGCGCGAGGTACGACGCCTCCCGCGGCACCGTCCGCGCCGCGCTCGCCGCGCTGCGCCACGAGGGACTGATCGAGGGCGGGCAGGGGCGGCCCTCGGTGGTGCGGGACAACGCGGCGGCGCAGTCGTTCGACACGTTCCTCTCGTTCACCGCGTGGGCGCAGCAGACGGGTCGTACCCCCGGTCAGCGGACCGTCGAGATCGCGCGTCGCAGCGTCGGCGCGGTCGCCGCGGCGGCGCTCGGTCTCGAGGCCGGTACGCCGGTGGTCGAGGTGCTGCGGCTGCGGCTGCTCGACGGCGAGCCGGCGATGCTGGAGCGCTCGACGTTCGTCGAGCCGGTCGGACGGCTGCTGTTCGACTTCGACGCCGACTCGGGCTCGATCTACGCCCACCTCATCGGGCAGGGCGTGCCCCTGCACCAGGCCCGCCACACCTTCGACGCCGTCGCCGCCGAGGAGGTGGATGCCGAGCACCTCGACGTACTCCCCGGGGCGCCGCTGCTGCGGGAGCGCCGCCGGGCCGTCTCGTCCGAGGGCGAGCCGCTCGAGTACGCCGAGGACCGCTACCGGCCCGACCGGGTGACCTTCAGCATCGACAACGTCCGCCCGCAGGTCTCCGGCGCGAGCGCCGACCTGCGCGTCATCAAGGAGATCTCATGACTGCCACGGCCCACGCCTTCGACCTCGTCAGCCTCGACATGGCCGGCACCACCGTGGAGGAGGGCGGGCTCGTCTACCGCGTGCTCGACCAGACGGTGGCCGACGTGACCGGCCGCCCGGTCCCGCACGACCTGCTGCTGGCCTGGAAGGGCACCAGCAAGCGGGAGGCGGTCGCGGGCCTGCTCGCCGGGATGGACGCGCCGTGCGCCGAGGCCGACGTCGACACCGCGTTCGAGGAGTTCTCCGCGCGTCTCGTGCAGGCGTACCGCGACACCCCGCCGGAGCCGATGCCCGGCGTGCCGGAGATGTTCGCGAGCCTGCGCTCGCGCGGAGTGAAGGTCGCGCTGCAGACGGGCTACCCCGCCGAGATCGCCGACGCGATCCTCGAGGGCCTCGGCTGGCGCGTCGGCTCGGGGGGCGAGGCCACGGTCGACGCCGTCGTCACCTCCGACCGGGTCGCGGCCTCGCGGCCGGCGCCGTACCTGGTCTTCCACACGATGGAGGCGACCGGCGTCACCGACGTACGTCGCGTCCTCGTCGCCGGCGACACCCCCAACGACCTCGGCGCCGGCACCCAGGCGGGCGCGGGTTTCGTCGTCGGCGTGCTGTCCGGCTCCTTCGACGAGACCGCGCTGGCCGCCGAGCCGCACACCCACGTGATGGCCTCCGTCACCGGGATCGCCGACCTGCTCTGAGCCCGGCGGGCTCGCTTCCCACGACGAAGTCGCACTTCCCACGGTGGGTACGCCGTGGGAAGTGCAAGCTCGTCGTGGGGAGTGGCGGGATCAGGTCGCGCCCCTCGCGGGAGCCACCCAAGGCCCGAGCAGACAGGCACATTGACGATTCTCCTGAGTGAGGACAATCGCTCGAGTACCAGCGCCTAGGGCTGCTGGATGCTGACGCGGAAGACGACGCTGGTGAAGTCGGGGTCGTAGCCGATGTCGTTGCACCGGTAGCGGCGTGACCCGTCGGGCAGGTCGTCGATCAGCACCCCTGAGGTGGCGCTCTGCGACTCCATGCCCTTGCCGCGGTCCGAGTCCCAGATGTTGTGTACGACTACCTGTCCTTTGGTCTGGAGAACGTCGATCTCGATGGTCTCGGGCGACGTGTCGCTCCACAGGCGAAAGGCGCGCGCGATCGTTCCGTTGGTCTCCAGCTCGCCGTTGGTCACTACAAAGACGCCCTGTCGCCAGCGGTCACCGACCGATTCGAACGTAATCTGAAGCCTCGATCCCGCCGAGACACCTAGCGAGTCGACGTTGAATGCTGGCTCGCCGTCCGGTCCGGCTACGCGAGGGTTCTCGGTAGCTGGCGGTAGCCACGTATCGTCTGATTGCTCCATTGCTTCCCTCGCGCCCGCCTCAACGGGCGGACGTGGTCCGGTGTGGTGATGGAAACGGTCGTGAGTGACCGCTAGGTGCTCTGCGCGAACGCTCGGGGCGATCGGTGCTTGCCAAGTTGAACGTCCTGGTCGCGGGAGCCACCCGAGGCGCGACCAAACAGGCACATTGATGATCCTCCCGAGTGAGGACGATTGCTTCATGTGCCAGCGATGCCGCTCCAAGCCAGATGGTCGGCCCGTGAAGTGTGGTCTACGGCTGCTGGACGCTGAGGCGGAAGACGACGCTGGTGAAGTCGGGGTCCCGCCCGATGTCGTTGCACCGGTGGCGCCGCGACCCGTCGGGCAGTTCCTCGATCAGCATGCCCGAGGTGTAGCTCAGCGACTCGCGTCCCTTTCCCCGGTCGGAGTCCCAGACGTTGTAGACCAGCACCCTTCCCACCGACTCGCGGGCGAATATGTCACCGCCCAGGGGTTGCTCGTCGGCCCAGATGGTCACGATGCGGTCGGCAATACCGTCGATCTCCAAGACGCCGTTAGTCGCTATGAGCACACCTTGGCGCCACCGAGGTCCGACAGACTCGAAGGCGATCGAGACCGTTGACCCGTCGGCGACGTCGAGGGAGTCCATCTTGATTGCTGGTTCGCCGTCGGGGCCGCGCAGGTGTGAGTTCTCCGTGCGTGGCGGCAGCCAGGCGTCTGTCGAGTGACTCGTCAATTGCTTGCTCCTACCCAGCAGATGGGCCTTCGAGCGATCTGGAATGTCCATTGTCACGTCTGCGCGCGGGTGGATCGAATTCACGCCGGCGGTCGCGTCTGCACGGTTCGGCACCGCACGAACCTGCAGTCGTTTGGCGTGCGGAGTTGTCCACAGGCGTGCTGGAACTGATTGCCGTGGAGGTCGCCGGCGTCGCAAGATGTCCGAATCGTCGAGGCGTACGGCGCTACCGCTCGGGAGGTGGTCGTGTGAGCAGTCAGTCGGTGGCACGCCGCCGCGGTGCTCCGCCCGCGTCAGCGGTGGGGGTGGCGTCGGCGGAGCTGGTGGAGCGCCTCGACGGTGCGGTGCGCGAGCTGGTGCGCCGTGACGGCGTCGATCCCCAGCGTGACCCGGGCCTGGTGCGCCGGTTGGCCGAGCAGGTGGTGCGTGGTCACGACGAGCGGAGCCTGACCGGGCAGGTCGCGCCGGTGGAGGACGTCGAGGCGCTGGTGGGCGAGATCGTGGCCAGGGTGTCGGGGCTGGGGCCGTTGCAGCCCTACCTGGACGACCCGGAGGTCGAGGAGAACTGTACGCCCCAACTACCTCGGAGTCCGGGCTCAGAGACAGCGGCGAATCAGACCGTTGGCGTTCACCGTGGTTCGACCCAGTCCTCCCAGCCAGGAGGATAAAGAAGTCCGTCGCGCCGGGCTTCTACCCAGTCTCGGAAGTAGCGAACGCCCGGATAACCGTTGTCGGTGCCGAAGTCGAAGCGACCGGGCGGCCTCGGTGAAATTGAAAGAAACTCTTGCACCGAGATGCCGAGGATCATTGCCGCCTCGTTCTCGTCTATGTAGCAATAGGCCCACTCCCGCTCGCTGACTACGCCAGCGCTTCGTCGTGCTGCCCTCAGGTCCTCGGCTAGCCAGTCGACCCGGACGCCGGACACCTCGGTCAATTCATTTCCCATACTTGAGTGCGATAGTCCCGGCTCATGTTCAGAGGACAGAGAGCGCCACTTGTTACCCGCCCGGTCAGGCGCGCCGCGCGCGGGAGCGTCCCAGTGCTCGACGTACTCGCGCCACGCTCGGAGTTCCTGCTGCTGGCGGAAGGGAGGCATCGCTTCGCCGCGCTGTTCGAGCACCCACGCAGCCTTTAATGCTTGCCGCGCGGCGAGAACGAAGAAGGCCAGATCGTCGTCAAACTGTTCTTGAAGATCTGTGACGGATTCCGGCAGGAACCGTGGAACTCCGGCGTCGACCACTCTTTGTAACTCCGCGTGTTGTGCTGAGTAGGCCGTCTGAAGCCGATCGTGTTGTCGGAGCGCCCGGTCTATCCGTGCTATGCAGACGTTGGCCCATCTGAGAGATGTGGCGAGCGGCTCGGCCATCCCTAGACCGTAGTTGCAAGAGGTCCCGATGACGTGCGCTTGGGTGACCGTGCCGCGTGCGGGGCGGCGGTCCAACGGCCGGTGATTCGGTCGGGTACGTTGCGTGAACCCTTGGATCCAGTGAGGAGGCTGAGCCGAGTTGAGCCAGCCGTTCTTGCCTATGGACGTACCTGCCGTCCGAGCGCAAGGCAACAACACGACGACCTTTACCGACAACATGCGTCTGCCGGTGCACCGCTGGTTCCGCTATAGCGCGGGCTTCTCGGCCGGCTGGGCCGAGACGGTTGTCGAGGCGACAGAGGCGCGTCGCGTTCTAGACCCGTTTGGTGGCTCTGGAACGACGGTGCTTGCGGCAGAAGCGGTGGGCGCGGAGGCAGTGGGCGTAGACGTTCACCCGTTCGTGACCCGGGTTGCGCGCGCGAAACTCGCATGGCGTTCGGACCCCGAGGTGCTCCTCATGAGGGCGGCCGATGTGCGGCTGGAGGTGAAGCAGCAGCGCGCTGTTGCCGAGCCGACCTCCCCTCTCGTGGTGAAGTGCTTTCCTGATCGCGGTGCGCTGCTCGATCTACTTCGCTTGCGTGACGCGGTGGAGCGGCTGCGCCAGGGCGACGACTACGACGAACTTCTCTGGCTGGCCTTCATCAGCATTATCCGTGCGTGCTCACCCGCAGGTACCGCACAATGGCAGTACGTGTTGCCGAACAAAACGAAAGCCCGGGTCGCCGAGCCCGTGTCGGCGTTCGAATCACGTGTGGAGTTGTTCGCCCAAGACATGTTTACGATGCGCGACCACGTCGGCTCCCCACGAGGGCAAGTTTACGAGTCTGATGCGCGAACGCTGGACACTTTGAACGACGGTTGGGCAGACCTAGTGCTCACGTCCCCCCCGTACGCGAACAACTTTGATTATGCAGATGCGACCCGCCTAGAGCAGTCAGTTCTTGGTGAGGTCAATGGGTGGGGCGACCTAAAACCTCTTCGCAAGCGGCTGATGAGATCAGCCACTCAGCATATGAGTGGGTGGGACGCCGCGGAGGCACTCGAGTCACCCCTGCTGCAAGCAGTCCGAGGCGAGTTGACGCAAACTTTCCAAACGCTCGCGCAAGTCAAACAAGAGAGAGGTGGAAAGAAGGCGTACGATCTGATGGTCGCAGGCTACTTCTTCGACTCGGCGCAGATATTTCAGGCGCTACGTCGCGTCAGTGCGCCAGGCGTGACCGTCTGCTATGTCGTGGGGGACTCTGCTCCGTACGGTGTGCACGTCCCGGTGGAGCGCTGGCTGGGCGAACTAGCGCTTGCTTCGGGCTTCCGTAAATGGCGTTTCGAGAAGGTGCGCGACCGTAATACCAAGTGGAAAAATCGCAAGCACACGCACCCGCTTCACGAGGGCCGACTTTGGATCGAGGGCTGAGGTTTGGCTAGAAGTCCGGCGCACCGCATCGGCCAGATCATCGGCTACGCAATGGAGCAGTCTGTAGAGCCCTTGCTACAAGCGGTCGCGGAAGAGCATGGCTTGTACCTTGACACCATTGGTCCGCGCCCTGCGCGAGACGGTAAACGCCTTGTCACTTGGGAAAATGACTCTGGCGGTAAGAACAATCTCGACTTCGTTCTTGAGCGGGGTGGCACACCCGAGAATTTCGGGGAACCGGTTGCCTTCATCGAATCGGCATGGCGTCGTTACACAAAGCACTCGGTCAACAAGGCAGGTGAGATCACGGCGGCCCTCTTGCCACTGCTTCAGCGACACTCGCGCTCGCGGCCGTTTCTTGGGGCGGTCGTCTCTGGAGTGTGGACCGAGGGCGGGATAGGCCACATGGTGGGGCAAGGGGTTCGGGTACTCCATATCCCACGCGAGGTGATCGTTGATTGCTTCGCGAGGTTTGGAATAGATGCTGACTACGACGAGCACACGACGATCGACCACCTCCAAATGCAGGTCGACGCGTGGGACGCGCTGAGCGATTCCGAGCGACAGTCGCTGTCTCGGTCGCTTATGCAGGAAAGTCCAGATCGATATGCCATATTTCGCGAAACGCTCGACCGTCACCTACGCCGCCGCGTGAGCCGCGTATTGATTCTCGCTCTGCACGGTGAGCAAGCATTCTTCAACACAGCGGCAGAGGCTGTGCAGAGTCTACGCGAATACGAGAACACGACGCACGAGCCGATGCTTCTCGCTCGAATCGAAGTGCAGATCTACTACACAAACGAGGACCGGATCGAGGCGCAATTTTCCGAGCCGGTAGAAGCGATCGCGTGGCTCGAGAGCCAGGCGTAATCGCGAGTCGAGAAGCGATGCCGGGCGTGAGTGGCGCACTGTTTCTCGCCCGGCTGCCTAACTAGGCGTCATGCGGTCCGCGCGGCGCTCGGCATGATCCCGCACCTCGGTCACGCAGGCCCCCGTTTCGTCATGTCCTGTTTCATGCGCGAGCGAACTCGCCGCCGCTGAGGCGTCGCGCAAGCCGCAACGGGGCACGATCAAATTCTTACGCACTTGTTCGCGCTGGTCAGAGCGTCGCTGGGATTCTTACGGTTCTCTCCTCTTGACCGAGGCCGGTTGTGGGCTAACGGTCTCCCCATGAATGCATACGAGACTGCCACAAATCGGACCGCCGAGATCCTTCACGCCGCGATCGGGGAGGCTGTGGAGGACGTCGCCTTCGCGGACCTTGTCGACTCGGTCGTCGACGCGAACGCGGGCGCGTTCCTCGACCCGATCGAGCCGGCCCTCCGGCTCGCCAGCCGGGTAGCGGCACGCACAAGAGCCCCGGTCCCTCGCGAGGAGGGCCGGGGCCTCGTCGTGCTCAGGTGAGCGTGTCGTAGGCGATCGCTCTCGCGACTGCCTGTTCGCGTTCGCGGAGGGCGGCCTCGTCGACGTCGACGTCGCCGTTAGCGTGGTCGAGGATCTCTTCGTCTACCGGGGGTAGGCCGAGCCGCTCGCGGATGTCGTCCTCGATGAGGCATGCGGCGCGGAAGATGACGTCGGCGTACTCGCCGCCGGGCTCCAGACTGAGCGCGTCGGCGTAGGAGGTCGCCTTCTCCGAGATCGTGGCGCCGAGGAGTGACTCCGGATCGAAGCGCGGGTAGCCCGGGAGACCTTCGTCCGCGAGGTCGAGGCGACCGCTGCCGGTCGCGCTGTGCTGTTGCTTGCGTCGGGCCATACGCTCAGCGCCTCCCGTTCGCGGCGCCCCAGCGGGTTCGCGCGGCCTTGCGAGCAGCGCGGGAGACGCCGGTACCTCCGGCGGAGGGGCGCTCGTCGTCGTCGGTCGGGAGGTCAAGGAGCCCGAGGAGCCGGACGAGGATCGCGCGCTGCTGCCGTGCCTCGACGACCGCAGGAGAGACCTTCCCCGCGTCGGTGACGTGTCCGTCACGACGGACCGCCGCGTCGAGCGCGGCCAGGGTGTCCAGGGTCCGCGCGACCTCTGCGAGCGCGGGCTCCTCGACGGCGCCGAGGTCGAACTCCTCCGCGACGCGGAGCCAGTACGTCCGGCCAGCGTCGCCTAGGTCGGCCGGAGGCTCCGGCCGGGTGTCTTCTTCGGTCTCCGTCATGCGGGAGACCTCCTCTCAGGGTGTTGAAACGTCGTGAGCGGGCCGGGTCCCGTTGAACACGGCATGCATCCAGACCGCGTCGCGCTATGCCTCCCGGGCTTGCGGGGGAGAGGGGGAGGGGGAGTCCCTCCCCACCCCATCCCGTCGCGAGGATCACCCGATTGAACCGGGGTGCGGACGTCAGGGTCTCCTGCGCTGTTGCGTACACGCTCATCGTCGCTCGGCTGTGACGCTCGACGATGCTCGGGCCGCTGTGGTCGCACGCGCGCCGAGCCGTCGATCGTCGTGGACTCTCGCTCGGTCGTGGGCGTGTCGACCAGCACGAGGACGAGGTCGCGTGACGGTAGCCCTGCCTGTGGCTCGTGCGGCATGCGCTGTGTAGTGCCTGTCTGCCCGACCACGGGTGCGCCGAGGGCGAGCGATCCACCGGCACGCCGGGCACGAGAGACAGTGCCCGCGTCGGGGTGCAGTCGAGGAGACCCCCGGTGGTCCTAGACGAGCGAGCCGAGGGGGCAGGGTGCGCGAGGACACGGGGCCGGGAGGGTCGTCGTCGACTTGACCCGGGCCGTGTCCTCGCGCCCTGTCCGCCGCTGCTACTCCTCGTCGGCGCCCTCACGCTGGCGGGCTGCCTGTGAAGAGATCGCGTCGAGGGTGCTGCCGACCGGATCAGCGGGATCGAAGCGGGGCCGGTGTGCTGCTTTCCCGCTCCTGCCGATCCGGCGTGCGCCTGTCCGTGCGCGCCTGTCCCTGCCCGTAGGACTGTTCACGATGTAGTCGGAGGCCGGTCGTATTCCGGGGCCGGTCACGTGTCTTCACGGTCCTCGACCCGCTCAACGGTGCCGTGAGGCTCGCCGGTCGACTCCTCGGAGAGTCCGCCGATCTCGCGTACGAGCCATGCCGGGAGCCGGTCCGGCGGTAGTGCTCGCGGCATCATGCCCTCCCTTGCTGGCGCCGGATCTGCTCCAGGATCGCGTTCTCGTCGGCGTCACGCTGGATCAGTTCGGTGGCCGCGCTCGCGACGTCGTCGTCTTCGGATCGTGAGAGTTCGACCAGTACGAGATCGTGGATCGCTTCGCGCTCCATCACTTCTCCTCGCTTGTCTCGTCGGCGCGCGTCCAGGTGGCGTCGTGGGTCCGGGTTCGGGTGTCGCAGATCATCGCGGCCCGCTTCTCGGTGGTGAAGAAACGGCCGAATGTGCCTGACGTGGCGCGTACCTCGACGAGCCCGGCATCGGTTCCCGCGACCTCGACCATCCACGGTGTGTTCTCGCGGTCGGTGTCCGCGAGTAGGTCAGCGACACCGACTGCGCCGAACTGCCCGCTCGCCGGATCCCACGGAGACTCCATCCGGCTCGGGGGCGCGCTGAGCCCGCCGGGGTCGTTGTTCTCCGCCTCCAGCGCCAGGATGAGTGCGTCGACCTTCGCCGCGTGCGCCTCCAACATGAGACGCGCCTCGACTGCGCGGATCTCCTCGTGAGCATCCTCTATAGCCGAGAGGAACTCCTCAGCGGCTCGTCGTGCTGCGCTGGACGCACGCCCCGCAATCGCCCTCTCCTCCCGCGTCGCTGCCTCGATCTCTAGGCGCCGGTCCTCGCTACCCCGTGCGCGGGTCGAGTGATGTCCGGCGACGCTCTCTGCGCGGGAGAGGGCGTCCTGAGCGGCCTGAGACTGCTCGTTCGCCGTGTCGAGTGCCTTCGCCGTCTTCTCGACGCTCTTGGGGAGGGTCTTGTCCGAGAGCACTCGGTAGCCCGGCGCGTCCTCCACGATCGTCTTACACGAGCCCTGTCCGCGCCCGCGAAGCCTCATCTTCTGCATCTCTGATTCCTTCTCTTCAGTCGGTGGTGTCGGTGGTGTCGTCGAGGTCGAACCGGGGGAGACGTTCGGCGTGGTCGACCTCGCAGCGGATCCGCTCCTGGACGTCGCCGGGAATACCCGTGCTCTGCGCCGCCCGGCAGGTATCGACCGCCGCCCGCGAGTGCGCCAGCATCGCCGCATGCGGGGTCCAGCCCATCCCGATAGCGGAGATCGAGGAGTAGAGCGCGGCCCTGTACCGCGCGCGGTACTCCTCGACCCCGCCACGCGATGCCGACCCGAACGGGATCGGACCTGCGACGTCGGAGGCTGCGTGCCTGCCCGAGCGGCGACCAAGCGCATTAAGGGCGTCGCGTCGAGGTCCTCGCCGGGCATGGTTGCCACTCGCGGGGCCGCGCTCCCGTGGCCGTGAGGGTCGTGACGTCGAGTCCATAGGCTCGACCTCCTTATGAGCCGCCGCCGAACGATTCGACGTGCGGAGTCCTGCACCGCACGCGCTCTAGGTCGAACACGTCCGGAAGAGATCCCCGACCGGGCACGGGCGCGCGGTGAGCGCGCTACTCGCCAGCGCCGCGCCTACTGAGAGCGCGACTAGACGAGCCCAGGGCAGTGCCCGGCCAGGGGGAGACCGCCGGGAGCCACGCGTCCGGACCTGAATCCGAGGTGCTCGACCAGGCAGTCAGCCCCGCTCGATTCCGGAAGCAGGACCGGGACGAGCGGGAGATCAGATATCAGCTGGAAAGGGTGCGCGGCTCACCCGCGCCGCCTACGCGGCTGCGCCGCGAGGTCGAGAGCGACTCCAGGCGGGTCGCGTGCAGCCCGCGACCGCCGCGCCGTGCGTCGGCCCCCAGGCCGTACGCCGGGGCGGGTTGGCAGGGCCCGGCCATGTGGATAGGAAGGTCTCCAGGCCGGGTCCTGCCGATCGGGGGTCGGACAGCCGCGCAGGCGGGCGCGCTCGACTCGACGCGAGCCAGATGCGGCGGAGCCGCTAGACCGCGCGGGCGAAGTCGACCGCGACGACGTTGTCCGGCAGCGGCTCCGCACGCCGGGGGAGTCGAGCGGTAGGTGCCGGAGCCGGAGCCGGCGACTCCGCTCGGACGCGCCGGGCGAGAGCATCTGAGACGGTCCGCGCGAAACGCGAGTCTCGCTCGATCCGCTCCGCCGCGAGCGCGAGCCGTGCTCCGGCCGCGCGGCGGTCCGCTTTGGTCGCGGTGTGTGCCGTCTCGTGGACGAAGTAGCCGAGCGTGAGCCGGAGGTCTTCGCCGTCGAGGTCGCGGGTCGCGGTGTGCGCCTCGCGGTCGAGGACCTCCGCGACGTCGTCCGCGCTCAGGGTGTGTCGGTCGCCGTGAACGATCATGCGCTCTTCCTCTCCTCGTGCGGGTCGGTGGTGGTTGTCGCTTCGTCGTGGATCCACGACGGGACCGCGTATTCGCGATCGCGGATCCGGGGACCGATCGAGTCCTCCAGGAGTCGGAAGAAGTCCGGCTGTGGCAACGCGCGAGGAGTGTCGCGGTAGGCGAGCCAGACGTCGGAGGACTTCACTCGTCCGCGCGGGCCAGAGCCCCAGCCCTCCGCGCGAGCGGTCTGCGCGAACCATGCGCCGACGTGCTCGACCAGCGCGGTCGACGGCAGACCGAACCGGTCGGGGTCCTCGCGCAGCACGCGCGCGGTCTCCCCGAACCGGGACGGTCCGCCCGCGAGGAGCCCGGAGAGCGACGAGGCGGACGCTTTCACCGCGCCGCGCCGGATCTGCTCCTCCTCCGCCTGCTGTAGTCGGGTCCGGTGGTGGCGTAGCGGTGGCTCTTCGGCGCGGATCGCGAGGACAGTCGCGTTCGACTCGCGCGCCAGGCGTTGCGCCTCGACGAGGAGTGCGTCCGCGACCTCCGAGAGTGCCGTCACAACCTGTCCGAGCGAGACCGGAGCCCAGGGCTCCGAGGCCTCAGAGCGAGCCCACCATCCGGCCGAGCGCGCGGAGTCGTTGCCGCGCGGGCGTCCGTCGTGTGCGACGCGGCCACTGAGGAGCGGCTCCAGGTAGCGCGCGAGCCGGACCGGCTTCGGGAAGCCGCGCGCCTTCCGGAAGACGCCGAAGTCGTCGTCAAAGGAGATCGCCTCGCGCCAGGCCGGGCCGTAGAGGATCGCCGGGACGTCGTGGGCGGGGTCGGCCAGGCCGACCGCGAGGTCTTCGTAGTCGTCGGTATGCAGGAACGAGAGCATCGGGAAGTCTTTCGTCGTCGGTGTCGCTGTCAGGTTGAGAGCCGGGGCCGTGCGGCCGGGTTCAGTGGTCGCGCGGGAGGTTCAGGGGCGGGGTCGCGGGCGGTGCCCGCCCCGGTCCAGGCCCGCGCGTGGCGGGTGAACCGGGGCGGGATGCCTCGACGACGCGGACCGGGGAACCAGGCCGGTCCGTGCTCACCGCGAGGACTCTCGATCTCGCGGAAGATCAGGGGGACGGGGAGAGCGTCGGGATCCGTGTAGACCTCTCTCCCCGCGCAAGAACATCAATCGAGAAGAGGGTCACTAGCGACACTCCCGTCACGGTCCAGGCGCTCCAGCGTCACGATCCGTGTAAGGGAGCACGGATCTCGTCAGGTTGCGGGCTCCAGGCTCGCGAGGATCGTGCCGTGCGTCTCGCGGAAGGCCGGGACCGTGGCGACGAGCGCCGCGTACGCCGCGCGCTCTTCGGCCGTGCCGTGCTCGCGGACCAGGTCCTCGAAGGTCGCCAGCGAGTCGCGCTCGCGGCGCGCGCAGCGGTCACGCGAGAGAGCGACCCGGCATCGCGGCGAACACGTCCGTCGATCCGACCGAGCACCCGGGTCGAGGAGACCCCCACACCACGCGCACACGCGCCTTCGTCTCGTACTGCTCACGGGCTCTCCTCTCCTCGCATCATTCCCGGCCGGGACGGTCCCGGACACGGGTCGCGCGCTAGGCGCTTCGTTGCGTGTACTGAAGGTGGAGTCGGCCTGAGACCCCCTCGCTGCTCACTCACCAGCCGTCGGGATTCGTGTAGACCTCTCTCCCCGCGCTAGAACATCAACCGAGAAGACGGGTACTGCCGTCACTCTCGTCACGGTCGGGCCCGCGAGACCGAGACCGCGAGCGCCTCCAGGAGCGCCCGAGAGGAAGCGACCGGGCCCGGGAGGCTTGGCTCTGCTCAGCGCGCCTCAGTGGAAACGAGAGGGCCCCACCGGAGGAAGTCTCCAGCGGGGGCCCGCGAAGGTCGAGGCGATCAGTCACCCACCCAAGACACGCGCATCCGACTCGATGGATCGAAGCGCGTCCCTCGCTTCGGTGCGCGGCTGACTTCGACCCTCTCGATCGCGAGGCGAAGCAGATCGCGCTGCTCCGGAACGCTTGCGGTCGTGAACGCCGGGAGCGACAACTCCGGATCGAGGAGTGCGCCGAGATCCGCCTCCGGCTGAGGTAGTTCGGCCAGCCGAAGCACGAGACGCGCGCGCTGCTCTTCCAGTCGCGCTGAGACGCGTGCGTACCGCTCTATGTCGAGCGTGGCCTTGACGTAGTGGTCGTCATCCGCACTCGCGAGACGCGTCTTGACGTCCTCCAGGTCGGACCGAAGCCGCTCGCGCTCGCGCAGCGGAGCCGGGTCGAACTTCTGCAGCCAGCGGTCCGCGACCGCCGCGAGCAGCGGGGACTCCGGCTCGTCGTGGAGTTGCGCCAGACGCCCCACCCAGGCACGGACGACGGCCTCCTCGACGGCCTCGACCGACACGCTGAGCGGGGCTGCACAGTCGCTCGCGTCGGCCTTCCACTTCCGGCATCGGTACGAGTTGCCGAACGTGTGCGCGGTCCGACCACATGAAGCGCAAACCAACAGCCCGCCGAGGAGGCTCTTCGGCTGCCGTACGGGGCGCGAGCCCCGCCCGTACTGGCGAAGCCGCGAGTCCATGACGGAAAGGAGTCGAGCCTGTTCGGCCTCGCTTGCGATGGGCTCGCGGCCCGGTGCCATGAGCGAGACGGTCTCGCCCGTGTCTGGATGCCGCCAGGCGACTACTGCGGCCTTCCATCTACCATGCTCATCGGTCGTCTTCTCCGGCATGAGGCCGGCGAGTCCCGGGGAGCGGAGCGCGGCGGAAAGCGCGGACGGTCGCCAGAGGCTCTCCTTGCATGGCTTCTCATCCGTCCCGCAGTCGCAACCCGGCCCGGGGAGCCGGTCGCGCTTGGCCAGGTGCTTCTTCGCGCGCTGCGTCAGGACGCCGCGCTCGTTGAAGTCGCGGCAGATCGTCATGAGCGACTCGCCCTCCAGCACCCGCCACACGACCTCGCGCATAGACGAGAACTCAGGCTCCAGCGGCACGAAGTGTCGCGCGTCGTCGACTGCGTACCCATACGGCGGAAGACCGCCGAGGTATTGCCCGGCGAGGCGGTCCGTGTGCTTGCGACTCTTCACCCGAAGTGACGTGTTCGCACTCTCTGCGCGAGAGATCTCGCTCATGGTGACGATCGGGAGTCGTGAGGCGTTGCCGCTGCTCGTGTCCAGCCCGTCGCGGAGAAACACGAGGCGACCGCCGACGCGTTCGACGTCGTCGAGGACTACGCCGATCTGTCCCGCTCCGCGCCGCGAGAGACGATCGAGTTTCCAGACGGCAAGTGTTCGGACCTCTGCATTTGCGAGTGCAGCGAGAGCGCTCTCGAAGCCCGCGCGTTTGACGTCCCGATAACCCGATCGACCCGCGTCGCTCCAGACTTCGCGGACCCTGAGCCCTTCACGATCCGCCCAGGCGCGGAGGTCCCGTTCCTGACGTTCGATCGAATCCGCGCCTTCAGCGTCAACACTGAGCCGCAGGTAGAGGTCGACTTCTTCGCCGGTCGTGCTCTTGTCCATATGTCCTCCTCGTTGGTCGGGGAGGGAGTCGGCCGGGCCATGCCCTATTGCTCACCGAAGTTCGGCGCAATGTCCACTCCCGCGAGGAGATCTGGATCAACGATCCCTCGCGGGTCTTCGTGGCCCGGGCGGGCCGGCACGAGCTGACCTCCACGATCCTGACCAGTGGCCAGGTCGCGGAGCTGGTGGAGCGGATGCTGAAGACCTCGGGTCGGCGCATCGACGTCAGCCAGCCGTTCGTGGACGCGATGCTGCCCGACGGGCACCGGTTGCACGTGGTGCTGGAGGGGATCTCGCGGGGGTTCTCGGCGGTCAACATCCGCAAGTTCGTGCTCCGTGCGGCGCAGCTGGGTGACCTCGTACGCCTGGGCAGCCTGACCCAGCAGGCGGCGGACTTCCTGTCCGCGGCGGTGCTGGCCGGGCTCAACATCCTGGTCGCGGGAGCCACCCAAGCCGGCAAGACCACCATGCTCAACTGCCTCGCCGCCGCGGTCCCGGGCGGCGACCGCATCGTCTCCGCCGAGGAGGTCTGGGAGCTCCGCTTCGCCCACGCCGACTGGGTGCCGCTCCAGTGCCGGCAGGCCGGGCTCGAGGGCACCGGCGAGGTGACCCTGCGCGACCTCGTGCGCGAGGCGCTCCGGATGCGACCCACGAGGGTGATCGTCGGGGAGGTGCGCTCGGCCGAGGCGCTCGACCTGATCCTCGCGCTGAACTCCGGGCTGCCCGGCATGGCCACCATCCACGCGAACTCCGCCCGCGAGGCCCTGGTGAAGCTGTGCACGCTGCCGCTGCTGGCCGGCGAGAACATCTCCTCACGGTTCGTCGTCCCCACCGTCGCGGCCTCGACCGACATCGTCGTCCACCTCGGCCTCGACACCCGCGGGGTGCGGCGGGTCAACGAGATCGTCGCCGTCCCCGGCCGGGTCGAGCACGACATCATCGAGACCGAGCCGCTGTTCGTCCGGGGCGCCGAGGGCCTGGTCCGTACCGCAGGGATGCCCGGGCGGCTGGACAGCTTCGAGCGCGCCGGGATCGACGTCCACGCCCTGCTGCACGACGAGCGCGTGCGCTGATGGGCGTCGTCGTCGGGCTCGGGCTGGGCACCGGGCTGCTGCTGATCTGGTCGGCGTTCGTCGTACCGCTCACCCGGCAGGAACGTCGTACGAGGGGCCGCGTCGACGAGCTGCTCGCGACCGCCGGGCTGGGCGGGGTCTCGGCAGCCAGCTTCGTCGTGCTGTGCGCGATGTGCGGGCTCGTGGCGCTCGCGGCGGTGCAGGTCGCCTCACGGACGCTGCCCGTCGCGGTGGCGTTCGGTCTGATGGGTGCCTACCTCCCGGTCGCGATCGTGCGCGGCCGGGTCCGCCGCCGTCGCCGGGAGTTCGCCGAGGTGTGGCCCGAGGCCGTCGACAACCTGGCCAGCGCGGTGCGCGCGGGGCTGTCGCTGCCCGAGGGGCTGGCCGCGCTCGCCGTACGCGGACCCGAGCCGCTCCGCGAGTCGTTCGACGGGTTCGCGCTGGACTACCAGGTCACCGGCCGCTTCGGGGAGAGCCTCGACCGGCTCAAGGACCGGCTGGCGGACCCGGTGGGGGACCGGGTCGTCGAGGGGCTGCGGGTGGCGCGCGAGGTCGGCGGGGGAGACCTGGGCCGGCTGCTGCGCAACCTCTCGGCGTACCTCCGCGAGGACGCCCGCACCCGCTCGGAGCTGGAGTCCCGGCAGACGACGACCGTCAACGGCGCTCGGCTCGCGGTCGCGGCACCGTGGCTCGTCCTGCTGCTCCTGTCGTTCCAGGGCGACGTGATCCACCGGTACGCATCGGCGGGCGGGGTGGTGGTCCTGGTCGGCGGAGCGGTGGCGTGCGCGGTCGCGTACCGCCTGATGCTCTGGATCGGCCGGCTCCCGGCGGAGCGGCGGGTGCTCGGATGAGCCCGGCGCTGTGGGGAGCCCTGCTCGGCGGGTCCTTCGGGCTCGGGGTGGTGCTCGTCCTGCAGCGACGGCTGGCGGCGCGTCGTACGCCGATCGACCTGCGGGTGCTGCCGTACCTCCGCGACCTGCCGCAGCTCGGTGCGGTGCGGTCCACGACGCCGGAGACCTCCGCGCTGGTCGGCGTGTTCGGCCCGTTCCTGCGCGGCGCGGCGGACCTCGTCGAGCGGGTCCTCGGTGGCTCGGCGTCGATCCGACGGCGGCTGGAGCGCGCCGACCTCGAGCTCTCCGTCCACGACTTCCGGGTGCAGCAGGTGGTCTGGGGGCTGTCGGCGTTCGCGCTCGCCGCCGTGCCGTCGCTGCTGATCTCGCTGCGGGCACCGGACCGAGCCGTACCGCTGCTGATCTTCTGCCTCGCCGCGCTGGCGACCGGCGTCCTCGTCCGCGAGAACCGCCTGACCGCGCAGGTCGCCGCTCGCGAACGACGCATCCTCGAGGAGTTCCCGACCGTCGCCGAGCTGCTCGCCCTCTCGGTGGCGGCCGGGGAGAGCCCCGTCGCCGCCCTCGACCGCGTCGTACGACGCACGCGCGGCGCGCTCACCTCCGACCTCGGGCGGGTGCTCGCCGACGTCCGGACCGGTGTCCCCGTCACCCACGCCTTCGACGCCCTGGCCAGCCGGACCGGAGTCCCCGCGGTCGCCCGGTTCGCCGAAGGGCTCGCGATCGCGGTCGAGCGCGGCACCCCGCTCTCGGAGGTGCTGCACGCGCAGGCCGCCGACGTCCGCGAGGTCGGCAAACGTGCGCTGATCGAGGCCGGCGGCCGCAAGGAGATCGGGATGATGGTCCCCGTCGTCTTCCTGGTTCTCCCGGTCACCGTCGTGTTCGCGTTCTGGCCCGGGCTGGTCGGCCTGCGGTTGGTGAGCTGATCCGAAGAGACCTGACGAAGGAGACGAGGATGATGTGGATGTGGGCGCGCTGGCTGGACCGGCGCGACGATGAGAGCGGTGACGTGCCCGGCTGGGTGCTCATCACCGTGATGACGGCCGGTCTGGTGGGCGTGCTCTGGGCGATCGCCGGCAGCCAGCTGAGCGCGATGCTGCGGCAGGCGCTGCAGTCGGTCTCCGGCTGAGGATGTCCGAGCGCGCCCGGCGTCGCGACCGCCGCGCCGAGGAGTCCGGGGCGGCCGTCGTCGACTTCGTGCTCGTCAGCCTGGTGCTGATCCCGCTCGTGCTGGGGATCATGCAGGTGGCGCTGGTGATGTACGTCCGCTCCACGCTGGCCTCCGCCGCCGCGGAGGGCGCGCGCTACGGCGCCACCATCGACCGCGGACCGGGTGATGCCGTCGTACGCACCCGCAGCCGGATCCGTGGAGCGATCGCCGACCGGTTCGCCGGCAACGTCAGTGCCGACCGGGCGCGGGTCGACGGGGTGGCGACGATGGCCGTCCGGGTCAGGGCGAAGGTGCCCGCGCTGGGCCTGTGGGGCCCGGGCGTCTCCCTCGACGTGCAGGGGCACGCGGTGCAGGAGGTCGTGCCGTGAGTGCCGTACGCACCCTCGTGCGGCGGCTGCAGGAGCGTCGTACCGACGAGGCCGGCACCGCGATCGTCGAGCTCGTCTGGCTGGCGATCCTGCTGCTGGTGCCGCTGGTCTACATCGTGGTCGCGGTCCTGCAGACGCAGCGGGCCTCGTACGCCGCCACGACCGCGGCTCGCTCGGCCGGACGCGCATTCGTCACCTCCGAGACCGAGGCGGCCGCGCCGGGACGCGCCCGTGCCGCTGCCGCGCTCGCCTTCCAGGACCAGCACGTGCCGTCCGGGCGGATGCGGCTGACCCTCACCTGCCGGCCCGATCCCGCCAACTGCCTGGCGCCCGGCTCGGTGGTCCTCGCCGATGTCCGTACGTCGGTGCTGCTGCCGCTCGTGCCCGACGCGCTCGGCGGCAACGCGCCGCGCATCCGGGTCGAGGCGAGCAGCCGCTCGCCGTACGGCACCTTCCGCGAGGACCGGCCGTGACCGGCCGCTCGACCAGGAGAGGCGACGAGGGCGGCAGCGTCACGCCGCTGATCATCGGCTTCGCGCTCGTGCTGGCCGTGCTGGTGGCCGTCGTGGTCGATGCGTCGGCGGCCTACCTGCGACGGCAGAGCCTGGACCACCTGGCCGACTCCGCGGCGCTGGCGGCCACGGACGGCATCCAGGGACGCGAGGTCTACACCGGTGGTCTGGGGGCGGTCGCCGAGATCGACGAGGCGACCGCGCGCCGCTACGCCGCCGCCTTCGTGGCCGCCTCGGGTGCCGAGCGGCGCTACCCGGGACTCCGGATGAGCGTGACCGCGCGGGACGACGTCGTCGTCGTACGCCTCGCCGCGCCGATGGACCTGCCGCTGAGCGTCCCCGGCGTCAGCACGCCGAGGGTCACCGGGTCGGCGTCCTCCGAGGTCCGGGTCGCGCCGTGATCAGGGACCCCCGGCCGGGCGCTGCGGGTGCTCGTCCTCGTCGGGCTCCTCGGGGTCCTCACCCTCGCCACGTGCTTGCGAGCCCTTCTTCTCCTGGTCCTGGGTCAGCGAGGTCCGCGCCCGGTCGGCGCCCGGGTTGAAGATCGCGTCCATCGCCCCCAGCGCGTTGCCGCCGGCGCTCGCGCCCCCGCCGCCCTTGGTCATCCGGTCGGAGAAGTACGGCAGTCCGAGCACGATCAGGACGACCACGATCACGGTCCCGACGACCCAGGCCAGAGTTCCCACACGGCCCAGTGTGCCCCAGCGCACCCGAGCCTCCTCGCGGGCGCATGAACGCACGCGCTGCGGGTACTTGTCTTGTGCACAAGATATTTCGCCGACTCGAGGAGAGCTGATGACCGACGTATCCGTCGCCCCGAACCAGAACGTGCACGTCGAGGACACCGGCGGTGCCGGCCGCCCGGTCGTGCTCATCCACGGCTGGCCGCTGTCCGGGCAGGCGTGGACGGACCAGGTCGCCGCACTCACCGCCGAGGGGTTCCGCGTGATCACCTACGACCGGCGCGGCTTCGGCGACTCCGACGCGGGCGGCCCGTACGACTACGACACGCTCGCCGCCGACCTGCACACCGTCCTCACCGACCTCGACCTCACCGACGTCACGCTCGTCGGCTTCTCGATGGGCGGCGGCGAGGTCGCCCGCTACGTCGGCAACCACGGTGAGGACCGGCTGCACTCCGTGGTCTTCGCCAGCGCGGTGCCGCCGTACCTGCTGCAGAGCGACGACAACCCCGACGGCCCGCTCACGCAGGACGCCGCCGGCGACATGAGGGGCGGCCTCGAGGCGAGCCGCGAGGAGTTCTTCCCGGGGTTCTGCGAGGGCTTCTTCACCGCGGGTGAAGAGCTGAAGGCCACCGACCAGCAGGTCCAGGACGCGGTCGCGCTGTGCCACCGGTCCGACCAGGACGCCGCGCTGGGCTGCATGGACGCGTTCGGTACGACCGACTTCCGCGGCGATCTGCCCAAGATCACCGTGCCGACGCTGGTCCTGCACGGCGACTCCGACGGCATCGTCCCCTTCGAGGGGTCCGGTCAGCGCACCGCGGCGGCGATCGCGAGCAGCGAGACCCACGTCATCGCCGGCGCCCCGCACGGCTGCAACACCACCCACGCCGAGGAGTTCAACGCGGCGCTGCTCGCGTTCTGCGCGAAGTAGACGCGTCATGATGGCGGCATGAGCGACCGATCACCGACCGGCCACCCCGTCGCCGCCTGGCTCACCGACATGGACGGTGTGCTGGTCCACGAGGAGCACGCGATCCCGGGGGCCTCGGACTTCATCGAGGCGCTGAAGGCCTCCGGGACCGCGTTCCTCGTGCTGACCAACAACTCGATCTACACCCCGCGCGACCTGCGCGCGCGGCTGCTGGCCAGTGGGATCGACGTCCCCGAGGAGCTGATCTGGACCTCGGCCCTGGCCACCGCGCAGTTCCTCCACGACCAGCGGCCCGGCGGGTCGGCGTACGTCGTCGGCGAGGCCGGGCTGACCACCGCCCTGCACGAGGTCGGCTACGTGATGACCGAGCGCGAGCCGGACTACGTCGTGCTGGGGGAGACGCGTACGTACTCCTTCGAGGCGATCACCCGGGCGATCCGGCTGATCGAGGGCGGTGCCCGCTTCATCGCCACCAACCCCGACGTGACCGGTCCCAGCCCGCAGGGCTCGCTGCCCGCGACCGGGTCGGTGGCCGCGCTGATCACCGCCGCCACGGGGCGGACGCCGTACTACGTCGGCAAGCCCAACCCCCTGATGATGCGCAGCGCGCTGAACCGGATCGAGGCGCACTCGGAGTCCGCGGTGATGGTCGGGGACCGGATGGACACCGACGTCATCTCGGGGCTCGAGGCCGGGCTGCGGACGGTGCTCGTCCTGTCCGGGTCGACCCGGTCGAGCCAGGTGGAGTCCTTCCCCTACCGGCCGACCCACGTCGTCGACTCCATCGCCGACCTCGTCGACGCCGCCGGGCAGGCCGACCCGGTCTGACCCGCCTTGGGGGTCCTTGTCACGGTATGGGCTTCGTGGTGCGATGAGGCATGGACCGTCGCTCCTTCCTCCGCTCCTCTCTCGCCGTGCCCGCTGCCGGAGCCGTCGCGCTCGCCGTCGAGTCGCCGGCGCGTGCGGGCATCGCCACGCAGACCACCCTCGCCTCGGGGATGACCATCCCGTGGGGGCTGGACTTCCTTCCCGACCACTCGGCCCTGGTCACCGAGCGCGACTCCGCCCAGGTCTTCCGGATCCTCCCGTACGGCGCGAAGCAGGCGGTCGGGTCGGTGCCCGGGGTCCAGCACGGCGGCGAGGGTGGGCTGCTCGGGCTGGCGGTGTCGCCGACGTACGCCCAGGACAAGCGGGTCTACCTCTACTACACGACGGCCTCCGACAACCGCGTCGTGTGGACGACGTACGACGCGGGGCGACTCGGCACGACCTTCACCCCCGTCGTCACCGGCATCCCGCGCGGCACCATCCACAACGGCGGCAGCCTGCTGTTCACCTCGTACGGCTCGCTGCTGGTCGGCTGCGGTGAGACGGGCAACCGGGCGTACTCGCAGAATCTCGGCTCCCTGGGCGGCAAGATCCTGCAGGTCACCCGGGACGGGCGCGCCTGGGGCAGCAACCCGCTGGTCGGCCGGGCCGGCGACGACCGGATCCTGACCTGGGGACACCGCAACCCCCAGGGCCTGGCACAGAACACTGACGGTCTCCTGTGGTCCGCCGAGCTCGGCCAGGACACCTACGACGAGCTCAACCAGATCCGTGGCGGGCGCAACTACGGCTGGCCGAACGCGGAGGGCTCCGACGGGAAGGGCGGCTACACCGACCCGCTGGCGCAGTGGACGACCGCCGAGTGCTCGCCGAGCGGGGTCGCCTGCCTCGGCGGCCGCGCCTGGATCGGTGGGCTCCGAGGGCAGGCGCTGTGGTCGGTCGACCTCGGGGGAGCGCGCCGCGGCCGCAAGGTGCGCTTCCTGCAGGGGACGTACGGGCGGATCCGCAACGTCAAGAAGTCGTGGGACGGCGCGCTGTGGATCACCACCTCCAACGGCGGCAGTGCCGACCGGGTGGTCCGGCTGGCGTTCTGATCCCGCGTAGGGTTGCTCATCGTGGCAGGCCCCGACTTCGGATCAGAGATCAAGCAGCTCACGGCGACGATGGGCACCATCGGCAAGGTGCTCGACGTCGAGGAGATGCGGCGCGAGATCGCCGACCTGGGTGAGCAGGTGGCGGCCCCCGACCTGTGGGACGACCAGGCCAACGCCCAGAAGGTGACCGGTCGGCTCTCGATGCTGCAGGGCCAGCTCGAGAGGTTCACCTCGCTGAGCAGTCGGATCGAGGACCTCGAGGTGCTCGTCGAGCTCGCGCAGGAGGAGGGCGACGAGGAGTCGCTGGCCGAGGCGGCGACCGAGCTCGAGCGGCTGCACAAGTCGACGGAGTCGCTGGAGGTGCGCACCCTCCTGTCCGGCGAGTACGACGCCCGCGAGGCGCTGGTGACGATCCGCTCGGGTGCCGGTGGGGTCGACGCCGCCGACTTCGCGGAGATGCTGATGCGGATGTACACCCGCTGGGCGGAGCGCAACAAGTACTCCGTCGAGGTCTTCGACACCTCGTACGCCGAGGAGGCCGGCCTGAAGTCGGCCACCTTCGCCGTGCACGCGCCGTACGCGTACGGCACGCTGAGCGTCGAGGCCGGGACCCACCGGCTGGTGCGGATCAGCCCCTTCGACAACCAGGGTCGCCGGCAGACCAGCTTCGCCGCCGTCGAGGTTGTGCCGGTGCTCGAGCAGACCGACGAGATCGACATCCCCGAGGAGGACGTCCGCGTCGACGTCTACCGGTCGTCGGGCCCCGGCGGTCAGTCGGTCAACACCACGGACTCGGCGGTCCGGCTGACGCACATCCCCACCGGCACCGTCGTCTCCTGCCAGAACGAGAAGTCGCAGCTGCAGAACAAGGCCTCGGCGATGGTGATCTTGAAGGCCAAGCTCCTCGCCCTGAAGAAGGCCGAGGAGAAGGCCCACCTCGACGAGCTGCGCGGCGACGTCCAGGCCAGCTGGGGCGACCAGATGCGCAACTACGTCCTCAACCCGTACCAGATGGTCAAGGACCTGCGCACCGAGCTGGAGTCGGGCAACCCGCAGTCGGTGCTCGACGGCGACATCGACGCCTTCCTCGAGGCCGGCATCCGCTGGCGCCGGGGCGCCGAGGCCGCGCCGGCCTGACCGGTCGCCTCAGCGCGTCGTGTTCGTCGCGTTCGCGACCTGGACGCACCAGGCCGCCGCCCGGGAGCGGACGGCGCTCTTCGTCGACCCGGACGGTCCCTGGACCTCGCAGGTGAGCCAGGTGTCGTCGAACAGGCCGGCGTAGCGCTCGCGCAGCGAGCCGTCCTCGAGACGGCAGGACTGGAGCTGCGAGGGGTTGCCGAAGTCCGGCCCGGGGGCGACCGTGCAGCCCTTCTGGCGGCCGGCGGCCCGCATCACCTCTCGCGCCTGGGCGGTCGTGACCGGGTCGGCGAACAGCCAGGCGGCGGCCGAGTAGCCGTCGGCGGACCAGCGGCAGCCGTTCTCGTGCACGACGTCCTTGCCCGCCGCGTCCGCCTCGCCGGAGCCGGCGTCACCGGAGACGGCGACCTCCTGGCCGCTGCGCCAGCGCTCGCCGGAGCCCCGGCGGCCGTCGAGCGCCGTCTTCACGGCGGAGGAGGGCAGCAGCGAGCAGAACTCGATCCGCACCAGACGCATCGCGTCCGTGTTGAGCCGCGCGATGGGGGTCGGCGGGGCGGTGGCCTGCGACGTGGGGGGAGCCTCGCCGCTGCACGCGGTGAGCGCCGCCACGGCACTCAGCAGCACCGCAGCCGCGCGGGCGGACGTCGTACGGCGGCGGGGGAGAAGCACGGCGACCACCCTAGGGCGTGGCCGGTCACGACGCCGACGGCTCGTGGTCGTACGACGCGAAACGCGCGGGAAGCAGCGGTGCGGGGGGAGCCTTGGCCGCTCTCCTAGAGTGGGCGCGGCCGGACGTGCCCGATCATCGACGGGGCACCACGAGACCCCGACCGCCGGCCGCCCCTCACCGTGATCCGATTCGAGAACGTCACCTCGGTCTACGCCCAGCAGCAGCGCGCTGCGCTGGAGGACGTCAACGTCGACATCGACAAGGGCGAGTTCGTCTTCCTGGTCGGTGCCTCCGGCTCCGGCAAGTCGACGTTCCTGCGGCTGGTGCTGCGCGAGAACCGTCCCACCCAGGGCCGCGTCTACGTCGCCGGCAAGGAGATCAACCGGCTGGCCAGCTGGAAGATCCCCTCGCTGCGGCGCGACATCGGCACCGTCTTCCAGGACTTCCGGCTGCTGCCGAACAAGACCGTCGCGGAGAACGTCGCGTTCACCCTCCAGGTGATCGGCAAGCCGCGCGGCACCATCAACCGCGCCGTGCCCGAGACCCTCGAGCTCGTCGGGCTGGAGGGCAAGGGGCAGCGCATGCCCGACCAGCTCTCCGGTGGTGAGCAGCAGCGGGTCGCCATCGCCAGGGCATTCGTGAACCGGCCGATGATCCTCATCGCCGACGAGCCCACCGGCAACCTCGACCCGAACACCTCGGTCGGGATCATGAAGCTCCTCGACCGGATCAACCGCACCGGAACGACGGTCGTCATGGCCACCCACGACGCAGGCATCGTCGACCAGATGCGCAAGCGCGTCATCGAGCTCGACCAGGGCCGGGTCACCCGCGACCAGGCCCGCGGCGGCTACGGCTACCAGCACTAGCCGGGCTCCCCGACCGCACTTCCCCGCCCCCCAGCAAGGACCGCTCATGCGACTCAGGTACGTGTTCTCCGAGACCGGCACCGGTCTGCGACGCAACGTCTCGATGACCGTCGCACTGGTGGTGACGATGTTCGTCTCCCTCACCCTGGTGGGCATGGGCCTGCTGCTCAACACCCAGGCCGACAAGGCCGAGCAGCGGTGGGGCAGCCGCCTGCAGATCACGGTCTACATGTGCAACGACATCTCCAAGTCGGCCAACTGTGCGGGTGGGGAGGTCACCGGCGCGCAGCGGTCGACGATCGAGGATACGCTGAAGACGCACCCCGAGGTCCGCTCGACCGACTACCGCAGCAAGAAGACCGAGTACGCCGCGCTCCAGGAGCTCGCGAAGTCCCAGGACTCCAGCCGTCAGGACCTGTACTCCGCGGTCAAGGTCGAGGACATGAACACCGCGTACCGCGTCACGCTCAAGGACCCGCAGAAGTACCAGGGCGTCGAGGGTGCCGTACGCGGGCTGCAGGGGGTGGACTCCGTCCAGGACCTGCACCAGATCCTCTCGCCGATCTACGCCTTCCTCTCGGCGATGAAGTGGGGCGCGATCGGGATCGCGGTGTTCCTGCTGATCGCGGCCGTGCTCGAGATCGGCAACACGATCCGGCTGACCGCGTTCGCCCGGCGCCGCGAGATCGGCATCATGCGGCTGGTCGGTGCCAGCTCGCTCTACATCCAGCTGCCGTTCCTGATGGAGACGCTCGTGGCCGCCCTGGTCGGTGTCGCGCTGTCGGGGGTGGCAATCGCCCTGTTCACCTACCTCGTGGTCTACCGGCTGCTGCGGGAGAACTCCGAGGTGGTGGCCTGGATCGGCTGGGCCGACGCGGGGCAGGCGATCGGGCTGATCGCCGTCCTCGGCATCGTGCTCACCTTGATCCCGACACTCGTGCTCACGCGCAAATACCTCAAAGTCTGACCGCCCGGGTTTACCGTCGAGGGGTTCACCTTCCCCCTTGCGAACAAAGGCAACACCTGTGGCTCACTTCCCCGTGCCCTTCCGTCCTGCCCACCTGCGCCACCGGGCGCTCGTCGCCTCCGCACTGCTGGCCCTGACCGCCGGCTCCGTCGCGACCGGTCTGCCCTCCGGCACCCCTGCCGCGCGCGCCGACGACCTGAAGGACAAGCACGGCAAGGTACGCAGCCAGATCAAGGCCGCCGAGTCCGATCTCGAGGACACCTCCGCCGCCTCCGTACGCGCCCACCGCGCGCTGAGCGCCGCCCAGGCCAAGCTCGACGCCGCCCAGGGCGCACTGGCGACCAGCCGCGCCAAGCTCGCCGAGGCCCAGCAGCTCGACGCGGCCCTGCAGACCCAGCTCACCCAGGCCGAGGCTGCCGTCACCAAGGCGAAGGCCGAGCTGGCGCGCCAGAAGGAGGTGGTCGAGGAGCAGCGTCGCGACATCGGGCGCCAGGCCGCCGCCAACCTGCACCAGACCTCGCCCCAGCTCGTCGGGCTCTCCACGATGCTGCGCTCGCAGGACCCGGCCACGCTCCCGACCGGGATGCAGGCCGTCGACAACATGATGACCGAGCAGAACACCCTGCTGGACAAGATGAAGGCCCTGCAGTCGCAGCTGGACCGCAAGAAGGACGCGCTCACGAAGGCCCAGGAGCAGGTGCGCGCCAAGCGCGAGGCCGCCGCGGCGAACCTCACCGAGATGGCGCGCCTCGAGGGCCAGGCGCGTACGGCCGAGGCGTCGGTGGCCGCGCTGGTCGGGCAGCGTACGACCGCCCAGCAGGCCGCCGACAAGGCCAAGGCCTCCGACCAGGCGCAGCTCAGCTCGCTCAACGCCGAGGACGCCCGGATCTCGGCGCAGCTGAAGAAGCGGGCGGCCGCCGCCAAGGCGGCCGCGGCCCGGGCGTCGACAAGCGGTCAGGGTGGCGGCTCGAGCAGCAGCAACGGCAGCGGTCCGCTGCTGCGGCCGGTCTCGGGCTACGTGACCTCACCCTTCGGTTACCGGGTGCACCCGATCTACGGCTACTACAGCCTGCACAACGGCACGGACTTCCACGCGCCCTGCGGCACGCCGATGAAGGCGGTCGGCAACGGCAAGGTGATCGAGAAGTACTACCAGTCGGCGTGGGGCAACCGTCTGCTGATCGACCTCGGTCAGGTACGGGGCCACAACGTCGTGGTCATCTACAACCACGCCCCCGGCTACCGGGTCGGCGTCGGCGACCGGGTGAGCCGCGGCGAGATCGTCGGCTACTCCGGCACCACCGGGTGGTCCACCGGCTGCCACCTGCACTTCACGGTCATGGTCGACGGCGTCCCGAAGAACCCGCTGGACTGGATGTAGCCGCCGCTCTGGGACACTGGTCCCGTGGCCAGGGAAGTCGGGCGGAAGCTGATCGCGCAGAACCGCAAGGCGCGTCACGACTACCACATCGACGACGTCTTCGAGGCGGGCCTGGTGCTCGTCGGCACCGAGGTGAAGTCGCTGCGCGCGGGCCGCGCGACCCTGACCGACGGGTTCGGCGAGATCGACAGGGGCGAGGCGTTCCTGCACGGCGTGCACATCCCGGAGTACACCGAGGGGACCTGGACCAACCACCAGCCCCGCCGGGTCCGCAAGATGCTGCTGAACCGCGCCGAGATCGACCGGATCGACACCCGTGTCAACGAGCGCGGCTACACGCTCGTCCCCCTCGCGCTCTACTTCAAGGACGGCAAGGCCAAGGTCGAGATCGCGCTCGCGCGCGGCAAGAAGACCTACGACAAGCGTCGGTCGCTCGCCGAGAAGCAGGCCAACCGTGAGAAGCAGGAGGCGCTCGGCCGCCAGCTGAAGGGCATGGGCTGAGTCGTGCCCTGGTCCGACGACGACGTTCCCGCGTTCTGGCGCGAGCTCGGCATCCCGGGCCTGTACGACGTCCACGTCCACTTCCTGCCGCCGCGCATCCAGGCGGCGGTGTGGAAGGTGTTCGACGACGCCGGCCCGAAGATCGGCCGCCCGTGGCCGATCCGCTACCGAGGGTCGTACGACGAGCGGGTCGCGCAGCTTCGCGGGCTCGGGGTGCGTCGCTTCGGCACGCTGCCGTACGCCCACAAGCCGGGCGTGGCGACGTTCCTCAACGACTGGGCCCGCGACTTCGCCGCGGAGGTTCCCGAAGCGCTGTGGTCGGCGACGCTCTACCCCGAGCCGGAGGCGGCGACGTACGTCCCCGAGACGATCGCCGCCGGGGCTGAGGTCTGGAAGGTGCACGTGCAGGTCGGCGAGTTCGAGCTCGACGACCCGCTGCTCGACCCGGCCTGGGGCGCGCTGGCGGACGCGGGCACTCCGGTGGTCATCCACGCCGGCTCCGGGCCGGTGCCCAACGAGCACACCGGCCCTGCTCCGCTGGCACGTGTGCTGCAGCGGCACCCTCGACTCACGGTCGTCGTCGCGCACATGGGCGCGCCGGAGTACGCCGACTTCCTCACGCTCGCGGAGACGTACGAACGCACCCACCTGGACACGACGATGGTGTGGACCGAGTTCTTCTCCCAGATGGGGGAGAGCGCGCCGTTCCCGGACGACCTGCTGCCCCGACTGGTGGATCTCGGCCCGAAGGTGCTGCTGGGCAGCGACTTCCCGACCATCCCGTACCCCTACGCCCACCAGCTCGAGGTGCTCACCCGGCTGCGCGAGCGCGAGCCGCGCCTCGACGACGACTGGCTGCGCGACGTCTGCTGGCGCACGCCCCGGCGCCTACTGGGGGAGTAGGTCTCGACCCGCGGCGTTCCGGCCGGGCGTGAGTCTCACCGGGTCTCGACGCGCTCCTCGCTGGCGCTCGTCGCTGCTCGACCACCTGCGGTGGTCGAGCCCGATGCGAGCGCAGCGAGCGAGGACGTCGAGACCCCCGCACCGGCAGCGTCCGCCGTTCGCATGGTGGTCGAGCAGCCGGCGAGCGTGTCGAGACCGTGCCGGCTCCGGGGAACACGCGGGCCTGCGTCGGTGCTGTGGCGTACCCTGGAACGCACAACTCAAGAGGGGCTGATTGGTTTCGACTGGGGACGCTAGTCCCAGGAGAAGCGGGTCGAGAAGCCAGCGTCATCTCGTAAACGTTCGCTGGAAACCACAAGTGCCAACTCCAAGCGCACTGACTTCGCTCTCGCTGCCTGAGCAGTGATCGAAGGGTCAGACCGGGCATCCGTCTCCGTCCCGGACCCTGGCCTCATCTAGGAGACTTGCTGGTCACTCCCCGTCGGGAGGGGTGATCGGGACTCTTTCCCGACTGGGCCCGTCGGCGAGCTGTTCGTGGCAGCGCCGGGGCCGAGAAAAGCGATCTCACGAACTACACCCGTAGAAGACCTGGGTCGGCGCTCGAGGACGCGGGTTCGATTCCCGCCAGCTCCACCGTGCACCGCTCACGACCGGCCCACCTGCTTTGAGCAGGTGGGCCGGTCGTCGTCTGTCGGGCGCCAGGGCCGACATGTGACAGTTGCTTGGCAAATGCGTCGGCCACGTGTAGAACGTAAGGGTCCATCCCTGACGAGGAGACCCTGCGATGACGACCACTGACGACCGCACCGGTGCGGCACCGGAGCCGACCGGGCCGCTGAGCACGATCGACTACTCGGAGCGGATCCCCAACAACGTCAACCTCAACGAGGACCGGCGCCTGCAACGCGCGCTGGAGGGCTGGCAGCCGAAGTTCCTCGACTGGTGGCGCGACCTCGGGCCGCAGCTGCCGACCGAGAACGTCTACCTGCGTACGGCGATCGCCGTGGGCCGCGACGGGTGGGCGCACTTCGACCACGTGCCGATGGAGGAGTACCGCTGGGGCATCTTCCTGGCCGAGCAGGACCCGGACAAGACGATCAGCTTCGGCAAGCACAAGGGCGAGCCGGTCTGGCAGGAGGTGCCCGGCGAGCACCGCGCCGACCTGATGCGCCTGATCGTCATCCAGGGCGACACCGAGCCGGCTTCCGTCGAGCAGCAGCGGGTCCTCGGCGCGACGGCGCCGAGCATCTACGACATGCGCAACCTGTTCCAGGTCAACGTGGAGGAGGGCCGCCACCTGTGGGCGATGGTCTACCTGCTGCACGCGTACTTCGGCCGCGAGGGGCGTCAGGAGGCTGAGCAGCTGCTCAAGCGCAACTCCGGCGACCTCGACGCCCCGCGGATCCTCGGTGCCTTCAACGAGGAGACCACCGACTGGCTGCAGTTCTTCATGTTCACCTACTTCACCGACCGCGACGGGAAGTACCAGCTCGGCACGCTCAAGGAGTCCGCGTTCGACCCGCTCGGGCGCACCTGCGAGTTCATGCTCAAGGAGGAGGCCCACCACATGTTCGTGGGCACCACCGGCGTGCAGCGCACCGTGGAGCGCACCGCCGAGGTGATGAAGGCGAAGGGCGGTCCGGCGAGGTTCGAGGACGGAGTGATCCCGCTGCAGGTGATCCAGCAGTACCTCAACTTCCAGTTCTCGGTCTCGATGGACCTCTTCGGCTCCGAGCAGTCCACCAACGCCGGCAACTACTACTCCTCCGGGCTCAAGGGCCGCTGGCAGGAGACCCGGCGCAAGGACGACCACGTCCTGCTCGACGACACCCGCACGATGCGTCACGTCGTCGACGGGCAGATCGTCGAGAAGGAGGTGCCGATGCTCAGCGCCCTCAACCTCGACCTCCGCGACGAGTACGTCGCCGACTGCGAGAACGGCGTACGCCGGTGGAACCAGGAGCTCGAGGACGCCGGGCTCGAGGAGCGGCTGGTCCTCCCGCACGAGGGCTTCAACCGCAAGGTGGGGACGTACGCCGCGCACAGGATCAGCCCCGACGGCCGGGTGCTGAGCGAGGACGAGTGGGCCGCGTCAGTCGACGAGTGGCTGCCCTCGGAGGAGAGCCGCCGGGCGGTCGCGGACCTGATGGTGCCGGAGTACGAGTACGGCAAGTTCGCCGCCTGGATCGCGCCGCCCAAGACCGGCATCAACGACCAGCCGGTCGAGTTCGACTACGTCCACCTCGCCGAGGAGGGCCTGGCCTGATGGCTCTCGCCTGGGTGCGCGAGGACGACCCGGTCTGGGACGCCGACAAGCGGCGCGTGATCGGCGGCGCGCCAGAGGGCGCATTCGTGCTGCCCTTCGCCGACGGGGACCCGCTGCCGGGGGAGTGGTGGTCGGCCCGCGACGCAGGCGCCGACGGCACCGTCCTGGGGTACGGCCGGCTCGACGTCACTTGGGGCGGCGACGCCGAGATCCTGCTCGCCGTCGATCCCGCCGGGCAGGAGAAGGGGGTGGGCAGCTTCGTCCTCGCCCGCCTCGAGGACGAGGCCGCCGCCCGCGACCTCAACTACGTCCACAACCGGATCCGCGAGCACGCCGACGCCGACCGGGTGCACGACTGGCTCGTGGTGCGTGGCTTCCGCGGCTCCACGAGCGAGGACCTGCGCAAGCGCGTCGGTGCCGGCGGTGGGCGTGAGCGGCCCGCGAGCGCGAGTACACCGGCCCGCCCGCAGCCCTCGCGCGCCGCCTCCGGCGGCAGCGGATCGTCGCGTGCGCCCGGCCACGAGGAGCAGGGCGGCTACGTCGACGTGGACGAGCACCAGTACTGAGCGAGATGAGGTGGTCGAGCCCGACCGAGCGCTAGCGAGGGAGGACGTCGAGACCACCGGCACTGGCGGGGGTGAGTGGTCGCTTGCCGGGTCTCGACGCGCTCGCTGGCGCTCGCTGCTCGACCTCCTCGGTGCGCTCAGGTGCGCGCGTCGGCCTCGGCCTGCATCCGGGCCCACTCGTGCTGCGCGGGCTCGTGCCACGCGGCGTGGCGGGAGTGGAACAGCTCGGCGGCGCGCGGGCCGGGCCAGTCGTGGTCGAGGAGCTCGTGGGGCAGCGCGGGGTCCAGGAAGGGGAACCGTCGCCAGTCCTGCACCAGCGCCACCTGGGCGGCGAGGGCGTCGGCGGGCGAGGTGGTGTCTCGTACCTCGAAGGTGTCGAGGAACTCCAGGTAGCGCTTCTCGACGTCGGCCAGGTCCCAGGCCGCGCCGACGAGCCGGGCCTCGTCGCCGACCCCCGAGGTCGGGCCGAGCCAGGCGAAGGACTGCTCGACGAGACCGAGCGAGGCGACCACCTCGGCAACCGCCTCGGACTGCTCGGCGTCCGGTGTCACCCACAGGCCCGAGGACGGCGAGCCGAGGCCGAGCCAGGTCAGCCGCGTCCGCAGCCGGTGGCGCAGCTTGCGCTGGGACTCCGGGATCGAGACCGTCAGCACCAGCCAGCGCCCGTCCCACGCGCGCGGCTCGCGCATGAAGCCGTAGATCCGCGACGTCCCCTCGGTCAGCAGCTCTCGGCCCTGTGCCGTCAGCGACCAGGAGGTACGACGACCGTGCCGGGCGGAGTCGAGCAGCCCCTCGGCGCCGGTACGCGCCAGTGCCTGCCGGGCCGCGCGCTGCTCGACCTCGAGCAGGGCGAGGGCGTCGAGGATCGTCGAGGTCCACACCGGCTCGCCGCGCGGCAGCACGAACTCGCCGAGCACGGTGAGCAGCAGCGACCGCGCGCTCTCGGAGCCGATCTCCCGGCGCCTGGTCAGCGGCCCGGTCCCGGCCTCGGTCTCGCTCTGGGTCACGCTCCGCCTCGTTTCGTGGACACGCAGAGGGTACGACGACTTAAGTTCCACATCGTGTTGACGGATCACGACGACAACGTAGAGTGTTATGCGTCACGGTTCCCGACGCAGGAGGCGAGCACCCCCGATGACCGCAGTGCGTGACGAGGAGCAGACCGAGCAGGGCGCCGACGGGTCCACGGGCGCTGCGAGCGGGGCCGAGGTCCCTGTCGTCGACTTCGCGACCTCGCCGGACCGGTACCGGCACTGGACCCTCGAGATCGACGGTGAGGTGGCCACGGTGACGCTGACCGTCGACGAGGCGGGGGGCCTGGTGCCCGGCTACGAGCTGAAGATGAACTCGTACGACCTCGGCGTCGACATCGAGCTGTACGACCTGACCCAGCGCCTGCGTTTCGAGCACCCCGAGGTCAAGGCGGTCGTCATGACCGGCGGCCTGGAGCGGATGTTCTGCGCGGGTGCCAACATCCGGATGCTCGCGCGGTCCAGCCACACCTGGAAGGTAAACTTCTGCAAGTTCACCAACGAGACCCGCAACGGCATCGAGGACGCCACCGCCCACGGCCAGACCTGGATCGCGGCGCTCAACGGCACGGCCGCCGGCGGCGGGTACGAGATGGCGCTGGCCTGCGAGGAGATCATCCTCCTCGACGACGGCTCGTCGACCGTGTCGCTCCCCGAGGTCCCGCTGCTCGGGGTGCTGCCGGGGACCGGCGGGCTGACGCGTGTCGTCGACAAGCGGCACGTGCGCAAGGACCGCGCCGACCTGTTCGCCACCAAGTCCGAGGGGTACCGCGGCGAGACCGCCGTCGAGTGGGGTCTGGTCGACGCGACGTACCCGATGCGCGAGTGGGAGGAGAGGGTCGCCGGGCACGCCGCCGCGGCGGTCGCGCGCTCCACCCGGTCGGGGGAGCGCGGCGTCGAGCTGATCCCGCTCGAGGTGAGCGTCGAGGACGGCACCATCCGCTACCCGTACCTCGAGGCGCGGACGTCCGAGACCGGTCGCAGCGTCGACATCACCGTCGTCGGACCCGACCAGGCCGCTCCCCAGGACGCGGCCGCTGCGCTCGCCCAGGGTGTCGACTACTGGCCGATGGCGCTCGCCCGTGCCCTGGACGACCTGGTGCTCCGGCTGCGCACCAACGAGCCCGACCTCGGCACCTGGGTGTTCCGCACCCGGGGCGAGAGCGACCTCGTCCTCGGCTACGACGAGCAGCTGCGCGACGGCGGCCACTGGTACCTCGAGGAGGTCCGTGCCTACCTCGCCCGGGTGCTCAAGCGTCTCGACGTGACCAGCCGCAGCCTGATCAGCGTGATCGAGCCCGGGTCGTGCCTCGTCGGCGTGCTGCTCGAGGTGAGCCTGGCCTGCGACCGGCAGTACATGCTGGACGGGGTCTACGAGGACGTCGACCCCGACGCCACGCCCGCCGCGCTCACTCTCACCGCGTCCAACGACGGCACCTACCCGATGGGCAACGGGCTCTCCCGGCTGGCCAGCCGGTTCTGGGGCCAGGAGGATCAGCTCGAGTCGGCCCGGCAGCACCTCGGCGAGCCGGTGGAGGCCGTGGCCGCCGAGGAGGTCGGCCTGGTGACGATGGCGCTGGACGACATCGACTTCGAGGACGAGCTGCGGATCGTGCTCGAGGAGCGGGCCTCGCTCTCACCCGACGCGCTGACCGGCATGGAGGCCAACCACCGCTTCGTCGGGCCGGAGACGGTCGAGACCAAGATCTTCGGTCGGCTCACCGCCTGGCAGAACTGGATCTTCAACCGGCCCAACGCCTCCGGCCCGGACGGGGCGCTGAGACGCTACGGCTCCGGACAGCGCGGCAGCTACGACCACCGGCGGGTGTGAGCACCGCGATGGCCGAGCCCGAGTTCAACGCCGCGCAGTACCTCCTGCACAGCCGCCTCGACGAGGGGCGCGGCGAGCACGTCGCGGTGCGTACCGCCGCGGGGGAGACGACGTACGCCGAGCTGAGCGCGCTCGTGCTGCGGGTGGCCGCGGCCTACCGCGCCCTCGGTCTGCGCCGCGACGACCGCGTCCTGCTGGTCGCCAGCGACGAGGTCCCGATGCTGGCCTCGATCCTGGCGGCGTTCCACGCCGGGTTGGTGGCCGTGCCGGTCTCGACCATGTTCACCGGTCCGGAGCTCGGCAGCCTGATGTCCGACTCCGGGGCGCGAGTCGTCGTGTGCACCGAGGAGTTCGCCGACGTGGTCGCGGTCGCGCTGCAGGCGGCGCCCGAGGTCGAGCACGTCGTCGCCGTCGGGGACGCGGGCCCGCTCGCCACCACCGGCGGCCGGGAGCTGCACACGTGGAGCGACCTGCTGGCGCTGGGTGGGAACGCGCTCGCCGACGACCCGGGCACGGCAGGGCTCGCGCCGACCGGGACCGACTCGTGGGCGCTCTGGCTCTACACCTCGGGCACGACCGGGTCGCCCAAGGCCGCGATGCACCGGCACGCCAGCATCCGCACCGTCTGCGAGACCTACGCCCACCAGGTCCTCGGCATCACGCCGGAGGACACGACGTACTCCGTGGCGAAGCTGTTCTTCGCGTACGGCATCGGCAACTCGCTGTTCTTCCCGCTCTCGGTGGGCGCGACGACCGTGCTGGAGCCGCGGCGGCCGACACCCGCGGTGGTCCACGAGCGGCTGGCCGAGCAGCGGCCGACGCTGTTCTTCGGCGTGCCGACCTTCTACGCCGCGCTCGTCGCCAGCGACATCCCCGCCGACGCGTTCGCGTCGGTACGCCTGTGCGCCTCGGCCGGCGAGCCGCTGCCGGCACCGCTGCAGCGCCGGTTCACCGAGCGGTTCGGCGTGGAGATCCTCGACGGCATCGGGTCCACCGAGGCCCTGCACATCTTCTTGTCGAACGCGCCGGACGACATCCGCCCAGGCACGACCGGTCGCGCCGTCCCCGGCTACGACCTGGAGGTACGACGTGCCGACGGCACCGTCGCCGACGTCGACGAGCCGGGTGCGCTCTTCGTCCGCGGCGACTCCAACGCGCTCGGCTACTGGCGTCGCGCCGACGCCAGCCGGCAGGTCTTCCAGGGCGCCTGGCTCTCCACGGGCGACACCTACGTGCGCGACGCCGAGGGCTACCACCGCTGCCTGGGCCGCAACTCGGACATGTTGAAGGCTGGCGGCATCTGGGTCTCCCCGGCCGAGGTCGAGAGCCGGCTGCTCGAGCACGCGGGCGTGCGCGAGGCGGCCGTGGTCGGGGTCGCCGACGACGACGGGCTGGACAAGCCGGTCGCCGTGGTGGTGGCCGAGGGCGTGACGGCGGCCGAGCTGGTGGCGTGGTGCCGCCAGGGGCTCGCGCACTTCAAGGCGCCGCGCCAGGTGGTGTTCGTCGAGGAGCTGCCCAAGACAGCGACCGGCAAGCTGCAGCGTTTCAAGGTGCGCGCCCTGCTGGTCGAGGGGCGCGTCCCGGAGGACGAGGCGTCCGTACCCGCCGCCGACGTCGCCGGCGCCACCACCTGAGGTCCCGCACCACCAACGAGAAGGAGGCCCCGTGCCGTACGTGATCGCCAGCGCCTGCATCGACGTCAACGACAAGGCGTGCGTCGACGAGTGCCCCGTGGACTGCATCTACGAGGGCAGCCGCAAGAGCTACATCAACCCGCGCGAGTGCATCGACTGCGGTGCGTGCGAGCCCGTGTGCCCGGTCGAGGCGATCGCCCAGGACCGCCGGCTAGAGGACGAGGACGAGCAGTTCATCGGCGACAACGCGGCCTTCTTCACGGTCACGCTCGAGGGACGTGAGGAGCCGCTCGGGGACCCCGGCGGCGCGGCCAAGGTGGGTGACCTGGAGACTGACACCCCGCTGGTGATCGGCTGGTGACTCCCTGATGCTCGACGGCACCCTCTTCGTCGACGCGCACGTCCACGTGCCGGTGCTGGGCAGCCTGAAGCCCGCCTGGCTGGAGTGGATGCACGAGTTCGGCGCGCCCGGCCTCGTCGACCGGGTGTGGGACGCGGACGGTCGCCCCCGCCCGGCGGCGCTGCGCGAGCTCTTCCTGGCCGAGGGGCTCGACCACGCGATGCTGTTCTGCGAGTACAGCCCCAAGGCCACCGGCTACCAGCACTTCGACGACCTGCTGCCGGTCGTCGAGCACGACCCCGTGCTGTTCCGGCCCGTCGCCAACGTCAACCCGCACCTGCACTTCCCGCTCGCCGCCGAGCTCACCCGTCAGCTCGACCACGGGGCCGCCGCCCTGAAGCTGCACCCGGTGCACGGCGGCTTCCGTTGCGACGACGCCGCGCTCTACCCGGCGTACCAGGTCCTCGTCGAGCGCGGCGTCCCCTTGGTCGTGCACTGCGGCACCTCGAGCTTCCCCGGCTCGCGCAACGAGCTCGCCGACCCGGCCACCCTGCTGCCGGTCGTCCGCGACTTCCCCGACCTGCACGTCGTCCTCGCCCACGGCGGACGCGGCTGGTGGTACGACGCCGCCGCCTCGATGGCCCTGGCCAACCCGCGGGTGTGGATCGAGCTGTCCGGCCTGCCGCCGAAGCGGCTGCCGGACTACTACTCCCGCTTCTCCCTGCCCCGGCTGGCGCGCACGTGGATCTTCGGCACCGACTGGCCCGGCGTGCCCGGCACCGCCGCCAACGCCCGCGCGGTCGTCGGGCTCGGCCTGGACGACGAGACCGCGGCGCTCGTCCTCGGCGGCAACGCGCAGCAGGTGTACGCCGGGCTCTGAGTGCGGCGAAGCCACGACGTCGTACGAGCTGGCTGCTCGGGCGACCGGTTCGTATGACGTCCCGCGCCGGGCCGGGCCGGGCCGGTGAGTCCTAGGTGCGTGCAGGCTCGCGCACGACCCCGCGGACCGGCTCGTCGTCGACCTCGCCGGTCACGAGGGCCGGTCGCCAGCCCACGTGGTTGCCGGTGCCCAGCGCCGCGATCCACATCCCGGCGGTGCCGACGAGGACCCCGCCGACGGTGTCGATCGCGAAGTGCCAGCCGAGGTAGACCGTGCCCAGCGAGGTCAGCCCGAGGAAGGCCCAGGCGGCGATCTTGTACGACCGGCGCCGGCTGGCCAGCTGCACCACCAGGCACATCGTCATCATCAGGCCGACGTGCAGCGAGGCGAAGGCGGCGATGGACTGCAGGGTGTGGGCGCCGACCGGGTCCGCGAGCACCTCGATGCGCCCGTCGAGCAGACCCTGCTCGAGGTCGGTGACCATCGTGTGCGGCAGGCCGGCGAAGGTGCCGGCGTCGGAGTAGATCGGCCCCAGGGTGGGGAACGCGAAGTAGGTGATGGCGCCCAGCGCCCAGTCGACGGCGATCGCGGTGACGAACCAGGCGGACGCCGAGCGGTGGCGGGTGAAGACCAGCGCCCAGGCCAGCGACACGGGGATCAGCACGATCCAGGCGACGTAGACGAACGAGAAGAAGTGCGCGACGAGGCTCGAGGTGCCGAACAGCGAGTGCAGGACCTGGGCCGGGTCGTGGCCGAAGAACAGCCAGCGGTCGATGCTCGCGAAGGTCGAGTCCCACAGGGTGTCGTTGACGAAGGGGACGGCGTTCTTGAGGTTGCGGAAGGTCGCGTACGTGACGTACCACGCGGCCAGGCCCACGAGCATGAACCGGACCTGGCGTGGGGTCCACCGCTCCCGCAGCACCCCGCGCACCGTCGCCCGCAGCCCGACCGGCTCCGCGGAACCTCGCGCGCGGCCCCAGCGCAGCGCCACGCGGGGCACGACGTCGACGAGGAACGCGGCCAGCAGGATCAGCGGGAACCGGACGTACGCAGGCCCCGTGGCGTCGTCGTCGGGGTCCAGCAGCGGCAGGTCGACGGAGCTGCTGACCAGCACGGTCGCGACCACCATGACGCCCGCGAGCACCACGAGGAAGCGGAACCGGGACTCGACCACGCCCCGACGATAGTCGCCATCCCGCACCGAGGCCGCATCGCGGTGGTCATATCGTGACCTGGATCCCAGCAACGGGACCTCCACGAGCTAAGGAGCACACAGGTATGGCCAACACAGGGCGCTACGAGGGACGAGTGGTCATCGTGACCGGGGCGGCGCAGGGCATCGGCGCCGGCACCGCCAAGCGCTTCGCCGAGGAGGGCGCCGCCGTCGCGGTGCTGGACCTCGACGAGGGCAGGGCCGCCGAGACCGCCGCCGGACTGGGGGCGACCAAGGCGGTCGGCATCGGCTGCAACGTCACCGACAAGGCCTCCGTCGACGCTGCCGTCGAGCGCACGGTCTCCGAGCTCGGCGGCCTGCACGTGCTGGTCAACAACGCCGGCATCACCCAGGACGCGATGCTGTTCAAGATGACCGAGGACCAGTGGGACGCCGTGCTCGGTGTCCACCTCAAGGGCTCGTTCCTGATGAGCCAGGCGGCGCAGAAGGTCTTCGTCGACCAGAAGTACGGCAAGATCCTCAACACCTCCAGCACCTCGGCGAACGGCAACCGCGGCCAGGCCAACTACTCCGCCGCCAAGGCCGGACTGCAGGGCTTCACCCGGACGCTCGCCCTCGAGCTGGGTCGCTACGGCATCAACGTCAACGCGATCGCGCCGGGCTTCATCGAGACCGAGATGACCGACGAGACCGCCAAGCGGGTCGGGATGAGCGTCGAGGACTTCCGTGCGGCCGCCGGCGACCGCAACCCGATCAAGCGCACCGGCAAGCCCGAGGACATCGCGGCCGCGGCGGCGTTCCTGTGCAGCGACGAGGCGTCGTACATCACCGGCCAGATCCTGTACGTCGACGGCGGCGCCAAGATCTGACCACGGACCTCTCCACCAGGCTGGGCCCCGTCGGGTCGGCGACACGCTCGCCGCCCGGTGGGGCCTCGTCGGTTGCGGGGACCGCGTCCCTCATCATGGTCGGCATGTCTCACCCCCGCCTGCTCGCGCCCGCCCTCGTCGTCGCCCTCGCCCTGGGGGTGAGTGCCTGCGGCAAGGACGAGAAGCAGGCGGCCCCCGAGCCCTCCTCCTCGGCGACGCCCACGGCACCCGCCAAGCAGTACTGGCCCCTGACCGGGCAGGAGATCACCGGCGCGCTGCCCACGCACCCGCCGGTCGCGGTCAAGATCGACAACACCGAGAGCTCGCAGCCGCAGATCGGGCTGAACAAGGCCGACCTGATCACCGAGGAGCTGGTCGAGGGTGGGATGACCCGCCTCGCGGTCTTCTTCGACACCACGATCCCGCGGCTGGTCGGACCGGTGCGCTCGATGCGCGCCTCCGACATCGGTCTGGTCAAGCCGGTGAAGGGCGTCGTGGTCACCTCCGGCGCCGCGCCGGCCACCATCTCCCGGCTCAAGCAGGCGAAGGTGAACTTCAAGTCCAACGACGCCGGGAACGCCAAGGGCTTCTACCGCGCCGGCGACCGCACGGCGCCGTACAACCTGATGATGCGGCTGCCCGATCTGGTGAGGACCCTGGCCAAGCCGACCGCGCTGTCGCAGCCGTACCTGCCCTGGTCGAACCCGGCGAGCTTCGCGGGCACGGCGCCGGCGACGAGCGTGTCCGCGCAGTTCGGCGGGTCGCACACGACGCGGTGGGCCCTGCGCGGCCAGAAGTACGTCAACACCAACTCCAACGCCGCTGCCGGCACGGGTTTCAAGGCCGACACGATCGTGGTGGTCCGGGTGACCACCAAGGACGCGGGCTACCGGGACCCCGCGGGCAACTACGTGCCCGAGTCGGTCACCACCGGCGGCGGCAACGCGGCGGTCTTCCACGGCGGCAAGGCCCTCGTCGCGACGTGGGCCAAGAAGTCCCCGACCGCTCCGTTCACCTTCACCGACGCCAAGGGCGCGAAGCTCGGCATCCCCGCCGGGCACACCTTCGTCGAGGTGCTGCCGCGCAACGACAAGGGCGGTCGGCTGACCTACTCCGGCTGAGCCTCGGGGCCGTCCGCGCGGGCGAGGTCGTACGGGTCGGGCACGTGCAGGCCCTGCTCGCTCAGCGTGGCGAGCCCGGTGAGGATGAACCCGATCGCCGACTCCACCCGGGCCGCGGCCAGCGCCTGGTCCTCGGCCTGGCTCACGCTCTCGCCCGCCGAGGTCATCGCGCCGAAGAAGATCCGGCTGAACGTCTCCACCATCGCGTCGTCGAGCTCGGTGAGGGAGGACTCGAGGACGCCGCGGACGGCTTCGAGGACGATGCCGAACGCCGAGGCCTCCTCCCGCTCCCGGAACCGCTCCCAGCCCAGGACGGCGGGCCCCTGCTGGACGACGACGCGGGAGTACGCCGGGTCGCGGACCTCCTCGAGGAAGGCACGCAGCCCGTGTCGGGCCCGGTCGAAGGGGTCGGTGTCCGTGCGCAGGGCCTCGAGGATCCTGACCTTGGCCCGCTCCTCGACCGACTCGAAGACCGACTCGAAGAGCGCCTGCTTGCCGGAGAAGTGGTGGTAGAGCGCGCCCTTCGTGACCTCGGCCCGGGCCACGACGGCATCGAGGCTGGTGCCGGCGTACCCCTGCGCGGTGAACAGCTCCTCGCCCGCGGCGATCAGCGCGCGACGCGTGCTCCCGGACGAGAAGCGCTGCCGTCGGGTGCCCGACTTGGCCACCTCGAGCAGCTTCTCGGTCGGACGACGGGGCATCGGGTCAGCATAGGTGCGGCGCGGGCGGGGTGTGGGTGAGGTCACCGCCGAGGTGCTTGGTGGGTCCGTCGGGCTTCTCCATACTGGGAGTACGTACTGGCGGTATGACAGTGCCGCCGGTCCCTCCCAGAAGGAGCAGACCATGACCTGGAAGGCCTACCACCGCCGCGCCGAGGTCCTTCGTCAGGTGGCTGCCGCAGTCGACCTGCGCCGCGACGGCACCTTGCCCACGGACGTCCCCGGCGTCGCCGAGACCTTCACCGACGACCTGGACCTGATCGGCGCGCTCCACCTGCGCTGGCACCAGCGGCTCGTCGGACAGATCGAGCAGCACCAGCAGCACCACCCGACGGACCTCGAGGCGAGCGTGCGCGACGGCTGGCTGGCTGCCGCCCGCGCCCTCCCCGGCATCCGGCTCGTCGTCGACGAGGCGATGGCGCACCCGAGCGACGAGCGCACGGCCCGGGCGCTGGCCCGGGCGACCCTCAAGGAGCGCTCGCAGCTGGCTCTGCTGGCCGGCCTGGCCAGCCCGACCAGCGCCGGCGACGAGCGTGCCGCCGTCGTGGGCGCGCGAATCGAGCGTGACGCCCGCGAGCTGTGGGCGCCAGGGGCCCCGATGCCCACCGCGCCCGCCGCACCGGCGGCGGCACTGCACCGGCGAGCGGTCGGTGACGTACCCGACAGGCCGGCGCGGCCGGCCCCCGCCGCCAAATCGGCTCCGGCGAACGTGCCCGCCGGCTCGCCGGCCTTCGCCCGGCGGCTCCGGGCGGCGCTGTCCGCCTGAGTCCGGTCGAGGTGCGCGCCGTGACGCCGCGCGCCTGAGACGATGACCGGCATGGAGCCGATCGACCTGGGGGCGGCGAGCCTCGAGCCGCTCGCCGGGCGGCTGCTGGTGGCCTCGCCCTCGCTGGTCGACCCGAACTTCGCCCGCACCGTCGTGCTGCTGCTCGACGTCGACGACGACGGCGTGCTCGGGGTGGTGGTCAACCGCGCGGGCCACCTGCCCGTGGCCGACGTGCTCGAGCCGTGGGCCGACGTCGTGGTCGCACCGCCGGTCCTGCTCCCGGGCGGTCCGGTGGGGACCGACTCCGCGCTGGCGATCGCCACGCTGCGGACCGGGGTCGGGGAGCCGCTCGGCTGGCGGCGGCTGTACGACGACGTCGGTCTGCTGGACCTCGACAGCCCGCGCGAGCTGGTCACCCCGGCGCTGGACCGCGTGCGCGTCTTCGCGGGCTACGCCGGGTGGTCCCTCGGCCAGCTGGAGGACGAGCTCGCCGAGGGCGCGTGGTACGTCCTCGAGGGCGATCCCGGTGACGCGTTCGCGCTCGATCCCGCCACGGTGCGCGCCACGGTGCTGCGCCGCCAGCCCGAGCCGCTGAGCTGGCTGGCGTCGTACCCCGAGGACCCGACGCAGAACTGACCGTGGCCCCGGCTCCCTGACGTCGCGGCGTTAGGGTGGCGCGGTGACCCAGCAGACCGGCAGCGATGTCCTCGAGGACCGGCGCACCGTCCCGACCGAGGACGGCGACCACGAGCGGTTCTCGCACTTCGTCCCGAAGGACAAGCTGATGGACGCGATGGTCAACGGGACGCCCGTCGTCGCGCTGTGCGGCAAGGTCTGGATCCCTGCGCGCGACCCCGAGCGCTACCCGACGTGCCCGACCTGCCAGGAGATCTGGGAGAGCCTCAAGGAGGGTGACGAGTGACCCTGCGGGAGCCCGCACCGACCCCCACCCGCCGCGCCGCGTGACCCGCGAGGACCCACCCGCTCCCGTCGACCTCTCCCCGGCCTGGCCCGCTCGCGCCGCCTGGGGGACCGCGACGAGACTGCGTGCCTGGCAGAGCGCCGCGCTCGAGCAGTACTTCTCCGACGAGCCGCAGGACTTCCTGGCCGTCGCCACCCCGGGCGCGGGGAAGACCACCTTCGCGCTGACGGTCGCCTCCGAGCTGCTCGCCCGGCGGGTGGTGGACCGGATCACCGTCGTCGCGCCCACCGAGCACCTCAAGACCCAGTGGGCCGAGGCCGCCGAGAAGGTCGGCATCCCGCTCGACCCGTCGTACGCCGGTCGTGCCGGCAAGACCTCCACCGACTACGTCGGTGTGGCGGTGACGTACGCCGGCGTCGCGGTGAACCCGCTGGCCCACCGGATCCGTACGGAACGCTGGCGCACCCTGGTCATCCTCGACGAGGTGCACCACGCCGGGGACGCGATGAGCTGGGGCGAGGCGGTGCACGAGGCGTTCGACCCGGCCGCCCGTCGGCTCGCCCTGACCGGGACGCCGTTCCGCTCCGACGTGAACCCGATCCCGTTCGTCCGCTACGAGGACGGGCCCGACGGCGTCCCGCGCAGCGCCGCCGACTACACGTACGGCTACGCCCACGCGCTCGCCGACCACGTGGTGCGGCCGGTCCTCTTCCTCGCCTACTCCGGCGAGATGGCCTGGCGCACCCGCGCCGGCGACGAGGTGTCCGCGAGGCTGGGCGAGCCGCTGACCACGGACCTCACCGCGCAGGCGCTGCGTACGGCGCTGGACCCCCGAGGGTCCTGGATCCCGTCGGTGCTGCAGGCCGCGGACCGCCGACTCTCGGAGGTGCGCCGCCACGTCCCGGACGCCGGCGGGCTCGTGATCGCCGGAGACCAGGACTCGGCGCGCGCGTACGCCGCCCTCCTGGCCCAGGTCGCGGGGGAGAAGCCGGTCGTCGTGCTTTCGGACGAGAAGTCCTCCTCCAAGCGGATCGCCGACTTCGCCGCCGGCGAGCAGCGCTGGATGGTCGCGGTCCGGATGGTCTCGGAGGGGGTGGACGTCCCGCGCCTGGCGGTCGGGGTGTACGCCACCACCATCTCGACGCCGCTCTTCTTCGCCCAGGCGGTGGGGCGCTTCGTCCGCGCCCGCTCGCGCGGCGAGACCGCGTCGGTGTTCGTGCCGTCGGTGCCGGCCCTCCTCGGCTTCGCCTCCGAGCTGGAGCTGGAGCGCGACCACGTGCTCGGCCGGACCATCAGCGACGAGGACGACATCTTCGCGGCCGAGGACGAGCTGCTCGCCCGCGCCCAGCAGACGCAGGACGAGGTCACCGACGACGCGCTGCCGTTCGAGGCGCTGAACTCCCAGGCGCGCTTCGACCGTGTGCTCTACGACGGGGGCGAGTTCGGGCACGCCGGGGAGGTGCACGTCGGCTCGGAGGAGGAGATGGACTTCCTCGGCATCCCCGGCCTGCTCGAGCCCGACCAGATGCGCTCGCTGCTCCAGCAGCGCCAGTCCGACCGGGCGAGGTCCCAGCAGGCACGGGACCGGGCGGCGGCCAAGGAACGTGCCGAGCGGGGCGAGCCCGAGCCCGTCGCCGAGGTCAGCACCCACGAGCGGCTGGCCGTCCTGCGGCGCGAGCTCAACGGCCTGGTCGCCGCCTGGCACCACCGCACGGACCAGCCGCACGGCGTGATCCACAACCGGCTGCGGCGCGAGACCGGCGGACCGGCCGCCTCGGTCGCGACCGCCGAGGAGCTGCACGCGCGCATCGACAAGCTCCGGGACTGGGCGCAGGCGGCGTCCTGAGCAGCGACGAAGGAGCGCGTCGAAGGGAGGCCTGAGCGGTCCGTCGCGGTGGCAGACTCTCCCGCCGTGAGCGAGATCGGCGAGCGTCCCCCGCTTCCTCCAGCCGGCTGGTACGCCGACCCGCAGGCGCCCACCGGTCCTACCGGGCGCCGCTACTGGGACGGCACCGGCTGGACCGGGCACGTCGTCGCCGACCCCGTCGCCGCGGTCCCGCTCAAGGCCGAGACCACACCCGACGGTCAGCAGCTGGCCCGTTGGGGGAGGCGGCTGGCGGCGTACGCCGTCGATGCGGCGATCACGTGGGCTCTCGCCGCCGTGCTCGGCTTCCCGCTGCTGCGCAGCATGATCGAGGAGTACGTCGACCTCTTCCGTCGCTCGGTGGACGCCGCGGAGTCCGGCGGGCGACCGCCGGGCCAGCTGGACATCTACCGGGAGGTCTACCCCGAGCTGCTCGGGTACGCCGCGATCGCGCTCGTCGTCGTGCTCGTCTACCACTCGTTCTCGCTGCGCGCGTGGTCCGCGACGCCGGGCAAGCTGCTGCTCGGACTCCGCGTACGCCCGCTCGAGGGGCCCGGACGGCTGTCGTGGTCGATGATCGCGCGCCGGGTCGGGTCCACCTGGGTGCTCGGCATCGTCGTGGGCACCGTCCCGGTCGTGGGGTCCCTGGGCGGGCTCTACCTGTGGCTGGACGGGTTGTGGCCGCTGTGGGACCAGCAGCGACGTGCCCTGCACGACAAGGTCGCCGGGACGGCCGTCGTACGGGTCTGACTCGGGTCCCGTCTCAGCCGCGAGCGCCCTGCGAGCGCCAGTAGGCGTTCAGCGCACCGTTGGTCTTCACGAACCACACGATCGCGCCGACGAAGAAGAACCAGCCCAGCAGCAGCGCCCACAGGCCGGTGACCGCGCTCACCGGCTCGCGCATGCCCTTGCGGCGGTACATCGCGCCGACGTCGTTCGGCGTCAGGAACGCCATGACGATCGAGATCAGGATGCCGAGCACCAGGGCGATCGCCGGCTCGGTGCCCTGCCCGGTGTGCCGCTTCATCTCGTCGTGGGTGACGTAGTACCAGTACCAGGTGTAGAAGCCGAGCGTCACGATCGTCAGCAGGATGCACACGCCCGTGCTGCGGACCGTGCCGATCGGGCCGTCGGCGACCGGGGCGCCGGGCGGCGGGAAGGTCGCGGGCACCTGGCCGGCGTACGACGGAGGTGGCGGCGAGACGTACGGCGAGGTGGGTGCGGGCGGCTGCTGCTCGTCGGTCATGTCGCTCCAGTGGGTGAGGCGGACGGTGCGAGTGAAGAGTAGGTGTCCCCGCCGGCGACTCGCAGGGTCTTCGCCGATCGCGAGCCGATCGGCTCAGGTCGGGGCCGACACCCCGGGTCGCTCGGCGCCGACCCGGCCGGTGAGGGTTCGCGACCAGCCCGGCTCCTGCACGACGGCGAGGTCGACGTCGTACCAGCCGCGGTCGGTGGGCAGGACGAGGACGCGGCTCGTGCGCGCCGCCAGGGCCACCCTGCGGCCTCCCACGCGGACGGTCAGCGGGGCGGCGCCGCGATTGTCGAGCTCCACCCGGAGCGTGGCGCGCGCTGCCGCGCGGGCGGCGACCACCAGGCTGCGGGCGGCCCCGTCGGTGCGGCCGGCCAGCCGCGCCCAGAACCGGTCCGGTCCCTGCACCGCGAGGTCGTAGGCACCCCGGGGCGCGTCCACGCGCACCGTCGTGGAGGAGGCGACGTCGTGGTGGGCCGGCTCGGGGAGCTCGCCGGCGTACGGGTAGATCGTGAAGTGCGCGGAGTCGCGACCGTGGCTGCTCAGGTCGAGGCGTACGCCGTCCGCCGTCACCCGCGTGCCGATCGCCGGGCCGTAGTACAGGGGGCGGGTCGGGCGGCGGCCGGGCTCCTGCACGGGCAGCCGCTGCTCGCCCGGTGGGCCGGGCGTCCACCGGCCGATCGGGTCGGGCACCGGGCCGGGGTGGGCCAGCCGCGGCGGACGTCCGGCGCGGTCGAAGTCGAACGCCGAGGTGAGGTCGCCGCAGACCTGGCGCCGCCAGGACGAGATGTTCGGCTCGTCGACGCCGGTCCAGCGCTCGAGGAAGCGCAGGACCGAGGTGTGGTCGCTGACGGTGGAGTCGACGTGCCCGCCGATCGTCCACGGCGAGATCACCGTCATCGGGACCCGTGGGCCGAGGCCGATCGGGCGGCCGTCGTACCAGTCCGGGCCGTTGCCGCTCTCCGGTCGCGGTGCGACCGGCGGCGGCACGTGGTCGAAGTAGCCGTCGTTCTCGTCGAAGTCGAGGAAGGTGGCGGTGGAGTCCCAGGTGGGGCGGTCCGAGGCGAGCACGTCGAGCAGGCGGTAGACGAGGTTCGCCGAGCCCACCGGTGTGCCGGCCGAGGGGTGCTCGGAGTCCGCCGCGGTCGGCACCACCCAGGTGACGGCGGGCAGGGTGCCCGCCGCGACGTCGGCCGCGATCCGGTCGACCAGCGTGCCGGGCTCGCTGCGGTAGATCGCCCTGTCGAACAGGCTCCGCTCGGCGGCAGTCAGCGTCGCGCGGCCGCGTGCGATCTGCGCGACCCGCTGCCGCTGCTCGGCGGCGTCCATGTCGAGCATCGCGGTGTAGAGCTCTTCCGTGGTGCGCCAGGTGCCCTCGACGCTCGCGAGCACCTTGGTGCCGACCCGCTTGAACGGGACGAAGTACTCGACCGGGTTGTCGGTGAAGTTGTCCCACTCCTGGTAGATCTGCCAGGAGGTCCCGGCCGCCTCCAGCCGCTCGGGGTAGGTCGTCCAGTCGTAGCCCGCGTGGTCGTAGTCGTACGCCGCGTTGGTCACCGCCCGTGCGGTGCTCCCCGGCTCGGTCCCGACCTTGCCGGTCCACAGGTAGTTGCGGTTCGGGTTCGTCGACCCGAACACCGAGCAGTGGTAGGCGTCGCAGATGGTGAAGGTGTCGGCCAGCTCGTACTGCAGCGCGAGGTCCCGGCGCTGGTAGAACGTCATCGTCGCCGCGGTCTTCGCGGGGACCCAGGCGTCGTACCAACCGGACCCCCAGGCCTGGGTGGCGTCGGTGAAGCCGTGGGCCAGTGCGCCGAGGTACTCGATGTCGGAGTCCGGGCGCCCGGCCCGTGCGGCGGCGTCGCGCACGGAGAACGGCAGCACGCGGCCGGTGCCGTCCGGCTGGTGCAGCACCGACTCGCCTCCGGGCAGCCTCAGCGGGTCGGCGTCGCCGAAGCCACGCACCCCGCGCAGCGACCCGTAGTAGTGGTCGAAGGCGCGGTTCTCCTGCATGAGGACGACGACGTGCTCGATCGAGCGCAGCCCGCCGGCCGGCATCGGCCGCGCCACCGCGGCGCGGACCGACGGCGGGAGCAGGCTGGTGGCGGCGGTCGCGACGCCGGTGGCGGCAGCGGTGCCGAGCAGGCGTCGGCGGGTCAGGCCTGGGGACGGACGTTCGGGCACGAGGGCACCTCCGGACTGGGGGAGGCTCCATCCGACCCTGCCCGGGCGACCGTGCGGTGACCACCGGATGACCGGCGGGCGACACGCGACGGCTAGGGGGTGTTGCTCAATCGCTGGCCGTCGCGAGCGTCGTCCAGCGCGTGCGATGGCACCTCCGGGGTCCCCGCGGGAGCGCGAGCGCAGCGAGCGGTCTCGTGGGGTGGTGGCTTGGCGCGGGAGCGCAGACGGGCCGGCGGCCCGTCAAGCGAGCGCAACGCAGCCAGCGTGCGTGATGGGCGGCGCGCAGCAGGCCATGGATTGAGCAACGCGCCCTAGAGGACGCCGGCCTCGACCAGGTCCTCGTGCACCTCGAGCAGGTCCGTGCTGGTGGCGGAGGTGAACCACCGGCGAGCCCGGGCCAGCGCCTCCGGGTCGGTCCCCACCAACGGCGACGGGCTGGTCAGCGCGGCCGCGACGTCGCCGCCGTCGAGCGCCACCCGGGTCGCCACGAGCAGGTTGAGCAGCCCGTAGCGGTCGGGGTCGCTGACCGCGCCGAGCCCCCCGGTGCAGGCGTACGGCGTCTCCCGGTCCAGCGCGGCGTCCAGGCAGCGGGCCAGCTCCTCGGGGCTCGGCCGGTCCTCGGGATCGGCGCCGCCGGTGCGGAACCGGAGGCTCAGGTCCGCCATCGCCACCTCGTCCAGGGCGGCCAGCCAGCCGTGCTCGGGGGAGTGGGCGAGCCGGGGCGGCTCGAGGAGGACCTCGGTGTCCTCGGCCAGGCCGCCGGTGCTGCGCAGGTGGTCGACCATCGCCACCGCCCGGCCCGCGTTGTGGGCGAGGTCGGCCTCGTCACGCAGTCGCAGCGCCACCGCGGCGAGCCGCAGACCCGGGGTCCGCGCTGCCCGCGTCGTCGCCGGCTCGAGGGCACCCGCGCCACCGGTGACGACGAGCAGCACGTCGGTCGGGTCCTCGGGGTCGAGGTACGGCGCCACCTCGCTGATCCGGGCGTCGGTGAGCGCCAGGCGCCCGACCAGGCCGCCGTGGTCCGCGGCGCGGTGCTCCCGGTGCTGGGCCACCGCCTGGTCCAGCGGCATCGAGACCGGGGGGAACGTCGCGGCGTCGTCGACGAGTCGCAGGAGGTGGTCCGGGATCATCGTCGTCGAGGTTAACGAATCCCGGTGCGGTACATCAGCCACAGGAAGTACGGCGCCCCGATCGCCGCGGTCAGCAGGCTGGCGGGGAGCTGCACCGGCGCCAGCACGCTACGTCCGACCAGGTCGCTCAGCACGACCACCGTCGCACCGAGCAGGGCAGCGACCGGGACGACCCGGGTGTGCCGGCGTCCGACCAGCGAGCGGGCGGCGTGCGGGGCGACCAGCCCGACGAACGCGATGGGTCCGATCGCGGCGACCGACAGCCCGGTGAGCAGCACGGCGACGGCGAGCAGCCCGAACCGGACCCGCGGCACGTCGATCCCGAGCAGCACCGGGGTGTCCTCGTCGACGGAGAGGAGGTCCAGCCGGCGGGCCCACAGGCTCGCCAGCGGGACGAGGACGAGACAGCCGAGGAGCAGCGGCACGAGGTGGCCGTAGACGCGGCCGTACGTCGACCCCGAGAGCCAGGTCAGCGCCTTGGCCTGGCCGAACGGGTCGGTCGCGACGATGACCGTCGTGGTCACGGCGTCGGTGGCGATGCCCAGCCCGAGACCGATCAGCAGCAGCCGGTCGGTCGCGAAGCCGGTACGCGCGGCGAACCCGAAGACCACCGCACCGGCGAGCACCGCGCCGAGGACCGCCGCGCCGGCCAGGGTCCAGAACCCGGCGTCGGGTGCGAAGGTCACCACGAGCACACCGAGGACGGCGCCGCCGCCGGTGATGCCGATGACCCCGGTGTCGGCGAGCGGGTTGCGGGTCACGCCCTGCACGAGGGTGCCGGCCGCGGCGAGCGCCGCCCCGGCGAGCAGTGCCGCCAGCACGCGCGGGAGCCGCGTGTCCATCACCCCGCTCACGATCGGGCCGGCGTTGCCGGAGGCCCAGACTCCCAGGTCCCCGGGGAGCAGAACCCGGTCGCCGAGCAGCGCGGCGAGCACCACGCAGAGGACCAGGACGACCGCCGCCACCGCGACGACGGCCAGGAAGCGGCGGGCGCCGGTGCCCCGGACGTCCAGGTCGCTCGTCGCGCTCCCGAACCCCTGGGCGCGCAGGCGCACGGCGAGGACGACGAGGAAGCCTCCTCCGAGCAACGAGGTGGCGACCCCGGTGGGCACCTGCACGGCCGCCTGGGCCCCGACCACCGCGCGGACCGCGACGTCGGCGGTGAGCAGGAGGGCCACGCCGGCCAGGGCGGCCACGGGCACGAGCAGCCGGTGCCGGTGCAGCCCGGGGACCACTCGAGACAGCAGCCGGACGAGGGTCGGTGCGACGAGTCCGACGTACCCGATGGGTCCCGCGAGCGTCACCGCCACCGCCGCGAGACCGACCGAGAGCACGAGGAGCTGTCGCTGCGTACGACGGACCGGCACTCCCAGCGACGCCGCCTCGTCGTCGCCGAGCCGCAGCAGGTCCAGCCTCCGGCCGAGAACCAGGACCCCCAGCACCGCCACGACGACGACCGGGGTGAGGCCGACCAGACCCGAGGTCGTGCTCTGCCCGAGCGAGCCGGCCGACCAGGCGAACAGCCCGCGTGACTCGTACGGGTGCGTGATGATGAGCGCGGTCGTCGCCGACGTGCAGACGAGCCCGACGGTGATGCCGGCGAGGATCAGCCGGACCGTGCCGTACGCCGCGCCCGCCAGCGCGAGGACGAGCACGGCGCCGAGCAGCCCGCCGACCAGCGCGGTCGCCAGCTGGCCGGCGACGGTCCCGGCGAGCCCGAGCACCGCCGCGACGGTGAGCGCGAGGTAGGCGCCCTGGTTCACCGCCAGGGTGTCCGGGGAGGCCAGCAGGTTGCGGCTGAACGACTGCATCACCGTGCCGGCCGTGCCCAGCGCCGCGCCGACGACCAGCCCCGCCGCCAGCCGCGGGAGGCGCGAGGCCTCGATGACGGCCGAGGCCTGCGGGTCGGCGCGACCGAGCAGCCACGACCACAGGTCGCCGGAGTGGACCGCGGCCGTGCCCTGGGAGACGTGGACGGTCGCGACCAGCGCGATCCAGGCGAGCAGGGCCAGCACCGTCGTGCCGACCCCGAGCCCCGCTCGTGGGCCGCCCGCGGCCGGGGGTGGCGCGGCGTCGGCGGTCCTCGGCGGCTCCTCGGCGACGGCGGTGGCCGGTGTCACGGGTGGTCCCGGGTCACGGGCGAGCCGCTGGTCAGGCCCGGACGGACTGCTGGACCGCGTCGAGGAACTGCTCCATCGCCGCGGGTCCGCCGAACATCCAGATCCGGTCCGGGATGCGCTGGACCGCGCCCGCCTTCACGAAGGGCAGCGAGCGCCACACCTGGTTGCCCGCCAGCGACCCGGAGAAGGGGCTGGAGGAGGCGTCGTCCTCGTTCTCGATGTACCAGAAGCGGGTGTCGTCGGGGAGCTTCGTCAGACCCTCGACGTCGGTCTGCCCCAGGCCGTACGCCGGGTCGAACTCCAGCCCGGGCACCGAGGACCAGGCACTCGTCAGGCCGACCTCCTTCATCACCCCGCCCAGCAGCGAGCCCTCGCCGTACGGGCGGATGGTGACCTGCCCGGCGTCGCTGTAGCCGTCGGCGAAGGCGACGGGAGCGTCGGCCGCGCCGCTGTCGGCCACGACCTTCGCGGTCTGCGCGACCTTGTCCTCGAAGTCGCGCTTCAGCCTCGCGGCCTCGTCCTCGGTGCCGGTCGCCCTCGCCACGATGTCGACGTTCTTCCACATCGCCGCGACGGGGTCCTTGCTGTCCCCGCCGTCGAGCAGGACGACCGGGGTGCCCTGGTCCTCGATCTGCTGGACCGCCTTGCCGGCGAGGCTGTCGGTGACGAACAGGACGTCGAGGCCGGCCGAGGCGACCGAGTCGGTGCTGGGCTCGCCGCGGGTGCCGAGGTCGGTCGTCCCGGAGGGGAGCTTCTCCGCGCCGTCCCACGTGGCGTAGCCCTTGACGTCGGAGGCGGCGACGGGCGCGACCCCCAGGGAGAGGGCGTACTCGGTGGCGTTCCACTCGGTCGTGCCGACCCGCTTCGCCGGCCCGTCCAGCGTGATCTCCTTGCCCCGCGCGTCGGTGAGGGTGATCTTCTCCCCGGAGCCGCCCGTCGAGTCCGAGGCCGGGTCCTCTGTGGTTCCGCAGGCGCTGAGCGTGGCGACCAGCGCCAGGGCCGCGGCCGAGGAACCGAGGACGGTGCGGCGGGACAGAGGCTTCATCGAGGGTCTCCTGTGAGGGTGCGGTGGTGGTGACGGGCGCGGGCGCGGGTGCGCAGGTGCCCGGTGTGCGGGTCCCGGTCCACGTCGACCGGGATCTCGTAGGCGGTGGTGAGGTGGTCGGCGGTCAGCACCTCGTCGACGGGCCCGTACGCGTGCACGCGGCCGGCGACCAGCAGGACGACCTCGTCGGCCAAGGCGGCGGCCTGGTCCAGGTCGTGCAGCACGACCCCGACGGCGATGCCGTGGTCGTCGGCCAGGTCGCGGACGATGTCGAGGAGCTCGACCTGGTAGCGCAGGTCGAGGAACGTGGTCGGTTCGTCGAGGAGCAGGACCCGGGTGTCCTGGGCCAGGCAGCTGGCCAGCCACACCCGTTGCAGCTGGCCACCGGACAGGGTGTCGACGGCGCGCTCGGCCAGCGGGGCCACGCCGGTCAGGGTCATCACACGGTCGACGACGGCGGCTCCGTCCGCGTCCCCGCCGCCCCAGCGGCCGCGGTGCGGGTGGCGCCCGTACTCGACCACCTCGCGAACGGTGACGCCGCCGGGCGCCTGGCGGTTCTGCGACAGCAGCGTGAGCCGCCGGGCCAGGTTACGAGGAGAGAGGGCGGAGACGGGCTCGGCGTCGCGCAGGGTGACGTGCCCGCTCTCCGGGGGGTGCAGCCGGGTGAAGGCGCGCAGCAGCGTCGACTTCCCGGACCCGTTCGGGCCGATCAGCGCGGTGACCCGGCCGGCGTGCAGCTGCACGCTCACGTCGTGCACGACCCGCGTGCGCTGGTAGGCGACGCTGACGCCGGAGGCGTCGAGCTCGACGCGGTGCGCGGCGGTCGGAGGCATGTGATGAGGTTAGCCTGACCTAAGTCGCCGCGGGCGGCCGGGGGGATGATGGGTCGCGTGGCCACGCACCTCGTCTTCCTCCGCTCGGTCAACGTGGGGAAGCGGGCGTACCCCATGGCCGAGCTGCGCGCCGTCGTCGAGGGCGCCGGGTACGCCGACGTCGCCACCCACATCCAGACCGGCAACCTGCGGCTCGGCTCGCAGCGGTCGGCGGCCGAGCTCACCGCGGCGCTGGAGCCGCTGCTCGAGGCCGACCGAGGCTTCGAGGTGCCCGTGGTCGTGATGTCGCCCGAGCAGCTGGTCGCCGTCGTGGAGGACGCGTCGGCGCTGGCCGAGGACGCCGTCACCCGGCAGTACGTCGAGCTGCTGCGCGCCGCGCCGGAGACGGAGGACGTCCCAGTGATCGAGGCGCAGAGCCGCGCGGGCCAGCGCTTCGTCGTCCGTGGGCGCGCCGTGCACCTGCTGCTGGAGGACGTGTCGTTCCACGAGGTGAAGGCCGCTCCGGCCGCGGTGCGCCGGGCGATGGGGGTCAGCACGAACCGCAACCGCACGGTCCTCGAGGCGATCGCTGCGAAGTGGTGCTGAGGGTCGCTACGCGTCGGGTGTGGCGGGCGTCACCTGAGCACTAGTCTCGGGCCATGTACCCCGGCACCTGGGCGCGCACGGACCCCGACAAGCCAGCGCTGGTGATGGCCGGAAGCGGCCGCACCACGACGTACGCCGAGCTCGACGAGCGCAGCCTGCGGCTCGCGCACGTGCTCGCCGACGCCGGGCTGCGTGCCGGCGACGTGGTGGCGATGGTGAGCGACAACCAGCCCGAGGCCTTCGAGGTCTACTGGGCGGCGATGCGCTCGGGGCTCTACGTCACCGCGGTCAACCACCACCTGTCGGTGGGCGAGGCGGCGTACGTCCTCGCCGACTGCGGAGCGAAGGCGCTCGTGGTGTCCGCGGCGAAGTCCGAGCTCGCGAGGGACCTGCTGGACCACGGTGTGCCGGAGCGGCGCCTGGTCTTCGGTGGCAGCGTGGAGGGGTACGACGACTACGCGGCGGCGCTCGCCGGGGCCGGCACCGCGCCGCTCGCGGAGCAGCCGCACGGCGACGACCTGCTCTACTCCTCGGGCACCACCGGTCGTCCCAAGGGCATCAAGCAGCCGCTGCCGGCGATCGCGGTCGACGAGCCGGGCTACTCCTACGTCACGATCTTCGGGGGTCTCTTCGGCTACGGGCCCGAGACCGTCTACCTCAACCCGGCACCCGTCTACCACGCCGCCCCGCTGCGGTTCATGGGCACGGTGCAGGCGCTCGGCGGGACCGTCGTGATGATGGAGCGCTTCGAGCCAGCGGCGTTCCTCGACGCGGTGCAGCGCTTCGCGGTCACCGACACCCAGGTGGTGCCGACGATGTTCGTCCGACTGCTGAAGCTGCCCGAGGAGGTCCGGCGGGGCTACGACACCTCCTCGCTGCGGACCGTCGTGCACGCCGCCGCGCCGTGCCCGGTGGAGGTCAAGCAGGCGATGATCGACTGGCTCGGCCCGGTCGTGCACGAGTACTACGCCAGCACCGAGGCGAACGGGGCGACCTACGTCGGCCCGCAGGACTGGCTCGCCCACCCGGGCACGGTGGGCCGACCGCTCATGGGCACCCCGCACGTGTGCGGCCCGGACGGTGCGGAGCTGGGGACCGACGAGGTCGGCACGGTCTACTTCGAGCCGGACGAGGGCCGCGTGCCGTTCGAGTACCACGCCGACCCGGAGCGCACCGCCGCGACGCGGCACCCCGACCACCCGTCGTGGAGCACCGTCGGCGACCTCGGCCGGCTCGACGCCGACGGCTGGCTCTTCCTCACCGACCGTGCGGCGTTCATGATCATCTCCGGCGGGGTGAACATCTACCCGCAGGAGATCGAGGACCTGTTCAGCCTGCACCCCGAGGTGCTCGACGTCGCCGTGATCGGGGTGCCTGACGACGAGATGGGGGAGCGGGTCGTGGCGTACGTCCAGCCCGCCGACGGCGTCTCGCGCGACGGGCTCGCGGACCGGTTGCGCGAGTACGCGCGCGAGCGGATCGCGCGGTTCAAGGTGCCGGCGGAGTTCCTCCTGGTCGACGACCTGCCGCGGACGCCGACCGGCAAGCTGGTCAAGGGCCGGCTGCGCGACCGCTACCAGGCGGAGGCGGGCCAGGGGGTGGTCCGGTGACTCTGCGGGTCGAGGAGGACGGGGTCGTCCTGCGGCTGACGCTGGACTCGCCGTCGACGTACAACGCGCTGACGGGCGAGACCATGGTCGATCTCGTCGAGGCGCTGCACGGCGCCGCCGTCCGCGAGGACCTGCGGGTCGTCGTGCTGACGGGCACGGGGCGCGCGTTCTCCGCAGGCGCCGACCTCAGCGGCGAGGGCGCGACCGAGCGGTACGACGGCGACTCCGTCGACGGTGCGAACACCCTCGTCCGCGCCGTCACCGACCTCGACAAGCCGGTCGTGTGCGGGCTCAACGGCGTCGCGGCGGGCGTCGGCGCATCCCTGGCGATGGCGTGCGACCTGGTCGTGGCCGCGGCGTCCGCCTCGCTGACCCTCGGCTTCAGCCGGATCGGCCTGATGCCGGACGGCGGGGCCAGCGCGCTGCTGCCCGCAGCCGTCGGCCGGCTGCGGGCGATGCGGATGGCGCTCCTCTCCGAGCGGATCGGGGCCGAGGAGGCGCTCGCCGCAGGCCTGGTCTCGCACGTGTTCCCCGACGAGGAGTACGCCGACGGCCTCGCCGGCGTCGTGGGGGCATGTGCCGCCGCTGCTCCGCTGGCCTTCGCCGCCACCAAGAAGGCGATCAACGCAGCGACCCTCGACGGCCTCGGCGCCGCCATGGACCGCGAGCGGGCCGGCCAGCCGGTGCTGCTGCGCACCGAGGACGCGGCCGAGGGGATCACCGCCTTCGCCGAGCGGCGCGTGCCGCGGTTCCACGGCCGCTGAGGCGGGGTCAGCCGACGTCGACGCCGGCCTGCGCCATCTCCTCCAGCGCGGACCCCGTCGACTCCTGGGCGACACCGGCGACGAGGTCGGTGAGCAGCCGGGTCGCGAAGCCGGCGGTCACGGCGTCCAGCGCGGTGGCGCGTACGCAGTAGTCCGTGGCCAGCCCGCACACGTCGACGGCGTCGACGCCCCGCTCGCGCAGCCACGGCGCGAGGGCGGACCCGTCGTACGCACCCTCGAAGCCGGAGTAGGCCGCCTCGTACTCGCCCTTGAGGAACACCGCGTCGAAGCGGGTCGGGTCCACGTCGGGGTGGAACTCCTCGCCTGGCGTCCCGACCTCGCAGTGCACCGGCCAGGAGTGCACGAAGTCGGGCTCGCTCGACCAGTGGTCCCCGGGGTCCACGTGGTGGTCCTTCGTCGCGACCACCACGTCGTACGCCGTGTCGCCGGCCAGGAGCGACGCGACGCCGGCCGCGACCGCGGCCCCGCCGGTGACGGCCAGCGAGCCGCCCTCGCAGAAGTCGTTCTGGACGTCGACGACGATCAGGGCGCGGGTCATGGCCCCGAGGCTATCGCCCGGGGACCGGGACACTCGCGCGCTGTGCGAGGCTGCCGCCATGCCGCAGCGGGACGCGATCCACGACCTGGTCGGCAGGTTCGTCGCCGCGCTGGGAGCCCAGGACGCCGCCGCGCTGGCCGACCTCTTCACCGACGACGCGGTGCACGACGACCCGACCGGGGAGGGCCAGGACGTCGGGCCGGAGCGGATCCGGGAGTTCTACGCCCAGCGCTTCCACGTGCCGGTGACGGCCGCCTCCCTCGAGGGGCCGACCGCCATCCACGGTCCGCTGGCGGCGTTCCGCGTCGTCGTCGAGATCCCGGCTGGGCGTACGCCGTTCCGGCTGCTCACCTGCTACCTCGCCGACGTCGGTCCGACCGGGCAGTTCCGCTCGCTGCGTGCCGTGCCCGACCCGGTCGCCCTGAACGGCTAGGTGGGCGGGGGTCTCGTCGTCCTCGCTCGCAGAGCTCGCGTCGGGCTCGACCGCCCGGGTGGGCGGACGTCGAAACCGCTTCCCCGAGGGGAGGTGTCAGCTCGGGTGCTCGGTGGGGATCACCGGGTCGCCGGGCTGGAGCTGGCGCGCGATGATCGGCAGCTCGGCGCGCGCGCGGGCGTGCCGCTCGCGGGAGGCGTCGAGCGACTCGCGGCCGACGACCTCGCCGGCGCTGACCAGCGGGACCACCAGGTCGCGGCCGTCGGAGGGCGAGCCGTCCAGCGTCACCACCTCCGCGGTGGCGGACCCCGACGCGTCCAGGCGCCGGTGGGCCGTCTTGCGCCCGCCGACGGAGGCCTTGTCGGCGCTCTTCTTCGCCACCGGCACCATCGTGCCCGCGTCGTCGGCCCGCGCCACCAGCTTGTAGACCAGGCCGCAGGTCGGCTTGCCCGACCCGGTGACCAGGCGGGTGCCGACGCCGTAGCCGTCGACCGGTGCCGAGGCCAGTCCCGCGATCGCCCACTCGTCGAGGTCGGAGGTGACGATGATGCGCGTGTCCTTGGCGCCCAGGTCGTCGAGCTGGGCCCGCACCCGGTGCGCGAGGTCGGCGAGGTCGCCTGAGTCGATCCGTACGGCACCGAGCCCCGGGCCGGCCACCTCGACGCCGGTACGCACCGCCTCGGCGATGTCGTAGGTGTCGACCAGCAGCGTCGTCCCCGCACCGAGCGACTCCACCTGGGAGACGAACGCGTCGCGCTCGGTGTCGTGCAGCAGCGTGAAGGAGTGCGCGCTGGTGCCGCCGGTGGGGACGCCGTACCGGCGGCGCGCCTCGAGGTTGGAGGTGCTCGCGAAGCCGGCGACGTACGCCGCTCGCGCGGCCGCGACCGCCGCCTCCTCGTGGGTGCGCCGCGACCCCATCTCGATGCACGGCCGCTCACCGGCGGCCCACGTCATGCGGGAGGCCGCCGAGGCGATCGCCGCGTCGTGGTTGTAGATCGACAGCAGCACCGTCTCCAGCACCACCGCCTCGGCGAACGTGCCCTCGACGACCAGCAGCGGCGAGTGCTCGAAGTAGATCTCACCCTCGGGGTAGCCGCGGACGTCGCCGCCGAAGCGGTACGACGCCAGCCAGTCCGCCGTGCGGTCGTCGACGATCTGCTCGCTACGCAGGAAGTCCACCTGCTCGTCGGTGAAGCGGAAGGCCTCGATCGCGTCGAGCGCGCGCTGCACGCCCGCGACGACGCCGTACCTGCGCCCCGACGGCAGCCGGCGGCCGAACAGCTCGAAGACCGACGCCCGGTCACCGGTCCCGTCGGCCAGCGCGGCCTGCAGCATGGTCAGCTCGTAGTGGTCGGTCAGCAGCGCGGTGCTCCCGCTCGGGACCGGGTCTCGGCTCATGCCCGGCAGCATGGCAGGCACAATGGCGACCGTGTCCACCAGCCCGGCCCAGCTCGACGAACCCCGCCTCGACGAGACCGCTCAGGTCGCGCGGCCGTGGGTCACGGTGGTGTGGAACGACCCGATCAACCTGATGTCGTACGTCAGCTACGTCTTCCAGAGCTACTTCGGCTACTCCAAGGCGAAGTCCGAGAAGCTGATGATGCAGGTGCACGAGGAGGGGCGCTCCGCGGTCTCGACCGGCTCCCGTGAGGAGATGGAGCGCGACGTGCAGGCGATGCACGAGTACGGCCTGTGGGCGACGATGCGCAAGGACGACTAGATGACGACGGGCTTCACGCGGCACCGCCGCAGCAAGGCGATGGTGGCCTCGTTCAGCGCCTTCGAGGCGGATCTGCTCCGCTCGCTGGCCGGCCAGCTCGTCGAGCTGCTGCGCAACGAGGCCGCGATGCCGCCCGACGAGCACGAGGATCCCAGCAGCCCCGACGCGCTGGAGGCGATGCTGGCCGGGATCGACGGGAGCGGCCCCACGGCGGCGCCCGAGGACCCGGTCCTGGCGCGGTTATTCCCGACGGCGTACGACGAGCCGCAGGACGAGGAGGCCGCCGGCGACTTCCGGCGCTTCACCGAGCAGTCCCTGCGCGATGGCAAGGCGCGGGCGGCCGCCGCGGTGATCGACACCCTCGAGGAGTCGGGGCTGCCCGACAACCCTCCCGACGGGATGTTCATCGACGTCGAGCTCGACGCGCCGCAGGCCCAGACCTGGCTGCGCGCCTTCAACGACATGCGGCTGGCCATCGGCACCCGGCTCGAGGTCACGGACGGTGACGAGGACGTCTGGGAGTCGCTGCCCGAGGACGACCCCCGCGCCCCCGTGCACGAGATCTACGACTGGCTCGGGTTCGTGCAGGAGACGCTGGTCCGCGCACTGATGCGCTGAACAGCCGCGCTCAGCGCTCCGGCTTGACCGCCAGCACGGGGCACTCCGCGTCGAGGATCAGCCGCTGGGCGACGCTGCCGAGCAGCGCCTTCCCGACCGGAGAGCGACGTCGTACGCCCACGACGACCAGGCGCGCGCCGGTCTCCTCGGCCGCGTCGAGCACCGCCTCGGCGACGTCGGCGACCAGGTCGCGGCGTACGTCGATGCGCACCCCCGCCGCCTGCCAGCGCCCGACCAGCTCGGCGACCTCGTCCTCGTGGGCGTAGCGACGGTCGACCAGGCTCTCGCCCCGCGTGGCGTTGACGAGGACCAGCTGCTCGTCGTCGGCCTGCGCCAGGCGGGCGCCGTGCTCGAGCGCGGCGCGGCCGTAGACGTCGGGGGAGTACGCCACCACGATGCTCATGCGGAAAGCCTCTCGCGGTCGGTCGAGGCGTCGGACCCCGCCTCCGGGTCGCCGCCCGGACCGCTCGGCCCGTTGCCGCCGCGCAGCCGCGAGGCCACCATCCCCACCAGGATCAGCACGATCACGAGGTAGACCACGACCGCCACCGGCTCGCCCCACAGCGTGCTGACGTCGCCCTGGGAGATGGCCAGCGCCTGGGAGAGCTGCTCCTCCAGCCGCGGACCGAGGATGACGCCGATGATCAGCGGCAGCACGGGCAGCCCGAAGCGTCGCATGGCCAGCCCGAGCAGCCCGAAGACGAGCAGCAGGCCGAGGTCGAAGGCGGCGAAGTTCACGCTGTAGGCCCCGAGCGAGGCGAAGAACAGGATGCCGGCGTAGAGGTACGGCCGGGGGATCTGCAGCAGCTTGGCCCACATCGGCGCCATCGGCAGGTTGAGCACCAGCAGCAGCGTGTTGGCCACGAACAGGCTGGCCAGGAGTCCCCACACCAGCTCCGGCTCGGCCGAGAACAGCTGCGGCCCGGGCTGGATGCCGTACGACTGCAGCGCCAGGAGGATCACCGCCGCCGTCGCCGTGGTGGGCAGCCCGATCGCCAGGAGCGGCACCAGGGTGCCGGCGGCCGAGGCGTTGTTGGCCGCCTCCGGCCCGGCCACGCCCTCGATCGCGCCCTTGCCGAACTCCTCAGGCCGCTTGGAGAGCTTCCGCTCGGTGATGTAGCTGAGGAAGGTCGGCACCTCGGCGCCGCCGGCGGGCAGGGCGCCGAAGGGGAACCCGTACGCCGTCCCGCGCAGCCAGGGCTTCCAGGACCGGCCCCAGTCCTCGCGGCTCATCCACGGCTGCCCGACGGGGATGATCTCGAGCGGCTTGCGCCGCAGGTGCGCCGCGACCCACAGCGCCTCGCCGATCGCGAAGATCGCGACCGCGACGACGACGATGTCGATCCCGTCGGCCAGCTGCGGGCGGCCGAAGGTCAGCCGCGCCTGCCCGGTCGTGGTCCCGACCAGGCCGATCGCGAGACCCAGGAACAGGGAGACGAAGCCGCGCAGCTTCGAGGAGCCGAGCACCGCGGTGACGGCGAAGAGCGCGAGCAGCATGATCGCGAAGTACGACGGTGCCCCGAGCTTGACGACCACGTCGGCCACGGTCGGCGCGAGCAGCACCAGCAGTACGGTGCCGATCGTGCCGGCGACGAAGGACCCGATCGCGGCCGTGGCCAGCGCCTGCGAGGCCCGACCCACCTTGGCCATCTTGTTGCCCTCGATGGCCGTCACCACCGAGGACGACTCCCCGGGGGTGTTCAGCAGGATCGAGGTCGTGGAGCCGCCGTACATCCCGCCGTAGTAGATGCCGGCGAACATGATGACGGCGCTGCTCGGCGAGACGTTGTACGTGATCGGCAGCAGCAGCGCCACGGTCATCGCCGGACCGATGCCGGGCAGCACGCCGACCATCGTGCCCAGCAGGACGCCGATGACGGCGAAGAGCAGGTTCGTGGGGGTCAGGGCGGTCTGGAAGCCCTCGAGCAGCAGGTCCATCAGAGCACTCCGTCCAGGATGCCGGCGGGCATCGGGAGGCCCAGGCCGACGTAGAAGCCGTAGAAGGTGCCGACCGACAGCGCGGCACCGACGGCGAGGTCGCGCACCGGCGTACGGCTGCCGAGGACGTACGCCGTCCCGGCGAACAGCACGGCGCCGGTGATCGCCCAGCCCAGCCAGTCGATCAGCGCGATGTTGAGCACGAAGAGCGCCGCGAGCTTGGCCACGGTCGCCCAGTCGCTGCCGGTGGTCAGGTCGACGTCCTCGCCGTCCTCGGCCTCGGCCACGTCCCCGCGCCGGGTCGCGATCGCGAGGAGCACGCCCAGGACGACGAGCACGGCGCCGACGACGTACGGGAAGGCGTACGGCTGGACGGGCTGGTCGGAGAAGCCGTCCTCCAGCCCGGTGGCGTCGTAGACGACGTAGGCGCCGACGACGACGAGGAAGCCCGCGAGGACGTACTGCGCGGTGTCGACGACCGGTCGCCGGTGCGGCTCGCCGGCGTGCGGCTCCCGGTCCGTCTGCGTGGTGGTGCTCATGTCAGGCCCAGCTCCTTCAGCGTGGTCTCGACGCGGGTGTCCTGCTCCTGGAGGTAGTCGCCGAACTCGTCGCCGGTGAGGAAGTTGTCGGTCCACCCGTTGCGCCGCAGCTCCTCGCGCCACTCCTCGGTGTCGTGCATCGTCGTGAAGAGGTCGACGAGGTAGCGGCGCTGCTCGGCCGAGATCCCGGGCGGCGCGAGCACGCCGCGCCAGTTGCTGAAGACCAGGTCGACGCCGCCCTCGGTCAGCGTGGGGGCGTCGACCATCTCCGTGCGCTCCTTCCCGGAGACGGCGAGCACGCGCAGCGAGCCGTCGGCGATCTGGCCCTCGAACTCGCCGAGCCCGGACATCCCGACGTCGATCTTGGAGCCCAGCAGCGCCGTCGTGAGCGGGCCGCCGCCGTCGTAGGAGATGAAGGTGACGTCGCGAGGGTCGATGCCGATGGTCTTGGCCATCTGCATCGGGAACAGGAAGTCGGGTCCACCGGCCGTCGACCCGCCGCCGACGGTCACCGCGCCCGGATCCTTCTTCCACGTGGCGACGAGGTCGTCGACGGACTCGAAGGGGGAGTCCTTGGGCACGAGGATCCCCTCCTGGTCCTCGATCAGGCGGGCGACCGGCGTCATCCGCGAGACGCGCGCCTTCGACTTGTTGGTGAAGACGGCACCGACCACGCCGAGGCCCATCGTCATGACGAGGTCGTCGGCGCCGCGCTCGTTGAGCAGCCGCTGCATGGCGACCGTGCCGCTGGCGCCGAGCACGTTGCGGATCTCGAAGCGCCCGGTGAGGTCGTTGTCCTCGATGGTCTTCGCCGCCGCCCGGCCGGTCTGGTCGTAGCCGCCGCCGGGGCTGTTCGGGATCATCATCCGCAGTCGACGATTGCTGGCGTCCTGCCGGCCTCCGGTGACGCCGCAGGCCGACGCCGAGCCGGCGACGGTGAGGGCGCCGGCCAGCGCGAGAACGCCGCGCCGGGTGTACATCATGGGTGCCTCCGCGATGGTGGGTTCCTGAGAGGATGGGGCCCGGCTGTGATGCCCGTCACCGTTGCGGTCGTAGAGGAGGTTGTGGTCCTTGTGGTCACTGGGTAGGCGCCGGACGGCCCGGCACGAGCCGAGCCTGGCCGCGCAGATCCTGCTGCTGCAGCTGGCCGTGGTCGCGGTGGTGCTGGCGATCGTCGCCGCGATCTCGCTGCACCAGTCGACGACGCGCTTCGCCGCCGACCGCGGGTCGCGGATGAGCTCCGTCGCGGAGTACGTCGCCAACCTCAGCGTCGTGCGCAGCCAGCTCGCGCGGGCGCGTACCGACGACGTCGTGGCCGACGGCCTGCGCCGCACGCTGGCGCCGTCCGCCGACCGCGCGCTCAACCTCTCCGGGGCCGGCGAGGTGATGATCGCCGCGCCGGACGGCACCGTGCTGGTCTCCTCCGACCCGGGCCTCGAGGGGTCGCCGCTGCGCCTGGGGGAGAGCCGCGTGCGCGAGGGGCGCGGCTGGACCGGCACCGTGTCGACACCCGACGGACCGGTCGTCGCCGGGCACGCGCCGGTGCTCGCCGACGACGGCAGCCTGGTCGGTCTCGTCGCGGCCGAGCAGTCCTACCCCTCGGTCTGGGACCGCGTCTCCGACGCCGCCTCCGACCTGCTGCTCTTCCTCGGCCTGGGCGCACTGCTCGGCGGGGTGGGGACCTGGGTGGTGTCTCGGGTGCTGAAGCGCCGCAGCCAGGGTCTCGGACCGCGCGAGATCGCGATGCTCGCGGACCACCGCGAGGCCCTGCTGCACAGCATCCGCGAGGGCGTCGTCGCCCTCGACGGCGATCGTCGGGTGACCACCCTCAACGACGCGGCGCGGGAGACGCTCCAGATCGCCGGCGACCCCCTCGGGCGCCGGGTCGACGAGCTGGGCCTCGACCCACGCGTGGTCGACCTCCTCGTCGGTGCGGAGGAGGTGCGCGACGCCGTCGCCGTGGTGGGCGACCGTGTGGTGGTGCTGAACCGCCGGACGCCGTCGGCGGGCGGGCGCGGGGTCGGCACCGTCACCACGCTGCGCGACCGCACCGAGCTGGTCGCCCTGCAGGGTCAGCTCTCCTCGAACCTGTCGATCACCGACACCCTGCGTGCGCAGACGCACGAGTTCAGCAACCAGCTGCACACGATCTCCGGGCTGCTCCAGCTGGGGGAGTACGACGAGCTCGGCGCGTTGGTGGGTGCGCTGACCCGTCGGCGTGCGGCGATCACCGACCAGGTCACCGAGCGGGTCCGCGACCCGGGTGTCGCGGCGCTGCTGGTGGCGAAGTGGAGCGCGTCCGCGGAGCGCGGCGTACGCCTGCGGCTGCACGAGGACTCCGCGCTCCCTCGGCTCTCGCCCGGCACGGCCGCGGACCTGACGACCGTGCTCGGCAACCTCGTCGACAACGCCGTGGACGCCTCGGTGGGGCGGGCGCACGCCGAGGGCCGACCGCTCGTCGAGGTCGAGCTCGGTGCTGAGGGCGGTCGCCTGCGCTGCGTGGTGCGCGACGACGGTCCCGGGGTCCCGGAGGACCTGCGCGAGGCGATCTTCGTGCGTGGCTTCTCCACCAAGCCCGAGGTGCTCGGCGGGCGCGGCATCGGGCTGCCGCTGGTCCAGATGATCTGCACCCGCGCCGGCGGGACCGTGAGCGTCGCTCGCGGCGTGCGGGGCGGTGCGGAGTTCACGGTCCTCCTCCCGGTCGTGGCCGAGGTGCCGGTGTGACCCGCCGGGTGCTGGTCGTCGACGACGACTTCATGGTGCTTCGGATCCACGAGCGCTTCGTCGCGCAGACCCCGGGTTTCGACGTCGTCGCCCGGGCTCGTACCGGGGCGGAGGCGCTGGCCGAGGCGGAGCGCACCCAGCCCGACGTGGTGCTCCTCGACGTCCACCTGCCGGACACCAGCGGCCTGGAGGTGCTCCGCGCACTGCGCGACCTCGCTCCGCGCGCCGTCGTCGTGATGGTGACCGCCGAGCGCGACGCCGAGGCCGTCCGGGCCGCGCTGAGGGGCGGCGCGCAGCAGTACCTGGTCAAGCCGTTCGCGTACGACGACCTCGCCGCCCGCCTCGCCGCGGTCGCCGGAGCGCTGGACTCGCTCGGCGAGGGCGAGACCGACCAGGGCGCGATCGACCGGGCCTTCGGCGCCGCGCCCACGGCGCCGGCGCCGGTGGCGCCCGCCCCGCCCAAGGGGCTCAGCGTCGAGTCGCTGGCACTCGTGCGCTCCGCACTGCCGGCGGACGGCGACCTGTCCGCCTCCGAGGTGGCGGAGGAGGTGGGGCTCTCGCGCGTCAGCGCACGCCGCTACCTCGAGCACCTCGTCACGGTGGGCGAGGCCGACGTACGCCTGAGGTACGGCGCCGGCCGCCCCGAGCGCCGCTACTCCGCGAGCCCGTAGCCGGTCAGGCCGTGGTGGGTGAGGACGGGGAGGTCGCCGCGGAGGACGCCTTCCAGCACCGCCCGCTCGTACGCCGGCACCGGTGAGGGCAGCTGTGCCAGCGGCGCCCAGCGCAGTCCGGCGCACTTCTCGGGCTCCTGCACCGCGGGGACGCCGGACCACCGCTCGCAGGAGAAGTACCAGTCCACCCGCTGCTCCACCGGGGCGTCGCCGTTGCGACGTTGCATCACGGTCAGCGGACGGAGGTCCTCCTCGGCGATCGTCACCCCGATCTCCTCGAGGGCCTCGCGCACGGCGCACCCGGCCGCTGTCTCGGCCGGCTCGACGTGGCCCGCGGCGCCGGCGACCCAGTGCCCGTCCATGTAGCCGGTGTGCTGCCGCTGCTGCAGCAGCACCTCGGTACCGTCCGCGCCCGCGCGGAACAGGTAGACGTACGCAGCGGGCACGAGTGCGAAGGGGACCGGCACGGGGCGACCCTATGCGGCCTTGACCGTGACAGTTCTACTGTCACAATGAGGGTGTCACTGACGACCACCCCCGTCATCTCCAGGAGGACCCTGTGCAGCGCAGCATCTTCGAGGCCGACCACGACGCGTTCCGCGAGAGCGTGCGGACCTTCTGCGAGAAGGAGATCGAGCCGCACCACGCCCAGTGGGAGAAGGACCAGATCGTGCCGCGCGAGGTGTGGGCGAAGGCCGGCGCCCAGGGGCTGCTCGGCTTCATGCTGCCCGAGGAGTACGGCGGCGGCGGCGTCGAGGACTTCCGCTACAACGCGGTCCTCGACGAGGAGATCACCCGGATCGGGGCGTCGGGCATCGGCTTCGTGATCGCCACCGACCTGGTCGCGGGCTACCTGCTCAGCTGGGCCACCGACGAGCAGAAGGCGCGCTGGTTCCCCGGCATGGCGTCGGGAGATATCATCAGCGCGATCGCGATGACCGAGCCGGGCACTGGCTCGGACCTGCAGTCGATCAAGACCACGGCGCGACGCGAGGGTGACCACTACGTCGTCAACGGCGCCAAGACGTTCATCACCAACGGGATCAATGCCGACCTCGTGATCGTCGCCTGCAAGACCGACCCGGACGCGGGGGCCAAGGGGGTCTCGCTGATCGCCCTGGAGCGCGGCATGGAGGGCTTCGACCGCGGCCGCAACCTCGACAAGATCGGCCTCAAGGCACAGGACACCGCCGAGCTGTTCTTCGACGACGTCAAGGTGCCGGTGGAGAACCTGATCGGCGAGGAGGGCGCGGGCTTCATCTACCTGATGACCAAGCTGCCCCAGGAGCGCCTGTCGATCTCGGTCGTCGCCCAGGCCGCAACGCGCAAGATGATCGACATGACGCTGGAGTACGTCAAGGACCGCAAGGCCTTCGGGCGTCCCGTGGGCTCGTTCCAGAACTCCCGGTTCAAGATGGCGGAGATGGAGACCGAGGCCCGCATCGGCCAGGCGTTCGTCGACCGCTCGATCATGGCGCTCAACGACTCCGACCTCACCATCGACGAGGCTGCGATGGGCAAGTGGTGGACGACCGAGCTGCAGAAGCGCGTCGCCGACACCTGCCTGCAGCTGCACGGCGGATACGGCTACATGGCGGAGTACCCGATCTCCAAGGCGTACCTCGACACCCGCATCCAGACCATCTACGGCGGCACCACCGAGATCATGAAGGAGATCGTCGGCCGCGGCATGGGCCTGTGACCTGAGGGTCTCGACAGGCTCGACCTCCGTGGTTGCGGTGGTGGCGGCGACCACCGGAGGTCGAGCTTGTCGAGACCTCGTGCACGAACCCGGCCAGGAGACAGTTCACGACCGTTGTCGTCGGCATCCATCCGGTGCGAGAGTGAGGTCTCCGATCCCGTCGCCCCCGAGGACCTCCATGTCACTGCGCGCCCGCCTGTCCGCTGTCCGTCCCACCGTCGTCATCGCCCTCGCGACGTCCGCCCTCGCCGCCGGAGTGCTCGTCACCGGCTCCGCCGACGCCGGCACGGCGCCGTCGGTCCCCGCGCCCCCGGCCGTGCCGACCAGCGCCGACCAGATCCAGAACATCGACCAGGTCAAGACCGCGATCAAGGGCTACTACGGCGACACCACGACCACCACGCCCGACCCGATCAACGGCACCACGATGCTGCACGAGCCGTCCCCGACCTCGAACTGGGTCAAGGAGACCAACGGTGTCGGCCGTGAGATGCGCTCCTACCTCGCCGCCCAGAACGCCGCGCACGACGCCAAGGCGAAGAAGAAGGTGCTGCTGCTCGACGTCGACGACACCAGCCTGGTCACCTACGACTACGAGATCTACTCGAACTTCGTCTACAACCCCACCCAGAACGCCGAGTTCGTGAACAAGGCGGTCTTCCCCGACGTGCCCGCGATGCTCCGGACGACCCAGTACGCCGCCGGTCACGGCTACACGGTGATGTTCCTGACCGGTCGCCCGGAGTCCCAGCGCGCCGGCACCCTGCTCAACCTGAGCAAGGAGGGGTTCCCGGTCACGAGCGCGAACCTCTACCTCAACGACGCCTCGGCGCCGTACCTCGCCTCGTGCCAGCCGTCGTGCACCACGACGCAGCGCAAGTCGCTGACCCGGCAGTACATCGAGTCGAAGGGGTACGACATCGTCGCCAACGTCGGTGACCAGTACTCCGACCTCAACGGCGGCTTCGCGGACAAGACCTTCAAGCTCCCGAACCCGATGTACTACCTGCCCTGACCCCGAGGTCGTGCGTCCCACGACGCGGCCCGCGTCGTCGTGGGGCACACGACCCGGATAGCCTCGACGGCGTGCTGAAGCTGGACCGGGAGATCCGCGACGCGATCGTCGCGCACGCCAAGCGGGACCACCCCGACGAGGCGTGCGGCATCGTGGCCGGCCCGGAGGGCAGCGACACCGCCGCCCGTCTGGTGGAGATGGTCAACGCGGCGGGCTCGCCGACGTTCTACGAGTTCGACTCCACCGAGCTGCTGCGCCTCTACCGCGAGATGGACGACAACGACGAGGAGCCGGTCGTCGTCTACCACTCCCACACGGCCACCGAGGCCTACCCCAGCCGCACCGACACCGACCTCGCGCAGGAGCCGAACGCCCACTACGTGCTGGTCAGCACGCGGGAGCACGGGAATAGTGCGGGGCCGGTCGAGTTCAGGTCCTACAGAATCGTCGACGGCGTCGTCACCGAAGAAGACGTCACCATCCAGGAGTAGTCATGGCCATCGAGGTCCGCATCCCCACCATCCTCCGCACCTACACCGACGGGCAGAAGTCCGTCGAGGCGTCGGGCTCCACGCTGCAGCAGATCGTGGACGACCTGGAGGCCAACCACTCCGGCATCAAGGAGCGCCTCGTCGAGGACTCCGGCGAGCTGCGTCGGTTCGTCAACGTGTACGTCAACGACGAGGACGTCCGCTTCACCGGTGGCCTGGAGACCGAGCTCTCCGACGGCGACCAGGTGGTCATCCTCCCCGCCGTCGCGGGTGGTTGCTGAGCGCCTGTCGTGGTGCGCTACGACAACCTCCTCGACTCGGTGGGGAACACCCCGCTGGTCGGGCTGCCGCGGCTCTCGCCGTCTGCTGACGTCCGCCTGTGGGCGAAGCTCGAGGACCGCAACCCCACCGGCTCGATCAAGGACCGCCCGGCCCTGAAGATGATCGAGATGGCGGAGAAGGACGGCACGCTGCGTCCCGGCTGCACGATCCTCGAGCCGACGTCCGGCAACACCGGCATCTCGCTGGCGATGGCGGCCAAGCTGAAGGGGTACCGCCTGGTCTGCGTGATGCCGGAGAACACCTCCGAGGAGCGCCGCCAGCTGCTGCGGATGTGGGGCACCGAGATCTACTCCTCGCCTGCGGCCGGTGGCTCCAACGAGGCGGTGCGCGTGGCCAAGCAGATGGCCGCGGAGCACCCGGACTGGGTGATGCTCTACCAGTACGGCAACCCCGCCAACGCGCTGTCGCACGAGGAGGGCACCGGCCCCGAGATCCTCGCCGACCTGCCCGAGGTGACCCACGTGGTCGCCGGGCTCGGCACCACCGGCACGCTGATGGGCGTGAGCCGCTTCTTCCGCGCGCATAAGCCCGAGGTGAAGGTGGTGGCCGCCGAGCCCCGGTACGGCGAGCTGGTCTACGGCCTGCGCAACCTCGACGAGGGCTTCGTGCCCGAGCTGTACGACGAGACCCTCATCGACGCGCGCTTCTCGGTCGGACCGCGCGACGCCGTCCGCCGGGTGCGGGAGCTGCTGGAGTCCGAGGGCATCTTCGCCGGGATCTCCACCGGCGCGATCCTGCACGCCGCGCTGGGCCAGGCGGCCAAGTCGGTCAAGGCCGGCGAGAAGGCCGACATCGCCTTCGTCGTGTGCGACGGCGGCTGGAAGTACCTCTCCACCGGCGCCTACGAGGGCACCGTCGACGAGGCGGAGGACCGGCTCGAGGGTCAGCTGTGGGCATGAGGTCGGGCGACGTACCGGGGCGGGACGCCCCGATCGGGATCTTCGACTCCGGGTTCGGCGGGCTGACCGTCGCCCGGGCCGTCATCGACCAGCTGCCGCACGAGTCGGTGCTCTACCTCGGTGACACCGCGCGGCAGCCGTACGGGCCCAAGCCGCTCGGCGAGGTGCGCGAGTACGCCCTCGAGTGCCTCGACCATCTGGTCGACCAGGGTGTGAAGGTGCTGGTCATCGCGTGCAACTCCGCCAGCGCCGCCGTGCTCCGCGACGCCCGCGAGCGCTACAGCGTGCCGGTGGTCGAGGTGATCTTCCCGGCCACCCGCCGCGCGGTGGCGGCCACGCGCAACCACCGGATCGGCGTGATCTGCACCCGCGCGACCGCCGACTCGATGGCGTACGAGGACGCCTTCGCCGCCGCCCCGCAGGTCACGCTGACGACCCAGGCGTGCCCGCCCTTCGTGGACTTCGTCGAGCAGGGGATCACCGCGGGCCCCGAGCTGCTGGCCGCGGCGCACGAGTACCTCGACCCGCTGCTCGACCACGACATCGACACCCTCGTGCTGGGCTGCACCCACTACCCGCTCCTGACCGGGGTCATCTCCTACGTCCTGGGAGAGGACGTCACGCTGGTCTCCAGCGCCGAGGAGACCGCCAAGGACGTCTACCGGACCCTCGTCGCGCGCGGGCTGGACCGCGACGCCGCAGCGGTTCCCGAGCACCGCTTCCTCACCACCGGCACGCCCGAGGAGTTCGAGACCATCGGTCAGCGCTTCCTCGGCCCCGAGCTCCAGCGGGTCTCGCAGTTCGCCTGGGTGCGCTCGTGAGCGCGACGGGCGTCCTGTTCCTCGCGATCAGCGCGGCCAGCCTGCTGGTCGCGGTGTGGCTGGTCGTCCGCATCCTGCGTGACCGGCCCGTCCACGACGCGCTGCTGTACGCGCTCGGTGTCCTCGAGGCGGGCCTGGTGCTCCAGCTGGTCTGGGGTGTGGTGCAGGTCGTCGGAGCGCACGGCGACCTCAACGTCGCGGCGTACCTCGGCTACCTCGTCGGCGCCCTGGTGATCCTGCCGATCGGGTTCCTGTGGGCCGCCGCGGAGCAGAACCGGTCGGGCACCGCCGTCCTCCTCGTGGCGACGATCGCCGTCCCGGTGCTCGAGCTGCGGCTGCACGACCTGTGGGTGACGCGATGAGCACCCGCACGACGGGCACCGGGTTCGGCCGCGTGCTGGTCTTCGTCTACGGCATCTTCGCCGTCGCCGCGACCGCCCGGTCGCTGGTCCAGCTGACGACGCAGTACGACCGGGCGCCCGTCGCGTACTGGCTCTCGCTGCTCTCCGGTGTCGTCTACTGCCTGGCCACCTGGGCGATAGCGAAGGACCGCCGCCAGGTGGCCCTGGCGGCGGTCCTCGTCGAGCTGGTCGGGGTGCTCGCCGTCGGCACGTGGAGCGTGCTCGACGACGGCCGGGTCTTCACCGACGCCACCGTCTGGTCGGACTTCGGCGTCGGCTACGGCTTCATCCCCGTGGTGCTGCCCTTCGTCGGCCTCTGGTGGCTGCTGCGGGGCAGCAGCCACCAGAGCGACTGAGGCGGTCAGCGGCCGGTCAGGACCCCCGCTTCTCCACCTTGACCGTCATCGAGGTGCCCTTCTGGGTCACCACGGTGATCTTCGTCTTGGTGCTCGGCACCTTCACGCTCGACCCCGGCTGCGAGGCGTCCCAGTAGGAGTTGTCGTCCCGGAACACCGGGACCCCGTCCTGGCCGCGGACGTAGCTCGGGTTGCCGTTGTAGTGCAGCGTGAACGAGTCGGCCTTGCGCCGGCTGAACGTCGCGTCGTAGCCGGAGACCCGCGAGCGCCACAGCGTCCCGTCGAGTCGTACGACCGGGCGCGGGTGCGCGTCGACCGGCAGGATCAGCCCCTGACCCGGGTGGACGCTGGTGTTGTTGTCGCTCTGGGAGGTGTCCCAGTAGCTGATCAGCAGCCCGTCCTGGTAGGGGAAGTGCTCGACCTTGTCGGTGTCGGTGAAGCCGAAGTTGTACGGCCCCGACTGCAGGTACTTGTCGAACGCGGTGTACGTGCGGTTCGACGCGACGTAGTAGTTGTCGTAGTCCTGCGTGGTCGAGGAGCCGACCGCGCTGAAGCCGGACAGCGTCCAGCCGTTCGGGCTGGTCTCGGCACCGTCGTCGAGCAGCGTGGTGCCGCCCGCCGTGACCTTGATCGCGTCGAGGAACAGGCCCGGGGCGTACGCCGGGTCGTTGCCCTGCACGCCGCCGTCGGTGGAGTAGCGCACCCGCAGCTGCACCTGCTTGCCGGCGTACGGCGTCAGGTCGAAGGTGACGGGGACGTACTTCCCGGCGGTGTCACCGGTCAGCCCGTTGTTGACGGCCGGGTCGGTGCCGGTGCCGGGGACGGACTTCCAGCCGGTCCCGTCGTCGACCTCGACGTAGGCGTAGTCGTAGCCGTCCTCGATGTTGTACTGCGCCTGCGCGGTGAGGCTGGCCGAGCCGGCCGGCAGGATCACCGAGCGGGTCATCGAGGCGTCGTAGTCGTCGCCCGTCCCCGACCACCAGGACTTCTGCCCGGCGTACGGCGCGGCCAGCTGCTTGGTGATCTTCTTCTTCGGGAGGACGACGACCGCGGCCTGCGGCTTGGTGGAGTTGTACTCGTGCGGGCCGAGCTCCAGGGTGCGGTTCTGCTGCGGCAGCACGGCCTCGTAGTCCAGCCAGCCCAGCTGCAGCTTGTCCCACGCCCCCAGGTCCGAGGCCCGGGTCCCGATCGCGTTGTCGCCCGGAGCCGACTCGCGGCTCTGCGACATCAGCGACCACCAGTTGACGCTGTTCTCGCCGCCTGCGGTGTCGTACAGGTCGGGCAGGCCCAGGTCGTGGGTGTACTCGTGGGCGAAGACGCTCATCCCGCCGTTCTCGGGCTGGATGGTGTAGTCGCCGATCCAGATGCCGGAGTCGCCGATCTCGGTGCCGCCCTGCTTGCCCTCGGTCGGCCCGGTCCTGCCGGCGTCGGTGCCGTAGGCGTACCAGCGGTGCGACCAGACGGCGTCCTCTCCCTGGATCGGGTCGCCGTCGGCCTCGTCGCCCCCGGCGTGCACGATCTGGAAGTGGTCGAGGTAGCCGTCGGGCTCGTTGAAGTTGCCGTCGCCGTCGACGTCGTAGCGGTCCCAGGTGTCGAAGGACTTCAGCTCCGCGGTCACCTCGGCCTTGCTGCGACCCTGGGCGATCTGGGAGTCGTACCACTTGCTCGCGGCGTCACGGACGAGTGCCCAGGTGTTGTTGCAGACGTTGCTGGCGCAGACGTTCGGGTCGACGTCGTTGACGTCGGTCGACCGGCCGTAGCGCGCCTCGTTGTAGGGGACCTTCACCCAGTCGGTGACGGTGCCGTCGACGCTGTAGCGGCCCGAGGACTGGCGCTCGAAGTACTGCTTGACCGACTCGGGCTTGCCGCCGGAGCCGTCCGCGTCGCCCTTGCCGAAGTACAGGTCCTGGTAGTGCTGCCGGCTGTAGTCGGGCTGCCAGACCGTCGAGTTGTCCTTGGCCCGGTCGGGCTCGGGGATCTGGTTGTGCAGCGGGCCGTCGAAGGTCACCGGCCCCGGGGTCGCCGGGTTGATGTCCTTGTCGGGGAACTGCGGGTCCCGCTGGTCGCCGAACTCGGTGAGGATCACGAAGATGTGATCGGTCTTCTCGCGGCTCAGCTCGACGTACTGGTCGGTGGTGGCCGCCTTCTTGGCCACCTTGCCCTGCGCGGTCGCGGCCGCGGGAGCGCTCTGCGAGGCGACCTTGACCACGGTGCTCGCGCCGCGCTTCTCGGGCTTGGCGGAGCCGTTGATGACCTCGGTCAGCGCCTCCTGGCGCAGTGCGCGCCGCTTGTCCTCGAGCGGGTTCGGCAGCTCGTCGGTGCGAGTCTGGTCCTTCGGCTTGTCGGGCGAGGCCGCGGGTGCGGCACCGCCCGGGCTGGCGGTCGCGGACACACCCGGCAGGGCCAGGGTCGCGCTGATCGCGACTCCCAGTCCGAGTCCGAGCAGTCCGACGCGTCCGGTTCGACGCATAGGTGGGCTCCTTGTCACCCCAGAGGAAGGCCGATTGACGTCTCAGCCCCGATCGGGGGCCCGGCCTCTGACCCGCTGATCCAAGCAGCGCCGTGAGCCAGGCCACAATGGCTGACCGGCGGTTGTCACCGAACGGTGACCAAGCGCGCGGCGCCACGGGTGTCGACGAAGGCCGACCCGCCTGACCACCGCTGGCCGTGCCCGCGCCGCCGGGCTCGGCGGCCGTGACGACCGGTGGTCGAGCGTGTCGAGACCTGAGGGGTGCGGCGAGACCTCGACCGCCGGGGCCCATGCCCTAGCCTGCAGCCATGAGACTGACCGTGGTCGGGAACTCCGGGTCCTACCCCGGGCCCGACTCGGCCGCGAGCTGCTACCTGGTCGAGGAGGTGGCCGACGGTCGGGCCTGGCGGATCCTGCTCGACCTCGGCAACGGGGCCCTCGGCGCGCTGCACCGCTACGCCGACCCGCTCGCCATCGACGCGGTGCTGCTCAGCCACCTGCACGCCGACCACTGCCTGGACCTGTGCGGCTACTACGTCATGCGCTGCTTCCACCCCGACGGCCACCAGCCCCGGATCCCGGTCTGGGGCCCCGCGGGCGTGGCCGAGCGGATGGCGAAGGCGTACGACCTCGACCCGGACCCCGGGATGACCGAGGAGTTCGACTTCCGCGACTACGCCCCGGAGCCGCTCCGGCTGGGACCCTTCACGATCACGGTGCGCGAGGTCTACCACCCGGTGACCGCCTACTCGCTGCGCATCGAGAGCGGCGGCCGCACGCTGACCTACTCCGGCGACACCGCCGCCTGCACCGGCCTGACCGAGAACGCCGCCGGCTCCGACCTGTTCCTGTGCGAGGCGTCGTTCCTCGACAGCCTGGACAACCCGCCCGGCGTCCACCTGACCGGCAGCGAGGCGGGGGAGACCGCCACGGAGGCCGGGGTGGGTCGGCTGCTGCTGACCCACGTGCCGCCGTGGCACGACCGGCTCACCGTCCTGGCCGAGGCGCGGACGACGTACGCCGGGGACGTCTCGCTGGCGCTGCCGGGGGAGACGTACACGATTTAGAGGGGCCGTCGCGTGCATGGCACCGAAACGGGAGACTCTTCATCCGTGGTCAAGTGCTCGGGAGCTGGATGAGAAGACTGAGGAGTTCGTCGACAAGCTCGGGCGGAACCGCGATGCGATCCGATTGCCGATGCGCTTCGATTCCTACACACGACCGCCGCAGACGCCACGCGTTCACGTGCGGGTCGATATTCTTGGGTCTTCTACTCACGGCGGGTTGCGGCACGGCTGCTCTTGAAGCCGGGAAGAGCTACTCCTGCACGGATGACGGCTTGAAGAGAGGTGAGCTGCTCGCGCAGCACTTGCGATGGGACGATCTGGCCGCTCCTCCCATCTTTTATGACGACTGTGACGACAGCGGGTCGGCTGGTATTCAGATCGCATTGAATGGCGGTGCCACTGAGGCAGCGACCGACCTTCCGTCAGGCGTGGAGTGTGTGCCGAAACGTACTCACCTTCTTTTCGGTGAGTACGAGCGTCAATACTCCTGCACCTTCGGCAAGACTCACTTCGCCCTAGGCTTGAATGCCCAAACGCCGGCGCGAGCTCGTCGAGATGGATTCTCCGTCGACGGGTTCGCGGTTGTTTCGCGAGAATGAGTCGACGTTGGACATCGTCCGATGCAGTACGCGACGTTGGGCTCCTCGGACCTCACCCGCCGGCGTCGCGGACGCAGATCGCCACCTGGACGCGGTTGTCCACGTCGAGCTTGACGAACACGCGGCCCACGTGGGCCTTGACCGTCGGCACCGACAGGTAGAGCTCGCGGGCGATGTCGGCGTTGCTCAGCCCACGGCCCACCGCGCGGGCGACGTCGAGCTCGCGCTCGGTGAGCAGCGCGAGCCTGGCGCCGGCCGAGGCGCGCTGCTGCTCGGGGACCTCCGCCGTGCTCTCGCTGACGTGGCGCAGCAGCCCGTCGAGGGCCTGTGGCGAGAGCATCGCCTCGCCGGCCGCGACCGTGCGCACGGCCTGGACGATCTGCGCCGGAGGGGTGTCCTTGAGCAGGAAGCCGCGAGCGCCGGCACCGAGGGCGCGGACGACGTACTCGTCGGCGCCGAACGTGGTCAGCACGATCACCGCGGGGACCGGTCCGGCGGACCCCGCTGCCGCCTCCCGCCCGCCGGAGGTGAGCTCCCGGGTCGAGGCGATGCCGTCGAGCACGGGCATCCGGATGTCCATCAGCACCACGTCCGGTGCGGTCGACGCCACCAGGTCGAGTGCCTCCCGGCCGTCGCGCGCCTGACCGACGACCTCGATCTCGGGCGCACCACCGAGAATCAGCTCGAGGCCGGAGCGCACCAGGGGGTCGTCGTCGACCAGCAGCACCCGGATGGTCGCCCCGGCCCCCGAGCCCGCGGGCACGTCCGCCGCGCCCGGGTCGCTCAGCCCTCCCACGGCAGCCACCCGTGGAGGACGTGCTCACGCTCGTGGACGTCGGCCTCGATGGTGCCGCCCACCAGCGCGGTGCGCTCGCGCAGGCCGACGAGGCCCAGCCCCGCGCCCGGGACGTGCGGACCTCGTGAGACGCCGAGGGCCGTGCCGTTGCGCACCCAGACCTCCAGCCCGGCGCCGCGGCGGCCCTCGACGCGTACCGAGACCCGGCACGCGGGTGCGTGCTTGCGAGCGTTGGTCAGGCCCTCCTGGACGATCCGGTAGACCGTCCGTCCGGCTGCCTCGGGCACCAGCTCCTCCCCGTCCACCGCGACGTCGACGTCGATCGACGCCCCGCCCACCCGTGCCTCCTCGACGAGTGCCGGCAGGTCCGCGAGCCGCGGCTGTGGCCGATCGGGTCGGTCGGGCCCGTCGGTGGAGCCCTCGCGCAAGGTGCCCAGCACCTGCCGGAGATCGGTGAGTGCCTCGTGGGACGTCCGCTGGATCAGGTCCGCGGTCTCCCGGACCTGGTCGGGCGGCAGGTCGGTCCGGTACGCGAGGGCGCCGGCGTGCATGCTCACCATCGAGATCCGGTGGGCGAGCACGTCGTGCATCTCCCGCGCGATCCGCTCGCGCTCGGCGCTGCGGGCCGCCTCGACCCGCAGCTCCTGCCGGTCCTCGGCCGCACGGGCCCGCTCGCGCAGCGACCACAGCAGCTCGCGACGGGACCCGATGTACATCCCGAAGGCGAGCAGAGCCACCGTGATCGCGACGGTCAGGCCGAAGGTGACCAGCGGGGGCGCGCCGTCGGGCTGCGGCACGATCTCGGCGAAGACCATGCTGGCGACGACCGAGAGGCCGCCTGCGAGCAGCACCTGCCACAGCACCCGGCGAGTCGCCAGCGACACCGTCGCGAGCACGGACGGGCCGGCCGCCAGGCCGGACACCGCCCCGATCGCGATGATCACGGCGGCGACCGGCATCGGGTGGCGCCGGCGCAGCAGCACCAGGGCGTACGCGACGGCCCCGAGGGTCAGGTCCACCGCCAGCAGCCAGGGTCGGTCCCGCTCGACCCGCAGCGCCTGCCCGAGCGCCAGCGCGCTGATCGCGAGGCACACGAGCAGCCTCCAGCCGTGACCCCACCAGCCCAGCGCGGGGGTGTAGTCACCGGAGTCGGGTCGGTCCACGCGGGTCAGCGTACGAAGCCGTGACGCCTACGACCACGGACCGAGGTCCTGGGCTCGCGTACGACTTTGGTCGGTGGGTGGTTCATCCGCTCGACCGATGCGGCCCGGTCCGGTTTCGGTACAGGATGGTCCCCATGATCACGGTGCAATCCCTTACCAAGGTGTACGGCGCCCACCGCGCGGTCGACGACGTCTCGTTCACCGCGCAGTCCGGGCGCGTGACCGGGTTCCTCGGCCCCAACGGTGCCGGGAAGACCACGACGATGCGTGCGATGGTCGGCCTGACGCCGCCCACGAGCGGCACGGTCACGATCGGAGGGCTGCCGTACGCCGACATCCCGAACCCCGGTCGTCACGTCGGTGTCCTGCTCGACGCCTCCGCCCAGCACAACGGCCGGACCGGCCGCGAGGTCCTCACCATCGGTGCGCGCACCATGGGGCTGCCGGACTCGCGGGTCGAGGAGATGCTCGACCTGGTCTCGCTCTCCGGGGACGAGGGCAAGCGCCGGGTGCGCGACTACTCCCTGGGCATGCGGCAGCGCCTGGGGGTCGCCCACGCCCTGCTCGGCGACCCGTCGGTGCTGATCCTCGACGAGCCGGCCAACGGGCTGGACCCGGCCGGCATCCGGTGGATGCGCTCGCTGCTGAAGTCGTACGCCGACCGCGGCGGCACGGTCCTGCTCTCCAGCCACCTGCTGCACGAGGTCGAGCAGATCGCCGACGAGATGATCCTCATCGGGCGCGGGAAGATCGTCGCCCAAGGCGACCGGAAGTCGCTGCTCTCCGGCGGCGCCGCCAGCGCGCTGGTCACCTCCGAGGACAACGAGCGGCTCGCGAAGGCACTCGCCGACGCCGGGATCGCCACCAGCGCGGCCGGTGAAGGGCTGCGTGCCGACTGCGACCCCGCCGCCGTGGGCCGCGCCGCCCTCACCGCGGGCGTCGTTCTCACCGACCTGCGCACCGGCAGCGCCGGCCTGGAGGACCTGTTCCTCTCACTGACCGCCGACACCCAGCGCGAGGGGCACCCCTCGGCAGCGACCGACCAGGGAGACCGAGCATGAGCACCACCGCACCCGCACCGACCGCCCTCGACGTCTCGGCGACCCCGCCGGTGCCGTTCGGCCGCCTGGTCTCCGTCGAGCTGCGCAAGGCGCTCGACACCAGGGCCGGGCGCTGGTTCACCGGATCGATCCTCGCGCTGTGCCTGGTGGTCGTGGTGATCTACGCCCTCGCCGCGCCGACCGAGTCCCAGAGTCTGGGCCAGATCGCCGGCGTGGCCGGAGGAGTGCTCGGCTACTTCCTCCCCGTCCTGGTGATCCTCATGCTCACGAGCGAGTGGAGCCAGCGCACCGGCCTGGTCACCTTCACGCTGGAGCCCAGGCGGCCCCGGGTGATCGGCGCCAAGCTCGTCGCCGCTCTCCTGCTCGGCATCGGTCTGATCGTCGTCGCACTCGTGATCGCCGTCCTGGGCAACCTGATCGGGGGAGGAGACTGGAGCGTCGAGGCCAGGGTGCTGATCAACGGGGCCGTCGTGGCCAACCTGATCGCCATCCTCACCGGCTTCGCCATCGGGATGCTGCTGATGAACACTCCGGCGGCGATCGTCACCTACTTCATCTACACCCTGGTGCTCCCCACCGCGGTGGGCGTGCTGTCGGCGCTGCAGGACTGGTTCGACAAGCTCGCGCCGTGGATCGAGTTCAACACCGCGCAGCAACCGCTGTTCATGGGCGACTACCGGCTCGAGGGCCAGGAGTGGGCACAGTTCGTCACGGCAGGGCTGATCTGGCTCGTCCTGCCCTTCGTCCTCGGGCTGATGCGGCTGCTGCGGGCCGAGCCGAAGTAGGCGCACGCCCGTCGTTAGGGTCGGGAGCATGAGTGCTCCCACCCGCGCCGACGGGCGCGCCGACGACCAGCTCCGCGACATCCGGCTCACCCGGCACTGGCAGGACCACCCCGCCGGCTCCGTGCTGGTGGAGTTCGGGCGCACCCGCGTGCTGTGCGCTGCCTCGGCCTCGGTCGGGGTGCCGCGCTGGCGCAAGGGGTCCGGGCTGGGGTGGGTGACCGCGGAGTACGCCATGCTCCCCTCGGCCACCAACACCCGCAGCGACCGCGAGTCGGTCAAGGGCAAGATCGGCGGTCGTACGCACGAGATCTCCCGCCTGATCGGCCGGTCGCTGCGGTCGGTGGTCGACTACGCCGCGCTGGGCGAGAACACCATCGTGCTCGACTGCGACGTCCTGCAGGCCGACGGCGGGACCCGCACCGCCGCCATCACCGGGGCGTACGTCGCCCTCGCCGACGCCGTCGCACACCTGCGGTCCGAGGGGGCGCTCTCCGGTGACCCGCTCACCGGCTCGGTGGCCGCGGTCTCGGTCGGCATCATCGACGGGGTGCCGCGGCTCGACCTGCCGTACGAGGAGGACGTCCGCGCCGAGACCGACATGAACGTCGTGATGACCGGCGGCGGGTCCTTCGTCGAGGTCCAGGGAACCGCCGAGGGGGCACCCTTCGACCGCAGCGAGCTGGACGCGCTGCTCGGCCTGGCCGAGAAGGGCTGCGCCGACCTCACCCGGATCCAGCAGGAGACGCTCGGTGGCTGACGCGAGGGTCTTCCTCGCCTCCCGCAACGCCAAGAAGATCGCCGAGCTGCGCCGGATCCTCGGTGCGGCCCTCGGCGGAGAGGTGGAGGTGCTCGGCCTGGACGACGTGGCCTCGTACCCGGAGCCGGTCGAGGACGCACCCGACTTCGACGGCAACGCCCTGCTCAAGGCGCGAGCCGGTCTCGCGGCGACCGGGCTGCCGTCGCTGGCCGACGACTCCGGCCTGTGCGTGGACGCGCTGAACGGCATGCCGGGCGTGCTCTCGGCGCGCTGGTCCGGGCAGCCGAAGGACGACGACCGCAACAACCGGCTGCTGCTCGAGCAGCTCGCCGACGTGCCCGACGAGCGTCGGGCGGCGCACTTCCACGCCAGCGTCGCCTTCGTCCGCGATACCGGAACGGGCGTGCCGGCCGAGGACGTCGTCGGCGGTGACATGCCCGGCCGGGTGATCCGCGAGACCCGTGGGACGAACGGCTTCGGCTACGACGTGCTCTTCGTGCCCGACCAGCAGGACGGGACGCAGACCTCGGCTGAGATGCCGGCCGAGGCCAAGGACGCGATCTCCCACCGCGGCCGTGCGCTGCGGGCCATCGCCCCGCTGGTGGTCGAGGCGGTGTCCTGAGCCTGTCGAAGGTCGCGGCGCTGGGTGTCGGAGGGGGGACTCGAACCCCCACGCCCGGAGGCACAGGAACCTAAATCCTGCGTGTCTGCCAGTTCCACCACTCCGACGCGGCCCGCCCGATCCTAGGACCGGGCGGCGTCCAGCCCGAGGTCGCGGCGCAGCTTGGCGACGTGGCCGGTGGCCTTGACGTTGTACTGCGCCAGCTCGACCGTGCCCTCGGCGTCGACGACGATCGTGGAGCGGATGACGCCCTCGACGACCTTGCCGTAGAGCTTCTTCTCCCCGAACGCGGCGTACTCCTGCATCACCTGCTTGTCCGGGTCCGAGAGGAGCCGGATGGTCAGGCCGTCGCGCTCGCGGAACTTCGCGAGCTTCTCCGGCTCGTCCGGCGAGATCCCCAGCACCTCCAGACCGGAGGCGCGCAGCGAGTCGAGGGAGTCGCTGAAGTCGCAGGCCTGCGTGGTGCACCCAGGCGTCATCGCGGCCGGGTAGAAGTAGACGATCACCCGCTGCCCCCGGAGGTCCGAGAGAGTCACCTGCTGCCCGGTGTCGTCGGTGAGGGTGAAGTCGGGGGCGGGGTCGCCGGGGCTGAGTCTGGTCGCGGGTCGGCTCATGGGCCTGAACCTACTCGGGCCCGGACGCGATAGCGTGGGCGCTGTTCACGCGGCCGGCAGGGCCGTGAGAGTTCCCCGACGAGCTTCAGGCAGGAGTGCGCGACGTGGCTGCACAGGACCGCCAGTCCATCGAGGACGAGATGGAGGTGGCCCGCCGCGAGCTGGCGGCCTCGATCGACCAGCTGCTCCACCGCAGCTCGCCCAAGACCATCGCCAACCGTCAGGTGGCCGCGATCAAGGGCTTCTTCGTCGACCCGCAGAGCGGGCTGCGCACCGACAACGTGATCAAGGTCGTCGCCGGTGTCGGCGGCGCGATCGCGCTGATCCTCGTCGTGCGCAAGGTGTCCGGCTGAGCGTCCTGCTCACCGCGTAAGTCCCGGTGCGCGGGCCACCGGCCTCGGACCGCCGGGCCAGACATGCCTTAGTCGGCAGCGTGCTTGCCGCTCGGCGGTGCCGGCTGCTCGAACGGCTGGTCGGCACCAGTACGTCCACCCTCCTCGGGCGGCTCCACGGCCTCGGCATCGGACGTCGGTACAGAGGCCGCGTCGGTCGTCTCGGTCGTCTCCTCGGCCGGCGCGTCGTGCGTCTCAGCCGGGTCGAGCGTCAGCGACGGCACGTAGTCGCCCGCCTTGTGCCGCACCTCGGGGTCGATCCGGTCGGCCTCGCGGACCGTGTCCTCGACCCGCGACCGGGCACGCTCGAGCGCGGCCTCCTTCTGCCGAGCCTCGGCCTCGAGCTCCTCGGCGCGTCGCCGGGCCTCGTCTGCCGCGGTCCGCGCGCCCCGGGCCTCGGCCTCCTTGGCGGGGATGTCCTCGCTCTGGAACAGCGCGTGCCGGCGCAGCTCGACCGCGCGGTCGCGGTAGACGGTCCGGCGGCGGCGCAGGTAGAGCGCGGCCAGCCCGGCCACGACCAGGACGACCACCACGGCCACGATGACCCAGACGAGCGTGTTCGACATCAGACACCTTCCTCGACCGACGCGACGTGGCCGGACGGCAAGCATCCCAGGTGCCCCGGGGCGTGGTTCACAAACCCCCGCTGCCGTAGCGGTCGCAGTGCACCGCCTCCTCGAGCGGACGTCGCTGCCGCCAGCCGTGCCGCTCGAGGTCGGGCCGGTCCTGCAGGCCGGTGACCTCACCGACGCACAGCCAGGCGAGGGGGCGGACGCCTTCGGGCACGCCGAGCAGCTCGGCCAGGAACTCCTCGCGGTAGAACGACACCCAGCCGACGCCCAGGCCCTCGGCGGTGGCGGCCAGCCACAGGTTCTGGATGGCCAGGACGGAGGAGTACAGGCCCGCGTCGGCGATCGCGTGCCGACCGAGGACGTGCGGCCCGCCCCGGGAGGGGTCGTACGTCACGACGACGCCGAGCCCGGACTCGCGCACCCCCTCGACCTTGATCCGCGAGAACGTCTCGGCCCGCTCCACGCTCAACGAGCTCGCGAAGACCTCGCGCTCGGTGGCGACGTGGGCGGCGAACGCGTCGCGGAGCCCCAGGTCCCGGACGAGCACGAAGTCCCAGGGCTGGGTGTGACCGACGCTCGGCGCGGCGTGGGCCGCCGCGAGCACCCGGTGCAGCACCGCGTCGGTCGGCGGCCGGCCGGCGAACTCGGCGCGCACGTCACGGCGGCGGGCGATGACGTCGTACAGGTCGTGGATCGGGTCGGGCACGGCGAGCATCCTCTCGCTCGGTGGTTGACACCGTTCACCAGGTCCGGGATGACTGGGGTGTCCACGCCGAGACGACCCCGAGGTGGCCATGACCGCCGAGCGCACCGAGCCCGCCCGTCCCCTGCCGTCCCTCGCGCGCGGCGACCGGGGCCTCCCGGTCGTCGGGCGGATGCTCGACTACGTCAGGGACCCGGTGGCCCTGATGCGCCGGCAGTGGGAGACGTACGGGCCGGTCGCGCCGTTGCGGCTGGTCGGTGGCGAGTCGGTGATGCTGCTCGGGCCCGACGCCTGCGGCACGGCGCTGCGCAACGCGGACAAGGCGTTCGCCAACGGACCGGCGTGGTCTCGCCTGGTGGGCCCGTTCTTCGAGCGAGGGCTGATGCTCCTCGACTTCGAGGAGCACCGTGCCCACCGACGGATCATGCAGCAGGCCTTCACGCGGGATCGGCTCGAGGGCTACAGCGAGGCGATGTTCCCCGCGATCGAGGCGGGGCTGGCCGGCTGGCCAGGCCGGCACGACTCCTTCGAGTCCTACTGGGCGCTCAAGCAGCTGACGCTGGACGTGGCGGCGGAGATCTTCATGGGCGGCGCGGAGGACACCACCCCCGCGCAGATGGAGGAGGTCAACCGGGCCTTCATCGCCTGCGTCCAGGCCGCCGCCGGTGTGGTCCGCGGCAACGTCCCCTTCACCCGGTGGGGCCGTGGCTACCGCGGCCGGAAGGTGCTGGAGGACTTCCTGCGCCACTACCTGCCCGCCCGTCGAGCGGTGCGCACGCCGGACCTGTTCTCCCAGCTGTGCCACATCGAGACCGACGACGGCGACCGGTTCGAGGACCACGACGTCGTCGACCACATGATCTTCTTGATGATGGCCGCCCACGACACCTCGACGATCACGCTCTCGACGGTGCTCCAGCACCTCGGGCAGCACCCCGAGTGGCAGCGGCGCTGCCGCGAGGAGTCCGCGGCGCTGGGCGAGAGACCGTCGCTGGCCGAGCTGGAGTCGCTGGAGTCCCTCGACCTGGTGATGCGCGAGAGCCTGCGGCTGCACGCCCCCGTACCCGTCGTGGTGCGTCGTACGGTCGCCGACACCGTGGTCGAGGGGGTCCGCATCCCCGCGGACACCGACGTGGTGGTGACACCGCAGCACACCCACCTGATGCCGGAGCTGTGGACCGCGCCGACCGACTTCGACCCCGAGCGGTTCTCCGCCGCGCGTGCCGAGGACCGCTCCCACCGGTTCGCGTGGGAGCCGTTCGGCGGCGGGGTGCACAAGTGCATCGGGCTCTTCTTCGCCTCGGCGGAGATCAAGGCGGTGCTGCACCGGGTGCTGCGGGACTTCTCCTGGAGCGTCGACGCCGGCTACGTGCCCCCGATGAACAACCACTCGCTCCCGTTCCCCAAGGACGGCCAGCCGATCCGGCTGACCAGGACGCGGTGAGCGGGGCGTATCGTCGCCGCACGTGGCCGAGGAGTGGTGCGACCTGTGCGACCTGCCCCTGAACACCTGTGTCCACGGACGCCCGCCGGCCACGCCGGCGCCGGCTCGTCGGGCCGACGAGCCGAGGTCGCGGGCCACCCGCTCGACGAGCGCTCCGCGCCCGACCACCCCGAAGGGCGTCACCGTGCGGCGTGGTGCGCAGCGCCTCACACCGCCCTCGACGTACCAGCCGTTCCTCGTCGCGCTGCTGCGTGAGCACGACGGTGCCTGCGAGGCCGAGCAGCTGATGGAGGAGCTGTACGAGCGCGTGGGCCCGGTGCTGCACGAGGACGACCACACCCAGGTTCGCGGGGAGCCGCGCTGGCGGCTGGGCGCCCGCCGGGCGCGTGCGGCGCTGACCGAGGAGGGGCTGATGGAGCCGGCTCGCACCCCGGGCGTGTGGGAGCTGACCGACCAGGGGATGCGGTAGCCGGATGTCCGGGGACGCCGCGCGGCCCGCGCGGCCGGTCCTCACCGTCTGGCTGCTGGGTCTGCTGGCCACCTTCGGGCCGATCTCGCTCGACCTCTACCTCCCGGCGCTGCCCTCCCTGGCCGAGGATCTCGGCACCGACGCGTCGTCGGCGCAGCTGACGATCACGTCCTGCCTGCTCGGCCTGGCGCTCGGCCAGCTGCTGGCCGGCCCGCTGTCGGACCGGCTCGGACGCCGGGTCCCGCTGGTGACGGGGCTGGTCGTCTACCTGCTGGCGACACTGGCCTGCGCGCTGGCGCCCAGCATCGAGGTGCTCGTCGTCCTACGGCTCGTGCAGGGTCTCGCCGGTGCGGCCGGGCTCGTGATCTCACGTGCCGTCGCCCGCGACCTCTACGACGGACGGGCGCTGCTGGTGGTCTTCTCCCGCCTCACGCTGGTCTCCGGGCTCGCACCCGTCATCGCGCCGGTGCTCGGCGGGCAGCTGGCACGCGTACTGCCCTGGCGCGGGCTGTTCGTCGTGCTGGCCGGGCTCGGCGCCGTGCTGCTGGTCGCCGGCCTGCTGCTGGGGGAGTCGCTGCCGCCCGAGCGTCGTACGCCAGGTGGGCTCGGCGCGACGCTCGCCGGCTACGGGGCGCTGCTGCGCGACCGGGCGTACGTCTGCGTGGTCGCGACGTTCGCGCTCTGCGCGGCGTCGCTGTTCGCCTACATCGCCGGCGCGACCTTCGTGCTGCAGCGGGTCTACGGACTCTCCGAGGTCGCGTTCTCGGTGGTGTTCGCGGTCAACTCGGTCGGGATCGTCGTCCTCAGCCAGACCGCCGGTGCGCTCGCACGGCGCGGCCGTGCGCCGCTGGCCACGCTGTCGGCGGGCGTCGTGGGCAACCTGGTCGGTGCCGCCGCCCTCGCGCTCAGCGTCGTCGCCGGGCTGGGCCTGGTGCCGCTGCTGGCGTCGTTGTTCGTGATGATCGCCTCGCTCGGGCTGGTGCTGCCCTCGGCGACAGCGCTCGCGATGGCAGGGCACCCCGAGCGCGCCGGTGCGGCCTCCTCGCTCCTCGGGCTGGGGCAGTTCGTCCTGGGCGGGGTGGTGGCACCGCTCGTCGGGATCGCGGGGGAGCGGACCGCCGTGCCGCTGGGCGTCGTCGCGGTGTCCTGCTCGGCTGCGGGCGGGCTCGTCCTGCTCCTCGCCCGGCGGCGGGTGCGGCTCGCAGTGGCCGGGCAGGCCCAGGGCAGGTCCTAGAAACGCGGAGGGCCGGACTCCGCTCCGCCGATCTGGTTGCGCTGCACGTGCGCCTTCGCCTGCTCCTGGTGCGGGTCGGTGAAGTCGCGTCGCGCGGTCGGCCGCTGCCGTCCGCTGACCACCCAGGAGAGTGCGAAACCGAGGACCACGACGACGGCCACGACGATCCAGAACACCATGACGAGCCTCCTCGGGCTTGGTTGCGGCAAGCATACGGCGAAAGCCGGGCGTCAGACGCACACCGCCCGATTTGTCGGTTTCTGGTGTACGGAGCCGGCGTCAGCGCCTAGCCTCGGGCGGGACCGGACCGCCCCAGGACCGAGGTGCCCCATGCCCCGCCGCTCGTCGCTGCGCCGCCTTGCCGTCGCGTGCCTGCTCGCCGGACTCGTCGTCTCGTCGACGGGAGGGGCGGTGCTCGCGGCGCCGCTGCCAGCCGATGCCGCTCCCGGCGCCCAGGCGGCCGCCGACGCCGCAGCGACCGCGGCCCGCGCGCCGGCCGTGGCGCGTCGGGCGGCGGCCACCAGCTTCCGGCTCGAGAGGGCCCGCCTGCACCGGTCGCCCACCGCCAGGGTCCCGAGCCAGAACCCGCTCGCGGGCCGCACGTGGGGGGTCTACAAGGGTCCTGGCGACCAGGCGTGGCCCCCGTACGAGAAGGCGACCGGCGAGACCAAGACGCTGCTCGGCGCGATCGCGCTGGCGCCCAAGGCGAAGTGGTTCGGCACCTGGATCAGCGAGAGCCAGATCGAGTCCAAGGTCCGCGACTACGTCGCCAACGCCTCCGGCGGCGACCCGGAGACCCTCGTGCAGGCCACGGTGTTCAACCTCAAGCCCTGGGAGCACGAGGCGTGCACCCGGCTCCCCACGAGCGCCGAGCAGACGTCGTACAAGCGCTGGATCGACGGCTTCGCCCGCGGTGTCGGCGCGCAGCACACCGCGATCATCCTGCAGCCCGACGGCCCCTTCGCGATGTGCGTGCCCGGTGGGTCGGGCGTCCCCTCGGGGCTGATCTCCTACGCCGCGCAGAAGTTCTCCGCGCTGCCGCACACCGCCGTCTACATCGACGGGGGAGCCGCCGACTGGCCGTACAAGGACGTGAACGGCGCGGTCGACTTCCTCGTCCGCGACGGCATCCGGTACGCCCGCGGTGTCGCGTTGAACTCGACGCACTACTCCGCGACCGGCGACGAGGTGGAGCGCGGCACCGCCATCGTCACCGAGCTCGCCCGGCGGGGGATCGCGGACAAGCACGTCGTCGTCAACACCTCCTCGAACGGCCGGCCCTTCGTGTTCGGCGACGCGCCGGGCAAGGACCCCGACAACGCCACGGTCTGCGCCTCGCGCACCAGCACGCACTGCGTGACGCTGGGGATCAGGCCGACCACCGACGTCGCGAACGCCCGCTGGGGCCTGACGGCCGCGCAGCAGGAGCACGCCCGGGCGTACGTCGACGGCTACCTGTGGTTCGGCCGGCCGTGGCTCTACCGCCAGGCCGACCCGTTCGACATGGAGCGGGCGCTGCAGCTGGTGCGGACCACGCCGTACTCCTGAGGCCGGCCGAGGCGCCCGATTTCGACCTCGGCACGAGCGCTGGTAGCGTTCTTCCTCGCGCGCCAATAGCTCAATGGTAGAGCAGCTGACTCTTAATCAGCGGGTTCGGGGTTCGAGTCCCTGTTGGCGCACCGAGGCCTTCTCAGCGTGACTCCAGCACCGCCATCGCGGCGTTGTGGCCACCCAGGCCGGAGACCGCTCCGCCCCGTCTGGCGCCGGATCCGCACACCAGCACCCCCGGCAGCCCGGTCTCGACGCCCCAGCGTCGCGCGGGGGTGTCCAGCGGCTCCTCGTCGTCGGCCCATGGCCAGTCGAGGTCGCCGTGGAAGATGTGCCCGCCGGGCATCGCGAGGTCGTCCTCGACGTCCTGCGGCACCTTGGCCTCGATGCACAAACGGCCGTCGCGGTCGCGTCGTACGCAGTCCAGCAGCGGCTCGGCCAGGACCTCGTCGATGGTCGCGATCGCGCGTCCCAGCGCCTCCTGCTTCGCACGCTCCCGGTCGGTCTCGAAGAGCGCGGCGGACATGTGCAGACCGAAGTAGGTCAGCGTGTGCACGCCGTCGCCGGCCAGTGGGCCGAGGATCGAGGGGTCGGTCAGCGAGTGGCAGTACAGCTCGCCGGGCGGGCGGGTCGGGATCCTGCCGGCGGCCGCCTCGGAGTACGCCGTGCGGAGCTCCTCGGCCGACTCGGCGACGTGGAAGGTGCCCGCGAACGCCACGGCCGGGTCCGCCCCGGAGCGCAGTCGCGGCAGCCGGTCGAGCAGCAGGTTGATCTTCAGCTGCGACCCGGCCGGACGGCCCGTCGGCGCGAGGTCGCCCAGCAGCCCGTCCAGGACGTACGGCGCCACCCCCGAGAGCACGTGCGTGGCGCGGGCGCGCCGCTCGGTCCCGCCCTCGACCCACGTGACCTCGCCGTCGGGCGTGACGGCGGTGACGCTCGCGCCCGTACGGATCTCCGTGCCGCCGGCCCCGGCCGCCGCCGCGAGCGCGTCCGTGACGGCGCCCATGCCGCCGACGGGCACCCGCCACTCGCCGGTCCCGTTGCCGATCAGGTGGTAGAGCAGGCACCGGTTCTGGACCAGGGAGGGGTCCTCGAGGTCGGCGAACGTGCCGATCAGCGCGTCGGTCCCGACCACGCCGCGCACCAGGTCGTCGGCGAACCGCTCGCGCAGCGCGGCTCCGACGGGCCGCTCGACGAGGTCCCGCCAGATCGACGGGTCGGTCTGCGGGGAGAGCGCTCGCGCCCGGGGGAGCGGGGCGGTCAGCGTCGGCGCCACGACGCCCGCCAGCTGCTCGACGCCGTCGTACCACTCCTGCCAGGCGGTGTACTCGGTGTCGCCCCCGGTGACCTCCCGGAAGGACGCGGCGGTCGCCGCACCCTCGGGCCGCTCGGCGAGCAGCCCGAGGTCGCGGCCGCCGCGCCGGACCGGGGTGTACGACGCCGTGCCGCGCGAGCGCAGGTCGAGGTCCAGCCCGAGGTCGGCCACGACCCGGTCTGGCAGCACGCTGACCAGGTAGCTGTAGCGGGACAGCCGCACCCCCGTGCCCGAGAAGGCCTCCGCGCTGACGGCGGCGCCACCGGTGTGGTCCAGGCGCTCGAGCAGCAGCGTGCTCAGACCCTCGCGGGAGAGGTAGGCAGCGGCGGTCAGCGCGTTGTGCCCGCCACCGACGACGATCACGTCGTAGGAGCTGTCCATGTCGGGGAGCGTAGAGGGATCTCCGACGGTCCGGAATGTTGAAGGTTCAACTACCGTTGCGGCCCTCACGATGCGACGAGGAAGGTGGACGACATGCCCGCACTGACCGTGGACGACCTGACGACGCTGACCCGGGTGCGCGCCCCCGGGCTGGGGGACCGCGTACGACCGGTGAAGCAGGTGATCGACGCGCCGCAGGGGTACGTCGACCTGCGCGACCTGGACCCGTTCGTGCACATCGACGGGATCTTCGACCACGCCGACAGCCACGGCGGTGGCGGCACGATCACCAACGGCGACACCCAGTGGATGACCGCCGGGTCCGGGTTGCTGCACATCGAGGCGCCGCCGGAGTCGCTGGTCGCCTCGGGAGGGCTGTTCCACGGCGTCCAGCTGTGGGTGAACCTGCCGCGCGAGGCGAAGTGGAGCGAGCCGAAGTACCAGGACATCCGCTCCCGGGAGGTCGGCGTGGCCACCTCGACGGACGCGGGGTCGCTGGTCCGGGTGATCGCCGGCAGCCTGGGTCGAGGCGCCGAGAGGATCGAGGGCCCCGGGTCGACCCACACCCCGATGACGCTGGTGCACGCGACCGTCGAGGCCGGCTCGCGACTCGACCTGCCGTGGGACGCGGGCTACAACGCGCTGGTCTACGTCCTCTCCGGCAACGGCACGGTCGGTCTGGACGGCCGCCCGCTGCGGACCGGCCAGCTCGCGGTGCTCGGTGCGGGCGACTTCGTCAGCGTCGCCGCCGACGAGCGTGGTCAGGAGACCCGCGCGCCGCGCATGGAGGTGCTCGTCCTCGGCGGGCAGCCGATCAACGAGCCGGTGGCCTGGGCCGGGCCGTTCGTGATGAACACCCGCGCCGAGGTCGTGCAGGCCTTCGAGGACTTCGACAAAGGGCGGCTCGGCACTATCCCCGCGGTCCACGGGGCGCCGACCACCCTCCAGCAGGGCTGAACGCCGTACGACGCGACGAAGCCGCAGGCGCGGTGCCTGCGGCTTCGTGGCGTCCTGGGGTGAGTAACGGGACTTGAACCCGCGACATCCGCCACCACAAGGCGGCGCTCTACCAGCTGAGCTATACCCACCATGGGCTCCGTGGAGCCAGCGGGCAGTCTAGTCCCCGACCTGCCCCGGCGACGAATCCGATCCGGAGCCCTCGCCGCCGGCCCCGGTCAGGGCGCCGCCGTGCCGGGCCGCGACCCGCTTCGCGCCCGCGCTGTCCGGGCCCGGGGCGGGGACGAACACCGCCTCGCGGTAGTAGCGGAGCTCCTCGATGCTCTCCTGGATGTCGGCCAGGGCACGGTGGCCTCCGGCCTTGGCCGGGGCGTTGTAGTACGCCCGGGGGAACCACCGGCGGGAGAGCTCCTTGATCGAGGAGACGTCGACGATCCGGTAGTGCAGCAGCGCGTCCAGCTCGCTCATGTCCCGGGCGATGAACCCCCGGTCGGTGGCGACGGAGTTGCCCGCCAGCGGCGGGCGGGCGTCGTCGGGGCACTGGGCGCGGACGTACGCGAGCACCTGCTCCTCGGCGCCGCGCAGCGTGGTCCCCTCGGCGAGCTCGTCGAGGAGGCCGGAGGTGGTGTGCATCGTGCGGACGAAGTCGTCCATCTGCTCCAGCGCCGCCTCAGGGGGCCGGATCACGACGTCCACGCCGTCGCCGAGCACGTTCAGGTCGAAGTCCGTGACCAGCGCGGCCACCTCGACCAGCGCATCGGCCCCGAGGTCGAGGCCGGTCATCTCGCAGTCGATCCACACCAGTCGGTCGCTCACGACGCTCGACCCTACTCGGGTGCTGCTGCGGCACCGGGTTGCACCGGCTCGCCTATGGTGGGCCCATGGCGATCGGAGCGCGGTGGTTCGGCCTGCTCGCCCGCCTGGTGGTCGGCGTCGTCTGGATCGTCGCCGGTGCGATCAAGCTGCCCGACCCGGACTCGAGCGTCACCGCCGTGCGCGCCTACCAGCTGCTGCCGCTCTCGCTGACCTCGCCGGTGGGACACGCGCTGCCGATCCTGGAGGTGGTCGTCGGGCTGCTCCTGGTCCTCGGGCTGCTCACCCGCCCGGTGGGTCTGCTGTCCGCCCTGATGCAGCTCGCCTTCATCATCGGCATCGCCTCGGTGTGGGCCCGCGGCATCTCGATCAACTGCGGCTGCTTCGGCGACGGCGGCGCCGATCCCGACGCCGCGTCCAGCTACCCCTGGGAGATCGCCCGCGACGTCGGCCTGCTGCTGCTGTCCCTGTGGCTGGTGTGGCGACCTCGTACGCAGCTCTCCCTCGACACCCTGCTGTTTCCCGAGCGGCCCGCCGCCGCGATCCCCGAGTCCTCGACCTGATCGGAGCCTTCGTGTCCAAGCAGAACCGCCAGGCGCGCGCCGCTGCGGCGATCGCCCAGCAGAAGCGGGCCGAGCGCAACCGCCGGCTCGGCATCACCGGCGCCATCGTCGTGGTCGTCGCCGCGGTCGTGGCCGGACTGGTCTGGTACAGCCTGGGTGGCTCGTCCTCCGACAGTGCCGTGGCCGGTGCCGCCTCGGCGAAGGTCGATGACACCTCGCTGGTCGTCGGGCCGGACTCGGCGAAGACGAAGGTCACGATCTACGAGGACTTCCAGTGCCCGTACTGCCGTCAGTTCGAGAGCCAGAGCCGTGACTTCCTCCGCGAGGCGGCCTCCGACGGCAAGGCGCAGATCACCTACAAGCCGTTCAACTTGCTGACCCAGGACGACTACTCGGCGCGCGCGCTGAGCGCGTTCGCCACCGTCCTGGACGACGGGACGGCGAAGCAGGCGCTGGCCTTCCACGACAAGCTCTTCGACGAGCAGCCCTACGAGAACGCTTCCGACAAGCCCGACACCACGCAGCTGCGCGACTGGGCCAAGGACTCCGGGGTCACGAAGGCCTCGGTGCTGGACGCGATCGGGCCCGTCGACAAGTCCTACGTCACGAAGGTGACGCAGGCCGCCGTCGGCGCCGGAGTGCAGGGCACACCGACGATCCTGGTCGACGGCAAGCCGCTGTCGGGCTCGTCGATCTCCGACCAGGCGGATCAGCTCGAAGAGATGATCAAGAAGAGCTGAGCGCGGTGAGTGATCTCGCGGCGTTCGTCGCCGGTCTGCCGAAGGCCGAGCTGCACGTCCACCACGTCGGCTCGGCCTCGCCGGAGACGGTCGCCGAGCTGGCGGCCCGCCACCCCGAGGGGCCCGTGCCGGCCGACGTCGACGCGCTGCGGGACTACTTCGCCTTCCGCGACTTCGCGCACTTCATCGAGGTCTACCTCTCGGTGGTGGACCTGGTGCGCACGCCGGAGGACGTACGCCTGCTGACCTACGCGGTCGCGCAGGAGATGGCGACCACGCAGCAGGTCCGGTACGCCGAGCTGACCTGCACGCCGTACACCTCCGTACGACCCGACGAGCCCGGCCGCGGGATGCCGGTGGAGGCGTACACCGAGGCGCTCGAGGACGCGCGGGCGGCCGCCGAGCGCGACCACGGGATCGTGCTGCGCTGGATCTACGACATCCCCGGGGAGGCCGGTCTGCCGGCGGCCGAGGCGACGCTCGACTACGCCCTGAGGCACGCGCCGGACGCCCTGGTCGGCTTCGGTCTCGGCGGGCCGGAGATCGGCGTCCCGCGCCCGCAGTTCAAGCCCTACTTCGACCGTGCCCGCGCCGCCGGCCTGCGCAGCGTCCCGCACGCGGGCGAGACCACGGGTCCGCAGACCGTCTGGGACGCGCTGCGCGACCTCGGCGCCGAGCGGATCGGCCACGGCACCTCCGCCGCGCAGGACCCCGACCTGCTGGCCCACCTCGCGACGCACCGGGTCCCGCTGGAGGTCTGCCCGACGTCCAACCTCGCCACCGGCGCGGTCGCCGCCCTCGACGAGCACCCGATCAGGGCGTTCGTCGACGCCGGGGTCACGGTCACCGTGAACAGCGACGACCCCCCGATGTTCGGCACCACCCTCAACCACGAGTACGAGGTCGCCGCCCGGCTGCTGGACCTCGACCGCGGTGGCCTGCGCGACCTGGCGCTCGCCTCGGTCGACGCCTCGTTCGCCCCCGCCGACGTCAGGGCGCGACTGCACCGCGAGATCGCGGCGTACGACGGCTGACGCGACCCAGCTCGCGGATCAGCGCCGCCGTGGCGGGGACCGTCTCGGCCCCCGGCCGGTGCACGAGTCCCACGTGCCGTGAGCCGAGCGCGGGCGCGTCGACCAGCACCACGCCGGGGTGGCGGTACGCCGTGAGCGCCGACGCCGGGAGCGCTGTCACGCCCAGCCCTCGCGCGACGAGGTTCTGCACCACGACGTAGTCGTCGGTCTCGTGGGTGATCAGCGGTGCGAAGCCGGCGGCGGTGCAGCAGTCCACCAGGTGCTCGCGGCACCGGACGCAGCCGGCGATCCAGCGCTCGTCGGCCAGCCGGGCCAGGTCGCCGCGTCGCGCACCCGCGCTGGGGTGCTCCGGGTGGACCACCAGGTGCACGGGCTCGCGGTCGAGCTCGTGCCACCGCAGCTGACCGAGCGCGGGCGGCGGGCCGTCGTAGCCGAAGACCACGGCGAGGTCGGCGTCCCCCGCTCGTACGGCCGCCGTCGCCTCGGGCGGCTCCGCGGCGACGAGGGCCACCTCGACGGCGGGGTGGCGCTCGCCGAGCGCGGCGACGGCGTCCGACACGAGGGTGGCCGCAGCCGAGGGGAAGGCCCGCAGTCGTACCCGTCCGGTTCCCAGCGTCGTCAGCGAGGCCAGCTCCTCGCGGGCGGCGTGCAGCTCGCCGGCGACGGCGTCGGCCCGAGCCAGGAGCGTGCTCCCCGCCTGCGTGAGCCGGACCCCTCCGGGCCCGCGCAGCAGCAGCCGGGTGCCGGCGTCGCGCTCGAGGTGCGCCAGGTGCTGGCTCACGGCGGGCTGCGTCCAGCCGAGTGCGCGCGCGGCGCCGGTGATCGAGCCCTCCCGCGCGACCCGGCGGAAGATCAGCAGGCGACGTGGGTCGAGCTCCATGCCGTCACCATAAGACGTACTTATGACCTGGAGAAGGAGGTCGGGTCTTCCTTGGGGGACGTCGCGACGTCAGGCTGGGGGCATGACGACGATCGGCCTGGTGGGCGGGATGAGCTGGCACTCGACGGTGGAGTACTACCGGATCCTCAACGAGCGTGTCGCCGCCGCCCGCGGCGGTCACGCCTCGGCCGAGGTGGCGCTGCAGTCGCTGGACTTCGGCGAGATCCGTGAGTGCCAGGTGAGCGGCGACTGGGACCGCGCCGGGGCGCTGCTCGCCCGCGCGGCACGGCGCTGCGAGGCCGGTGGCGCGGACGTCGTCGCGCTGTGCACGAACCTCATGCACAAGCAGTTCGCCGCGCTCGAGGACGCGGTGAGCGTGCCGGCGCTGCACATCGCGGACGCGGTCGCCGGCGCGGCGCGCAGCGGCGGCTGGTCGACGGTGCTGGTGCTCGGCACGAGCTGGGTGATGGAGGAGTCGTGGTACGCGGAGCGCCTGGCCCGCCACGGGGTGCAGGCCGTGACGCCCGCCGCGGCGGACCGGGCGATGGTCGACCGGGTGGTCTTCGAGGAGCTGACCCAGGGCGTCATCCGTACCGAGTCCCGCCAGGCCTACGTGGACGTGATCGCGCGCGCCGCGACTGCGGGGGCCGAGGCCGTCGTGCTCGCCTGCACCGAGATCGGCCTGCTGGTCGCCCCCGAGGACTCACCGCTGCCGGTCATCGACTCCGCGCGCGCCCACGCCGAGGCGCTGGCCGACATCGCCCTGGGGTGCGCCGCCACGTCCACTACGCTCCTGGGCGACCCCCGGTAGCTCAGCTGGATAGAGCATCCGACTTCTAATCGGACGGCCGCGCGTTCGAGTCGCGCCCGGGGGACCGACCGCGGCTCGCGCGCTCACCGACGAGTCGTCGCCATCCACTCCTCGATCTCGTCGGGGTCGCGGGGGAGCGCCTCGGAGAGGTTGAGCGGCTCGCCGTCGGTGACGACGATGTCGTCCTCGATGCGGATGCCGATGCCGCGCAGCTCCTCGGGGACGAGGAGGTCGTCGGCCTGGAAGTACAGCCCCGGCTCGACGGTGAGCACCATCCCCGTCTCGAGGTCGCCCTGGGGGTAGGTGTCCGGGTCGGACTGCGCGCAGTCGTGCACGTCCATGCCGAGCATGTGGCTCACGCCGTGCAGCGTCCAGCGGGAGTAGACCTTCGAGTCCTCGTCGAGCGCCTCCTCCACCGAGCAGGGGAGCAGCCCGAGGTCGCCCAGGCCGTGGGTGATGACCTCCATCGCCTTGTGGTGCGCCGCCCGGAAGGCGTTGCCCGGCCGCACCTCGGCGATGCCTTGCCGCTGCGCGTCGAGGACCAGGTTGTAGAGGTCGCGCTGCAGCGGCGTCCAGGTGCCGGAGATCGGCAGCGTCCGCGTGACGTCGGCGGTGTAGAGCGAGGTGGCCTCGGCGCCCATGTCGAGCAGCACCAGGTCGCCCGGCGTCATCGGGCCGGTGTTGTCGATCCAGTGCAGCGTCGTCGCGTGCGCGCCTCCGCCGACGATGGAGTCGTACCCGATGTCGTTGCCCATCGCGCGCGCCCGCCGGAAGAAGGTCCCCTCGACCCAGCGCTCGCCGTGGACGAGCACGTCGTCCCACTCGCGCACGCAGTCGGTGAACCCGAGCGTCGTGGTGTCGCAGGCGGTGCGCAGCTCGCCGAGCTCCCAGTCGTCCTTGACCAGCCGCAGCTCGGAGAGCACCTTGGCCAGCTCCGCGTCGGCGGCGTCGTCCCCGCCGACCGCGGCGTCCACCCGCGGGTCGACACCGCGCAGCACCCGAGTCTTGCCCGAGGCCGCGAGCACCGTGTCTAGGTCGTCGACGTGGCGGGTCGGCACGTCCAGGGAGGTCGCGATCTCCTCCAGCGAGGGCCGCTCGCCGGCCCACAACGCGCCGTACTGCCGGTCCCGGAAGAACTCGTCGGAGTCGCGGCCGCTGCGCGGGCGGGCGAACAGGACCGCGTCGCCGTCCTCGATCACGAGGACCGCGTCGGAGGTCTGGTTGCCGGTCAGCCAGGTGTGCGCGGTGTCGGGCCGGAACCGGTAGTCGGTGTCGTTCGAGCGCACCTTGAACCCGCCCGCAGGGATCACCAGCCGTTCGCCGGGGAACTGCTCGCTGACGCGGGTACGACGCTGCGACGTCCAGGTCGCGACCGGGTGCCGGTCCACCTCGCGCCGGAGGTCGGCCCACCCGCGCCGCATGAAGGCCGCCCACGCGGCCGGCACCTTCGGGTCGTGCGACTCGGTGCCCCCTGTGCCCGCTCCGGTCTGGATCGCCGTGTCGTCCGGGTCCGCAGTGCTGTCCGCCATGCCCCTCAGCCTACGACCGGCCGACCGTAGGGTGCTGCCCATGTCGTCCGCCGTCCCGGGTGCCCTCGCGGACCCGATGTCGCGCCGGGCGCGCCTCCAGCGCGGCGGCACCTTCTCGGTCGTCGTCGCGGCAGTGACCCTGCTCGGCGCGGTGCTGATGGCCGTCGTCCTCCTCCTCTCGGCCGCACCCGGTCCGCTGGTGGTGGGCACCGTCCTCGCCGCACTCCCGGTCGGACCGCTGCTGGCGGCGTACACCTGGCTGGACCGGTACGAGCCCGAGCCGCGCGTGCTGCTCGTGCTGGGGCTCGGGTGGGGCGCCTTCGTGGCGACGAGCAGCGCGCTGGTGGTCCAGGTCGCCGGAGAGCTCGTCCTCGCCGCACCTGGCAGCCTCACCGCCGCGGTCGTGGCCCCGGTCTCCGAGGAGGCCGCCAAGGGGCTGTTCGTGGTGCTCCTGCTGTGGTTCCGCAGGCAGGAGATCGACGGCGTCCTCGACGGGATCGTCTACGCCGGCATGGTCGGCATCGGCTTCGCCTTCACCGAGAACATCCTCTACCTCTCGGCCGCCTACGTCGGCGATCCCGGGAGCACCGGCCCCGGCGGTCTGGCGGGCGCCGTCGGCCTCTTCGTGGTCCGCGGCATCTTCAGCCCCTTCGCCCACCCGCTGTTCACGGCCTTCACCGGGATCGGTGTCGGCCTCGCCGTCACCAGCCGGCGCCGCGGCGTGCGGGTGGCGGCTCCGGTGGTCGGCCTGCTCCTGGCGATGGCGGCGCACGCGGGCTGGAACGGGTCCCTCGCGATCGGTGGGGGAGCCGGCTTCGTGCTGACGTACGTCGTCGTGATGGTCCCGGCCTTCCTCCTCCTCGTCGCCTTCGGGGTCTGGGCCCGCCGGAGCGAGGGCACGCTGCTGACCGCCGCCCTCCAGGACTGCGCGCGCCGCGGCCTGCTGCACCCGGCCGAGGTTCCCTGGCTGGTACGCCTGCCTGCCCGCCGGGTCGCGCGCCGGCACGCGCACACCGCCGGAGGGCCGGCCGCGGGCCGCGCGATGCGGGAGTACCAGCTCCTCGCCGCGGAGCTCGGGTTCCTCCACCACCGGTTCCTGAGGGGCTCGGCACCGCGCGACGGGCAGGCCCGCGGCCAGACCCTGGTGGAGGCGATGGCCGCGCTGCGCCCGGCGCTCGTGTGGCCCGTCGCGGGCGCGGCCACTACAGTCACACCCGTCACGCCACCGACCCACCGAGGAGGGAGACCGTGACCGGCACCGGCGGGAGCGGGACTCCCGAGACCTCCGACCCCACGACGGCCGACGGGCTGGACGGCACCGAGAGCCCCATGCTGGCCGCCCTCGTACGCCTGCGCGACGCCCTGCGCCGCAACGCGCTGCCCCTCGACATCGCCGGCGCCGAGGACGCGCGCGTCGCGCGCGAGGAGCTCGTCCACCAGCTCGACGACTACGTCCTGCCGCGTCTGGTCCGGTTCGACGCGCCGCTGCTCGTCGTGGTCGGCGGGTCCACGGGCGCCGGCAAGTCCACGCTGGTCAACTCCCTGGTCGGCACCCGGGTGACCGTTCCCGGCGTGCTCCGGCCGACCACGCGGTCGCCGGTCCTCGTCCACCACCCCGACGACGCCCGCTGGTTCGGCGCCGAGCGGGTCCTCCCGGGACTCGAGCGCACCGAGCAGCAGACCAACGACCAGGGCGCGCTGCAGCTGGTCGCGACGACGGCCATGCCGCCGGGACTGGCGATGCTCGACGCGCCCGACGTCGACTCCGTCGAGGAGAGCAACCGTGTGCTGGCGGCCCAGCTGTTGGCCGCCGCGGACCTCTGGCTGTTCGTCACCACGGCGGCGAGGTACGCCGACCAGGTCCCGTGGGACTACCTGCGCATGGCCGCCGACCGGAGCGCGTCGGTGGCCATCGTGCTGGACCGTACCGCGCCGGACGCCGTGGCCGAGGTCCGCAGCCACCTCGCGCGGATGCTGACGGCACGTGGCCTGAGCGACTGCCCGTTGTTCGTCGTCGAGGAGGTCCCGGTCGGCGGCGACGGGCTGCTGCCCGTGCGCGCCGTCGACCAGGTCCGGGACTGGCTGGCCGACCTGGCCCAGGACCAGGACGCGCGGGCCGTCGTGGTCAAGCAGACGCTCGAGGGTGCGCTGCGCTCGATCTCCCAGCGGGCCCACCTGCTGGCCGACGCCGCGGCCGAGCAGATCGCGGTGCGCGGTCGGCTGCAGCGCGAGGTCGACCAGTCGTACGCCGACGCGGCCGCGGCCGTCGACGAGGCCACCGCCGACGGCACCCTGCTCCGCGGGGAGGTCCTCGCCCGGTGGCAGGAGTTCGTCGGCACCGGTGAGCTGCTCCAGGGGCTGGAGTCCAAGGTGTCCTGGCTGCGAGACCGGATCGGCAACGCCGTGCGCGGCAGGCCGCAGCAGGCGGGCCGGGTCAGCACCGCCGTCGAGTCGGGTCTGCAGACGCTGCTGCTCGAGCGTGCCGAGGAGGCCGCCGAGCGGGTCGCCGCCGCCTGGGAGGCGGACCCGGCGGGCCGGGTGCTCCTCGAGGACGGCGGCCGCGACCTGACCCGCGCGTCGCGGAGCTTCCGCGCCGACGCCGAGCGCGCGGTACGCGAGTGGCAGCAGGGCGTGCTGGACATGGTGCGCAGCGAGGGCGCGGACAAGCGCACGAGCGCGCGCTTCCTCGCGTACGGCGTCAACGGCCTGGGGGTCGCGCTCATGGTGGTCGTGTTCGCCTCGACCGCCGGCGTCACCGGCGCCGAGGTCGGCATCGCCGGGGCGTCGGCGGTGGTCGGGAAGAAGCTGCTGGAGGCCGTCTTCGGGGACCAGGCCGTACGCCGGCTCGCCGCGGCCGCTCGTAGCGACCTCGGCCGGCGGGTGGACCAGCTGCTCGAGGTCGAGCGCGAGCGCTACGGTCGCCGGCTCGAGACGGTGGCCGTCCCCCTCGACGGCGCGGACGAGATCCGGCAGGCCACCCGGACGATGGACGACGAGCGCTTCGCCCAGAAGACGGCGGAGCAGGCAGCCGAGCGTGCCGAGCGCGAGCGCGCGGCACAGGTGGAGGATCTGTTGTGACGTCGCTGCTCCAGGGCGCCCGCAAGCTGCTGGGGCGCACCCCCGGTCTCGGGGACCAGATCGCCGGTCTCGAGCAGGCCGTCGAGGCCTCGCGCGGGCGTCTCGACGATACGGTCCTCGACCCGGCGGCAACGATCGCCCAGCGTTCGGGGGAGCGGATGCGGCTGTCCCCCGACCACACCGTGGTGGCGCTGGCCGGGGCGACCGGCTCGGGCAAGTCGTCGACCTTCAACGCCCTCACCGGTCTCGACCTCGCCGCGATCGGGCTGCGCCGACCGACCACCTCGTGGGCCACGGCCTGCATCTGGGGTGGTCCGGCCGGAGCGGAGCCACTGCTGGACTGGATGGGCATCCCGGCCCGGCACCAGTACACCCGGGACTCGCTGCTCGAGCAGCGCGAGGAGGACCGCGACCTCAAGGGTCTGGTCCTCCTGGACCTGCCCGACCACGACTCCACCGAGGTCTCCCACCACCTCGAGGTCGACCGGCTGGTCGTCCTGGCGGACCTGATGATCTGGGTCCTCGACCCGCAGAAGTACGCCGACGCCGCCATCCACGAGACCTACCTCCAGCCGCTGGCCCCCCACCGCGACGTCATGATCGTGGTGCTCAACCACATCGACGAGGTCCCCCTGGACCGCCGTGACGCCATGGTGACCGATGTCGAGCGGCTCCTCGCGCAGGACGGCCTCGGCGGTGTACCGGTGGTGGCGACCTCCGCCCGCGACGGCGACGGGGTCGCCGACCTGCGTGCGCTGGTGTCGAGGAAGGTCGCGGACAAGAGGACGAACCGCGAGCGGTTCCGGACCGACCTGCGACAGGCGGCCGACACCCTCGACCGCGCCACCGGCTCGGCACCACCGCGTGAGCTCAGCGCGGACGCTCGGGAGGAGCTGCACGAGGCGGTGGCCGACTCCGCCGGTGTGCCGGTGGTCGTCGACGCCGTACGCCGCGCGAGCCGCACCCGCGCGTCGGTGGCGACGGGCTGGCCGCCGCTGGCCTGGCTGTCCCGGCTGCGGCCGGACCCGCTCAAGCGGCTGCACCTCGAGCCGGGGCGGTCGACCTCGGGGGTCAAGGAGTCGATGGTCGTGGCGCGGTCGTCCCTGCCGCAGGCCACCCAGTCCCAGCGGGCGCGCGTCGACGGCGCCGTGCGCCGGGTCGCCGACGAGGTGTCGGGAGGACTGTCGACCCCGTGGGTGGGTGCCGTCCGACGTGCCTCCACCGCCGGCACGGAGCGGCTCGCTGACCGGGTCGACAAGGCTGTGGCCGAGACGCCGCTGGGTGCCGGGGACGTGCCGGCGTGGTGCCGTGTGATCCAGGCGGTGCAGTGGGTGGCCCTGCTCTGCTTGATCGCGGGTGCGGGCTGGCTGGCCGTCCTCGCGGTGATGGGCGTCGCCCAGGTCGACGCGCCGGAGGCGCCGGAGGCCGGCGGCTTCGCGCTGCCCACGCTGCTGCTCGTCCTGGGTGCCGCGGTGGGGGTCCTGCTGGCGCTCCTCTCGCAGGCCGTGGTCGGTGCGGTGGCCCGTTCGCGGGCGCGACGCGCGGATCGCCGGCTGCGGTCCGCGATCGCCGAGGTCACCGACGAGCTGGTCGTCGCGCCGGTCTCCGCCGAGCTGGACGCCTACCGCCGCGCACGGGAGGGCATCGCCCGGGCGCAGGCCTGAGCCCACCGCTCTCGTCCGTTCCCCGTCCACAGGTCGTCGCGGCCCACGGGTTCTCCACAGCCCGCTCTGCTGGTCGCGCGGTGGCACGTGCTCTCGGGTTGCCTGGTCGTCACCACACGACCAGCGAGAGGACACGGACGATGAACGACACCTGGGTGACCCTGCAGGGGTGGGCCGGCAGCGACGTGGATCGCAAGGAGGCCGGCGGTGTCGCCCTCGCGACGTTCCGCATCGGCTCGACGCCCCGCCACCAGAAGGACGGCGAGTGGGTGGACGGCGCCACCGCCTGGTTCACCGTCAACGCCTGGCGCACGCTGGCCCGCAACGTCGCCGACTCCGTGCGCAAGGGCGACCCGCTGATCGTGCACGGCCGGCTGCGTGCCGACGTGTGGGAGCGGGAGGGCCAGCCCGCATCGGTGCGCTGGGTCGTGGAGGCCGCCACCGTCGGGCACGACCTCAGTCGTGGCGTGTCCGGCTTCCAGCGCTCCGTCCGGCGCGAGCGTGCCTCGACCGCCGAGCCTGCGGCCGGTCCCCACGCCACGGCCGAGAGCAGCCCGACGGCGACCGCCGTACCCGAGCAGCGGCAGAGCCCCGAGGCGGTCGCCTGAGGGGAGGAGGGGAGCGCGCAGCCGCCGCGAGCGACCCGTAGGCTCCTCGGTATGGCGGAGTACGTGTTCACCCTGCGCAACGTGCGCAAGGCCCATGGAGACAAGGTCGTCCTCGACAACGTGACGCTGTCGTTCCTGCACGGGGCGAAGATCGGCGTCGTCGGGCCCAACGGCACCGGCAAGTCCACGCTGCTGAAGATCATGGCCGGGCTCGAGCAGGCGAACAACGGCGACGCCATCATCGACCCGGAGGCGACCGTCGGGATGCTCCAGCAGGAGCCTCCGCTGACCGAGGGCGCCACGGTGCTGGAGAACGTCGAGGAGGCGGTCGCCGACCTCAAGGCCAAGATGCGACGCCTCGACGAGGCGTACATGGAGATGGGCGACCCCGACGCGGACCAGGACGCCCTGATGGCCGAGACGGGGGACCTGCAGACCGAGCTGGACAACGCCGGCGCCTGGGACCTCGACAGCCGCCTGGACCAGGCGATGGACGCGCTGCGCTGCCCGCCCGGTGACGTGCTCGTCGACAACCTGTCCGGTGGTGAGCGTCGCCGGGTCGCGCTGTGCAAGCTGCTGCTCCAGCAGCCGGACCTGCTGCTCCTCGACGAGCCCACCAACCACCTCGACGCGGAGTCGGTGCAGTGGCTGGAGGGGCACCTGGCGAACTACCCCGGTGCCGTCCTCGCCGTCACCCACGACCGGTACTTCCTCGACAACGTCGCGCAGTGGATCCTCGAGCTCGACCGGGGCAAGACCCACCCGTACGAGGGCAACTACTCCACCTACCTCGAGACCAAGAAGGAGCGGCTCAAGGTCGAGGGGCAGAAGGACGCCAAGCGCGCCCGGATGCTGGAGAAGGAGCTGGAGTGGGTGCGCTCCAACCCCAAGGCCCGTCAGGCCAAGAGCAAGTCCCGCCTGGCGCGCTACGAGGAGATGGCGGCCGAGGCGGAGCGCGCGCGCAAGATCGACACCTCCGAGATCAACATCCCCGCCGGACCCCGCCTGGGCGACGTGGTGCTCGAGGCCACGGACCTGCGCAAGGGCTTCGGTGACCGCACCCTGATGCACGACCTGCGGTTCACCCTGCCTCGCGCCGGCATCGTCGGCGTGATCGGGCCCAACGGCGTCGGCAAGACGACGCTGTTCCGGATGATCGTCGGCGACGAGAAGCCGGACGAGGGCGACCTGAACGTGGGCCAGACGGTGAAGATCTCCTACGTCGACCAGAGCAGGGGCGGCATCGACGGCGACAAGAACGTCTGGCAGGTCGTCTCCGACGGGCTGGACTTCATCAAGGTCGCGAACTTCGAGATGAACTCGCGCGCGTACGTCGCCTCCTTCGGGTTCAAGGGCCCCGACCAGCAGAAGAAGGCCGGCGTCCTCTCCGGCGGCGAGCGCAACCGGCTCAACCTCGCGCTCACGCTGAAGATGGGCGGCAACCTGCTGCTCCTCGACGAGCCCACCAACGACCTCGACGTCGAGACGCTGTCCTCGCTCGAGGACGCGCTGCTCGACTTCCCGGGCTGCGCGGTGGTCACCTCCCACGACCGATGGTTCCTCGACCGCGTCGCCACGCACATCCTCGCCTGGGAGGGCGACGACGAGGACCAGGCCCAGTGGTTCTGGTTCGAGGGGAACTTCGCCGCCTACGAGGAGAACAAGATCGAGCGACTCGGCGCCGAGGCCGCGCGCCCGCACCGGGCGTCGCACCGCCGCCTGACGCGCGACTGACCGGCGCGCCCGGCGCGCCGGACCGGGTCAGCTGCAGTCGCGCCGAGGGTCCGCCGACGCGGGCTTGCCGGCCAGCAGCCGGTCCGAGACGTCGTTCATCACCCGGCCGACGACGGGGAAGTCGGTCCCGGCGATGTCGACGAGGTGTCGACGGACCCCCTCGACGTGGGTCGGGGAGGCGCGCACCAGGAGGTCGTAGCCGGCCTGGGACATGATCGCGTCGACCCCACGGCCGTCCTGGCCCGACTTCGACCGCTCGAGCAGACCGGCGCGCTCCATCCGGGCGACGGCGTGGGTGACGCGGCTGCGGGAGTGGCACAGCGCGTCGGCCAGCAGCGCCATCCGCATCTCCCGGCCCGGGGACTCCGAGAGGCGCACGAGGATCTCGTACTCCGGGAGGGAGATGCCGTGCTCGAGCCGCAGGTCGCGGTCCAGCCGGTCCATCAGCAGCTGCGTGCCGAGGATGAAGCCACGCCACGCGACCTGCTCGTCGTGGTCGAGCCACTTCGTCCCTTCAGCCATGCTCCGGATCCTATGCAAGCCTCGGGGAATACCCGCGCGGGACGTACCGTTGCCGCCGATCGGAAGTTGAACGTTCACTTAATCGGAGGAACCCCATGACGCAGACCACGCCGCAGACCGACTGGATCGCCGGCAGCTGGACCATCGACCCGAGCCACTCCGAGGTCGCGTTCCGCGTGCGCCACCTCGTGGGCAAGGTGCGCGGCCAGTTCGACACCTTCCACGGCACGCTCACCACGGGCGCCACGCCCGCCGAGACCACCGCGAACGCCACCATCGACCTGAACTCGGTCAACACAGGGGACGAGGGCCGCGACGGCCACCTGCGCTCCGCCGACTTCTTCGACGTCGAGACGCACGGCCAGATGACCTTCACCAGCACCTCGTTCGACGGGGAGAAGGCGGTCGGCGAGCTGACCATCAAGGGCGTGACCAAGCCGGTCGAGCTGGACGTCGAGGTCAACGGCATCGGCGGCGACCCGTGGGGCGGCACCCGCATCGGCATCGACGCCACCACCACGATCACGCGTCAGGACTTCGGCGTCTCCTTCAACGGCGTCGTCGACGGCTCCAAGGTCCTCGTCGGCGACAAGATCGACATCACGCTGAGCATCGAGGCCGTCCTCGACCAGGCCTGATCCTCGGGACGTGCGATCGGCCCCGGCCCCCGCGAGGGGACCGGGGCCGACGTGCGTCCGTCTCAGGACATGCGCTCCAGGACCAGCGCCATGCCCTGGCCGCCGCCGACGCACATGGTGATCAGCCCGGTGGACTTGTCGTGGGTCTGCAGCGAGTTGATCATCGTGTTCTGCAGCCGCGCCCCGGTCATGCCGAAGGGGTGGCCCACGGCGATGGCGCCGCCGTTGACGTTGAGCCGGTCGAGGTCGATGCCGAGGTCCTGGTAGGACGGCACGACCTGGGCGGCGAACGCCTCGTTGATCTCGACGAGGTCGATGTCGTCGATGCTCATGTTCGCCCGCGCCAGCGCCTGCTTGGACGCCTCGACGGGGCCCAGGCCCATGATCTCCGGCGACAGGCCGGTGACGCCGGTCGACACGACGCGCGCCAGCGGCGTGAGGCCGAGCTCCTTCGCCTTGGTGTCGGACATGACCACGACGGCGGCCGCGCCGTCGTTGAGGGCGCAGCAGTTGCCGGCGGTCACCACGCCGTCGGGACGGAAGACCGGGTCCAGGCCGGCGATCTTCTCGTACGTCACACCGGCTCGCGGGCCGTCGTCGGCGGTGACGACGGTGCCGTCCGGCGTCGTCACCGGGGTGATCTCGCGCTCCCAGAAGCCCTCGGCGATCGCCTTCTCGGCGAGGTTCTGGCTGCGGACGCCGAACTCGTCGAGCTCCTGGCGGCTCAGGCCGCGCATGGTCGCGACGTTCTCGGCGGTCTGCCCCATCGCGATGTAGGCGTCGGGGACCTTGCCGTCCTCGCGCGGGTCGTGCCAGGTCTCGTTGCTCGCCGCGGTGGCGTCGGTGCGCTCCTTGGCCTCGCCGAACACCGGGTTCTCGGTGCCGGGCAGGTGGTCGGAGGTGCCCTTGGCGAACCGCGAGACGGTCTCGACGCCGGCGGAGATGAAGCAGTCGCCCTCCCCGGCCTTGATCGCGTGGAAGGCCATCCGGGTGGTCTGCACCGACGAGGAGCAGTAGCGCGTGATCGTGGCTCCGGGCAGGTGGTCGTATCCGAGCAGCACGGACACGATGCGGCCCATGTTGAAGCCGGACTCGCCGCCGGGCAGGCCGCAGCCGAGGTACAGGTCGTCGATCTGCTTCGGGTCCAGCTCGGGGATCTTGTCCAGCGCGGCGCGGACGATCGTCGCGGTCAGGTCGTCGGGCCGCAGGTCCTTCAGCGAGCCCTTGTTGGCACGGCCGATGGGGGAGCGGGCGGCGGAGACGATGACTGCTTCGGGCATGTGAGCTCCTCGGATCTTCAGTGGGTACGGCGGTGGTGCGGGGGCCGCTCGCAGCGGCCCGGCCTCTCGCAGCCTAGGCGGCTCCTGCGACGATGCCGCACGTGCGTCACGTCTACGAGTGCCCGATGCGGTGGGCCGACCTCGACCTGCTCGGCCACGTCAACAACGTGACGTACGTCGACTACCTCCAAGAGGCGCGGATCGACATGCTCACCCACCACGCGCCGGTGCGCGGGGGCGAGGAGCTCGGCGAGGGTGTGGTGGTCGTGCGCCACGAGGTGCAGTTCGTCCGACCGCTGCACCTGCGCAGCCGCCCGGTGCGCGTCGAGTGCTGGGTCACCGAGATCCGCGCGGCGACCTTCACGATGGCGTACGAGATCGTCGAGGACCCTGGCGACGCAGAGGACACCGAAGGGTCGGCGGCCGAGCGGGTCGTCTACGTCCGCGCGACGACGGTGCTGACGCCGTTCGTCTTCGCCGAGGAGCGGCCCCGCCGGCTCAGCGCCGCGGAGAAGGAGGTCCTGGGCCGGTTCCTCCACGACGGACCGGAGCCGACCGCGCCGCTGCAGGCGCTGGCGCCGAGCGAGGTCGGGTCCGCGCACCGGTACCCGCTCGCGGTGCGCTGGTCGGACGTCGACGCCTACGGCCACGTCAACAACGTGAAGTACGTCGAGTACTTCCAGGAGGCCCGGATCAAGCTGTTCGAGGACCTCGGCCGCGACCGCGAGGCCGGCCGCGACGAGTGGAGCGCCGTCGTCGTGGCGACCACGGACATCGACTACCTCCGCCCGGTCCTCTACGACCGCGGTGCGTACGAGGTCCGCTCCTGGGTCTCCCGCGTGGGACGGCGCTCGTACGACCTCGGCGGCGAGGTCCGCGACGCCGAGGGCAGCGTCTGCGCCCGCGCCCGGGTCGTGCTGGTCAGCTTCGACCTGGACACCGAGCGCTCGGCGCCGATGCCGGCGCCGATGCGCACGGTGCTCGAACGCGCGGTGCCCTAGGGTGCGTCGCCCAACCCATGGCCTGCTGCGCGCCGCCCCTCACGCACGCTGGCTGCGTTTCGCTCGCTCGACGGGCCACCGGCCCGCCTGCGCTCCCGCGCCAAGCCACCACCCCACGAGACCGCTCGCTGCGCTCGCGCTCCCGCGGGGACCCCGGAGCTGCCATCGCACGCGCTGGACGCCGCGCAGCGAACGGCCAGCGGTTGAGCAACGCACCCTGAGCGGTCCTCGCGCTCAGTCCTCCTCGAGCGTGTTCACCATGAACTGGGCCGCGTGGGTGACGTACTCCCAGAACTTGGCGTCCTGCTCCGGCGTCAGCTCGGCCTCGTCGAGTGCGGCCCGGAAGTGCGTCAGCCAGTGCCGCGCCGCGAGCGGCGTCACCCGGAACGGCGCGTGCCGCATCCGCAGCCGAGGGTGCCCGCGCCGCTCGGAGTACGTCGTCGGGCCGCCCCAGTACTGCTGGAGGAACAGGGTGAACCGCTCCTGGGCGGGCGCGAGGTCCGCCTCGGGGTACATCGGGCGCAGCACCTCGTCGGTCGCGACGCCGGCGTAGAAGCGGGCCACGATGCCGGCGATGGTGGCGCCACCGATCTCGTCGTAGAAGGTCTGCTCCTGGGTCACGCCGACCATTGTCCCCGCCAGGGATCAGCGCAGGGCGAGCACCCAGCCCGAGGCCGCCCGGACCCGGGCCAGCGCCCGCTCCCACAGGATCCCGGCGACCAGCAGGGCGACGCCGACGACACCGAAGGTGGCCCACGGACCGATCGCGGTTTCGAAGGCGCTGGCCGCCACCGGCCCGAGGAAGCGCAGCGCGATGACCACGAGCACGGCCGCGCCGCAGAGGTACGGCGCCTGCCAGCGGCGTACCCCACCGAGCGCGAGCGCCGCGAGAGCCGCGGCGCCGACCAGCATGGTGCGCACCTGCACCGGGTCCCCGAGGGTCAGCAGCAGGCTGGGCACCAGGGCGAGCAGCAGCCCCGCGCCGAGCATCGTCCAGGTGTCGGAGTCGTCCTCGGCGCTCGCTCGCCGGTAGCCGGCGACCACCAGCACCGCCGCGCCGGGCAGGGCCACCAGCTCCGGCGCGCCGGGAAGCGACCCGGTCGCTCGCACCGACTCGGCGAGCGCGAGGAGCAGCGCCGCGCCCATGCCGACCAGGTGCCGGTCGCGGTGCCGCAGCACGAGCACGGTCGCCGCCGTCCCGAGCGCCGCCAGCACCAGCGAGGACTGGGCGGAGCCATCGGCCGAGGCGAAGCCCGCCGCGCCCACCAGCACCGCGGTCACCTCGGCCGCGACCCGGACGGCCGGGCGGCGGGCCACGTCGTACGACCCGAGCAGGGCGGCGACCGCCACGACGCACAGCGCGACGGGGCGGGTGAGCGGCGCGGCGTCAAGGACGAAGGTCCAGGCGACGACGGCGTACGCCGTGCCCAGCACCGCCGCCACCACCGCGACGACCGCCGGATCGGGGCCGGCAGCGGTCGGCTCGACCGGTCGCCGCTGCTGCTCGACCAGGTGGCGTACCGACGCCGCAGCCAGCGCGGTGGCGACGACCGCCTGCACCACCCAGCGGTCGTGGGAGCCGGGGAGCGCGCTCACCGTCACGACCGCGACGAGCACGGCGGTCGCCTCGAGGCAGACGCGTGCGGTGAGCGCACGGGCCAGCCGCGAGGAGAGGAGCAGGTACGCCGCGGACACCGCCGCGAGCAGCAGGGCGGTCAGCGTGCCGCCCGCGCCTGCGGTGCCGGCCCACCCGGCGGCGGCGGCGCCGGTCGCGGCGACGAGCACGGCCGCCGAGACCGGTGCGCCGACCGGGTGCGGCGTGACCCGGTCCCAGCGCACCAGGTGGCGGGCCGAGGAGATCGTCAGCGAGGTGCCGAGCACCGCGAGGACGAGCCACAGGTCGGACGCGCGGGTGAGGAGGAGGTACCCGGTCGCGCCCGAGAGGGTCGCCCCGACCTGTGCGGCGAGGCGGGTGGCCGTGTGCCGGCAGACGAGGTCCGCTCCCAGGAGCATCGCCGAGCCGACCAGGGCGACGGTGAGAGAGGCGACGAGAGGCGACGCGCCGGCGAGGTACGTCCACGCGTGCGCCGCCCCGGAGGCGAGCGCCGTGGTCGCCACGGCGGCGGGCAGCGCGAGCGCCGGCCTCCATGCGCGTCGGTCCTGGTCGACGACGTGGCGGCCGGCGACCACGGTGCCGGCGGTGCACAGCAGCCCGAGGGCCCAGGCCCGCTCCGTCCCGGTCGACGCGGCCGAGGCGGTGACCAGCAGCACCAGGGCGGAGGCGCCCTCGTACGCCAGCCGGGTGTCGGTACGGCGACTCGACGGCGCCGCGCAGACGAGCACCAGCGCGCCGACGCAGGCGAGGGTCACGACGACGGGCAGGCGCCCTGCGCCGGCCACCTGCGTCCAGCCGAAGCCGGCGTAGGTCGCGAGCACCGTGGCGAGGACGGCGCCGACGGGGATGGCGAGCGACTGCCCGACGGCCGTGCTGCTGGTGCGGTCGCGGTGTCCGACGACGACGCCCGCGGCCACGGTCAGCGCGGTGGCGAGCACGGCGCTCAGCACGGCGGAGGGGACGGCCAGGGCGAGCGCGAGCAGGGTCAGCCAGGCGGCCAGGACCAGCAGCCAGGGACGCCGGGCCGGACCGCTCCGCAGGGCCAGGACCGTGGTCGAGACCGCGGCCCCGACGAGGAGCAGGACCCCGAGCCACAGCGGCTCGCCCGAGTGACCCAGCCGGACGAGGACGGTCAGGCAGGCGACGGCAGGCAGCCCCGGCAGCATCGGCCGCCAGGGGGCACCGAGCACGTGCAGCAGGCCCGCGGCGACGGCCAGGCCCGACCCGACGACGAGGACCAGCAGCCACAGACCGACCCCGCCGTGCGCGGGCAGCGGGCCGCCCAGCCCCCGTGCCCACCAGACCGTGTCGCTGCCGAGGACCGTGGCGCCTACCCGGACCGGGGGCGCCACAGCGACCACGAGGCCGAGCGCCGCGACGTTGACGAGGCCGGGCAGGACCGACCCCAGCGCCCACGTCCGCGGCGCGAGGAACGCGATCGCGGCCAGCACCACTCCGGTCGCCGCGAGGACGACCAGGCTGGTGGTGGTGTCGGTCAGCGGGCCCTGGGCGAACCCGGCGGCCACGGAGAGCGCGACGGCCGCGCAGAGGACCCGCAGCGTCCGCGGCGAGCGGGGCAGGAAGGCTGCGGCCGCGGCGATGAGGGCTGCGGCGAGGAGTGGCCAGCCCACCAGGCCGGTCCAGTACGTCGTCCGGTCGGTGGCACCGGCCAGGGCGCGGGTCCCGACGGCGAGGAGCACCAGCCAGCTGGCCAGGACCAGGCCGGTGGCGGCCCACGAGGCGACGGCGAGTCCGAGACGGCGGCCGAGCACGGCGGCGCACGCGGCCAGGACCACGGCGAGGACCGGGCCGACCCCGTCGGGGAGGCTGCCGGTCCACAGACCGACGGCAGAGACCACGAGCAGGCCGACACCCGCGGCCAGCTCGCTCAGCACGAGGCGCCGCACCGTCGTCCGCTGGGCCAGCGCGCCGAGCAGCAGACCGCCGACCGCCAGCAGGGCGCCGATGACGACGAGGGTGGTCCGGGTCGACATCGCGTCCAGCCCGGCCAGACCAGAGCGGCGGCCGGCGTCGACGTCGAGGGCGAGCAGCGCCAGGGCGAGGACGGTCAGGGTCTCGGCCCCGCCCCGCTGTCCGCGTCGGGCGAGTACGCCGCCGCTGGCCAGCACCCCGAGGGTGACGACGCCGGCGACGGCGGCCTTCGCCCCCAGCGGGAGGCTGGTCCAGCTGACGGTGAGGAACAGCACCGCGGCCACCACGACCAGCAGCCCGCCGGTGCCGAGCAGGATCAGTGGGGCGGTGAGCCCGGAGAGCCGGGAAGGGGAGCGCGGTACGCGCGGCCCGGCCGGGTACGACGCGAGCCCGTCGGTGGCCGACACTGGCTGCGCCGGAGCGGGTGCCGGAGCGGGTGTCGGAGCGGACGCTGTGGGTGCCGGGGCCGGGTCGAGGACGGGCTCAGCAGCGGGCGGCGCCGGGGCCGTACGGACGGCGGTCGCCTGGCCGGCGCGGATCTCCTCGATGATCCGGTCGGCGCTGGTCAGCACCGACCAGAGCTCGACACCCAGCGGGCCCGAGAGGTCCAGGCGGCAGGCGGCGCAGCGTCCGTCGGGACGCACGGTGGCGCGGCAGTCGGGGCACAGGCGCGGGTCGAGCAGTCGGCTCATGCGCACACAGTGGCCGATGCCCGGGTCGGCGGGAAGGCGCCGCGGTGCTCAGCCGGCCTGAGTACCGGGCCTCAGTCGAGGTCGTCGGCCCCCGCGCTGGTCCGCGGCGACCCCGAGACGTCGCGGTGCCACACCACGCGCTGCGGCAGCGGGATCTCGATGCCCTCGACGTCGAAGCGCTCCTTGATCCGCTCCCGCAGCTCCCGGGTGACGGCCCACTGCTGACCGGGCAGGGTCTTGATCAGCATCCGTACGAGCACCGAGTCGGGGTCGAGGGACTGCACGCCCTTGACGTCCGGCTCGGCCAGCACCATCTCGCCGTACGTCGGGTCGTCGATCAGGGTGTGCCCGACCTCGGAGAGGATCTCCTTGACCCGTCCGATGTCCTCGGAGTAGCCGACCGGCACGTCCAGCAGGGACCGGGCGAAGTTCTGGCTCATGTTGCCCACGCGCAGGATCTCGCCGTTGCGGACGTACCAGACCGCACCGTTGATGTCGCGCAGCCGGGTGACCCGCAGGCTGACCGCCTCGACGACGCCGTACGCCTCGCCGAGGTCGACCTCGTCGCCGACGCCGTACTGGTCCTCGAAGATCATGAAGATGCCGGACAGGAAGTCCTTAACCAGGGCCTGGGAGCCGAAGCCGATCGCGACGCCGAGGATGCCGGCTCCGGCGATCAGCGGCGCGACGTCGTAGCCGAGCTCGGAGATCACCATCACCACGACGACGGTGAAGATGACACCGGTGCTGATCGACTTCAGCAGCGAGCCCATCGTCTCCACGCGCTGACCGTGCCGAGCGCTCCGCTCGCCCAGTGCGCCGACCTTGGCCAGCCCGCTCGTCGCCTGCTTCGGCGTGCGGGACGCCTTCTCCGCGCGACGGATCACCCGGTCGATGAGACGGTGGACGATCCACCGGGCGACGATCCCGACCAGGATCAGCCCCACGATCGCCAGCGGCTTGCCGATGATCCAGGTGGAGATGTCGGCGACCTTCGAGTCGCCGGTGACGTCGTAGACGAATGCGCAGGTCTGGCTGTCGGAGTCGGTGCAAGCGGCAGGGACCTGGATCAATCTCATTCGCCCCACGCTACGGATGAGGAGTGCGCCTTCAAGAGCGGGCGCGGCGGTGCGAGCGACGCCACACGGCTAGGATCGACCCGTGAGTCACACGTCCTCCCGCCCCGCCCGAACAGACCTCCGCCGCGGCCTCGCCCGTGGCCTCGTCCGCGGTGGTGCGGCCGGCAGCCTGCTCGCGCTGATCGGGCTCTCCGCGGGGGCGTACGCCGACGAGCCCGTCGGCTGGGAGAGCGTGCAGTCGGTCTCCGGGCTGCAGTTCTTCCTCGTGCTCCTGCTGATCCCGCTCGGCCTGGCCATCGTGATCTCGCTCGTGGTGGCGCTGCCGTCGGTCATCCGCGGCTCGAGCTACGAGAACGGCGAGATCTGGGCCGGCGACGACGAGTGGTTCGGCGGCCCCAAGGACGGCGTCGAGAAGGGCACCGACCCGGCCCGGCTGGAGTCCGCCGGCGAGCAGGGCGGCGCTGGGGCGCGCTACTGATGGGGTCCATGTCCGACGGGTTCTCCGGCGCCCAGCGCACCGTCATCGACCGCGCCATCCGCGCCGCGGAGACCCGCTCCCGCTTCGAGTTCTCGGTCTACGTCGGCGAGCTGGCCCAGCCGAGCCGCGACACCGCCCGGGCGCTGCACGCCCGGCTGGCCGCGCCGACCCGCAGCGTGCTGGTCGCCGTCGACCCGCGGCAGCGCGAGCTGCAGATCGTGACCGGCGCCGACGTGCGGCGCACGCTGGACGACAAGTCGGTCGGCCTGGTCGCCACCTCCATGCACGCCGACTTCGCCGCCGGCGACCTCGTGGGCGGGCTGTCCCGCGCGGTCACGATGCTGGCGGAGTACGCCGACGCCCCCGAGGTCATGTACCGCTAGCGCCCCCGTGGGTCCCGTTGCCGGGCTCGTCCACGGGGACGCCAGCGCACGTGCTCAGGCCCGGCCGTCCCGCTCCTGGGCCGCGAGGTAGCGGGCGACGTCGGCCCGACCCTCCTCGACGTAGCGGCGGGCACCGGGGTTGACCTCGGTGTCGGCCAGCCAGGCGTCGACCCGGTCCAGCAGCTCGGCGGAGGCCAGCACCCGGGGGAACATCGCGCCCAGGGCGGTCGCGGCGCGCTTGGCGCCGAGCTTCTCCCACGACGTGGCGACGGCGTCGAGGTACTTCTGGACGTACGGCTCGAGCACCTCCTCCTGGCCGTGCTGGTGGAAGTGGCCGGCGATCGTCCGCTGGGTCTCGTTCGGCGTGCTCGGGTCCTCCATCGCCGCCTTCCACGCGGCGGCCTTGGCCTCGACGAGCGGCTGGGCGGCGCGGGCGCCGGCGGCCTTCTCCCGTCCGGAGATGGTCCCGTCTCGCTTCTCCTCGGCGGCGATCTCGGTCTCGGTGAACCGCCCGTTGGCCGCCAGCTCGGTGACCAGCAGCCAGCGCAGGTCCTGGTCGACGTCGAGGCCGTCGAAGGCCACGGACCCGCTGAGCAGACCCTCGAGGTCGTCGAGGGCGGCGTCGCTGTGCGCGCTGCCGGCCCAGGTCCGGACGAAGGTCAGCTGGTGGTCGCTGCCGGGCTCGGCGGCATCGGCCAGCGCGCGTACCTCGGTCTCGAAGCGCTCGCGCAGGGCGGGGCGTCCGGCCGGGTCCGAGAGCGAGCCGACGGCCTGGGCGGCGTACGACGGGATCCGGCTCAGGCCCCAGGCGTCGGTCTCCGCGCCGATGTTGGCGAGGAACAGCGTCACGAAGTCGCGTGCGGCCATCTCGGCGTCGCGCGTCTGGTCCCACGCCGCCCCCCACACCAGTGCGCGGGGCAGCGACTCGGTCAGCGCGGAGAGGTGCTCGACCGCGGTGGACTGCGAGCGCTCGTCGAGGCGGATCTTGGCGTACGCCAGGTCCTCGTCGTTGAGCAGCAGCAGGTCGGGCTGCTTCTCGCCCACGGCCTCGGCGACCTCGGTGGCCTCGCCCTCGACGTCGGTCTCCAGATAGGTACGGCGGGTCAGCTCGCCCGACGAGCCCCCGCCGAGGTCGTAGAACCCGATCCCGAGCCGGTGCCGGCGCAGCGTCGGCCAGTCCGCAGCCGCGCTCTGGCGCACCGTCAGCCGGGTGATCGTGCCGGACTCGTCGACCTCGACCTCGGGAGTCAGCGTGTTGACGCCGGCGGTCTGCAGCCACTCCTTGGCCCAGCCGGCCAGCTCGCGGCCCGAGGACGTCTCCAGCGCGGAGAGCAGGTCGGTGAACTCGGAGTTGCCGTAGGCGTGGGCGGCGAAGTACTGCCGCAGCCCGGCGAGGAACTCCTCGATCCCGACCCACGCGACCAGCTGCTTGAGCACCGAGGCGCCCTTGGCGTAGGTGATCATGTCGAAGTTGACCTCGACGGCCTCGAGGTCGTAGTTGTCTGCCGCGATCGGGTGCGTGCTGGGCAGCTGGTCCTGGCGGTAGCCGGTCACCTTCCGCGCGTTCGTGAAGCCGGTCCAGGCGTCGTCGTACTGCGTGGCCTCGCTGCTGGCGTAGTAGGCCGCCCACTCGGCGAACGACTCGTTGAGCCACAGGTCGTCCCACCACTTCATGGTCACCAGGTCGCCGAACCACATGTGCGCCATCTCGTGGAGGATCGTGTTCGCGCGGTTGGCGTAGAACGAGCGCGGCTGACGGCCACGAGGGAGGTACTCGTCGCGGAACGTCACGCAGCCGGCGTTCTCCATCGCGCCCATGTTGTACTCCGGCACGTAGAGCTGGTCGTACTTGCCGAACGGGTAGGCCATGCCGAAGGCGCCCTCGAAGAGCGCGAAGCCCTGCTTGGTGATCAGGTTCAGCTCGTCGGTGTCGAAGTGCTCGACCAGCGACTGGCGGCAGTAGTGCCCCAGCGGGACGGTGCCGTAGTCGCCCTCGTAGGTGTCGCGGACGACGTGGTACTCACCGGCGACGACCGCGGTGACGTACGTCGACATCGTCTGCGTGGGCGCGAAGGTGTGCCGCTCCTTGCCCCCGCCGATCGCCTCGGGGTCGGGGGAGGGAGAGTTCGACGAGACCACCCAGCCCTCGGGAGTGGTCACGACGAAGGTGAAGACGCTCTTGAGGTCGGGCTGCTCGAAGGTCGTGTAGACCTTGCGCGCGTCGGGGACCTCGAACTGGGAGTAGGTGTAGACGCGGTCGTCCACGGGGTCGACGAAGCGGTGCAGGCCCTCGCCGGTGTGGCTGTAGGGCAGGTCGGCGTGCACGACGAGCGTGTTGCTGGCGGCGAGCCCCTCCAGGCTGATCCGGGCGCCGTCGTACGACGTCCCCGGGTCCAGCGCGGTGCCGTTCAGGGTGATCTCGCGGACGCTGCTCGCGCCGTCGAGGTCGGCGAACGTCGACGCGCCGTCGGTCGCGGTGAACTCGATGGTGGTGCGCGAGCCGAAGGTGTCCGGCCCGGTGGTGAGGTCGAGCTCCACGGTGTAGGAGTCGACGGAGAGGAGGGCGGCGCGGGTCTGCGCCTCTTCACGGGTGAGGTTGGTGCCTGGCATGAGCCCTATCCTTGCAGCCGGTGAGACGCGCACCACGCCCCGGGGAATGACGGGCGCGAGCACGCGGTTCCCCAGCCATGGCAGACACCGCAGACTTCTGGTTCGACCCGCTGTGCCCCTTCGCGTGGCTCACCTCCCGCTGGATGCTCGAGGTCGAGCAGGTCCGCGAGGTGGAGACCGCGTGGCACGTGATGAGCCTGGCCTACCTCAACCAGGACAAGGACATCCCCGACGAGTACCGCGAGATGCTCCGACCCGCCTGGGGCCCGGTGCGGGTGCTCGTCAAGGCCGAGCAGGAGCACGGCAACGAGGTGCTGCTGCCGCTGTACACCGCGATGGGCACGCGCATCCACGTCGACGGTCGCGACCTGAAGGACGAGGCGCGGGCGATCGTGACCGAGTCGCTGGCCGAGGCCGGTCTGCCGGAGTCGCTGGCCGACGCGATGGACGACTCCTCGCTCGACGACGCCGTGGCGAAGAGCCACCACGAGGGGATGGACCAGGTCGGCGACGACGTCGGCACCCCCGTCATCTCGATCAACGGCACCGCGTTCTTCGGCCCGGTCATCTCCAAGACCCCGCGCGGCGAGGAGGCCGGGAAGCTGTGGGACGGTGCCGTCGCGGTGGCGTCGTACCCGCTGTTCTTCGAGCTCAAGCGCAGCCGGACCGCGGAGCTGGACTTCAGCTGAGACCTTCTAGGGTCGTGCCATGAGCAGGATCCTCTCCGCGGTCGCGTGGCCGTACGCCAACGGGCCGCGCCACATCGGCCACGTCGCCGGGTTCGGTGTGCCCTCAGACGTCTTCTCGCGCTACCAGCGCATGGTCGGGAACGACGTGCTGATGGTCTCCGGCTCCGACGAGCACGGGACGCCGATCCTCATCGCCGCCGACGAGGCGGGGGTGACCCCGCAGCAGCTGGCCGACACCAACCACCGGCTGATCATCGAGGACTTCCTCGCGCTCGGGCTGTCGTACGACCTCTACACGCGCACCACGACGCGCAACCACCACCAGGTGGTGCAGGAGATGTTCACCGGCGTCCACGAGAACGGCTACTTCGTCGAGCAGACGACCACCGGCGCGATCTCGCCGTCGACGGGCCGCACGCTGCCGGACCGCTACATCGAGGGCACCTGCCCGATCTGCGGGTACGACGGTGCCCGCGGCGACCAGTGCGACAACTGCGGCAACCAGCTCGACCCCGCCGACCTGATCGAGCCGCGCTCGAAGATCAACGGGGAGACGCCGGAGTTCATCGAGACCCAGCACTTCTTCCTGGACCTGCCAGCGCTGGCCGAGGCGCTGGGGGAGTGGCTCGACGAGCGCGAGGCCAGCGGCACCTGGCGGCCGAACGTGATCCGCTTCAGCCAGAACATCCTCAAGGAGATCCGCCCGCGCGCGATCACCCGGGACATCGACTGGGGGATCGCGGTGCCCCTCGAGGGGTGGCGGGAGAACCCGACCAAGCGGCTCTACGTCTGGTTCGACGCGGTGATCGGCTACCTCTCCGCCTCGATCGAGTGGGCGCGCCGCACGGGTGACCCGGATGCGTGGCGGGCCTGGTGGAACCCGGCGCCGGACGGGGAGGGCGAGGCGCGGTCGTACTACTTCATGGGCAAGGACAACATCACCTTCCACTCCCAGATCTGGCCCGCCGAGCTGCTGGCGTACGACGGCCTCGGCTCGCGCGGCGGCACCACGCACGCGTACGGCCGGCTGTCCCTGCCCACCGAGGTGGTCTCGAGCGAGTTCCTGACCATGGAGGGGCGCAAGTTCTCCTCCTCCAAGCGCGTGGTGATCTACGTGCGCGAGATGCTCGAGCGCTACCAGCCCGACGCGTTCCGCTACTTCGTGGCGGCTGCCGGGCCGGAGAGCAACGACGCCGACTTCACCTGGGCGGAGTTCGTCCAGCGCACCAACTCCGAGCTGGTCGCCGGCTGGGGCAATCTCGTCAACCGGACCGCGACGCTGGTCGCCAAGAACTTCGGCGAGATCCCGCCCGCCGCCGAGCTCACCGAGGACGACCGGGCGGTGCTCGACCTCGTGGCCGGCGCCTTCGACAGCGTCGGAGACCACATCGGGCGCAACCGGATGCGCCTGGCCATCCAGGAGGCGATGCGGACCGTGGGTGAGGTCAACCGCTACGTCTCGGACTCCGAGCCCTGGAAGATCAAGGACGACGAGGTCCGGCTGGGCACCGTGCTCCACGTGATGGCGCAGTGCGTGGCCGACCTCAACGTCGTGCTCTCGCCGTTCCTGCCGTTCTCCGCCAACGCGGTCGACCGGGTGCTCGGCGGCGCGGGGGACGTGCAGCCTATGCCGCGCCTGGAGGAGGTCGAGGACCTCGACGGCGGGGCGTCGTACCCGATCATCACCGGCGACTACACGACGACCCGTGCTTGGCGCAGGGAGCCGGTCGTGGTCGGTACGCCGATCGAGAAGCCGGCGCCGGTCTTCCGCAAGCTCGACCCGGCCACGGTCGCCGACGAGCTGGCGCGCCTCGAGGCCTGACCCGGGATCAGACCGGGGTGTAGCGGTACCAGTCCACCTGGAGGGTCGTGGCTCGCGTCGCGCTGCTGCCGCTGGGGAGCCAGTCCAGCTGGATCGACTGGTGCATCGGCCCGGGCGGCTGGTGGGAGGCCGTGGCGTCGCTGAAGAAGGGCACGCCGTCGACGGACGCCGTCACCCCGCTCGGGGTCCAGTCCACCGCGTAGGTGTGCCACTGCGAGAGGTCGAGAATCGACATCTCGTACGTCTGCTGGTTGCCCGCGCCGTAGTGCAGGAAGGCCGAGACGTCCGGAGAGGTCGCGGTCGTCTCGGCGTAGTCGATCTCGCCGCCGGTCGGCCAGGCGATCTCGGTCGGCCACAGCAGCAGCACCGGGTGGTAGCGGGCGTCGCCGCCCGCGGGCACCCGCATCCGGGTCTCCCAGCGGCCGTAGCGGTGCGCGGTGCGGTCGCTCATGCCCGCGGTCGTCCCCTCCGGTGTCCCCGTGAGGGTCAGCACGCCGCCGGAGACGCTGATCTGCTCGGGGCGGCGAAGACCGGCGCCGGCGTTGCCGGGTCCGTCGTACGCCTCCCACCGGGAGGTGTCGAGGGCGGTGCCGTCGAAGTCGTCGGAGTAGGCCGGGCCCGCGTCCGCGGAGGACCGTGTCGTCGGGGCGGCGACGGACGCGGGTGTCTCCCCTACGACGGTGGTGACGGCGGCGGCGCAGAGCACCAGGGCGACGGAGCGGAGGGAGAGGGGCACGGGGCCGAACCAACGCGACGTCGTGGGCCGAGCGCAAGTCAAGGTGGGGGAGGCCACGTCCGTCGCATGCGACAGACTGGGGTCATGCGCGTCCACCTCGGCTCCGACCACGCCGGCCTCGAGCTCAAGGCCCACCTCGTCGACTGGCTGACCCAGCACGGTCACGAGCCGGTCGACCACGGCCCCTGGGAGTACGACGCCCAGGACGACTACCCGGTCTTCTGCCTGCGTGCCGCGCGCGGGACGGTCGACGACGAGGGCAGCCTCGGTGTCGTGATCGGCGGCTCGGGCAACGGCGAGCAGATCGCGGCGAACAAGGTGGTCGGCGTACGAGCGGCCCTGGCCTGGAGCGAGGAGACCGCCTCGCTGGCACGGGAGCACAACGACGCCAACGTCCTCTCGGTCGGCGGACGGATGCACACGGTCGAGGAGATGACCCGCTTCGTCGAGGTCTTCTTGGAGACGCCGTACAGCGGCGAGGAGCGGCACTCGCGGCGGATCGCGATGCTCGCGACGTACGAGCAGACCGGCGCCCTGCCGCCGCTGCCGGCCTCGGCGGCCGGCCACCCGGATGCCTGAGGGGCACACCCTCCACCGGCTGGCCCGCGACCTGGATGTCGCCTTCGGCGGACGGCGGGTCCGTACGAGCAGCCCGCAGGGCCGCTTCGCTGCCGAGGCGGCCGCTCTGGACGGTGCGGTCCTCGTGCAGGCCGAGAGCGGCGGGAAGCACCTGTTCGTCGAGTTCGTCGGCGACCGGTTCGTGCACGTGCACCTCGGGCTGATCGGGAAGTTCGACATCACTGCCGGGACGGCCCCGCCGGCCGTGGGCGCCGTGCGCCTGCGGATCGAGCACGAGGACTCGTACGCCGACCTCCGCGGCGCGATCACCTGCGACCTCGTCGGACGGGCACGTCGCGACCAGGTCATCGGCGAGCTGGGGCCTGACCCGCTGCGCGCCGACGCCGACCCGGACCGCGCCTGGGACCGGATCCGACGCAGCGACCGCGCGCTCGGTGACCTGCTGATGGACCAGAAGGTGCTGGCCGGCGTCGGCAACGTCTACCGCGCCGAGGTCCTCTTCCGGCACCGCCTCGACCCCCGACGCCCGGGCCGCACCCTGCGACGCGGTCAGTGGGTGGAGGTCTGGGAGGACCTGGTCTGCCTGCTCGCCGAGGGCGTGCGCACCGGCCGGATCGACACGGTCCGTCCCGAGCACACGCCCGAGGCGATGGGCCGCCCTGCCCGCAAGGACGACCACGGCGGCGAGGTGTACGTCTACCGGCGCGACGGGCAGCGCTGCTTCGTGTGCGACAGCGTGGTGCGCACCAGCGACCTCAAGGGCCGCAACCTGTTCTGGTGCCCGCGCTGCCAACCCACCTTCCGCTCTCGGGCCACGAAGGGGCCGTCGGGTCCGTAGGGTCCCTCCTGTGCTCCGCGACCTGCCCGCCGCGCTGCGCCGACGCACGTCCGACGCCGAGGTGGGCGCGTGCACCTTCTTGGTGATCGCGCTGCTGGTGATCCTGGTGGTGGGCTCGATCAGCCCGGACTGGCTGCCGTACTCCTCGGTGCTGGTGCCGGCCTTCGTGGCCAGTCGGCTCCTCGGGCCCCGGCTGCTCCCGTGGGTCGCCGGCCTGGCGCTGCTCGTCGCCGCGCTGCTGATCGCCCAGGCGCCGCCGGAGAGCGTCCGCCAGGTGCTGGGCCTCGTCGTGGTGGCCACCGTCCTGGTCCTCGTGCTCCTGGCCTCGCACCGGCGGGTGCGACTCGGCGTGGCGGGCAGCCGCGGCGAGGACATGCTGGTCGACCTCCGCGACCGGATCCAGGCCCAGGGCCGCCTGGAGCGGGTGCCCGACGGCTGGTCAGTGCGCTCGGTCCTGCGGGCGGCGGGGGGCACCGCCTTCGCCGGTGACTTCCTGGTCGGCTCGGTCACGCGTACGGCTACGCCTCGCCTGCGGGTCGCGCTGGTCGACGTCTCCGGCAAGGGCATCGAGGCCGGTCCCCGGTCGCTCTTGCTCTCCGGTGCGATGGGCGGGCTGCTGGACGCGCTGCCCGCCGAGGACTTCCTGCCCGCCGCCAACCGCTTCGTGCTGGGTCAGGACTGGGAGGAGGGCTTCGCCACCGCCGTCCACCTCGACCTCGACCCTGGCACCGGCATGCTCGAGGTCCGCAGCGCCGGGCACCCGCCGCCGGTCCTGCTCGAGGCGGCGGCGACGGGCTGGCGGCTGCTGGAGGCGGAGGGGCCGGCGCTCGGGCTGCTCGGCGAGCCTGACCACACCGTGTGCGCGGCCCGGCTGGAGCCGGGAGACGCGCTGGTCCTCTACACCGACGGGGTGGTCGAGGTGCCCGGTCGTGACCTCGCGGACGGGATCGACCTCCTCGCCGGGCGAGCCCGCCGGATGCTCGACGCCGGCGGCGCGATCTCGGAGGCCGCCCTGCTCTCGGGCCTCGGCAACCGACACGACGACCGGGCGCTGCTGGTGGTCCGGCGCGAGACGGTGATGTCCGGTGCGGACGGGGCCGTGTGGCACGATGGGGGAGCCCGCTAGGGCACTGCGGATGTAGCTCAATGGTAGAGCCCCAGTCTTCCAAACTGGCTACGCGGGTTCGATTCCCGTCATCCGCTCCGAGCCGGTCGTGGTCGCGCCGCGGCGGGCTCTACCGGGGCGTAGCGTAGTGGCTAGCGCGCCTGCTTTGGGAGCAGGAGACCGCAGGTTCGAGTCCTGTCGCCCCGACCGCGCTCGCCGCCGGTTGGTCCGGCCCTGCGCGCGTGCCGTACGCTGAAAGTCCGGCCGTACGCCGCCCCCACCGGTGCCTGGCGACGCGGCCGGTCACGCACGTCCGGGGACACCCGGAGTGCCCGACGACCACAGGAGTGACCGTACGTGAAGAGCGCCGTCGAGACGCTGGAGCCCACCCGCGCCAAGCTGACCGTGGAGGTGCCGTTCGAGGAGCTCAAGTCGAGCCTCGACAAGGCCTACCAGGAGATCGCCAAGCAGGTGAACATCCCCGGCTTCCGCCGCGGGAAGGTCCCGCCGCCGGTGATCGACCGCCAGGTCGGCCGCGGAGCGGTGCTGGACCAGGCGATCAACGAGGCGCTGCCCGACCTGTACATCGCTGCGCTGCAGGAGAACGAGCTGGTCCCGCTGGCCCAGCCGGAGATCGACATCACCAAGCTCGAGGACGGGACCGTCCTCGAGTTCACCGCCGAGGTGACCGTCCGTCCCACGATCGAGCTGCCGTCCTACGACAACGTGAGCGCCAGCGTCGACGACGTCGAGGTCACCGACGCCGACGTCGAGGAGCAGGTGCAGGCGCTGCGCGAGCGCTTCGCCACGCTGAGCGAGGTCGAGCGGCCCGCCGCCGAGGGCGACTTCGTCTCGATCGACCTCGCGGCCAGCAAGGACGGCGAGGCGGTCGAGGGCGGCCAGCTCGAGGACTACAGCTACCAGGTCGGCAAGGGCGACATGCTGCCCGGGATCGACGAGGTGCTCGTCGGCATGTCGGCCGGCGAGGAGAAGTCCTTCACCACGCAGCTGCTGGGTGGCGACATGGAGGGCCAGGACGTCGAGGTGCTGGTCACCGTCGGCTCGGTCAAGGAGCAGGAGCTCCCCGAGCTGGACGAGGAGTTCGCCCAGACCGCCTCCGAGTTCGACACGATGGACGAGCTGACCGAGGACGTCCGCACCCGGCTGGGCCGTGGCAAGCGGCTCGAGCAGGCCGCCGCGGCCCGCGACGCCGTCCTCGAGCAGCTGATCGAGGCCACCGAGATCCCGCTGCCCGACGAGGTCGTGAGCGCCGAGCTGGCCTCGCGCCGCCAGGAGATCGAGCAGCAGCTCGGCTGGGCCGGGATGGACCTGCAGACCTACCTCGACAACGAGAAGCAGACCGTCGACGAGTTCGAGGCCGACCTCGACAAGCGAGTCCGCGACATGCTCGCCGCGCAGTTCATCCTCGACGAGATCGCCAAGAAGGAGGAGATCGACGTCGAGCAGGAGGAGCTGTCCCAGCACCTCATGCAGCGTGCGCAGCAGTCCGGCCAGGACCCCAACGAGTTCATCCAGCACATGCTCCAGCACAACCACGTGCCGGAGATGGTGGCCGAGGTCGTCCGGGGCAAGGCCCTCGCGCAGATCGTCGAGAGTGCGACCGTCACCGACGCGTCGGGCAACGTCGTCGAGCTGAAGAACCTCCGCCCCGACGGCTCGATCGGCGAGCCCGAGGACGACGGCGAGCCGGAGGTCGGCGAGGCCACCGAGGACACCGCGGCCGACGAGGCGACGGAGTCCTCGTCCAGCTGACCGCGAGCGGTCTCACACCTGAGGGGCGTTGACCGCCTCACCGCAGGCTCCGGAGACTGGCGCCATGGCTGATCGCGAGACCTCCGGCGCGCTCGGCGCCGCGGCGCTGGGCGTCGACCTCCTGCGGGATGCGGTGCTGCCCTCGGTGCGCGACCTGCACGGGGCGATCAGCCGCCGGGTCGGTCCGCGGGTCCCTGTCGTGCGCGAGGTGAGCGCGCTGCAGGGCGCCGTCGCGGACCGGGTGTACGCCGGCCTCGGCCGCGGGCTCGCCGGTGCCTCGGCCGGGCTGCGCCGTGCCGACGATGCGGCGCAGCGTGCCGGCGTGGGCGCGACGCTGGAGCAGGGAGCGCGGGGCCGGTTCGCCGTCGCCGCGCTGAACGGGCTGTTCGGCGACCGGATCCAGCGCGAGCACCCCGGGCTCGAGATCGCGATGGCGCCGCGGGCCGGTGCCCATGACGTCGACGTCTCGGCGGACGGGATCGCCGCGGCCTACCCGGAGGCCGGGGCGGACGTCGTCGTCCTCCTGCATGGACTCGGGGAGGACGACGTGTGCTGGCGCGTCGGGGCGGGCGCGAGCGGCAGGACGTACCCCGACCACCTGCGCGAGCGTGGCTGGACGCCCGTCGTGCTGCGCTACAACACCGGCCTCCCGATCGCGGAGAACGGCGTCGCCCTCGCCTCTCTGCTGGACCGGCTGGTGTCCGCGTGGCCGGTGCCGGTGCGCCGCCTCTCACTGGTCGGCCACTCGATGGGCGGGCTGGTGATCCGCTCGGCCTGCGCGGTGCTGCCCGGCCCCGGCACCACCGCCTGGGCGCCGCTGGTCGGGGACGTGGTCACGCTCGGTACGCCGCACCTCGGGGCCCCGGTCGCCTGGGGGCTCTCCTCGGGGGTGTCGCTGCTCTCCGTGCTGCCGGAGTCGGCGCCGTTCGGTCGGCTGCTCGACCACCGCTCGGCCGGCATCTTCGACCTCCGCGACGGTCTCCCGCCGGACGTGGCGAACCTGCCCTCCGCGCGCTACCACCTGGTGTCGGCAGCGGTCGGGCGACCGGGTACCCGGGCCGGGGCCGTCGTCTCCGGCGTGCTCGGGGACGGCCTGGTCCGACCGGGGTCGGCCGCCGGACGTCCGCGCCGCGGTGCGGCCCTGTTCCCCGGCGCCGACCTGCTCCACCTCACGCAGACGAACCACTTCGGCCTGCTCAACCACCCGGACGTCTACGCTGCCCTCGACCGGTGGCTCGGGCGCGGCAGCGGCCCTGCTGCGACCGCCGGCGCCCGGCGTCGTACACCCGAGGAGATCCGATGAGCCCGCGTCCCGCCGACCTGTCCGCCAGCACCCGCGTGGAGGCGCCGGTCGACCGCGTGTGGGAGGTGGTCGGCGACGTGCGCACGATGCCGGACTTCTCCCCGGAGCTGCGCAAGGTGTTCGTCCTCGGTCGCCGCAGCGGACCCGGTGCGCGCTTCGTCGGCATCAACAAGCGTGGCCTCGCGGTGTGGCCGACCACCTCGAAGGTGGTGCGGTGGGAGCCCTCGCGCGCCATCGCGTGGAAGGTGGCCGAGAGCGGCGCGACCTGGATGTACGAGCTCGAGCCCACCGACGGCGGTGCCGCGACCACGCTCACCGCCCGCCGGATCCTCCCGGCGTTCTCCGCGGGGACGACGCTCCTCGGCCCGGTCATCGGCGGGGCCGAGGGCCACGACCGCGAGCTGGGCGAGGGGCTCGCGACGACCCTCGAGCGGATGAAGGCACGCATCGAGGGCTGAGGACGTCGGGGGCGGATCCGCTGTGGGCGAACAGGGCCGGGTCCGGCGTGGACTGGGGGGCGACGGCGTCTAGGGTCGAACCCGTGACTGACTCACCACAGACCCCGCACCCGTCCAGGGGCCCGGAGATGAACGCTGCCGCTGCCGGCTACGGGCTCGACGACCACATCTACCAGCGCCTGCTGCGCGAGCGGATCGTGTTCCTCGGCTCCGAGGTGCGTGACCAGAACGCGAACGCGATCTGCGCGCAGCTGCTGCTGCTCTCGGCCGAGGACCCCGAGGCCGACATCTTCCTGCACATCAACTCCCCGGGCGGCTCGGTCGACTCGGGGATGGCGATCTACGACACGATGAACTACATCCCCAACGACGTCGCCACCGTCGGCATGGGGCTCGCCGCGTCGATGGGGCAGTTCCTGCTCTGCGCCGGCGCACAGGGCAAGCGCTACGCCCTGCCGCACGCGCGGATCATGATGCACCAGCCCTCGGGCGGCATGGGCGGCTCGGCCTCGGACATCAAGATCCAGGCCCAGCAGTCCCTGCACCTCAAGCAGGTGCTGTTCGACCTGATCAGCCAGCACACCGGTCAGCCGCTCGAGCAGATCCAGAACGACGCCGACCGCGACCGCTGGTTCACGGCCCAGCAGGCCAAGGACTACGGCTTCATCGACCACGTGATCACCAACGCCCGCGAGGCGGCCGACGACGGCCGCCCGGCGCGCCAGAGCTGACGAGGGACACCACATGAACTACTACATCCCGCAGTGGGAAGAGCGCACCTCCTACGGCTTCCGCCGCATCGACCCGTACGGCAAGCTCTTCGAGGAGCGGATCATCTTCCTCGGCACGCCGATCAGCGACGACATCGCCAACGCGGTGATGGCGCAGCTGCTGTGCCTGGAGTCGATGGACCCCGACCGCGACATCCAGATCTACATCAACTCGCCGGGTGGCTCGTTCACCGCGATGACCGCGATCTACGACACGATGCGGTTCATCAAGCCCGACGTGCAGACCGTCTGCCTGGGACAGGCCGCCTCGGCGGCGGCGATCCTGCTCGCGGCGGGTGCGCCCGGCAAGCGGCTGGCCCAGCCGAACAGCCGGATCCTGATCCACCAGCCGTACACCGAGGGCACGTTCGGCCAGTCCTCGGACATCGAGATCCAGGCCAACGAGATCCTGCGGATGCGCGAGGCGCTGGAGACGATGATCGCCGAGCACTCCGGCAAGAGCGTCGAGGAGGTCTCGGCCGACATCGAGCGCGACAAGATCCTCACTGCCGAGGCGGCGCTCGAGTACGGGCTGATCGACTCCGTGCTGGAGTCGCGCAAGGCGATCGCGGTCTGAGCGACCGCCGTCGAGACCCGAGCCCGGCGAGCGGGGAACACACCCGTCGTACCCACCCCCGCTGGCCGGGTTCTCAGGGTAGTTTCAGCCAGGTTGCAGCACGGTTCCACCAGATCGAGGGGAGACGCCACCCATGGCACGCATCGGTGACGGAGGCGACCTGCTCAAGTGCTCGTTCTGCGGGAAGAGCCAGAAGCAGGTCAAGAAGCTGATCGCCGGGCCCGGCGTCTACATCTGCGACGAGTGCATCGACCTGTGCAACGAGATCATCGAGGAGGAGCTCAACGAGACCAGCGAGGTCGGTCTCGACGAGCTGCCCAAGCCCCGTGAGATCTTCGAGTTCCTCAACTCCTACGTGATCGGCCAGGAGACGGCGAAGAAGTCGCTCGCGGTCGCGGTCTACAACCACTACAAGCGGGTCCAGGCCGGCGCGACCGCCACCGCAGCCTCCGGGCGTCACTCCAAGGACGAGAACGTCGAGGTCGCCAAGTCCAACATCCTGGTGATCGGCCCGACGGGGTGCGGCAAGACCTACCTCGCCCAGACGCTCGCGCGGATGCTCAACGTCCCGTTCGCGATCGCCGACGCCACCGCGCTGACCGAGGCCGGCTACGTCGGTGAGGACGTCGAGAACATCCTGCTCAAGCTGATCCAGGCGGCCGACTACGACGTCAAGAAGGCCGAGACCGGGATCATCTACATCGACGAGATCGACAAGGTGGCCCGCAAGGCGGAGAACCCCTCGATCACCCGCGACGTCTCCGGCGAGGGTGTCCAGCAGGCGCTGCTGAAGATCCTCGAGGGCACGACGGCCTCGGTGCCGCCCCAGGGCGGGCGCAAGCACCCGCACCAGGAGTTCATCCAGATCGACACCACGAACATCCTGTTCGTGGTCGGCGGCGCCTTCGCCGGGCTGGAGCACATCATCGAGCAGCGGGTCGGCAAGAAGTCGCTCGGCTTCACCGCCGAGATCCGCAACGCGGCCGAGCGCGAGGCCGACGAGATGTTCGCCCAGGTGCGTCCCGAGGACCTGGTGAAGTTCGGTCTGATCCCCGAGTTCATCGGTCGCCTCCCGCTGATCGCCAGCGTCAACAAGCTCGACAACGCGGCGCTGGTGCAGATCCTCACCGAGCCGAAGAACGCCCTCGTCAAGCAGTACGAGAAGCTCTTCGCCCTCGACGGCGTCGAGCTCGAGCTCACCGACGACGCCGTCTCGGCCGTCGCCGACGCCGCCATGGAGCGCGGCACCGGTGCCCGTGGCCTGCGCGCGATCATCGAGGAGACCCTGCTCAACGTGATGTACGACGTCCCCTCCCGCGGCGACATCGCGAAGGTCGTCGTCACCGCCGAGGTCGTCACCGACGGCGTGCCCCCCACCCTCGTCGAGCGGACCGAGAAGAAGTCCGCCTGACGCTGGCGGGGTGACCGGTCGTGCTTTGGGGCATCTTCGGGTCGCTGCTTGAGGGGTTGTTCGAGCCCGGGCCCCCAACGACTGAGAGGGCGGCTCGTCTTCGAGCGGCCTTCGCGCTCGTCGTCGCGGCCGCTCTGCTGATCAGCGGCGTCGTGTTGGCCGTGATCGGCTGGCTGAGCGACGACTCTGACAACCGTACGCTGTACTTCGTCCTGGCAGGGTGCTGTTTGCTTCTGGCCGGCTTGGCCTGGTTCAACGCCCGGAGGTTCGTGCTCGACCAGCGCGAGGGCCGCTGCTGAGAGTCACGACAGGCTCGCCCTGCGGTGGTTGCGGTCGGCGTGCGTCTCGCCGGGTCTCGACGTCGCTCGTCGCGGGCGCTCCTCGCGGCTCGACCACCTACTGGCTAGGAGGGCGGCCCGACACCCTCGTGGCGGAGATCGCGAGTGGGCTCGGAGGTCTCGATGTCGTTCGTCGCGGGCGCTCCTCGCGGCTCGACCACCTACTGGCTAGGAGGGCGGCGCGACACCCTCGTGGCGGAGATCGCGAGTGGGCTCGGAGGTCTCGATGTCGTTCGTCGCTGGCGCTCCTCACGGCTCGACCACCTTGAGGTCAGGTGGTCGAGCCCGACTGAGCGCTAGCGAAGGAGGACGTCGAGACCCCCGCACCAACGCAGCCGTCGCGACGACCGATGGGCGTGGGAGACACGAGCCGAGTGGCGCGACGCCGACCGCGAGAGGCATCTCGATCTCTTCCCCACCCGGTCGCGCTGCCACAAGCCTGCGCGCGGACCTCAGCCGGAGCCGGGGGTCCATCCCTGGAGGCTGGGGGGGGGGGGGGGGGGGGGGGGGGGGGGGTGAGTCCTCCAGGGATGGGCCCCCGGCGCAGGCGGAAGCCCGTACGGACCGACCATCACAGCGCCAGCGCACCCGGCGCCCGCCGCCTGGGCGAATCTCGCCGCGCAGGCGCCTCGTACGTCAGTCCTCGGTGGGAGCGATCTCCACGTCGACGCTGACCTCGGCGTCGTCGGCGCCGGCCTCCAGGGTCAGGTCGCCGACGACCTTGGCCGTGGCGGCGAGGTCGGCGCGGGCCTGCTCGATGGCGGCGACAGCGGCGGGGGAGCCGGTGAGCGTGGCGCGGGAGAGTGGCGTACGCATGGACACCTTGGCCTGCGACTTCGCACCTCGCAGGCCGCCGAGCGCGGCGCCGACGTGGTCGAGGAGGGCGGCGTCCCCCGAGCCCGCCGCCTCACCGAGCTCGTCGGTGGTCGGCCAGGACGCCAGGTGCACCGAGCCGTCCTGCCACCACGACCAGACCTCCTCGGTGACGTACGGCAGGTACGGCGCCAGCAGCCGTAGCACGCTGTGCAGCGCGGTCGCGAGCGTGGCCCGGGCCGAGTCGGACCCGGGGCCGTCGGCGTACGCGCGCTCCTTGACCAGCTCGAGGTAGTCGTCGCAGAACTCCCAGAAGAACCGCTCGGTCGTCTCCAGCGCGGTCGTGTAGTCGTACGACTCGAGCGCCGCGGTCGCCGCGTCCACGACGGAGGCCAGACGAGCCAGCAGCGCCCGGTCGACCGTGTCGACGACCAGCGTCGTATCGACCGCCGTCGCGCCGACCGAGCCGAGCACGAACTTCGAGGCGTTGAGCACCTTCATCGCCAGGCGGCGCCCGACCTTCATCTGGGACTCGTCGAAGGGCGAGTCCAGGCCCGGGCGGGCCATCGCCGCGCGCCAGCGCACGGCGTCGGCGCCGAACTTGTCGAGGATCTCGGTCGGGACGACGACGTTGCCCTTGGACTTCGACATCTTCTTGCGGTCGGGGTCGAGGATGAAGCCGGACAGCATGGCGTGCGACCACGGCGCCGCGTGGTTCTCGTAGTCCGCGCGCACGACGCGCGAGAACAACCAGGTGCGGATGATGTCGTGGGCCTGGGTGCACAGGTCCATCGGGAAGACGCGCTGCCACAGGTCGTCGTCGGACTCCCAGCCGCCGGCGATCTGCGGCGTCAGCGAGGACGTGGCCCAGGTGTCCATGACGTCGGGGTCGCCGAGGAACCCGCCGGGCACGCCGCGCTGCGCCTCGTCGTACCCGCGCGGTGCGTCGGTCGACGGGTCGACCGGGAGCTCGGCCTCGGAGGGCAGCAGCGGGTGGTCGTAGTCCGGCTCGCCCTCGTCGTCGAGCGGGTACCAGACGGGGAACGGGATGCCGAAGTACCGCTGGCGGGAGATCAGCCAGTCGCCGTTGAGCCCGCCGACCCAGTTGTCGTAGCGGTGCTTCATGTGCGCCGGGACCCAGGTGATCTCCTCTCCGCGGGTCAGCATCTCGCTGCGGACGTCGGCGTCGCGGCCGCCGTTGGAGATGTACCACTGGCGGGTGGCGACGATCTCCAGCGGCTTGTCGCCCTTCTCGAAGAAGTTCGTCATCCGCTGGGTCGGCTTCGGGTCGCCGTCGAGGTCGCCGGACCCGCGCAGCAGGGAGACCATCGCCTCGCGCGCGCTGAAGGTGGTCTTGCCGGCCAGCTCGGAGTACGCCGTCGCCGCCGCGTCGCTCGACAGCCACGGCGGGGTCTCGCGGGTGAACCGCCCGTCGCGACCGATGACGGTGCGCACCGGCAGGTCCAGCTCGCGCCACCAGGTCACGTCGGTGAGGTCACCGAAGGTGCAGCACATGACCAGGCCGGAGCCCTTGTCCATCTCGGCCGCGGGGTGCGCGACGACCGGGATCTCGACGCCGAAGACCGGTGAGGTGACGGTGCTCCCGAACAGCGGCTGGTAGCGCTCGTCGTCGGGGTGGGCGATCAGAGCGACCACCGAGGCGATCAGCTCGGGCCGCGTGGTCTCGATGAAGGCCTTCGTCCCGTCGGGCCGGTGGAAGGACACCCGGTGGTAGGCACCGGCGTACTCGCGCGCCTCGAGCTCGGCCTGCGCGACCGCGGTCTGGAAGGTGACGTCCCACAGGGTCGGCGCCTCCTGGAGGTACGCCTCCCCGCGCGCGAAGTTGCGCAGGAACGCACGCTGGCTCACCGTCTGCGCCTTCGGCCCGATGGTCGTGTAGTGCTGCGACCAGTCCACCGAGAGGCCGAGCGTGCGCCACAGCGACTCGAAGACCTTCTCGTCCTCCTCGACCAGCCGCTCGCACAGCGCGATGAAGTTGGGTCGGCTGATCGGCAGCTGCCGCTTCGGGTCCGGCTTCTCGGGCGGGGTGAAGTCCGGGTCGTACGGCAGCGAGGGGTCGCAGCGCACGCCGAAGTAGTTCTGCACGCGACGCTCGGTCGGCAGCCCGTTGTCGTCCCAGCCCATGGGGTAGAAGACGCTCTTGCCGCGCATCCGGTGGAAGCGCGCGACCACGTCGGGGTGGGTGTAGGAGAAGACGTGTCCGACGTGCAGGCTGCCCGACACGGTCGGCGGCGGGGTGTCGATGGAGTAGACGTTCTCCCGCGACCGGGTGCGGTCGAAGGCGTAGGTGTCCTGCTCCTTCCACACCTGCGACCACTTGTCCTCCAGGCCCTCGAGCCCCGGCTTGTCCGGTACGACGACGTCGCGTGCGGCGGTCGTTCCGGTGGGGTGGGAGCGGGTCGCAGTCATGGCTTCCAGCCTACGGGCGCGCGATCTCGCCGGAGAAACCAGTTCCTCGCCGGAGGCCGCGGGTGGGAGCGTGCACCTCGTGGACGTCGAGACCCTCACCGACCCGGTCGCGTTCCTGCGTGAGGCCGGCGACCTGCTCGCCGCCGAGCCGGTGGTCGGCACGATCCCGGCGACGGTCGCGCAGCGGCTCCTCGACCATCCCGAGGTGCAGCGCGCGCAGGACTGGTTCGCGGTCGTGCGCGACGGCGGCCGCGTGGTGGGCGTGGCGATGCGGACGGCGCCGTTCGAGCCCGACCCCGTGCACCTCCTGCCGATGCCTGAGGAGGCGGCGCGGGCGCTGGCCGAGGCGGTCAGCGCCCGCGGCGAGGCGGTCGACGCCGTGAGCGGGGACCGGGACGCGGTGCGGGCCTTCGCGGGTGCGTTGGCCGCCGGGCGATCCGTGCGGACCGTCGAGGAGACGCGCCTGTGGGAGGTCCGGTCGGTGGTCGTGCCGCGGCGCGTGTCCGGTCACCTGCGGCCGGCGACGCGCGACGACCTGGCCGTCGCCACCGCGTGGTACGGCGCCTTCGCCCGCGAGGCCGCCGAGCAGGCGGGTCACGAGGTGATGCACGTCGTCGAGCCCTCGCGTGAGGAGATGCTGCGTCGTATCGACGCAGGTGTCGCCTGGCTGTGGGAGGTCGAGGGCCGGGTCGTGCACCTGACGGGGATCAACCCGCCGAGCTTCGGCGTACGCCGGATCGGCCCGGTGTTCACCCCGGCCGAGGAGCGCGGGCGCGGCTGGGCCGCCGTCGCGGTCGCCGAGCTGGCCACGCGCACGCTGGCCGCGGGGGAGCGGTGCTGCCTGTTCACCGACCGCTCGAACCCGGTCTCCAACGGCCTGTACGCCCGCCTCGGCTTCGAGCCGGTGACCGACTACGAGGAGGTCTGGCTGGTCGGTGACGACGGGCTCCTAGACTCGACCCGGTGAGCACGAACGACCGCGAGGACAACGCCGTACCCCGGCTGGCCGAGACGTACGCCGAGGTCGAGGACGCACTGCTCTCGCGCTGGCCCGAGCAGCGGATCGACCCCTCGCTCGACCGCATCCGCGACCTGGTCGAGCTCCTGGGCGACCCGCAGTCGGCCTACCCCGTCGTCCACCTGACCGGCACCAACGGCAAGACCTCGACCGCCCGGATGGTCGAGACGCTGCTGGTCGGGCTCGGCCTGCGGACCGGGCGCTACACCAGCCCGCACCTGGAGTCGATGACGCAGCGGATCGTGCTGGACGGCGAGCCGATCTCTCCCGAGCGGTTCGTGGCGGCGTTCAACGACGTCGCGCCGTACCTCTCGATGGTCGACGCCGACCACGACGCCCCGCTGTCGTTCTTCGAGACGATCACCGCCATGGCGTTCGCCGCCTTCGCCGACGCGCCGGCCGACGCCGCTGTGGTCGAGGTGGGCATGGGCGGTACCTGGGACGCGACCAACGTGGCCGACGGGGTGGTCGCGGTGCTGACCCCGATCGCGATGGACCACGAGCAGTACCTCGGGTCGACCATCGCCGAGATCGCCCGCGAGAAGGCCGGGATCATCAAGCCGGGGGCCACCGTCGTCAGCGCCGCGCAGGAGGACGACGCGCTCGCAGTGATCCAGCAGCGCTGTGCCGAGGTCGGCGCGACGCTGCTGCTGGAGGGGGTGGACTTCGCCGTCACCTCCCGGGTGCCGGCCGTCGGCGGGCAGCTGCTCGGGCTGCAGGGCGTGCGGGCGTCGTACGACGAGGTGTTCCTGCCGGTCTACGGCGCCCACCAGGCGCACAACGCGGTGCTCGCGCTGGTCGCGGTCGAGTCGCTGGTCGGCAGCGACGAGCCGCTGGACGGCGAGGTCGTCGGCGAGGCGTTCGGCCAGGTGACCTCCCCGGGGCGGCTGGAGATCGTGCGCCGCAGCCCGACGATCGTGCTCGACGCCGCTCACAACCCGCACGGGGCGCGGGCGGTCGTGGACGCGGTCGGCGACTCGTTCGCCTTCGACCCGCTGATCGGGGTGGTCGGCGTGATGGCCGACAAGGACCACGAGCAGCTGCTCTCGGTGCTGGAGCCGGTCCTCGGCCACATCGTCTGCACGCAGAACTCCCTCTCGCGGAGCCTGCCCGCGGAAGCGCTGGCCGAGGAGGCCGAGGGGATCTTCGGGGTGGACCGGGTGTCGGTGGAGCCGGTCCTCTCCGACGCGATCGCGGCGGCGGCGACCCTGGCGGAGTCCGGCGGGGTGTTCGGCGAGGCGATCGGCTCCGGGGCGGTGCTGGTCACCGGCTCGGTCGTCACCGTCGGTGAGGCCCGGGCGCTGCTGGTCCGTGAGGAGGCGAAGCCCGTGACGGTCTCCGGGGCCGTGGCCGAGCCCGAGTCGGACTCGGTCGACGACGACCCGCTGTCCGCTCTCGAGGCCGACCTCGAGGACGGACTGGGGACCGAGCGGTGAAGCGCCGCCTCTGCGCGGCGATCCTCGTCCTCGAGGCCGTCGCGCTCGGTCTGGCCACGCCGGTGCTCATCACCGTCGCCGACGTTCCCCGGGCGACCGGGCTGTGGATCGGCCTCGGTCTGTGCGTGGCGTGCCTGGTGCTCAGCGGGCTGCTGCGGTTCGGCTGGGCCTACGTCCTCGGCTGGGCCGTCCAGGTCGCAGCGATCGCTCTCGGCGTCGAGACCGGCGCGATGATCGTCCTGGGCGTGATCTTCCTGGCGCTGTGGGCGACGGCGTACTTCCTCGGCCGGAAGATCGACACCGAGAAGGCCGCCGCGTGGGCGGCGTACGAGGCCGAGCAGGCGCGCGGGACCTGACCGCCTCCCTCTAGGGTGGCCGCCATGACCGACCAGCGCACGCTCGTCCTGCTCAAGCCCGACACCGTCCGCCGCGGCCTGGTCGGGGAGGTGCTCGGGCGCTTCGAGGCCAAGGGCCTCTCGATCGTGGCCATGCAGCAGCGCACGATCGACGGCGAGCTGGCCGACCAGCACTACGCCGAGCACGTCGAGCGCGACTTCTACCCTCCGCTGCGGACCTTCGTCACCAGCGGGCCGCTGGTCGCGCTGGTCCTCGCCGGCGAGGAGGCGATCGAGGTGGTGCGCGCGCTCAACGGCGCGACCGACGGTCGCAAGGCCGCCCCGGGCACCATCCGCGGTGACCTGTCGGTCTCCAACCGCGAGAACCTCGTCCACGGCTCGGACTCCCCGGAGTCCGCCGAGCGCGAGATCGGGATCTGGTTCCCCGGTCTCTGACCGCGAGACGTCGCGTGTTCGCGACGCCTCGGTGACGACCTTCGCGAGACGTCGCGTGTTCGCGATGCCTCGGTGACGACCTTCGCGAGACGTCGCGTGTTCGCGACGCCTCGCGAAACCTCGTGAGTCACAAGAACCACATTCGGCACCTCCGCCCCGCGTGTCACTGCCGCCACTGAGGCCCCAGCGACCCTAGGCTCGCGGCAGCGGGTCGTGTGCGCTCGGCGACTCTCTTCCCCTGCACGTTCCGGGCGCGAGATGGGGCTACCCCGGATGGCGAACAGCTTGATCGGTCGAGACCTGGCGGTCGACCTGGGTACGGCGAACACGCTCGTCCACGTGCGTGGCAGAGGTGTCTGCCTCGACGAGCCCTCGGTCGTGGCGGTGAGCAGCGCCACCGAGGAGGTCCTCGCGGTCGGCGCCGAGGCGAAGGCGATGATCGGGCGGACCCCGGCGGGGATCCGCGTCGTACGCCCCCTGCGCGACGGCGTGATCGACGACTTCGAGGCCTCGGAGCGGATGCTGCGGGCGTTCATCGCCCGCGTCCACCGTCGCCGCTACTTCACCAAACCACGCCTGGTGGTGTGCGTTCCCTCCGGGATCAGCGCGGTCGAGCGCCGCTCGGTCCAGGAGGCGGGCTACCTCGCCGGCGCCCGGCACGTGTGGATCGTCGACGAGCCCATGGCCGCGGCGATCGGCGCCGGGCTGCCCGTGCACGAGCCGACCGGCAACATGGTCGTCGACGTCGGGGGCGGGACGACCGAGGTCGCGGTGATCTCGGTCGGCGCCGTCGTCGCCAGCATGTCCATCCGCAGCGCGGGGGACAGCATCGACCAGGCGCTGGTGGACTGGATGGCCAAGGAGCACGACCTGCTGCTCGGCGAGCGTACGGCCGAGAACCTCAAGGTCTCCCTGGGGTCCGCCTACCCGCTGCCCGAGGAGCTCGAGGCCGAGGTGCGCGGCCGCGACCTGACCAGCGGGCTGCCGCGCTCGCTGACGATGACCAGCAGCGAGGTCCGGCGGGCGATGGCGCAGCCGGTGGCCGACATCGTCGACTCGGTGCGCACCGTCCTGGACAAGACCCCGCCCGAGCTCGCCGGCGACATCGTCGACCGGGGGATCGTGCTGACCGGGGGTGGCGCACTGCTGCGCGGGCTCGACGAGCTGCTGCGGAGGGAGACCCAGATCCCCGTCCACGTCGCGCAGGACCCGCTCGAGTGCGTCGCCCGCGGTGCGGGCAAGTGCGTCGAGGAGCTCGACGTGCTCCGCTCGGTGCTGCTCGCCGAGTCGAGGCGGACCGCCTGATGGCCCGGTTCAGCGGGCGGCGACCGCGCTCGCCGATCTTCGTCCCCGCGCGCTCGCCGCGTGGGCGTCGCCGGGCTCCGGTACGCCTCCCGGCTGTGCTCGCCGCCGGTGCGGTGGTGCTGATGGCGCTCGACGCCGGGACCGGCGGCTCGCCCGTCGACCCGATCCGCGCGGCCGTGGGGACCACGGTGACGCCGGTGGAGGCGGCGGCGGCGGGAGCCGTACGCCCGGTCCGCGGCCTGTTCGGCACGGTCCACACCAACGGCCACTTGCGTGACGACGTCGCGACCCTGCAGGCGCAGAACTCCGAGCTCCGCAGCCGGCTGACCACCACCCAGATGGACGCGCGTCGGCTCAAGGACTACGACGGGCTGGTCGACTCGGCGCGGACGACCGGCTACTCGCTGGTGCCGGCACGGGTCGTCGGCATCGGCCCGGCGCAGAACTTCAGTCGTACCGTCACCCTCGACGCCGGTACGACCTCGGGCATCCGCGCCGACTCCACGGTGATCAGCCGGGACGGCCTGGTCGGCCGGGTCGTCCGCGTCAGTGCGACCAGCGCCACCGTCCTGCTGCTGGCCGATCATGGCTCGGTGGTCGGCGCGCGGCTCGGGTCGACGATGAAGATCGGCTTCGTCCGTGGCCGAGGCGACCTCGGCGAGCGAGGACGGCTCGACCTCGACCTCGTCGACGACAGCGTGCGCCCCGAGGCCGGCGACACGGTCGTGTCGTGGGGGTCGGGCGAGAACGGGCCCTACGTCGCCGGCATCCCGATCGGGACGGTCGAGTCGGTCTCCTCCAGCCCTCGCGACCAGTCGCGGCGTGCCGTCGTGGAGCCGGCCGTGGACTTCTCGGCGCTGGACCTGGTCGGTGTCGTCGTCCCCCGCGGGACCACCGGTGACCGGGCCGTGATCTCGGGTCGTGGCACGAAGGCCGCGGACGCCGACGCGAAGAGGAGCACCCGATGACCCGTGGCCGTCTCGACGCCCTCGCGCTGACCGCGCTCGCCCTGCTCGCCGTGGTCCTGCAGGTCTCCGTCCTGTCCCAGGTCGCCTTACGCGGCGTCGTCCCCGACCTCGCCCTGCTGCTCGTGGTCGCGGTCGGACTCTCGCGTGGTGCCCGCAGCGGCGCCGTCGTGGGGTTCTGGGCCGGGCTGCTCCTCGACGTCGCGCCGCCCGCCGACCACGTCGCGGGCGCCTGGGCGCTGGTGCTCCTCACGGTCGGGCTCCTGGCCGGGCGTGCGGCGAGTCGTCCCCGTTCACCCGTCGCGCCCGAGCGTGGTCCGGTCCGCCCCGTGGTGCTGACGGCCGGGCTGTCGCTGGGTGCCCACGTCGCGTTCGCGGTGCTCGCCGCGGTGACCGGGGGCGCCCCCGGCGACGGGACCGTCATCGGCTTCGGCGACGGGCTCGGCACCCTGGCTCAGATCATCGTGCTCGCGGTCCTGATGGACGTGGTGGCCGCCGCCGTCCTGCTCGGGGCGCTGCGGTCCCTGCTGGGCCGGCTCCCCGGTCGTGAGGACCACGAGGAGGCACTCGGCCTGCGCAGCGACGAGGCGGCCGCCGAGCGCGCCGCACGGGCGGGGGAGCGCGACGCCGAGAGCATCGTCGTACGGGCCACCGACCAGGCCACCGGTCAGCTCGTCGCTCTCACGAGGGGAGAGACGTGGCACCGCTCCTGAACGCGCTCTCCTCGGCGCGCCCGCACCTGCGCACCCGCAGCCGCTGGCGGCTGTTCGTGCTGCAGGTGCTCATGCTCTCGCTCTTCGTCACGCTGCTGACCCGGCTGTTCTACCTGCAGGTGCCCGCGGGCGCGGACTTCAAGGCCCAGGCCTCCGACCAGTCGCTGCGCGAGGTGGTCACCCAGCCGACGCGCGGGCTGATCGTCGACGACATGGGCCGCACCCTGGTCGCCAACCGGAGCAGCTGGGTGGTCGGCATCGACCGCACGCTGATGGCCAAGACGGGCGACGCCGAGCAGGACGCCGTGTTCACCCGCCTCGCGCGCGTTCTCGGCGTCAACGCGCAGACCCTGCGGGCCCGCTCCCTGCTGTGCGGTGACCCCGGGTCGGTCAAGGGCACCTGCTGGAACGGGTCGCCGTACCAGCCCGTGCCGGTGGCGAAGGACGTCAGCCAGAAGCGCGCCGTCCGCATCCTCGAGCAGGCCGAGAACTTCCCGGGCGTGGTCACCGACACCACCAGCCTGCGCTCCTACCCCTCGCCGTACGGCGTCAACGCCGCCCACCTGCTCGGCTACCTGAGCCCGGTCACGGAGACCGAGCTGGACAACGCGACGAAGAGCGGCGACAAGTCGCTCAACGGCGCCTCGGTGGTCGGGCGCGCCGGGGTGGAGAAGTCGTACGACTCCTCGCTGCGCGGGATGCCCGGCTACAAGCGCGTCGCGGTGGACTCCGCCGGTCGCGTGCTCGGTGAGGACAGCGAGGTCGCCTCGAAGCCCGGCGACACGCTCGTCACCTCGCTGGACGCGAAGGTGCAGTCGGTGACCGAGAAGAACCTCGACGGCGCCATCCAGACCGCGCGGAAGACCTTCGACAAGGTGAGCGGCCGCAACTACGAGGCCGACTCGGGTGCCGCGGTCGTGATGGACGCGCACACCGGGCGGATCGTCTCGATGGCCAGCCAGCCGACGTACGACCCCGAGGAGTGGGTCGGGGGCATCAGCCAGAAGCAGCTCGACCGGCTCTACTCGAAGAAGTCCGACGACCCGCTGCTCTCGCGCGCGACCCAGGGGTTGTACGCACCCGGCTCGACGTGGAAGCCCGTGATGACGATCGGCGCGTTCCGCCACGGCTACGGGCCGGACTCGCGGCTGAACTGCTCCTCCGGGCTGCAGGTCGGCAACCGCTGGTTCAAGAACTACGAGTCGGAGTCGTACGGCTCGATCGGCTTCGACCGCGCCCTGCAGATCTCCTGCGACACGTTCTTCTACCGCGTGGGGCTCGGCTACTGGCAGAAGTACGGCTCGGACCCGGCCGACGTGAACGCCAAGGACCCGCTGGTCGAGGAGGCCAAGCTCTTCGGCTTCGGCAAGAAGACCGGCATCGACGTGCCGGGGGAGGCCTCGGGCCGCATCGCCGACCGCAAGTGGAAGGCCGCGTACTACGCGCAGATGAAGAGCTACTACTGCAAGCGCGACAAGGCCGACAAGGGCACCGCGTTCGAGCGGCTCTTCGCGCACGAGTTCTGCCTCGAGGGCAACCTCTACCGCGCCGGCGACGCCGTGAACTTCTCCATCGGGCAGGGCGACACGCAGGTGACACCGCTACAGCTCGCGCGGGCGTACGCCGCGATCGCGAACGGCGGGACGCTCTACGCCCCGCGCGTGGCCAAGGCGATCGTGTCGCCCGACGGCAAGCAGGTCCGCCAGATCCCGCCGGAGAAGGTGGGCACCGTCAAGGGCACGAAGGCGCTCGAGTACGTCGACGACGCGCTGAAGGGCACGACCAAGGTCGGCACCCTGGCCTGGAAGTTCACCGGCTTCCCGCTCGACGCGGTCCAGGTGCGTGGCAAGACCGGCTCGGCCGAGGTCCAGGGCAAGCAGAGCTCCTCGTGGGTCGCCACGTACAACAAGGACTACGTCGTGATCATGCTGGTCACGCAGGGCGGCACCGGGTCGGGGACCTCCGGCCCGTTCGTCCGCAAGATCTGGGAGTCCCTCTACGGCATCGACGGGGAGAAGGTCGGGGCGAAGAAGACCGACATCCCGGGCGTCTCCGCGCCGAAGGACCTGCCCGTGTTCTCCCCGGACGGCGCGATCCTGCCGCCGGTCTCGACCGCGAAGGAGACCCCGTGAGCATGGTGACCAAGCAGCGGGTACGGCTGCGTGAGCTCGACCGGTGGCTGCTGGTCGCGGTCGTCGCGATCCTCGTGGTCGGGACCCTGCTGGTGTGGTCGGCGACCTCGGGGGCCGAGCGGCAGACGCCGGGCGGCGCCACGGCGTACGTCCAGCGCCACGTGCTGAACATCGTCATCGGGCTGCTGCTCGGTGCGGGCGTCGTCGTCACCGACCACCGCTGGGTACGGATCCTGGCGCCGGTGTTCTACCTCGCCTCGCTGGTCGGGCTGCTGCTCGTCCTCGTCGCGGGGACCACGATCAACGGCTCGCGCTCCTGGCTGGTCCTGGGCGGGATGTCCCTGCAGCCGGCGGAGCTGGCCAAGCTGGCCGTCGTCCTCGGGTTGGCCGTCGTCCTGGCGGAGCGGACCGAGCGTCGTGCTGCGGTGGGCACGGCGGAGGTGCTGTGGATGCTCGGCTTCGCGGGCGTGCCGGCGCTGCTGATCCTGGCCCAGCCCGACCTCGGCACGATGCTGGTGCTGTCGGCGACCGTGATCGGCATCCTGGCCGTGGCCGGCGTGCCGCGCCGCTGGCTCGCCGCGCTGGTCGGGTCGGGACTGGCGCTCTCGGCGCTGATGGCCGTGGCCGGGGTGCTCAAGGAGTACCAGGTCGACCGGTTCCTCGCCTTCACCGACCCGTCGCTGGACCCCCGGGGCGCCGGCTACAACACGACCCAGGCGCGGATCGCGATCGGCAACGGCGGGCTGTTCGGCGAGGGCCTGTTCCACGGCTCGCAGACCCAGTCCGGCTTCGTCCCCGAGCAGCACACCGACTTCGTCTTCACCGTCGCCGGCGAGGAGCTGGGCCTGGTGGGCGCCGGCCTGCTGATCGCGCTCTTCGGGCTGCTGCTGTGGCGGGCCACGCTGATCTCGCGCCGCTCGACCGACATGTTCGGTCGGGTCGCGGCCGCCGGGGTGGCCTGCTGGTTCGGCTTCCAGACCTTCCAGAACATCGGGATGTGCCTGGGCATCATGCCGGTCACCGGGGTGCCGCTGCCGCTGGTCTCGTACGGCGGGTCCTCGATGTTCGCCTCGTTGATGGCGGTCGGTCTGCTGCTCAACATCGCCCTGCGCACCCGCCGCGCGGCGCGGCCGTCGTACGAGCCGGTGCCCGCGCTCGCCTGACGCCGTCCGGGCGCTTGCGATGCGTGCTGGTGCGGTGCAGGTTCCCCACGGTGTGCAGGGACGTGTCGGGCGAGTCGGACCTCGACTGCTGCCATCCCACGGCGAGCCCTCACTTCCCACGATGGGTACGCCATGGGAGGTGACAGCTCGTCTGCATAGCGTGGGGAAACCGCACCCGGGCGGCGCCCGCCGCCTACGGCTGGACCGACAGGAAGAGGAACGCCGCGAGCAGGACGAGGTGGACGGTGCCCGTCAGGCGGGTGGCGCGGCCAGGGACGACGGTGAGCACCCCGACCAGCAGCGTGATCGCCAGCAGCACGATCTGGGTCGACCCCAGGCCGAGGCGCAGCGGGGTGTCCAGCCAGATCGTGGCCAGGGCGAGGGTCGGGATGGTCAGGCCGATGCTGGCCATCGCCGAGCCCATCGCGAGGTTGAGGCTGATCTGAGTGCGGTCGCGGCGGGCCGACTTCGCGGCCGCGATCGTCTCCGGCAGCAGGACCAGCAGCGCGATGACGACGCCGACGACGGCCTGGGGGAAGCCCAGGTCGGAGACCGCCCCCTCGATCGCGGGGGACTCGACCTTCGCCAGTCCGACGACGGCGACCAACGACGCCAGCAGCATCCCGAGGCTGACCCAGGTGGTGGTCGTCGACGGCGGCTCGGCGTGCTCCTCGGTCTTCACGTCGCCGTCCTCGGACGGGCGCGCCGCGGGGAGGAAGAAGTCGCGGTGCCGGACGGTCTGGGTGAGCACGAACAGGACGTAGAGCACCAGCGACGCGATCGCCGCGAAGCCGAGCTGCGAGCCGGAGTACTCCGCCTCCGGGGCCGAGGTGGTGAACGACGGGAAGACCAGGCAGAGCACCGCGAGGGTGCCCACGGTGGCCAGCGCCGCCCCGGTCCCCTCGGCGTTGAAGACCGCGGTGTGGTGGCGCAGCGAGGCGAGGAACAGCGAGAGCCCCATGATCCCGTTGACGGTGATCATCACGGCGGCGAAGACGGTGTCGCGGGCCAGCACCGAGGTGTCCTCGCCCCCGCTGAGCATCAGGGTGACGATCAGACCGACCTCGATGACCGTGACGGCGACGGCGAGCACCAGGGAGCCGTACGGCTCGCCGACCTTGTGCGCCACGACCTCCGCGTGGTGCACGGCGCTGAGCACCGCAGCGCCGAGGAAGACCGCGGGCACGACCAGGATCCAGCCCTCGACGTGCAGCAGCAGCGACACCACCAGGACGACGAGCGCAGCGGGCGGGACGAGGATGTTGGCGTCGCGCAGCGAGTGCGTCGGCGTCGTGTCGGCGGCCATGAGTGAAGGCTATCCGGGGGTCGCTCAGCCGGCGGGTCTCACGCGGTCAGCACGATCTTGCCCCGCGTGTGCCTCTTCTCGAGCTGCCGGAACGCGTCGCGCACCTCCTCCAGCGGGTACGTCGCGGCGACCTCCAGGTCGAGCCGCCCGTCGGCGATCCGCTCGGTCAGCTCGGCCAGGTCCGCGGTCGTCGTCTCGTCGTTGCGCCCGAGCACGAGGACGCCGGCCTGCTGGGCGCGCTCGAAGTCGATGATCGTTCCGACCCGCTCGGAGGGCGCACCCAGCGCGAGCGCGAGGTCGACGTACCCCGACCCGAAGGTGTCGAGGAAGGCGTCGACACCGTCGGGTGCGACGTCGCGAACGCGCGCCTCGACGCCCTCGCCGTACGCGACCGGGACGACGCCGTGCGCACGGAGCCAGTCGTGGTTGCGCTCCGAGGCCAGGCCCACCACCGTCGCCCCGCGCTCGACGGCCAGCTGGACCGCGAGCGAGCCGACGCCGCCGGCCGCGCCGGAGACCACCAGCACCTCACCGGGACGCGGGTCCAGGTCGCGGATGTTCGCGTACGCCGTCGCGCCTGCCACGTGCAGCGCACCGGCCACGTCCCACGCCACCGTGGCCGGCCTGGCCACGAGCTGGCCGGAGGGCACCACGACGAGCTCGGCGTGGCTGGAGCGGGTGTCGACGTAGCCGAGCACCTCGTCGCCGACGCGCCACCGCGTCACGCCGTCGCCGACCCCCTCGACCACGCCCGCGAGGTCACTGCCCTGGCCGGAGGGGAAGGTGGAGGGGAACACCTCGGCCAGTGCGCCGCTGCGGATCCCCGCCTCGCCCGGGTTGATGCCCGCGGCGCGCAGGCGTACGACCACCTCACCGTCGCCGGGGACGGGGTCGGGCACCTCCTCGACCCGGAGAACGTCGATGTCGCCGAACTCGTCATACCTCACTGCGCGCATGTCGGACACAGCGTCGCCGGCGCCGGGGGTGTTCCCGAGCAACCGCGCCGGGTAGTCGATAGCGTGCGGGGCATGACGCAGGAGAGCTTTCCGGGTGAGCAGTCCGACGGGATGTACGGCGAGGCGGCGATGCCGGCCGAGCCTGGCGCCGATCCGGTCGACGGTGTCGAGCCGGACATCGCCGAGGCCGTGCACCACATCGCGAACCGCTACGGCGCACCCGGGCTCGAGCAGCTGATCGGCGCCGCGCAGGGCGAGCTGCAGGATGCGCGCCGCGCGCTGGAGTCCCTCGGCGCGGAGTCCGAGGAGTAGGCGCCCCGCCGGGTCGGTCCGTACCCTGGTGGGCGTCCCGACCACCAGCTCTCGACGAGGTCCAGCCACCGTGTCCCGCACCACCGTCCGTCCCGGCACATCCGTCTTCGACCGTCTCGAGCCGCTGCTGCCGCAGGTCTCCAAGCCGATCCAGTACGTCGGCGGCGAGCTCAACGCCACCTCGAAGCCCTGGGGTGAGGACGAGTGCACCGCGCGCTGGGCGCTGATGTACCCCGACGCGTACGAGGTCGGCCTGCCCAACCAGGGCGTGCAGATCCTGTACGAGGTGCTCAACGGCGCGCAGGACACGCTGGCGGAGCGGACGTACGCCGTCTGGCCCGACCTCGAGGCGCTGATGCGCGAGCACGGGATCGGCCAGTTCACCGTCGACTCCCACCGCTTGGTGCGCGACTTCGACGTGCTCGGGGTCTCGTTCGCGACCGAGCTCGGCTACACCAACCTGCTCACGGCCCTCGACCTCGCCGGCATCCCCCTCCACGCCCGCGACCGCACCGACGCCGACCCGGTCGTGCTGGCCGGCGGGCACGCGGCCTTCAACCCCGAGCCCGTCGCCGACTTCGTCGACGCCGCGGTGCTCGGTGACGGCGAGGAGGTCGTGCTGGCGATCTCCGAGGTGATCCGGGAGTGGAAGGGCGAGGGGTCGCCCGGCGGCCGCGAGGAGCTGCTGCGGCGGCTCGCCGTGAGCGGCGGGGTGTACGTCCCCTCCTTCTACGACGTCTCCTACGACGACGCCGGCGCGATCGCGAGCGTCGTCCCCGACCGGCCGGGCGTGCCGCACCGGGTCGCCAAGCACACGCTGATGGACCTCGACGCGTGGCCGTACCCGGCCAAGCCGCTGGTGCCGCTGGCCGAGACCGTCCACGAGCGGTTCAGCGTGGAGATCTTCCGCGGCTGCACCCGCGGCTGCCGCTTCTGCCAGGCCGGGATGATCACCCGACCGGTGCGCGAGCGGTCGCTGACCACCGTGGGGGAGATGGTCGAGAACGGCGTGCGCGCGTCCGGCTTCGACGAGGTCGGCCTGCTCTCGCTCTCCAGCGCCGACCACACCGAGATCGCGGACATCGCGACCGGCCTGGCCGACCGGTACGAGGACGAGGGCGTGTCGCTGAGCCTGCCCAGCACGCGGGTCGACGCCTTCAACATCACCCTCGCCAACGAGTTCTCCCGCAACGGGCGCCGCTCGGGACTGACGTTCGCCCCCGAGGGCGGCTCGGAGCGGATGCGCAAGGTGATCAACAAGATGGTCAGCGAGCAGGACCTGATCGACACCGTCGCCGCGGCGTACTCCCACGGCTGGCGGCAGGTGAAGCTCTACTTCATGTGCGGTCTGCCGACCGAGACCGACGAGGACGTCCTCGAGATCGCCGACCTGGCCAAGAAGGTCATCGCCAAGGGGCGTGAGGTCTCCGGACGCAACGACATCCGGTGCACGGTCTCGATCGGCGGCTTCGTGCCCAAGCCGCACACGCCGTTCCAGTGGGCCTCCCAGCTCGACCCCGAGACGACCGACGAGCGGCTGCGCAAGCTGCGCGAGGAGGTCCGCTCCGACAAGCGGTACGGCCGCGCGATCGGCTTCCGCTACCACGACGGCGAGCCCGGGATCATCGAGGGACTGCTCTCCCGCGGCGACCGGCGTGTCGGCGCCGTGATCGAGCGGGTGTGGCGCGAGGGCGGCCGGTTCGACGGCTGGAGCGAGCACTTCTCGTACGAGCGCTGGCGCGCGGCCTGCGAGAGCGAGCTGCCGGCGCAGGGCGTGGACCTCGACTGGTACACCACCCGGGAGCGCGCGTACGACGAGGTGCTCCCGTGGGACCACCTCGACTCCGGTCTCGACAAGGACTGGCTCTGGCAGGACTGGGAGGACGCCCTCGACCCCGACTCGGTCGACGTCGAGGACTGCCGCTGGACGCCCTGCTACGACTGCGGCGTCTGCCCCGAGATGGGCACCGACATCCAGATCGGCCCCACCGGGCAGAAGCTGCTGCCGCTCAGCGTGGTCTGAGGATCGCTGCGCCGATCCACCCGAACGGTGCCGTGCGTCGGCGGGGAGACCGCCGCGCGACGGATCGTGCGAGTCGCTTACCCCGGTGTGCGACTGGGACACCGACCGCGGGCGGTGACTCGGTCCGGGGCGTCGGCGCGGACGTCCGGCCGCTCGCCCGGGCCATCGTCCGCGGCCACGTCGGCGGTGGCCCGACCACCGACGACACGGTGCTCGTCGCTCGTCGGCGTCCCGGTCTCGAAGCGCGGCTCGGTGGTCCGCGCCGGCTCGTGCGCGCATGTGCTCAGCAGTGCTCGACCAGGAAAATGATGCTGCTCCCGTCGTCGGACTCCCACGAGCCCGCGGTCCAGACGTAGTGCTTGGCACGCTGCTCGAACGTCGGTGCGGTCGCGATGACGTAGGCCCGCTCGCGTGCCCACGCCGCCTGTGCGTCGTCGCCGTCGCACCAGGTCAGAAGTCCCTCGTCGAGGACCACCGGCGTGCCCGAGGCGATCAGCGCGTCCGCCCTACGGCGAGACATCCGCGTCGACCGGCGGGTGTACGTCCGCCCGTCGGCACCGCTCAGAGTGCCGCGATCGCGGTTCTCGGGCGTCTGCATGTCGTCCACGAGCACTCGCACAGGCCCGAGGGTAGGAGCGGCGGCACCTCGGCGCGACGCGATTCAGCGACCCAGGTCGTAGACCCGCAGGGTCGCGAGGTCGGAGACGTAGCGCCCGCCCTTGGCGTCGCCGGGCACGGTGAGCCGCGGCTGTGCGAGCGGCGTGCCGTCCTGGGTGAGTGCGACCAGCGACTGGGTGCCGCCGAAGCCCGGGTCGACCTCGCCGGCGGAGACGACGGCCTGGTAGCCGTCGCTTGCGATCGCGAGCACCGCGAACCGCAGCGAGTCGTTCTTCACCGCGGGGTCGGTCCGCAGCCCGGCACTGGCCAGCACATCGGTCAGCGAAGGCCCGGTGAAGGTCGCCGTGACCGGCGTACCGCTCGCGGCGTAGGTGACCGTCTGGGTCTGCTGCGGGAGCGCCCGCAGGTCGGTGAGCGAGAGGTCGCGGCGCGCGGTGACGGCGCCGATGATCCGAAGCGAGGGCTTGACGCGTGGCTGGGCGGCCGCGGCAGGGGCGGTGCCGGCGGCGGGCTCCTGGCCGGACGCGACACCAGGGGCGACGACGAGGGCGGCGAGGATGGTCAACGGGAGGACGAGACGTGAGAGACGCATGTGCGTGAGACTAGGTCGGATTCTGCCGCAGGTGCGGCGCCTGTCTACGCCAGCTCGTCCTCGACGTACTGCTGGGGCGCGACCTGCAGGGCCGCCCACAGCAGCGGCGCGACGAGGACGGTGAGCACGACCAGCCCGACGCTCCAGCTGCCGGTGAGGTCGTGCAGCACACCCATGCCGAACGGGCCGACCACGGCGATGACGTAACCCGCCGACTGGGTGAAGCCGGACAGTGCGGCGGTGCCGCCGGGCGTACGGGCCCGCAGCGCGATCATCGCCAGCACCAGCGGGAAGGTGCTCGCGCCGATGCCGACGAGCACTGCCCACAGGTACGCCAGCGGCGCGGGGGCGAAGGCCAGGCCCAGGTAGCCGACCGGGTAGCAGAGCACCACCGTCCACACCATCGGCCTGAGGTTCTCCAGCCGTGCGGCGAGCACCGGCAGCAGGAAGGACAGCGGGATCGAGATGCCGGCGATGACCCCCAGCAGCACGCCCGCCTCGTCGCGGGAGAAGCCGGCGTCGCGGTAGATCTCGGCGAACCAGCCGTAGATCGAGTACGCCATCAGCGACTGGAAGCCGAAGAACATCGCCATCCGTCGTCCCAGCCGGGTGCCCGCCACCTGGCGCAGGGTGTACGACGCACCGGCCTGCGGGGTCTGGGTGGGTTCCGGCGTCGCGGGGGTCTCGCGCAGCGCGAGCAGCACCCACGGGACCGCGGCGACGGCGGCCGTGAGTCCCCAGGTGAGGATGCCGGCTCGCCAGTCGTCGTACGCCGTGGCGATCGGGGCCGTGGTCAGCGACGCCGTGGTCAGCCCGACTGCGAGCGCGGTCGAGTACGTCGCCGTCACCAGCCCGACGTGCCGGCGGAAGTGCAGGCGTACCAGCGAGGGCATCACCACGTTGCCGGTCGCCATCCCGGCCAGCGCGAGGAGAGAGAGCAGGAGGAAGCCGACGGTGCTGTCGACCCGGCTGCGCAGGACGATCCCCGCACACACGGCGACCAGGGCGACGAGGGTCGTCCGGTGGGGACCGACCTTCGCCGCGACCCGCGGTGCGAGGGCTCCGAAGGCGGCGAAGGAGACCACCGGCAGCGCGGTGAGCACGCCCGCGACCGTCGAGGACATGCCGAGCGCGCTGCGGATCTCGGAGAGCACCGGTCCGACCGAGACGGCCGCCGGCCGCAGGTTGAAGGCGAGGAGCACGAGCCCGACGAGCACCAGGGCGCGCCCACCGCGCGAGCGCCAGGGGTCGAGCGGGGCGTCGTCGCCGAGCCCGGTCCGAGAGGTCACGGCCGTGAGTGTGCCAGTCGCTCCGCCTCGTGTCGGAGTGCGGTGCGAGGATCGCCGCCATGTCTGAGCCGAGGGTGGTCAGCGACGCGGAGCGGCGCGCCCGGCTGGGCCGCCGGCACGCGCTGGCGGAGTCCGTGGACGGCGTGCTCGAGGCCGCCGAGAGCGTGGTCTGCCTGCACGCCACCGAGCCGGCGAGTGTCTACCTGTCGGCCCGGGCGCGCGGCGGCGCCACCCGGGACGACGTCTCACGAGCGCTGTACGACGACCGCAGCGTCGTGCGTCAGCTGGCGATGCGGCGGACCGTCTTCGCGTTCCCGGCCGACCTGCTCCCGGCGGTCCGGGGGAGTGCGGCGGCACGGGTGGCCGCGCAGCAGGTCGACCGGCTGGGCAAGGAGGTGCAGGCCGCCGGTCACGCGCGGGACGGTCAGGCCTGGGTGCGCGAGACGTGCGCGGAGGTGCTGGCCGCGATCCGTGACGAGCCGGCGACCACGGTGCAGCTGCGGGGGCGAATCCCCACCCTCGACCTGCGGGTCGGCGCCGACTCGGGTGCGAAGTGGGGTGGACCGTCCCCGGTGGCACCCCGGGTGCTGACCGTGCTCGCCGCCGACGGGTCCGTGGTCCGCGGCGAGAACGCCGGTGGCTGGAAGACCTCCCGCCCGGTGTGGACGGCCGTCGAGGACTGGCTGGCCGCCCCACCGCGGCCGCTGCCCGAGGCCGAGGGGTACGCCGCACTCGTGGCCGCCTGGCTGCTCCGCTTCGGGCCCGGCACCGAGGACGACGTCGTGTGGTGGCTCGGTGCGACGAAGGCCGCCGTACGCCGAGCACTCGCCGACGTCGGTGCCGTCACCGTGCACCTCGGTGACGGGACACCGGCGTACCTCCACCCCGACGACGTCGCCCCGGTCACCGACCCCGGGCCGTGGGCGGCGCTGCTCCCCGGGCTGGACCCCTCGACCATGGGCTGGAAGGAGCGCGCCTTCTACCTGGGACCGCACCGCGAGCAGGTCTTCGACCGCAACGGCAACGGCGGCGCGACCGCGTGGTGGCGGGGCCGGATCGTCGGCTGCTGGACCCAGCGCGACGACGGCAGCGTGGTGCTGCTGCCGCTGGAGGACCTGTCCGCCCGGGCGAGCGCAGCGCTGGAGCGTGAGGCGCGGCGGCTGACGCAGTGGCTCGACGGTGAGGTCGTCCGGTCGGTGTACACCGCTCCCGCCGTGCGCGCCGCCCAGCGCGAGGGCTGACCGCGCCACCGGCCGGCCGGGGGGCCCGTACGCCGTACCCTGCGGGGGTGCGTGAGCAACCCCAGCAGCAGCCGCCGCCGGTCCAGCGGCTCCGCGTGCGTTACGCGAAGCGTGGCCGCCTGCGGTTCACCAGCCACCGCGACTTCAGCCGCGCCTTCGAGCGGGCGGTGTTCCGGGCGCGGGTGCCGATGGCCTACTCCTCGGGGTTCAACCCGCACCCGCGGATCTCGTACGCCGGCGCCGCACCGACGGGCTCGGCCAGCGAGGCGGAGTACCTCGAGATCGCGCTGGCGCGTGTCTGCGACGCGGCCGAGGTGCACGCGCAGCTGGACGAGGCGCTGCCTCCCGGGTTGGACGTCCTCGAGGTGGTGCCCTCCGCCGGGGGAGCGCTGGCCGAGCGGCTCGAGGCCTCGGTGTGGGAGATCCGGCTGGCCGGTGTGGCGTCCGCCGCGGCGGAGGAGGCGGTGCGCCGGTTCCTCGCCACCGAGGAGGTCCTCGTCGAGCGGATGACGAAGAAGGGCCTGCGTACCTTCGACAGCCGCGGTGCGGTTCTCCGGCTCGCGGTGACCGACGGCGAGGCGGGCCCGGGATCCTCGGGTTCGTCGGAGCCGTGTGCGATACTGCACATGGTCCTGCGGCACGACACACCCGCCGTGAGACCCGACGACATCCTCGCCGGACTGCGCGAGATCGCCGGCCTGGACATTGCTGCTGCACCCGTGCAGCAGCGAACCGCCCAGGGACCGATCGATCCCGACGCCGGCACGGTGGGGGATCCGTTGGCACCCGACCGCGACGCGGTCGCGCACCCGTGAGAGGGGTGCGTGGCTCAGGCGACCGCGGCACGGTGCCGGTGGGCCCGCGACGACGTTGACGCGGAGGGTGTCGCCGCACCAGTAGAGGCTTTTCGGCAGTCGGGCTCGCCCGGCCGCCGTACGACACCGCGCCGGGGGTGCTCCGCACCCGCCCGGCGCCCGAGGAGCGCACATGCTCGATCCTGAGAACCCGACCGACGCGACCGAGCAGGACGGCGGGAGCGTGGCCCCCACCGAGCAGGCGCCCGCGGCCGACAAGCCGGCCCCGCGCAAGCGTGCCGTGCGCAAGACGGCTGCTCCCACCCCGACCGATGCCGCCACCGGCGACGTCGAGGCGGCCGGTGGGGACGGTCCCACCACCGCGGCCCCGGCGAAGAAGGCCGCGGCACGTCGGCCCCGGAAGAGCGCCGCTGCCGCGGCGGCCCCGGCCGACACCGCCGACGACACCACCGCCGAGACCCCGGCCGAGCCGACCGGTGGGCAGGCGCCCCTCTTCCAGCCGCCGGCGGTGACGACGACCGTGCGCAAGCGCGCGACTCGCAAGGCTGCTCCTCCCGCCGAGCCGCCGTCGGAGCAGACGACCGAGCAGACCGTGGCCGCCGCCGAGAGCGCCGAGGAGCCCTCGGCGCCCGCGAAGAAGGCCACGGCGAAGCGGACCACGAAGAAGTCGGCTACGGCCAAGCCGGACTCCGCGCAGGCGTCGGAGGCGTCTGAGGCGACCGACGAGTCCGCCGGCGAGCAGGAGCAGAAGCCCGCCAAGAAGAAGTCGGGCAAGAAGAAGTCCGAGAAGTCCGAGACCCCGTCCGCGCCCGACGCACAGGACGCAGGCCAGTCCACGACCGAGGCGGCGGAGGACTCCGACCAGGCCCCGAAGAAGAAGTCCGGCAAGAAGAAGTCCGGCAAGAAGAAGGCCGACGCCGACGGCGAGAGCGCGACCGCTGCGGAGGGCACCGAGAGCGCCGGACCCGAGGCCGGTGCGGGGCAGGGCGACGAGCAGGCTCCCGAGAGCCCGAAGAGCCCGAAGAGCTCGGGCAGCTCCGAGGACTCGGAGGACTCGGAGGACTCGGAGGACTCGGGCGACGGCTCGGGTGCTCGACGGCGGCCGCGACGCCGCGGCGGCCGGCGGCGCCGTCGCGGTGGAGGTGGCGGTGAGGGTGGCGACGCCTCCGCCGACAGCGACGACGCGGCCGGGTCCGAGGGTGCCGACACGTCCGAGTCGGGCGACGGCTCCGCTGACGACCAGTCCGCTGACGACCAGTCCGGCGACGACCAGTCCGGCGACGAGAACGGACAGGGCTCCGGCAGTCGGCGTCGACGCAGCCGCCGTCGGCGCGGCGGTGGCGGCGGTGGGAACGGCGACGGCGAGCGTCGCAGCCGCAACCCCGAGGACGAGATCACCGCGCTCTCCGGGTCGACCCGGTTGGAGGCGAAGAAGCAGCGTCGCCGCGAGGGCAGGGAGGCCGGCCGGCGTCGCGCCCCGATCGTGAGCGAGGCGGAGTTCCTGGCTCGCCGCGAGTCCGTCGAGCGCACGATGGTGGTGCGCCAGCGTGAGGACCTCACCCAGATCGGCGTGCTCGAGGACAAGGTGCTCGTCGAGCACTACGTCTCGCGGGAGTCGCAGACCTCGATGATCGGCAACGTCTACCTCGGCCGGGTGCAGAACGTCCTGCCCTCGATGGAGGCCGCGTTCATCGACATCGGCAAGGGCCGTAACGCCGTGCTGTACGCCGGAGAGGTCAACTGGAAGGCGCTCGGAGCCAAGGACGGCCAGCCGCGCACGATCGAGTCGGTGCTCTCCCCGGGACAGCCGGTGCTGGTGCAGGTCTCGAAGGACCCGATCGGCCACAAGGGCGCACGGTTGACCAGTCAGGTCAGCCTGCCCGGCCGGTTCCTGGTCTACGTCCCGGACGGCACGACGTCTGGCATCTCACGCAAGCTCCCCGAGGGCGAGCGCGGGCGGCTGAAGAAGCTGCTCAAGGAGATCGTCCCGGACAGCGCCGGCGTCATCGTGCGTACGGCCGCCGAGGGCGCCTCCGAGGAGGAGCTGACCAAGGACGTCGAGCGGCTCACCGCGCGGTGGAGCGACATCGAGGAGAAGGTGAAGGCCGGCGGCGGCAAGGGCGGCGCCCCGCAGCTGCTCTACGGCGAGCCGGACCTGACGCTCAAGGTCGTCCGTGACCTGTTCACCGAGGACTTCTCCCGTCTCGTCGTCCAGGGCCAGGACGCCTGGGAGCTGGTCGACGGGTACGTCAGCCACGTCGCGCCGGAGCTGCGTGAGCGGCTCGAGCACTACCAGCCCGACGACCGCGACGGGGTCGACCTGTTCGCCGCCCACCGGGTGGACGAGCAGATCGCCAAGGGCCTGGACCGCAAGGTCTGGCTGCCGTCCGGTGGGTCGCTGATCATCGACCGCACCGAGGCGATGACCGTCGTCGACGTCAACACGGGGAAGTTCACCGGGTCCGGCGGCAACCTCGAGGAGACGGTCACCAAGAACAACCTCGAGGCCGCGGAGGAGATCGTCCGTCAGCTGCGGCTGCGCGACATCGGCGGCATCGTCGTCGTCGACTTCATCGACATGGTCCTCGAGTCCAACCGTGACCTCGTGCTGCGCCGGCTGGTCGAGTGCCTCGGTCGTGACCGCACCCGTCACCAGGTCGCCGAGGTGACCTCGCTGGGTCTGGTGCAGATGACCCGCAAGCGGATCGGCACCGGGCTGCTCGAGGCGTTCAGCGAGGAGTGCACGCACTGCAAGGGCCGTGGGCTGACGGTCCACGAGCACCCGATCGAGCCCTCGACCAAGCGGGAGGACGACTCCCGCCGCGGCGGCGGTCGCCGGGGCCGGGGGAACGGTGGCAACGGCGGGTCCCAGAACGGCAACGGTGGCGGCTCGCAGAACCGCAACGGCGGGTCGTCCTCGAACGGGAGCAACGGCTCGCACGCGCCGTCGCCCGCCGACGTCGCCGCGATCGCCCGGGCCGAGAACGCCGACAAGGCGCCGCTCGACGAGCAGCAGGAGGTGGCCGAGGCACCGAAGGATGTCCCCACCGAGACGACGGCCGAGACCCCGACCGAGACCCCGACCGAGACGACGGCCGACACCCCGGCCGTGCCCGTCGCACCGTCGGAGGAGACCGCGTCGGGAGACACCCCGTCGGCACCGGTCGACCCCGCTCCTGCGGTGGTCACCTCGGGTCGTCGTCGTACGGCACGACGCGCCGCCGGTCCGCCCGTCGACGCCCCGGACGTCTCCGCGGTCCCCGAGGAGCCGGACGCTCCCGAGGGCGCGGACGAGGTCAGCCTCGACCCGGGACCGGCCGACGCGCCGGTGACGGAGGACGAGACGGTGCCGCTCGACGCGGCGGACGCCGACGGCGACACGGGAGACGCGGGAGACACGGAGACTGCCGAGGACGCCGAGGGCGAGGACTCCGTGCTGTCGGTCCCGGTCAAGCGCAAGAGCGGCCGGCGGCGTTGAAGAGCGCTCGGCGCCGGGTTCTTCCGGCGTTCACCCTGATCAGGTAGGCATGCGCCACACAGACCCGGCGGCACCACGTCGGCGGGGTCGCGACGACAACGAGGACGGCTGCCACCCATGGCCAAGAAGAAGACATCGCCGAGCAAGATCGAGCGCGAGCTGACCGCCACGACCGAGAAGCTGCGCGCGCGACTCGCCAAGGCCGAGGCGAAGGCCGAGAAGTGGAAGAGCCAGGCCAAGGACGCGCAGAAGTCCGCGGTGGCCCTGGAGAAGAAGCTCGCGCGTCAGGTCGACCGGGCCGACAAGGCCAAGCAGAAGGCCAAGGCGGACCGCAAGGCCCGCAAGGTCGTCGAGGCGGCCGTCGAGCAGAATGCCCAGGAGCGCACCGAGGCCGCCGACGCGGGCGCCGGGGCGAGCGTCGTACCGGCCACCGAGCAGGTGCCCGACGAGTCCTGGACGGTCACCCGGCTGCGCGCCGAGGCACGGGCCCAGGGTGTCGCTGGCTACTCCCGCAAGACCAAGGCGCAGCTGCTCGCCAGCCTGCGCTGAGCACGGGTGAGCGGCCGGCGCCGAGGTCACCCTCGGGGCCGGCTCCGACACCCGCGCTGAGGTGGCCGGGAGACGCGCGTCGCTGACCTAGGGTGGATGATCTTCCCCGGACTGTCGGCGCTGCCCGGCAGACTGCACGACCACTGATCCACGCCAGACCCTGGAGCGGCCCGCGCGGCTGCCCCGTGGCTGTCGTACGCCGCTCGAGGGAAGGGTGAGCCACCACCGATGCCACGCGACGGGTTCGCGCACCTGCACGTCCACACCGAGTACTCCATGCTCGACGGTGCGGCCCGGCTCGACGAGCTGTTCGCGCGCACCGCCGAGCTCGGCATGGACGCGATCGCGATGACCGACCACGGCAACGTGTTCGGGGCGTACGAGTTCTGGTCCAAGGCGCGCCAGCACGGTGTGAAGCCGATCATCGGGATGGAGGCGTACGCCACCCCCAACACCCCCCGCGGTGAGCGCAAGCGGGTCCGCTGGGGCGACGGTGGCGGCGACGACGTGTCGGGCTCCGGGGCGTACACCCACATGACGCTGCTGGCCGAGTCCACCGTCGGCATGCACAACCTGTTCCGGCTCTCCTCCCGGGCCGGCATCGAGGGGTTCTTCTACAAGCCGCGGATCGACCGCGAGCTGCTGGCCCAGCACGCCGAGGGGATCATCGGCACCACCGGCTGCCCGTCGGGCGAGGTGCAGACCCGGCTGCGCCTCGGGCAGTACGCCGAGGCCCGCCAGGCGGCCGCCGACTTCCAGGACATCCTCGGCAGGGACTCCTACTTCCTCGAGCTGATGGACCACGGGCTCGCGATCGAGAACCGGGTCCGCGACGACCTGCTGCGGCTGAGCAAGGACCTGCAGATCCCGACGCTGGCCACCAACGACTCCCACTACGTCCTCGAGGAGGACGCGTCGGCGCAGGAGCACCTGCTCTGCGTGTCCTCGGGCAGCGTGATGAGCGACCCGAAGCGGTTCAAGTTCGACGGCACGGGCTACTACATCAAGTCCGCGGCCGAGATGCGCTCGCTGTGGAAGGACCTTCCCGAGGCCTGCGACAACACGCTGCTGATCGCGGAGCGCTGCGAGGTCGAGTTCGACACCGGCGCCAACTACATGCCGGCCTACCCCTGCCCGCCCGGCGAGGACGAGACGTCGTGGCTGGTCAAGGAGGTCGAGAAGGGTCTGCGGTTCCGCTACCCCGACGGCATCCCCGACGAGGTCCGTGCCCAGGCCGAGTACGAGCTGGACGTCATCAACCAGATGGGGTTCCCCGGCTACTTCCTCGTCGTCGCCGACTTCATCAACTGGGCCAAGGACTCCGGCATCCGGGTCGGGCCCGGCCGCGGGTCCGGGGCGGGCTCGATGGTCGCGTACGCGATGCGGATCACCGACCTCGACCCGCTCAAGCACGGTCTGATCTTCGAGCGGTTCCTCAACCCCGACCGCGTCTCGATGCCCGACTTCGACATCGACTTCGACGAGCGTCGGCGCAGCGAGGTGATCCGCTACGTCACCGAGAAGTACGGCGACGACCGGGTCTCGATGATCGTCACGTACGGCACCATCAAGGCCAAGCAGGCCGTCAAGGACTCCAGCCGCATCCTCGGCTACCCGTTCTCGATGGGCGACCGGATCACCAAGGCGATGCCGGCGGCGGTGATGGGCAAGGACGTCCCGCTCAAGCAGCTCTTCGAGACCTCGCACGACCGCTACGGCGAGGGCGGCGAGTTCCGTGCGCTCTACGACCAGGAGAGCGACGTCAAGACGGTCGTGGACACCGCGATCGGCATCGAGGGCCTCAAGCGGCAGTGGGGCGTCCACGCCGCCGGGGTGATCATGTCCAGCGCACCGCTGATGGACGTCATCCCGGTGATGAAGCGCGAGGCCGACGGCGCGATCATCACCCAGTTCGACTACCCGACGTGCGAGACGCTCGGGCTGATCAAGATGGACTTCCTGGGGCTGCGCAACCTCACCATCCTCGACGACGCGCTGATCAACATCGAGACCAACCGGGGCGAGAAGGTCGTGCTGGAGGACCTCGAGCTCGACGACCCGGCGACGTACTCCCTGCTGCAGAAGGGCGACACGCTCGGCGTCTTCCAGCTCGACGGCGGCCCGATGCGGGCGCTGCTGCGCAGCATGCAGCCGGACAACTTCGAGGACATCTCCGCGGTCGGTGCGCTCTACCGCCCCGGACCGATGGGCGCGGACTCGCACAACAAGTACGCCCGCCGCAAGACCGGGCGCGAGCCGGTCGAGGCGATCCATCCCGAGCTCGCCGAGCCGCTGGCCGACGTCCTGGGCGACACCTACGGGCTGATCGTCTACCAGGAGCAGGTGATGGCGATCGCGCAGAAGCTCGCCGGCTACAGCCTGGGCCAGGCGGACATCCTGCGTCGCGCGATGGGCAAGAAGAAGAAGGCCGAGCTGGACAAGCAGTTCGAGGCCTTCTCGGGCGGGATGACCGAGCGCGGCTACTCCGAGAACGCCATCCAGACGCTGTGGGACATCCTGCTGCCGTTCTCCGACTACGCCTTCAACAAGGCGCACTCGGCGGCGTACGGCGTCGTGTCGTACTGGACGGCGTACCTCAAGGCCAACTACCCGGCCGAGTACATGGCCGCGCTGCTCACGTCGGTCAAGGACGACAAGGACAAGATGGCGATCTACCTCGGCGAGTGCCGACGGATGAAGATCCACGTCCTGCCGCCCGACGTCAACTCTTCCGAGGCGAACTTCACCCCGGTCGGGACCGACATCCGCTTCGGCCTGACCGCCATCCGCAACGTCGGCGCGAACGTCGTCGAGCAGATCGTCTCCACGCGGCGCGAGAAGGGCCGGTTCACCGACTTCGGCGACTTCATGTCCAAGGTGCCGGCCCAGGTGTGCAACAAGCGGCTGATCGAGTCGCTGGTCAAGGGCGGCGGGTTCGACTCGCTGGGGCACGGCCGCCGCGCGCTGGTGACCGTCCACGAGTCGGCGGTCGACCAGTTCGTCGACATCAAGCGAAACGAGGCGATCGGGCAGGACTCGCTGTTCGCCGATCTCGAGGAGCCGGGGGAGAGCGGTGCCTGGGGGACCTCGGTCTCCGTGCCGGACGTCCCGGAGTGGGACAAGACGACCCTGCTCGCCCACGAGCGCGAGATGCTCGGACTCTACGTCTCCGACCACCCGCTGACCGGGCTCGAGCACGTGCTCGCCGCGGCTGCCGACGTCAGCATCGGCCAGCTGCTGGTCGACGAGTCCCGGTCGAACCGCGAGCCGGTGACCGTGGCCGGGCTGATCACCTCGGTCGTACGACGTACCACCAAGCGGGGCGACATGTGGGCCGCCGTGACGGTCGAGGACCTCGAGGGCGGCATCGACGTGCTGTTCTTCCCCCAGACGTACCAGCTGGTGGCACCGCTGCTGGTCGAGGACACCGTCGTGGTGGTCAAGGGCTCGCTGAGCAAGGAGAAGGAGCAGCCGGAGATCCACGGCCGCGAGCTCAGCCCGGCGGCCCTGGACACCGAGTCCGGGCCGGTCGTGGTCTCCCTGCCGTCGACCCGGTGCACGCCGCCGGTGGTGACCCAGCTCAAGGAGGTGCTCGGGACCCACCCGGGCACCACCGAGGTACGCCTGCGGCTGATGGCGCGGGACGGGACCAAGGTGCTCCGGCTCGACGACCGGCTGCGGGTACGCCCCTCCGCTGCGCTGTCCGCCGACCTCAAGCAGCTGCTCGGGCCGGGCTGCCTGGGCTGAGGCACGGGCAGCGCCGCGGGGACCCGTGTGCTGGAATGACGACTGATGTCCACCGCCACCGACCCCGTCCCGACCCCGACGAGTGCCCCGTCACCTGACCGACGCCGAGACGTCGCATGGGTGCTGGTCGTGTTCGTCGTCCTCGGGCTGGTCGCCGGGGTGGTCTGGCAGTGGGTGGCCACGGCACCGACCGTGCTGCGCACCGAGGACAACGCCGTGATGGACCAGGCGCAGCTCGGTGTGAAGGTCAGTGCCGACGGCTGGTTCGCGGTGGTCGGCGTGGTCGGCGGGCTGGTCGCCGGGTTCGGTCTGCTGCGGCCACGGCGCGACCCGCTGCTGGTCGTGGTGCTCGGCATCGTCGCGAGCGTCGGTGCGGCGTACCTCGCCCTCTGGCTCGGCGGCGCGCTGGCGCACGTCCCTCGCTCGGAGATCCGCGCGGCCCGGCCGGGGACGACCCTCACCACGTCGCTGACCCTGATCTCCCACGCGGTCGTGCTGGCCTGGCCTCTCGGGTTCCTGGTCGCCGCCACGGCATCGCTGTGGGGGGCGGAGAAGCAGACCCGACCCTGACGGGTCAGCCCGCGAGGTGCGCCCAGTCGCCGCGCAGCCGCTCCCACGGTCCCCGGTCGGCGATCCGCCCGTCGACGACCACCAGGACGGTGTCGGCCAGTGCGAGGGCGGCGGCCTTCGACGTCGAGCCGATCACGGTGCTTCCACGCGCGCGCAGCGCGGTCCACAGCTCGATCTCGGTGGTCGCGTCGAGGGCCGACGACACGTCGTCGGCGAGGACCAGCTCCGCTCGTGTGGCCAGCGCACGCGCGAGCGCGAGTCGCTGCACCTGCCCGCCCGAGAGCCGGACCCCGCGGTGCCCGACGAGGGCCTCGGGACCGCCGGCGTCCGACAGGTCGCGGGCGAGGCGGGCATCGTCGACCGCCGGGTGCAGCGCGCGGCCGGGGTGGTCGAGGAGCACGTTCGCGCCGAACGTCCCCGAGAGAACCCGGGGCACCTGCGCCACGTAGCTCACCTGACCCGGCCGCAGGAAGGTCTCGGGGTCGGTGACCGCGACGCCGTTCCAGCTCAGGTCACCGGTGGTGCTGACCAGCCCGGCGAGGGCCCCCAGCAGGCTGGACTTGCCGGAGCCGACCTGCCCGACCAGGAGGACCAGCTCGCCACGGCCCACGACGAGGTCGACACCGCCGACGCCGAGGGTGCCGTCGTCGTGGACCGCCCCGAGGTCGCGGAGCTCCACCGACCGCAGGGGTTCGGTGGTGGCCGGCTCGGGCGCAGGGGCGCGCCCGGCCACGAGGTCGACGTCGTCGGGCAGCGCCATCAGGTCGCCGCCCCCGGCGAGCCGGGTGGTCACGCGGGCCCACGCGCGGACGCCGGGTGCCTCCGTGATGACCCGGGCCGCGACCTGGCCGAACCACCCGAAGCCGAGCACGGCGCCCGAGACCAGCAGCGCGGTGGCGAGGTCCCACCCCCCGGCGAGCAGCACGGCCCAGGCGGTGACCACGCCGAGCTGGACGGCCACGACGGGCACCCCCTCCAGCAGGGCCAGCACGCGGTGCTCACGGACGGCCGCGTCCACCCGCCCGGCGTCGACCCGCGCGAGGTGGGCACGCGCGTCGTCGGTGGCCGCGGCGAGCTTCAGGGTGCGTGCGGAGTCGAGCGAGGAGACCAGGGACCGGCCGAAGGCGGCGCGGCTGGCCGACGCCGTGGCCGACGCGCGCCCGGCGTACGGCGCACCGATCACCGAGGCGACCGCGGAGACCGCCATCACCACCAGCAGCACGAGTCCCGCCCAGACGTCGAGCGCGAGCGTCGACGTCAGGGCGGCGACCACCAGGCCGTTGACGACGTCCACCCACCGGTCGGCGTACCGCGCCAGCCGGTCGGCGTCCATCGCCCGGGCGACGATCTCGCCGGGCGGCGTACGGGTCAGCCGGCGCTGAGCGGTCTGCCCGGCGAGGACCGAGGTCCGCACCCGCAGCATCACCGCGATCCACCAGCGCGGGTAGCCGCGGATCGCCCGAGCGAGCAGGAGCGGGGCCGCCAGCAGCGACGCCGCCACCGCAGCCACGAGGGCCCAGGGCGTGCCCGAGGAGTCCCGCAGGTCCTGGACGGTCAGTCCCCACACGAGGCCGGTGACGGCACCGAAGGCGCCGACCACCGCGCTGAGCAGGAAGAGGAACGCCGGGAACAGACCCCACCACGGGTGGATCGAGAGCACCCGGGCCACGAGTCGGCGCAGGGGAGGGCCGGTGTCCGGCACGGGACGGACCGGCGGGGTGCCCGCCCGGCGGGCCGCACCGACCGCGACCGGCCCGCCGCTCGGTCCGGTGGGCGCCGGCGGGGCCTCGACCTCCGCGCCGAAGCCCGGTCCGAAGCCCGCGGCGTCGAGCAGCGAGCGCAGCGGGCCCGGCTCGGCGGCGAGGCGGCGACGCGGACCCTGCTGGACCACGCGGCCGGCCTCGAGGACGACGACGTCGTCGGCCCGGGCGATCGTGGTGAGCCGGTGGGCGACCAGCACGCCGGTCCGGCCGGCCAGCAGCCGGTCGGCGGCCCGGACCACCTGGGCCTCGGTGTACGGGTCCATCCGGGCGGTCGCCTCGTCCAGCACCACGACGCGGACGTCCCGGACGAGCAGCCGCGCGAACGCGACGAGCTGCTCCTCCCCGGCCGACAGCGTCACTCCGCCGGGTCCGAGGACCGTGTCCAGCCCGCTCGGCAGCCCGGCGACCCAGGCCTCGATGCCGAGCTCGGCCACGGCGGCCTCGATCCGCCCACGGGGGACCGTGCCGTAGAGCGCGATGTTCTCGGCCAAGGTGCCGGCCAGGATCTCGGTGCGCTGGCTGACCACCCCGACGGCGCGCCGCAGCGCACCCAGATCGAGCTCGCGGACGTCGCGTCCGCCGAGCAGGACGCTGCCCGGCTCCGGCTCGACGGCTCGTGAGAGCAGCGAGACGATCGTCGACTTGCCGGACCCGGTGCGACCGACGAGGGCGAGCGTGCGGCCCGCGGGCAGGTGCACGTCGACACCCTCGAGCGCGAACCCGCCGTCGTGGCCGGGGTAGGCGAAGTGCAGGTCGCGCAGCTCGAGGTCGAGCACGTCCGCGGCGTCGCCGGTGTCGGCACCGGGCAGGGCGAGTCCGCCGACGGGCTCCGCCGGTGTCTCGAGCAGCTGCCGGAGGCGTACGACGGCACCGAGCCCCGCCTGCAGGTCCGGCAGCTGCTCGGCCAGCCGGGCGACCTGGCCGACGAAGGTCGAGGTCACCAGGAACAGCGTCACCAGGGCACCGACGCTCAACCCTCCGCCGGAGACCAGCACCACGCCGACCACGGCGATGCCGGCGAGCAGACCGTGCAGGATCAGGCCGGACCGCCGGGTGACCCGCACCTCCAGCCGCAGGACCGCGTCGAAGCGGGCGTGGACGGTCGCGGCGAGCTCGCTGGTGCGGCGCAGCAGGTGCGGGCGGCCGAGGCTGGTGCGCAGGTCGTCACGACCGGCGACGCCCTCCTCCATCGCTGCCGCGTGGTCGGTCCAGGCCATCTCCTCGACGACGCGGCGCTCCTTGATGTCGACGAGCATCCGGCGCACCGAGAGCCATACCGTCAGAGCGGCCAGGGGGAACAGGGCCCACATCGGCCACCAGGTCAGGCCCGCGACGACCCACAGCGGCACGGCGACCAGCGTCGTCCGCAGCGCCTCCCACGCGGCCGTGCGCAGCAGGGTGCCGATCTCGTGGGTGTCGTCGTCGACGCGGTCGAGGATCTCCCCGACGGCCTGCTCGGAGAGCGCCGCGAGCGGCTGGTCGAGGGCGGCGGTGACGAGATCGGCCCGCAGCCTGCCCTCGGCCCGGTCCACCACGGCCGACCAGGTCGTCCGACCGGCGGTGTCCAGCACCGCACCGCCGACCACGGCCAGCGCGAGCAGCCAGACCAGCGTCGCCGACGGTGCTTCCGCGAGACGCCCGGCGGCGACGCTCCCGAGTGCCTGGCCGAAGGCGCCGAGGGCGGCCACGACGAGCGCCGTCCCGGCGACGGGACCGCGCAGCCGGGACAGACCGAGGCGGCGCGCGTCCTGCGGGTCGGGTTGCACCGCGACCGTCGTCGGCGCGCTCTGGGTGGTGGTCGACACGAGGCCCCACCGTAGGTGCAGCCGCCGACGATGCTCACCTGGATTTCGCCGGACTCAGCCCGCCGCGCGTACCCAGGCCTCCAGGAGGTCGACGCCGGGAGCGAGCGCGGCCTCGTCGATGTCGAAGCCGGGGGTGTGGTGACCCTCGGCGAGGGTGGCGCCGAGGGCGGCGTACGTCGCCATCCCACCGGCGTCCTGCACCCGGCGCATCAACGCGGTGGCGTCGTCGCTGGCCAGCCCGGCGTCGTCGGGCATCGCGATGACGTCCAGCCCGACGGCCCGGGCGGCGGCGGCGACCGCCTCGACCGCCGGCGGGTCGGCCACGGCCGTGGTCACCCGCCCGATCAGGTCCAGGTCGACCTGGAGACCGTGCATCGTGGCCGCCCCCTGGAGCATCGCGCGGGCGCGCTGCTCGAGGTCGGCGTTGACGTCACCGTCGTCGGCGCGGGTCTCCAGCAGCAGCTCGGCACGGTCCGGGACGATGTTGGAGACCGTGCCGCCACTGATCCGCCCCACCGAGACGCGGGTCTGATGACCGGACACCCGGGTGAGGCCCTGCAGGGCGAGCGTGGCCGAGGCCGCGCCCAGCAGGGCGTTGCGACCCTCCTCCGGTGCCAGCGCGGCGTGCGCGGCGCGGCCGTGGAAGGTCGCGCGGATCTTCGAGTTGGCCAGCAGCCCGTCGTTGGAGGCGACCAGCGCGCCGGTGCGAAGCCCGAGCCCGACGTGCAGCGCGAGGAGGACGTCGACGTCGTCGAGGAGGCCGGAGGCCGCCGTGGCGAGGCCGCCCCGTCCACCCTCCTCGGCCGGCTGCAGGACGATGCTGACCCGGCACGGCGGAGGGTCGGCGGTGAGCCGCTCGGCCAGCTCCATCGCCATGCCGACGTGGGCGTCGTGGCCGCAGGCGTGCATCTGGCCCGCGTACGAGGACGCGAACCCCGCGGCCGTCGGCACGTGACCGGGCGCGTCGGACTCGAGGATCGGCAGCGCGTCGGTGTCCGCGCGCAGCGCGAGGTGGGGGCCGTCGGTGCCGAGGGTGGCCACCACAGCGGTGTGCCCGCCGCGCATCTGCGGCAGGAAGCGCGGGTCGCCGCCGTCGGCCTCCGCGCGCTGGTACGCCGCGTCCAGCGTGGCGTCGTCCGGGACGCCGAGCCGTTCGTCCGGCGCCATGGCCTCGCGCCCGGCGACCACCTGCCAGCCGAGGTCGGCCAGGTGGCCCGCCGCGCGCGACGCCGTGCGGAACTCGGTGAAGCCGACCTCCGGGTGGGCGTGCAGGTCGCGCCGCCAGTCGATCGCGGTGCCGAGGGACGGGCTCACAGCAGCACCGACGTCCCGGGCCCGAACGGGATGCCGAGCACGTAGAAGACCACCAGGATCACCAGCCAGAAGATCGCCACGGGAACCACGAACAGCGCCATCCTCGCGAAGACCTTGCCGATGTCGAAGCCGGGGTCGTACTTCCGCGCCGACTCCTCCAGGACGTAGAGGTACGGGTTGAGCGGCGAGATCGGGTTCATCACCGAGTCGCCGATCCGGTAGGCGCCCTGGATCGTGGCCGGGTGGATCCCGAGCGCCACGAAGACCGGGACGAAGACCGGTGAGAGCACCGCCCACAGCGACGAGCCGGAGAAGATCACCAGCGCCAGCACCGACGTGATCACGAAGGCCAGCAGCACGGCCCAGATGCCGGTCAGGCCGGCGTCGCGCAGCAGGGTCGAGCCCTCGACGGCGATCCAGTCGCCGACGCCGCTCCAGTCGAACATCGCGATGAACTGGCCGGCGGAGAAGGCGACCACGACGAACAGCTTCATGTCCGAGACGGAGTCCGCCATCAGGCGGGGGACGTCGTCGATGCGGGTGATCGTGCCCGCGCTGACGCCGTACGTGATGCCGACGACGAGGAAGCTCAGCATCACCAGCGGCACGATCCCGCCGAACAGCGGTGAGTCGATCAGCGCGCCGTCCTCGCCCTGCAGCGGGCCGCCCGGGATCAGCCACATCGCGGCGACGGCGACGAGGAGCACGGCGAGGGCGAGCACCGCGCGGAGCAGGGCACGACGCTCACGCGGCGTGACCTCGGCCAGCCGCTCCTCCTCGGAGGTGTCCACCTCGCGGCTCTCGTCGTACGGCGCGAGGCTCGGCTCCACCCAGCGGACCAGGACGAACGCGACCACCAGCGGCAGCACCAGCCCGGCGGTGGCCTGGAACCAGTAGTTCATGAGGATCGAGGTGCTCACGTCCGTGCCGGCCGGGACGGCGGCCGTCGTGAGCGCCGCAAGGTTCGCGTCCAGCGACCCGATGATCAGCCCGGAGCCGTAGCCGGCGGAGATCCCGGCGAACGCACCGAGCATCCCGGCCACGGGGTGTCGGCCGACCGCGCGGAAGGCCAGCGCGGCGAGCGGCGGCAGCACCAGGAAGGCGGCGTCGCCCATGACGTGCCCCTGGCCGGCGACGTAGCAGACCGCCACCGGCATCAGCCGCGGCGGGATGCGCGAGAGGCTCGCCGCGACAGCGGTGCGCAGGAAGCCAGAGCGCTCCGCGACCCCCACGCCGAGCAGCACCGCGAGCACGACGCCGAGCGGCGGGAAGCCGATGAAGTTGTCCACGAAGGTCGTGAGCAGGTGCTGGAGGCCCTCGACCGAGAGGATGTTGCGCACCACCGTCGGCTTATCGGCGCCGGGCAGCCTCGCGGTCGCGTCGTTGGCCGCGAGGACCGCGGACACGACGCCCACGGCGACGAGGAGGTACCAGAACAGCCAGAAGGGGTGCGGGACGTACGACCCGGCCTTCTCGATCGCGCGGAAGACCCGACCGGGCGAGTGCTCCTGCGTGCCGGTCGGGCTCATCGGAGCGGTCCCGGGATGGCGCCGTCCTTGGGCAGCGTCGGCACGTCGACCGCCACCGTGTCGGGGTAGATCAGCCCGGTCCCGGTGTTGAGCACCACGACCTCCTCGCTGCCGTCCAGCCAACCCGACTCGCGCAGCTGTCCGACGGCGGCGAAGCAGGCGCCGCCCTCCGGGCAGATCCAGGTGCCCTCGTCGCGCGCCAGCTGGTGCTGCGCGGCGAGCAGCTCGTCGTCGGTGACGGCGATCGCCGTACCGCCGGTCGAGCGGACGGCGTCGAGGACGAGGAAGTCGCCGAGCGCCTTGGGCACGGTGATCCCGAACGCGATCGTGTGCGCGTCGGCGGGCGCGGTCGACTCGTCGAGCCCGGCGTCGTACGCGTCCACGATCGGCGCACAGCCGGTCGCCTGCACGGCAACCAGCCTCGGTAGGTCGCCGGTGACCCAGCCGAGCTCCTTCAGCTCGCGCATCGCCTTGGCGATCGCGATGATCCCGACCCCGCCACCGGTGGGGTAGAGCAGCACGTCGGGGAACCGCCAGCCCAGCTGCTCGGCGATCTCGAGGCCCATCGTCTTCTTGCCCTCGATCCGGTACGGCTCCTTGAGCGTCGAGGTGTCCTGGTAGCCCTCGCGCTCACCGACCGCCGCGCCGACCAGCCGCCCGGCGTCACCGATCAGACCGTCGACGAGGTAGAGCTCCGCGCCGGCGACGACGCACTCACGCCGGGTGATCTCGGGAGCGTCGACCGGCATCGCGATCAGGGCGCCGATGCCGGCGCGGGCGGCGTACGACGCCCAGGCGGCGCCGGCGTTGCCGTTGGTCGGCATCGCGACCCCGCGGACCCCCAGCTCGGCGGCCCGGGAGACCCCGACGGCCGCGCCCCGCGCCTTGAACGCCCCGGTCGGGACCAGGCCCTCGTCCTTCATCAGCAGCCGTGGCACGCCGAGCCGCTCACCGTGCCGGGGGAGTGGCAGCAGCGGCGTCATCCCCTCGCCGAGGGTGACGACGCTCGCGGGATCCCGGACCGGCAGCAGCTCGTGGTAGCGCCACAGGTCCGGCGCCCGGGTCGCGATCTCGGCGGGGCTGACGCTCGCCGCGACGGCGTCGAGGTCGTACCGCGCCAGCAGCGGCGCCCCGACCTGCGAGGTGCCCTGGACGACGTCCGCGTCGTACCGCGGCCCGCGGGTGCCCTCGCGCGAGCACTCGAGGTGGGACAGGTGGGAGTACGCGGTCGACACCGAGCTCGTCATGCACCGACCCTGCCAGAGGTCAGCGCCGGGCGACCGGCGCCGTCCGCGCGTCGAGCAGCCGCACCAGGTCGGCGGGGGAGACCCCGATGTCCAGCCCGCGGCGACCGCCGGAGACGTACACCGTGGTGAGCGCCGTCGCCGACTCTTCGACGACCGTGGCCAGCCGTCGCCTCTGCCCGAGCGGAGAGATCCCGCCGACGACGTAGCCGGTGGCCCGCTCGGCGCGTGCCGGGTCGGCCATCACCGCCTTCTTGCCGCCGACGGCTGCCGCCAGCGCCTTCAGGTCGAGCCGGCCCGACACCGGGACGACGGCCACCACCAGCTCCCCGTCGACGTCGGCGAGGAGGGTCTTGAACACCTGCGCCTCGGGTACGCCGAGCGCGGCCGCCGCCTCGGTGCCGTAGGACGCGGCGGCCGGGTCGTGGTCGTACGGGTGCAGCGTGTACGACAGCCCCGCCCCGCTGAGGGCGCGGGTCGCCGGGGTGCCGCCGCTCGAGCGCCTCGCCATGCCGCGATCGTCCCACGGCCTGTGCGTCCAGCCGGTGCGTACGTCGCGGGGTCTCGACGTCGGTCGTCGCTGGCGCTCCTCCCTGCTCGACCACCTGTGGTGCGAGGGCGTCGAGCCCGACCGAGCTCTGCGAGGGAGGACGTCGAGACCCCCGCGGGTCGGATGACGGCGGCGACCACGGTGGGGTGCGGGGCCGGCTAGTTCGGTGACCAGCGCAGCCGGGACACCTCGGTCGCGGGCAGGGAGGGGACGGCGCGCATCGCGCGCATCTCCTCGGCCAGCAGGTGTCGCAGGAGGAGCAGCCGGCTCTCCGCGTCGGTGGTCTCCAGCAGCCGCTGCTTCTCGGCACCGGTCAGCAGGCAGGTGGCCGACAGCGACCAGGACAGGAAGGTGGGGCTGGTGGGGAAGGTGCCGGAGAGCACCACGCCGCCGCGGAGCTGGCCGAGCTGCTCGCGGTACGCCTCGAACGTCCGCAGCGTGCGGCCTGCCTGCTCGATCGCCGACGGGGTCAGGTCCTCGCCGGGCGGGTCCTCGACCAGGTCGACCTCGCCGACGGCGTACTCCCCGCTGCCGTCGATGCGGTGCAGGCGGAAGCGCTGGCGGCCGACGGACTCGATCTGGAACGTCCCTTCCTCGTCGCGCTCGTGCTCGGTCAGCTGCATGACGGTGCCGACGGTGTGCAGCGACTGGGCCCCGTGCCCCTCGCCGTCCCCGGGCGCGGTGACCTCGTACCCCTCCCGGATCGAGGTGATCCCGAACACCCGCTGCGTCGGGTCGGGCTCGGCCAGCAGGTCGCGGACCAGCGCGCGGTAGCGGTCCTCGAAGACGTAGAGCGGGACCGCCACACCGGGGAACGCCACGGTGTTGAGCGGGAAGAGCGGCAGCCGCGTGGTCACCCCTCCAACCTAGGGGACGCCGGAACCTAGAATCGTGCTCATGCTGCGCACGATCGATCTCCGCACCCCGGATCCTGCTGCCCCCGCCGCCGGGCAGCACGCCGGCTGGCGCGCGTACGTCGACGTGGTCCCGCGCGCGGAGTTCGACGTCGAGGCCGCCGTCGAGGTCGTCCGCCCGGTCGTCGAGGACGTCCGCGTCCGCGGCGAGGAGGCCGTGCGCGACTACTCTGCCCGCTTCGACGGGGTCGAGCAGGAGACCGTCGCGGTGCCGGCCCAGGCGCTGGCGGACGCGCTCGCCGGGCTGGACCCGGCCGTCCGGGCCGGGCTGGAGGAGTCGATCCGCCGGCTGCGCGCGACGTGCCATGCGGAGCTGGAGGAGGGCACCGCGACCGACCTGGCCGACGGCGCGCGGGTCTCCCAGCGGATGGTCCCGATGGACCGGGTCGGTCTGTACGTACCCGGCGGGATCGCCCCGCTGGTCTCCAGCGTCGTGATGAACGTCGTGCCGGCACAGGTCGCGGGGGTCGGCTCGATCGCGCTGACGTCATCGCCCCAGAAGGCCCACGGCGGGCTCCCGCACCCGACGATCCTGGCGGCGTGCGCGCTGCTCGGCGTCGACGAGGTGTACGCCGCCGGCGGTGCCCAGGCGATCGCGATGCTGGCGTACGGCGCCGGCCCGTGCGCGCCGGTCGACCTGGTCACGGGGCCGGGGGCGATCTACACCGTCGCTGCCAAGCGGCTGCTCAACGGCCAGGGCGTCGTGGGCATCGACTCCGAGGCCGGACCGACCGAGATCGCGATCCTGGCCGACGAGACCGCCGACCCGGCGTTCGTCGCCGCCGACCTGCTCAGCCAGGCCGAGCACGACCCGATGGCGGGCTCGGTGCTGGTCACCGACTCGACGCAGCTGGCCGACGACGTCGTCGCCGAGCTGGACAAGCAGGTCGCCGCCACCCGTCACGTCGAGCGGGTGCGCACCGCGCTGACCGGTCCCCAGTCGGGCGTCGTGCTCGTGCGCGACCTCGACCAGGGCGTCGACGTGGTCAACGCGTACGCCGCGGAGCACCTGGAGATCCAGACCCGCGACGCCGCGTCGTACGCCGCTCGGGTGGTCAACGCCGGGGCGATCTTCGTCGGCGGCTTCGCCCCGGTGTCGCTGGGCGACTACTGCGCCGGGTCGAACCACGTGCTGCCCACCGGCGGCTGCGCCTGCCACTCCTCGGGGCTCTCGGTGCGCGCGTTCCTGCGCTCGGTGCACGTCGTCGAGTACTCCCGCGACGCCCTGGCCGAGGTCGCCGACCACGTCGTCGCCCTGGCCGAGGCCGAGGACCTGCCCGGGCACGGCGCCGCCGTGTCGGTGAGGTTCGGCCGTGGCTGAGCCCGGCTGGACGCCCCCGCTGCGAGACGAGCTGCAGGGCATCGAGCCGTACGGCGCCCCGCAGCTCGACGTCCCCGTCGCGCTCAACGTCAACGAGAACCCGTACGCCCCCAGCCCGGGCTGCGTCGCGGACATCGCGGCGGCCGTCGCGACGGCGGCGACGACGCTGAACCGCTACCCCGACCGCGAGTTCACCCCGCTGCGCGAGGCGCTGGCGGCCTACCTCACCCGCGAGGCGGGTGTGGCGGTCACGCCCGACCAGGTGTGGGCGGCCAACGGCTCCAACGAGGTGATGCTGCAGCTGCTGCAGGCCTTCGGCGGGCCGGGGCGCACGGCGGTGTCGTTCGCCCCGACGTACTCGATGTACCCCGAGTACGCCCGTGACTCCGTCACCGGCTGGGTCGCCGGGCGCCGTCGCGAGGACTTCTCCTTCGACCTCGACCACGCGGCGGCGCTGATCGGCGAGCACCGGCCGAGCGTCGTGCTGCTCCCCTCGCCGAACAACCCCACCGGCACCGCGCTGCCGCCGGAGGTCGTCGCGCCCCTGGCCACGATGCTGCGCGAGCACGGGGGCGGGGTGCTCGTCGTCGACGAGGCGTACGCCGAGTTCCGCCGCACGGGCGTGCCGAGCGCGCTGGAGCTGCTCGCCGACCACCCGAACCTCGTGGTCACCCGCACGATGAGCAAGGCGTTCGCGCTCGCGGGAGGACGTCTGGGCTACCTCGCCGCCTCGCCGGCGATCACCGACGCGCTGCGGGTGGTGCGGCTGCCGTACCACCTCTCGTCGGTCACCCAGGCGGCCGCACTGGCAGCGCTGGGTCACGCCGAGGAGCTGCTCGGCGCGGTCGCCGAGCTGCGGCGCGGGCGCGACGAGCTCGTCCGGTACCTCCGCGAGGCCGGGTACGACGTGGCCGAGTCCGACGCCAACTTCGTGCTCTTCGGCCGCTTCGCCGACCGGCACGCGGTGTGGCAGGGACTCCTCGACCGTGGGGTGCTGATCCGCGAGACCGGCCCCGACGGCTGGCTGCGGGTCTCGGTCGGCACGCCGGCGGAGATGGACGCGTTCGTGACCGCGCTGGAGGCCGTCCGGGACGCGATCGGCGACAATGGCCTCGTCAGCGAGCAGCAGGGAGCCCACCGATGAGTCGTACGCCCAAGCGGACCGCGCGCGTCGAGCGCCGGACCAGCGAGTCCAAGGTCAGCGTCGAGGTCGACCTCGACGGCACCGGTCGCGTCGACGTGTCCACCGGGGTCGGGTTCTACGACCACATGCTCACCGCCTTCGGACGGCACTCGCTGGTCGACCTGACGGTGGTCAGCGAGGGCGACCTGCACATCGACGCCCACCACACCGTCGAGGACACCGCGATCGTGCTCGGTCAGGCGCTGCGCGAGGCGCTGGGGGACAAGAGGGGCATCCGCCGCTTCGGCGACGCGACCGTCCCGCTCGACGAGGCCCTCGTGCAGGCGGTCGTCGACGTCTCCGGTCGGCCGTACTGCGTGCACACCGGTGAGCCCGAGGGGCAGGAGCACGTGCTGATCGGCGGGTCCGGGGTGCCGTACCTCGGGTCGCTGACGCGGCACGTCTTCGAGTCGCTGGCCTTCCACGCCCACCTCGGCCTGCACGTCCGCGTGCTCGCCGGCCGCGAGCCGCACCACATCGCCGAGACGCAGTACAAGGCGTTCGCGCGCGCCTTCCGTGACGCGATCGCGTACGACCCGCGCGAGAGCGGCGTGCCGTCGACCAAGGGTGCCTTGTAGGTGGTCGAGCAGCGAGCGCCAGCGAGCGGCGTCGAGACCCCGGCGGTCACGGTTCTCGACTACGGGTCGGGCAACCTCCGCTCGGCGGTGCGGGCGCTGGAGCGCGCCGGGGCCGAGGTCACGCTGTCCGCCTCGCGCGAGGACGCGATGGACGCCGACGGGCTGGTGGTCCCCGGCGTCGGGGCGTACGCCGCCTGCATGGCGGGGCTGGCGTCGGTCAAGGGGCCGGAGATCATCGGCCGCCGCCTCGCGGGCGGCCGCCCGGTGCTCGGGATCTGCGTGGGGATGCAGGTGCTGTTCGACGAGGGCATCGAGCACGGCGTACGCACCGACGGTTGCGGTGAGTGGCCGGGTGTCGTCGAACGGCTGCAGGCGCCCGTCGTCCCCCACATGGGCTGGAACACCGTCGAGGTCCCCGCGGGCACCGCGCTCTTCGAGGGGGTCGAGCAGGAGCGGTTCTACTTCGTCCACTCCTACGCCGCGCGCGCCTGGCCGCTGGTCACCAACGACCGCACCCGGGCCCCGCTGGTGACCTGGGCCGAGCACGGTCCCGCCGGGTCGGGGGACCGGTTCGTCGCCGCGGTCGAGAACGGCCCGCTGTGCGCCACCCAGTTCCACCCCGAGAAGTCCGGGGACGCCGGCGCCCGCCTGCTCGCCAACTGGGTCGCCGGTCTCCGCTGACGCGCGTCCCCTACCCGTTGAGTGGTGCCCCCTGCAGGCTCGAGTGGTGCGTTCTGCAGGCTCGAGCTGCGGGTTGTGCCGTACGCGACCTGCGGTTCTGCCCACTCGACCCTGCACAGGGCACCACTCGACGGTGCAGGTCCGACAACTAGGCTTCCGCGCGTGCCGTCGTACCTCCAGCTGCTGCCCGCCGTCGACATCACCGAGGGCCGCGCGGTCCAGCTCGCGCAGGGTGCCGCCGGCTCCGAGAGGGTGTACGGCGACCCCGTCGCGGCCGCCCGCCGGTGGCAGGACGCGGGTGCGGAGTGGCTGCACCTGGTCGACCTCGACGCCGCCTTCGGCCGGGGCAGCAACGCCGCGCTGCAGGCCGAGATCGTCGGTGCCCTCGACATCGACGTGGAGATGAGCGGCGGCATCCGCGACGACGAGTCGCTGGCCTCGGCGCTCGCCACGGGCTGCCGTCGCGTCAACATCGGCACCGCGGCCCTCGAGCAGCCGGAGTGGTGCGCGGGCGTGATCGCCGAGCACGGTGACCGGGTCGCGATCGGCCTGGACGTACGAGGACGGACGCTCGCGGCGCGCGGCTGGACCCGCGACGGCGGCGACCTGTACGACGTCCTCGCCCGCCTCGACGCCGAGGGCTGTGCCCGCTACGTCGTCACCGACGTCAACAAGGACGGGATGCTCCAGGGGCCGAACCTCGACCTGCTGCGCGACGTCTGCGCCGCCACCGATCGGCCGGTCGTCGCCTCGGGCGGGATCACCGAGCTGGCCGACCTCGAGGCGCTCGCGGGGCTGATCGACCTCGGGGTCGAGGGCGCGATCGTCGGCACGGCGCTCTACGAGGGGCGCTTCACCCTCGAGGACGCGCTCGCGCTGACGAGGCCCGCATGAGCCTCGCCGTCCGCGTCATCCCCTGCCTCGACGTCGACGCCGGGCGGGTGGTCAAGGGGGTCAACTTCGAGAACCTCCGCGATGCGGGCGACCCCGTCGAGCTCGCCAAGAAGTACGACGACGAGGGCGCGGACGAGCTCACCTTCCTCGACATCTCCGCCTCCCACGAGGGGCGCGCGACGACGATGGAGATCGTCTCCGCCACCGCGGAGCAGGTGTTCATCCCGCTGACCGTGGGCGGTGGGGTCGGGAGCACCGGTGACGTCGACCGGCTCCTCCGTGCCGGCGCGGACAAGGTGGCGGTCAACACCGCCGCGATCCGACGCCCGGAGCTGGTGGCCGAGATCGCGGACCGGTTCGGCAACCAGGTGCTGGTCCTCTCCGTCGACGCCCGCAGGGCGCCGGGCACCGACTCCGGCTTCGAGGTCACCACGCACGGCGGCCGGCAGAGCGCCGGCCTGGACGCCGTCGCCTGGGCCGCGAAGGCCGTCGAGCTGGGAGCGGGGGAGATCCTGCTCAACGCGATGGACGCCGACGGCACGACCGACGGCTTCGACCTGGAGCTGCTGCGGCAGGTGCGTGCCGCCGTGGACGTACCCGTCATCGCCTCCGGCGGCGCCGGTGCTGCTGAGCACTTTTCGCCCGCCGTCGATGCCGGTGCCGACGCGGTCCTCGCCGCGACGGTCTTCCACTTCGGCACCGTGAGCATCGGCGAGGTCAAGCGCGCGCTCGGCGAGGCCGGCCACCCGACTCGCTGATCGCGAGGCGGTGCGCGTACGTGACGCCTCTGCGGTCGTGACAGTCGTCATGGAGACGTCGTGAGGGACGAGCGAGGTGCGGACGCCCGACCGGCAGCAGGCTGAGCACCATGATGACGACAGAGCCCCACCACGCGGCGGGACCGACCACCGACGCCGCGGTGCGCCTCGACGGCGTGCGCAAGTCCTTCGGTCGCGTCGAGGCCGTACGAGGCATCGACCTGACGCTGCGTCCCGGCGAGGTGGTCGCCTTCCTCGGCCCCAACGGCGCCGGCAAGACGACCACGATCGACATGATCCTCGGGCTGTCGCGGCCCACGTCCGGCACGGTGACCACCTTCGGCATGACCCCGCGAGCCGCGATCGCTCGTGGCCTGGTGGCGGCCGTGATGCAGACCGGTGGGCTCCTCAAGGACCTCACGGTCCGCGAGACCGTCGCCTACACGGCGCTGCTCTTCGCCGACACGAAGCCCGTGGACGAGGTGCTCGACAGCGCCGGCATCACCGACATCGCCGACCGCAAGGTGGGCAAGTGCTCGGGCGGTGAGCAGCAGCGGCTGCGCTTCGCGATGGCGCTGCTCTCCGACCCTGCTCTGCTGCTGCTCGACGAGCCGACCACGGGCATGGACGTCGAGGGGCGCCGCAGCTTCTGGAGCTCCATCCGCGCCGACGCGAGCCAGGGTCGCACCGTGCTGTTCGCGACGCACTACCTCGAGGAGGCCGACCAGTACGCCGACCGCATCGTCCTGGTCGCCGGCGGCCGGGTCGTCGCCGACGGCTCGGGCGCCGAGATCCGCGGACTCGCCTCGGGCCGCACCGTACGAGCGCGGCTCGCGAGCCCCGACACCACCGCGCACATCGAGGCGATCCGCTCCCTCGGCGGGGTGGACGGCGTCGACGTCCGTGGCGAGCAGCTCTACGTCCACACCAAGGACTCCGACGCGGTGGCGCGCTACCTGCTGACCCGCACCGACGCGCGCGACCTGGAGATCGAGTCCAAGGGCCTCGAGGAGGCCTTCCTCAGCCTGACCGGCGACCCCCACCACGACGAGCAGCACCTCAGCGAAGGAGACCGGCGATGAGCACGGCGACCACGATCGACCCCACCACGCGCCGCGTCCCCGCACTGGGCGGGTTCAGCGCCGGCGTCCTCGGCATCGAGCTGAAGCGGATGCTGCGCAACCGGCGCACCATCTTCTTCGCGCTCGTCTTCCCGACGGCGCTGTTCTTCGTCTTCGGCTCCGGCGGCGGAGGCGAGGAGAAGGCCGGCCCGAACGCCAACGTCTCGGCGTACGTCCTCGTCTCGATGGCGTTGTACGGCGGCGCCCTGATCGCGGCCTCCGGTGGCGCGATGGTGGCCACCGAGCGAGCCCTGGGCTGGTCGCGCCAGCTGCGGTTGACCCCGCTGAGGCCGGTCGCGTACATCGTCATCAAGGCGCTGGTCGCCCTGGTGATGGCCGCACTGGCGGTCGCGATCGTCAACGTCGTCGGGGCGCTGCAGGGCAAGGCGGAGATGCCGCTGAGCACCTGGATCGAGTGCGGTGTGCTGACGCTGATCTGCACGATGACGTTCGCGGCGCTGGGCGTCTTCATCGGCTACCTCGTCCCCGGGGAGAACGTCATGCAGATCCTCGGCCCGGGGCTCGCGCTGCTGGCCTTCCTCGGCGGCCTGTTCATCCCGCTCAGCGAGTACGCCGACGTGGTCCGCCAGATCGCGTACTGGACCCCGATGTACGGCGTCGCCGAGGTCGCCCGCGCTCCGCTCACCCACGAGCTGCCCTGGTACGCCGTCGTCAACGCCGTGGGCTGGCTGGCCGTCTTCATCGGCGGTGCCGCCTGGCGGATGAGCAAGGACACGGCGAGGGTCTGAGGGAGCGGCGAGCACTACCGTGGCCTTCGTGGACCTGAGACCGTCGCGCGGCTGGGGGCCGGACACCGCCCCCGGCCGCGTCGGCCTGTTCTGGATCTCGATCTGGACGCTGTTCCTGCTGCAGCCGCTGGCCACGGGGTGGCAAGAGCGCGACCGCTGGACCGGCTGGGTCGGCATGGTGCTGGTCGTCGCGTTCGCCGTGGTGTACGTCGGCACCTTCGGCTACCAGCGCCGCCGGATGCACGCCGGGACGTTCGCGCTGCCGACGAGGCAGGGGCTGGCGGTCTTCGCGCTGCTCGTCGCGCTGGCGGTCGCGCAGTGCGCGCTCCTCGGCCAGTCCGGCACCGCGAGCGCTGTCTACCTGTGCGTGCTCAGCGTGATGATCCTCGACCACGCGCTGCGGTGGTGGCTGGTCGCGCTCACGCTCGCCGTGACGTACGCCGCCGGCATCCTCGTGCCCGGCTGGGAGCGCGACACCTCGCTGCTGCTCGCGATGCTGGCCGCGTCCGTCGCGGTGTACGGCGTCCAGCACATGATCGCCGGCAACGTCCGGCTGCGGCTGGCCGACGACCAGAACCAGCGCCTCGCCGTCGCCGACGAGCGCAACCGGTTCGCCCGCGACCTGCACGACATCCTCGGGCACTCCCTGACCGTCATCCGGGTCAAGGCCGAGCTGGCCGGGCGGCTGGTCGACGCCGACCCGCCGCGTGCGCGGGCGGAGCTGGAGGACCTGGAGCGACTCGCGCGCGAGGCGCTGGGCGACGTACGCCGTGCGGTGGAGGGCTACCGCGAGCTCACCCTGCCCGGCGAGCTCACCCGGGCGCGGGCGGCGCTGCGCGCGGCCGAGATCGAGGCGGACCTGCCGAACTCGACCGACGAGATCCCCGGCGACCTGCGCGAGCTGTTCGCCTGGACGGTGCGCGAGGGCGTCACCAACGTCGTACGACACTCCGGCGCGCGGCGCTGCGTGGTCCGGCTCAGCCCGACGAGCGCAGAGGTGCGCGACGACGGACGGGGGCTCGCCGGGGAGACCGCGGGCGACGGCAACGGGCTGCTCGGGCTGCGCGAGCGCGCCTCCGCGCTGGGCGCGACCGTCGTCTGCCGACCCGGTGAGCCGAAGGGCCACACGCTGCAGGTGCTGGTGGGGACGCCGTGAGCATCCGGCTGCTGCTGGCCGACGACCAGGCGCTGGTCCGCGGTGCGCTCGCGGCACTGCTCGACCTGGAGCGCGACCTCGAGGTCGTGGCCGAGGTGGCGTCGGGCGACGCCGTCGTGCCCGCCGTGCTCGAGCACCGGCCCGACGTCGCGCTGCTCGACGTCGAGATGCCCGGCCTGGACGGCATCGCCGCGACCGCGCAGGTGCGGGCGGCCGCCGCCGACGTACGCGTCCTGATCGTCACCACCTTCGGACGGCCCGGCTACCTGCGCCGGGCGCTGCAGGCCGGTGCCTCGGGGTTCGTCGTCAAGGACACCCCGGCCTCACAGCTGGCCGACGCCGTACGCCGTGTCCACGCCGGCCTGCGGGTCGTCGACCCCGGTCTCGCGACCGACAGCCTCGTCGCCGGCGAGAGCCCGCTGACCGTGCGTGAGACGGAGGTGCTGCAGGCCGCGCGCGACGGGTCGTCCGCGGCGGCGATCGCGGCCCGGCTCTTCCTCTCCGAGGGCACCGTCCGCAACCACCTGTCCGCGGCGATCGGGAAGACCGGGGCGACCAACCGGGCGGAGGCGGTGCTGACCGCGGACGGCAACGGCTGGCTGTGAGCCTGCCGGCCACGTGGGGCGTGAGCGCCGAGGAGGCCGGCTCGCGCCTGCCCGGCGACGAGCTCGCCGGGGAGGGCTGGGCGCGGCTGCTGCGCGGCGTCGACTGCGCTGCGCCGCCCGAGCGGCTGTGGACGTGGCTGGGCCAGCTGCGGGTCGCGCCGTACTCCTACGACCTGCTCGACAATCTCGGCCGCCGCAGCCCACGCACCCTGACACCGGGCCTGGGCCCGCTGGCGGTGGGCCAGCGGATCCACCCCGTCTTCGAGGTGGCGGGCCTGGTGCCCGGCCGCGACCTCACGATCCGAGGACGCCCGGGCGGCGTGATGGCGGACGTCGTGCTGGGGTACGCCGTGCGGCCCGCCCCGGCCGGCAGCCGGCTGCTCGGTGTCGTGCGCCACCCGCGCCACCCCCGACCGGTCGACGCACTCCTCGCCTGGGGCGACCTGGTGATGATGCGCAAGCAGCTCACCACCCTGGCCACCCTGGCGATGTCCGCCGCAGGGGAGTGACAGGCTGGCCCACGTGCTGGACCCCCGCTTCGTGCTGCTCGGTGCTGCGCTGACGCTGATCGGCAGCTCCCGCTACGCGCTGGCGACGGTGCGCGGGCGGACCAGGCCGAACCGGGTGACCTGGTTCCTGTGGGCGCTGGCTCCGCTGATCGGCTTCGTCGCGCAGCTCGACGACGGCGTCGGCTGGCCGTCGGTGCTGACCCTCTCGATCGGGGTCGGGCCCGCGATCATCTTCGTCTCCAGCCTGGTCAGCACCCGCTCGTACTGGCGGATCACCCGTTTCGACCTCGTCTGCGGGGCGGCGTCCCTGGTCGCGCTCGTGGTGTGGCTGACGGTCCCCGACCCCGAGTACGCCGTGGTCGCCGCGGTGCTCGCGGACCTGCTCGCCGGGATACCGACGATCCGGAAGGCGTGGTCGTACCCCGAGACCGAGATCGCCACCACCTTCGCGCTCGGTCTCGCCAACGGCGTGATCACGTTGCTGACCCTGGACCGGTGGGACCTGGCGAGCTGGGCTTTCCCGGCGTACCTCGTGGCCCTGATGACGACGATGCTGGTCTGCATCGTCGGCCGTCCCGGCCCGCGGCTGGCGGGAGCCCGGACGGTGGTGCTGCCATGACCCTCGAGGACCGGTACGACGAGCACGCGCGCGCCCGCCTGGTGGCCGAGCCGACCAAGCGCGTCGACGCGCCCGTACGCACCGCCTTCGAGCGCGACCGTGCCCGCGTCGTGCACTCGGCGTCGCTGCGCCGGCTCGCGGCGAAGACCCAGGTGGTCGGGCCGTCGAGCGACGACTTCGTACGCAACCGGCTCACCCACAGCCTCGAGGTCGCGCAGATCGCCCGCGACCTGGCCCACCCGCTGGGCTGCCACCCCGACGTCGCCGAGACCGCGGCGCTCGCGCACGACCTCGGGCACCCGCCGTTCGGCCACAACGGCGAGCGGGTGCTGGACCGGCTCGGCGAGGTGGCGGGCGGCTTCGAGGGCAACGCGCAGACGCTGCGGATCCTCACCCGGCTCGAGGCGAAGTCGGTCGACGCCGACGGCGCCTCGGTGGGCCTGAACCTGACCCGCGCGACCCTCGACGCGTGCACGAAGTACCCCTGGGAGCGGCCGGAGGGTGCTGGGCCCGGGGCGAAGTTCGGCGTCTACCCCGACGACCGGCCGGTCTTCGTGTGGCTGCGCGAGGGGATCGAGGGCATCGAGGGCTTCGAGAACCTCGATCCCACCCGACGCTGCGTCGAGGCGCAGGTGATGGACGTGGCCGACGACGTCGCGTACTCCGTGCACGACCTGGAGGACGGGGTCGTCGCAGGGCGCATCGACCTCGGTCGGCTGGCCGACCCGGTCGAGCGGGCGGCGGTGTGGGGGACCGTGCGTGCGTGGTACCTCCCCACCACGGGCGACGACGAGCTGGAGGCGTCGTACGAGAGGCTGGGCGCGGTGGCCGCGTGGACGGCCGCGAGTCGCGAGCCGTACGACGGCAGCCGCGCGGCGCTCGCCCGTCTGAAGAACCTCACCTCCGACGCGATCGGGATCTTCTGCGGGGCGGTGCACCGGGCGACGACCGAGCGGCACGGTCCGCGGCCGCTGGTGCGTCACGACGCCGACCTGGTCGTGCCCGAGGACACCCTGGTGGACATCGCCGTGCTGAAGGGCGTCGCCGCGCACTACGTGATGCAGGCGGAGGACCGGGTGCGGGACATGGCCCGACAGGCCGAGCTGCTCGAGGAGCTCTACGACGGGCTGGTCGCCGGCGGTGGCCGGCTCCCGGACCGGCAGTTCGCCGACGACCTCGGCCTGGCTCGCGACGACGCGGCTCGTACCCGGGTGGTGCTGGACCAGATCGCCTCGCTGACCGACGCCTCCGCCGTGGGCCTGCACGCCCGCCTCACCCGGCGCTGACGGACTCCTCGCGCCACCAGGCGACGGCCTGCGCCCAGACCTCCTCGACCGGGGTGGGGCCGAAGCCGAGCCGGTCCTGGCTGGCCGCGGAGTCCATCACGAACGGCGCGTCGAACTGGTAGAGCATCTCGGCCAGCTCCCTCAGCTCACGGCTGACCAGACCGCCGCTGCGGACCAGCCAGGCCGGGACCACGCCCGGCTCGGGCACCTGGGTGCCGGCGGCCGCGGCGAAGCCGTGGACCATCTCGCGCTGGGTGCGCGGCGCGTCGGTCGGCGCGTGCAGCACGGTGTTCCAGAGGTCCTCGCGGCGTGCGGCCACGACCATGGCGCGGGCCAGGTCCGGGACGTGGGTCCAGGAGTGCGGCTGGTCCAGCGAGCCGAGCACCCGGACCTTCCGGCCCGTGAGCACAGCAGGGACGACGCGGTCGCCCATGTGGCTGGTCCGCACCCGGGGACCGACGAAGTCCGAGGCCACCACGCTGACGGTCGGGGTGGGCGAGGCGGCGCGGGCCGCGAGCAGGTCGCGTCGTACGGCTCCCTTGCCGGTGCTGCGCGTGCGCGGGTCGTCCTCGGTCATCGGCCGCGTCGTGTCGGTGTACGAGTAGAGCGACTCCGGGAACACCACCGCCGCGCCCTCACGGCCGGCCGCCTCCAGCACCGCTGCCTCGGCCCGCGGCAGCTCCGCGCGCCAGACCGACGCCGCGTACGCCGACCCGTGGACGCAGTGGAAGACCGCGCCCGCCCCGCGTACCGCGTCGGCGAGCGCGACCGGGTCCGAGACGTCGACGCGGAGCCGCTCCACGCCGTCCCGCTCGGGGCCGCTGCCCGAGCGCGTCAGCACCCGTACGCGGCGCCCCTCGTCCGCCAGCCGCTCGGCCACGGTCCACCCGACCGGTCCCGCGCCGGTCACCACCTGGATCTCGCCCATCGTCACGCCTCTCGTCCGTGGGCCGCACGCTGCGACCCCTCAGGAAAGAGAGTGCACTGCTCTCGCTCTCATTGCAAGAGCACTGCTCACAACAATGACTGATAGTCGCAGATGTTGACGATGGTCTCGGCCGCGCGCGACGATGGGCCGGTGCCGACCCCTCGTGAACGTGCCCGTGAGCAGACGCTGGCCGACATCACCCGTCTCGGTCGCGAGCAGCTCGTCCGCGTCGGCGCCGCCGACCTCTCGGTCCGGTCCCTGGCCCGCGACCTCGGTGTCGTCTCCTCGGCGGTCTACCGCTACGTCCGCAGCCGCGACGACCTGCTGACCCTCCTGGTCGTCGACGCGTACGACGAGCTCGGCGAGGCGGCCGAGAAGGCGGCGACGCGGCCGCGCTCCGGCGACCACCGCGGGCGGTTCCGCGCGGTGTCGCGGGCGGTGCGGGCGTGGGCGGTCGCGGAGCCGGCGCGGTACGCCCTGCTGTTCGGCAGCCCCGTCCCGGGGTACGTCGCGCCGGCCGAGCAGACCACCGGCCCCGGGACCCGCGTGCCGCTGCTCTACGGACGCCTGTGCGTGGAGGCGTACGAGGCGGGCGCGCTCGCGGCTCCTGCCCTGGTCGCACCGCTGCCCCGGGCACTGCGCTCGGACCTCGACCGCGTCGCCGCCGAGCTCGGGAGCGCCCTGCCCACGACCCTGGTCGCCCGGATGATGTTGGCGTGGTCGTCGGTGTTCGGCGCGGTCGGCTTCGAGGTCTTCGGGCAGTACGGTCCCGACCTCGCGGCCCCCCGGCAGCTCTTCGACCACCACGTGGAGGCGATCATGGACCAGCTGGGACTGGTCGAGGAGTGAGAGGTGGAGACGTGAGCGAGGACAGGCTGGTGTGGGTGCCGTTCGGTGCCGAGCGCCTGGGGGAGACGACCTTCGACGGGCTGCGCGTGGAGACGCAGAAGCCCGGGATCGACTGGCGGGTCGACGAGGGCGGTGCCCCGCAGAGTGCCGCCGACGTCCGGTTCTGGGTCATGCCGTACGGCTTCTCCAACCAGGTGCACGACCAGCAGATGATCGAGGCGATGCCGAACCTCGAGGTGGTCCAGACGCTGTCCGCGGGGGTCGAGCACGTCCGGCCGCACGTCCCCGCGCACGTCACCCTGTGCAACGCCCGCGGCGTCCACGACGCCTCCACGGCCGAGCTCGCGGTGGGCCTCGCGATCGCGTCGCTGCGCGGGATCCCCGACTACGTCCGCGAGGCCGAGCACCGGGTGTGGCGCCAGCGGATGCAGCCGGCGCTGGCCGACCGCCGGGTGATGATCCTCGGCTACGGCTCGATCGGCGAGGCCATCGAGCGCCGGCTGGTGCCCTTCGAGACCGAGGTCGTGCGGGTGGCGCGCACCGCCCGCGAGGGGGTGCACGGGTTCGAGGAGATCCCGGCGCTGCTCCCCGAGGTCGACGTGGTGATCCTCGTCGTGCCGGCCACCGAGCAGACCGTCGGGATGGTCGACGCCGCGTTCCTCGCCTCGATGAAGGACGGCGCCCTGCTGGTGAACGTCGCGCGCGGGTCGATCGTGGACAGCGACGCGCTGCTCGCCGAGCTGCGCCGCGAGCGGATCACCGCGGCGCTCGACGTCGTCGACACCGAGCCGATGCCCGAGGACCACCCGTTGTGGGGCGCTCCGGGGCTGCTGCTCAGCCCGCACGTCGGGGGTACGACCGACGCGATGTGGCCGCGCGCGTACCGCATGGTCGCTGCGCAGCTCACCCGGTACGCCGCCGGCGAGGAGCTGGCCAACGTGATGAACGGCCCCTACTGACCGCGAGACGTCGCGTACACGCGACGTCTCGGAGTACCGGTCGGCGAGGCGTCGCGTACACGCGACGTCTCGCGGTCAGGTCAGGCGCCGGCGACGACTTCGGCGAGCTGGTCCAGCCCCCAGAGCAGGTCCTCCTCGGAGATCACCAGCGGGGGTGCGAGGCGGATGGTGGAGCCGTGGGTGTCCTTGGCCAGGACCCGGCGCGCCATCAGTGCCTCGCACACGTCGCGGCCCGAGCCGACCTTCGGGTCGATGTCGATGCCGGCCCACAGCCCGCGCACGCGCACGGCGAGGACCCCGTTGCCGATCAGCTTCTCCAGCCGGTCGCGCATGATCTCGCCGAGCGCGGTGGCGCGCTGCTGGAAGTCGCCGGTCGCGAGCATCGAGACGACCTCGCGGCCGACCGCGCAGGCCAGCGGGTTGCCGCCGAAGGTGCTGCCGTGCTGGCCGGGGCGCAGCACGCCGAGCACGTTCTTGTCCGCGGCGACCGCCGAGACCGGCACGATGCCGCCGCCGAGCGCCTTGCCGAGGATGTAGACGTCCGGCACGACGTCCTCGTGGTCGCAGGCGAACGTCCTGCCCGTACGACCGAGGCCGGCCTGGATCTCGTCGGCGACCATCAGCACCTGGTGGGCGTCGCAGATCTCGCGGACGCCGCGGAGGTAGCCGTCCGGCGGGATCAGCACGCCGCCCTCGCCCTGGATCGGCTCGAGGAGCACGGCGACGGTGCGGTCGGTGATCGCCGCCCGCAGCGCGTCGAGGTCGCCGTACTCCACCGTGACGAAGCCGGGGGCGAACGGGCCGAAGCCGTTGCGCGCCGCGGCGTCGTCGGAGAAGCCGACGATGGTGGAGGTACGCCCGTGGAAGTTGCCGCTCATCACGACGATCTCGGCGGTGTCGTCGGGTACGCCCTTGACCTCGTAGCCCCACTTCCGCGCGACCTTGAGGGCGGTCTCGACCGCCTCGGCGCCGGAGTTCATCGGCAGCACCATGTCCTTGCCGGTGAGGTCGCCGAGCTCGGAGCAGAAGGCGCCGAACTGGTCGTGCACGAACGCGCGGCTGGTCAGGGTGACCTTGTCCAGCTGCTCGTGGGCGGCCTGCAGCAGCGCGGGGTGGCCGTGGCCGAAGTTGAGCGCGGAGTAGCCGGCCAGCATGTCGAGGAACGCGCGGCCGTCGACGTCGGTCATCCAGGCGCCCTCGGCGTGGGCGACGACGACCGGCAGGGGGTGGTAGTTGTGCGCCGTCCGCGACTCCGCCAGCTCCATCTGCTCGTGCGTGTGGAGCGGCGCGGTCGGGTCGAGCGGCTGGTCCTGGGAGCGGGGGTCCTTGCCCGTGAGGTCGGTGGTCATCGAAGGCCTCCTGGTGCCGTGCAGACGTGGTGCGGAGATCGGGATTTCGACCATAACGTGAGCCGGCGGAAGGGCATACTCCGTCCTCGCTGCCTACTCCGCCCGCACGGGCGTCGCCCGGCTGTGGACGGCGGCCGGGACTGCCCGGCCGGACCGTAGACTCCGCGACGTGGCAGGGCGCATCCGTGAGGAGGACATCGCCGAGGTGCGCGAGAAGGCGCGCATCGACGACATCGTCTCCGACTACGTGACGCTGCGCCCCGCCGGCGGCGGCTCGTTCAAGGGCCTGTGCCCATTCCACGACGAGAAGAGCCCGAGCTTCAACGTCAACCCCAGCCGCGGCTTCTACCACTGCTTCGGCTGCCAGGTGGGCGGCGACGTGATCAGCTTCCTCATGGAGATCGACAAGATCTCCTTCACCGAGACCGTCGAGCGGCTGGCGGAGAAGACCGGCGTCCAGCTGCGGTACGAGGAGGGCGGCCCGGCAAGCCCGTCGGGCCCGCAGCGCGGCCGGCTGGTCGAGGCGCACCGCGTCGCGCAGGAGTACTACGCCGAGCGGCTGCGCGGGCCTGACGCCCTCGCGGCACGGCAGTTCCTCGGCGGGCGCGGCTTCGACCAGGCGGCCGCCGAGCACTTCGGCGTCGGGTTCTCCCCGCGCGGTGGGGAGGAGCTCTACCGCCACCTGCGCGACCGCGGGTTCACCGACGAGGAGCTGGTCACCTCCGGGCTGGTCGGCAGCTCCGGGCGCGGCCCGTACGACCGCTTCCGCGGCCGGCTGATGTGGCCGATCCGGGAGGCCGGCGGCGACACCATCGGCTTCGGCGCGCGGCGGATCTTCGACGACGACCGGATCGAGGCGAAGTACCTCAACACCTCCGAGACGCCGATCTACAAGAAGTCCCACGTCCTCTACGGCATCGACCTGGCGCGCAAGGACATCGCCCGGGCCTCGCAGTGCGTGGTCGTCGAGGGCTACACCGACGTGATGGCCTGCCACCTGGCCGGCGTCACCACGGCCGTCGCCACCTGCGGGACCGCGTTCGGCGACGACCACGCCCGGGTGGTCCGTCGGCTGCTGCACGACCACGAGGAGTTCCGCGGCGAGGTGATCTTCACCTTCGACGGCGACGAGGCGGGGCAGCGGGCGGCGATGAAGGCCTTCGAGGGCGACCAGCAGTTCGTCTCCCAGACGTACGTCGCGGTGGAGCCGGACGGGCTGGACCCCTGTGACGTGCGCCAGCAGAAGGGCGAGGCCGAGGTGCGCGAGCTCGTCGCCCGGAGGGTGCCGCTGTACCGGTTCGTCCTCGGCAACGTCGTCAAGAGGTACGACCTCGACCGCGCGGACGGCCGGATCGACGCGCTGCGCGCCGCCGCGAAGCTGGTCACCTCGATCCGGGACCGGTCGAAGATCGACGCCTTCGCCCGCGAGCTGGCGGGGATGCTCGGCATCGACCCGGACGAGGCGCGCCGCGAGGTACGACGCGCGTCCTCACGTGGCGGTCGGAACGAGGCGCCCGCGCGACCCGTGGCGGCGGCGCCGGCGGAGGCCGGCGTACCCCTCCCGGAGCGGCGCGACCCCCGTCTGGCCATGGAGCGCGAGACCCTCAAGCTCGTCGTGCAGCACCCCGACCTGACGGTGTCGGCCACCCGGGACGTGGACGGCACCGATTTCACGCACCCGGCCTACCGGGCGGTCTGGGAGTGCGTCGGTCGGCGCGGCGGGCCGGTCGCGGCGACCGGCCAGTGGGCGGCTGACCTGGCCGGCGCCACCGAGGACCCGGTGGTGCGCTCGCTGGTCAGCGAGCTCGCCGTCGAGCCGATCAGCAGCCACCAGGCGCCGAGTGCGTCGTACGCCGCCATGCACGTCTACCGCCTGCAGGAGCTCACCGCCCAGCGACGCATCGCCGACCTGAAGTCGCGGCTGCAGCGCACGAACCCGGTCGAGCAGGCGAGTGACTACAACAAGATGTTCGGCGAGCTGGTCGCCCTCGAGCAGCGCCGGCGCGAGCTGCGCGAGAAGAGCGTGGGCGAGTGAGGCGCCCGACGCTGGCCGCGCGCCGCACCGGCCCGGGCCGCGACGTGCTCGCCCGGGCGGACCTCGGACCCGGAGAGCGAGTGCTCGCCGCGGAGCCGTTCGTGTCTCCGGAGCCCGGGGGCTGGCTCCTCGGCACCCGCCGCGCCTTCGTCGTGCTCCCTGCCGAGGGCGAGGTGCACAGAATCGTGTGGGAGCAGGTGCACGATGCCGCGTGGGACCTCGACGATGCTCAGCTGACCGTCTCGGAGGTGGGCGAGTACGCACGCACCCGCCCCGTCCACCGGTTCGGCCTCGACGACCCCGGCCGGCTGCTGGAGCTGCTGCGTGAGCGGGTCTCGGCGTCCTTGCTCCTGCAGCGCCGGGTGAGCGTGTCCGGCCCGCTGGGCCTGCACGTCATCGCGCGGCGCGCGCCCGCCGGGTCGGGCGTGGACGGCGAGGTGACGTGGTACGTCGACTACGACGCCGGCCTGGACCCCGCCGATCCACTGGTCCGCGACCTGGCCTCCCGGGGGCTCGCCGAGGGGCGCGCCGAGATCGGAGCGTGAGCCGGCCTCGATTCGTCCCAGGTCCGCGCTCGTTGCTACGCTGACTCCGCTCCACGCGATCCCCTGTAGCTCAATTGGCAGAGCATTCGACTGTTAATCGGAGGGTTGTTGGTTCGAGTCCAACCGGGGGAGCAGCAGCTGACGGGTCCGGCCTCCGGCCGGACCCGTCCGTGCGTTCAGCGCTCGGGCCAGAGCAGCCGACGTTGCGGGTCGGGGTCGTCAAGCACGGTGCCGTCCCCGGGGCCGCCGAAGCGCCGGGTGTGCCGCATCTCGCCGTACGCCGGCCAGCCGGGGTCGCCGTCGGTCACGAAGCGGACCCAGGCGGCGTGCATGTCGTCGGCGAGCGCCTGCGGGGCGTCCGGCCCGGTCATCCACTGGCCCTCGGGGTCGGCGAGGTTGTCGAAGGCGAAGCCGATCTCCAGGGCGTGGGTCGCGCCGAGCACGCCGTCGAGGACCGGCGTGCGCCAGCCGAACTGGTAGACGAAGGTGTCCCTGCCCTGGGCCAGGCGGGTCTCGGCCAGCCGCACCGCCGGCACCCGGAAGAACCAGTCGGTCAGCCCGGCGACCACGACGTCGTAGGGGGTCGCGGCGTCGGCGGCGAGGATCTCGTAGGCGTCGTCGGGAGCGCCGTACGCCCCGAGCATCATCCGCGCGAGCGGCTCGTCGACCACGGGCGCGAGCGGGTAGAGGAAGAGCGTGTGCTCGGTGTCGTTGCTCCCGATCAGCAGGTCCACCGGAGCGCCGTCGCCGGCCGCGACCACGTCGTACGGGCGGCCCGTCACGCTCACGCCGTCGACCACCGGCTCGAACGGCATGCCGTTCGCGGAGATCTCCCGCCACCGCGCGCGGTCCTGGTCGCCGCTGATCGCGGCCGTCAGCGCGAGCTGGGTGCTGACGAGGTCCTCGACGGGGACGGTGGCGATGGCCTCGCCGGTCGGCTCGACCCCGAGCCGCTCGGCCAGGGCGGCCGTGACGAGCGAGGCGGTCTGTGGGGTGAGCACGTGGTGCCCGGCGCCGCTCTCGGCGATGACGCGCTGGAACAGACCTCGGGCCGCCGGCATCGCGGTCAGCGTCGTCACGCTCATGGCACCGGCCGACTCGCCGGCGATGGTGACGCGACCGGGGTCACCGCCGAACGCGGCGATGTTGTCGTGCACCCAGCGCAGCGCGGCGACCTGGTCGAGCAGGCCCCGGTTGTCGGGGCGGTCGGGCAGGTGCGCGAAGCCGTCCACACCCAGCCGGTAGTTGAGGGTCACGGTGACGACGCCGTCGCGCGCGAACGCCCCGCCGGCGTACGTCGGCACGGCGCCGCTGCCGTTGACGAACGCGCCGCCGTGGATCCAGACCAGCACCGGGAGCCCCTCGGTCGACGGGTCCGGGGTCCAGACGTTCAGGTTGAGACATTCCGACCCGGCGATCTGCGGCTCGACCAGCAGCGAGGAGACCTCCGTGCGGAAGGGACCCTTGGGCACGGTCGCGCCGTAGGCCGAGCAGTCGCGCTCCTCGGTCCACGGCTCGTGCGGGGCGGGTGCCTCGAAGCGGAGGTCGCCGAACGGGGGAGCGGCGTAGGGGATGCCGCGGAAGACCGCGACGCCGCCCTCCTGCACCCCGCGGACGGGACCGCTGGTGGTCGTGGCACGTGGCTCGGTGGTGGTCACGGGCCCATTGGACACCCCGAGCGGGACACCAGGGCGGTCGACCGGTTCGTACCCGGGGCCGCCGCGGCTCCTCGCGGCGCCGAGACGTCACCGTGGTCGCCCGGTGCTTGACTGACCTCGATGGCCGGCGATCCCACGATCTCGATGCTCTGGGAGCGGGACGAGCCGTTGGCCGCACTCGCCGACCGGTTCGGCTTCGCAGGCGTCGGCGAGGCTGTGGGGTGGCTGCGGGAGACGCTGCGGACGGCCGGGATCGGGCAGGTGGAGCAGTGCGACCGCCTGGTGCTCAGCGCCTCGAACCTGCTGGCCGTCATCACCGTCGACGGACGTCGCTACGTCGCCAAGTGCTGCGCGGACCCCTCGCGCTTAGCGCGTCTGCGCGAGATCGACTCGCTGGTCTCCTGGCTCGGGGCCGAGGGGCTGCCCGTCGCGGCGCGGCACGGTGACCCCAGGCGGGCCGAGAGGGAGGGCATCTCGGTCGGCCTCGCGCCGATGGTCGGCGGTGACCTGCTCGACGTCGGCGATCCCGAGCAGGTGGTCGCCGCCGGACGTGCCCTGGCCGAGCTGCACGTCGCGCTGACGGCGTACCCCCTGGGGGTCGGTGCCGATCAGCACCTGCCCGGCGAGCAGCTGGTGCACGGCGACTTCCGGTCGGCCAACGTCCTGTACGCCCGAGGTCCGGGCATCACGTGCGTCCTCGACTTCGACGACGTCTGCTATCGCAGCAGGACCGCCGATCTCGCGCAGGCAGCGGTGCTGCTCGGGACGAGGTACCACGCATGGCGTCCGACCGAGGTCGGCGCACGGACGCGGTTCCTGGCCGCCTACAGCGAGGTCGCTCCGCTGGGGAGCGAGGAACGAGCCGCTCTCGACCGCGACATCACTGCGGTCCTGGGCCACTTCGGCTGGACCTGAGCGACGCAGGATTCGGCGGCAGGCTCCAGGCGGCCTAGGCTTCAGCGGTGAGTGAGCAGGACCAGCAGCAGCCAGCCTTCGCCGACCTCGGCCTCTCGGAGCCGGTGATGAGGGCGCTGGCCGACGTCGGCTACGAGACCCCGTCGCCGATCCAGGCGCAGGCGATCCCCCTGCTCCTCGAGGGCAGGCACGTCGTCGGGCTGGCGCAGACCGGCACCGGCAAGACGGCGGCGTTCGCGCTGCCGATCCTGTCCCACATCGACCTCTCGGTCCCCGCCGGCTCGGGACCGCAGGTGCTCGTGCTCGCGCCGACGCGCGAGCTCGCGCTGCAGGTCTCCGAGGCGTTCGGGTCGTACGCCGCCCACCTCCCCGACCTGCGTGTCCTGCCCGTCTACGGCGGCCAGGGGTACGGCGTCCAGCTCTCCGCGCTGCGCCGTGGCGTCCACGTCGTCGTCGGCACGCCGGGCCGCGTCATGGACCACCTGGAGAAGGGGACCCTCGACCTCTCCGGTCTGCGCCACGTCGTCCTGGACGAGGCCGACGAGATGCTCAACATGGGCTTCGCCGAGGACGTCGAGACCATCCTCGCCGACACCCCCGAGAACAAGCAGGTCGCGCTGTTCTCCGCCACGATGCCGGCCGCGATCCGGCGGATCGCCGAGCGGCACGCCCCGGGCGCGGAGCAGGTGACCGTCCAGGGCGGGAGCCGTACCGCCGCGAACGTCACCCAGCGCTACCTCTTCGCGCCGTGGCCGCAGAAGGTCGACGCGCTGACCCGGATCCTCGAGGTCGAGTCCTTCGACGCCGCGATCGTGTTCGTCCGCACCAAGCAGGCCACCGAGGAGGTCGCCGAGAAGCTGCGGGCGCGGGGGTTCTCCGCTGCCGCCATCAACGGCGACATCGTCCAGCAGCAGCGCGAGCGCACGGTCGAGGCGCTGCGCTCGGGTGCGCTCGACGTGCTGGTCGCCACCGACGTCGCGGCCCGCGGACTGGACGTCGAGCGAGTCAGCCACGTCATCAACTTCGACATCCCCACCGACACCGAGGCGTACGTCCACCGGATCGGCCGCACCGGTCGGGCGGGCCGCTCGGGCGACGCGATCAGCTTCGTCACGCCGCGCGAGAAGCACCTCCTGCGGGCCATCGAGAAGGCCACGAAGCAGAAGATCGAGGAGATGCCCAAGCCGAGCGTCGCCGACGTCAACGCGACCCGTGTCGTGCGGTTCACGGAGGCGATCACCGCCGCGCTGGGCGACTCCCAGCTGCCGGTGCTGCGCGACCTGATCGGCTCGTACGCCGCCGACAACGACAAGGACCCGCTGGACGTGGCCGCTGCCATCGCGGTCCTGGCCCAGGACGGCGAGCCGATGTTCGCCGAGGACGAGCCCGAGCCGCCGCGCAGCAAGGAGCGTCCGTCCGGCCCGCGTCGGACGACGTGGCGGATCGCCGTGGGCAAGCGGCACCGCGTCGAGCCGCGGCAGATCGTCGGCGCGCTGGCCAACGAGGGCGGCCTGCGCCGTGGCGACTTCGGCAAGATCGAGATCCGGCCGAACTTCTCCCTGGTCGAGCTCCCCGAGCTCTCCGCCGAGACGCTGCAGAAGCTGTCGACCACCCGGATCTCGGGGATCCTGATCGACATCCGACCCGACCGCGGCCGCCCGTCGGGCGGGACTGGCGGTCCCCGGCGCACCGGCGACGGCCCGCCGAAGAAGGCACGGCACAAGAAGTCCGACCAGTCTCGCTAGGGTCGTCCGTGCTTCCCGGGGCGGTAGCTCAGCCGGTCAGAGCAGACGACTCATAATCGTCCAGTCGCGGGTTCAAGCCCCGCCCGCCCCACACCGAGCTCCGTCGTCCGAGCCTGCGGCGGCCGGGCGGCCTTCCGACCGCGGCTGCGGCAGGAGGTGCGGAGCGGTTCCCGGGCGCCCTACGGTCCACCCATGAAGCTCTCCACGCGCAACCAGCTGCCCGGCACCGTCGTCTCCGTCACCACCGGGGAGGCGATGGCCGTCGTACGGATCAAGCTCGACAACGGCCCGGAGATCACCTCCTCGATCACCAAGGACGCCGTCGAGGACCTCGGCCTCGCCGAGGGCGCGAAGGTCACCGCCCTCGTCAAGTCCACCGAGGTCGCCATCGGGGTGGAGTGAGCCTCGCTCCTGCGGGTACGAAGCGTCCATGAGCGACGCGAACGACCTGCTGCTGGACGCCTACTCCCGCGTGGCGGCCGCGGTGCCCGAGGTCCTCGGCGGACTCGACACCGAGGCCGCCGCGTGGACTCCCGCACCCGGCGCGAACTCGACCGGCTGGCTGGTCTGGCACCTGACGCGGGTGCTCGACGACCACGTCGTCGCGGGGGCGGCGGGGCAGGAGCAGGTGCACACCGCCCAGGGGTGGGCCGAGCGGCTGGGACTCCCGCTCGCCGCGGACGACACCGGCTACGGCCACAGCCCGGACCAGGTGGCCGCGGTGCGGTTCGACGACCTCGGCGACCTCGTCGGCTACCACCGTGCCGTGCAGGAGGCGGTGGTGCCGTACCTGCAGACCGTCGAGGGCCTCGGCGAGGTCGTCGACGAGCGCTGGGACCCGCCGGTGACCCGGGGCGTACGGCTGGTCAGCGTGGCTGACGACATGGCCCGCCACATCGGGCAGGCGGAGTACGTCCGGGGGCTCTGGGAGTCCCGTGGCTGACTCCGGGCGTCGGCCGTCCGGTCGGCCCCGTCACGACTTCACGCCCGACCGGGACCCGGGGCTGAGCCGTCGGCGCAAGGAGTACGCGGTCATCATGGGCACCTGCGTCGTCCTCATCCTGCTGGCCTGGAACCTGGTCCGGCTGTGGTCGGTGCCCGCCGCGGTCGTGATGAGCGTCGTCGCAGCCCTGCTGGCGCCGACCGCGGTGATCGTCGCTAACCGGACCAAGGGCGACTGACCCGCGGGACCCCCGGCTGCCGCCCTAGTGGCCCTCAGCGTGCGAGGCGTCGCGGATCTCGCCGACCAGCTCCTCGATGACGTCCTCGAGGGTGACCACCCCGAGGACCGTGCCCGCCTCGTCGACGACCCGCGCGAGGTGCGCGCCCTTGGCCTGGATCGTGGTCATCGCCTCCGCGAGCGTGTCCTCCGGGCGCACCGTGGCGAAGGGGCGTACCCAGCGGTCCTCGACCGGCCGCGCACGGCCGCGCGGGTCGGGCTCGATGACGTCCTTGACGTGCAGGTAGCCGATCAGCCCGCCGTCGTCATCGGTGACGGGGAAGCGGGAGTAGCCGGTCTCCGCGCACCGCGCCTCGACGTCGCCGACCCGCGAGTGCAGGGGCACGGTCTCGAGGCTCGCGAGCGGCAGCAGGACCGAGGAGACCGGGCGGGTGGTGAACCCGAGGGCGCCGGAGAGGCGCTCGTACTCGCCCTCGGCGAGCAGGCCCTCCTCGCGTGACTCGTCGACGAGCGCCTCGACCTCCTCCTTGGTGAAGGTGGTCGCGACCGCACTGGCCGGCTCGAGCCGCAGCAGCCGCACCATGGCGTCCGCGACGGCGTCCAGCGCGACCACCACCGGCTTCAGGACGGTGACGATCGCGACCATCGGCGGCCCGAGCACCATCGCGGCACGCTCGGGCCCGGCCAGCGCGATGTTCTTCGGGACCATCTCGCCCAGCACGACGTGCAGGTACGTCACGACCACCATCGCCAGCGCGAACGAGACCGGGTGCAGGACCGCCTCCGGCACCGACAGCGCCTCGAAGGCCGGCTCGACGACGTGGGACACCGCGGGCTCGGCGATCGCGCCGAGCGCGAGCGAGGCCACCGTGATGCCCAGCTGCACGGCGGCGATCATCTGGGACACGTTGTCCATCGCGCGCAGCGTCGTACGGGCCACGGCGGACCCGGCCGCGGCGCGCGGCTCGATCTTCGTCCGGCGCGCGGAGACCAGCGAGAACTCGCCGGCGACGAAGAACGCGTTGACCAGCAGCAGCAGGAGCGCGACCGGGAGTGCGGTGCCCGAGCTCATCGGCGGTCCTCCTCGGGCACCTCGACCGGGACGCGGCGCAGCGCGATCCGGTCGACGCGCAGGCCGTCCATCCGGACCACGCGCAGGTGCGCCTCCTCGAGGACGGGGTCGGAGTCCCCCTGCCCCGCGTCGGGGACGACCACCGGGAGCGGGACCACGACGGCGTCGCCACGCTCGGGCACGCGACCCAGCTCGCGTACGAGCAGACCCGCCACCGTGTCGTAGTCCTCGTGCTCCGGCAGGTCCACCCCGGTCGCGTCGCGCACCTCGTCGGGGCGCAGCAGCCCGGAGAGGATCCAGCTGCCGTCGGGCCGCATCCGCAGCCTGGAGCCGTAGCGGTCGTGCTCGTCGGCGATGTCGCCGACGATCTCCTCGACCACGTCCTCCAGCGTCACGACGCCGGCGGTGCCGCCGTACTCGTCGGAGACCACGGCCATCTGGAAGCCCTCGCCGCGCAGCAGCCGGAGCAGCGGGTCGAGCCGCAGGGACTCCGGCACCACCGTCGCCGCGACCATCACCTCGCGCACCTCGGTCGCGTCGCGCGCCGAGCGGGGGACGGCCACGGCCTGCTTGACGTGCACCGAGCCGACCACCGAGTCCGAGGAGCCCTTGACCACCGGGAACTTCGAGAACCCCGTGCTGCTGGACAGCTCGAGCACCTCCGAGACCGGGTCGGTCACCTCCACGGTCGCCATCCGCACGCGCGGCGTCATGATCTCGCCTGCGGTACGGGGCCCGAACGCGACCGAGCGCTGCACGAGCTCGGCGGTCTCGGAGTCGAGCTTGCCCTCCGACGCGGAACGGGTGGCGAGCGAGGCCAGCTCGGAGGACGACCGGGCGGACCGGAGCTCCTCCTGCGGCTCGATCCCCAGGGCGCGGACCACGGCGTTCGCCGAGCCGTTGAGCACCCGGATCGGCAGGCGTACGACGCTGGTGAAGGTCCGCTGGAACCGCTGGGTGACGCGGGCGGTGCCCAGGGGAGCGGCGAGCGCGACCTTCTTCGGCACCAGCTCGCCGACGAGCATGGTGGCCAGGGTCGCCAGCACCAGCCCGATGGCCACCGAGACCGACGGCACCGCCCCCTCGGGCACGCCGACGGCGGTGAGCGGCGTCTCGACCAGCGCGGCGATCGCGGGCTCGGCCAGGAAGCCGATGACGAGGTTGGTCACGGTGACGCCGACCTGGGCGCCGGAGAGCTGGGTGGACAGCGTGCGCAGCGCGGCGAGCACGCCCTGGGCCGGCCGGTCGCCGTCGGAGGCGGCGCGCTCGACGGCGGCCCGGTCGACGGTCACGAGGGAGTACTCGCTGGCGCCGAAGACGCCACAGGTGAGCATCAGCGCGACCGAGATCGCCAGCAGCACCCACTCCACGTCGACTATTGTCGCGTACGGCGCACCACCCGGACGCGGCGGGAACGTGCCGGTGCCGTCCGGCGTTGACGTCGTACGACGCCCGCGCCGGCGAGAGGGGGCCCCGTGCTTCGCTTCACCGGTGACGCCCGCTCGGAGTCCGGTCTGGTGCGCCACGGCAACGAGGACTCGGGCTTCGTCTCCTCGACGCTGCTGCTCGTGGCCGACGGGGTCGGCGGCAACGCCGGGGGAGAGGTCGCCTCGGCGACCACCGCCTGGACGGTCGCTCGTCAGTCGCTCGCCCGGGTCGGCCTGCGGCCCTCCGGCGTCCTCGAGCAGGCCGTCGAGGAGAGTCGCGGCCTCCTCGCGGACGGGGTGCGCGAGCGCCCGGACCTTACGGGCATGGCGACCACGCTCACCGCACTGCTGACCGACGGGTACCGCTGCGCGCTGGCGTACGTCGGAGACTCCCGGGCCTACCAGCTCCGTGCCGGTGAGCTGCGCCAGGTCACGACCGACCACACCTGGGTCCAGGAGGCCGTCGCCGCGGGCGAGCTCACCGCCGACGAGGCCGAGCAGCACCCGTGGCGCCACGTCGTCGTCCGCAGCATCAACGCCGAGCGGAGCCAGGGGGTCGAGATCACGACGCTGGGCGTGCGCCCCGGGGACCGCCTGCTGCTGTGCAGCGACGGGCTCAGCGACCTCGTGCCTCCAGGGGCGATCGCCGCGGCGCTGGACGGCCAGCCCGACGGTCGGGCCGCCGACCTGCTGGTCGAGCACGCCCTGCGGGCGGGCGGTGGCGACAACATCACCGTCGTGGTGGCGACCGCGCACGACGTGGCCTTCGACGACACCGACCCCTCCGGCGGCTTCGTCGGCGCGGTCCTCGACCACGGCAACGTCCTCGGCTCGCCCGTCGTACGCCTCGGGCAGAACGCCTCGTAGCGACCGACGCGCAACGCTGGTATTCCGGCGCCCGATGCTCCACAATGGACCCAGTTCGGTTCACCGGTCACACCCGTCCCGAATCGTCTGCGAGCGAGACCGCTGGGGAAGGCGTCGCTCGACGTCGCAGATGAGGAGGTCACCGTGTCCAGTGCTACCCGTGGGGTCCTGTACGTCCACTCGGCCCCTGCCGCGCTGTGCCCGCACGTGGAGTGGGCCACCTCCGGCGTGCTCGGCGCCTCCGTCGCCTTCGACTGGAGCTCCCAGCCTGCGCAGACCGCGACGCAGCGCGCGGAGTTCTCCTGGACCGGCGACATCGGGACCGCCTCCGGGGTCGCCTCCGCGCTGCGCGGCTGGGACCAGCTGCGCTTCGAGATCACCGAGGAGCCGACCGCCCGCTCGGAGGGCGCCCGCTTCTCGTACACCCCGTCGCTGGGCATCTTCCACGCCGTGACCGGGCTGCACGGCGACGTGATGATCCCCGAGGACCGGCTCAAGGCGGCCGTGGTCAAGGCGGCGCTCGGGGAGACGACGCTGCCGCGCGAGATCGACAAGCTGCTCGGCAAGCCGTGGGACGACGAGCTCGAGACCTTCCGCCACGCCGGCGACGGCGCTGCGGTGCGGTGGTTGCACCACGTGGGCTGAGGATCGTTCCCGGGTTCGGTCACCGGACTCGTGATCGGCGGGGGATGATGGTCCCGTGCGATCTCGGGTCAGACTCTCCGCGGCGGTCCCCGCCGTCGCGACCTTCGTGGTCGCGCTGCTCGTGCTCGCCGGCGTCACGGCCAGCGCGGGCCCGGACCGCTCACCGGTCGCGCCGGTCGTCCACGGCGCGCACGACGACACCAGCACGCCGTTCACCCTCGTCGACGTCCCGGCGCTGGTGCGGCACCGCGCCGACGGCCGGGACCTGTCGCTGGACCGGCTGCTGGACCGCACGGCGCGCTTCGACCGCTGGGCGATCAGCTACCGCGGCGACGGGCTCCGGCTGACCGGGGCGCTGACCCTGCCTCGCGGCGGCGGTCGGCACCCGGTCGTCGTGGTCGCCCACGGGTTCGCCCTGCCCGGCCGGTACACGCTCGGTTCCGGCACGTCGCGCGAGGAGCGCCGGCTCGGCGAGCAGGGCTTCGTGGTGCTGCACCCGGACTACCGCAACTGGGGCGGCTCGGACGTCGAGGCGGGCACCCCGGTCGCGCACCCGCTGGGCTACCCCGAGGACCTGCTCGACGCGGTGGTCGCACTGCGCCGCGCCCGGTTGCCGCAGGTCGACCTGTCCCGGACCGCGCTCCTCGGCCGCTCCATGGGCGGCGGAGTCGCGCTGCAGGCGGCGGTGGCCCGGCCGGGCTGGTTCCGCGGCCTGCTGCTCTACAGCTCGGTGAGCGCCGACGCCGCGGCGAACGCGCGGCGCTGGGTACGCCCCGGCACCGCACTCGCCGCGCGGGTGCGGGCGTCGTACGGGACTTCGCGGACGCGACCGGCCCTCTGGCACGCCGCGAGCGTGTCGTCGTACCTCGACCGGCTCGGCACCATGCCGGTCTCGATCCACCACGGCACGGCCGACCGGATCTGCCCGATCGGCTGGAGCGAGCGCACCGCCACGGAGCTGCGTGCGCAGGGCACCCCCGTGGCGACATACGCCTACCGCGGCGAGCGCCACCACTTCGAGCGCCGGTGGCCGGTGTTCATGGACCGTACGTCGGCGTTCTTCCGTACCGTCCTGCGTTGAGTGGTGCCCCCTACCGGGTCGAGTGGTGCGTTCTGCTGGTCCGAGTTGCGCCTTCTGCCGGTGATCCCCTGCAGAAGTGACGACTCGAGCCAGCGGAACTGACTACTCAACGGGGCAGGTGCGACCCGCAGGCCCGTACCTACAGCGGGATGTTGCCGTGGCGACCGCGGGTGACGAGGCCGGCCTCGCGGATCGCGACCGCGATGGAGCTACGGGTACGGCCTGGGTCGACCACCTCGTCGATGACGCCGATCTCGACGGCCTTCTCGACCCCGCCGGCGATCCGCGTGTGCTCCTCGGCCAGCTCGGCCTCGACCTGAGGGCGTGCGTCGGGGGCGACCTCGGCCAGCTTGCGGCGGTGCAGGATGCGGATCGCGGCGACGGCGCCCATCACGGCGATCTCGGCGCCGGGCCAGGCGAGCACCTTGGTGGCGCCGAGGGCACGGGAGTTCATCGCGATGTACGCCCCGCCGTACGTCTTGCGGGTGACGACGGTGACCCGGGGTACGACGCACTCGCCGAACGCGTGCAGCAGCTTCGCGCCGCGGCGCACGACGCCGTCCCACTCCTGTCCCACGCCGGGCAGGTAGCCCGGGACGTCGACCAGGACGATCAGCGGCACGCCGAACGCGTCGCACATCCGCACGAAGCGGGAGGCCTTCTCCGCCGACGCCGAGTCCAGGCAGCCGCCAAGGCGCAGCGGGTTGTTGGCCACGACGCCGGTGGTCCGCCCGCCGAAGCGGCCGAGGGCGGTGACGATGTTGGGCGCCCACTTGGCGTGCAGCTCCTGCGCCGTGCCCTCGTCGAGGACCGACTCGACGAGCGGGTGCACGTCGTACGCGCGCTTGACCGACTCGGGCAGCAGCCCGGCGAGGTCACGGTCCTCGACGGCGTCCACGTCGAGGGTGCCCTGGGCGCCGAGCAGCCAGGCGATCGTCCCGCCACGCTCGATCGCCTCGGCCTCGGTCTCGGCCAGCACGTGGACGACGCCGGAGCGTCGCCCGTGCGGCTCGGGGCCGCCCAGACGAGCCATGTCGACGTCCTCACCGGTCACCGAGCGCACGACGTCAGGGCCGGTGACGAAGATCCGGCCCTCCGGGCCGAGGACGACCACGTCGGTCAGGGCAGGGCCGTACGCGGCCCCGCCGGCGGCCGGGCCCAGCACGATCGAGACCTGGGGGATCACGCCGGAGGCGTGGGTCATCGCCCGGAAGATCTCACCCACGGCGTGCAGGGAGAGCACACCCTCGGCCAGGCGGGCGCCGCCGGAGTGCCACAGGCCGATGATCGGGATCCGGTCGGTCAGCGCGCGCTGGTACGCCGCCACGACGACCTTGCAGCCGTCGGCGCCCATCGCGCCGCCCATCACGGTCGGGTCGGAGCAGAAGGCGACCACGCTCTTGCCGCGGATCCGGCCGAAGACGGCCAGCATCCCCGAGTCGTCGACCGGGGTCAGCAGCTCGACGGTGCCCTCGTCCAGCAGGGCTCCGAGCCGGTTGAGGGGGTAGCGCGGGTCCTCCTCGCGCGGCGGCTTGGCCGGTGCGGCCGGCCGGCCCTGGGGCGCGGCGGCGGTCGCGGTCATCAGATGCTCCCGTACAGGACGGCCACGTTGGCACCTCCGAAGCCGAAGGAGTTGTTCAGCGCCGCGACGTCCCCGGACGGCAGGTCGCGGGCGGTGGTCGCGATGTCCAGCTCGACCAAGGGGTCCTGGGAGTCGAGGTTGATGGTCGGCGGGGAGGTGCGGTCGCGGATGGCGAGCACCGTGGCCACCGACTCCAGCGCGCCGGCCCCGCCGAGCAGGTGCCCGGTCATCGACTTCGTCGAGGTGACCACGACGTCCTCGACGTGCTTGCCGAGCGTCGTGTGCAGCATCAGCCCCTCGGCCACGTCGCCCTGCGGCGTGGACGTCGCGTGCGCGTTGACGTGCACGACGTCGGCCGGGCTGATGCCGGACTCCTCCAGCGCGCGGGCGATCGCGCGGGTGCCGCCGCGGCCCTCGGGGTCGGGCTGGGCGATGTCGTGGCCGTCGGCGGTGATCCCGGCGCCGAGCACCTCGGCGTAGATCGTCGCGCCGCGGGCGACGGCGTGCTCGTACGACTCCAGCACCAGCGCGCCGGCGCCCTCACCGAGGACGAAGCCGTCGCGGGCGGTGTCCCAGGGACGGGAGACCGTCGTCGGGTCGCCGCCGTCCTCGCTGCCGGTCTTGGACAGCGCCATCATGTTGGCGAAGGCCGCCATCGGCAGCGGGTGGATCGCCGCCTCGGTGCCCCCGGCGACGACGACGTCGGCCCGGCCGAGGCGGATCTGGTCCGCGGCCAGGGCGACGCCCTCGTTGCCCGAGGCGCACGCCGAGACGGGGGTGTTCACCGCCGCCCGCGCGCCGATCAGCAGGCTGACCTGCGCGGCGGGCGCGTTCGGCATCAGCATCGGGACCGCGAGCGGGGAGACCCGCCGCGGACCCTTCTCCTTGAGCGCGTCGTAGTTGCTCAGCAGGGTCTGGACCCCGCCGATGCCCGAGGCCATCGCCACGCCGACCCGCTCGCCGTCCAGCTCCGCCTGGTCCAGGCCGCTGTCGGCCCACGCCTCGGCCGCCGCGACCAGCGCGAGCTGGGACGTACGGTCGAGCCGGCGGGCCTTGACCCGGTCCAGGACCTCGGTGGGGTCGACGGCGACCTGCGCGGCGATCTTCACCGGCAGGTCCGCCGCCCAGTCCTCGGTGAGCCGGCGGACGCCGGAGCGGCCGGCGAGCATCGCCTCCCATGTGGAGGCGACGTCACCCCCGAGGGGGTTGGTGGTGCCCAGGCCGGTCACGACGACGCGGGTCCTGCTCATGGGAGCTCCTGTTCTGCTGCGGACGTGGTGGGACGACGGGCTCAGCGGTGGCTCAGGACTGGCCCTCGATGTACGACACGGCGTCGCCGACGGTCTTGAGGTTCTTCACCTGGTCGTCGGGGATGGTCACGCCGAACTTCTCCTCGGCGGCCACGACGATCTCGACCATGGACAGTGAGTCGACGTCGAGGTCCTCGGTGAACGACTTGTCCAGCTGGACCTCGTCGGCGTCGAGGCCGGTGACCTCGTTGACGAGCTCGGCCAGGCCGGCGCGGATCTCCTCGGTGGTAGCCATGTGCGAACGGTTCCTCTCTGGTGGGTGGTGCGACTTGATGGGATCAGGGGGGATCAGGGGGGATCAGGGGGGATCAGGGGACCCGGACGACCTGGGCGGCGTACGCCAGGCCGGCGCCGAAGGCGATGATCAGCGCGAGGTCGCCCGAGCGGGCCGTGCCGTCGTCGAGCATCGCGCGCAGCGCGAGGGGGATCGACGCCGCCGAGGTGTTGCCCTGGTGGGCGATGTCGCGGGCGATGCGGACGTGCTCGGGGAGCTTGAGGGCGCGCGCCATGGCGTCGGTGATGCGCATGTTGGCCTGGTGGGGGACGAACAGGTCGAGGTCCTCGACCGTGATCCCGGCGGCGGCGATCGTCTCGCGCGCCACCTTGGCCATCTCGTACGACGCCCAGCGGAAGACCGCGTTGCCCTGCATCACCAGGTGCGGCATCCGCGGCTCGTCGGCCGCCAGGACGTCGCGCCAGTCCTCGCGGGAGCGGATGAGGTCGTACTGCTCGCCGTCGGAGCCCCACACGACGGGACTGATGCCGGGCTCCTCGCTGGGACCGACGACCACGGCGCCGGCGCCGTCGGCGAAGATGAAGGCGCTCCCGCGGTCGGTGGGGTCGGTCTGGTCGGAGAGCTTCTCGACGCCGATCACCAGGACGTGCCGGGCGCTGCCGCCGCGGACCATGTCCGAGGCGAGGGCCACGCCGTGGCAGAAGCCGGCGCACGCCGCGGAGATGTCGAACGCCGCGGCCCGCTCGGTGCCGAGCTCGAAGGCGATCATGCTGGCCGCGGAGGGGGTCTGCAGGAAGTGCGACACCGTCGCGACGACGACGCAGTCGACCTGCGCCGCGTCGACCCCGGCCTCCTCGAGCGCCTGCCGGGCGCTGGCCACCGCCATCGAGACGACCGTCTCGTCGTCGGTGGCGAAGCGCCGCTCGACGATCCCGGACCGCTGCTGGATCCACTCGTCGCTGGAGTCGATCCTCTCGACGATCTCGGCGTTCGGCACGACCCGGCTCGGCCGGTACGACCCGACGCCGAGGACCGCGCTGCTGGTGGTGGGCGTCTCGCGCAGCCGCATCAGGCGACCCCGTCCGGGTGCAGGCGCAGCAGCGGCTGACCCGGCGAGACCAGGTCGCCGTCCTCGACGAGCCACTCCACGACCGAGCCGCCGTACGGCGCGTTGACGGGGGTCTCCTCGCGCCGGGCCCGGACGACGCCGATGCTCGTCTCGGGGGCGAACGACGCGGCCTCCCCTGCGCCCTCGGCGCGGACGAACGTGCCCTTGGTGGGGGAGACCAGGAGCCGCCACGTGGGGGAGGTGTCCAGGTGGGCCGACTCGCCGTGCTTCTCGCAGAAGGCACGGGCGTCGTCGAGCTGGTCGGGGGTCTTGAGCGCGAACGTCTCGACGCCCTTGAGGGCGCGGCGCGCGATGCCGGTCAGCGTGCCGGCGGGCGGCATCTCGAGGATGCCGGTGACCCCGAGGTCGGTCATCGTCTCCTGGCACAGGTCCCACCGGACCGGGTTGGCGACCTGTCGCACGATGCGGCGCACGACGTCGCGGCCGTCGTGGACGACGGTGCCGTCGGCGTTGGAGATGACGGGGATGCGGGCGTCGTGCGTCGAGACACCGCGGGCCAGCGAGGCCATCACGTCGACGGCGGGCGCCATGTGCTCGGTGTGGAAGGCGCCGGCGACGGAGAGGGGACTGAGCCGGGCCTTGGCGGGCGGGTCGTCCGCGAGGGCCTGGAGCTGCTCCGTGGTGCCGGCGGCGACGACCTGGCCGGCCGCGTTGACGTTGGCGGGGGTGAGCCCGTGGCGCTCCAGCACCGCGAGCACCTCATCGGCGTCGCCGCCGAGCACGGCAGTCATCCCCGTGGGCGTCGCCTCGGCGGCCCGCGCCATGGCCCGGCCCCGCTCGCGTACGAGGACCATGGCCTGCTCGGCCGTGATCGCCCGCGCACCCGCGGCCGCGGTGAGCTCGCCGACGCTGTGGCCCGCGACGGCCCCGATCTTGCCGAACGCGTCGGCCGGGTGGGGGAACAGGGCCAGCGCGGCCACCAGGCCGGTCGCGACCAGCAGCGGCTGGGCGATCGCGGTGTCCCGGATCGTCTCGGCGTCCGCCTTCGTGCCGTAGTGGACCAGGTCTAGGTCGGCCACGGTGCCGAGCCAGCCCAGCCGCTGGGCGAAGTCCGGGTCCTCCAGCCACGGCTCGAGGAAGCCGGGGGACTGGGCCCCCTGGCCGGGGGCGACGACGATCAGCACGAGGTCCATGCTGCCCGGGGGCGGGCGAGGTCGACGCATCCGTCGCCGACAGAGTCGCCCGGTGGTTTCTTGTAGGGAACCTACAAATCAGTGCTCGGGCCGCGGCCGTCGGCAACGAGCCGGCCGACGGTCAGCGCGACCCGGAGCGTGTACGCGTCCCGGGCGTCCGCGGGGTCGAGCCCCGAGACCTCGTGGGCGCGACGCAGCCGGTAGCGCACGGTGTTGGCGTGCACGAAGAGGGCTCGGCCGGTCCCCTCCAGCGAGCGCCCGCCCTCGAGGTAGGCGGCGAGCGTGTCCAGCACCGACCCGCCGGCGGCGACGAGCGGGGCGTGGATCTCCTCGACCAGGTGACGTCGCGCCCGCTCGTCACCACTCAGCGCGCGCTCGGGGAGCAGGTCGTCGGCGGCGACCGGACGCGGTGCGTCGTACCAGCCCGGCGCGGAGCGGTAGCCGGCGAGCGCGGCGTCCGCGCTGACGGGCACCTCGTTGAGCCCCTCGACGGCCGGCCCGACGACGACCGGGCCCTCCCCGAACACCGCGGCGAGCGCGTCCAGCGGTCCGCGGTCGGACAGCCTCCCCACGATGATCACCAGCCGGTCGCCCTGCACGGCGCACAGCACGCGGACGTCGTGGTCCTGCGCGACGCGCCGGGCGTCCTCGGTCACCTGGCCCCGGCGCGCCGGGGGGATCGGGCCGACGAGCACCACCACGCGACCCTCCTCCCAGCCCAGCGCACTGGCCCGGGACTCGACCTCGGCCTCGGTCTCGCCGCGCAGCACGGAGTCGACGACCAGCGCCTCGAGCCGGGCGTCCCACGCGCCGCGGAGCTCGGCGGCGCGGGCGTACACCTCGGCGGTCGCGAAGGCGACCTCGCGGCCGTAGCGGGTGACCGCCTCGAGGACGGGCCGGGCGTCCTCCTCGCCGAGCACCTGGACCAGGTTGGCCTCGACGACGTCGATCGTCAGGCGCACCATCGCCACCGTCCGCTGCAGCGTGATGCGACCAGCGAACGCGCGTGGTGCGTTGCCGAAGACCTGCGCCCTCAGCTCGGCCGCCTCGCCGTGCTCGTGCGGCGCGGTGTACCAGTCGACGAAGGCCGCCACGCCCGCCTGCACGATCGAGCCGATCCAGGTCCGCTCCTGCGCGTCCAGGTCACGGAACCAGCTCATGTCCCGGTCCATCCGCCGGACCGCCTCGGTGCTGAGCTGCCCGACGGCCGCGCGGAGCCGCTCGAAGGTCTCCGGGCGGACGTCGGGCGGTGGTGTCGCGGTTGTCACGTTCCGACAGTACGGCGTGGTCGGACGGGCGCACTGGGGACGGTGGGCGGCCGGCCACCCGTCACCCCCGGGTGGAGCTCTCCTCATGGACGGTTCTGCCAAGCAGGCAAGGGGAAAGCCCGCAGCCGAGGCGTCCGTGTGGTGTGCTGGGACGCATGTCCTCCCACCCGGTGCGTCGCCTGGTCATCCACGGTCACGAGCGGGCGTACGTCCAGGCGGGCAGCGGCCCGGTGCTCCTGCTGCTGCACGGGCTGGGCTGCGACCACACGACCTGGGACCCGGTGATCGACCGGCTCGCCGAGGAGTTCACCGTCATCGCGCCGGACCTGCTCGGCCACGGGCAGTCGGCCAAGCCGCGGGCGGACTACTCGATCGGCGGCTACGCCAACGCGATGCGCGACCTGCTCACCGTGCTCGGCGTCGAGACCTGCACGGTCGTGGGGCACAGCCTCGGTGGCGGGGTGGCGATGCAGTTCGCCTACCAGTACCCCGAGCGCACCGAGCGGATGGTGCTGATCGCCCCCGGCGGCATCGGCCCCGAGGTCAGCCCGGCGATCCGGGCGGTCACGCTGCCGTTCTTCCGGCAGTGGATGGGGCTGCTGACCCTGCCCGGGCTGCGCCACGTCAACGGGACGGCGCTGCGCCTGCTGGCCCGGTCGGGCCTGCGTGCCACGCGGGACCTCGGCGAGGTCGCCGACATCTACGACTCGTTCCGGGACCCGGCCGCCCGGGCCGCGATCGGCCACGTCGTGCGCGCGTGCATCGACTGGCGCGGTCAGGTGATCACGATGGCGGACCGGGCGTACCTCACGGCGGCGATGCCGATGGGCGTCATCTGGGGGAGCGAGGACCACGTCATCCCGGCCTCGCACGCCGAGATCGCCCGCCAGATCGCCCCCGGCGCGGAGGTCGAGCTGGTCGCGGACGCAGGGCACTTCCCGCACCGCGACCACCCCGAGCAGGTGGCCCGGCTGCTGCTGGACTTCGTGCGTACGACCCAGCCCTCCACCCACGACCGCGAGGACTGGCGCGAGCTGCTGACGTACGGGCCGAACCTCCCGGCCACCCGTGAGCGGGCCGGCGAGTGGCCGCTGCGCCCGCTGCCCCGGGCGACCCGCTCCCGGGCGTCGGCGTAGCCGGCTCAGCCCCAGCTGCTCGCGTCGGTCAGGCAGAACGGGTGACCCGCGGGGTCCAGCAGCACTCGCCACGTCTCGCCGGGCTGCGGGTCGGCGAGCGTGGCGCCGAGCTCGACGGCGCGGGCCTCGGCGGCCGCGACGTCCGCGACGGCGACGTCGAGGTGGAACTGCTTGGTGCCGCCCTCGTTCGGCCACGGCGGTGGCTCGTACCCCTCGACCCGGCCGAAGCCGAGCGCGGGCCCCTCGCTGCCTCTGAGCATCGCGTAGCTCTCGTGGTCGGTCGCCACGACCTCCAGCTCCAGGAGGGCGGCCCAGAACGCGGACTCGGCGCCGACGTCCGCGCAGTCGATGGTGGTCATGGCCAGTCGGGTGCTCGTCATGCGGCCAGCCTCCGCCGAGCGCGGTGAAGGGTCTTGGACGAACGCGTCAGGTCGTAGGGTCGTTCACGTGTCCGAGGGCGGAGGGCGCCGTACTCCCGCCGGGGTGCTGCGCCCCGGCGACGCCACCCGGCGCATCGAGATCGGACGCGGGGCTCCGCCGCCGGGTCTCGCGGAGCACGTCGACTACCTGTGGTGGGTCTCCTGGCGCTGCCCGGAGCCGTACGTCCAGAGCGTGATCCCGCGACCGGTGGTCCACGTCGCGGCCGAGTGGCGCGCGGGTCAGCCTCGGCTGGTCGTCACGGGTGTGCCGAGCACCCGCTTCGACCGACGCCTGGTGGGCACCGGGCGAACGGTCGCGGCGGCGTTCCACCCGGCCGGCTTCCGCCCCCTGCTGGGGTCGGCCGTCGGTGCGCTGCGCGACCGGGAGGCGGCGCTGGGCGACCTCCTCGACCTCGACGACCGACCCGTGGCGCAGCGCCTGCTGGACCCTGCGGTGGACGTCGAGAGCGCGGCCGGCGAGCTCGGCGCGTGGCTGGAGGACGTCTCGGTGGTGCCCGACCCGCGCGTCGCCGAGCTGCGGCACCTCGTGGCCCTGGTCGAGCACGACCGCGAGGTCACTCGGGCCGACCAGGTCGCCGCGCTGGCCGGCGTCCGTCTGCGCACGCTGCAGCGCCGGTTCACCGAGTACGTCGGCATCGGCCCCAAGTGGGTCGTGCAGCGCTTCCGGCTCCTCGACGTCGCCGAGGCCGCCCACGGCGACGAGCCCGTCGACTGGGCGGAGCTCGCCGGCCGCCTCGGGTACGCCGACCAGTCGCACCTGATCCGCGCCTTCACGGCGCTGGTCGGCGAGCCCCCGGCGGCGTACGTCGAGACTCAGGCGTCGCCGCCCTCCTGGGCCACCTCGGACACCGCGGTCGGGTCGTCGATCCGGTAGCGGGAGAACGCCTCCTGCACCGTCTCCGGCTTGACCTCGCCGCGCTCGGCGAGGGCCTGCAGGGCCTGGACGACGACCGACTCGGCGTCGACGCGGAAGAAGCGCCGCGCCGCCGGACGGGTGTCGGCGAAGCCGAAGCCGTCGGTGCCCAGCACGTGGTAGTCGCCCGGCACCCAGCGCCCGATCTGCAGCGGCACCGCGCGCATGAAGTCGCTGACCGCGACGACGGGACCCTCGGCCTCGGCGAGGCGCTGGGTGACGTACGGCGTGCGCGGCTGCTCGGTCGCGTGGGCCATCGCCCACTCCTCGGTGGCGACGGCGTCGCGGGCGAGCTCGTTCCACGACGTCACCGACCAGGTGCTGGCCGCGACGCCCCAGTCCTCGGCGAGCAGCTGCTGGGCCTTGGCGACCCACGGGAAGCCGACGCCGGAGGCGAGCAGCTGGACCCGGGGTGCGTCACCGTTCCCGGGGACCTCCGGCGCGTCCGCGACCCGGTGCAGCCCACGCAGGATGCCGTCGACGTCCACGTCCTCGGGCTCGGCGGGCTGGTCCACCGGCTCGTTGTAGACGGTGAGGTAGAAGATCACGTCCTCGCCGTGCGGGTGCTCGTCGGTCGCGCCGTACATCCGCTCCAGGCCGGAGCGCATGATGTGCCCGACCTCGTAGCCGAACGCCGGGTCGTAGTGCACGACCGCGGGGTTGGTCGCCGCCAGCAGCGGGGAGTGCCCGTCGGCGTGCTGCAGTCCCTCGCCGGTCAGCGTGGTGCGCCCTGCGGTCGCGCCGATCAGGAAGCCGCGGGCGAGCTGGTCGGCCATCGCCCAGATCGAGTCGCCGGTGCGCTGGAAGCCGAACATCGAGTAGAAGATGTAGAACGGGATCATCGCCTCGCCGTGGGTGGAGTACGACGACCCCGCCGCGGTCGCCGACGCCATCGCGCCGGCCTCGGAGATCCCCTCGTGCAGCAGCTGGCCCGAGGTCGACTCCTTGTAGGCGAGCAGCAGCTTGCGGTCCACGGAGTCGTACCGCTGACCGGCCGGGTTGTAGACCTTGGCGCTCGGGAACATCGAGTCCATGCCGAACGTGCGGTACTCGTCCGGCGCGATGGGGACGACCCGCTGACCGATCTCGGGGTCCTTCATCCAGTCGCGCAGCAGTCGCACCGCCGCCATCGTCGTGGCGACCTTGGACTTGCCGCCGCCCTTCTTCAGCTCGGCGTAGACGGCGTCGCCGGGGAGCTTCAGCGCCTTGCCGCGCACGACGCGGTTCGGGACCGGTCCGCCGAGCTGCTTGCGCCGCTCGAGCATGTACTCGGTCTCCGGGGCGTCCGGGCCGGGGTGGAACAGCGGGGCCATGCCGGTGCGCTCGTGGTAGTCGTCGAGCTCGCGGTCGCTGATCGGCAGGTAGAGCCGGTCCCGGAACTTCTTCAGGTCGTCCGGGGTCAGCTTCTTCATCTGGTGGGTGGCGTTCTTGCCCTCCAGGGCGTCGATCGTCCAGCCCTTGATGGTCTTGGCCAGAATCACGGTCGGCTGCCCGACGTGCTCGCTGGCCTGCTTGAAGGCGGCGTACACCTTGCGGTAGTCGTGGCCGCCGCGCGGCAGCTTGCGGATCTGGTCGTCGGACATCTGCTCGACCATCGCGCGCAGCCGCGGGTCGGTGCCGAAGAAGTGCTCGCGGACGTAGTCGCCGGACTCGACGGAGTACGTCTGGAACTCGCCGTCCGGCGTCGAGTTCATCTTGTTGACCAGCACGCCGTCGACGTCCTTGGCGAGGAGCTGGTCCCACTCGCGGCCCCAGACGACCTTGATGACGTTCCAGCCGGCGCCGCGGAAGTTGGCCTCCAGCTCCTGGATGATCTTGCCGTTGCCGGTGACCGGCCCGTCGAGCTGCTGCAGGTTGCAGTTGACCACCCAGGTGAGGTTGTCGAGCTCCTCGCGCGCGGCGACCCGGATCGCGCCGAGCGACTCCGGCTCGGCCATCTCGCCGTCACCGAGGAACGCCCACACGTGCTGGTCGGAGGTGTCCTTGATGCCGCGGTTGGACAGGTAGCGGTTGAACCGTGCCTGGTAGATCGAGTTGATCGCCGTCAGCCCCATCGAGACCGTCGGGAACTCCCAGAAGTCCTGCATCAGCCGCGGGTGCGGGTACGACGGCAGCCCCTTGCCGACGCCGTGCTGGACCTCCTGGCGGAAGTGGCGCAGCTGGGTCTCGGTGAGCCGGCCCTCGAGGAAGGCGCGGGCGTAGATGCCCGGTGAGGCGTGGCCCTGGATGTAGACCTGGTCGCCGCCGCCGGGGGCGTCCTTGCCCCTGAAGAAGTGGTTGAAGCCGACCTCGTACAGCGAGGCGCTGGACTGGTACGTCGCGATGTGGCCGCCGACCTCGAGCCCCTTGCGGTTGGCGTCGGAGACCGTCACGGCGGCGTTCCAGCGGATGAACGCGCGGATCCGGCGCTCGACCTCCTCGTCGCCGGGGAACCACGGCTCGCGCTCGGGAGCGATGGTGTTGATGTAGTCGGTGCTGCGCAGCGCAGGCACGCCGACCGACTGCTCGCGAGCCCGCTCCAGCAGGCGCAGCATGACGTACCGGGCCCGCTCGCGACCGCGGCTGTCGATCAGGTCGTCGAAGGAGTCGACCCACTCGCCGGTCTCCTCGGGGTCGATGTCCGGGAGCTGCGTGGGGAGGCCCTCGTGGATGACGGGGGTGACGCTGGGGGCCGGGGTGTCGGCCTGCTGGTCGGACTGGGTGTTGTCGTCGCTCACCACTTCATCGTTGCACTCCCCGGAGCCGGACGGAATCTACCCGTGAGTAGACCGAGCGGGCCACGATCCGGCAACGAACCGCACGACACAGGTTGCGCTGGCGACGGGTGTCGGTTGCACTGGTCCCCAGCACGCGACGCACGTCGCGGGTGGCACACGAGATGTCCGACGATCGGAAGGCAGACGAGACGGTGAGCGCGACGGCAGGGGGAGCAGACCTGCACGCCGGTGAGCGCCTGGGCTTCAAGCCCGGGATGGTGGTCCAGGAGCTGGGCTGGGACGACGACGTGGACGACGCGGTGCGCGTCTCGATCGAGGACATCATCGATGCCGACCTCGTCGACGGCGAGTACGGCAACGTGGTCGACGCCGTCGTCTTCTGGTGGCGAGACGGGGACGGCGACCTGGTCGACGCCCTGGTCGACTCGCTGACCGACCTCGAGGCCGGCGGTGTGGTCTGGCTGTTCACCCCGAAGGTGGGCCGCGACCACGAGGTCGACGCCGCCGACATCACCGAGGCCGCTCCGGTGGCCGGCCTGTCGACCACCACCACCTTGCCGATCGGCGAGGACTGGGCGGCCACCAAGCTGGTCGCGCCGAAGAACCGCTGACGAGCGGCCCCGGTCGAGCCGGGTGGCTCGCACCAGGGTGTCCGGCACGCTCTCCGCTTGGTTTACTTCGCGGTAACCGCGACGAGAGGTGCCCGATGCCCGACAAGCTGTCCCAGCTCGCCCAGCAGGCCGTGGCCCCGGCCGTCAGTCTCAAGGTCCTCACGCAGGCGGGGGTCGTACGACCTCACTCGCCGCTCGCGCTGGCGAAGGTCCTGCGCAGCCTGCAGCAGTGGGGGATGGGCATCGCGGGGGGCTTCGGGTCCACCGCGGCACGCTTCCCCGACCGGGTCGCGATCGTCGACGAGCTCGGCGAGCTGACGTACGCCGAGGTCGCCGAGCGGGGCAACGCGGTCGCGGACTCCCTGGCGAAGATGGGCGTCTCCGAGGGCGACTCGGTGGCCGTGCTGGTGCGCAACCACCGTGGCTTCCTGGACGCGGCCATGGGGATCGCGCGCCTCGGGGCCGACGCGCTCTACCTCAACACCGCCTTCGCCGCGCCGCAGCTCGGTGAGGTCTGCGAGCGCGAGAAGCCGGCCGTGATCATCCACGACCAGGAGTTCGACGCGCTGATCGACAAGGCCGGGGTCTCCCAGCAGCGCGTCCTCGCCTGGGTCGACGACCCGGGTGAGGGCGCCGGCGACCGGACCACCCTGGAGGCGATGATCGAGGACGGCGACCCCGGCCCGCGTACGCCGCCCTCGAGCCCGGGCCGGTCGGTCATCCTCACCTCCGGGACCACCGGCACGCCGAAGGGTGCTCCTCGCGGCGCCGGCAACCTCGGTGCCGCCGTCGCCCTGCTCTCCCGGATCCCCCTGCGGTCCGGGTGGCGGTGCCACATCGCCGCGCCGCTGTTCCACACCTGGGGATGGGCGCACCTCCAGCTGGCGATGCTGCTGGGCACGACCTGCGTCCTGCGGCGGACCTTCGACCCCGAGCAGTTCCTGAGGACGCTGGACGACGAGCGGTGCGACTCCGCCGCGGTGATCCCGGTGATGCTGCAGCGCAGCATGCGGCTGCCCGAGGCGACCCGCGACTCCGTCGACCTCTCGCGGCTCAAGGTCGTCGCGGTCTCAGGATCCGCACTGCCGGGCGACCTGGCCACCGAGTGGATGGACCAGTTCGGCGACAACATCTACAACACCTACGGCTCCACCGAGGTCGCGTGGGCCTCGATCGCCACGCCCGAGGACCTGCGCTCGGCGCCCGGCACCGCGGGTCGGCCGCCGGTGAACACCGTCGTCCGGCTGTTCGACGAGGACGACCACGAGGTCCCCGAGGGTGAGGCCGGCCGGATCTTCGTGGGCAACTCGATGCTCTTCGAGGGCTACACGGGCGGCGGCACCAAGGACTCGATCGACGGGCTGATGAGCTCTGGCGACATCGGTCGGTTCGACGAGGACGGCCGGCTGTTCATCGAGGGTCGCGACGACGAGATGATCGTCTCCGGCGGCGAGAACGTCTTCCCCCAGGAGGTCGAGGACGTGATCGCCAAGCACGACGGCGTCGACGAGGTCGCGGCGATCGGGGTCGACGACGACGAGTTCGGCCAGCGGCTCCGCGCGTTCGTCGTACGCTCCGACGACTCGCTGAGCGAGGACGACGTCAAGGACCACGTGAAGCAGAACCTCGCGCGCTACAAGGTCCCGCGCGACGTGGTCTTCCTCGACGAGCTGCCCCGCAACGCCACCGGCAAGATCCTCAAGCGCGAGCTGAAGGACGACGACGAGGACGGTACGACCGAGGGTGACGGCGACTGAGCCGTCCTCGCACCTGCCCGGGGGTGGGGCGTCGTACGACGCGTGCACTAGGTTCGCCCGCGTGAGCAGGCTGGAGGTCGGGGACCGGGTGCCCGAGATGGTGCTGGAGGACCAGCACCGACGCAGCGTCGACCTGCGTCGGCTGACCGAGGACCGTGCGGTGCTCGTGGTGTTCTACCCGTTCGCGTTCTCCGGGATCTGCTCCGGCGAGCTGACCGGTCTGCGCGATCGGCTCGGCGAGCTGGAGACCGACGACTGCACGCTGCTCACCGTGTCCTGCGACCCCGTCTACACGCTGCGTGCCGCGGCCGATCGCGACGGGCTGTTCTTCCCGCTGCTCTCCGACTTCTGGCCCCACGGGGAGGTGGCCCGGCGCTTCGGGGTCTTCGACGAGTCGCGTGGCTGCGCCGACCGCTCCAGCTTCCTGGTCGGACGGGACGGCCTGGTGCGCTGGGCCGTGCACAACCCGGTCGGGAAGGCTCGCGACCTCGACGCCCACGCCGCCGCCGTGCGCGAGCTCGACGGGACCGGCGAGCCGCGGCCGCGGGTGCTGGACTAGACCGCTACCCCACAGGTTGCCGGTTCAACTTGATCGTGTGCCGGCGGGTGGCATGATAGTGCTCGTCACGACCGCTGGTGACCCGAGACGCCGGCGGTCGTGACTCTTTTTTCGCCCGGCGCGCGGTTGACCTAGGGTGCTGCCCAGGCCGGCTCGTACGTCGCCGGTGCGCAGGTCCGGGGCGTATAGCTCAGCGGTAGAGCGCTGCCCTTACAAGGCAGATGTCGCAGGTTCGATCCCTGCTACGCCCACTCCCGTCACCAGGAGTCGCGCCGATGTACCTCATCGTGGTCAAGTTCCGCACCCGCCCCGAGTGGACCGAGCGCTGGCTGGACCTCGTCGCGGACTTCACGAGCGCGACCCGGGCCGAGCCCGGGAACCTGTGGTTCGAGTGGTCGCGCAGCGTTGACGACCCGGCCGAGTTCGTCCTCGTCGAGGCGTTCACCGACGAGGGCGCGGAGGAGCACGTGGGCAGCGCCCACTTCACCCGGGCGACGGCGCAGATGGGCAAGGCGCTCGTCGCGACGCCGAAGATCGTGAGCCGCCAGGTCGACGGCAACGGCTGGGACGAGATGGGCGAGGTCCTCGTCGAGGGTGCCCACGACGGGCGCTGACTCGGCCGGCTGCTGGGGCGGAGCTCGTTGACGCCGCCACGGATGCAAGTTAATTTCATCGCGTGGTCCATGTCACGCAAGATTTCGTCGCTCCGGTGCTGCCGCGGCTCCGGGCCGAGGTCGACGCCCTGCCCGAGCAGGCCCGGCGCGTCGCGGGTCTGCTGCTCGGCGACCCGCACAACGCCGCCCGGCTGAGCATCGCCGACCTCGCCGTCCGTGCTGGGACCAGCGAGGCGTCCGTGACGAGGCTGGCGCAGCGGCTGGGGTACACCGGCTTCCCGGCCCTGCGTCTCGCCCTGGCCGCCGAGAGTGCGGGCGCCCGCGAGCGGATCACCGGTGACATCGGCCTGGACGACGACCCGGCGGCCGTGAAGGCCAAGGTGCTCGGCGGGTTGGAGCGGTCGCTGCACGAGACCGCGGCGGCGCTCGACGACACCGCTGTCGCAGCGGTGGCCGATGCCGTCGTGTCCGCGCGTCGCACGCTCGTCGTCGGCGTCGGTGCGTCCGGCACCGTCGCCGAGGACCTCGCCCGCAAGCTCGAGCGGGTCGGCCTGCCCAGCGCAGCGCTCACGGACCTCCACGACGCTGTCACCAGCTGCGTCGCCGCTCGTGCGGACGACGTCGTCATCGGGGTCTCGCACTCCGGGGAGACCGTCGACGTGGTGGAGCCGCTGCTGCGTGCGAGCGCCACCGGTGCTCGTACGGTCGCGCTCACGTCACGCTCCTCCTCGGTGCTGGCCCGCTCCTGCGACCACGTGCTGGTGTGCGTCGCCGAGGGGGAGGACGGGCTGCGCCCCGCGGCGATGAGCAGCCGTTCCGCGCAGCTGCTCGTGGTCGACGTGCTCTTCGTCTGCGTGCTCCAGCGCGACCACGCGCGCGCCGCGCCGCTGCTCGAGGCGTCGTACGACGCGACCAGCGCGCGGCACCCCGACCGGGTCTCGCGCGGAGGCTACCGATGAGCGACCTGCGCGTGGCCCTCTCGGCTCTGGGGACCGAAGGGGTCGACCCGGCCTTCGCCCGGCTCGACGCCCTGCCCACGCTCGCCGCCGCACGGCTGGTCAACGCGGCCGACGCGACGGTGGCCACCGCGGTCGAGCGGGTGCTGCCGCAGGTGGCCGAGGCGGTCGACCGGGTCGCCGCGGGGATGCGCGGCGGCGGGCGCCTGGTCTACGCGGGCGCCGGGACCGCCGGACGTCTGGGGGTGCTCGACGCCAGCGAGTGCCCGCCCACCTTCGACACCGACCCGGCGCAGGTCGTCGGCCTGATCGCGGGCGGACCGACCGCGCTGACCACCGCGGTCGAGGGCGCCGAGGACGACACCACGCTCGCCGAGCGGGACGTCGCGGCGCTGCGGCTCGGGCCCGCGGACAGCCTGGTGGGGATCTCCGCGAGCGGGCGCACCCCTTACGCCCTCGCTGCGGTCCGCTGCGCCCGTGACGTCGGTGCGTTCACCGCCGGCCTGGCCTGCAACCGCGACTCCGCACTCGGGCGCGCCGCCGAGGTCGCGATCGAGGTCGAGGTCGGGCCCGAGGTCCTGGCGGGCTCGACGCGGATGAAGTCGGGCACCGCGCAGAAGCTCGTGCTCAACATGATCTCGACGCTGACGATGGTCCGGCTGGGCAAGACGTACGGCAACCTCATGGTCGACCTGCGGGCGACCAACGAGAAGCTCACCGCCCGCTCGTGGCGGATCGTGCACGACGCCACCGGCGCCGCCGACGACGAGGTCGACGATGCCCTCGCCGACGCGGGTGGCGAGGTGAAGACCGCGATCGCCGTGCTGGTCGCAGGCGTCGACGTCGACACCGCCCGTGCGGCGCTGGTCGACGCGGGCGGCGTCCTGCGCGCGGCACTCCTCCGACTGACCAGCCCGCCCGCCACCACTGCAGGAGAAGCACCATGAACCAGCGCCCACCGCTCGCCGACCACCTGCTGCGCGCCCTCGGCGGCGCCGGGAACGTGCGCGAGGTCGAGAACTGCATCACCCGGCTGCGGGTCACCGTCGCCGACCCCGACGTCGTCGACGCCGAGGCGATGCAGGCTCTCGACCAGGTCCTCGGGGTCGTCCCGGGCGCGACCACGCAGATCGTCCTCGGCCCCGGTCTCGTCGACCGGACCGCCGCGGAGCTGGAGGAAGCCCTCTCGGGTGCGGCCTCGGGCTCCGCGGCGGGTGGGGGCGACTCGGCGACCGCCCTGGCCGCGCGGGGCGAGGCGATGCGTACGGAGCAGAAGCGACGCAACGACACCCCCGTGAAGAACGCGCTGCGCCGGATCGCGAACATCTTCGTCCCGCTGATCCCGGCCCTCATCGCCTGCGGCATCATCGCCGGCCTCAGCGGCCTCGCCACCAACCTGGTGACCGGTGGGCAGGCCGAGTGGCTCTCCGGCATGCCTCCGCTCCTCGGCCCGATCTCGCAGGGCTTCCTGTCCCTGCTCGCGGTCTTCGTCGGCATCAACACCGCGCGGGAGTTCGGTGGCACACCGGTGATCGGCGGCGCCGTCGCCGGCATCGTGGTGTACGCCGGCGTGGCCGACGTCAGCGCCTTCGGCCAGCAGCTGCAGCCCGGGCAGGGTGGCGTGATCGGTGCGCTGATGGCGGCGCTGCTCGCGGTCTACCTCGAGCGGTGGATCCGTCGCTGGTGCCCGGACTCGCTGGCGATGCTGGTGGTCCCGACGCTCACCGTGCTGATCACCGGACTCGTCACCCTGCTGGTCCTGATGAGCCTGGCGGGCTGGATCGCCGGCGGCATCGCCGACGGCGTGACCTGGATGCTCGCGCACGGCGGTCCGTTCACCGGCTTCATCCTCGCCGGGCTGTTCCTGCCGATGGTGATGCTCGGCCTGCACCAGGCGCTGATCCCCATCCACACGACGCTGATCGAGTCCGACGGCTGGACCGTGCTGATCCCGATCCTGGCGATGGCCGGCGCCGCCCAGGTCGGCGCCGCGCTGGCCGTCTACGCGCGCCTGCCCGGCAACACCTCGATCCGGCGCACCATCCGCTCCGCCGTCCCGGCCGGTCTGCTCGGCGTCGGCGAGCCGCTGATCTACGGCGTCACGCTGCCGCTGGGCCGCCCGTTCGTCACCGCCTGTGGCGGCGCGGCCGTGGCCGGGGCGTGGATGAGCACGATGAACATGCTCGGCACCAGCGTCGGCTCGACGGCGATCGGGCCCAGCGGGTGGGCGATGATCCCGCTGCTCAACGGCAACCAGGGGATCGGGGCCGCGATCGGGGTCTACATCGTCGGCGAGGTGATCGCGTACGTCTTCGGCTTCGCGCTGACCTGGTTCTTCGGCTTCTCCCGCGAGCGGCTGCGCGAGCTCAACAGCGAGGAGTCGGAGGTCGCCGGCACGCCGGCCCCGGTCGCCGTCGCGGGGACTCCTCAGCCCGCCCCGGCCTGACGGCAGCCGACCCGGCGCGTGCGGGCGCCCGCGCGCGCCGGCTCAGCGGCCGTTCGCCGCG
>NZ_BMKQ01000003.1 GCF_014644415.1 Marmoricola endophyticus
GGGAATAAAACCTAGTACAATAACTGGGAGGATCTCTATATTGGAAGGACTATTTAGTACCCTTCTTAGGCTAGAATGGGATGATGTTCCTTCCAAAATATTAATTTATTCTGAGGACTATCCGAAAATACCAAGAGCAAAACCACGCTTTATAGATGAATTCGTCCTAGAGCAATTGAACAGTCATCTTGATAAATTACCCGAATATATAGCTACGATGACTATGATTGTTCAAGAATGTGGAATGAGGATAAGTGAATTGTGCACCTTGAAAAAAGGCTGTCTATTAGAGGACAAAGATGGAGATTTCTTTTTAAAGTATTATCAATGGAAAATGAAAAAGGAGCATATAGTTCCAATATCTAAAGAGGTAGCTTTACTTATTAAAGTTCGGGAAGATAAAGTTTCAGAGGAATTTCCAGATAGTGAATACCTCTTTCCAAGAAAAGATGGATCGCCATTAAAACAAGAAACATTTAGAGGTGAGTTAAATAAATTAGCTTATGAGCAAAATATAGTGGATAAATCAGGTGAGATTTATAGATTCCATGCCCATGCCTTTCGCCATACAGTAGGAACAAGAATGATTAACAACGGGATGCCCCAGCATATGGTGCAGAAATTTTTGGGGCATGAAAGCCCAGAAATGACAAGCAGATACGCTCATATCTTTGATGAAACTCT
>NZ_BMKQ01000004.1 GCF_014644415.1 Marmoricola endophyticus
ACAGTTCTTTAAGAAGAAATATCAAGCACAAGAATGAGAAATCATTTTTAAAGAAGATAGAGAAGATGGTTATACATTATAAAAATAGATATTTAAATGCATTTGTTTGAGGTTAATTATTTTTTAGGATGAAAAATAGGTAGCCCCCCTCTAACTTTTTAATATATTTTTATAAATCTTTTTAAAAACCTTTTTAGGGGCTTGTTCAGACCTAGAGCAACAAGGGATTTCAATGCCTAAAGGAGTGTTTTTGCCACATAAAAGGAGTGTTTTAAAAAGTTGTACTCCTTTTATGGTTTGACATTGATAATAAAGTAGTTTATTGTGAATAAAAGTTTTCAAATGGGAGTGTATATTCAAACGATACTCCTTTAGGTTCGTAATAAAGGGGGGCTGTATCATGACAGGAGAGACAGTTGTATATAAAAATGAAATGAATTTAGTTCCATTAAGGCGATTTACAGCTACTGAAATTAATTTATTTTTTGCGATGTGTAATAAATTAAAAGAGCAAGATACTAATACATTACGTTTGTCTTTTGATGAATTAAAAAAATTAAGTAATTATAGTCCAGAAACACGTAATATTAATAGATTTGCTAATGATTTAGATAATGTGTATAAAAAGATGTTGAATTTAACCATT
>NZ_BMKQ01000005.1 GCF_014644415.1 Marmoricola endophyticus
TAAAGAGTTTTAAATAAGCTTGAATTCATAAGAAATAATCGCTAGTGTTCGAAAGAACACTCACAAGATTAATAACGCGTTTAAATCTTTTTATAAAAGAACGTAATTTCATGTTAACGTTTGACTTATAAAAATGGTGGAAACATAGATTAAGTTATTAAGGGCGCACGGTGGATGCCTTGGCACTAGAAGCCGATGAAGGACGTTACTAACGACGATATGCTTTGGGGAGCTGTAAGTAAGCTTTGATCCAGAGATTTCCGAATGGGGAAACCCAGCATGAGTTATGTCATGTTATCGATATGTGAATACATAGCATATCAGAAGGCACACCCGGAGAACTGAAACATCTTAGTACCCGGAGGAAGAGAAAGAAAATTCGATTCCCTTAGTAGCGGCGAGCGAAACGGGAAGAGCCCAAACCAAAAAGCTTGCTTGTTGGGGTTGTAGGACACTCTATACGGAGTTACAAAGGACGACATTAGACGAATCATCTGGAAAGATGAATCAAAGAAGGTAATAATCCTGTAGTCGAAAATGTTGTCTCTCTTGAGTGGATCCTGAGTACGACGGAGCACGTGAAATTCCGTCGGAATCTGGGAGGACCATCTCCTAAGGCTAAATACTCTCTAGNGACCGATAGTG
>NZ_BMKQ01000006.1 GCF_014644415.1 Marmoricola endophyticus
GTTTAATTGTAGAGGCAAAAGCTAAAGGTTATCGTACACTTGTTGCTGGTATTGATGCTTCTAATGAAGCGAGTATTAAATTACATCAAAAATTCAATTTCAAGCATGCCGGCACACTGACCAATGTAGGCTATAAATTTGATTACTGGTTAGATTTAGCTTTTTATGAATTAGATTTAAAAGACTAGTAGTGTTTAAATCACATAATATAAACAAGACAACCATGTTAATTCACTTAACATAACATGCTAACATATAAAACTATAAACCTCTTAGGGACAATTTACATCGTCCCTTTTTTCATTTCAAATACTATCCCCATAGCTTTGATTTAACGCTTTTTCTCAATAACAAAACGAATATAGTAGAACATGAAAACGATAGTCATGCTGAGCGATAAAGATTTAAATAATAGATTGACCCACGTTCCCTCAGTCGTATATCCATATGTAATCGTTGTGTTAATGATGAATGCTATAAAGATGATTGATAGTCTTAGCATATCATCACTCCTTTTAAGTTATTTTAGATATACGGGGGCGCTTTTGCAATCACTATTTTGATTAGCATGTATTTCCCATAAATTTTTCAACTTTAT
>NZ_BMKQ01000007.1 GCF_014644415.1 Marmoricola endophyticus
ACCAAATAAAATATGCGTAGTGTAAGCTAACATAATAGAAAGTAAAATAGAAATTGTTAAATAACGTACATTACTGCTGAATAATGAATAACCATGAATTTTTCTTAATAATAGTTGCTTTTTATTCCAGCTAAAATATTGAATTGTTTCAAATACAGTAGCTATCAAAAGAATGAAAACGTTAATAATAATAGTAACTATTGTTATTATCATTTTTGTTTTCGTTTCATTTAATTCATTTAACACAGAATCCTTGTAATTAGTTATACCGCTAATTTCTTCTTCTAGGTGATTATCTTTAAGCAACTGTTTAAGTGTATCTAAATCTTTAAATAGATATCCACCTTGAGAAACAGCAGCTAAATAAAAATCTCCTGTTAAATCGTCAGGTGTCAACAACATTACTATTGGAGAATCTAGATATCCAAATTTCAAATTAGTTGTGCGATCAAAAGAAAAAACAGATACGTTTTTTGACAGTACTTGCACATCTACTTTTTTGTTTTGTTGCTTTTGAAAGTCAATCCATCCTTGGTGATTTTTTTGAATTTCAGATTTTTGATATTGTAACCTTGGAGGAATAAACACGTTT
>NZ_BMKQ01000008.1 GCF_014644415.1 Marmoricola endophyticus
GCTATTTATGATGATTGTGAAGGAGAAAAGAGAGCTAAAAAAGAATTGAATGAAAAAGGATTGTCTAAATTAGTTGGTACGGTTGCAATTGTTACGATAGCAAGTTGTGGCGCCGATAATATTGGTTTATTTGTTCCGTATTTTGTGACATTAAGTGTTACTAATTTATTACTTACTCTGTTTGTCTTTTTAATTTTAATTTTCTTCTTGGTGTTTACTGCACAAAAATTAGCTAATATTCCAGGAATTGGAGAAATTGTTGAGAAATTTAGTCGTTGGATTATGGCTATTATTTATATAGCTTTAGGTTTATTTATTATTATTGAAAATGACACTATTCAAACAATTTTAGGATTTATATTTTAATTTAGGGTGTGATTTTATATGAGTTATGAAAATACTTGTGATGTGAGCTGTGTACATGAGGATAAAGTTAACAATGCTTTAAGTTTTTTAGAAGATGATAAATCTAAGAAATTACTTAACATTTTAGAAAAAATTTGTGATGAGAAGAAATTGAAAATCATATTATCTTTGATTAAAGAAGATGAGTTGTGTGTTTGTGATATTTCTTTGATATTGAAAAT
>NZ_BMKQ01000009.1 GCF_014644415.1 Marmoricola endophyticus
CTTAGTAGAAAAAAGTGTAGAAACAACATCAGTATTAGCAGTATAGTTTAGCTCTTTTCTAGCTCGTTGCATACCTTCTTTAAATTCTTTATCCTTTTTATGAATCAATGGTTCGTAATATTTACGATATTCTTTTAAGTTTCTTGATAAATATGTGATATAAAAGTATTCATTTTGATATCCAACGTTTTGTGTCTTGTTAATTGCCTCTTTTGTAAAGCCTGTATATTGATATTTCTTTTCATTTTCTTTGAAGAATTTATATAAGTTATCATACTTTTCTTTTTGCGCTCGATATTCAAAGCCACTCAGCACTGTACCCACCATCATACTCATATCATCACCATTGTCATTACTGCGCATTGATCCTTTTTGATGGATGGCATCTTTGTACAAAGGTAGACTTGCATTAAATACAATGCCATGATCTTCGCAATGCACATAAACTTCTACACCATCATCTTTACCTACAACATTTGTAGCTTTAACTTTTAGTCCAAAGTTATCTTTAAAGAATTGTTCACCTACTTTTTCAAATTCTTTACGATGCTTCTTCGCAAATTCAATC
>NZ_BMKQ01000010.1 GCF_014644415.1 Marmoricola endophyticus
CCATTTCCTTTTGAAGCATGAAGCATGTGAATAGCTGACCATTCGAATAATCCAACTTTATCTAATATTAATGAAATAAGAATGACTGAGACAAAAGTCAAAGTAGCATTCCAAACAATACCTGTTACTTCTAATACATCAGAAAGACTTACGACTCCTGTAATGATAGCAACAACCGCTCCAATTAAAGCTGTAATACCAATATCTAAACCTTTTGGTTGCCAAATCACAAAGGTTAAAGTTAAAAGAAAAATTACAATTGCTAAAATAGTCATCAACAGTCACCTGATTTCACATTTTTACATACACATCTTTGATTAGATGTATTAATGATGTTCAAGTTTTGGATAATATCATCTAAAATAGCATGATTAAGTTGATACCAATGTTTATTGCCATCTTTTCGTGTTGTAACTAATTCATTATCTACTAATGACTTCATATGATGACTTAGTGTAGGTTGTGAGAATTGAAAGTGTTCTAATAAGTCACAAGCGCATAGCTCACCACAAGAAAGTAAATCTAATATTTCTAACCTACTTGG
>NZ_BMKQ01000011.1 GCF_014644415.1 Marmoricola endophyticus
TTCAAGTTGAAAATTTAACTAAAACTATAAATAATCAAATGATATTGGAAGATATTAGCATAGATATCGAAAAAGGTAAATTGACTTCTTTAATTGGACCTAATGGTGCGGGTAAGAGTACTTTACTTTCAGCGATATGTAGGTTAATTCGTTTTGATAACGGTGAAGTGAAAATAGATGGACAGCTCATGTCTGATTATAAAAATAATGACTTGTCGAAAAAAATATCTATATTAAAACAAACAAACCATACTGAAATGAATATTACGGTAGAGCAGTTGGTAAACTTTGGACGATTCCCTTATTCTAAAGGTCGTTTGACGAAAGAGGATCATGATATTGTCAATGATGCGCTAGATTTGTTGCAACTACAAGATATCAGAAATCGTAATATTAAGTCATTATCTGGTGGACAACGTCAGCGTGCATACATTGCAATGACAATAGCACAAGATACTGAATATATTTTGCTAGATGAACCATTAAATAATTTAGATATGAAGCATGCTGTTCAAATTATGCAAACGTTAAAAATGTT
>NZ_BMKQ01000012.1 GCF_014644415.1 Marmoricola endophyticus
TGGTGCAGTTGCTGCAACGAGCATTCATACAGGTGCGATGATTGCACTTTGGGTTAACGTATTAATGGGAATCATGGAATTTATCGCAATTTTATTCGCGATTCCTAATGATGATAAACGTGTGAAAGATGCGAAATAATAACGATGACACGCCAAGTGTTTTGATAATGATATAAATGAAAGTAAAGCAAATTAAATGAGGAAATGTATAGAGCAGTGCATATAGATAAATCTATGATTGGATTAACACTAATATAAATATAAATGAAAAACCATCCACTTAAACTTTTGATAAGTTAGGTGGATGGTTATTTATTGCGTTGTTCTAAAAATTTGGACATTTATATAGAAGGAACTATATATAATGTGAAGGTTATGGCAATTCGCTTCAATGAAGGCGACGTGAAAGTGAATACTAAATGATTCGATGTCAGACTCCGAGAACAGTGTCCGTCATGCTTACCGCATACTAATGAAGCATTATTATATCAGTGTTTATAGCCGATTTAAGATAATAAAGTTTGCTAAACAAAAAA
>NZ_BMKQ01000013.1 GCF_014644415.1 Marmoricola endophyticus
GAATATCTGTCAAAGGTACGGAGACAAGTATACTTGAAGAATCAGGACCAAATAGAGAAATACTATTCTTTCTTGCTTGTGCTAAAACAATAGCCAAATCAGGATCATAGCTTGGTTCCTGAATTTGTCCATTCTCAAATTCACCCCTGAGCCACTCACCGTATATAAATTCTCTTTTTGGAGGATATTGCCAAGGGACAACTTCACTCCTATTTATAACCGTAACTTCAAGTGGTCTAACAGAATCCGTATTTCCAATCTTTCCTGATATAGTCATTAGTCTTTCTGTTAGTTTTTTTCGAGTTAATTGAGGTAAACTATGATTCACGACGACTAGAACATCTACATCGCTGTTAATGCGTAAACCACCATTTACTGCTGAACCAAATAGATATACTCCAACTATTGAACTTCCAAATAAATCTTTTACGATTTTTAATGTTTGAATCGCTTGATTTGGTATTTTTCCGTTAATCAAATTGCTCATGATTTCACCTCGTTGATTATGTTCATATAAAGTTTATATTGATACT
>NZ_BMKQ01000014.1 GCF_014644415.1 Marmoricola endophyticus
ACCGGTATCTAATAAACGATTAATTTCCTGTTTGATTTCTTTAGACTGCTCTAAAAGAAATTCAGTAGTCGCATCTTCAACATCATCGTATTCAGGATAATCAATATTCACTTCCACTTGAGCGAGTATCTCTAATATAGATTGACGTTGTTTTTTGATTAAGTCACTTAGACGACCTTCAATTTGATTCATCGCAACTTTAGAAGCTCTATCTGTCTTCGAGCGAATAAAGTCCATAACTGCTTCAGCTTGAGATAAATCAATACGACCATTTAAAAAGGCACGTTTTGTAAATTCACCTGGCTCAGCCATTCTAGCGCCATATGTCATAGTAAGTTCCAGCACTCTATTAATCGTTAAAATACCACCATGACAATTAATTTCTATAATATCTTCGCGTGTAAATGTTTTTGGCGCTCTTAACACAGACACCATAACTTCTTCAACCACTTCTTGAGACTCTGGATCAATAATATGACCGTAATTAATCGTATGTGATGGAACATCATTTAAAAGATGTTTTCCTTT
>NZ_BMKQ01000015.1 GCF_014644415.1 Marmoricola endophyticus
TTCTGTCTATTCTCCTTAATTAATATATGTAATTAGTGAAGACTATAAAATGTTTTGTTTCCACCCCAAGCCTTTGGAGCAGATGCCTTAGATTGAACACCAGGTCGAGCAACACCACTAAAAGATGAATATTTCCCTACTGCTGTTGAACCATGATTTCTTTTATTGTGACTATAATAAGACCATACGTAATGTTTTCCAATACCATGGCTCCAAACACCACCAGCTACATGTACTGTTGCAGCTTCAGCTTTATAAGTTACACCTAATAAAGTGCCGAATAAGATTGTACTAGCAATACAACTAGAAACAAATTTCTTTTTCATAAAAACACCTCCATTTAATATTATTTATTTATTATAGCAAAAATAAATAAAATAGAGAATGAGTAAAAATAATCTAAAAGTGTTTTTTTGCTCTGTTGCTTGTTTTGTTCATCTATATATAATATTAATTCTATTATCCTTAAATTAACTATCATTAAACAACGATATGACAATGTATAATAAATACAATTTCACT
>NZ_BMKQ01000016.1 GCF_014644415.1 Marmoricola endophyticus
TTGATTTGCATACAGATATTTTGAATCAAATGGCTTTTAAACCAATTATTGCTGATCATTTAAAATTAATTGATACCAGCATTTACAAAGAAAAATGGGGACAACTTAAACAATCAATTCATAAAGTATGAAAGTGAAGCTAAAGGGGGTATACTAATGAATTTCGATTGGATAAAAACGCGTTCAGACTTCGATGATGACAAGCCTGCCGTTATTGATCACGCAAAACAAACATCTTGGACATACCAACAACTCAATGCACGCGCTGATAATATGGCACATTATTTAACATCTCAAGGTGTTAAAAAAGGCGATGTTATCGGTATTTTTGCGCCAAATGATATTGCAATATTAGATTTATTGTTTGCTTGTTTTAAAACAGGTGCGGTTTTTTTACCATTGAATTGGCGGCTTAACCCAAAAGAAATTGCAGCCATTGTGGAAGATGCACAATTAAAACTGCTCTTCTATGCTGAAAAACATTTAAGTTCACTCACCGATATTGACCAAAACTTATTGC
>NZ_BMKQ01000017.1 GCF_014644415.1 Marmoricola endophyticus
CTATGGATGAATTTAAAAGCGTTAAAAATGTAACTGGATCAATGAGTTTCATTTTTATAGATAATGATACTCATGATGTTATAGATATTTTAGAAAATAGAACTACAAGATTCTTGCGTGCCTATTTCGAGCGATTCGATTTAAAAAATCGACAACAAGTTAAGACGGTTACTATTGACATGTATGAACCCTATGTCCGATTATTTCGCGACCTATTTCCTAATGCAGCTATTATTTTTGACAGATTCCATATCGTTCAACATTTAAATAGGGAACTTAATAAGTATCGTGTACAAGTTATGAATGAATACCGTAATAAAAAAGGACCTAATTATACAATTTTTAAGAATAACTGGAAAGTTCTATTGATGGATACTAGTAAAACCATATTTAGTAAATACAGATGGAATAAATCTTTTAAGGCTTATAAACGCTCATCTGACATTGTAGAATTCATGCTTTCAAAAGACGATATACTACGACGCTCCTACGAACTTGTCCAAGGATTAAGAAAAGAT
>NZ_BMKQ01000018.1 GCF_014644415.1 Marmoricola endophyticus
GACTCCGTCACTCGTTGGTTCGAATCCAGCTAGCCCAGCCATTAGAGCCATTAGCTCAGTTGGTAGAGCATCTGACTTTTAATCAGAGGGTCAGAGGTTCGAATCCTCTATGGCTCACTACTTGCACTTTCCATTTTTGGGAAGTGCTTTTTTTTATGAAGTAATAAGATAAACAGATTATATGTGTAGCTATTGCTTGATAATGGTAAGCGCATACATTATTCTTTAATTACATAGAGCAAAGGGGGACGCTTATGACAAAGACAAAAGCAATTGATATTATAGGTGCACCATCAACATTTGGACAAAGAAAATTAGGTGTTGATTTAGGACCAACAGCAATTAGATATGCTGGATTAATTTCAAGATTAAAGCAATTAGACCTTGATGTATATGACAAGGGGGATATTAAGGTACCTGCTGTGAACATTGAAAAATTTCATAGTGAACAAAAAGGATTAAGAAATTATGATGAAATTATAGATGTTAATCAAAAATTAAATAAAGAGGTTTC
>NZ_BMKQ01000019.1 GCF_014644415.1 Marmoricola endophyticus
TCAATATTGACGAAGTTCAAGCTGAAATTACTAATTATATGCAACCGAAAAAAGAGTTGATTGGTGATATTGCTAAAACGATTGAAATGATTTCTGAATAAGTGGATGAGCCAGTTATAAATCAACAACATTTAGACGAATTAGAACAATTAAGAACACATATTGATGAAGAAACTGGTATTAAAGCGACGCATGAAGAAGGAATTCTACATCCAGTGGAAATTATTGAATCTATGCAAAAGGTATTAACTGATGATACTACTGTAACAGTTGATGTTGGAAGTCACTATATTTGGATGGCACGTAATTTCAGAAGTTACAATCCAAGACATTTATTATTTAGCAATGGTATGCAAACGCTTGGTGTAGCATTACCGTGGGCAATTTCAGCTGCACTTGTGCGCCCTAATACGCAAGTTGTGTCCGTTGCTGGCGATGGTGGCTTTTTATTTTCATCACAAGATTTAGAAACGGCCGTACGTAAAAATTTAAATATCATCCAGCTTATT
>NZ_BMKQ01000020.1 GCF_014644415.1 Marmoricola endophyticus
ATAAATCTGAACAATATACAAATGGCTCATTCATTGTAGATACAGATGATTTTGGTGAAGTAATAGACATGTATATTAGCTAAAAACTATATGCAATCACGAAATTAAATGATAAAATACAGTAATGTTAAATTTTGACTAAATTCAAGGGATTTATATTAAATGCTGACCAAGTACTTATCGTTAAATTAGCGATAGACTTTGACCAAACTAATATAAATCTCTTGTATTGTATAAGAAATGATGATGTATCTCTATATTTACTGAAGTTTCAATTCGGTCTAATTTTATAGAAGGTGCATGATTCATGTAGAGGATGCGAGGGGTTTATTTTGAAAGATTTCGATAGTTTAATTCCTGGATGGTTTAAAGAATTTGTCCATGTTGGTACCGATTTAATATGGTCTCAATATTTAATTGGTCTATTATTGACAGCTGGATTCTTCTTTACAATTAGTTCTAAATTCGTTCAATTACGAATGTTACCTGAAATGTTTAGAGCTTT
>NZ_BMKQ01000021.1 GCF_014644415.1 Marmoricola endophyticus
CGGTGTACCTCGTCAACGATATGCGTGACGTCGAGGCAGACCGGGAGCACCCCACCAAAAGGTTCCGGCCGATCGCCGCCGGCGTGGTGCCCGAGTGGCTGGCGTACACCGTGGCGGTGGTACTGGGAGTGACATCGCTGGCCGGTGCCTGGATGCTGACCCCGAACCTGGCGCTGGTAATGGTCGTCTACCTCGCCATGCAGTTGGCGTATTGCTTTGGTCTCAAGCATCAAGCGGTGGTGGAAATCTGCGTCGTGTCGTCGGCGTATTTGATCCGCGCCATCGCCGGGGGCGTGGCCACCAAAATCCCGCTGTCCAAGTGGTTTTTGCTGATCATGGCATTCGGTTCGCTGTTCATGGTGGCCGGCAAGCGCTACGCCGAGCTGCATCTGGCCGAACGCACCGGCGCTGCGATCCGCAAGTCGCTGGAAAGCTACACCAGCACCTATCTGCGGTTCGTCTGGACGTTGTCGGCCACCGCGGTGGTCTTGTGCTACGGGCTGTG
>NZ_BMKQ01000022.1 GCF_014644415.1 Marmoricola endophyticus
ATTCACGAAATCGTAATCTTCTGCAACCTTATCAAACTGTGATTCTATTGTATTCAAAAAGATCCCCCATTCCTACTTTATCGACATTCTTTCATTACTTACCACTTTAGATGTTTTTTCGTTGGGGATAAAACTTCCCTTTAGACAATTTTATCCAAAGACAATACAACAGTGCAACTTTATTAAAGTCACTGTCCTTTATCGCAGCCTTTACTTTTTAGTAAAGACAGTGGCTTCTCTTATCAAGTTTCAAAACATATTATTTTGAAGAAAACGTCCATCTGAAGTGTCAAGTGCAAAATTACATATAAAGGTTTATTCTAAAATGAAAAGATGATACAATCATATTCAGTTACATAAGGAGGTTTCAATTATGTGCACCAGTATCGCAGTAGTAGAAATTACTTTATCTCATTCATAATGAAAAAAATGGAAAGGAGATAAAAGTATGGGTACTTTTTCTATATTTGTTATTAATAAAGTTCGTTATCAACCAAATCAA